>CAVQGR010000011.1:0-17927 GCA_963712105.1 uncultured beta proteobacterium
CATTGCGCCGGAGCGACGGCGTTGCGCGCGGTCAGACGACCAAAGGCGCCTCGTCCATCAGCGCGATCTGCTCGCGCAACTCGAGGATGCGGTCCTGCCAGTAGCGCTGGTGTTGAACCAGGGAAAGGCCGCGGGAAAGGCGGGGTCGTCCCAGCGCCGCGCGATCCAGGCCGAGTAGTGGATCAGGCGCAGGGTGCGCAGCGCCTCGACCAGGTGCAGCTCGCGGGGGTCGAATTCGTAAAAGTCCTCATAGCCGGCGAGCACGTCGGCCGAGCTGGCGCGTCATGTCGGCGCGCTCGCCGGACAGCAGCATCCACAGATCCTGCACCGCCGGCCCCATGCGGCTGTCGTCGAAGTCGACGAAGTGGGGGCCGTCGTCGGTCCAGAGCACGTTGCCGGCGTGGCAGTCGCCGTGCAGGCGCAGGTGCGCATCTCGCCGGCGCGGTCGAAGCCGCGCCGCACGCCGTCCAGCGCCTGCGCCGACACGCTGGTATAGGCTTCGCGCAGGTCCGGCGGGATGAAGCCATGCGCCAGCAGGAAGTCGCGCGGCTCGTCGCCGAAGCTTGCAATGTCCAGCGTGGGGCGCTATGGAAAGGGCGTCAGCGCGCCGATGGCGTGGATGCGGCCGATGAAGCGGCCCATCCATTCCAGCGTGTCCGGATCGTCGAGTTCCGGCGTGCGCCCGCCATGGCGCGGGTAGACGGCGAAGCGAAGTCGCCCTGATGGTGCAGCGTTGCGCCGTCGACGGCCTGCGGCGGCACCACCGGGATTTCGCGCTCGGCCAGTTCGGCGACGAAGGCGTGCTCTTCGAGGATGGCGCATCGGTCCAGCGCCCCGGACGGTAGAACTTGGCCACGACGGGGCGGCCTCCTCCAGCCCGACCTGATAGACGCGGTTCTCGTAGCTGTTGAGCGCCAGCAGGCGGCCATCGCCGCTCATGCCGACGCCCGCCAGCGCGTCGAGGATGCGGTCCGGCGTCAGCGTGGCGTAGGGGGCGGCGGCGGACATGGCGCATTGTACGGGGCGGGCGCCGAGCGTCCCGACCGCCAGGACGTGCCTGTTTTCCGGCGCCTGCGTACACTTACGGGTTTTGCAGCACAGATTCCGAAGGAAACCCGCGTGCCCGAATCCGAATCCACCGCCGAACGCTTCGGCCTGTACCTGCCGCGGATCCTGCAGCAGCACCTGGTCGACCATCCGGACAAGCGCTGGTGGACGGTCGACGGCTCGGTCGCCTTCGTCGACATCTCGGGCTTCACCAAGCTGTCCGAGCGGCTTGCCCGGAAGGGCCGGGAAGGCTCCGAGCAGATCACCGAGGTGATCGGCAGCAGCTTCGAGGCGATCCTGGCGGTCGCCTACGACAACGGCGCCAGCCTGCTCAAGTTCGGCGGCGACGCGCTGCTGCTGTGGTTCCAGGATGCCGACCATGCGACGCGCGCCTGCCGCGCCGCGATCCGCATGCGCCGCGTGCTGCGCGACGTCGGCCGGATCGACATTCCCGGCGCCAGGGTGACGCTGCGGATGTCGCAGGGCGTGCATTCGGGAACATTCCACTTCTTCGCCGTCGGATCGTCGCACGTCGAACTGCTGCCGATGGGCCCCGCCTGGAGCCGCGTGGTGACCATGGAGCACGAGGCGAGTGCCGGCCAGATCCTGGTGAGTCCGGAGACGGCCGCGACGCTGCCGGCGCGCTGCCTGGGCAAGGCCAAGGGCCCGGGCGTGCTGCTGTCGCGCGAGCCTGCGGGCGCCACGGAAAAGCTGCCGCTGGTACCGCGGCCGCACATCTCCACCGACGACGCTCGCGCATTGCCTGTCGCCGGCGATCCGTACGCACATCAGCGGCGGCGGTGGCGGTTCCGAGCACCGGCCGGTCACGATCGCCTTCATCCGCATCGAGGGCACCGATGCGCTGATCGAGCGCGCCGGGCCCGAGGCGGCGGCCGAGGCACTGCACCGGCTGGTCGGCACGGTCGAGGCAGCCACCGAGGAGCAGGGCATCGCGCTCTTGTCGTCCGACGTCGACGTCGACGGCGGCAAGCTGATCCTGACGGCCGGCGCGCCCGGCAGCACCGGCGACGACGAGGAGCGCATGCTGCTGGCGCTGCGCGCGATCGTCGACGCGAACGTTCCGGTTTCGATCCGCATCGGCGTCAACCGGGGCGCCGTCTTCGCCGGCGACATCGGCCCGTTCTACCGCCGGACGTACACGGTGATGGGCGACGCCGTGAACCTGGCGGCGCGGCTGATGGCCAAGGCCGAGCCGGGCCGCATCTACGCGACCGCCGACGTGCTCGACCGCTCGAACACGCTGTTCGCCACCACCGAGCTCGCGCCGTTCGCGGTCAAGGGCAAGGCGCAGCCGATCCGCGCCTGGGCCGTCGGCGACGCCGTGGGCTCGCGCTCGCGCCTCGGCGCGCTGCAGCAGCTGCCGCTGATCGGCCGCGATGCGGAGCTCGAGGTCCTACGCGCCGCGCTGGACGCGGCGCGCGCGGGCACGGGCCGCCTGGTCGACATCGCCGGCGAGGCCGGCGTCGGCAAGACGCGCCTGCTCGAGGCGCTGCGCGAGGAGGCTGCCGGCTTCCGTGCTCCACCACGCCGTATGCGAGGCCTACACGGCGTCGACCCCGTACGCGGTCTGGCAGGAGCTGCTGCGCGAGCTGCTGGGTTTCGGACGCGACGACCCCGACGAGGCGGTCGCGCAGAAGCTGCGCGCGCTGGTGGCGAAGGACCTGCGGCAGCTGCAGCCCTGGCTGCCGCTGCTGGCCATCGCCTTCGGCCTCGAGTTCCCGGCGACGCCCGAAGTGGAGATGCTCGCGGAGAAGAACCGGCGGACCAAGCTGCACGAGACCGTCGCCGCCTTCCTCGCCGCCGTCGCTCCCGGTCCCGGCTTGTTCCTGATCGAGAACGCGCACCACATGGACCTCGCCTCGGCCGAGCTGCTCGCCCACATCGCCGGCACGCTCGGCGAACGGCCGTGGGTGTTCGGCGTTGCGCGTCGGCCGGGCGCCGCGCCCATCGCGCCCGCCGCGCCGGGGGCCGTTCGCATCGACCTCAAGCCGCTCGGCGAGGCCGACGCGCTGCGGATGGCGCAACAGGCGTCGGAGCAGGACCCGCTGCCGTTGCACGTGCTGAAGACCGTGGCCAGCCGCTCGGGCGGCAATCCGCAGTTCCTGCGCGACCTGCTGCGCGCCGCCATCGCCACCGGCGGGACCGGCGGGCTGCCCGATTCCGCCGAGGCCGCGACGATGGCGCGCATCGACGCGCTGGCGCCCGACGACCGCGCGCTGCTGCGTCACGCCGCGGTGTTCGGGCTGACCTTTCATCCGCGCATGCTCGACTGGCTCGACCTCGAAGGCCAGCGCCTGCGGCTGGACGCCGGCGCGGCGGCGCGCTTGCAGGAATTCTTCGACGCGGAGGGCGACGGCTACCTGCGCTTCCGCCGCTCGCTGCTGCGCGACGCCGCCTACGAAGGGCTGCCGTACAAGCTGCGCCGGCGGCTGCACGGCGCGGTGGCGGCGCGCATGGAAGAGGAACTGGAGCAGCCCGAGGACGAGGCCGGCATCCTGTCGCTGCATCATCTGGCCGCGGGCGAATATCGACCGGCGTGGCGGTATGCGACGGTGGCGGCCAGGCGCGCGCTGGGCGCGTACGCTTTCGTCGAAGCCGCGGGGATGTACACGCGCGCGATCGACGCCGGCCGCCGGCTGCCGGAGCTCGAGAAGCGCGAGCTGGCCGTCGCGCACGAGGCGCTCGCCGATTGCCTGTACCGGGCCGGCGAATTCGACAAGGCCGCAGACACCTACGCGTCGGCGCGTCGCCTGGTCGCGGGCAGTCCGCTGCCGGAGTCGGAGTTGTTGCTCAAGCAATCCAAGCTGGACGAAAAACGCGGCAAGTATGCGCAGGCGCTGCGCTGGGCGGCGCGCTCCGGCAAGGCGGTCCAGGGTGTAACCGGCGCGGAATCCGCCCGGCAGTCCGCGCGGTCGAGCGCCTGGTACGCCAACGTCCTGCAGGCGGAGGGCCGCAGCGCCGACGCCATGCGCTGGGCCAAACGCGCCATCGCCGAGGCCGAGTCCGCCGACGATCCCGAAGCGCTGGGCGCCGCGTGCTTCGTGATGGGCTGGGCCTACGGCGCGCTCGGCAAGGAGGGCGCGGAGCCGTTCCTGCAGCGCGCGCTGGAGGCCTACCGCCGCTCGGGCAACCTGCTGCGGCAGGCGGGACTGCTGTCGAATCTCGGCGTCATCTGCCAGTGGGAGGGGCGCTGGGACGAGGCGCTGGACTATTACGAGCGCGGCCGCGCGGGGTCCGAAAAACTCGGCAACACGCTGGACGCGACGCTGGCGCGGATGAACCTGGCCGAAATCCTCTCCGACCGCGGCGAACTGGACGAGGCGCAGGCGCTGCTGCTGGAAACGCTGCCGCTGTGGCGGGCCTCCCGCTACCGTTACCTGCTGGGCGGATGCCTGTGGCTGCTGGGCCGCGTATCGCTGCGCGCCGGCCGCATCGACGAGGCGATCGCGCGCCTCACCGAGGCCAGGACGCACTTCCAGCACGTCAAGCGCGAGGAGGAGGTGCTCGACGTCGACGCGCGGCTGGCCGAGTGCAGCCTGTTCAACGGCGACGGCGAAGCCGGGCTCGCCGCGGTGAACGACGCGCTGGACCGGGCGCGAGCGTCGAAAGCAGGCACCAAGGCGATTTCGCTGCTCGAACGCGTTCGCGGCCATGCGCTGCTGCAGCAGGGCGACTACGCTGGCGCCCGGCAGGCGCTGGAGGCGGGACTTGCCGCAGCGCGCGCGCGCAACGACCTGCAGGAAACGACGCTGACGCTGTGCTCGCTGATCGAGGCGCATCGGCGCGAGGGCCGCGCACCGCCGGCGGAAGTGGTGGCCGAAAGCGAAGCGCTGGTGGCGCGGCTGAAGATCCGCGTGCTGCCGCCGATTCCCCCGCCTGCGCGCCAGGCAATGGCCTGAAATGAAAAGCGGCCCCGCGGGGCCGCTTTTCGCTGGTGCTTGTTGCTTCGACGCTAGTCGAGGGTCATGAAGCCGTCGCCGATGTCGTACACCGACGTCTTGCGAATGACACATGCGACGGGCTGGACTTCGGCGAGCGTCGCCGGTCCGCTCGGCGTCGGTTGCGTGGCGCAGTCGTACAGGTTCGTGCCGCCGCGCGTGTACGACTGGAACTCCTCGTCCCAGATGCACATCTGGACCTGCCTCTTGTAGTACGGATTATCTGTCGTGCTATTCGGCAGGTACCTGTTCAAGTCAATGGGGAGCGGCGTGCTCATCACCTTGGCGCTTGGGCTGTGAGTAGCAGCTGTTGTCCCGCCTGCACCGCGCACGACGGTCCAGTTTGTCCCTCCCCCAAGACTCGTCACCGTCATGCGCTCGGTGCCGACCACGATGGCGAACGGTAGCGCAGGCAGTGCCGTAAGGGGCGGCGTTGCATTGATGGGTGACGTTCAGCGTGGAGGTAACCTGGATCCGACGCCACGGTCGCGTACAGGGCCGGAGGATCCTTGGTCAGGCAAGCGTTACCCCAGACCCACACCGGCCCCGTGTTGTTCGATTCCCATGCCACCTTGGTCCGGCGCTTGGGGAGCCCAGTGTCCGGATCGACGAATTCGGGGCGCCAGAATACTGTGTAGTCGAACACTGCATTCGGCTGAGTCCCGACGTCCCACACCAACTGGACCGTGTTGTTGGTCAGGATCGTGTTCGTGAAGTTGTAGCCGACGAGCACGCACGGAGAGCCATCCTTGTTCGACCACCGCTTGCCCTTCCCCGTGCCGGGATCGCCAAAGACGCCCGTGCTCGCTGGATCGTTCAGCAGCGTGTCATCCATCAAATCGTCGCAGTAGAGGACACCCGGCGCAATGGTGAACGCGGGCGTGCTGGTGACGCTCGCGGTTGCCGCCGACGTTCCAAGCGTGGTCGTTGCCACCAGCGAGAAGGAACTGCCCACGGCGCCGGTAATGGTCAACTTGGGATAGAAATAGGCACCGGAACCGCCTGTCTTCTCTCCTCCGTCCGTTACGCCGCTACCGCTCACTAACGGGTCTAGCGACCACGTGACGTTGCCATTCCACGAAGTCAGAACGCTACCGCCCCCATCGTAGGCGGTGAGCCCGACCACCGGGTGCTCCACTGCTTCGCCCGAGGCAATTGCCGAGGGCGGCGCGGGTGTGAAGCTCAGGTAACACCCCGCGACGGAGAATGGCGTCGCGGCGGGCGGCGTGAATGCGATTCCGCTTCCGTTATTGGCCGAATTGGCCGTGGAACCCCAGCTTCCTGCCGAGGCCCCGCAAGGTGCGCTGACCGAAAACTGCAACCGTCGTTGTGGCGCCGGGCGACAGGTCCAGGTTGGTGGAGGGGTTTGGGCTGATCGTCATGCCCGACGGAAGCGTGAGTTCAAGGCGGTTGAGTGTCGGGCCGCCGGCAGCGCTTTCGTTCTTTACCGTCACGTTTGCCGACGTGGTCGTTCCCGCCTTAATGGTCGTCGGCAATCCCGAGAGGCTGTAGCAATTCAGCGACTGCAGAACGCTGTTGAGGTTGTTGCCGTTGGCGTCCACAAGTTGGAACGTGGTGTTCGAGAAATTTCCGGTGTAGACGGTCGCCGTCCAGCTAGCGTTTGATCCGCATACGGGAGGCCCTGCTGCACCGTAGTCCACCGTTAGGTTGATTGTGATGTTGTTCGGAGTCCTGCCGCCCGATTTCAGGCCTTGGAACGCATTGACATTCACATTGCCATTACCGTCGGGTAGGACAGTGGCAGTAGCCGAGGACGATAGCGGAGTCAGCGTCGCACCACTGTAGGGCTTGTTGATGGTGAACGAACTGATCGTCGAGTTGTTTTCCGGCGTTACGTTCGTGATCGTCACCGCGACCGTACTGACCCCAGTCGACTGCACGACCATCGCTGTAAATTTTTGCCGGCGAAAGCGGGGACCGGCAGCGCCAGCGCCACCACCGCCACCGCCATCACCACCCGCAACATTCTAGTCAGGACATTCATCGTTTACCTTCCCCAGGTGCTCGTTCGTTAGCGTTCTTCTCGGCTGAGCATTGAAGTCGATTGCCATCCGATCCTCCGCCTGCGGCTCGGCCGCTCTGCACGGAGTCCAAGGTTCGGCATGATAGTCGCTACTGCAACATTTGCAACAGCGCGACCGGCGACTGTTACAGTCCTCGACGCGAATATGACGTAGTCATGGCGGCCGAAAAAATGGCCTGCTCGGAGCGCATGCGCGACATGTTGATCGATCCAGCGATCTCCCTGCAGGCGATTCCGTTTGCTACAGATGCGGTCTTCGGCGACGGATTCCACGCACGCGGATCGATGGCAACGAAAACGGCCGCTTCAGTGCGGAATCGATGGTTTCGCTCGCCTGATGCGACGCGAGTCAGCGGCAGCCTGGAGTGAGAAGTTGTACACGACAACCATAGCCGCTTCGAGCGCCTACCCGGGCGCGGGCCGATACCCCTGCGCCGCCAGCAAGCCGAGCAGCCGGTCCAGATTTTCCTGCGCCCTGGCCTCGTAGCGTTCCCGAAAATATTTTGTGGAGAAGAACCACCGCCGGCGCTTGAGGAACCCCAGGAACCAGACCTGCCCGGCGTAGTACTGCGCGTCCGGCTGCGCAGCGAATTCCTCGCGCAGCAGGTCGCCTCCGCGCATGAAATCTTCCCAGGGCCCTCCGAAACCGGCGAGGTCGATGTCCTCGATGTAGCCGCGGTCATCGTCCGGCGCCTGGCGCTGGTGGCGGGTAGTCAGAATCAGCGCGCAGACCCTCCGCCGGAACAGCGGATCGGCGCCATCGGCATAGGACAGGAACAACTCGGTGCTGCGCCGCTCGTTGCCGGCGTCGCCGGGCAGGTACACAGCGTCGTGGAACCAGATCGCCATTTCCACCGCATCCGGATTCGCGAGCAGCGGCACGACCTCATCGAACCGACGCAGGCAGTCGCTGATGTGGTTCAGGTCGTGAAAGCGTCGATCCGACCCACCCAGGCGACGGCACAGGTCGGCGTGCACCGTGGAAGCGGCCGCGCCAGTAGGTGTCGCGACATGCCGGCGCCAAAGAGCCTCGAACCGTCCCGCATCAAGGTTGGGGTTCATAGGCGGCCAACCCTGATGCTTTGCCCAACGCTGCGGGCTCCGGGAATTGAGAGCCTTGGAGCGCGACGGTTTGCCCGGTCGAGGTGTGCCGCTTGCGATTTTACGAGCAACTTGTATCTCCGGGAAATGACGCAACGCGCTGGATCGGCAGCCATCAGACCGGTGTCGCTGCCTCAACCTTTCGGCGATTCTATGGCAAACTCCACCGCGTGTCGCAGCCTTGCTGGAGTTGTTGCAGCGCAAGACGCAGCCAATGCCGACATCGTAGAAGCTCCTGGCACCGCGTATTGCGCGCGTCTCTTTCGCTGTTCATTGGTACCGGAACCAATCCCGACTGCAAATTTGGCCTCGATGTTCGGATTCCTTCACCGCCGCACGGAACACCCCCGGCTCGCGCAGATCCGGCAGATCGTGCTGTTCGCAACCTTGCAGCCCAAGGAACTGCGGGTGATCGACGGCCTGTTGTTCGAACGCGTCTATCAGAAGGACGAAATCGTCTTCGACGAGGGCGAAGAGGGCCAGGCCCTTTACGTGGTGCTGAGCGGGCGCGTGCTGATCTGCAGGCCGGCCGAACCGGTCGCGCAAGTGCTCGCGGAGAATCCGGCGGGTTCGGTGTTCGGCGAATTGGCCCTGCTCGGGGGGGCGCCGCGTACTGCCCAGGCCCGCGCGGCCGAGGACTGCGTGCTGGCCGCGCTTTCGCGCTCCGATTTCGAAAACCTGATCGAGACGCACGCGGGGATCGCTTCGAAGATCGCCATGCAGCTCGCGCGCGAAATCGGTCGCAAGCTTGGCGAACGCTACCTGAAGCTGGAATCCCGGCCGCTGTGAAAAACTCGTATCTCGCGACCGGACCGGTGGTCTGGATCGTCACCATCGGTGTCACCACGCTCCTGCTGGTGGCGTCGGCGAAGGCCCTCTGGCTGGTGCGTGCCGTTTCTGCTGGCGATCATCCTTTATTACGTGCTCTTTCCGGTAGTGCGTCGCTTGGTCCTGGCCGGAGTCCGCCGCGAAACCGCCACCGCACTGGTGGTCGCCGGCGTCACCCTGGTCACGATCGGCGTCATGATCCCGCTGGCGCCGTGGCTGGCCACGCAGGCGGTCAGCGGCGAAGTGACCTTCAGTCGCTATCTCGAAGGCGGGCGGGTGCTCATCGACCGGACGCTCGTGACGCTGGAGCATCAATTCGGCTTCCTGCAGCGAATGAATTTTCACGCCGAGATGAGTGCAATGGTCACGGAATTCGGTGAAAACACGGTGCAGAAAAAGCTGGGCGAGATGCTGCTTGCCGCCGCAGCCTGGCTGCCGACGCTGCTGCTTGCGCCGTTTTTTGCGTTTTTCATGCTGCGCGATGGCGGAGTGTTTGCGAAGCTGCTGGCCAGCGAGGTGCCGAACGCGTTCTTCGAGCGCACGATATTCATGTTCGACCAGGTCGACGCCAATGCCCGCAATTATTTTCAGGGTCTGCTGAAGCTGACCGTGGTCGACACCGTCGTCCTCGGTACCGGACTGTTGATCGTCGGCATTCCGAACGCACTGGTCCTGGCGCTGATGGCCGCAATTTTCCAATGGATCCCGGTGGTGGGATCGATCGCCGGTTGCGTCCTGGTGGTGCTGGTGGCGGCAACCGAGTTCCCCACCAACCCATGGATCGTCTATGCGACGGTTGGCGTGTTCGCCGCCGGGCGACTGCTCGACAATTTCTTCTTCATTCCGCTGACCGTCGGGCGCAGCATCCGCATGCACCCGCTGCCAACGGTGCTGATGGTCTTCATCGGTGGCGCCGTCGCCGGCGTTCCCGGACTGGTGCTGGCGTTGCCCCTCGCCGGCGTGGTGAGCGCGGTGGTGGGTACGATCGGCGGCATACTCCAGGATCCGCGCCTGCGGGCGCGGCATGTCTACGCCAAGTCACTGCAGCAGCGGCGCATCAGCGCCGATTTCCGGATCTGAGACCAGTTCGGTGCGTCGCGTCGTCGCGTCGCCGCGGCCAGACCATGCAGAGGCACCTGACCAGTACGGTCGGCAGGGCCGGCCTGGTCGGCGAACTGCGCGGCGGAATTGCCGGCGCGATGGTGGGACTCGGCATCGTCCTGCCGCTGGGCACGCTGGCCTTTGCCGCGCTTGGACCCGACGCCGCCGACATCGGCGTGCGCGCCGCATTCACCACGGCGATCGTTGGTGGCCTGATTGCGGCGCTGATCGGTGGCGTGGTCATTCCGGGCAGCATCCCCAGGACCGCGACCACGCTGATTTTTGCAAGCTTTGTGGCGACACTGGCCACCGACCCAACGTTGCGGACGGCGAGCGGCCTGGAACTGAAGACGATTCTCGCGCTTTGCATGCTCTGTGTCATCGGTGCGGGGGTGCTGCAGGTCGGATTCGGGATGGCGAGGTTCGGAACGTTGATCAAGTACGTTCCGGTACCGGTGGTCGCTGGATTCATGAACGGGGTCGCCGTCCTGATCGCCATCTCGCAGATCGGGCCGTTGCTCGGACTTCCGGGACTTGCTGGGACCGGGATGTCGTCGATCGGCTGTCGCTTATCTCCGTTCCCGGTCTTGCGCTTGGCGTCGCCACCGCCATGTTCGCGTGGGTCCTGGTGCGACGACGGTTGCGCGTTCCCTGGTCGCTCGCCGCCTTCTGTTCGGGACGGCCACCTATTCCGTCATTCACGCGCTGACTCCCGGAGCTGAATCTCGGCCCGGTGCTGGGAATTCCGGCGACCGGGCTGTCCGAGCCGGTGATTGCCCAGTGGTTGGTTGCCGCCGAGCCATGGTCATTGTTGTTCGCACATCTGCCACAGCTCGCGACGACTTCGTTCGTGATCGCGGTCATCGGCTCGCTGGACTCGCTGCTGGCGGCCGTCGCGATGGACACGACGCTGCATACCCGTCACGACGCCAATCGCATGCTCATCGGCCAGGGCCTGGCCAACATCGCCGTTGGCGCTGTCGGCGGCGTCCCGGTTGCGCTATTCGCCGACAATCGCGATGTCGATGCATCGAGCCGGCGGACGCGGCAACCTGGCCGCGTGCATGATGATCGCTCGCGCTGCTGCTGATCCTGCTCTTCGGCGGGTTCCTGATCGGCCTCATTCCGTTGACCGTGAGCGCGGGCATCATGCTGGTCGTGGCGCTGGGAATCTTCGACCAATGGAGCGTCGGCGCGTTGCGTCAGTTGCGCGCGGATTCCGGAAACCTGGAGGCGAGATGGAATCTTGCCGTCGTGCTGCTGGTGTGCCTCGCCACCATCGTGTTCGGCTTTCTGATCGCCATTGCCGTCGGCGTGTTGCTGTCGTTCGCGCTGTTCATCGTGGCGATGAACCGCTCGCTGGTGCGCAGCATCGGCACCGGGGCGACGCGAATGTCGCGGCGAATCTATTATCCGGACCAGGAGAAGCTGTTGCGTGAGCGTGGCGACAGGATCAAATTCATCGAACTGCAAGGGGCGGTATTCTTCGGAACCGCCGACAGGCTCGCGTTGCAGGTCGACGCCCTTGCCAAGGACGCCCGGTACGTCATCATCGACGTGAGGCGCGTGACGACGGTCGACGCTTCCGGGAGCGATGGCACTCGAACGCATGGTGCGTCAGCTGCACGATGCCGGCGTCACGCTGCTGCTTTCCGGAATCGTTGCCGGCGACCGGCACGCGCGGGCGCTGGACGCGTTCGGCGTTCCCGAGCTTCGCGACCGGCGGCAGTGGTTTGCCGACGCGGACCGCGCGCTGGAACACGCCGAGCGTGGTCTGCTCGACGATGCCGGCATGGTCTCGCTCGACACGGAGCTGCCGCTCGACGACCTGCCGCTGGTCCGCGATCTGACGACCGAGCAGAGGGAGCGGCTGCGGCGGACCCTGGACCGCGTGGAACTCGCTGCCGGCGACGTGCTGTTCCGGAAGGGTGAGCCGGGCGACCGGCTGTATGTGCTGGCCAGCGGCTCCGTCAGCATTCTTCTCCGGCGCCGGACTCGACCTGGCGGCGCCGTCGCAGCGGTTGGCGAGCTTCGCGCCGGGGGTGATCTTCGGCGAGACGGCGATGCTCGACGGAGGCGGGCGCACGGCCACCGGCGTTGCCGACCTGCCTTCGGTGGTGTACGTGCTCACGCGGGATGCGCTCGACGAGATCCGGCGCACCGATCCGACGCTCGCGACTCAGGTGCTGCTCAACCTTGCGCTCCAGCTGTCGGCGCGGCTTCGTTTCGCGACCGGGACGATTCAGGCCGCCGGCTATTGACCCGGATTGCCGGCGTCCGCGCGGCCTTTTCCGCCGCTTCGCGGGTCAAAAGAGCGCGGTGACGCGCACCGTGGTGCCGCTGGACTCGACGTTCACCTCGGACGATCCGGACTTCGCCAGGCGAACCATGTTCGCGTTCGACGACATGATGTCGGCGACGAACCCGCGCAGGCCGCGCGCCTTGGCGTGCTCGATCATGCGCCGCTGCAGCGCCGAGCCGAGACCGCAGCCCTGCCACTGCGGGCTGATCATGAACGCCGTCTCGCCGAGATTCGTCGACGGGTCGATGAAATAGCACGCGTGCGCGACGATGCGCGGATTTTCGCGCGTGCCGCTCACGGCGACGAAGGCCACCTCGTTCTCGAAGTTGACATTGCAAAGACGCTGCACGTCCTGGCCGGACAACTCGCGCACCTTGCGGAAGAAGCGCGTGTAGACATCGCCCTCGGACATGCTGTGGAAGAGGTCGCGGATGTCGTTGCTGTCGGCGGCGACGGCGGGGCGCAGCAGCAGCGTCCGCTTGTCCTTCAGCTCGACGGTGACCTCCTCTTCGACCGGATACGCCCGCATGTTCTTCAGCGTCTGCGACGCGGGCAGGTAGCCCATGGCCTTGGCCTGCTCGAGCAGCTCGGCGCGGAATTTCGGATGCGCGACGTCGATCAGCGCTATGGCGCGTTCGCGGATCGATTTTCCGAACAGATAGGCGATTCCGTACTCGGTGATCACGTAGTGCACGTCGGTCCGGGCGATGGTCGCGCCTTCGCCGGGGCCAAGCACGGCGCGCACGCGCGAATCCGCAGCGTCGCCGGACGTGGCGGCGAGGCAGATGATCGCCTTGCCACCCTCCGAGCGCGAGGCGCCGCGCAGGAATTCACCCTGTGCGGCGATGCCGCCGTAGAACTCGCCGTCGAGCTGGTCGACGCAGACCTGCCCGGTGAGGTCGATCGCGAACGCCTGCGTCACCGACACCATCCGGTGCTGCGCGGCAATCGTTTCCGGATTGCCCACGGCGTCGATGGACTGAAAACTGAACAGCGGGTTCCGGTCGATCAGGTCGTACAGGCGTTTGCTGCCGAGCGCGAAGCTGGTGACGATCTTGCCGCGCTGGGTCGACTTGCGGCGGCCGGTCAGGATGCCTTTCTCGAGCAGCGGAATGATCGAATCGGTGATCACGTCCGAATGGATGCCGATGTCGCGGCGGTCGGCAAGATACTTGAGCGCAGCGTCGGGGATTCGTCCCAGGCCGGTCTGCAGCGTGGAACCGTCCTCGATGATGCCGCCGATGTAGCGGGCGATCTGCTCGACCACCTGCTCCTCGGTGTCCGGGTGCAGGTATTCGGTCAGCGGCGCGCTGTGCGGAACCAGGCAATCGATCTGGCTGACATGGACCACCGAGTCCCCCATCGAGCGCGGCATCAGCGAATTGACCTCGGCGATGACCAGCTTCGCCTTGTGGATGGCCGCCGGCAGCACATCGACCGAAATGCCCAGGCTCACGTACCCGAACTCGTCGGGCATCGATACCTGGATCAGCGCGACATCGACCTGCACGCGGCCGATGTCGATCAGCTGCGGCAGGCGCACGATCGACATGGGGACGTACTCGGCCTGTCCCTGCCGGACCGCCGCGCGCATGTCCGAGCCGACGAAAAAGCTGCGGTGGCGGAATCGTGTCGTCGACTTGCCCTGCGCGTCGTGCGGAATCGCTCCGGTGGTGAGGAAGTGGAGCAACTCGATGTCGGCGGGCGGAAACCGCATGGTTTCGAGCGCATTGGTCAGCGCACGCGGCGTCGAGCACGCCGTTCCCACGAAGACATGGCTGCCGCTCGGTATCCGCGCGAGCGCGTCCTCCGCGGACGTGACGCGATCGGCGTAGGGCGCAAGACGCGCGTCGGTGGTGTTCGCGGCGGCGGCCGGCTCCGGGTGGCCGAGCAGGCTGCGTTTGATGCGCTCGAGGAACCCGGGCTGGGTTCCGCCGGATGTCGAGGTCTGCGCGTCGTCCGTCAAGGCAATGCTCCCGAAAACGGCAATGCTACGTTACCACGGCCCGACCGCCCGGGGGGTGCCCGTCGCGGCGCAGGCGCGGTCGCTCAGGCGGTCCGCGCGCCCAGGCGCCGGAGTTCCTCCGGGGCAAGGCCATCGAGCACCGTCAATGCATGCGCATGCCCCTGACTCACGATTTCGTCGAACTTGTTCCACTCGAGCAGTCCCACCCGCTCGAGCGGGGGATTGATGTACAGATCGGTGAGTTTCTGCGCCTGCCGCTGCCGGGAGGTGCTGTAGAGGATGGTGACGTTCATCAGGTATGCCACCAGTGAAGGGAAACGATAGCGGCGCTTCGCGCGCGGACGCCAGCGGTCCCGCAGCAGTGCCCAGGAACTCGGCACCTCGGCGACGTCGATGCGCCGCGGCTTGCGCGCATGGAGGTCGATGCCGATGATGGTGCCGACGCCGCGCATGCGCAGCATGGCGTCGACCGGGAAATTGTTGAAAGTGCCGCCGTCGCAGAGCAGGTCGCCGTCGTGCACGACGGGCGGCAACGCCCCGGGGATCGCAATGCTGGCCAGCATCGCCTTGGTCAGATTGCCGTGGCGGATCACGCTTTCGCTGGCCTGCGAGTAGTTGCTGGCGACGCAGAGGTAGTTCTTCCACAGGTCCTCGACGTCGACGTCGAAGCCCAGCAGCTCGACCGTGGCGCGTTCGACGATCCCGCGCAGCCGGCGGCCCTTGATCAGCGACAGCAGCGGCAGGAAATTGAAGTCGCCGGTCGGATTGACGCTGAATCCTTCGCGGGCGATCCGGGTCGCCTCCGCCAACGGCCGGTCGGAGGCGATCAGCGCGGCCATCACCGCGCCGATGCTGGTACCGCCGACGTAGTCGATCTCGATGCCGCGTTCGCGCAGCGCGCGACAGACGCCGATGTGGGCCAGGCCCCGCGCGCCGCCGCCGGCCAGCACCAGGCCGATCGCCGTGTGGGAGAGGATCCGCGACAACCGCTCCATGTCGGCGTCGAGTTCGGGCCGGATATGGAGGTGATCGGTCACCGGTCGCCGGCCGAGCCACTTGTGCGTGTCGCGGGGGCAATGCCGGTCCCGGGGATGCAGCAGGACCAGGATTTCCGCCGCCTCGCTGCGCGCCGCACGCTGCATCAGGTATTGCGTTTCCGTGTCGTGCAGGGCCACGGGCGCTTCGGCGTCGGCCAGCAGCAGGATCTCGTCGGAACCGCGGCAGCAGCGATGCGTCCAGGCCGTCGGCCGGTCGTCACTCACCAGCAGCACGAAGTCATGCGTCGCCTCGATCTCGTCCAGGTGCAGCGCAATGCGCCGGTTGGCGTCGATGTCGGCGTCGTCGCGACGGGATACGCCCGGATCCTGCAGATCACGGTCGACCGAAGCCGCGTCGATCACCCGTGCCGGCCCCACTTTGGCGAGGCTCGCCGCGAGGCGCCGCGCGATCGCCCCCGCATCGACGTTGCCCGTCACGGGAACCACGGCGATGGTGACCGGACGCGCGAGATTGGCACGCTCCTGCGCGGCCTTCAGATGCTCGATGATCTGCCGGGTCAGCACGATGGAAAGCTGGGGGCTGCTGGCGAGCAGCGGCCCGAAGTCGTCCTTGGCAAGGCGCACCAGCACCGAATCGCGGATCGTCACCACGGTCGCCGCCCGGGGCTCGCCGGTGTAGAGGCTCATTTCGCCGAAGATCTGGCCGCGACCCATTTCCCGGACCATGCGCTGGGCGCCGTCGTCGTTCACGTACACCCGCAGGCGACCGCTGAGCACCAGGTACATGGCGTCCCCGGGTTCGCCCTGGGTCATCAGCGTGTGACCGCCCGGGACCTCGACCCACTGCAGGCGCTCGCGCAGCAGGCGCATCGCCTCGGGTTCCAGATCGCCTAGATAGGTCGTCAGGTGCCGGTTGAGCAGCTCGTCTTGGTAGCGCTGGCGCATGGATTGGCCGTAGGGGAGGCTGGTGCGAAACGCAGCATCACGGTGGAAAATGGCGGGGGAATCGCGGGGCAGGGCGTTACTTGAATATACGCGAGGCGGCGGGGAAGTCGAAAGGGCGATGTCGTTCGCGCCGATGCCTCTCCGACGGGTGGGCTTACCGCGGACCGGGACCGGGCGCGGCAAGGTCCGCCGGCCGCGCTGCCGTGGCCGAAAGCGGCTTCATCATTGGCAGCAACACGATGCAGATCAGGCCGAAGATCGAATCCAGCAGCAGCGTCGCCGGATAGCCCCAGCGCACGATCGACAGCCCCTGCCACCACGCCGTGTAGGTGACGACCAGGTTGGCGAAGGCCATGTAGGCGGTGAACTGCGTCGCCGCGACCGCGCGGGTGGTGATGTCCATGAACAGCGCCGAGCGCACGCCGTAGTACAGGCCCTGGAACACGTTGAAGGCGATCACCGCGGCCCAGAACACCGCGACCAGTCCGGCCGGCGGCGCCGGGCGGTCCGGCGCCTTGACATCGATGGGCATGATCCACTGCGCATCCTGCATCGCCCAGGCGAGCCACAGCGTGGGCAGCACGGTCAGGAAGATGAACAGCGCCAGCATCCGCCTGCGGCCGTAGCGGTCGGACAGCCAGCCGCCCGCCACGCAGGCCAGCGCGAAGACCAGCGTGGAGACGAGGTTCAGCTGCGCGATCTGCGGATCGGTCAGGCCCAGCTCCACCGCGAGATTCGACTGCAGCGCCAGCGACAGCGCGTAGGCGCCGGCCGGCAGCAGCGCGACCACCACGCCGACCTTGGCTGCGCGCGAGCCGGTGAAGGCGCGCGCCGCTTCGCGCACGAACCGGGCGAGGTCGCCGCCGATGCGCGCGAGCGCGCTGGCCGTCGAAGGCGGGCGCGGCGGCCCGGCCGGCTCGCGCAGCGGCAGCACGACGAACACCGTGACCAGCAGGATCGACGCGGCGACGAAGAAATAGGTGGTGCTGAAAGGCACCAGCGCGGCGAGGAACAGCACGCCCGAGCCGCCGATGGCCTGGCCGACCGAGGCGCCGGCGAACATGAAGCCGTTGGCGACGCCGCGCTCGTGCTCGGGCAGCACGTTCACCGCCAGCGCGTCGATGGCCACGTCCATGGTCGCGGCGAAGGCGTTGTGCACCAGGATGATCAGCGTGAAGAGGCCGAGTTGCGCTGTCGGACTCACCGGCAGCGCGACCATCAGCGTCGCGACCATGCCCAGCTGCATCAGCAGGATCCACAGCCGGCGCCGGCCGAAGCGGTCCGACGAGAAGGTGTCGACGAACGGACCCGCCAGCCACTTGAACGCCCAGGGCAGGTACAGCGAGCCGACGAAGAGGCCGATCGCCGCCGGGTCGAGTCCCTGCCGGCGCATCTGCGTGGCGATGGCCGTCGCGGTGAAGCCCAGCGGGATGCCTTCGGTGACGTAGAGCAGGAAGAAGGCGGTCAGGCGGCCGCGCTTGCTGGCGAGCAGGTCGGGGAAGGGCAGGCGCACGCGGCGAACGCTAGCACAGGCGCGTATACAGCGCTCGCTCTGGCGTGCCATGGCGAAGATCAGGCGAGGCGCGAGGCCAGGTGTCCTGCTCGGTATTGGACCTGACGGAAACATGTCCGCTCG
>CAVQGR010000012.1:0-899551 GCA_963712105.1 uncultured beta proteobacterium
GCGCTCCCGATCCGAAACGCACGCTGATAACATCCACCGGTGGCGCACCAGGACAGCCCCCCGCTTCTCGACGAGAACAACGCCGCTTTCGTGCAGGGTGGCGTTCATCGTCGCCGGATCTGTGGATGCCTGACCCCGCGCCGTCCATTGGCCGGATAGCGCGTGTCGCGTTTCGCCCGACCGCCGGCGCGTGAGCGTGTACGTCGCGGCGACACAGGCGCCCGCATTGCGCGCCGACGTTCGCGGCCTGCCGGCGCATTCCTCCGTTGGTCGCCGCCGCCCGACGACGCACAGACGCTGCAGTTGAAGGCGGAGGACGCCGCGGTGCGCCCGGTCGCGCACGACGAGCTGGAGTTGCTTCCGCGCCATGTCGAGGCGTTCGCGATGAGATCGCCACACTCGGCTCGCGGCGCGCAGGCGCAGGCCTGTTGGCCTGTTCGGAAGGCGACGTGCGGCGATCGACTTCACGCCCAGCGCCGCGTTCGAACAGACCCCGGCCCGAGCGGGCGCCGCCGCTGGCGACGCCATGACGCTCGCCCCTCGATACCGTCCGCGGCGCCCTCGACGGCGCCGGTTCCGGCGACTCGTCGCCACCTGCTCGCCCAGGGCGAGCCGAATATTTCCTTGTCGTCGCAGGTCGACTACGTCGATCCGGAGCACGTCGCGCTGTCGTTCCAGTTCTTCAACAAGACCCGCAAGAACGTGCTGGCGACAAGGCGGGCCACCGCGCTGGTGACCGATCCGGAGTCGTTCGCCCGTTATCGGATCGCGCTTGAGTACCTGCGCCTCGAGACCAGCGGACCACTGTTCGAGCGCATGAAGGCGCACCTCGCCGGCATCGCCTCGCACACCGGAATGGCCGGTGTATTCCGCCTGCAGGGCGCCGATGTCTACCACGTCCTCGCGGTCGAGCAGGTGCGCGGGTTTCTCGCTGCCCGGGACGGCGCCGCAACGACACCATCTCGCGGCGGTGCGCACGATCGCGCAGCGGATTGCCGGCAGTGCCGACCTGTCGAACCTGCTGGACGAGGCGCTGGCCGCGCTCGACGACTGCCTGGGCATCCGGCACGCGATGATCCTGATGGCCGACGCGCGCGCGCGCAAGCTCTACACGGTGGCAAGCCGCGGCTACCAGGCTTCCGGCGTGGGGTCGGAGATCGCCTTCGGCGAAGGCGTGATCGGCGTTGCCGCGCGCGAGATCACGCCGATCCGCATCATGCATCGCGCCGCAGGAGTGGGGCTATGGCCGGGCGATCCGGGACAGCGCCGTCGCCGGGGGACTCGGGGAACTGCTCGAAACCGAGATCCCGGTTCCCGGGCTGCCCGATTCGCGCAGCAGCTCGCCGTTCCGGTGGTCGCCGGCAGCGCACTCAGCGCGATCCTCTACGTCGAGGATGTGCTGGACCGGCGCTTCGGCTTCGACGACGAGGATGCGCTGGTCGCCGTGGCCGCACTGCTGGGGCCGACCATTCGCGGCATGCAGGAACTGGCCGAGTCAGCGGCCGACCCGGGGCCCGCGCACGGCGACGCGCCCCTGACCCAGGGCGCGCCGCTCCTGATACGCCACTACGACGTCGACGACAGCGTGTTTCTGGGCGACGACTACCTGATCAAGGGCGTGGCGGGCAGGATTTTCTGCAGCTTCTGCGTGACTACACGCGGGACGGACGCACGGAGTTCAGCAACCGCGAGCTGCGCCTCGACCCGTCGATTCGCCTGCCGGACATCGCCGACAACCTGGAAGCGCGGCTCATTCTGCTGCAACGCCGACTGGCCGAGCGCGCCGCGTTTCTGTCGCTGGAGAAGTCGGGACGAGGCCGCTTCCGCTTTCGCGTGCGCCGGCCGGTCGAACTGGTCGACGTGACCACCGACCGCACGCACTGAGACCTCGACGCCGGATTCGCTGAAGTGCGGCATGACTTCGCCCAGATCGCCCGATCAGTTGGCCAGCGCGGCTTCGAGCTTGCGCCAGGCGCGCGCGTCGACGTGTTCGCGCGCCAGCGCGAGCACGTCTTCGAAGACGGCCCTGGGTGCGCCTTGCGCATCGCCTCAGCATGCCGCCGCGTTCGGCCGGCGTCATCGCGGGGAGCATCCAGCGCAGCGCGCGCTTCATGGCTTCGGGCGACAGATGCGCCTTGATCTCGTTTTCGATCGCGTCGAGTTCGGCGTCGGTGTAGGCCGCCCACAGCACCGGGTTATGCGCGACCTCTTCCTCGTGCATGTGGAGGAAGTTCTCGCCGGCGAAGCGCGCAAGGCTGCGGTAGAGTTCGGCCGCGGCCCGGTCACGAATCGCCGCCGGCGCCCGCGCGAGTCCCTCGACCTGGCGCTGGAGTGTCGCGATGGCGGCGCAATGCTCGACGTGCTCGGCGCCGATGCGAAGGGTCGAGCCCGGCCGGCGCACTTCCATCGCCGGATGCACGTAGCTGTTCTCGGACTCGAGGTGGTTGCGGCAGAGGTCGAGCAGGTCGCGCACGCGGGCGACGACTTCGCTCACTTCCGCCGGGTCGCCGGCATCGAGCCGGCCGACGGCGAGCACGGCGTCGGTCAACGCGGCGCGAAGCGCCTTGTGGATGAACGCGTAGAGGTCGTGGCGCGACGGCGCGACGGTCGGCGAATATTCCGTCGGCAGCGCGGCTGACGGGGCAGGGCGTGGATCGGCGGCGGTCGCGAAGGCGTGGGCGTGGTCCATGATGGGGCCTCCTGGTGAATCCGGGACAATGGGCAGGCGTCGGAAACTGCCAGACGCATGCCTGGATTGTGGCGACTCACCCGCCCGCCCGTTCGTAAATGAATCCTCAGCAAACCCTAAGAATTTCTTAACGGAACGGCAGGGACTGGCGGCGGCTGCCGCAGCGACGTCGCCAAGGCGCCGGGATCTCCCCGGCGCTGTCTACCGTTCGCGGCCGCCGGCGAATTACTGCGGCGCGCACATCACGACGATGTCCGCCCCGTCGCCCTCGGCGATCCAGCCCTTGACCACCATGGCGTCGCGCGTCGCGCGGTCGATAGTGTAGCGGTGATTGGCGTCGGCTCGGTTGCTGAACACGCGATAGACGGCAACCTGCCCTGCGCCGCAATTGCCCAGCGTCGGCGAATACAGGTAGAAGAACGTCGACGACTCGAGGATGAAGGTCGGGTTCTTGCTCATGGTGTCGTCGCATTCTTTGGCGTCGCGGCCGAAGAAGTGGCCGTCGCCCTTGCCCGGCGGAATGTAGATGCGGCACAACGCGTTGGTTCCGCCCTGCGCCGCGGCAAAGACCTTGAACGACTGCCCGGTCCGCGTCCAGCCGACGAAGGTGCCGTTGTCGAGCTTGGCGATCTCACCGGCGGCATAGGTGACGAAGTAGTGGTCGAGCGACTGGTTGTAGAACTCGATGGCGTCGACCGCCGTGCCGGTCGACGGCTGCGAGGCCTTGACCGCGGCGGCGGCGTCGAGGATGCCGTAGCCCCAGGTGTAGTTGGGATTGGCCGGGTTGTCGGGCGAGGCGGGATCGAACACCGGCAGGTTGGTCGAGAAGGCGTTGGTCTGCACGGTCGAATACAGCCGCTGCTTGACCGTCTCCGGCGTCATGGTCGGGTCCTGCTGCAGCATCAGCGCAATGGCGCCGGTGACGTGCGGCGTGGCCATGCTGGTGCCGTCCTGCCCGTGGTGGACGCCATCGGCTTCGATCAAGGACGGTTCCGTAGGGTCCTCCTGATCCGAGGTGAGCGCGGAAAAGATCTTCGCACCCGGTGCGGCGATCTCGGGTTTCATGATGGGCGGACACTTGGCAAGGTTGCTGCAATTGCGCCGCGGGCCGCGGCTGCTGAAGTTGGAGATGTCCGACACGGCGCCGTTCGACGTATCCGAGTTGGGGCCGTTGAGGCTGTTCCAGGCATCGCGCGTGTTGTAGGACGCCACGGCGATGACCCTCTGCGCACTCGCCGTGTCGGTGACGATCTCGGTGGTCACCGGCGCGATGTGATCGGTGAACGTGGGGTCGCGGCCATCCTCGCCGCTGATGATGGAGAACGGTTGGCTGCCGCCCTCGACGAGCGTGCCGACCAGCGTGATCTTCCAGGCGCCCGTGACCAGCGGCGCCGCGGTGGTCGAGGCGATGACGACAAGAATCTGCCGGTCATCATTGTTCGGTTGCGGGCCGGTGGACGAGAACTGAACCGCGCCGCACGGGGTTTCCACGACGCTTTGGGCGCCGCCCGGGTTCACGGTGGCCGTGACCGCGCAACCCGGACCGGCCACGTTGATGCCATAGGCGTTGCCGCCCGGGTACCAGATCTCGAGTTCGGCTCTGGTTTCGTCCGCGGGAATGTCGAGGCCAACTGTCACGCTGCCGCCCTGGGTGATGGTGCCGACAGCGCGAATGGGCGCAGTCGCCTCGTTGCCGGCGGAGCTGACCAGGATGACGCCCGGACCGGCGAGATTGCTCATGCCCTGCTCGTAGTTGGACGTGCCGTCGCGCGCGCCGTAGTACGAACCGAAGCTCATGTTGATGACCAGCGGACGGCCGAGCGCCGCGGCGGTGGCCTTCATCCAGGCGATGGCGTCGAGAACGCGCGCGTTGCCGCGGCTGTTGGCGACCAGCAGACTTGCGGACGGCGCCATGCCGATCATCCGGTAGGCGATCTGGCCATTGCCGGTGGCCATGCCATTGCCGGCGGCGATGCCCGCCACATGCGTGCCGTGGTCATCGGTGTCCTTCTGTGTGCAGGCGGCGGCGTCCCCGGCCAGCGCGGCGTTGATCATCGCCGCCGTGCACACGCCGCCGTAGCTGTAGCCTGCCGGTGGCAAGCCCGAGGCGCCGGTGTCGCTCTGGTCCCAGATGGCGATGATGCGCGTGCTGCCGTCGCCGCTCTTGAAGTCGGCATGCTGGTAGTCGATGCCGGAGTCGATGACGCCGACGATGACGCCCTGACCCGTGCCGCCGGTCCAGTTGGGCGGCGTGCCGACACGCAGGGTGTCGGCGCGCGTGGCAGGAACGCTGCGGTCCAGCCGCAGCGTCTGCTTGCGCGAGGCCTCGATCGACACGACGCCGGGCAGCGCCGCGATCGCAGCGAGCTTGTCAGCCGGGATGTCGACGGTGGCGATGTTGCCCATCACCGAGCGCACCACGGCGCCCTGCGCACGGACGGCGTCGAGGCTGCCATCGAAGCGCAGGATGGTCTCGACCAGCGTCGCGCCGGTGCCGGGGTCGAAGCGCGTCAGCGCCGGGCGCATGCCGCGGCCACCGCTGGCGGCGGCCGCCGACAGCGGCGCGTCGAGCTTCTGCGTTTCCGTGTCCGTCGCCGCACCGGCCGGCAAAGCCACGACCGCGATCCACGCCCCCAGCGTCAGTACGGTCCAGCGCGGCATTCCTGTCTCTTTCGGCATTCTGGTGGCCCCTTGTTGTCGTTCATTCGATGGGCAAGTGAGCAAAGCCGGATGGACCATGGCGGCACACCCGGCGATCAGGCCACGCATTGTGATTGAAGTTTTCTCGCGCCGGCAATGGCCGGGCGCGCGCCGTCGCCCCATGCGACGCACGCCACGCATGCGTTATCCTTGCCGTCGTGCCAATCATCGCGGTGTTCAACCAGAAGGGCGGCGTGGGCAAGACCACGACGGCGCTCAACCTTCTCGCGGCAATCGCCCAGCGCAAGCAGCGCCCGCTGGCCATCGATCTGGATCCGCAAGGGCATCTGTCGCAGGTCTTCGGCGTGGCACCCCGGCAGTCGGAAGAGACAATGTGCGGATTCTTCCTGCGCCAGCGGCCGCTCGACGACATCGCGCAGATCACCGCCAGCGGCGTCATTCTGTGTCCGGCGCACCTGGAACTGGCGAAACTCGACAGCGTGCTCGGCAAGGGCGTCAACGTGGTGACGCGCTTGCGTCAGGCGCTGCGGCGGCCGGATGCGGCCCCCGGACCGGTGGTCATCGACTGTTGCCCGCTGCTCAACGTACTGTCGCTCAACGCGGTATTCGCGGCCGACCTGGTTCTGGTGCCGGTTTCGGCTGACTTCCTGTCGCTGCAGGGAGCGTTGCAGGTCGAGCGTGCGCTCAACGCGCTGGAACCGGTGCTCAAATGCCGGCTGCCGCGTCGCTATGTGCTGACGCGCTACGATTTGCGGCGGAGGATGAGCAGCGCAGTCGCGGAACGCATGGCGGAATCGCTGCGTCCCGAGGAGATCTGCGCCACGCGGATTCGCGAAAACGTGAAACTGGCGGAGAGTCCGTCGCTGCGCCTCGACATTTTCCGGCACGCGCCGGAGTCCCGCGGCGCGCGCGACTACGCCGCGCTCTACGAAGAATTACTGGGTGCCGGCCTTGTGCGATGACTCGGGCTGCGCGCTGATGAGGCCGATCACCTCTTCGACATCGAGCGTATCCACGCGCGGCACAATCTGTCGCTCGAGACAGTCTACGATTTCGCATTGCTGGTACATCTGGCGCAGGCGTCGCTCGGCGTCGCCCTGCGTGGCCGCCATGATGAGAATGTTTTCCACCCGCTGCCCATGCCTGGTTCTGATATTGAATCCGTAGCGAATCACAAGACCCCCTTTGCGTCCGTCGCTCGGCCCGGTTTCCAATTCGGCCATTTCCATCAAGGCGTTAGACGCTGTCGCTGCTATGATAGGACAGCTTTCACACGCAATTTGCGTTCCCGTCAACATTTTTCGTAACATGACTCGTCTGCAGGCTGCCCGCCCTCTGCCCATGCATCAGGAAAATGAACGTCAGCTTCTAGAGGCACTGAGGCACATGGCGATAGTGAGCGCCAACCAACATGTATCGCTGACGCCGCTGGCGGGTGGCGTCTCCTCGGATATCTACCGCGCCGATCTGCCGTCCGGGGTCGTTTGCGTCAAGCGCGCGCTGCCGCAGCTGAAGGTCGCGGCCGACTGGCAGGTTCCGGTCGAGCGCAATCGCAGCGAGGTCGAATGGATGCGGGTCGCCGGGGCCGTGGTCCCCGCCGCGGTGCCCGCCATCCTCGGCGAAGACCCGCAGGCCTGCGCCTTCGCGATGGCCTGGTTGCCGCCCGAGCAGTACCCGGTATGGAAATCGCTGCTTGCCGCCGGCACGGCCGACAGCGACATGGCGGCGCGGGTGGGCGATACCCTCGGCCGCATTCACGCGGCAACCGCGGACCGGCCGGAACTCGCCCGGCGTTTTGCCAATGACGCCTTGTTCCACGCGCTGCGACTGGATCCCTATCTGATCACCGCGGCAGGACGCCATCCACGGCAGGCGCGGCGCCTCAACGCGCTGGTCGAGGTCACCGCCGGCACCCGACGCGCGCTGGTCCATGGCGACTTCAGCCCGAAGAACATCCTGATCGGCCCTGAGGGTCCGGTGATCCTGGATGCAGAATGCGCGGTGTACGGCGATCCGGCCTTCGATCTCGCCTTCGTGGTGAATCACCTGCTGCTCAAGGGTATCTGGCATCCGTCCCGGCGCGGCGCCTACACGGCGATGGCGCGGGCACTGATCGACGCGTACCGTGGGCACGTCGGCTGGGAAGCCTGGCCGGTGCTCGATGCGCGCACAGCGGCATTGCTTCCCGGTTTGCTGCTCGCCCGCGTCGACGGAAAATCCCCGGCGGAATACGTGACCCAGGACCAGGACCGCGACGCGATCCGTTCGTTTGCCTGCGCGCATCTCGACGCACCAGTCGAGACGCTGGAACAACTCCTGCATGCCTGGACTACATGACACCGACCACCATCAACCGGGTCCACGCCCGGCGCATCTGGGATTCGAGGGGCCGACCGACGGTCGAGGCGGAGGTTCGCCTGGCCGGTGGCGCGATCGGCCGGGGCATCGCGCCGGCCGGGGCGTCTCGTGGTTCGCGCGAAGCCGTCGAACTGCGCGACGGCGGCAGCCGCTGCGGCGGCTATGACGTCAACAAGGCGGTTGCCAATGTGCGCGGACCCATTGCCCGCGCAATCTTCGGAATGGACGCGCTCGACCAGGCCGACATCGACCAGAAAATGATCGAACTCGACGGCACGCCGAACATGGCCAGGCTGGGCGGCAATGCCACGGTGGCCGTCTCGCTCGCGGTGGCGCACGCGGCCGCGCTGGCGCACGACCTGCCGCTTTGGCAGCACCTGGCCGAAGACAATCCGGTCTCGCTGCCGCTGCCCGAGGTGCAGATATTCGGCGGCGGTGCGCACGCGGGAAGGCGCATCGATATCCAGGACCTGATGGTGATGCCGGTGGGTGCCTGGACCTTCGACGACGGACTCACCATGTGCGCCGAGATCTACCGCGCGGCCGGCGAATTGATGCGCGAAGCCGGCAAGCTGGCCGGTGTCGCCGACGAAGGCGGCTGGTGGCCGGCGTTCGCGTCCAACGAGGAGGCGCTGGAGATGACCGTGCGCGCCATCGAGCGCGCCGGCTGCCATCCGGGCACCGACGCGGCGATTTCGCTGGACATCGCCGCCTCCGAATTCGGCCGTGACGGCGTCTACAAGCTCGCCCTAGACCAGCGCGAACTTGATCGCGACGGCCTGTCGGAAATGCTGCTCGACTGGATCGAGCGCTACCCGATCGTGTCCATCGAGGATCCGTTCGCCGAGGACGATCGCGTGGCCTGGATCGCCTTCACGCGCGCCGCCGGCCATCGCGTGCAGATCATCGGCGACGATTACCTGACCACCAACGCGGAACGCGTGGAAGACGCCAGGGTCGACGGCGCCTGCAACGCGGTGCTGATCAAGGTCAACCAGGCCGGCACGCTGACGCAGGCGAAGGCGGCGCTGGACGCCGCCAGGGATGCGGGCTTCGGCACCATCGTGTCGGCGCGCTCCGGCGAGTCCGAGGACACCGCCATCGCCCACCTCGCCGTCGGCTGGAACGCCGGGCAGTTGAAGGTCGGCTCGTTCGCGCGCAGCGAACGCATGGCCAAGTGGAACGAGGTACTGCGCATCGAGGAGGCGCTCGGCCCCGATGCGCGCTTCGCCGGCGCCGGCGCGCTGCCGATCAAGCGTTAGGCTGGTCAACCCCCGGGAACATCGACATGGACATCGAACAATTCATGCAGGGCTACAAACGCGCATGGGAGACCAGCGACGAGAACCTGCTCGCTTCACTTTTCGCCATCGATGGCGTCTACCGCAACACGCCGTTCGCCGAGCAGCGCGGCCACGCGGCGATCAAGGCGTACTGGCAGCGCACCAAGCTGCAGGAGGACATCAATCTCGACTACCAGATCCTGTGCCGGCGCGCCGATGGCGGCGTCGCGCACTGGCGGACGACGTATCAGGTCGCCTCCGAGGAGTTGTTCGCGATCTGGGCGGCGTCCACCGGCACCAACCAACTCGCCCGCAAGGCCGGCGACCCGCTGCCGCGGCTGGTGCTCGACGGTGTCGCCGACGTGACGTTCGACGCCTCCGGGCTGGCGCGCGAGTTCCGCATCTGGTGGCACAGCCAGATCGCCGGGAATTGACCGTGCTCGACGCTTCGGCCACGCCCAGCGCCATCGTCGCCTACCTCGACCAGTACGTGATCGGGCAGGACGAGGCCAAGAAGATCGTCGCAGTCGCCGTTTACACGCACTACCGCAAGATCGCCCGCGCGCGCGCCGGGAAGGCGGCGATCGCCAAGAGCAACGTGCTGCTGATCGGCCCTTCGGGCACCGGCAAGACGCTGCTGTGCGAGACGCTGTCGCATGCGCTGGCGGTGCCCTTCGTCACCGCCGAGGCAACCTCGCTGGCGCAGACGCGCTTCGTCAACGAGGAAATCGAAGCCGTGCTGCAGCGACTGGTCGACAAGGCCGGCGGCGACGTGGCGACCGCGCAACGCGGCATCGTGTTCATCGACGAGATCGACAAGCTCAAGGCGGAAGATGGTGCGCCGCGCGCGGGCTCCGGCGAGAGCGTCCAGCACGCGCTGCTCAAGATCATGGAAGGCGCGCAGGTCAAGCTCGGCGCCGGAACCTACATCGACACCACCGACATTCTGTTCGTCTGCGGCGGCGCCTTCGTCGGCCTCGACGAGATCATCGCCTCGCAGACGCACGGCTACGGCTTCATCGCCACCTCGACCGGCGACAACAAGAAGATCCTCGAGCGCCTGAACACCCGGGTCAAGCCCACCGATCTCTTCACCTACGGGCTGATTCCGGAATTCACCGGCCGGCTGCCGATCATCGCCCGCTTCGCCGAACTGACGCGCGCAATGCTGGTGCGCATTCTCACCGAGCCGAAGAATTCGATTCACCAGCAGTTCCTCGACATATTCCGCAACGAGGGCGTCCAACTGGTAATCGGCGCCCGCGTGTTCGAGCAGATCGCCGAACTGGCGCTCGAGTACAAGACCGGCGCGCGCAGCCTGCGCGGCATCTACGAGGAACTGCTGACACCGATCCTCTACGTGGTGCCGGACGACAAGACCATCCGGCGGGTCGAGGTCGCTTCGCTGTTCACCGAGCCGGTGTTCCGGCGGGCGCCTGCGAGCGTGCAACCCGGCGCCTGACACCGCGTTGTCCGATCTGACCGGCTTTCGCAGACGCCCATTGCCCGCCAGCACGGCGACACCCCAGCAGGCCTCCGCCTGCACGGCAACGCATCGCCTTGCCGGCAATTCGGACTTCCCCGACTAAATTTTCTGGGGGCTTGCCGGTGCAGCGCCCAGCAGCGCGACAGCGCCTTCCGCAATGCGTTCACCCGACGGTAATCCGGGAGTCGGTGCGCCCGCCGATTCTCGCGTGACCAACAGGCGGGCGCTGGAACCCATGACGGCGGTCAGCATCGGCTTATCGAGAGGCAGATGGGTTTCTCCGTCGGGGTTGAGCGTTCCGACCGGCACAGCGGTATTGCCCAGGACAATCCACAACCGCGCAGTGCCACCGTCGCCGGCAAGTCGCGAACCCACCGGCAACACGACCAGTTCCTTCATGTTCCGGCGGTCGAACACCACCGCCATCGGCCGCGACCCGGCATCGGTCAGCACGGCATAGCACTGCGGCGCCCCCAGACTCAGCGTCAGGTAGAGCGTCGTCGCCAGGAACATCACCGCGGTCGCGGCGAAACCCAAGGCCAGACGCCGCCACCATCCGCTCACGCCCGCCGCACTTTCCGCAACTGCATTTTTCTCCACAGCGAACAGGCGCCGCTCGATCCCGCGCCACGACGAGTCGGGCGATTCCACGGCCTCAAACCCTTCGGTCATCGGGGCAAGGCGCGCCTCCCAGGCGCGAACCCGTCGTTCGAGCGCCGGATCCGCGCGCATCTGCGCCTCGAAGCGTTCGCTGCGCGCGCCGCGCATGGTGCCCAGCACGTATTCCGCGGCAAGCAGGTCGAGTTGGTTGTCGTCGGGCGGGTTCATGATCCCTGCAGGCAGTGCCTGAGTCGAACGAGCCCGCGGCGAATCTGGCTCTTGACCGTCCCCTCAGGGCGCGCCAGGCGGTGCGCCGTCTCGGTGTAGGAAAGTCCGTCGTAAAAAGCGAGTTCGATCGCCTGTCGCTGCGGCGGCTCGAGTCCGCGCAGGCATTCGTCGATCGAGTGCTTCACGGCTCCCTGCAACGCCTGCTGCTCCGGGGTTGGCGAATCGTCGGCGAGCCTTTCCGCCATGTCGTCGTTCCACTCCGCGTCATCGACGCCGCGCCGACGCAGGATCTCGAGACAGCGGTTGCGGGCGATCACCTGGACCCAGGCCATCGGTTTCCCGGAGTCGCCACGAAACCCGGCTGCGTGCTGCCAAACTCTCACGAAGACATCCTGCAGCGCCTCCTCGGCTTCGCCGCGATTACGCAGCATGCGCATGCAGATGCCGAATACCTTTCCGCGCGTCACTTCGAATACGGCACGGAACGCGCCGCGATCACCTGTCCCGACCCGTGCCAGGAGTGTCATCAGCACGTGCTCGGCCGCCACCGGGCCCGAACCGGATCCGGCGCCCACCGTCACGCCGTCATCGGCCGTGACCTGCGCGCGTTCATCGCGTCTGGGCTGCAAGTCGATGACGGATGCCGTATTCGCGGGTTTTTCGTTCATGCTTACGGATTGCTCTGCCGCCTTCGGTGTCGCGGGCCGGCAATCTGCCGACCCGCGCAGTCCGGGTCAGTTTACGCGTTTGATTCGGATGAGCGCCACCGGGTTCTGCCAGGCACGATTGGCCGGATCGAAACTTCCGACGCCATGGATGCCGCGGTGGATATGCACGAATCCTTCGCCGTTGCCCGCCGTGCCACCAGCACCGGGTCCGCCACATTCGGGGAAGCTCGGTCCCGGAATCGATGCGCATAGCTCGTTGTTGATCTCGCTGCCCGCGTCATAGGCCGTCGCCATGTAGGTCACGGTCCCATGGAACGGTAGCTCAACCGAGTCCAGCGCCACGAACGCATCGTTGGTGGGAATCAGCATCGCGGCAATGCTCAGGCGGTCCCGCCAGGGCCTGCCGTGGATCGTGAGCGTCACGGCGGCCCCCGGATCGGTCAGGCTGTTTCCCGCGGTGGTCATGTTCACGCCGGGTTCGGCGTCGAGCAGGGCGCGCAGCGGCGCGACGTTCCCCCCCTCGGCGAGCATCGCCAGCTCCGGGCTGGCCGCAGTGCCGACCTCGAACAGCCGGACATTCCCAGCGTGAGTCACGAGCAACATTGGCGTGAACTGCTGCCCATAGGTCGCATTGGTGATCGTGACTTCATAGCGTGGGCCATCCTGCCCGGCCGCAGCAGGCAAAGGGGCCAGGGCAGCGCCAACGAGTCCACAGATCAGCAAGGCTTGGGCGGTCGCACGGTGGGCGGTGTCAATCGGACGATTCATGGTGACTCCCGGTGATTGAGTGGAAAGGGCGCGGGACGGCGCGCGAACGGGCTTGCGTTCACTGCGTTCCACCATGATCAAGACGCGCGAGCTCACAGAACGGATGCATTTTCGCGAGAAATTTTTGTCACAGGCGTTGTGGCATCCCCGGGGGCCGGGTCGCAATTCGAGTTGCGGCGCACTCGAAGGTCCGCTCGGTTCGCGCCGAAATCTTGCCGGTCGGCGCATGCGGGTAACCGCCCGGGCGTGTGGGCTGCGGTGGCGGTGACGCCGCCACCGACTTTGTTCAGTCCAGCAACGCCTGCACCAACTCGGCGAAACCGTCGCCGGCCTCGCCGACGGTCACCCAGGCCGGGGGCGTGGCGATGCGGTCGAGAAAGCCGCGCACGTTGGCCACGCCGACCGCATTGGGGAAATACGCGAACATCGGCGCGTCGTTGGGCGAGTCGCCCGCAAACGCGTAATGCTCGCGCTGGGCATCGAGCTCAATGCCGAAGGCTTCGGCGAACAGCATGCGCGTCATGGTCAGCTTGTCGTAGTCGCCGAACCAGCCGTTGACGTGAATGGAGCTCACCTTGGCGGTCATGCCTTCGCGCTGCATCAACGCGACGATGCGGTCGATCGCTGCGCGCGACAGCGGCGGCACGTCCTCGCAGAAGTCGATGGCGAGGTCGGTCTCGCGGTAGCCCTGGTCGGAGGCGAGCGCGGTGCCCGGAACCTCGCGCAGGATCATCGCGCCGATGTCGGCAAGCCTGGCCCGGTGGCGCGCACGCTCGGCGTCGGACGCCAGGAAGCGCCGCTGCAACACGCGCCGCGTCGCGTCGTAACGCATGTAGAAGGCGCCGTTCTCGCCGACCACCGCGTCGACCGGCCACATGCGCGCGATGTGGTCGCACCAGCCGGCCGGCCGGCCGGTGATCGGCACGACGAGCTTGCCCGCCGCGCGCAGCCGCTCCAGCGCGGCGTAGGCCGTGGCGGTCAGCCGGCCGTGCGTGGTGATGGTGTCGTCGATATCGGCCAGCACGCCGCGGATCGCCCGGCGCGTCGTCGCCGGCATGGCGCCGAGCGGGCGCATCACGGCCGCAGCGGCTTCGCCGCCAGCAGTCCGCTGGCGACGGCGGGCGCCTGCCAGGCGTCCAGCGCAGCGAAGAGGTCGGCCACCCGCGTCACCGTCGCCAGCATCGTCCGGTGTTCGGGCCGCAGCAGTCCGTCTTCGACGGCGCGATCAAGCTGCGCCAGAAAGCCGTCGTAATAGCCTTCGAGATTCACCAGCACCAGCGGCTTGGCGTGAATGCCGAGTTGGTCCCAGGTCGCCATCTCGCACAGTTCGTCGAAGGTGCCGAAGCCGCCCGGCAGCGCAACGAAGGCATCGGCGCGATTTGCCATCAACGCCTTGCGCTCGTGCATGGTCGGCACGACCAGAAGTTCGGTAAGGCCCGGGTGGCCGACTTCGTGCAGCATCAGTTGCTCGGTGATGACGCCGACCACCGCGCCGCCTGCCGCGAGCGCGGACTCGGCGGCGATCTTCATCAGCCCGACGCTGCCGCCACCGTAGACCAGCGTGATGCCGCGCTCGGCGAGCCTCCGCCCGAGTTCCGCCGCGGCTGCCGCGTAGATCGGACGCGTGCCCGCTTTCGCGCCGCAGAACAGGCAGATCCGCTTCATTCTGCGTCTTCTTCCATGTAGGCTGCGACGCGCGCGCGCTGGGCTGGCGTCATCGGCAGGCCGCACTTGGTCCGTCGCCACAGCACATCCTCGGCGGCGCGCGCCCACTCCTGAGCGCGCAGGAAGTCGACCTCGCGGGCGGTCAACATCGCGCCGAAATGCTCGCCGAGATCGTCCATTTCGCGCGCCTCTCCCAGCACCTCGGTCGCGCGCGTGCCGTAGCGGCCGGCGACGGCGTGCAGGAGCTCCGCAGGCATGTTCGGATAACGCCGCGCCAGTTCCGCCTGCCAGTCGGCCAGGCTGTGGTTGGGCAGGTCGCCACCGGGCAGCGGTGCCGCGCGCGTCCAGCAAGGCTGCAGCCCCGGGTGAAAGTCCGCCAGCTGCTCGAGCACCGATTCGGCCAGCTTCCGATAGGTGGTGATCTTGCCGCCGAAAATCGACAGCACCGGTGCGCGCTCCGGCCCGGGATCGCCGGGCAGCGCATCGACCTTGAGCACATAGTCGCGGGTGATCGCCGAAGGATCGCTGTCGCCGTCGTCGTAGAGCGGGCGCACGCCGCTGTAACTCCACACCACGTCCTCGCGCGACAGCGGCCGCTCCAGATAGGCGTTGGCCAGTTGCAGCAGGTAGGCGATCTCATCGTCGGAAATCTGCGGATGCTCGAATTCGTCCACCGGCACGTCGGTGGTGCCGATGAGCGAATAGTGCTCCTGATAGGGGATGACGAAGACGATGCGATTGTCGGCGTTCTGCAGAATGTAGGCGTGCGCCTCGGCGTGCACGCGGGGCACCACGATGTGGCTGCCTTTCACGTGCCGTACGTCCTCGCCGGCGGGCGTGCCGCTGAGGCTGTCGCGCACCGCCTTCACCCAGGGTCCTGCCGCATTGACCAGCGTGCGCGCGAGCACTTCGCTCTCCCTGCCGCCGGCCTCTTCGAGCGTCACCCGCCACATTCCGCCGTCACGACGCGCGCCGGCGACGCGCGTGCGCACGCGGATGTCCGCGCCCTTAGCCTGCGCGTCCAGCGCGTTGAGCACGACCAGCCGCGCGTCGTCGACCCGGGCATCGGCGTAGACGAAGCCCTTCGCAAAACGCGCTTTCAGCCCGGCGCCCCAGGACGTGCCGGCGAGTTTCACGCCGAACGAGCCCGGCAGCGTCCTGCCACGACCCAGATGGTCGTAGAGGAACAGTCCGGCGCGGATCATCCACGCCGGGCGCAGGTGCGGCTCGTGAGGCAGCACGAAAGACAGCGGCGCGACAATATGCGGCGCATTGGTGAGCAGGATCTCGCGCTCGGTGAGCGACTCCCCCACCAGCCGAAACTCGTAGTGCTCCAGATAACGCAGGCCGCCGTGGACCAGTTTGGTGCTCCACTGCGACGTGGCGCAGGCAAGGTCGCCGGACTCGGCGAGCAGCACGGAAAGGCCGCGCCCGGCGGCATCGCGCGCCACACCCGCGCCATTGATGCCGCCGCCGATGACCAGAATGTCGTAGGGGGCGGAACGCGGTCTGGCCATGCCGACATTTTACCGGATGCGCTACGATGGCGGCCTTGCCGCGCCATCGTCAGCAACCACTTCGCGCAGGCCAACCGAACAAGGCCTAATCCGAGATGAACCTCCTTCCCGAGATCCAGCGGCTCGACGCCGAGATGCGCGAGTGGCGCCACCATATCCACCAGCATCCCGAAACCGCCTTCGAGGAAGCCGCAACCAGCGCCTTCGTTGCCGGCAAGCTGCGTGAATTCGGCCTGGACGTGCATACCGGGATTGCCCGCACCGGCGTGGTCGGGGTGCTGTCCCACGGCAGTTCCGACGATGCCATCGGCCTGCGTGCCGATCTGGACGCCCTGTACATCCACGAGAAGAGCGGCGTGGCTTACGCGTCGCGCCATGATGGCAAGATGCACGCCTGTGGCCACGACGGGCACACGACCATGCTGCTGGGTGCCGCGCGTGCCTTGGCGCAACGGCGCAATTTCGCCGGCACCGCCTATTTCATCTTCCAGCCCGCCGAGGAAAACGAGGGCGGCGGCCGGGCGATGGTCGAAGAAGGACTTGTTCGACCGCTTTCCGATGCGCGCTGTCTACGGCATGCACAACTGGCCCGAATTGCCGCTCGGCCGCATCGCGCTGCGCGAGGGTCCGCTGATGGGCGCCTACGACATCTTCGAGATCGTCGCCACCGGCCACGGCGCGCACGCGGCGATGCCGCATCTGGGGCGCGATCCCATGCCGTTCGCCGCGCACCTGATCAACGCGCTGCAGACCATCGTCGCGCGCAATATCCACCCGCTCGAGTCCGGCGTGGTCAGCGTCACCCAGGTGCACGGCGGCGACACGTGGAACGTGATTCCGCAGGACGTGGTGCTGCGCGGCACCGCGCGCAGCTTCCTGCCCGGCGTGCAGGACACCATCGAGCGGCGGATGCGCGAGATCGTCGCAGGCCTTGCCGCGACCTTCGACATGCAGGCTTCGTTGCGCTACGAGCGCCGCTATCCGGCGCTGATCAACACCACCACCGAGACCGCGCATGCGCTGAGCGCCGCCACGGCCCTCGTCGGCGCGGCGAACGTCGACGTCGACCCGACCCCGTCGATGGGCTCGGAGGATTTCGCCTTCATGCTGCAAAAAAAACCCGGGTGCTACGTCTGGCTGGGCGGCGGCCGCGGCGAGGGCACGCCCAACCTGCACAACCCGCGCTACGACTTCAACGACGACGCGCTGGCCATCGGCGCGAGCTATTGGGTGACGCTGGCCGAGCAGCAGCTTGCCACGGCGAAGGCGGCCGCCTGAGTCCGTGCTGCCCTCGTCGGACACGCGCAGGTCGACGCTCGGCGCCGTCCCGGCCTGTGCCGGAGTGCCGCTGCCCCTACCCGGTGCGCTCGCGATGAAACCGGCGCGGGGCCGCCGGCTGCCGCTGACCGTGGCGCAGCTGCGTGGCATGGGCCGCCTGGCGATCGACGCGGTCACCGGCGTGACCGATATCGTCGAGGACATGCACCGTAACATCGCCGGCCTCTCGCCCATCGTCGGGTCGGCGCCCAAGGGCAGCGCGCGCGGCATTTCCGGTTTCGTTTATCGCAGCGTGCGCGGCATTACCCGCCTGGTCGGCGCCGGCATCGATGCCGCGCTGGCGCCGCTGGCGGGATTGACCGCCGACGCCGAACACTCGGCGGAGCAGGACGCGATCATTGCCGCGCTCAACGGCGTGCTCGGCGATCACCTCGTCGAATCCGGCAATCCACTGGCGATCGACCCGCATCTGCGCTACGACGACCTGCCGCTGACCCTGGAACGCGAAGCGCTGGCAGCGGCGATTTCGCGCCCGACCGACCGCGTCGTCGTGCTGGCGCATGGGCTGTGCATGAATGACCGGCAGTGGCGACGCGACGGACACGACCATGGCGCGTCGCTGGCGCGGGATTGCGGCTGCACGCCCGTGTACCTGCGCTACAACAGCGGCCTGCATATTTCCGAGAACGGGCGCACGTTGTCCGCGCTGCTCGACGCGCTCCTGCGCGCCTGGCCGGCGCCAGTGCGCGAACTCGTCATCCTCGGCCATAGCATGGGCGGATTGGTCGCGCGCAGCGCCTGTCACCAGGCCGCGCACGACGGCGCCGCTTGGCTGCGCCAGCTCACCCACCTCATGTTTCTGGGCGCACCCCACCACGGCGCGCCGCTGGAGCGTGCCGGGCATCGCGTGGACGTCATCGGTGGCATCAGTCCCTACACGGCGCCGCTGTCCCGCCTGGGCCAGCTGCGCAGCGCCGGCATCAAGGACCTGCGCCACGGCAACCTGCTCGTCGAGGACTGGCGCGATGTTCGCGGCGATGGCGCCGCGGATTCACGCCAGCCGGTGCCGCTTCCCGCAGGCGTGCATTGTTTCACGGTCGCCGCCAGCCGCCGGCCGCGCGCAAGGGGCCGAGACGCGCGGCACGGCGGCGACGGGCTGGTGCCCGTCGTCAGCGCGCTTGGCGAGCATGCGGATCCGACGCGCGCGCTGGATTTTCCGGAAACGCACAAGTGGATCTGCGAAGGCCTCGGCCACTTCGACCTCCTGTCCAGTCGCCGCGTCTACAACCGGCTGCGGCGTTGGCTGGACCCCGTTCCCGTCGCACCGCGCAGAACCGCCGCGCGCGGCTGAACGGCACGAAAGAGCGCGTCCGTCGACTCCGCTATGATCTGTCCGGCCGGGTCATCGCCGCCGGATCGATCCAGCGATCGAAGTCTGCAGCGCTGACCAGCCCCAGCGCCAGCGCCGCCTCGCGCAGCGTCATGCCATCAAGATGCGCCTTGCGCGCAATCTTCGCCGCGTTCTCGTAGCCGATGTGCGGATTGAGCGCGGTCGCCAGCATCAGCGACTCCTCGACGTGTTCGCGAATGCGTGCCCGCACGGGTTCCAGCCCGCGCGCGCAGCGCAGGTCGAACGACGCCAGCGCGTCGGCAAGCAGTCCCGCCGACTCCAGCACGTTGTGCAGGATCACCGGCTTGAACACATTTAGCTGAAAATTGCCCTGCGATCCGGCGAAGGCCACCGCCGCGTCGTTGCCGAAGACCTGTACGGCGACCATGGTCAGCGCCTCGCTCTGCGTTGGATTGACCTTGCCGGGCATGATCGACGAGCCCGGCTCGTTGTCGGGCATGGTCAGCTCGCCGATACCTGCGCGCGGACCGCTCGCATACCAGCGGACATCGTTGGCGATCTTCATCGAGATCCCACCGAGCGTGCGCAGCGCGGCGCTCATGTTGACCATCGCGTCGTGCGCCGACAGCGCGGCGAACTTGTCGGGCGCGGACACGAAGGGTCGCCCCGTCGCCTGCGCGAGTTGCCGCGCGACGACCTCGCCAAAGCGCGCCGGTGCGTTGATGCCAGTACCCACCGCGGTGCCGCCCAGCGCCAGCGGATACAGCGCGTCGCGCGCAGCCTCGACATAGCCGCGGCCATCGTCGAGCTGCGCGCCCCAGCCGCCGATCACCTGTCCCAGCGTCACCGGCGTGGCGTCCTGCAGGTGCGTGCGCCCGAGCATGACGACGTCGGTGAAGTCGCGCGCCTTGGCGGCGAGCGTCGCGCGCAGCCCGCGCAGCGCCGGCAGCAGCGCGCGCTCGACCTCGAGCACGGTGGCAATGTGCATGACCGCCGGAAAGACGTCGTTCGACGACTGGCTGCGATTGACGTCGTCGTTGGGGTGGATCGCCGGCGCCGGGCCTGCCGCGTCGACCGCGAGCCGATTCGCCCGATGCGCGATCACCTCGTTGGCGTTCATGTTCGACTGCGTGCCCGAGCCGGTCTGGAATACGACCAGCGGAAACTCCTCGTCCCAGCGTCCGTCGATCACCTCCTGCGCGGCGCGGTCGACCAGTTCGGCGCGGTCGGCGGCGAGCACGCCGAGTTCGACATTGGCACGCGTCGCCGCCTGCTTGACCAGGCCGAAGGCGAGCACCACCGGCCGGCCCCACGCAAAGCGGTCGACGCCGATCGGAAAATTGTCGATCGAGCGCTGCGTCTGCGCGCCCCAAAGCCGATGCGCGGGAACGCGCACCTCGCCAAGCGAATCGCGTTCGATGCGGTAGTCGTCGCCCATGGTTCGCATCCTACGCCGGGCGGCGGATGCCTGCGCGCTTCGGCCCGGAGCGCGATGTGCCCTTCAGGACTTCGGCAGCAGTCTCGCGCGCCGATCCTGCGCCACCAGCACCATCACCGCCGCCGAGGCGAGGCGCGTGCGCACGCTGTCCGCGCGCGAGGCGAGTGCGATGGGGACCCGCGCGCCGAGCACGATGCCGGCGCTGTCGGCGCCGGCCAGGTAGGTGAGTTGCTTGGCGATCATGTTGCCGGACTCCAAATCCGGCACCAGCAGGATGTCGGCCTGTCCCGCCACCGGCGAGGCGATGCCCTTGGTCTTCGCCGCCTCGGGCGAAATCGCGTTGTCGAAAGCCAGCGGACCGTCGAGTACGCCGCCGGTGATCTGCCCGCGGTCGGCCATCTTGCACAGTGCGGCCGCGTGCAGCGTCGACTCGATCTTGGGATTGACGGTCTCCACGGCCGACAGGATGGCGACCTTGGGGCGTTCGATCCCCAGGACCAGCGCCAGGTCGATCGCGTTCTGGCAGATGTCGGCCTTTTCCGCGAGGTCCGGGGCGATGTTGATCGCGGCGTCGGTGATGAGCAGCGGCCGCGGATAGGCGGGAACGTCCATGACGAACACGTGGCTCATCCGCCGCCCGGTGCGCAGCCCGGTCGCGGTCGGGATGATCGCCGCGAGCATTTCGTCGGTGTGAAGGCTGCCCTTCATCAGCGCCTCGACCTCGCCTGCGCGCGCCATCGCCACCGCGGTCTGCGCCGCGGCGTGACTGTGCGGCGCCGCAACGACCCGGAAGGGCGCAAGGTCGACACCCGCCTCCTCCGCGGTCGCGCGGATCTTCGACTTCGGGCCCGACCAGCACCGGCACGATCAGCGCCCGCCGCGCCGCCTCGACGGCGCCACGCAGCGAGTCGCGGTCGCAGGGGTGAACAATGGCGCAGCGTCACCGGTTCCAGCCCGACGCAGGCCTGCAGCAGGCGCGCGAGGGCGTCGTTGTGGCGCAGCACCACGCCCGGCGTGGCGATGTCCGAGTAGGCGAGTCGCTGCGTCGGCGCGCTGACGGTGGCCACGCCCTCGACCAGCACCTCGCCCCGCTCGTTGACGCAACGGCAGTCGAAGTCGATCAGGCGTCCGGTCGCGTGCTTGGCCCGCGCGGTGACCGTCGCGGTCAGCGTGTCGCCGACGTGCAGCCGGCCGGCGTAGGCCAGGCGGGTGCCGACGATGGCGCTGCCCGGGCCGGGCAGGCGCCGGGTGAGGATTCCGGAGATCAGCGCGACCGCAGTCGCGCCCGGCGCGCCTGACGCCTTCCGCGACGACCCCGGGCGGGCTCGAGGTGCAACGGCGTCGACGTCGCCGGCCACCGTCGACAAGGCCTCGACGTCGATCGCCGACAGCCGGTGCGTGATCGTCTCGGATGCGCCGATCTCCACCTCGTCGAAGGTGTGATTGGTGACGCCGCGAACCGGCCCGTCGGTGGCAGTCATGGCCGGATCATGCGCGCCCGGCGGGTTTTCGGCTGCGGAGGCCCGCCGTGCCCATCCGTCGCTTGCCACGGGACTTGCCCGCCGCATTGGCGCAGCGTGTCCCCATACAGCACGGAGCGCGGGATCTCGATCGAGCGGTCGATGGTGCGGTGCAAGTCGGCCATGCCTTTATCCTCTGCAAATGCGGCAATGCCGCACCGCAGCATTTTAGCATCCCGACGACCTATGCGGCCCTGGCCGTGAACGCCGCTTCAACCGCGTTGGGGTCCGCTTTGGTGCGCAGCAGGAGGCTCAGGAGCAACCGCGCCTTAGGCGCGGACAGATCACGCGCCGGGATCGCCCCCCGCCGTATCAGATCCGTTTCCGAGCCGGGAAAGCCGTAGGTGGCGGTGAGCGTCGGTCCGGTGTGAACGCGCGTCGCGAGGACGACCGGCATCTCTTGCGCCAATTCGCCAATGATCGGGGCGACGATGGATGGGACATGCCCGGCGCCCATGCCTTCCACTACCAGCCCGCGGTAACCGAGACGCTCAACTTGTCGCAGCAGCCTGCCATCGTCTCCCAGACTCATGGAGACGAGCGCTACCGGTGCGTCGCCGGGCGACAGGTCGGCGAGCGGAGGGTGGCGCCGCGGTAGCCGCAGGTGGATGCGCGGACGTCCCTCGATCACCAGTCCCAACGGTCCCGCCAGCGGCGAAGCAAAAGCCGATGGCAGCACTGTGTGGGATTTTTGCGCGAATCTTGCCGAATGAATCTCGTCGTTCAGAACGACCAGCGCACCGAGTCCGGCTGCTTCCGGCGCCGCCGCAACAATCGTCGCGGCCAGAACGTTGGCGGGTCCGTCGGCGCCCGCGGCCTCTGGTCCGCGCATCGCGCCCGTGACCACAACAGGCTTGTCACTCCGGATCACCAGATCGAGGACAAACGCAGTCTCCTCGATCGTGTCGGTTCCCTGAACCACGACAACGCCGGCGGCGCCTTGGGCCAGGTGTTCGTCCGCCAGCGCCGCGACCGCAACAATGTCGTCGATCGTCAATGACGCTCCCGGCACTGTTTTCGCGGATACGGCTTCGATCGCGGCAACCCGCGCGATCCCGGGTACCGCGCTGACGATATCCGCAGCCGTCAACGTAGGCGCGATTCCACCGGTGCCGCCGCGCGTCATCGCGATGGTCCCGCCGAGCGAAATCAGGACAACCCTGGCCGGCGTCATCGGCGACTCGCTAGGTGTGAAGCGTCAAGAGGTTATTTCTTGAGCGCTGAAGGCGGCTGATGGGCGCGGCGCCGCCAATTCCTTGGTGTGGGCGGTGCCAGTTGTAGTGATGGGTCCAACGTTTGAGCATGGCGGTTCGCTCCGAGGAACGGCCATAGGCAATGCCATAGGCCCATTCGCGCAAGGCGGATTGAATGAAGCGCTCGGCCTTGCCATTGGTCTGCGGTCGATAGGGACGCGTGAAGCTATGGTTGAGCCCGAGTTTGCGGCAGGCAGCGGCAAAGCGCTTGGAGCGAAAGGCCGATCCGTTGTCAGTGAGAATGCGGCGTACCGTTACGCCCAACCCGGCAAAGTAGGCCACGGTGGTGCGCAGGAAGGCAATCGCACTGGTGCGCTTCTCGTCGGGTTTCATCTGGGTGAAGGCGATGCGCGCATGGTCGTCGATCGCCACGACCAGGAATTCCCAGCCGGCCCCGGCCACGCTATCGCGCGGATTGCCGGTGATGCGATGTCCGGTGCGCACGATGCGGCCCAGCTTCTTGGTATCCAAATGCACCATGTCGCCGGGATGGCGGTGCTCATAGCGAACCGTAGGTTCCGAGGGTTCTAGATCACTCCAGCGCGACAGGCCGGCACGGTTGCAGCACCCGACTCACCGTACTTTCCGAGATCCCAGTGCTGCGGGCAATCCGCGCTTGGGTCAGTCGGCGCCGACGCAATTCGACGATTACCAGGGCACGCTCCGGCGCGATCGCGCGCGGACTCACCCGCGGCCGCGAGGAGGCGTCGCGCAAGCCGGTTGCACCATGCGCCAGGTAGCGGCCCAGCCATTTCCGGGCGGTCGGCGCACTTACCCCATGCGCCGCAGCGGCCGCGACGGGAGTCATCCGCTGTTCAACCATGTCGCGCACCATTTCCTGTCGACGGACGAAGGTGAGTCGGGCATTCTTGTGGATGTTCATTCGGCTGAGCTCCTGAGAGGTTGTGGTTGGGTCGCACCTCCCAGTCTCTCAGACTCAGTCCGAATGGACAGAAACAACGTATTGAAGCTTCACAGCTAGGCTTTGCAAAGGAATCGGGCCACCGTCCCACCGCGAGCCAGCGGCTGGCGCAGGACAATCACTGCGGGTCCACGACCTGGGTGCGGTACCAATCCAAGATCTGTGCGCCGGTCCACATCACCACGCCTTCGTGACCGAGGATGTAGTCGTAGAGCGCTTCGAGATACTTGATCCGGTGCGGAACACCGGTCAGAAAGGGATGGATCGAGATCGCCATTACCCGTGGGGCCTTGGCCCCGTCCAGATACAGGCGATCGAACTGGTCGCGGCCGCGTCGAAGTATCTCGTCTGAACGCTGTTGCTGAACCGCGCTAATCACGACGTCGTTGAGCTCGACGGTGTAAGGGATCGAAATCAGCGTCCCCGCTCGAGTACGGATCGGAACCGGTTGCTCGTCGAGCACCCAGTCCGCCACATATTCGATCCCCGCTTCCGCCAGCAGGTCCACCGTTTCGTCCGTTTCCGTCAGTCCCGGACTTTCCCAGCCGCGCGGCGGCTTGCCGGTCAGCTCGGTGATCGCCTTGATCGTGTCTGCAATCGCCGCCCGTTCGTTGTCGACCTTGTGCATGGGCATCTGCACGAATCCATGTCCCATGAAATCCCACTCCGCGTCCTTGGCCGCGAGGCACGCTTCCTGGTAAATCGAGCAGGCAGTGCCGTTCACCGCGAATGTCGCTTTCAGGTTCGCGACTCTGCAGGACTTCCAGAAATCGCCAGAATCCGACCCGCATGCCGTACTCGTGCCACGCCCAGTTCGGCACGTCGGGCAGCAAGGGCTGTCCCATCGGCGGCGGCAGTACCACCCTGCGGCATCGGCGCGTTCGGACGCCAGTTCTCGACGTTGACGATCGTCCAAACGGCAACGCGCGCATTGCCGGGCAGTGTCAGCGCGCGCCGGCGATGAATCGGCTCGTACGGTACTCGCCCGCGAATGCTGCCGCCGATGTCGTCTGTCGTCATGGTCGTTGCTCCACAATGGTCCGGATTGGTTCCCCCGGCGAGCCTGCCGGCTACTTCTTCGTCGTGCCTTCGCCCAGCAGCTGCAAGGCGGTCCCGCAGCAGACATGGTGGCGCTCGACATCGGTCAGTCGGGGGATGGACGCCACGGTCTTCGCGGGGTCTTCGTCACCCATATCGAAAGGTGAGTCCGTGCCGATACATACATGATCGGCGCCGACGAGGTCGATCAGATAACGCAGCGCCTGCGGATCGAATACCAGGCTGTCGAAATACAGGCGTCGGAGCAGATCTTTCGGCGAAGTGGTCGAAGATCGGCGCGTTTCGGCCCGTACCAGGTGGCCGTGGACCAGGCGCCCGATCTGATACGGGGTGAATCCGCCGCCGTGCGCCAGGCAGAGCCGAAGTTCCTTGAGCTCATCAAGGGCGCCGCTATACATGAGATTCGCCAGCATCACCGTCGTATCGAGTGGATTGCCAATCAGGTTCGTCAGGTAGTAGCACTCGAGACCGCTCTTGGCGCCGACGTAATAGGGATGCGCGAAAACGAAAAGCCCCAGTTCCTGTGCGCGTCGCAGGATCGGCCGGAACCTGTCTTCGGCGAGCTGCACACCTTCCACCGAAGTGCCGATTTCGATTGCCTTGAAGTCGTACTCGCGGACGACACGCTCCATTTCGTCGATCGCGGCATCGGGATGCTGGAGTGGAATGGTCGCCATTCCGCGCAACCTGCGTGGATTCGCCGCAACCATGTCCGCAATGCCATCGTTCACCAACCGCGCCGATTTTGCGGCCAGCTCCACTTCGGCCCAGTAGTAGAACATGGGCGGGGCCGGCGAAATGACCGACACGTCGATGCCCTTGCGGTCCATGGACTCCAGCTTGGCCTGTGGATCATGGAACTCGTCGAAAAGGGGATACACGTAGCCTTGCTCGTGCACCACTCTCCGCGCATTCGGTTCGCCTTCGATCCGCGCCGCGAACTCGTCCGGCGACCGTGCGATCTCGTCCACGATGCAGGCCGGAATCACGTGGCTATGGATATCGATGCGCATGGTCACGTAGAACCCCCTTCAGCACTTCATGTTGGACTTCACCCGCGCGGCAGGCGACGTCGACGCCGGCCGGATCACCGCTTGCAGGCGGTGATGTCGATCTCCACTCGGCATCCGGGGACGAGCAGTCCGCTGACTTCCACCGTCGTGCGGGGTGGCGGGTTGGGGAAGAACTCCTTCCAGACCTGGTCGAAGTAGTAGAAGTCGTTGAGGTCGGTGAGAAACACCTGCGTCTTGACCACATCCTGCAGGCTGCAACCGCCATCCTCCAGGACGCTGCGGAGGTTCTGCAGGATGTAGCGCGTCTGCTTCTGGATATCCGACCCATAGTAGGGAAACGCCGGATCCTGGCGCGCGTCGGTCGCGACGCCCGTCCGCTGATCCGAGGCGAGCTGGCCCGCCACATAGATCGTCTCGCCCGCCGCGACACCCTGGGCGTAGTGCGCTCCTGGAGCCGGCGCACGCTGCGTCGTGATGGTTGAACGTGCAGCGTGCTTGTAGACCGCCGTCAGGTCGATCTCAATCCTGCAACCCGGCACGAGCAGCGCGCCGATCTGCACGGTCGTGCGCGGGGGTGGCGATGGAAAATACTCGCGCCAGACCTGGTCGAAGTGGACGAAATCGTCGAGGTCCGTCAGGAACACCTGCGCCTTGACCGTATCGGAGAACTCGCAACCTGCGGCGCGGTAGACGCTCTGGATGTTCTCGAGGACATAGCGGGTTTGCCTCTGGATTTCGGACGCGTAGTACGGGAACGCCGGGTCGCGGCGGGCCTCGGCCGGAACCCCGGTACGGTAGTCCGATGCGATTTGACCCGCCGCATACAGCGTGTCACCGGCGAGCACGCCCTGGCAGTAATGCGCCATCGGCGAGGGTGTCGACGAGCCAGTGATCACTCGCCGCTCGACACCTGGCCTTATACCGGTCAGGTCGATCTCCACCCGGCACCCCGGCACCAGCAGGCCACTGACCTGGACCGTGGTGCGGGGCGGCGGCGACGGGAAGAATTCCTTCCAGACCTGGTCGAAATAATAGAATTCGTTGAGGTCGGTCATGAAGACCTGCGACTTCACGACATCCTCCAGCCCGCAACCCGCCGCCTCGAACACGCCGCGCAGATTCTGCAGAATGTACCGGGCCTGCTTCTGGATATTCGAGCCGTAGTACGGGAATGCCGGGTCCTGGCGCGCTTCCGGGGCAACACCGGTCTTGTAGTCGGACGCGATCTGGCCCGCGGCGTACAGCGTCTGGCCCGCGAGCACGCCTTGGCAATAGTGCGCCATCGGCGTCGGGGCATCCGCGGTCGTGACTACTTCATGCTTCATTACAGCTCCTGTGAACGAAAGGATGCGGGGGCTAGCCCCCCAGATAGGCCCGGTGGACTTCTGGATTCGCCACCAGTTCCTTGGCCGGGCCGGAAAGAGTCACACGGCCGGTTTCAAGCACATAGGCGCGATCAGCCAGGCGCAACGCGAGCGACGCGTTCTGCTCGACCAGAAGAACGGTGGTGCCCTGGTCGCGGATGCGCGCAATCATCTTTCCGATCGTCTCCACCATCATCGGAGCCAGGCCGAGTGAAGGCTCGTCGAAAAGGAGCAGTTTGGGCCGGGACATGAGCGCGCGACCAATCGCGACCATCTGCTGCTCTCCGCCGGAAAGCGTGCCGGTCAGTTGGTCTCGCCGCTCGTCGAGTATCGGAAACGTTTGAAATACCCGAGCCATGTCTTCACGGACATCGGCGCCATTCGGACGGATGAAAGCGCCGAGCTCGAGATGTTCGAGCACGGTCATCTGCGGCCAGATCTTGCGCTCCTCCGGACAATGCGCAATGCCGAGACGAACGATGAGATCGGAGGCGGCCCCCTGGATCTGTCGATCGCGAAAGGTGATCGTGCCGATGTCCGGCGCCAGAAGACCGGAAATCGTCCGAAGCACCGTGGTCTTTCCCGCGCCATTGGCGCCGATCAACGCAACCAGTTCGCCCTCGTCGACGGCGATGGAAACGTCGTCAAGGACGCGCGTCGGACCGCGATGCAGCGTGACGTTAGCGATCGAGAGCATCGGCGGACACGGCGGGATGTTCCACACCGAGGTAAGCCTCGATCACGCGGGGATCCGCGCGGACTTCGTTCGGACGGCCTTCGGCGATCTTTTCGCCGTAGTTGATCACCACGACGCGATCGGAAATCGTCATGACGACATGCATGTTGTGTTCGACCAGAATGATCGCGAGGCCCTGTCCACGCAATTCTTCGATGAGGCGGACGATGTGCACGCTCTCCTGGTGGTTCATTCCCGAGGCCGGTTCGTCCAGCAACAGCACCACAGGTTTCGCGGCAAGGGCTTGCGCAATTTCGAGTAGGCGCTGGTCGCCATAGGAGAGCTGGTGGGCGGCAAGTCTTGCCTTGCCCAGCAGTCCTACCGTGCCGAGCGCTTCTCTGGCACGCGCTTCGGGCTCCGGGTCACCACGCGCGAGAGCGCCCGCGGCGACCCCGTCGACAAGCGACAGCGCGCCGAAAACCTCCGTCTTCTGGAAGGTCCGCACGACGCCCAGTTGCGCGATTCGAAATGGAGGCAGCCGATGGAGCGGCTGTCCGCGGAAAGCCACGTCCCCTGCGGTGGGCTTCACGCGTCCGGTCAAAACGTTGAACAGCGTTGTCTTGCCGGCGCCGTTGGGGCCGATCACACTGAGAACTTCGCCGGCCGCGACCCCGAGGGTTACCCCCTTCAGCGCCGTCAGCCCACCGAAGCGGACGGTGACGTCCCGGGCCTCAAGAACGTTCGACATTACGCGTGCGCCAGCGCTGCGGCACCAGGAGCTCGACCAGCGGAAAGATGATGCCCCTCGGCATGAACAGCGTCGTGATGACCAGGATGCCGGCGAAGATGATCATTCGCCAGTGCGAGGCTTCGCGCAGCAACTCCGGGAGGAAGGTGAAGATCACCGCGCCGAGCGCAGGACCGATCAATGTTCCCTTTCCTCCCAGAATCACCATGATCAGCATAATCGTCACATACGAGAAGTTAAAAAGATCCGGGCTGACGAACCCCACGTAATGCGCATATAGGCTGCCCGCCGCTCCGGCGAGGGCCGCCCCGGTCACGAAGGCGATCATGCAGTAGCGAAAGGCGGAGATGCCGAGCGACTCCGCCAGGACTTCATTCTCCCGCACCAATACGAACGCGCGTCCGATCGAAGAGCGCACCATCTTGCGGCAAATAAAGTAGGTCGCGAAAGCGGCCGCCAGCACGACGTAGTAGAACCGCTCCTTCGACGCGACGTCGACCAGGCCGATTCCCGGAACGTACAGCTCGGGGACGCGCAGGCCGGGCAGACCCATGAAGCCGCGCGTGAGGTCGACCCAGTTAGTGGCAACCAGTTTCATGAGCTCCGCGAAGGCCACCGTGATGATGATGAAACGGTGTCCGCGCGTGCGCAGGATGACCCAGCCGAGCAGGAATGCGACCAGTCCCGTGAAGATCGCAGCCGCCGGCAACCCGATCCACATCGACCATTGCAGTCGAAGCGAAAGGAGTGCTGATGTGTAGGCGCCGAGTCCGAAGAACGCCGCATGCGCGAGCGAGAGTTGTCCCACATAGCCGACGATCAAGTCGAGTCCCAACGCTACCACCACGAAGATGCCCGCAACGATGAACAGGTGCAGGTAGTAGGCGTCGTGCAACACCAGCGGGATAGCCAGAAGAAAGACGGCGATGCCCGCCGTCGCGAGACGGTTCCGCGTGCTTTCAGGCACGTTTGAAAAGGCCGTCCGGACGAAACAGGAGCACCAGGATCACCGCAAAGAAGCCGATGGCATCTTTCCATCCGGTCGGCATGTAGCCGGCCCCCAGCGCCTCCGCCAATCCAAGCAACAGTCCTCCGACAATGGCACCGACGAAGCTGCCCAGCCCTCCGAGGATCACGACGATGAACGCCTTGAGAGTGATGATCCCGCCTGCGGTAGGCTCTACCGGAATGAAGCCACCAAGCACCGCGCCGGCCGCCGCGGCGAGCGCGGCGCCGAAGGCAAACGTGTACATGTAGATGCGATCGATCCGGATGCCGACCAATGCGGACGCCTCCTTGTTCTGGAACGTGGCACGCATCGCCTTGCCCATGCGGGTACGGCGGATGAGCAGATGACCGACCACGATCAACGCGGCGGTCACGGCCATCGAGAACAGGTAAAGAGGCGTGGTGTAGATACCGAGGAAACTGAGCGGCTTGGTGGCAAATGGCGTGGGAATCGACTGCGGTTGCGGCCCCCAAAGCAGAAGCGCCAAGTGTTCGAGAAGGATGGAAAGCCCGATGGTGACCAGGGTCGTTGTCATCAACGGCGCATCTCGCAGTCGCCGGAAGATGGAGTGCTGCAGGATGATCGCCAGCACCACGACCAGCACAACGGCGGTCGGAAGCGCCAGGAAATAGTTGAGCCCGATTAGACTCACCAGATAGTAAGCGATGAAGCCCCCCAGCATGTAGAACTCGCCATGCGCAAAATTGGCGATGTTCATCACGCCGAAGATCATCGTGAGGCCGATTGCGATCAACGCATAGGCGCACCCGATCAGCACCCCGTTGAAGAGGTGCTGCCCGAGTATGACCAGCGAACCCGACACGCTTCTAAGGCTTGGCGATCTTGGCGGTCGACACGATCTCCGGAACGCCGTTTTTCACCAGCGCCAGATAGACCGTCTGCCCGTATGCCTGATTCTTGTCGTTGAACTTGATGTTGCCGACCACACCGTTGTAGTCGGACTTCGTCAGCGCATCCCGTATTTTCTCGGGATCGGCCGCGCCGGCTCGGCGAATCGCGTCGACGACGATGTTGATCGCATTGTGCGCCGCGCCGGCGAACTTCGTGGGATTCTCTTTCAGCTTCTCCCGGAATTCCTTCACGAACGCGTCATTGATCGGATTCTGGATCGTGTACACGTACTCGACCAGCCCGTACACCTTGTCGGACGCGGGTCCGGCCAGCTTCAGGTAGCTGTCGCTGGTCCATGAGCCTTCGCCAATGAGAGGAACCGTGATCCCGAGTTCGCGGATTTGCTTGCTCAGTCCCACCGCTTGCTGGGTGTTTGCCGCAAGGATGATCGCATCCGGGTTCGATGCTTTGATCTTGGTGATGTGCGAAAGGAACTGCAGTTCACTTTGCAGGAAATACTCTGTCGCCACGATTTCGCCACCGGCGGCCTGGATGGCCTTCGGGTAGGAGTTGACCATCGAGCGACCCCAGTCATCGTTGATGACGAGGAAGGCGAAGCGCTTGGCCTTGACGGAGCCCGGCAGCACGCCGCCAAACGCATTGCCCAGCATCGGGGTCGTAGCCACCGCCCGGAAGAAATACGGGTTGTTCTGCTCAGTGAGATGAGCGGCCGTCGAAATGCCGGTGACATGCGGAATCTTGTGCTTCTTCGCAACTTCCATCATGGCAGCCGTCGAGGTGCTGCAGAACGCGCCCAACAGCGCGACCACCTTGTCGCGCACGACGAGCTTTTCCGCCGCATTGACCGACTGGGCCGGATTGCAGGCGCCATCCTCGACCACGAGTTCGATCGGTCGGCCAAGGACGCCACCCTTGGCGTTCATGCCGTCGACGAGCATCTTGACCGTGTTGACGTAGATATTGCCGTCGTAGGCGACGGGTCCGGTCAGAGGCTGGACCACGCCGATTCGGACGGGCTCCTGCGCGGACGCGGCAGCGAACCACCCGAACGCAAAGAACGCAACGACGACCCGGAACATTTTGTGCGTTTGCATCGTAGATCCCCGTAAGTGAGTGTTGGCACTGTTGCGAAGCAGCAGCATCGCATCAGCGCAGCGTCAAAGAATATACCATTGCGTACGGATTGTATATCCGCTGAATGAGTTATCGCCTATCATGCAGGCGCCGGCCCGGCCATTGCTGGCCAGGGCGGCGTGGGCCGTGGCGTCCATGCGAGGGGCGCCCCGCCGCGCAAGGCGCAGAGCGTTGCCGGACGCCGTGTTCGGCATCCGCGGCCGATGCGCCCGACCTCCATTCTTGCGGATGGACCGACGTACTGGATGGGACTCAAGCGCACATGACACGCCTCCTGCTTCGCCATGCCGACGTCATCCACACCTGCAACGATGCCCGCCTGACGATCCGAGACGGCTACGTGCTCGTCGAGGGGGGGCGCATCGTCGACATCGGTGCGGAGCCGGCCCCGCCGTATGTTGTCGACGAAGAGATCTCGGTCGCGGGATGTCTCGTAACGCCGGGCCTCGTCAACATTCACCATCACGTCTATCAGACGCTGACCCGCGCGGTGCCGCTCGCGACTCGCTCGACCATCCTCGATTGGCTTTATGCGATGTACCCGATCTGGGCAGAGATCGACGCGGACGCTTACTACTGGGCGGCGCTCGCGACCAACTGTGAACTGCTGGCCTCCGGCTGCACGACCAATGCCGATTTTGCCTATCTGATGCCCGAGACCGACGGAGAGATGGCCGCCGAGGAGATCCGCGGCGTGCGCGAAACGGGAATCCGCTTTGTCCTGACGCGTGGCGGAATGCCCACCATCGAGGCGGATCTCGAAGTCCGCCTCCGACCACTGATGGGCGCGCAACTCGATCGGCTGCTCGATCGCGAAAACGAGTTGTTTCCCAAGCTCGAGGCAACCATTCGCCGGTATCACGACACGTCACACGGCGCGATGCTGCAGGTTGCGCTCGGCCCCACCAGCGTAACCTACACGCAGCCTAGGTTCATGCGTCGATTCGCGAACCTTGCCCGCGCGAGCGACTGTGGACTGCACGTGCATTTCGATCCCAGGCCCGACGAGCGCGACGTCATGAAGCAGCGTGGCGCTCGGCCGATTGACTTTCTCCGCGACTCGGGATGGCTGTCGAATCGGACCTGGTTCGCTCATTCGACGCTCCTTGACGATGACGAAATGAAGGCCATCGCCGGGGCGGGCGCGAGCATCGCGCACTGTCCGCGCTGCATCGTCCGGCTGGGAAAGAAGGTTGCCCGCGTCGGCCATTGGCGGGCGCACGGGATCAACGTCGGAATCGGGGTCGACGGCGCCGCAAGCAGCGACATGAACAACCTTCTGAACGAGATGCGCCTTGCTCTTGTTCTGCACCGAGTCGGCGGCTACGATGACAACGAGCCGGCCGACCAATGGATGACACCCGGGGACATACTGTGGATGGCGACGCGTGGGGGTGCCCGCGCGCTCGGGCGCGACGATGTCGGCGAACTTGGCGTGGGCAAGGCGGCGGATATCGCTGCGTTTCCGCTGCGCCGCCTTTCCCTCGCCGGCGCCGTGCTCGACCCTCTGGGAGCCCTGCTACTGGCTGGGAGCGATCCCCACGCGTCTCTGGTCCTGGTCAACGGCAGGGTACGGGTCCGCGATGGTCATATGGTCGATGTCGACGAGGATCGCGCGCTCGACGGGGCCAATGCCGCCGCGCTACAGCTGCTCCACGCAGCACAGCGGCGCACCGGGATCGATTTCAGCCGCCAGGCTTAGCGGCGGCCGGCTGGCGCGCCGCAGTCATCGCCATCGACACCACGTCGTTTCGCAGCGTATCGAGATGACCGCGCATGTGCTTGCCGGCGGTCGTCTCATCCATTTCGAAGATCGCGCTCAGGATCTGCTCATGCTCGGTGAGCGTGATCGCCATCAATCCCGGATGGAACGTCGCTTCCCGCCGATAGGCCTCCAGGCGGTTCCCAAGCTGGATGGTCTGCGCCACGAGATATCCGTTGTGGCTTGCATCGTAGATGGCCTGGTGGAAGCGTGCGTTGGCCGCGTAGAATTTGGCGGGATCCCGCTTGCGTGCCGCGATTGCGCACGCCTCGTGCGCGGCGACCAGGGCGCTCCGGTCCGAAGCGCTATGGCGCCGCGCTGCCAGCGTCGCGCACGCGGCCTCGAGCATGGCCATCGCCTCGAACATCTCGGCCAACTCGACGATGGAAAGCGTGGTCACGAATGCGCCAGCGTGCGCGCGCAATTCGATCAGTCCCTTGGAGGCGAGGAGCCGAAACGCTTCACGCACGGGCGTCCGTGAAGCGCCATGGCTCGCCGCGAGCGTGTCTTCGTCAAGTTTCGTCCCCGGCCGCAGCTTGCCGGAAACGATGTCGCGTTCGACCGCAATCCTGATGTGGTCGGTCCGTGTCATGGAGGGCTTCGTGTCGGCGCCCTGCTTGCCGTTTCTAGGCACGCTTTCCCGATAGCTCATGGTCGAGTGCTTTTCGCGCGCGGCAGTTGCGAACACCGCAATTGTATTGGAGCGCCGGCCGTCACGTCATTCCTTCGCCAACTCGACCAGCGCGCTCGCCAGCACCTGGGCGCCCGCCGCGAGATCCTCCACCTTCGCAGACTCGGCCGGGCTGTGGCTGATCCCATCCTTGCACGGCACGAAGATCATAGCGGTTGGGCACACGCCATGCAGGTGGCGGGCATCGTGTCCCGCGGCGGAATAGATATCCATCGACGCCAGCCCCAGCTTGCGCGCGCTGTCGCGGATCAACCGTGTCATCGACTCCGGAAAGTCAAGCGACATCGCCGTGGACAGTTCGACGACTTCGACGGTGCAGGGCCCCGCGCCTCCCGCACAGATCGACGGAATCTGATCGCCCAAAGAATTCAGTGTTGCCGAATCAACATGTCTCAGATCGATCGAGAAAGTCACCGCGGACGGCACGACCGACGGCGCGTTCGGCAGGACGTCGAACCTCCCGACGGTAAATTTCACGATATCGCCGTCGTCGTGCATAATCGCCGTCAGCGCATCGATGATCCGCAGCGCAGAGAGCAAGGCGTCCTTGCGATCGCGTCGCAGCGATGTTCCGGCATGTGCCTCCTCACCGCGCACGGTTACGCGAAACGTCCGCTTGCCCTGGATGCCCGTGACCACGCCGATGACGCAACCCCCGCGCTCCAAGAACGGTCCCTGCTCGATGTGCGCCTCAAGATAGGCCGCGACCGGTCTTTCAAGCTCGCGCAAAGGCAGGTCCGGAAACGCACGGTGCAGCGCGGCCAGGCCGTCCGCAACACTCGTGCCCTCGCGATCCCGCACCGGCAGAAAGCGCTGGAGCGGTGCGGCACCGGTGAACGACGCCGAGCCCATCATCCCCGGCGCGAAACGCGACCCCTCTTCGTTCATCCACGCCACGACTTCGATCGGCCGCCGTAGCCTGACCCCCGAATCGATGATGGCCGCAACAGCCTCCAATCCCGACAGAACCCCGTACACGCCGTCGAACTTCCCGCCCGTGGGCTGACTGTCGAGATGCGATCCGGTAAGTACGGGCGAGGCCCCCGCGTCGAGACCTTCCAGGCGCAGAAAGAGATTGCCGGCGGCATCGGTGGACGGCGCAAGGCCGAGCGCCCGAGCCCATCCGATGACTTCGGCCCACGCAGCATGCTCCTCAGCGGAGAGCGCCTGCCGGTTCACGCCCCCGTTGGACAGCGCGCCGTGCCTTGCAAGGCACAGGTGACGATCCCAGAGGCGCTCCGCGTCGATGCGTGTCGCGGGATCCGTCATGCGGTCTTCATGATCTGCGTTGCAACCGCTCGCGGGTCCCGGACGGCCCAGCGGCCCGCTTCCACGAGACCGATGAAATCGGAGACGAACCGGTTGAATTGCTCGGGTTCTTCGAGATTCAAAGTATGGCCGGTCTTCGGGAGCACGACGAGGCCGCATGCCGGGATCGTCTTCTTCATGAAGATTCCGGGCTGCAGGCAATGGTCGTCCTCGTCGCCAGTCATCACCAGCGTCGGCACACGCATGTCGCGCAGGCGCTCCTCCAGGTCGTAGATCGAAGGCCGTCGCGCCTGCACCCCGCGCATGGTGTTGGCCGCGCCGATCTCGGAGTGCTCACTCAGGAAGTCAGCGAACTCGCGCCAGCCACGGGGATCCTTGTTCTGAAACTGCACGCGCGAGGCGCCGAGTGAATACGTCCGCGCAAACTGCTTGCTGCCCTGCTGCTCGAATTGCGCCGCCACTTCGAGCGACACATTGCGGAAATACATCTCGAACTGCTTTTCCGCACCATAGCCGGTCCCGGCCACCACCAGCGAATGGGCGCGCTGGGGCATCTCCAGACCGAGGTGTAGCGCGGCGAACCCTCCCATCGACAGTCCCACCACGTGGGCGCGCTCGATGCCCGCCGCATCCATCACCGCCAGGATGTCGCCTACCGCATGTTGCTGCGAATAGGCGTCAACATTCTGCGGCACGTCGGAAGGCGGATAGCCGCGTGCGGCGAACGTGACGCAGCGATGTCTGCGAGCGAAGAAGCGCATTTGCGGCTCCCAGCTTCGGTAGTTCCCGCCGAATTCGTGCACGAACACGATCGGCGTGCCGGAACCTGCTTCCTCGAAGTGGAGGCGAACTCCGTCGCTGGCTGTCGCGTGGCTCATGGCGATCCTACTCAGAAGAGCGCAGGGACTTCAACGATGCTGCGCGCCTTGTCGACCATCTGCGGTAGTTGGTCACAGAAGGCGTCGGCCCATTCTTCGGGCACCGTCGTACTCACCTTGACGAAACGATGCCCAAAAGTCGGCGTGTGGTAGGTGCCTTGGCGGATCATGATATTCGCCGATCGATAGGCATCGCACAGCGCCTCCGGCTTAACGCCTGCCTCGATGCATTCCAGCACCAGGAAATTCGCCTGTGACGGATATACCGCCAGGGACATACCCGGCACGTTGGCCACGGCCTTCATGATCGCAGCCTGGTTGCGTCGCTGCCGGCGATTGATGTCGGGGAACCACTCATCCTTGATCTTGAGACCGGCGATGGCCGCTCGCTGCGAGACAACGTTGGAGCCGAGATTGTTCGGAGGTGCCGCGGCGAGTCGCTCGATGAGATCGGGGTTGGCAACCACCGCGCCGACGCGCATCCCCGCCAGGCCCAGCCACTTCGAGAAACTGTAGATTGTGATTGCTCGCTCGGGATAGAACCGCGCCGCCAGCGTGTGCTCGTCGGCGAAGTGGAAGTAGGTGCAATCGTGAAGGAAGTACGCTCCGACGTCGCGCGCAATATCCGTGAACGCCTGGATTTCGGTCGCGCTGTAGCAGACGCCCAGCGGGTTGTTCGGATCGACGAGATAGATCAATCTGGTCTTGTCCGTAACCGCCGAGGCAACCTGCTCCACGGTCAACTTGTAGCCGTTCTCGGGCTTGTAGATCGGGATCTCGACGACCCGCGCGCCCGCGGCGCGCGCAAACTCGATCGGCCATTTCCAACCGGGATCGGTGGTCACGAAATCGACGCCCGGCTCGCTCAGCGTGTGACACACGTTGTAGAGCGCCTCCACCGCCCCGTCCGTGACCAGTACGGACTGCTCCGGCAACCCAAGGTCCTGGAGAACGAGATGGCGCAGTTCCTCGAGGCCCACAGGAGGCGCATAGGCGTGGTACTCCTCGGCGCGGATGGAGTTCACCATCGCGTCGACTACCGCTGGATGGGAATGAAAGTGATTGGTGTTTTGACCGAGCCACATGAGGCCGGGCGTGTTGAACAATCGGTCGAAGTGCTGGTTGCGGACCTCGAACTTACGCACGCTGAACCGTCCTTTCCTTGATGATCGAGCCACGTGCGGCGATGCCGCCGTCGATGGTCACGATCGTTCCGGTGATGTATGCCGCGCGCGGCGATGCGAGGAAGACCATGAGATCGGCCACCTCCTCCGGCGTTGCCGGCCTGCCACCCGGGTAATTTTCCCGTAGATCCTCGAACCGGCTCTCGTCGCCGTACCAATCGAGTGCGCGGCGCTTGTTGATCTTGATCATTCGCTCGGTCTCCACCGGGCCGGGATTGACGCCCACCACCCGGACGCCGAAGTCGAGGCTTTGTCCGCCGAGCGCTTTAGTGAACGCCATCAACGCGGCATTGCCGGTGCTTCCCGCAATATAGTTGGCGTCCCAGTTTTCGCCGGAGTTGCCGATGTCGTTGATGATCACCCCGGACCGACGCTGTTTCATGCCGGCGTAGATCTCGCGCGTTAGGTTGATGTAGCCGAAGAGCTTGAGATCGTAACCACGGCGCCAGTCGTCTTCGGTCAGCGATTCGATGGGCCCGGATGGGACCTCACCAGCATTGTTGACCAGGACGTCGACGACGCCCGCGGCCCCGGAAAGTTTCGCCATGTTTCCCGGGGCGGCAAGGTCCATCACGTGCAACGTGACCGGTACGCCGTGCGCGGCGACGATTTCAGATTGCAACGCTTCCAGCGCCGCTGCCGAGCGGGCCGCCAGATTCAGTGCGCAGCCCTCCGCCGCAAACGCCTTTGCGGCCGCAAGGCCGATGCCCTTCGAAGCACCGGTAATGAGCACCGACTTGCCATTCAAACGTAGGTCCATGCTGCGCTTTCTCCCCTGGGGGATGAATACGAAACCGGCTCCGGAACACCGGTCATTTTCGTATGCAATGATGCCCCATGTGTATACACGGGATATCCGACTCTAGATTCATGAGCCCCGGCTTGTCAATACGCCGGGCGGGGCCGACCGCGCCTGCAGCTGGATGCCGCCTGTAAATATCGGAGGTCCGGCCATCGTCGCCGCCTCGACCCGGGGATCGGGTACCGGGAACCGGCGATAGCCGACGGTTTCCAGCGCTTTTTTGCCGCGTTGGTGTCCTTGAGGCCCACCAGCGCATCGCACAGGCGCTGCTGCTCTCCAGTCGGCTTTTGGTCGACCCGATGAACGGCTTGAGACGGCTTGATGGGCACACCGCGTGACTTGGCGAGCGGCTTGCCGCCCGTGGCGGTCCAGCTCTTCGTTACGAATTTGGAATCGCGACCCGCTGGTTGCGCGAAGCTCCGGCACCGAGCGGAGCGCTGGGTGCGTCGATGGTGCAGCATCGATGGTGCGGTGCAAGCCGGCCCGCCTAGGCCCGGCCCGGGGTGGGCGCCGCGCCTACGCGCGGTTGTGCGCGCCGCGCTAGGCGCGGTTGCGCATCTTGCGGATGGCCTCGAGTTGCGCCATCGCGATCGACAGTTCGGCCTCCGCGGTTGCGAGATTCTCGGCCGAGTCCTTATTCTTCATCGCTTCTTCGGCGCGCTTCTTCGCTTCCAGCGCCTTCACCTCGTCGAGGTCGTGCGCGCGGATCGCGGTGTCGGCGAGCACTGTAACCTTGTGCGGTTGCACTTCGAGAAAGCCGCCCTGAACGAAGACCAGCTCCTCTTCAGCCTGGCCCGCAACCTTGATCCGCACCGCGCCCGGCTTGATCTGGGTGAGCAGCGGCGTGTGCCGCGGATAGATGCCGAGCTCGCCCTCGACGCCGGGGAGCACGACGAATTCCGCCTCTCCCGCGAAGATCTGCTCTTCCGCACTGACGACGTCGACGTGGAGTGTGGTCGCCATGTCAGTTCAGCTTCTTGGCCTTCTCGAAGGCCTCTTCGATGGTACCGACCATGTAGAACGCCTGCTCGGGCAGCGCATCGCATTCGCCGTTGACGATCATGTTGAAGCCCTTGATCGTGTCCTTCAGCGACACGTACTTGCCCGGCGAGCCGGTGAACACCTCGGCAACGGTGAACGGCTGCGACAGGAAGCGCTGGATCTTGCGCGCGCGCGACACGGCCAGCTTGTCCTCGGGCGAGAGTTCGTCCATGCCCAGAATGGCGATGATGTCGCGCAGTTCCTTGTAGCGCTGCAGCGTCTGCTGCACGTTGCGGGTGCAGTTGTAGTGCTCGTCGCCGATGATGTGCGGGTCGATCTGGCGCGACGTCGAGTCGAGCGGGTCCACCGACGGATAGATGCCCAGCGAGGCGATGTCGCGCGACAGCACAACAGTGGCGTCGAGGTGACCGAAGGTAGTCGCGGGCGACGGGTCGGTCAGGTCGTCCGCCGGCACGTACACGGCCTGGATCGAGGTGATCGACCCGGTCTTGGTCGAGGTGATGCGTTCCTGCAGGCGGCCCATTTCCTCCGCCAGCGTGGGCTGGTAACCCACGGCGGAAGGCATCCGGCCGAGCAGCGCGGACACTTCGGTGCCGGCCAGCGTGAAGCGATAGATGTTGTCGACGAAGAACAGCACGTCGCGGCCTTCGTCGCGGAAGCTCTCGGCGATGGTGAGACCGGTCAGCGCGACGCGCAACCGGTTGCCCGGCGGCTCGTTCATCTGGCCGTAGACCATCGACACCTTGGACTTGGACAGGTCGTCCTTGTCGACGACGCCGGACTCGATCATCTCGTGGTAGAAATCATTGCCCTCGCGGGTGCGCTCGCCGACTCCGGCGAACACCGACAGGCCCGAGTGGGCGGAGGCGATGTTGTTGATCAGCTCCATCATCGTCACTGTCTTGCCCACGCCGGCACCGCCGAACAGGCCGATCTTGCCACCCTTGGCGAACGGACAGACGAGGTCGATGACCTTGATGCCGGTTTCCAGCAGTTCGGTCGACGGCGATAGTTCCTCGTACGACGGCGCTTGGCGATGGATCGACATCGACTTCGCGGCATCCACGGGCCCGCGTTCGTCGATCGGCCGTCCCAGCACGTCCATGATGCGGCCGAGCGTCTCGGTGCCCACCGGCACGGTGATCGGCGCCTTGGTGTTGACCACCATCATGCCGCGGCGCAGGCCGTCGGAGCTGCCGAGCGCAATGGTGCGCACGACGCCGTCGCCCAGCTGCTGCTGGACCTCGAGCGTCAGTCCGATCTCGTCGAGCTTCAACGCGTCGTAGATCTCGGGGATCTGGTCGCGCGGAAATTCCACGTCGACGACCGCGCCGATGCACTGGACAATCATTCCCTGGTTCATGGTGCCATCCTAGTCATTTCAATTGGTTCGAATCCGGTCAAACCGCGGCGGCGCCGCCGACGATCTCCGAAAGTTCCTTGGTGATCGCCGCCTGCCGCGACTTGTTGTAGATGAGCTGCAGTTCCTGGATGATCTTGCCGGCGTTGTCGGACGCAGCCTTCATGGCCACCATCCGTGCCGACTGCTCCGAGGCCATGTTCTCGTTCACCATCTGGAACACGATGGCCTCCAGGTAGCGGCGCATGATTCCGTCGAGCAGCGCCCGCGCATCCGGTTCATAGATGTAGTCCCAGCTGCCGTCTGCCACGCTGGTCTTGTGCACCTCGCCGGAGAACGTCCGGTATTCCTCGGGGATCGGGATGATCCGGCCGTGCCGCGGTTCCTGGCGCATGGTGTTGATGAACGTGGTGAAGTAGATATGCACCTCGTCGATGTTGCCTTCCATGTACTCGCGGATCAGCGTCGTCACCGGCCCGACCAGGCGATCGAGATGCGGCCGGTCGCCGAGCTGCACGGCGCTGGAAACGACGTTCGCACCCATCCGCTGCAGGAAGCCGAGCCCCCGGCCGCCGATGGCGACATAGTCGGCCTCGATGCCCTTGGTCTTCCACTCCTTGTGCTGCTGCAGCACCAGCCGAAGGACGTTGGTGTTCAGGCCGCCGCACAGGCCCTTGTCGGTGGTCACGACAATCGCGCCCACCCGTTTGACCGTCTCCCGGGGCACGACGAACGGATGCCGGTACTCGGTGTTGGCCTTGGCGATGTGCAGCATGATGTTCAGCGTCTTTTCGACGTACGGACGTGTGGCGCGCATCCGGTCCTGGGCCTTTTTCATCTTCGCGGCCGAGACCATCTCCATCGCCTTGGTGATCTTGCGCGTGCCCTGCACGCTCTTGATCTTGGTGCGTATCTCTTTCGAACCGGCCATGTCGGGCTTTCCTTGGGGCTGCCTCTGGCGACCTAGTACGCGCCGGACTTCTTGAAATCCTCGATCGCCGCCGACAGCGCCTTCTCATCATCGGCTGTGAGTTCGTGCGTCTGCGTGATCTTGTCCACGATCGCCGCATACTTGGTCTTCATGAACTGACGCAACGCCGCCTCGAACGCGAGCGCCTTTTCCACCGGCACGTCGTCGTAGTAGCCCTTGTTGACCGAGAACAGCGTCAGCGCCTGCTCGGCGACCGACAGCGGCGAGTACTGCGCCTGTTTCATGAGTTCGGTCACCAGGCGACCGCGGTCGAGCTGCTTGCGGGTGGCCTCGTCGAGGTCGGACGCGAACTGCGCGAACGCCGCCAGCTCGCGGAACTGGGCGAGCGCCAGGCGCACGCCGCCGCCGAGTTTCTTGATGATCTTGGTCTGCGCGTCGCCGCCGACGCGCGACACCGAAATGCCGGCGTTGATCGCGGGCCGAATGCCGGCGTTGAACAAATCGGTCTCGAGGAAGATCTGGCCGTCGGTGATCGAAATCACGTTGGTCGGCACGAACGCGGTGACGTCGCCCGCCTGCGTCTCGATGATCGGCAGCGCGGTCAGCGAACCGGTCTTGCCCTTGACCTCGCCCTTGGTGAACTTCTCGACGTAGTCGGCGTTCACCCGCGCCGCGCGCTCGAGCAGCCGCGAGTGCAGGTAGAAAACGTCGCCCGGGTAGGCCTCGCGACCCGGCGGGCGGCGCAGCAGCAGCGATACCTGCCGGTAGGCCCAGGCCTGCTTGGTCAAGTCGTCATAAATGATGAGGGCGTCCTGGCCGCGGTCGCGGAAGTATTCGCCCATCGTGCAGCCGGAATACGGCGCGATGTACTGCAGCGCCGCCGATTCCGACGCCGTGGCGGCGACGACGATCGTGTACTCCATCGCGCCGGTCTCTTCCAGCTTGCGCACGACGTTCTTGATCGACGACGCCTTTTGCCCGATCGCAACGTAGACGCAGATCAGGTCCTTGCCCTTCTGATTGATGATGGTGTCGATCGCCACCGCGGTCTTGCCGGTCTGGCGGTCGCCGATGATCAGCTCGCGCTGGCCGCGGCCGATAGGCACCATCGCGTCGATCGACTTCAGTCCGGTCTGCACCGGCTGCGCCACCTTCTGCCGCTCGATCACGCCCGGCGCGACCTTCTCGATCACGTCGCGCATCTTGGCGTTGACCGGGCCCTTGCCGTCGATCGGACGGCCCAGCGAATCGACCACGCGGCCGATGAGTTCGGGGCCGACCGGCACGTCGAGAATCCGCCCGGTGCACTTTACCGTGTCGCCTTCCTTGATGTGCTCGTAGGCGCCCAGGATCACCGCACCCACGGAATCGCGCTCGAGGTTCAGCGCCAGGCCGAAGGTGTTGCCCGGGAATTCGAGCATCTCGCCCTGCATCGCATTCGACAGGCCGTGAATGCGGCAGATGCCGTCGGAGATCGACACCACCGTGCCCTGCGTGCGCACTTCGGATGCAGTATCCAGATTCTGGATCTTGCTCTTGATCAGTTCGCTGATTTCCGACGGATTGAGTTGCATTTGGATCCTCGCGTCTGCCGTGGCGACGATTGCCGCGGCACTTGCAGTCAATGTAAAAGGTGTTCGGTCAGGCTCGCAGTTGCGCGGCCATGCTTCGCAGCTGTTCCTGGATGGAACCGTCGATCACGTTGTCGCCGACGGTGATTCGCGCGCCGCCGATGAGCTCGGGCCGCACGGTCACCGTCGCCTCGATCCGACGGCTGAAGCGCTTGGCCAGCGCCTCGGTCAATTCGGCCAGCGCGTCGCCTTCCAGCGGAAATGCCGTTTCGATGGTCGCCTTGGCGACGCCATCGGCATCGTCCTTCAGGCGCTCGTAGAGATCGGCGATCGCCGGCACCACGGCGATGCGGTCGCCGTCGATCAGCAGATGGACGAAGCTCCTGCCCTCCGTCGAAAGCCGGTCGCCGCAGATCGACAGCAGCAGCGCTTCCTTGGCCGCGGCATCGAACTTCGGATTGTCCAGCGTCTCCGCGACCCGCGGATCGGCCACCACTGCCTTGATCAGGCCGAGCATCTGCGACCAGGCCGGCAGCGCGTTCTGCTCGCGCGCCAGCGCAAAGGCGGCTTCCGCGTAGGGACGGGCGATCGTGGTCAGTTCGGCCATGCCCGCTCCTACAGGTCCCGCTTCAGCTGCGCGAGCAACTCCGCGTGCGCCTTGGCGTCAACGTCCTTGCGCAGGATCCTGGTCGCGCCGGCGACGGCCAGATCGGCCACCGAGTCGCGCAACTGCTCCTTGGCGCGCGCGAGTTCCTGCGCGATCTCGGCCTTGGCCGCGGCGAGGATGCGATCCGCCTCGGCCTTGGCGTCAAGCTTGGACTGCTCGATCGCCTCGGCCTTGAACTTCTCGCCCATCGCGACGATCTCGGCCGAACGCGATTTGGCTTCGGCAAGCATCTCGGCGTCGCGCTTTTCCGCGCTCGCCAATTCCCGGCGGCCCTGCTCGCCGGCGGCGAGGCCGTCGGCGATCTGCTTTTGCCGGGTCTCGATCGCCCGCATCAACGGCGGCCAGATGAAGCGGGCGCAGAACCAGATGAAGGCCGTGAACGCCACGGCCTGCATGATCAGCGTCAGATTGAAATTCATGACTTGTTCCCTGCGGCAATGAAGGATTCCGGCATAGCGATGGAAGAACCCTTACTGGGGAACGACGCTGAGCAGCGGGTTGGCGAAGGCGAAGAACATCGCGAGGCCGACGCCGATGATGAACGACGCGTCGATCAGGCCGAGCAGCAGGAAGACCTTGACCTGCAACTGGGGCATCAATTCCGGCTGGCGCGCGGCGCCTTCCAGGAAGCGCGAGCACATGATGCCCACCCCGACGCAGGCGCCGAGCGCGCCCAGGCCGATGATGAGACCGATGCCGATGCCGGTGTAGGCCTGGATCATCGCCAGCATTTGAATCTTTTCCATGTTGCTTTCCTTTCGGGTGCTTGGTATGTGACGTTGAGCAGAAACGACGGACTGAAGCTAGGTGACGGTCAGTGATGCTCTTCGCCCATCGATATGTAGACGATGGTCAGCATCATGAAAATGTAGGCCTGGAGCAGCACGATCAGGATGTGGAAGATCGCCCAACCCAGATGGAGCACGCCGCTGAAGAAGGTGCCGGCGATGCCGGAGGCCGCCCACATGCCCAGCAGCAGGAAGATGATCTCGCCGGCGTAGATGTTGCCGAACAGCCGCAGGCTGTGCGACAGCGGCTTGGAGACGTACTCGACGAGCTGGAACAGGAAATTGAAGGGCCAGAGCAGGAAATGGTTGCCGAAGGGCGCGACGAACAGCTCCTTGGTCCAGCCGCCGAGGCCCTTGGACTTGATGGCGAAGATGATCATCAGCGCAAACACCGTCAGCGCCAGCGCGAACGTGGTATTGACGTCGGCGGTGGGAACGCTGCGCCAGTTGTGCAGGCCCAGCCAGCCGTAGAACGTGGCCATGATGTCGACCGGCAGGAAGTCCATCGAATTCATCAGGAGCACCCAGACGAACACGGTCAGCGCGATTGGGGCCACCCACTTGGACTCGCCGTGGTAGATGCTCTTGGTCTGGTCGTTGACGAAGCCCACGCACAACTCGACGAAGGCCTGCGTCTTGGACGGCACGCCGGAGGTTGCGCGGCGCGTCACCAGCCAGATCAGCCCGAGGCCGACGAAGCCCAGCAGCACCGACATCACCAGGGTGTCGACGTTGATGGTCATGAATCCAGTGCCGCCGCCGACCGGCTTGGTCAGGAAGGTCAGGTGGTGCTGGATGTATTCGGAGGGAGACTGGTAGGAGGCGGCCATGCGCAAGGTTCGGTAGTGGTCAGTCGCGGTCCAGCAGGGCAAGGCGGAACAACAGCACGGTGATCACGAAGGTGGCGAAAAACGCCGCCGGCACGACGTCCTTGTACGTCGTCAGCACCAGCCAGAGCTGGAGGATGATCACCAGGATCTTGGCTGCTTCGGCCCGGAACACCGCGGCAACCGTGCCGCCCGCCGTATTCGGACTGGAAACCCCCAGCACGACCGCGTAGACGACGACGGCCGAGATGTTGATCACCCCGCCAAGCACGGCCGACAGCGCCGCATGCCCCCCACCCCAAAGTCCGGCGATGGCGGCGATCCCGACCGTCACGATCGCCTGCCAGCGAAGAACTCGGCGGTACGGTCTGGTCGAAAGTGGCGCTTTCATTGCCGCGCTCCTAAAGACCAGGGCGCGAATCCTAGTCCAATCCGCGCCGTACGCCTGAGCTACGAAGCAAACCGGTGGATTTTACTCGATTTCCTGTCAATTTGCCACGCCGATGTTGCGGCGCAATGACGCACCGGGGCCGATGGCTCGGCCTTGGTTGCCCGGTGCGGTCAGCCGCCGGACAGCGCGCCGACGATCATGATGGCGGCGCCCGCGGCAAGCGCCGCACCCGGTTCGCGTTCGATCTTCGAGTCGACAAAGACCTGCACGTGGGGACGCACCCGGCCGGCCTCGTCGACCATGCGAAAACGCATGCCCGGATAGGTGGCGTCGAGCGCGGCAAAGACATCTGCCAGGCAAGGTGCCGCCTTGGCCACGGTGACCTTCACCTGCGCCGCGCCACCGGTGTAGGAGCGCAACTGGGGTGGGATCGCGACGCGAAACTCCAGCATGGCTCGGCTAACTCACCTCAATCGCGTAGATGTGCGGCAGATGGGCGGCCATGCGCTTCCAGGTACGGCCCTCGTCTCGGCAACCCCAGATTTCACCGGACGTAGTTCCGAAGTAAACGCCCACTGTTGGATACCTGTCCGCGGTCATGGCCTGGCGCTTGACCGTCCACCAGGCCTGCGACTTCGGCAGGCCGTCGGCCTGCCGCTTCCAGGACTTGCCCCCATCGCGGGTCCGGTACACGGCCGGCTTGCCACCGGGCGAAACTCGCGGCCAGACCGTCGTGCCGTCCATGGGCAGGATCCACGCCGTGTCGGCATCATGCGGATGCGTCACCATCGGAAAGCCGACATAACCCACCGACTTGGGCATGCCGATGCCGATGTCCTGCCAGCGCGTCGCCGGCCGGTCCAGCCGGAACAGGCCGCAGTGATTCTGCTGGTAGAGGCGATCGGGATTGCCGCCGGCAAAACGCAGGCAATGCGGGTCGTGGCCGTATTCGATATCCGGATTGGGCTGGAAGTCCGCGCGCACACCCTTGTTCAGCGGCCGCCAGTCGGCGCCGCGATCGACCGATTCGAACACGCCTCCACTGGACATGCCGACATACATATGCGCCGGATCGCGCGGGTCGATCAGGATCGAGTGCAGCTTCGCGCCGTCAGGCGTGCCGTCCTGATCGCCACCGCACCACGCCTTGCGCTGCGGATGCGCATTGAAACCGGCGACCCCCTCCCAGGTTACGCCCCCATCGGCCGACCGGAACAGGCCCTGCGGCGAGGTTCCCGCGTACCAGACGCCGGGCTGCGACGCATGTCCAGGCGTCAGCCAGAACGTGTGATCGACCACGCGGCCGCTGTCGGCGGCGAATTTCGGCGGAACGCCCGCCTCCTTCCAGGTCCTGCCGCGATCGGTGGAGCGGAAAATGGTCGGCCCGAGGTGCCCGGTGCGCGCCGCCGCCAGCACGGTCTTGCCGTCGCGCGGGTCGGCGACCGCATGATGGACGATGTGGCCGAGGAAATGCGGCCCGGCGAGCTTCCAGGTTCGCCGCGCGGCGTCGCCGGTCAGGGTCCAGAGACCCTTGCGGGTTGCGATCAGCAGCCGCACGCGGCCAGGGGAAGAGCGGGACGGGGTGGCGCGCGCCATCGTGGTCTCCTGTCTGGATTGTCGGACCTCCGGGAAGCGTAACGCTACGCCAGCCGCGACCACCCACGCAAGCGTCGGGGTTGAATTTCTCGCCGCAGCCTGCAATCCTTCAAAGTTCCCGACAAACAACCAACAGGAGTTCATATGACGATCAAGGTAGGCGACAGGCTGCCCGCGGCCACGCTGTCCGAATTCATCGAAGTTGAGGGCAACGGCTGCAGCGTCGGCCCGAACACCTTCAAGGTCGAGGACCTGACCAAGGGCAAAAAGGTCGTCATCTTCGGCCTGCCCGGCGCGTTTACGCCGACCTGCTCGGCCAAGCACGTGCCCTCCTATGTCGCGAACTACGACAAGCTGAAGGCCAAGGGCGTGGCCGACATCCTCTGCATGTCGGTCAACGATGCCTTCGTGATGGGGGCCTGGGCCCGCGACCAGAAGTCCGGCGGCAAGGTCCGGATGATGGGCGACGGAAGTGCCGATTTCACCAGGGCACTTGGGCTCGAACTCGACCTCATCGCTAAGGGAATGGGCGTGCGCTGCCAACGCTTTTCGATGCTGGTCGACGACGGCGTGGTCAAGGCGCTGAACATCGAGGCACCGGGCAAGTACGAGGTGTCCGACGGCGACACCATGGTGAAGCAGCTGGGCTGACTCCGCGCGCCGGCGCGCAATACCAAGGGCGGCCGTGTCGGTCGCCCTTTTCCATTCTTTCTGGCCCGCTCGGGCCGGGAGCGACGATCGTCCCCGTTTCCAGCGCAGGCCGTCGTCAGGCTGCCGGCGCGAAAAAGCGCGCGGTCTCGAATGCGGCAGCAGGCAGGCGGACGGCATCGACCGCAAGCTGGCGCTTGAGCAGAAAGTCGAAGAGCAACGGGTTGTATTGCCGTATTTCGCGCAGCACCTGCGCGCGCTCCGGCATCAGGTGGCCCGCCTCGACCAGGCGCGGCAACGAAACCGATGGCATGAATCCCGGAAGCGGATAGTCGGAGCCATTGAGCAACCGGCCATGCCAGGCGGTCGTGCCGACGATCCGCGACAGCGCCGAGTCCACCCTGCTCGACTCGGTGACCGCCGCAAGGTCGCCAAACAGCCGCCCTTCGAATCGCGGGTCGTCCATCAGGCGTGAAAACAGCGTGAAATTCTCGACCATCGGAGCGTTGCGACCGCGATCGGTGTCGATGCCTGTCCCGGCGCTGGCGCAATGCGCGACCACCACCCGGACGCCATGCTCGAGCGCGCGACGAAGCGCCAGCGGATTGTTGAGTTCGGGTGACGAGCTGCCTCGCAGCGGATGCTCTTCTCCGCCATGCGTGAGCAAAGGCAGGTTCAGCCGCGCGAGCGCAGCGTAGAAGCGGTCGCACAGCGGCGAAGCCGGATCGATGCCCATCATCGACGGAATCCACTTGACCCCCCGCGCGCTTCGCACCGAAGCCTTTTGCAGCGCCTCGACGCAATCGGGCCTATAGGGGTGGATGGATGCGATCCATTCGAAGTGCTCCGGATGCTGCGCGGCGATCCGCTGCGCATAGTCATCGGAAATCCGGAACATGGTGCGTGCCGGCAGGCGTTCGCCCGCCTCGTCGTGGAAAAAATCCATCGCCAGCAGCACCAGACGCGCGCCCGGAGGATAGGCCTGGTGCAGGGCCAGCAACCGCTCCACGTAGCGGCTCGCCAGCGGTCCTGCGGAGGCGTTCGCACATGCCGCATTCGCGTACAGCTCGTAGTGGATGAACTCGAACGGACGCGCAAAACTGCGCATCGCCGGATTGACCCAGGCGCCTTCGCCCTCGTCACCGGCGCTGGCGCCGAACAGATGCACATGCATGTCCCAGACCTGCGTTGGATCGAGGCCCGTCCACGCTTCGCGCACCCAGTCCCGCTGCAGCAGATGTTCCGGGATGGGGAGCGGCCGGCAGGGATTCCACAGTCCCTCGTCCGGCCAAAGCGACCATACCGCCAGGCCCAGCGTCGCGCCAGCCCCGCCGAGCAGGAACCCGCGTCGTTTCATGCGAGGCACTGTGCGGGCAGGTTCACGTCTTCAGCTCGATCTTCATCACCGTGATCTGCCCGCCAACCATGTCGGCGGTGAACCGCACCTTGTCGCCCGCCTTGACCTGATCGAGCATCGCCGGGTCCTTGACCCGAAACACCATGGTCATGTTGGGCATGTCGAGATTGGGAATCGGGCCATGCCGCAGCGTGATCTTGCCGGCATCCTTGTCGACCTTGCGCACCTCGCCGTCGCTCATGGCTGAGGCCGCCGGCGCTGCCTGCGCAACGAGCACGGGCGCGCGCTCGGACGCCGTCTGCGCCGTCTGCGCCATCAACACCGGGGATGCCGCGAGCGCCGCCATGGCGACGATCGCCAGTGTCACTGCCTGTGTTCCTCGATTCATTGTTCTCTCCTTACTTGACGATGATCCTGCCGACCATGCCGGCCTCGAAATGCCCGGCGATCAGGCAGGCGAAGTCGAACTCGCCCGCCCGGTTGAAATTCCAGGTGATGGACCCGGTGCCCCCGGGTCTTACGTGCGCCATGTAGGGTTCGTCGTGCTCCATCTCCGGAAATTTCTTCATCAGCGCAGCGTGCTCCTCGAGTTCCGCCATCGTTCCGATGACCATCTCGTGCATGACCTTGCCCCTGTTGGTGAGCACAAAGCGCAGCGTTTCTCCCCGCTTCACCCGCACGACCGCCGGAGAAAAACGCATGGCATCAGTCATGTCCAATTTCACCGTACGCGAAACCTTCTTCGGATCCCCGGCGATTCCGTAGGGCTTCTGCTCCGCCTCCAATGCGGGTTTCGCGTCCACCTTTGACGGGTGCTGATCCCCATGCGCGGCAGCGGAGCCAACGACGCAGGCGAGCGCAATGCCGAGCAGTGCGCGCCTGAAATCAATGTCCATGGTGCGCACCGCCCCGCTTGACGTTGACCGGCGGCGGGGCGGCCGCGCCGGTCCCGGCCGATGGCGCCGCACGCTCGGCCGCCGGCGGCGCGCCCGTCCATTCGTAGGCCTGGGTGCCCGCCGGGTGGCGATACCAGCCGGGGTCCTTGTAGTCGCCCGGCTTCTGGCCGTCGCGCACCTTCACCACAGAGAACATGCCACCCATCTCGATGGCGCCGAACGGCCCCTGCCCGGTCATCATCGGCAGCGTGTTGTCGGGCAACGGCATTTCCATCTCGCCCATGTCGGCCATGCCGCGTTCGCCCATCACCATGTAGTCCGGAATCAGGCGCTGGATCTTCTGCACGACATCGCGATGGTCGACGCCGATCATCGTCGGCACGTCGTGGCCCATGGCGTTCATGGTGTGATGCGACTTGTGACAATGGAACGCCCAGTCGCCCGGATGAATCGCGTCGAATTCGAAAGCGCGCATCTGCCCTACCGCGACATCGATGCTCACCTCGGGCCAGCGCGCCGATTTTGGTACCCAGCCTCCATCGGTGCAGGTGACCTCGAAGTCGTAGCCGTGCATGTGCATCGGGTGGTTGGTCATGGTCAGGTTGCCAAAACGGACCCGCACCCGGTCGCCGGTGCGGCAGACCAGGTGGTCGATGCCCGGAAATGCGCGGCTGTTCCACGTCCAAAGGTTGAAGTCGAGCATGGTGTTGACCTTCGGTGTGAAGCTGCCCGGGTCGATATCGTAGGCATTGAGCAGGAAACAGAAATCGCGATCGACCCGGTACTTGCGCGGATCCTTCGGATGCACGATAAACATGCCCATCATGCCCATCGCCATCTGCGTCATTTCGTCGGCGTGCGGGTGATACATGAAGGTGCCCGACTTGGTCAGCAGGAATTCGTAGACATAGGTCTTGCCCACGGGAATCTGCGGTTGCGTGAGTCCGCCCACGCCGTCCATGCCGCAGGGCAGGATCAACCCGTGCCAGTGGATGGTGGTGTGCTCGGGCAGCCGATTGGTGACGAAGATGCGCACCCGATCACCCTCCACCGCCTCGATGGTCGGCCCCGGACTTTGGCCGTTGTAGCCCCACAGGTTCGCCTTCATGCCAGGGGCGATTTCGCGCACCACCGGTTCGGCGATCAGGTGGAATTCCTTCCAGCCTTCGCGCATGCGCCAGGGCAGCGTCCAGCCATTGAGCGTGACCACCGGGTTGTACGGTGGCCCGCTGGTGGACTGCAGCGGCGGTTGCATCACCGCCGAAGTCTGCATCGGCGCTTCCGGCAGCGTCGCCGCGCCGGCACGGCTGACGGCGGCAACGCCGAGCGCTGCGGCCCCCGCAGTCGTCAGGAAGTTTCTGCGTCTGGAATCCATCGTCCGCGCCTTCTCAGTGGCCGCCGCCCGCCGCCGCGGTCGCGGTCGGCGTTTCGGCATTGCGGGCCATCGCGGCGCCGGGAGACTTGCCGGTAAGCGCCAGTTGCAGCGCGGTGTCGGCAAGCCAGTAGTCACGCGTGGCGGCGATCGCCGCGACCACGCTGCCGGACTGCTCGCGCGCATCGGCCAGCAGTTCGAACACGCCAATGAGCATGCCGTTGTAGCGCAGCACGTTTTCCTCGGCGATGCGCTTGCGCAGCGGCACGATCTCGTCGCGGTAGTGCCGGGCGAGGTCGAAGGCCGTTCGATACGCCGCATAGCTTTCGCGCACCTCCGATTGCGCATTGACCGCGATTTCCGCCGTGCGCGCCATCGCCTGCCGGTAGCGCGTCTCGGCGCGCGTCACCCGTGCGTCGCCCCAGTCGAACAACGGCAGTTCCAGTTCTATTTCGTAGCCGTTCTTGCGCGCGTCACCGGTTTCCGACTCGTTGGTGTAGCCGACCTCCAGCACGTTGACAAAGCGCGTCGTGCGCGTCAGGCCCAGCGACCTGGCGAAGCTCTCCGCGTCGAGCCGGGCCATCTGCACGTCGAGCCGCCGGTCCATCGCCGCCTGTTGCGCATCGACCGGCGCGACCGGCGCCTGCGGCAGAACCGGTAGCCGTTCGGGCAGCGCGAACGCGATTTGCTCGCCGGTGAGGCCCAGCAATCGCGTCAATTGCTCGCGTTCCGAAACCACCGTCTGGCGGGCGCGCGCCAGCTGCGCGGTCGCCTCCGCGTAGAAGACCTGTTCGCGCATCTGCGCCAGCCGGCTCCAGTTGCCGACTCGCAGCATCCGCGTCGCCAGTTCGCTGGACGCGGCCGCGGACTCCTGCACCTGCGCCACATAGGTCGCCATCTCCGCCGCGGCGACCGCGCGCACCCAAGCCTGCCGCACGGCTGCCGCGGTGGTCACGATGTCACTCGCGGCAGCGACCTTGGCTTGCGCAAAGCGTCCCTGTTCGATCTCGAGCGCCAGCGGCATCAGTACCAACGCGGCAAGATTGACCAGGATCGTCCGTTCGATCTGGACGACGTCCGCGTTGCGCTTGTTGGAATAGGCGAAGACCGGATTGCGCAGCCTGCCCGCCTGTACCAGATCGGCTTCCGCCAGGCCCAGTTCGCCCAGCTTCACTTGCAGCGCCGGATTGTTGAGCAGCGCGATCTCGACCGCCGCGTCGGCGGTCACTGGCTGCGCCAGCAGGGCGGCAACGCGCGCGCGCGCCGCGTCGGTCCCGGGCGCGATGGTCAACGCGCTCGCCGACGGCCCGACGCGCTGCCGCGCCATCGTCCGCACGTCGTCCATGCCGCCGTCGCTGGAAAAGCTCGCACAGCCGCCCAGCGCCAGCGTCACGGCAAGCGCCAGAAACTTCTGGCGAGCGCCTTGAGACGGCCCGGCGGCGCTCCTCGGCTCCCCCCGATCGGTGCTGCGCACCGCTCCCCCCAGGGGGCGAGCGCCTTGGGACGGCCCGGCGGCGCTCCTCGGCTCCCCCCGATCGGTGCTGCGCACCGCTCCCCCAGGGGGCGAGCGCCTTGGGACGGCCCGGCGGCGCTCACTTTGAACGCTCCGCGGCAGCGCCGCGCTGAGGCTGGACCGGCGCCTCGTCCATCGGCGCTTTTGTTCGAGCGCCCCCCCGGATCTGTCCCATGTGTCCACCGAGCGCGCCAGCTTCGCGATTGGCCGCGCGCCAGTCCATCGGCGCCGGTTCATGCCAGGCGCGATAGTCGGCGAACACCGACTGATACGTGAGCGCGGGCGGGCGGGCCTGTGCTGCGCTGCCCGCGTTCGCGATAGGTGCCGGCGCTTGCGCCGACAACGGTGGCGCAATCAGCGCCAATGCCAGTACAAGGATTCGATTCTGCATAACCCACTCCGACGACTTGCCTGGGAGCCGACCACGCGCGATGTTGCCGCACGTGGCGTCGCACCCGGGAGCGCGGCACGACAGCCGGCCCGGGCGAACGACGCTATCCGGTCAGAGCGACCGGAGCGCCGGGGTCAGAGGGTTCGGGGCGGGCGTTCCGGGCCTTCGGCGGCAGCGTGCGGAACGCGCGCCGAAAGCAAGGGAAAATCGGCTGGGGCAGCCGACATCTGCGCAATTGCCGCCAACGCCGGTGCCGGCGCCGCGGTAAGGCAGCAGGCAGCGCACATCCGGCAGTTATCCGACGCCTGATGCGAATCGGTCGGCGCAATGGGGCCGACCTCGGCCAACGAAGCATCGTCGTCGTGCAGCGGTTGGTGTTCGGATTGATTCATCACCGGCGCGACACTGTCGTGGTGATGCGCCGCACCGGCGGTCGGTGCATGTCTATGCGCGTGCCCGCCCTCGACGGATACGCTCACAGCGCCGGTAGCTTTACCCACACACAGCCAGCGCGATGCGGCGAACGCCCCCTGGATGGGGAGCGCCATCAGGAGCAGCAGCAACACGGTGCGGCGGAAAGAGTCGATGCGCAGGTCCAAGCGTGGAAGACTAGCACGGTCGCCGACGGCGCACCGGTGCTGACTGCGACCCGATTCAGCGTAAAAAAGTTTCATGCCGGCTACTTGATCCTGGCCAGGATTCCATCGAGCTGTTCGAGGGTCGAATAGCTGATCACAACCTTGCCGGCGCCTTTTGTTGCGATCTCGATCCTGACCCTGGCGCCTAGTTTCTCAGCCAGTTCCGTTTCCAGCCGCGCGGTATCGGGATCCTGTCGCCGCGCTCCGCCACTGCGCGCATTCTTCCGGGGCGGATGTTGCAGCGCGACCACCAGGCGCTCGGTCTCGCGCACCGACAATCGACCGTTGACCACGCGCACTGCCGCATTCGCCTGTTGCGCGACGGCGAGGCCGAGCAAGGCGCGCGCGTGTCCCATTTCGAGTTCGCCGCTCATCAGGTATTGCTGCGCTGGCGGTGCCAGCTGGATCAGCCGAAGCAGGTTGGTGACGGCGCTGCGCGAGCGTCCGACCGCCTTCGCCGCCGCCTCATGCGTCAGGCCGAATTCGTCGATCAGTCGCTGCAATCCCTGCGCCTCCTCCAGCGGATTCAAATCCTCGCGCTGGATGTTCTCGATCAATCCCAGCGCCAGCGCCGCGTTGTCCGGCACGTTCTTGACCAGCGCCGGCACGTCCTTCAGGCCGGCGCGTTGCGCCGCGCGCCAACGGCGTTCACCGGCGACGATCTCGAAGCGACCGCCGTCGACCGGCCGCACCAGGATCGGCTGGACAATGCCCTGCTCGCGAATCGAGTCGGCGAGTTCTTCGAGTGCCGCTTCGTCCATGCGCGTGCGCGGCTGATACTTGCCCGGGCGAATGCGATCGATGGCGATCGACTGCATAGCGCCGGCGTCGGCGGGCGCGTCGTTGCCGGCGAGCAGCGCATCCAGGCCGCGGCCCAATCCCTTCGGTCTGATCATGCGGTGGTGCCTCCGGTGTTGGTCGAGGCTGTCACGGCGGCATCCTGCTGCGCTTCCATCCGTCGCAGCATCTCGCCGGCGAGCGCCAGGTAGGCTTGCGCGCCCTTGGACTGCGGTTCGAGCTTCAGGACCGGAACGCCGTGCGAAGGCGCCTCGGCCAGGCGAATGTTGCGCGGAATCACCGTGCGATAGAGCCGATCGCCAAAGTGCTTTTCGAGTTCCGCCGTGACATTCAGCGCCAGCGTATTGCGCGGGTCGTACATCGTGCGCAGCAGACCTTCGATTTCCAATCGCGTGTTCAGGTGCGCGCGCACTTTTTTCAGCGTCTGCACCAGGTCGGACAGGCCTTCGAGCGCGTAGTACTCGCACTGCATCGGGATCAACACCGAATCCGCCGCGCACAGGCCGTTGAGCGTCAACAGCGACAGCGACGGCGGACAGTCGAGCAGGATGAAATCGTAATCGGAGGCGATTTCGTTGATCGCCGAGCGCATCTGCGACAGCGCCTCGGTCAACGCATCCTTCAGCCGCGTCTCGCGCTCGGGCAAGTCGACCAGTTCGATTTCCGCGCCAGCCAGTTCGCGATTGGCCGGCACCACATCGAATCCACCGGTGGGCGAGGTCACCCGCACATCGGCGATCTTGCGCTCGCCGAGCAGCACCTGGTAGACGGTCGCCGCCTGCGCGCGCTTGTCGAGACCGGCGCCGGTGGTGGCATTGCCCTGCGGGTCGAGATCGACCAGCAGCACTCGTCGCTTCATCGCCACCAGGCTCGCGGCGAGATTCACTGCGGTGGTCGTCTTGCCGACGCCGCCCTTCTGATTCGCGACCGCGATGATCCGCGTCATCCGTTTTCCTTCGCGCATTGCATCAAGATGACGTGGCGCACGGCGTCGAGGCCGGGCACCGCCAGCGATGGCGCAGCGATGACGGCAATGCCGGCAGGAAGCGCGGCGAGCTCGGCTTCGGGGTACTGTCCCTTCATCGCCGCCATGGTGCCGTCGCGCGCGATATGGCGCGCCGAGGTCCGCACGAAATCGGCAAGCGCGGCGAAGGCACGCGAGATCACGATGTCGCAGGGCGCCGCCAACACCAGGTCCTCGACGCGTGCCGCATGCACGTCGACATTCGACAGGCCGAGTTCGATCGTCGCCTGGGTGAGAAAGCTCGCCTTCTTGCGACTGGCGTCCACCAGCGTCACGCGCCAGTCCGGACGCATGATCGCCAACGGAATACCGGGAATGCCGCCACCCGATCCGACGTCGAGCACCGCGAGGTTCGCGCGTGTCGGTAACTGCGGCAACACCGCCAGCGCGTCGAGCGCGTGGTGGGTCAGCATGTGCTCGGGCTCGCGAATTGCCGTCAGGTTGTAGGTGCGGTTCCATTTGGCAAGCAGGTCGAGGTAGGCGAGCATGCGCTCGCACTGCGTCGACGCAAGCTGCACGCCTAGTGTCTTCGCACCGTCGGCGAGCGTTTGCGCGCGCGCGTCGGCGCGCGGAGCAAGCGTTGCGCTCATCTGCTGGAATCCCGCACGGACAGGTCGATCCCCGGACGCATGCTGCCGCAATCATTCATTCCGACTATGCCGTTCATGCCGTTTGTCTCGTGCCCGGCGACAAGGTGCCGGCGCTGCGTTTGAGGTGCACGAGCAACAACGCGATCGCGGCCGGCGTGATGCCGGAAATGCGTGCGGCCTGGCCGATGGTCTCCGGCCGACCCGCGGCGAGACGCTGGCGCACTTCGGTGGACAGACCCCGCACCGCGGCGTAATCCAGGTCCGCAGGAATGCCCGTGGTTTCCTGCGCCAGATGCCGGGCCACCTCGTCGTGCTGCCGTTCGATATAGCCCGCGTACTTGACGGTGACCTCGACCTGCCCGGCCACCACCGGATCCTCGACCGGCACGCCGGCGCCGGGCAGCGTGTGCAGCGACGCGTAGCTGACCGCGGGCCGGCGCAACAAGTCGGTAAGCGCATACTCTCGCTCCAGACCTTGTCCCAAAACCCGATGCGCGTCAGCCTCCGATACATTTTTCGGTCCGACCACCGTCGCGGCAAGGCGCAGGAGTTCGCGGTCGATGGCCTCGCGCTTGCGGCTGAATGCCTGCCAGCGCGCGTCGTCGACCAGGCCCAGGCGGCGGCCGTGCTCGGTCAGGCGCAGGTCTGCATTGTCTTCGCGCAGCTGCAACCGGTACTCGGCGCGCGAGGTGAACATCCGGTAGGGCTCGGTCACGCCGCGGGTGATGAGGTCGTCAACCAGTACGCCCAGATAGGCCTCGTCGCGGCGTGGACACCATCCAGCCTCGCCGCGCACCTGCAGCGCCGCATTGAGGCCGGCCAGCAGTCCCTGCGCTGCGGCCTCCTCGTAGCCGGTGGTGCCGTTGATCTGGCCGGCGAAGAATAGGCCGCCAATGGCCTTGGTCTCCAGCGTTGACTTCAACGCGCGCGGATCGAAGTAATCGTATTCAATGGCGTAGCCTGGGCGCAGGATGTGCGCCTGCTCGCAGCCCTTCATCGAGCGCACCAGCGCCTGCTGCACATCGAAGGGCAGCGAGGTCGAGATGCCGTTGGGGTAGATCTCGTGGGTGTCCAGGCCTTCCGGCTCGAGAAAGATCTGGTGCGAATCGCGCCCTGCGAAGCGGACCACCTTGTCCTCGATCGACGGGCAGTAGCGCGGCCCCGCCCCCTCGATCACCCCGGCGTACAGCGGCGAACGGTCGAGTCCACCGCGGATAATCTCATGCGTACGGGCATTGGTATGCGTCGTCCAGCAGGGCAGCTGCCGGGGGTGCATGTCGCGCCGGCCCACGAACGAGAACACCGGTTCCGGATCGTCGCCCGGCTGCACGGCCAGCACCGAAAAGTCGATGCTCCGTCCATCCAGCCGCGGCGGCGTGCCGGTCTTGAGCCGTCCGACCGGTAGCTTCAGTTCGCGCAGGCGCGCGCCCAGGCGTTTGGCCGGCGGGTCGCCGGCGCGGCCGGCCTCGTAGTTCTGCATGCCGACATGGATCAGGCCGGACAGGAAAGTCCCGGTGGTGAGCACCACCGCCTCGGCGCGAAACTCGAGCCCGATCTGCGTCAGTACCCCGGCCACCCGTTCGCCGTCCAGCAGCAGGTCGTCCACCGGCTGCTGGAACAGTGTGAGGTTGGCCTGGTTCTCCAGCCGGCGGCGGATGGCGGCCTTGTAGAGCACGCGGTCCGCCTGCGCCCGGGTTGCCCGTACCGCCGGACCCTTGCTGCCGTTGAGCGTACGGAACTGAATCCCGGCCTCGTCGGTGGCGATGGCCATGGTGCCGCCCAGCGCATCAACCTCGCGGACCAGGTGTCCCTTGCCGATGCCGCCGATCGACGGGTTGCAGGACATCTGGCCCAGCGTCTCGATGCTGTGCGTGAGCAGCAGCGTGCGCCGGCCCATCCGGGCGCTAGCAAGCGCCGCCTCGGTGCCGGCATGGCCGCCACCGACGACGATGACCTCGAATGTCTTGTCGAACTCCATGATTTAACGGTGTTTTTATCTTTGCCCTGCTGGCGCCGGGGAGCCGCGTAGTGTACGCGAATGACGCTGTAGGAGCCAGCCGGATTGCGTCAAACCCGGAACGGCCGCCAACCCCCGCCTTGGCCTGGGCTCACGTCGTCAACTGGTCCACTTGCCCGGGACCGGGATCGACCGGTATCTGCGAGCAGGTCCCGTGGCGTCGGCCATTGAAATCCACTCGATGTTTCACGTGGAACCGCCCCAGCCCTGCCCGACCTGCCGAATCCGGAACCGCGCCTGGCGCGTCGGGTCCCCGGCAACCAACGGCGCCGCCGGACCGCCCGACGGACAGGTTCCACGTGAAACATCAGAAGTTTCCGCCGTGCCGCCGTCGGCCTGGGGCGAAGCCTTGCGCGGTCAGCCCGGTGGCGGGGCGCCGGTCGACGCCCGCAGGACCAGCTTTGGAAAAACCTCGATCTGCTCCGGTGAGGTTTCGCGGCCAAGGCGCCGGAGCAGCATCTCCGCCGCGAGCCGGCCCATGTCGGCCGTCGCGACGCGTAGCGTGGTCAACGGCGGCATGGTCTGCCGGGCCAGATCGAAGTCGCCGCAGCCGACGACCGACAGCCGGCCCGGGACCGCGATCGCCATCGCGACACACTCGCGCAGGACGCCGAAGGCCAGCTGGTCGTGGTCGCAAACGATCGCGGTCGGCGCGGGCGACCGCGCCAGCAGATCGCGCGTCGCCGCGCGGGCCGCGTCGAATTCGCGGGACACCCGCTGCACGCCGCCCTGCGGCAGCGCCAGGCCGCGCTCCGCCAGCGCCTGCTCGACCCCGGCGACCCATTCGGCCGCCCGCCGGTCGTGGCGGGCGGGGCCCGTCAACACTGCCAGGCGGTGGTGGCCCAGATCCAGCAAATGGCGCGTCGCCATCGCCGCCACGGCCCTGGCAGAAAATCCGACGCCCGGCCATGCCGGATCAACAGATCCCAGGCACAGGAAGGGAATGCCTCGCGCGGCCAGCAGGTCCGGCAATGCCGGTCGCCGCGGTGCTGCGGTCAGCACCAGCGCCTCGACACCACGCCCGATCAGTTTCCGCGCCTGGGCGAATTCGCGGTCCGGGTCGTCCCCGGAACAGGCGACCAGCAACGCATAACCAGCGTCCTCCAAGCACCGCTGGAGGGCTTCTACGCTGCGCGCGACACCCCGCTCGTCGAGTGCCGGCACGATCACTCCGGCGATCCTTGTGCGCCGACTGGACAGCGCGCGCCCGGCACTGTCCGGCACATAGCCCAGCGCCAGGGCGATCGCCTCGATCCGCGCCGCCAGCCCGGGGCGCACCAGTTCCGGGTGGTTGAAGAATCGCGAGACGGTGGCGGTGGACACGCCGGCCTGCCGCGCCACATCGGCCAGCGTCGGCAAGGCCTTGCGCAGTTTGCGCCGGCGCGGCAGCAACGCTGCCCCGGACGAGGACCCGACTGGCGATCGAGAGGCGACCAGGGCTGCAGATTTGAGCGCAGGGGACTCTTGTCCCGGGCCGAGCGATCGGCCGACCTTCGACGAGCTGGCCATGGTGATTGCCGGAGCTGACTGGTGCGTCGAAGCATAGTCGCTGTAAGCGTTTTCTGCAAACGTTTACAGAAGCCGGCGCCAGGCAATGGTTCCGAACACCTATCCCAAGCAACGTCCGGACAAGAATCCCGGACAAGAATCCCGGACCAGTCGCCACCGCAGGCGCGACGAATCAGTCCGCGAATCGGGCCGTCAACCGATTGCGCTCGGCCTGCAGTGCCGCGGGCAGTTTGCCGCCGAGTTTGCCGAACAGCTCATCGTGCGCGGCGAGCTCGCGCTGCCACTGGACACCATCCACGTGCATCACGGCATCAAAACGTTCGGCATCGAACGCTCCATCCGACCAGTTGAGGTCCGCATAGGCCGGCGCCAGTCCGACGGGGGTTTCAACCGCATGGCCGCGACCGCGACTGCGCTCGACGACCCATTCCAGCACCCGCATGTTCTGGCCGAACCCCGGCCATACGAACTTGCCCTCGGCATCCTTGCGAAACCAGTTCACGCTGAACAGTTGCGGACGGTGACTGACAGCATCGCCCATCTTCAGCCAATGCTGAAAATAATCGCCGACGTGATAGCCGCAAAAAGGCAGCATCGCAAACGGATCGCGGCGCACCTCGCCAACTGCACCGGCGGCGGCAGCGGTCGTCTCCGACCCCATCGTAGCCGCCTTGTAAATGCCCTCCGCCCAGGTCCGCGCCTCGCTGATCAGTGGCACGGTGTCGGTGCGTCGGGCGCCGAAAACGAACGCCGATATCGGCACACCCGCGGGGTCGTCCCAGGCCGGATCGAGCGACGGACACTGCGACGAGGAAACAGTGAAACGTGCATTGGGATGCGCCGCCTTGCGACCACAACCTGGGGTCCAGTCCTGACCGAGCCAATCCACGAGATGCGCCGGCGCGTCGCGCGTCATGCCTTCCCACCAGACATCGCCGTCATCGGTCAGCGCGACGTTGGTGAACAGCACGTTCGCCTTGAGCATTTCCATCGCATTTGGATTCGATTCATTCGACGTGCCCGGCGCGACGCCGAAATAACCGGCCTCCGGATTGATCGCCCGAAACCAGCCATCCGGGCCGGGCTTGATCCACGCGATATCGTCGCCGACGGTCGTCACCTTCCAGCCGTCGAATCCCGCTGGGGGAATCAGCATCGCCAGGTTGGTCTTGCCGCAGGCGCTGGGAAAGGCCGCGGCTATATAGGTCTTCTCGCCCTTCGGCGACGTAACCCCGAGAATGAGCATGTGTTCGGCGAGCCAGCCCTGTTCGCGTCCCATCGCGGAGGCGATGCGCAACGCAAAGCATTTCTTACCCAGCAGCGCATTGCCGCCGTAGCCCGAGCCGAAGCTCCAGATTTCTCGCGTTTCGGGAAAGTGAACGATGTACTTGTGGTCCCTGTTGCACGGCCAGGCGACATCCCGCGCCGCGACCGCAAGCGGCGCGCCGACCGAGTGCACGCAGGGCACGAACACGCCGTCCGCACCGAGGACGTCGAACACCGCGCGACCCATCCGCGTCATCAGCTTCATGTTGACGACCACGTAGGGACTGTCGGAGAGCTCGATGCCGATGTGCGCGATCGGGCTGCCCAGCGGTCCCATCGAAAACGGCACCACGTACATCGTGCGGCCACGCATACAGCCGGCAAACAGTCCGTCCAGCGTGCGCCGCATCTCGCCCGGCGCGACCCAGTTGTTGGTGGGGCCGGCATCGTCGCGCTTCGCGCTGCAGATGAAGGTGCGATCCTCGACCCGCGCAACATCGGAGGGGTCCGACCGTGCCAGGTAGCTGCCCGGGCGAAGCGCCTGGCTGAGTTCGACCAGCGTGCCGGCAGCAACCATCTCCGCGCACAAGCGGTCGTACTCGCTTTGACTACCGTCGCACCAGACGATACGGTCGGGTTGCGTGAGCGCCGCAATTTCACGCACCCAGCCCAGCAGGCGGGCGTGCTTGACGTACGACGGCGCGCCGACGGAAGCGGCGAGCGAGGCAAACGATTCGGGCTGGTTCATCGCAAATGAGGATCGTGGCGGGAGAAAGTGCGGCGCTCGCGGCGAAAAACACGGAGCACAATCCCATGATTTTACTCCGCGGCCATCGTCGATGGCACTGGTCGGGCGGCCTTACCGATTCGCGACAATGAATACCCGCCGGAACGGAAACAGCACACGTCCATCCGCGAACAACGGATAGGCCACGCGCAGCCGCGACGAGTAGTTGGCGAGAAATTCCTGTGACTCGCCGCCGCGGAGCGCCGCAAGAAAAGGCCCCAGCCAGGTACCCCGCGTCCATGCAGCCACCGGATGTTCATCGCCCGACTGCGCCGGCAGCAGCTGCAGGTATTCGGTGGTCCAGATGTCGACGCCCGTGAACATCGGCGCGAGCCAGCGATGGTAATCGCCGACCGGCGCCACCGGCGATTCGCGCACCAGCGAAGCGAGCCGCTCGCGCCAGCGCGCGCTGGTGGCGAGCTCGGCAATGATCGTGTGCGACGGCGCACGGAAATTGTCGGGCATCTGCACGGCCAGCGTGCCGCCTGCGGCAACCATCGCCGCCACGCGCGTGAACAGCGCCGCGTGATCGGGAAGCCAATGCAGCGCCGCATTGCTGTACACCAGGTCGACCGGCGCCGCGGGCATCCATGTGGCGAGATCGCCGGCGACGAAGCGAACCTGCGGCAGGTCGCCTGCCGCCGCGCGCGCCTCATCGAGCATCGTCGCAGAGTCATCGACGCCGACGATGTCGGCCTGCGGCCAGCGCTGCGCCAGCAACCGCGTCACGTTGCCGGTGCCGCAACCCAGGTCGACGATCGAGCGTGGCTCCACCGCTTCCAGCCGCGCCAGCAAGTCCAGCGCCGGACGCAGTCGCGCGGTCTCGAACTTGAGGTATTGCCGCGGATTCCAGGTCATGGCGGAAACCCTCCCCTGCGTTGTCGATACCACTGCCGGGCGCGCGCGAACACCAACGGCGTTGCCAGCAGCAGCACCACCAGACGGGTGACGTGGAATGCCGTCACCAGCGGCACGCCGAGCTGGAGGACCTTGGCGGTGATGCACATTTCCGCGATGCCCCCCGGTGCATTGCCCAGCACCAGCGTCGCCGTCGCGAGTCCGCTTGCCCAGGCGAGGCCGGCGCCGAACAGTGTGGCCAGCACAATCGACAACACAACGGTCAGCGCCACCGCAGCGACGAAGCGATGCGCCCCGCGCAGGAAGTCGGGCTGGAAGCGCGAGCCGAGCGCACAGCCCAGCAGCAGTTGCCCGGCATTGGACACCACCGTCGGCAGCGACGAAAGATCGATCGACGCGGCGGTCAGCGGAATCGCGACGGCGAGCGATCCCAGCACGAACGCGTTAGGCAGGCCGAACCACTGAAATAACGCGCTGCCCGCGAGCGTCGCAGCCATCAGCAATGCGAAGCCCGACGCATCGAACCTGGTCGCGCCCGGCAGGTAGGCTTCGACACCGTGCGCACCGAGCGCGGTCACAGCGGCGGGAACGATCGCGACGACGATCAGGATGCGCAGGCTCTGCGCCGCGGCGATTTTGTCCATGCGGCCGCCGAAGCGCTCGCCCAGCGTCGCCATCTCGGCCGCGCCTCCTGGAACGCTGGCGAAGATGCCGGTGGTCTTGTCGAGATTCGCGAGCCGCGCCAGCGCGAGTCCCGAGACATAGCCAAGCGTCAGCGCAAACAGCGCGCCGGCGACGAGCAGCCACCACAGGCCGCCGACCTGGTGCACCACCTGGGGCGTGAAGTAGAGCCCAAGCGACGTACCGATCACCCATTGTCCGACGTAGCGGGCCGCCCGTGGCGCCGCGATGTCGACGCCGGCGATGCGCACGAACGCCACCGCGAACAACGGGCCCAGCATCCACGGAATCGGCGTGCCTAGGCGCGCGCAGGCATAGCCGGCGAGCACGGCCAGCGCCAGCGCGGCGGCAGCACTCAGCACGCGGACGCGCGGGCCGCGCGCGTTCGCGCTCATTCGAGGCGACCAGACACGCCGACAGGCGCACCGCGCTGTAGTGGGACTTGCATCACCGTGATCGCCGGTTTCAGCGCGACCGGCTGCGCCACTCGCGCACGACCTTGACCAGCCATGGGACCAGCACCAGCAACACCGTCGCGGCCAGCAGCGTTGCCGAAATCGGATGGGTGAAAAACACCGACGGATCGCCCTGGCTGATTGCCAGCGCGCGCCGGAACTGTGATTCGGCCAGCGGTCCAAGAATGAGGCCAATCACTGCCGGCGCGACCGGAAAGCCCCAGCGGCGCATCATGAAGCCAAGCAACCCGAACACGTAGAGCGTGACCAGGTCGACGACCGACTGATGCAGGCTGTAGGCGCCGAGCGTGGCGAAGACCAGGATGCCGGCGTAGAGCAGCGGCCGCGGAATGGTCAGCACCTTGACCCACAGGCCGATCAGCGGCAGGTTGAGGATCAGCAGCAGTACATTGCCGATGTACATGCTGGCGATGAGGCCCCAGACCAGCGCGGACTGCGTCTGGAACAGCAACGGCCCGGGTTGCAAGCCGTAGTTCTGGAATGCCGCCAGCAGGATTGCCGCAGTCGCCGAAGTCGGAATGCCCAGCGTGAGCAGCGGCACCAGCACGCCCGTCGATGCGGCGTTGTTCGCCGCCTCGGGTCCGGCGACGCCTTCGATCGCGCCGTGGCCGAATTCCTCCGGATGCTTGGAGAGTTTCTTTTCCAGCGCATACGACAGGAAGGTGGGAATCTCGGCGCCGCCGGCGGGAATGGTACCGAAGGGAAAGCCGATGCCCGTGGCGCGCAACCAGGCCGGCCACGAGCGCCGCCAGTCCGCGCGCGACATCCAAAGCGAACCGGCCATCTTCTCCATCTCCTCGCGCACGCGGCTCTGGTACGCGGCAACGTAGAGCGCCTCGCCGACGGCGAACAGGCCCACCGCCAGCACGACGACGTCGATGCCATCCAACAGCTCCGGCACGCCGAAGGCGAAGCGCATCTGCCCGGTCTGCTCGTCGATGCCGACCAGGCCGAACAGCAACCCCAGAAACAGCATGGTCAGGCCACGCACCGTCGACGCACCGAGTACGGTCGCCACAGTCATGAAGGCGAACACCATCAGCGCGAAATATTCCGTCGGCCCGAACTTGAGTGCGATCTCGACCACGATCGGCGCGAGCAGCGTCAGCAGCACGGTGGCGATGGTGCCGGCGACGAAGGAGCCGATCGCCGAGGTGGCCAGCGCCGGACCGGCGCGGCCGTTCTTGGCCATCTTGTTGCCTTCGAGCGCGGTCGCGATCGACGCCGACTCGCCGGGGGTATTGAGCAGGATGGTGGTGGTCGAGCCGCCGTACATCGCGCCGTAGTAGATGCCAGCGAACATGATCAGCGCGCCGGTCGGGTCGAGCTTGGTGGTCAGTGGCAACAGCATCGCCACGGTCAGCGCGGGTCCGACGCCGGGGAGCACGCCGATGAAGGTGCCGAGTGTCACGCCGACGAAACCCCAGAGCAGGTTCATCGGCGCCAGCGCGATGCCGAAGCCGGACATCAACGCCGAAAAGGTCTCGGTCACAGGCCGGCTCCGCCGAGCAGCGGACGCAGCCAGCCCGCCGGCAGATTCACATTGAGAAACTTGACGAAGAACAGGAACACCGCAAGCCCCAGCACCAGGCCGGCCGCCAGATCGCGGCCCGGTCGCACGCTGCCGAAACCGCGCGCAACGGCGGCGAACAACGCCATCGCCGCCAGCACGAAGCCGGCGCTGTGGATCAGCACCATCTGCAGGAACAGGCCGGCGCTGACCCACAGGAAGGCGCGCGGCGCGAACGCGTGCTCACCGCGCGCCGCCGGATCGTCGGGGACCGCGTCGCGCCAGCCGCCGGTGAACACTTCGGCCAGCAGCCACACTCCGAGCAGGACCATGCCGAAGGCGACGACCTTGGGCATGAAATTCGGCCCGATGCGCGCATAGCCGCCGCCTTCCGGCAGGCCAAGCGCGACGACCGAGGCGCCGATGCCCAGCGCGAGCACACCCAGGGACAGGATGAGTTCGACGCGGGAAGCCGCCGAGGGCACGGTTACTTCTTGAGGCCGAGCGAGGCGAGGATGCCGCCGACGCGCTTGATGTCCTCGTCGATGAACGCCTTGTAGGCGTCGCCACCCAGGAACACCGGCTCCCAGCCGAGCCTGGCCAGCGTTTCCTTCCAGGCCGCCGACTCGGTTCCGGCCTTCACTGCCGCGACCAGGGCATCGCGCTGCGCCGTCGAGATGCCCGGTGCGGCGAAGACGCCGCGCCAGTTGCCCAGCACGACGTCGATGCCCTGTTCCTTGAGCGTCGGGATTCCGTCGACCTTGGTCGGCGCCGAGACGGCCAGCGCGCGCATGCGCCCGCCCTTCACGTGTTCGGCAAATTCGCCGACGCCGGCAATGCCCGCGCTGACGTGCCCACCGACGATGTTCGCGACCTGGTCGCCGCCGCCCTTGGCGGCGACGTAGTTGATCTTGGCCGGCTCGACGTCGGCGGCGCGCGCGATCATGCCGGCGAGGATGTGATCGGTACCACCGGCCGAGCCGCCGTGCCAGGAGATCTTGCCCGGATCCGCCTTGAACGCCGCCAGAAGTTCGGCCAGCGTCTTGTACGGCGAGCTCGCTGGCACCACCACGACTTCGTACTCGCTGGTCAGGCGCGCGATCGGCGTGATCATCGAGAGGTCGACCGGCGACTTGTTGAGAATGATGCCGCCGACCATCACCATGCCGCCGATCATCAGCGCGTTGGGATCGCCCTTGGCACTGTTGATGAACTGCGCGAGGCCGATGGTGCCGGCGGCGCCGCCCTTGTTCTCGAACTGCACCGAGCCGACGACCTTCGCCGACTGCATGGCCGCGGCGAGCGCGCGCCCGGTCTGGTCCCAGCCGCCGCCGGGATTGGCGGGAATCATGACCTTCAGTGTGGCGATGGCCTGCGCCCGCGCGGCGCCGGCCAGCGGGAGTTGGGCGGCGGCAAGCGCGGCGACGGCAGCAAGCGAAAAATCTCGGCGTTTCATGGTGACCTCCAGGTGGCGGGGCCCGCGATGTGCGGGTAGGTTCGGACCGCGCAGGATAGCTGAAGGCTCGTCTCTTGGGGAACTCGCCGATGCGGCCGGCGCGGCTGGCGCGAAATCCAGACCGATCGAAAGGTCGCGTCCCGGGACCCGTCGTGTCCGGACCCGGAAACGCACCCCGGTACCCGCGTCACTTGCCGATGCAGAACCGGCCGAAGATGACGCCAAGCAGGTCGTCGGCGGAGAATGCGCCAGTGACCGCCGCGAGCGCGTTCTGCGCCTCGCGCAGTTCCTCGGCGAAGAGTTCGATCGGCGGCGGCTGCAGCGCGACCTGCGCCGCGGCGGCGGCCAGATGGCCCTGCGCGGCGCGCAGCGCAGCGACATGGCGTTCGCGGGCGAGGATTGCGTCTTCGGCGGTCGCATCGGCGGCACCGACCGCGTCCAGCACTTCGCGCTCGAGCATGTCCAGGCCGGCGCCGGTCTTCGCCGACAACCAGATGTGGCGCCGGGACATGGCGCCATCGTCCGGCGTTCGCGCGCCGGCCGCCTTACCGGCCAGGTCGGCCTTGTTGTGCACGACCAGGCGCGGCGCCGCCGCCGGCAGGCGCGCCAGAATGGCTTGGTCTTCGGCACACAGCGCCGTCGCCGTGTCGCGCGCATCGACCAGCAGCAGCACCAGATCGGCGCGCTCGACCGACGCCCAGGTGCGCTCGATGCCGACGCGCTCGACCGCATCGTCGGTTGCACGCAGTCCCGCCGTGTCGACGACGTTGAGCGCCATGCCGCCGATCTCCACTCGGCGCTCGACGGTGTCGCGGGTCGTGCCCGGGATCGGCGTCACGATCGCCGCATCCTCGCGGACCAGCGCATTGAGCAGGCTCGACTTGCCGACGTTGGGGCGCCCCACCAGCACCACGGTCAGGCCGGCGCGCAACAGCGCCCCGGTCCGGGCACGCGCAAGCAAGCGGTCCATTTGCAGCCGGATCGCCGCCAGTTTTCCGACAACATCGCCGGCGGCGAGAAACTCGATGTCCTCGTCGGGGAAATCGAGCGTCGCCTCGGTGTACATGCGCAGCTCGGTCACGACGGCGACCAGCGCGTGCACGTCGCGCGAGAACTCCCCGGCCAGGCTGCGCACCGCGGCCCGCGCCGCCGTCGTGGTGGCGGCGTCGATCAGGTCGGCCACGCTTTCGGCCTGCGCGAGGTCGAGCTTGCCGTTCAGAAAGGCGCGCTTGGTGAATTCGCCCGGTTCGGCCAGGCGAGCGCCAAGTTCCAGACAGCGTGCGAGCACCAGCCGCAGCACCGCCGGTCCGCCGTGGCCGTGCACCTCGACGACGGCCTCGCCGGTGTATGAATGTGGCGCCGGAAAGTGCAGCAGCAGCGCCTGGTCGAGCGCGCCGCCGGCGGCGTCGCGAATCGTCGCCAGCGTCGCCACCCGTGGCGATGGCACGCGACCCGCCAGGCCTCGCAGCAGCGATATCAGTTCCGCGCCGGAAACACGCACGACGCCGATGCCGCCGCGTCCGGGCGGCGTGGCAATGGCGGCGATGGTATCGGGGGGCGGCAGCGCCTGCGGGTACAGAAGACGGCTCACCCGGCTAGCTTACCGCGCCTGCTTCCGCCCAGCGCCACCGCAGTTTCGGGGCCGGCGCGGCGGCCGCTGCGCGCAGCGGCTCTCGAAATGGGCAGACGGGGGCCCGGGCAACCCCCTGCCTCGCCTAGCGTCGTGTCGCCGCCTTGGCCGCCGCTTCGGCCTCGAGCATCCGGTTCACGTGCCACTGCTGCGCGATCTGCAGGATGTTGTTGACCAGCCAGTAGAGGACGAGGCCGGACGGGAAGAAGATGAACAGCACCGAAAACGCGATCGGCATGATCTGCATGATCTTCGCCTGCATCGGATCGCTGATCGGCGTCGGCGAAAGCTTCACCTGCAGGTAGGCGGTGATCGCGTAGATCACCGGCAACACAAAGTAGGGATCCGGCGCAGACAGGTCGTGAATCCACAGGATCCAGGGCGCCTGGCGCAATTCGACCGCCGACAACAACACCCAGTAAAGCGCGATGAAGACGGGAATCTGCACCAGGATCGGCAGGCAGCCCCCCAGCGGATTGATCTTCTCCGTCTTGTACATCTCCATCATCTTGAGCTGCAGCTGCTGCTTGTCGTTGGCGTACTGCGCCTGCAACGCCTTCATCTTCGGCGCGATGAGCTTCATCTTGCCCATCGAACGCGCGGCGGCGGCGTTCAGCGGATAGAACGCTCCCTTGATCATGATGGTCATGACGATGATCGCCCAACCCCAGTTGCCGATGATGCCGTGCAGCCACTTGAGCAGCCAGAACAGCGGCGCCGCAAGCACGGTGAAGATGCCGTAGTCGACGACGAGATCGAGACCCTTGGCGGTCTTCGCGAGCACGTCCTGGTCCTGCGGGCCGACGTAGAGCGGCACGCGTACTTCGCCGGTCGCGCCGGGCGCAATGGCGCCCATCTGCACGATCACGCCCGCCGCGTAGAGTCCATTGTCGAGCTTGCGCGTGTAGAACTCACGCTGCATCTGCTTGTCATCCGCCGGCAGCCAGGCGGCGACGAAATAGTGCTCGATCATGCCGACCCAACCGTTGTCCGTGCTCTTCTGGTAGGGCAACTTGCGGCTGGAATCGGTGGCGAGCTTGTCGATCTCGCCGAAATCGACCTTCTTGAAATTGTCGGTTTCGTTGAACACGACCGGACCGACGTAGGACGCCGGCGCCATCGAACTCTGCACGACGGCGTGCTTGGCGTCGCGAGTCAGCTGGAAATAGGCGAAGGGCGAGATCGCGGCGGCACCGGCGTTGCTGATGTCAAATGCCGCGTCGATCAGGTAGCTGCCACGATGGAAAGTCAGCACCTGCACGACGCGATCGCCATTGGCGGCCGTTGCTTCCAGCCGCAATTCGACGCGGTCCTTCCCGGGCGAGAGTTCGCGCTCGCCCGGAAGCACTTTGTAGGTAGTGCGGTGATTGGGCAGGCCGTCGCCGAGCAGGCCGGCCTGGGCGATGAAGGTGCGTTCCGCGTTGCGCTGCAACACAAGATAGGGCTTGGACAGATCGATGGCGTCGCGATGCCTGGTTAGCGACACCAGCGAGATTACGCCACCGACCGTGTCCACTTCGGCCGCATACAGATCGGTGCGGATGGTCACCCGCTCGCCGCCCGCGGCGACCGGCGTGCTGCCGGGCACCGGCGACGCCGCGCCCGGCACGGTCGGCGCGGTTGGCGCCGCTGTCACCGTGGGTGTCGGCACATCCTTGGCCGGTGCCGCGGTCGTCCCTGGTTGCCCGGGCGCGGCTGCCTTCTGCACGACCGGCGTCGGTGGCGCATGCTGCTTCTGCCACGCCTCCCAGAGGAAGAGCGCGGAGAAGGAAAAAATTACGAACAGAATGATGCGTTGAGTATCCATTGCGGTCGCCTGCGGGTAGGCACGCGCCTTTCGCTAAAGTCTGGCGGGCTAGGGGACGGGATCAAATCCGCCGGGATGATACGGATGACACCGCCCGATGCGCCGCACGGCGAGCCATACGCCCTTCACGGCGCCGTGTCGCTCGATGGCCTCGAGCGCGTAGTCGGAGCAACTGGGATAGAAGCGGCAATTCGAGCCCAGCATCGGCCGCAGCAGATACTGGTAGCCGCGAACCAGCGCGCGCAGCAACGCTTTCATGTCCGCGGCGCCGACAACAGCGCCGACAGCAGCCGCTGCGCCTCGGCCGTGGCGGCGTCCTGTTCGAGGCGATTGGTGCAACGCTTGACGCGCAGAATGATGTCGAAGGCGGCGACCTCGGGGCGCAATGCACGCACGAGTTCACGCAGCTTGCGGCGAATGCGATTACGGTCCACGGCGCGGGGCAGGGTTTTGCGGCTGATCACGTATCCCGTGCGTCCGGGCCGGGAGGCCGCGGGCGCGGCGACCAGCTGCAGGAAGCGGCCCTCGGTTCGGCGTCCGGTGCGGAAGACCGCTTCGAACGCACCTTGACCGGTGAGGCGATAGGCCCGGGCGCGCAACAAATCCGGCGCCGCGGGCAAGGACGGGAACGTCAGGGGAGGATCAGGCGGTCAGGCTCTTGCGGCCCTTGGCGCGCCGCGCCGAGAGCACCTTGCGGCCGCCGACCGAGGACATGCGCGCACGAAAGCCGTGCTTGCGCGCTTGGCGAATCTTGGAGGGCTGGAACGTGCGTTTCATGGCATCGCTTTCGTTGCGTGGACTGTTTTGGAAAAGCCTTATATTAGAGCGCGTTATGCACTACCTTGTCAACGCCCGGGGGCCGCGGCAAGCATCGGAAGGGGGGGTGCGAGCAGTCACTTTCCCGGCAGGCCACTGGAAACATGGGATCGATGTTGACGCCGGCCAGGAATGGCCGCGCCCTGTGGATAACCAGCGCCTGGCGGTCTACAATCCACAGCCCGAACCCGATATTGTCGGTACACAAGCGTCGATTGCAACATAGATCGCAGCGCCCATTCTTTCCCCCTCCGAGTCACGGCTTTTTTCCTCAGAATCATGCACGGCGCCCCTTCCCCTGCCCTCTGGACCGCCTGTCTGGCGACCTTCGAGCGCGAGCTGACCGCCCAGCAATTCGCCACCTGGATACGCCCTCTTGCCTGTGCGTACGACGCTGGCCGTCTGCGGCTATCGGCGCCCAATCGGTTCGTCCTGCAATGGGTCCGGGACCGTTTCGGGCCGCGCATCGCGGCGCTGGCCGCGGAAGCCGAGGGCGCCCCGGTGACGGTGGAATATGCGGTCGCCGATGCGCCGCCGGCAGTGTCCGCTACCGTGGCAGGGCTTCTCAGGGCTGGCGAGGCAGCACCCGGGCGACCAACCGTCTTCCCTGTGGATAGCTCGGCCACGGAGGCGCCTGCCGCGGCGGCGCCTGCCCGTCTGGGCACCCTTCCCGCCGGCCGCAAGGTCGATGCCACCAGCCTCAATCCCGAATTCTCCTTTAACGCCTTTGTCTCGGGCAAGGCCAACCAACTGGCCCGCGCCGCCGGACTGCAAGTCGCCGACCACCCAACCTCCTACAACCCCCTGTTCGTCTACGGCGGGGTGGGACTGGGCAAGACGCACCTGATCCAGGCCATCGGCAATAAGATCCTGGCACAGAACCCGGCGGCGAAGATCCGCTACATCCATGCCGAAACCTACGTCTCCGATGTCGTACGCGCCTACCAGCACAAGGCCTTTGACGAATTCAAGCGCAACTATCGCTCGCTCGACCTGCTGCTGATCGACGACATCCAGTTCTTCGGTGGCAAGAACCGCACGCAGGAGGAGTTTTTTTACCTGTTCAACACGCTGATCGAAGCGCACAAGCAGGTGGTGATCACCTGCGACACCTACCCCAAGGAGATCGCCGGCATCGAGGAGCGCCTGATCTCCCGTTTCGGCTGGGGTCTGACGGTGGCGCTCGAACCGCCGGAACTGGAGATGCGCGTCGCCATCCTGCTCGCCAAGGCGCATTCGGTCGGCATGCGCATGGACGAGCAGGTCGCCTTTTTCATCGCCAAGCACATCCGCTCCAATGTGCGCGAACTCGAAGGGGCGTTGAAGCGCGTGCTCGCCTATTCCAATTTTCACGGGCAGGAGATTTCACTGGGGCTCGCCAAGGAAGCGCTGCGCGACCTGCTCGCCGTACAGAACCGCCAGATCTCCATCGAGAACATCCAGAAGACCGTCGCCGACTACTACAAGATCCGCATTTCCGACATGCATTCCAAGAAGCGCTCTCGTGCGGTGGCGCGGCCCAGGCAGGTCGCCATGGCGCTGGCCAAGGAGCTGACCCAGATGTCGCTGCCGGAGATCGGTGGCAACTTCGGCGGGCGCGACCACACGACGGTGCTGCATGCCTGCCGTCAGGTCGCCAAATTGCGCGAGTCGCTGCCCGACATGAACCACGATGTGAACTTCCTGCTGCAGGTCCTGAGAAGCTGAACCGCAAGGCCGGCACCTGGCCGTCCGGATGACCCTGTTTCCCTATGAAAAAGCGTTGATTCGTTGTATAATTTCAAAGATTTGCCGCGCATTGAATGTGGATGACCGCGGGCTTTCGAGGTGCGCCGGAATTCGTCCCCAATCCATCCACAGTGCGCACCGGGGTTTTCCAGTCGGTTGCAATGCTGCAAAGGTCCTGACGCAGTTGCCGTTTTGCCGTTTGTCCCCGGTTTCTCCGCCCTCCTATTAACTGTAATCGGTATTAAACAATGCAACTAAAACAGATCGCCAGAGATGCGCTCTTGAAACCGTTGCAGGCGGTATCCGGCATCGTCGAGCGCCGGCATACGCTGCCGATCCTCGCCAATGTCCTGCTCGAACAGCGGGAAGGCAGCCTCTACGTCACCGCGACGGATCTGGAGATGCAGATCACCGCGCACAGCGATCTGCCGGCCAAGGAAAGCCAGGCGACGACCGTAGGTGCGCGCAAGCTGCAGGATCTGCTGCGCGCGCTGCCTGAAGACGCGCCGCTCACTATCGATGTCAGCAACAGCCGGATGACCGTGCGTGCCGGACGCTCGCGCTTCAATCTGCAGACGCTGGCCGCGGCCGACTATCCAAGGATCAGCGTGGGCACCGAGCAGTTGCAGACGCTGACGCTGCCCCAACGAGACCTGCGGGCGTTGTTGAAGCGGGTCGAGTTCGCCATGGCCCAGCAGGACATCCGCTACTACCTGAACGGCATGCTGCTGGTCGTCGACCATGGCACGCTGCAGGCAGTGGCCACCGACGGGCATCGGCTGTCGTGGGCAAGCATCCCGGTGGCCGGCGAATATGCCCGCCAGGAAGTGATCCTGCCGCGCAAGACGGTGCTGGAGCTGGGCAAGCTGCTCGAGGACAGCGAAGAAGCCGTGACGCTCGACATCCTGGCCAGCCAGGTGCGCTTCGGTTTCGGCAAGATCGAACTGGTGTCCAAGGTCGTCGACGGCAAGTTCCCCGACTTCAACCGGGTCATTCCGATCGGACACACCAAGCAGGTCGAGTTGTCGCGCGTCGAAGTTCTGGCAGCACTGCAGCGCGCAGCGATCCTGTCCAACGAGAAGTTCCGCGGCGTACGCGTCGTCCTCGCACCCGATCTTCTGAAGATCATCTGCACCAACAGCGAGCAGGAAGAAGCCGAGGAAGAACTCGAGATCGACTACAAGGGCGATCCGCTGGACATCGGCTTCAACATCACCTATCTGCTCGACGCGCTGTCGAACCTGTCGATCGAGCGCGTCTGTTTCGCCTTCGGCGACGCCAATTCCAGCGCGCTCATCACCATGCCGGGTCGCGACGACTACAAGTACGTCGTGATGCCCATGCGCATCTAGTCAACGGAGTTTCATGATTTCCGCACAACCGAAGCCTCTGCCGCAGGCCCAAGGGCCAGACTACGATTCCTCCAGCATCCGGGTCCTGAAAGGGCTCGACGCGGTGCGCAAGCGCCCGGGGATGTACATCGGCGACACCTCCGACGGCACCGGCCTGCACCACATGGTGTTCGAAGTCCTCGACAACGCGATCGACGAGGCGCTGGCGGGCTGGTGCGACGACATCAAGGTCATCATCCACGCGGACAATTCGATCAGCGTGCTCGACAACGGGCGCGGGATCCCGACCGACGTCAAGGATGACGACGAACTCAAGCGCTCGGCGGCCGAGATCGTCATGACCGAGCTGCACGCCGGCGGCAAGTTCGACAACAACAGCTACAAGGTGTCGGGCGGCCTGCACGGTGTCGGCGTGTCTGTGGTCAATGCGCTGTCGGACTGGCTGCGCCTCAAGATCTGGCGCGACGGAAAATTCCACCAGATGGAATTTCGCCGCGGCGAGCCGGTCTCGCCGCTGGCGGTGGTCGGACCCTCGGATCGGCGCGGCACCGAGGTCCATTTCTTTGCCTCGTCGGAAACCTTCAACAACATCGAATATCACTTCGAGATCCTCGCCAAGCGCATTCGCGAGCTGTCGTTCCTCAACAACGGCACGGCCATCGAACTCATCGATCAGCGCGACGGCAAGAGCGAGAGCTTCGCCTACTCGGGCGGCGTGCAGGGCTTCGTCGAGTACATGAACCGCGCCAAGAGCACGCTGCATCCGAAGATCTTCCATGCCGTCGGCGAGAAGGACGGCGTGACGGTCGAGGTGGCGATGCAGTGGAACGACTCCTACGCCGAAAGCGTGCAGTGCTTCACCAACAACATTCCGCAGCGCGACGGCGGCACGCACCTGACCGGCCTGCGCCAGGCGATGACGCGCACGCTCAACAGCTACATCGAGAAGGAAGAGGTCGCCAAGAAGGCCAAGGTCGAGACCACCGGCGACGACATGCGCGAGGGCCTGACCTGCGTGCTGTCGGTGAAGGTGCCCGAGCCCAAGTTCAGCTCGCAGACCAAGGACAAACTGGTCTCCTCCGAAGTGCAGCCGATCGTGCAGGAAGTCGTTTCGGCCAAGCTCTCCGAATTCCTGCTCGAGAATCCGGCCGACGCCAAGATCATCTGTTCGAAGATCGTCGACGCGGCGCGCGCGCGCGAAGCGGCGCGCAAGGCACGCGAACTGACCCGGCGCAAGGGCGTGCTCGACGGCATGGGCCTGCCCGGCAAGCTGGCCGATTGCCAGGAACGCGATCCGGCGCTGTGCGAACTCTATCTGGTCGAGGGCGATTCCGCCGGCGGCTCCGCCAAGCAGGGCCGCGACCGCAAGTTCCAGGCGATCCTGCCGCTGCGCGGCAAGATCCTCAACGTCGAGCGCGCGCGTGTCGAAAAGGTGCTCGGCTCTCAGGAGATCGTCACGCTGATCACCGCGCTGGGCGCGGGCTTCGGGCGCTCGTCCGAGGACAAGGAAGACAAGGACGCCTTCAATGTCGACAAGCTGCGCTATCACCGCATCATCATCATGACCGACGCCGACGTCGACGGCTCGCACATCCGCACGCTGCTGCTGACCTTTTTCTACCGGCAGATGCCCGAGCTGATGGAGCGCGGCTACATCTACATCGCCCAGCCGCCGCTGTACAAGGCCAAGCAGGGCAAGGAAGAGGTCTACCTCAAGGACGACCACGAGCTGAAGCAGCACCTGCTCAAGCACGCGCTGAAGGGCGCCGAGCTGACGCCGGGCGCGGACAGGGCGCCGCTGGCAGCCGAGACCTTCGCGCAGATCGCGCGGCAGTTCCTGCTGTCGGAGGCCGTGATCGACCGGTTGGCGCGGGTGATCGACCCCGCCGCGTTGCACGCGATGCTCGACGGCGTGCGTCTCGACCTTGCCACCGAAGCCGACGGCGACAACGAGCGCACAGGCGCTGCAGGCGGCGATCGGTGACCCCGGACGTCTCCGTGGAGACGCGTTACGATGCCACCGCCGAGACCCGGCGCCTGATCATCCGCCGGATGCACCACGGCACGCCGCACGTGACCGCGCTGGATGACGATTTCCTGGCCAGCGGCGATGCCGCGCAGATCCGCGCCGCCGCAGACGTGCTGCAGGGCATTGTCCAGCCGGGCGCATTCATTCGCCGCGGCGAAAAACAGCAGCCGGTGAAGACGTTCAAGGCGGCGCTCGATTGGTTGCTTGGCGAGGCGCGCAACAGTACGACCATCCAGCGCTACAAGGGCCTGGGCGAGATGAATCCCGAGCAGTTGTGGGAAACCACGATGGACCCGAAGGTCCGCCGCCTGTTGAGGGTGCAGATCGAGGATGCGGTCGCCTCCGAGGACATCTTCTCCAAGCTGATGGGCGAGGATGTGGAGCCGCGGCGCGCTTTCATCGAAAGCAACGCGCTGGGCGTGCGCAATCTCGACGTTTAGAAGACGTTCTCAAGACCAAACAAGGGCCCCGGACTGGGGCCTTTGCTTTTTGCGCTCGGCCGCATGCGCATCGCTCGACCCCCGTCGCGCGCGGTCGGCGGCTTGAACAGCGGCCCCGGTTTGCGCTATGGTGAACGTGTCGTTCAGGGTTCCGAAGGAGGATGCGATGATCACTTCTTCTGCGGTCCACGCGCTTGCGTCCGGCTTTCGCGGCGAACTCGTTCAGCGCGGCGCCCGGGGTTACGACGCCGCCCGTGCCGTCTTCAATGCCTCGATCGACCGGCGTCCTGCGCTGATCGCGCGCTGCCTCGGTGCCGACGATGTGGCGCGGGCGGTGGTGTTTGCGCGCGAACACGACCTGCCGCTGGCCGTACGCGGCACCGGACACAATGTGGCCGGATATGCGGTATGCGACGACGGCGTGGTGGTCGACCTGTCATCCATGAAGGGCGTTGCGGTAGACCCGTCGGCGCACACGGTGCGCGCGGAAGGCGGTTGCAATTGGGGCGAGGTCAATGACGCACTCCAGCCGCATGACCTCGCGGCGACGGGCGGCTTCGTGTCCATCACCGGTGTGGCGGGCCTGACGCTCGGCGGCGGCCTCGGCTGGCTCGTCCGCAAGCATGGGCTCGCGCTCGACAACCTGCTGGGCGCCGAAGTCGTGCTCGCCGACGGTCGCCGCGTGAAGGCGCGCAGCAATGAGAACGAGGACCTGTTCTGGGCGATACGCGGTGGCGGAGGCAACTTCGGCGTGGTGACCTCGTTCGAGTTCAAGGCGCACCCCACCGGAACCGTCCTTGCCGGCATCGTGCTCCATCCCGCAAGCGCAGCGGCGGGGGCAATCCGCCGATGGCGTGATCTCGAAGCGGGGGCGCCGGAAGAATCGACGCAGGGCGCGCTCCTGTTTCACCTGCCGGATGATCCGTCGCTGCCGTCGCCGATGCGCGGTGCCCCGGTCGCTGGTCTCGGCGGCGTCTACGCCGGCCCGGTGGAAGCGGGCGAGAAGGTCCTGCGGCCGCTGCGCGAATTCGGCCCGCCCCTCGTCGACAAGTTCGCGCCCATGCCCTACAACGAAGCGCAGCGCATGGCGGACTTCCTCTGGCCACCGGGCCTGCACAGCTACTGGAAATCGAGCTACCTGATGACGCTCGACGACGCCGCGGTCGATGTCGTGGTCGATCGCTTCGCGCGGGTCCCGTCTCGGCAAACGGTGATCGTCCTGGAGGATTACGGCAACAGCGCGTGGAGCCGCGTGCCCGAATCGGCGACCGCGTTCGGCTCGCGCAAGTGGCCCTGGAATATCGTGATCACGTCCGCATGGTCCGATCAGAAGGACGGCGAGCGGAACATCGCCTGGACCCGAGAGTTGCTCGACGCGCTGCGGCCGTACGCGGCGCCGGGAGCGTACGTCAACTATCTGGGCGGCGACGAGGGCCCCGCCGGATTGCAGGCGGCGTACGGCGCGAAGCTGGGGCGGCTCGCCGCGATCAAGGCGAAGTACGACCCGACGAACCTCTTCCACCTGAACCAGAACATTGCGCCGCGCCCGGCCGCGGACGCCCGGACAACGAACTGAGCAACCCCTTCCCGGCATGGCATAGTGGCAGCTTGCCGGGGGAGGGAGATGAACGATCGCCGCAAACTGGTCATCAGGCCCGGCGTGCTCGCGCGCGCGGACCTGGTGATCGGCCAATTAGAAACCCGGTCATGACGTCGGCCAATTTCTACCGGGACCTTCCGGCGCTGGCGTCCTTTGCTGAGGCGATCGAGACCGCGCAGCACGCCCCGGTCCCGGGCGACTGGTGGATCGTCGTCGCCGATGTGATCGACTCGACCAGGGCGATCGAGGCCGGCGCCTACAAGAAGGTGAACACCGTCGGCGTGGCCTGCATCGCCGCGGTGGTCAACGTCGACCGAAACGTGGAAATACCGTTCGTATTCGGCGGCGACGGCGCGACTTTCGCCGTGCCGGACACCCTCCGCGAGCGCGTGATTCCGGCATTGCGGGAAGCCCAGCGCCTGGCGCGGCAGAGTTTCGACCTGTCGTTGCGCGTCGGCCTGGTCCGGGTTTCGCACCTGCTCGACGGCGGTCTGCCGGTGCGGCTGGCAAGGATCCGCCTGTCGCCGGACGTTACGCAAGCGGCCCTTTCCGGCCGGGGCTGGGAAGAAACCGAGCGCATGGTCAAGGATCCGCTGGCCCAGGGCGTGCTGCGGGTCCACGAAGACGAGGGTCCGTGCGAGGGAAGCTTCGAGGGCTTCGAATGCCGCTGGCAGGGCGTGCCGAGTTTTCGCGATCACAAGCTGGCGTTGCTGGTGGCTGCCGTGTCGGACGACGCCGACGCGAACCTCGCCTGTTACCGCAGGGTGCTCGAGAAAATCGCGCAGATCTATGGCGACATCTCGCACTACCATCCGCTGCGCGCCGATCACATGCGGCTTTCCTTCAATCCGCGCCGGCTGGGCCACGAGTGGCGCGTACGGTCGGGCCGGCTCGGCGCCTGGGGACGGATCGCGTATTTCCTGCGGATGCTGCTGCTCAACCTGGCCGGCGTCTACCTGTTCGCGCGCAAGCTGGACACCAGCACCGTGCGGTGGAGCGGTTACGTCGACGCGCTGGTGGAGAACACGGACTTCCGCAAGTTCGACGGCATACTGCGCATGGTGATGGATGGCAGCGAAGCGCAGTATCGGGAATTGCGCGATTACCTGGAAACGCAGCACCGCGAACGCCGGCTGATCTACGGCATGCACAAGTCAAGCGAGGCACTGCTGACCTGCATCGTGTTCTCCTACAACGGAAACCATGTGCACTTTGTCGACGGCCGCGACGGCGGCTACGCGATGGCCGCGCGCGGGCTCAAGGCGCAGCTCAAATCGCTCGGACCCTGATTCGGTGCGCGGCTCTCGATGGCGCACGATTGACCAGGCCGTCGTCCCCTGCGTGACATGGCATAGTGGCGGCCTACCGAGGAGGGGAATGTACTGTCGCCGCAAACTGGTTGAAAACAACCAAGCTGATCGGGATGAAGATTCCGCCCGGTGCATGCGCGCGCCGACAATTTGATCGAGCAAGACCATGAGTAACGGCAGCGGCGAAGCTCGAGAATCCGGTACGGGTCGTTCGCCGTCACACCCGAAGGTCGCCTACGAAGCGGTGGGCGAAGGCGATGTGATCGTGCTGGTCGCCGGCCTCGGCGGCCTGGGTAGTTTCTGGAGGCCGGTGGCGCGCGAGCTTTCGCGCCGGCACCGCGTGCTGAGTTTCGACCATCCGGGCGTCGGGGCGTCAGAGTCCATTGGTCCACAGAGCATCGAACGCATCGTCGAGGCGCTGCTGCGCCTGGCCGACCGGTTGTCGATCGCGCGCTTTGCATGCATCGGGCATTCCACCGGGGGGCTGGTGGCGCAGGCGCTCGCACTTGATGCGCCAGAGCGGATTACCGCGCTGGTACTGAGCTGCACCTGGGCGAACCCGGACCGGCGCTTTCGCGAACTCTTCGAACTGCGGCGGCTCGTTTTGCAGCGCGCCGGGGAAAGCGCCTACACGAAGCTCGGTGAACTCTTGGGCTACCCTGCGGCCTGGTACGAAAGCGAGCTGGCGTCGCCGGAGACCACGCAGACGCCGCCGGGTCCGCATGTCGCCGCGGCATTGATCTGCGAGCGCATCGACATGCTGCTGAACTATCAGCGCGCCGCTGAACTCGGCACCATTGCCCAGCCCACGCTGATCGTCGCCGCGCCCGACGACCAGATCGTGCCCATCAGCCATGCACAGGACCTGGCGCGGCGGATTCCCCACGCGCGACTGGTCGAATTGGCGGGCGGTCATTTCGTCCCGATTACGCGTTCTGCCGACTATGCAGCGGTCGTCCTGGAATTCCTGCGGAACCATGTCCAGGCGTAGGTCGTTCAAGCGCGTCGCCCCACCCGGTTTCGAGTGGTCGTCGCGTTCGCGCTGCGCGAGCGAGCGCTGCCGGAGGTCCCGGACGCCCGGCGTGCGTCCCGAATGCACAAACCTGGTCATGACTGGAGCCAACGTATGAGACTCGAAAACAAGGTTGCGCTAATCACCGGGGCCGGCGCCGGCATAGGCGCGGCCACCGCCGAACTCTTTGTCAGTGAAGGCGCGAAAGTGCTGGTGGCCGACCGCGACGGCGATCTGGCGCGCGCGGTCGCGCAAGGGCTGGGCGACAACGCGCAGGCCTGCGTCGCCGACGTGTCGAAGGCGGCAGAGGTGCAGGCCATGGTCGAATTGTGCGTGTCCCGATTCGGCGGACTGGATGTGCTCTTCAACAACGCTGGCTTCGGCTGTCTCGGCACCGTGGAGACGCTGGAAGAGCAGGCCTGGGACGCGCTGATGGCCGTCGACCTCAAGGGCGTCTACCTGTGTTCGAAGTACGCGATTGCGCACCTGCGGCGTCGCGGCCGCAGCTCGATCGTGAACATGGCGTCGACCATCGCGGTCGTCGGCATCAAGGATCGCGCGGCCTATGTGGCGGCCAAGGGAGGCGTGGCCGCGCTCACCCGCGCCATGGCGCTGGATCATGCGGTGGACGGTATCCGCGTCAACAGCATCGCGCCCGGCGTGATCGAAACGAGCTATTACGACCAGATACTCGCGCAGGTGCCTGATCCGGACGCCTTCAGGGCGGCGCTGGCTGCGCGTTCGCCGCTGAACCGGGTGGGCCAGCCCATCGACATTGCCCGGATGGCGCTGTGGCTGGCGTCGGATGAGTCGGCCTTCGCCACCGGGGCCATGTTCACGGTGGACGGCGGCTACACTGCGTGGTGAGCGAGCGCAGCACCGACCCTGACCTGGAGCCACGAGGAGCGCCCATGCCCACGGAAACCGCCGGCTTCGTCGAAGCGAAAGGGCAATCGGCCGTCATTGCCGCCGATGCATCGCCCACATTCTGGCAACCGCTTCCGGCCAACGGACATGCCGAGTGTGTGCTGTCATCCAGCGCACTGCGCTCGGTACATCGGTTTTCGATGGGAACACAGACCCTGCCGCCCGGCGGCCGGGTCCGCCTGCACGCGCACGATGCCGGCGAGGAGGTCCTCTACGTCATCGAGGGCCAGGGTTGTGCCGAGGTCGACAGCGAAACTCACCGCATGGCCCCCGGCACCACGCTTTATCTGGGCCACAACGTGGCGCACACCTTCTTCAACGACGGCACGACCGATCTCAAGTGGGTGTGGTACTTCATGCCGGGCGGCCTGGAGGATTTCTTCGCGGCGATCGGTCGGCCGCGCGTTGCCGGCGAGCCTGCGCCTGCGCCCTTTGCGCGGCCTGCCGACGCGAAGGAAATCGAAGCGCGCACGGTGTTCGCCGAACTCGGGCCACGCTGAAGGCCGGCGGCGCCTTGTGGCCAAGTCCCGACGATTCGAGCGTGAACTGAAACGGCACGATCTTCGCGATCCCGCTGCCGAACTGACCACGGGCAGTTGCCGTTGACGCGCTTGAGTGAGGGCGGCAATAATCGCTGGCGTTCACGCCAAGCCGTTCCCGATAATTCCTCGCGCCGATCGCGCAGCGAGATTCCCAAACCCGAAACGGGAGAAGCACAATGACCGGTGCGAATTGGAACGGCTGGTTGGCGGGCGCGGTTGCGCTGACGCTTGCCGGCGCGGCGATTCCGGTCACCGGCCAGGTCCCGGAGAGCGTGACCATCCCGCTCAAGGTCGTGCAGATCCCGGGCGTGGGGATCAAGGTCGGCATCGAGGTCAGTTTGGGCGGCGGCGCGCCGCGTCTGTATACGTTCGATACCGGGTCGTCCGGCTTCTACGCGGCGTACAACGCCGCATGGTGGCCGTCATTCACGCCGACCCGCGGGGGCCGATCAATCAATCCTACGGCAGCAACCTGCAGTTGATCGCCAACCCGGTGTCGACCACCATCGGCATTGCCACCAAGGAAGGCGTTCCTCTCAACTTCACGACCGCGGTCGGCCAGATCACCGCCGCGTCGGGCACCGCGGACGGCATCGCCTGGCTCAACAACGTGGCGGCGGGCAAGGCGCCCATTTACGGAATGTTCTACGGCGACTTCGGCTCGGGGTTGCGGGAGCTCAACGGACTTTTCGCCGTGCTGCCGCAGTTGCCTGGAAATCTTTCCAGCGGGTTCGCCGTGCAGCTTGGCTGCGGCGGCGGCAGTCCGGAATCCAGGGTCGTGGTCGGGCTCACCCCGACCATTCGCTCCCGCGCGACGTCGTGGGTGAAGATGGAAAAGGAGTCGAACGCTCCGCCCTATCCCCACAGCAATCAGCCGTCGTACGTGCAGGCGCTCTTCACCGGCCACTTTTCTCTGGAGCGAGGCGGACACCACTACCAATTCTCCGCACCGGCGATCCTGGATACCGGAGGGGGAACGACGAACATTCACCAGCTTTCCCCGTCACCGTCCCCGATGCACTCCTCGACGCGGCCAAGAAGGAGTTGCTTCCCGGCGCGCTGTTCAAGGTTGCCGCCCCGGGTATCGCGCCCAGCAACGATTTCGACATGACGTTTCTCACCGGAGACACACCGACCATCGACGAGGGCAATGTCTCGCAGTCGAAGGGCTCGAAAGCGGAGGTGAATCTGGGGCTCAATCCGTACTTCCGCTACGACGCGGTGTTCGATGTCGCACGGGGCAGGGTCAGCTTTGCCCCCTGTACCGCCGTCTCGCCACCATCGACTATGGCGATCCCGGTGCTCTCTCCGTGGGCCATGGGGTTGCTTGCCTTGGGCCTGGCGCTGTTCGGGGCGATGCGGGTGCCACGCCGGCTCGGACGCGATCGCCGCTAGGCCGTCGCCAACAACCCCGTCAACGCCGCTGCCGTCCAGCGAGGCGAAGGATCCACGCCGGTGCCTGCTCCGGACCGCCGATGATCCGATTGTCGAAAAACATCATGTTGACGGTCAGGTCGGTCGGGCAGATGGTCTGGAAGGTGCTCGAACTCCAGTAGTTGCGCATGAACAGGATGTCGCCGTGCGGCACGCAGCCGCCGATGTCGCCGCCGTAGGGCAGGTGCGCCCAGCATCCTGGCATCGACGAGCAGCGATCAACGGCGCCCGGGGTTGGCGGAGCGACGCCGATCCCACACCACGGCAGCGCCTTCGGCAGGCCGCAGGGGCCGAGGTCGGTGATGCCCTGGGGATTCGCATAGACGACGTTCTCGAACAGCGTCACGTAGCGGCTGCCGCCATCGGTGTAGATGGCGTTGCCGCCGGCATCCGGGCGCTTGTCCGAGATCACGTTCCAGGCGATGAGCTCGCCGTCGAGCAGCGAGGCCCCCTGCGCGGCTTGGGTGTAGATCGCGCCGCCATCCCACAGTTGCCCCAGGAAGCGCTGGATGCGGTTGTGCACGATGCGGTTGCCGCGGCTGGTCGATGGCGTGTCCCATGGACCCCACATGCCCTGGGTGGCGCCGGGCAGGCCGGGGAACGCGCCCTGGTCAAGCAAGCCCCAGCCCCAGCCAATGGCAATGCCGGACCACGGCACGTCGCTGATGTCGTTGTGGCTGACCGTGGTGTGGGTGGTGAAGCCGACATAGATGCCGGCCGCATCCCAGAATTCCTGTCCGGTGAAGCGCACCAGGTTGTTGGTGATGAGGTTGTCGCGCGTCACCTGGTCGGGATAATCCGGGTGATGGTCGGCCCGGGTGATGCCGCCCATCTGAATTGCGGCGGAGGAAATGTCCTCGAAGCTGTTGTCGGCGATGACGTTGAACTGACTGCCGGTATCGAAATCCAGCGCGACCGCGCCCAGGTGCGTGAACGCGTTGTGGAGAAATTCGATGTGCTGGGCAAAGCGAAGGCGGACGTTGCCCGGCGTGCGGGCATCATGGGGGTCGTGGCCGATGATGTTGGGCAAGTGATCGGGGCCTACCAGATGAAAGCCGCTCTGGTCGGCGGCGTAGCCCTCGCTGGTACTCGGCTGCAGCCAGGTGGCGTACGAAAAGGTCAGGCCCTCGAAGCGCAGGTGCGTCACCGGTCGCCCGAGCGCGCCCTGGACGTCGACCAGCGTTTCGAGCAGCGGCAACTCGACCACCGCGGTCGCCATATCCTCGCCCGGCAGCGGAATGTAGTAGAGTTGCCCAGTGGTGTTGTCCAGATACCACTCGCCGGGCTGGTCGAGGAATTCGTAGGCGTTCTCAAGCCAAGCCAGTTGCCGGAAATTCCACAGCGACTGGCCGTTGGTCGCCGTGAAGACGTTGGCGTTTTTCCAGCACCGGGGCTCCATGGTGAGATCCGGCCCGGCGGCTTCCCGCACCGGACAGCGCATCATCTTCCACTGCGGCAGGGTGACGGCCTCCATCGCCGCCGGATTGCGCCAGACGGGTGGCTGTTGACCGGGGGTGGCCGCCAGGAACCGATAGCCGGACGCCGTGCGTTCGAAGCTGTCCGGGTCCGGTTCCGACTGGGCCCGCACCGCCCGCCGGCCGTTGACGTACAGCTGGCGAGTGCGCTGCGGCCCGATGAAGTTTGTGCCCAGATTGGCGCGCCAAAGGCCCAGTGCCGGATCATGCAGCGTCCAGCCAGTTACCGCGATCGAACCAGTGATCACCGGGTGCTCGTTGGCGGCCGCGCGGTAGATTACGGGGCGCCCTGGCGTCCCGGAATCACGCGGCTCGAGCACGAACGGTGTCGTCAGCCGGTATTGCCCGCCGCGCAGCGTCACCACGCGGGAGCAGGCCCGGCGTCCGCCCACGGCATTGCCCGCGGCCTTGTCGGCGCGCAGCGCGTCGCGCGCGCGCTCCAGACTGGCAAAGGGATCCTGTTGGTCGCCGGCGCCCGCGTCGTTGCCGTCCGGCGCGACCCAGTAGCTGATCTGGCAGGGCGGCACGCGCAAGGCCGCGGACTCGGCATTGGCGGCCGGGATGGCGCCTGCCAAGCCAAGGCCAAGGAGACCAATGAGCAGGGCGGGACGAGAGGCGAAAGGATGTTTGGACATGACTGCGCCGGGCAAGACCAGCACTTTTCGTGCCTGTCGTCAGGGCGATCGCCGACGGTCACGGAGAACGCGTCGCCGTTGATGGTGACGCGCGCGCGTTGGCAGGGTTTGGTTTCAACGGTCCAGTGCAATTTCCGCCATGGCCTGCGCGGCGATTTCGTAGGAGCGCAGCCGCGCGGCGTGGTCGAAGATCTGCGCTGCGATCATCAGCTCGTCTGCGCCGGTGCGCGCGATGAAGCCACGCAGCGTGTCGCGCACCACCGCGGGCGAGCCGATGGCCGAGCACGACAGCGCGTCGTCTAGCAGCGCACGCTCCCGGGGGCCGATATGCTCGGCCAAACCCTTCGACCGGAGGCGGCAGTTGCGCGGGCCGGCCACTGCGCAGGTTGATGAAGGCCTGCTGCATCGACGTGGCACGAAAGCGCGCCTCGTCGTCGGTGTCGGCGGCGAACACGTTGCAGCCGAGCATCACATAGGGTTGGGCCAATTGCGCCGACGGACGAAACTGCGCGCGGTAGACCGCGATGGCCTGCATCATCTGCGCCGGCGCGAAATGCGATGCGAACGCATACGGCAGGCCAAACGCCGCGGCGAGCTGTGCGCCAAAGAGACTCGACCCCAGAATCCACAGCGGCACGTTCAGCCCGAATCCGGGCACGGCGCGCACCGGCTGGCGTGACGCGGGAGAAAAATAATCGGCCAGTTCCTGCACGTCCTGCGGAAATTCGCGGGCATCCGAGGCGAGGTCGCGGCGCAGCGCCCGCGCCGTCGTCTGATCCGAACCCGGCGCGCGGCCGAGTCCCAGGTCGATGCGTCCGGGATACAGCGACGCCAGCGTTCCGAACTGCTCGGCGATGACCAGCGGCGAATGGTTGGGCAGCATGATGCCGCCGGCGCCGACGCGGATGGTCGAGGTTCCCGCCGGCCACGTGGCCGATCAGCACGGCGGTGGCGGCGCTGGCGATGCCGGGCATGCCGTGGTGCTCGGCCAGCCAGAAGCGGCGGTAGCCCCAGCGCTCGGCATGGCGGGCGAGGTCCAGCGTGTTGCGAAACGATTGCGCGGCGTCGCTGCCCTGGTTGATCGGTGCGAGGTCGAGGACGGAATGGGGAATCATCGAAGTCTTCGGGAAATTGAGCGGGGAGCCTGTGTTCAGCGACGCGCGCCGCAGCGTCATGCCTTGAGCCGGTAACCGGTGCGAAAGATCCACGCAATGACCAGCACGAACACCGCCAGGAATCCCAGCGTCATCAGCAGGCTGACGGCCACATCGACGTCGCCCTGGCCGTAGAAGCTCCAGCGAAAGCCGCTGATCAGGTAGACGACGGGATTGAACAGCGTCACCGTGCGCCAGAACGGCGGCAGCATGTTGATCGAATAAAAGGCGCCGCCGAGGAAGGCGAGCGGCGTGATGACCAGCAACGGCACCATCTGCACCTTCTCGAAACCATCGGCCCAGACGCCGATGATGAAGCCGAGCAGGCTGAAGGTGATTGCCGTCAGCACCAGGAAGAACGCCATCCAGACCGGATGCGCGATCTGCAGCGGAACGAACAGCGCGGCGGTGCCCAGGATGATGAGTCCGAGCAGCACCGACTTGGTCGCCGCCGCGCCAGCATAGCCCAGGACGATCTCGAAATAGGACACCGGCGCCGACAGCAGTTCGTAGATCGTTCCCGTGAAGCGTGGAAAATAGATGCCGAACGAGGCATTCGACACGCTCTGCGTCAGCAGCGAAAACATGATGAGGCCGGGGACGATGAACGCGCCGTAGCTGACGCCGTCGATCTCCGGAATGCGGGCCCCGATGGCCGCGCCGAACACGACGAAATACAGCGACGTCGAGAGCACCGGCGAGATGACGCTCTGCATCAAGGTTCGGCGGGTACGGGCCATCTCGAAGCCGTAGATGGCGCGGATCGCCTGGAAATTCATTGACGGTCCTCGAGCACGCTCACGAAGATCTCCTCGAGCGAACGTTGCGTGGTGTGCAGATCCTCGAAGGCGATGCCTTCGGCGGTCAGGTCGTTCAGCAGCAAGGCGATGCTGGCGCGCTCGCCTTCGGAGTTGTCGTAGGTATAGACGAGTTCGCCGCCGTCGTTCGCGAGTTCCAGCCGGTACGCCGACAGCGCCGCGGGAAGCATCGTCAGCGGTCGCGCGAGCTGCAGCGTCAGTTGCTTGCGGCCGAGCTTGTGCATGAGTTCGACCTTGTCCTCGACCAGGATGATCTCGCCCTTGCTGATCACGCCGACCCGGTCGGCCATTTCCTCGGCCTCCCCGATGTAGTGCGTGGTCAGGATGATGGTCACGCCAGAGGCGCGCAGTCCCCGCACCAGGTCCCACATGCCGGCGCGCAGCGTCACGTCGACGCCGGCCGAGGGTTCGTCGAGGAACAGGACCTGCGGTTCGTGCGACAGCGCCTTGGCGATCAGCAGCCGGCGCTTCATTCCGCCCGACAGCGTCATGATCCGGCTGTCCTTCTTGTCCCAAAGCGACAGGTCGCGCAGCACCCGCTCGATGTGCGCGGGGTTGGGCGGCTTGCCGAACAGCCCGCGGCTGAAGGTGACCGTGCCCCATACCGACTCGAAGGCATCGGTGGTGAGTTCCTGCGGCACCAGCCCGATCATCGCCCGCGCGGCGCGGTAGTCTTCGATGATGTCGTGACCGTCAACGCGGACTGTGCCGGCGCTGGGGTTGACCAGGCCGCAGATGGCGCTGATCAACGTGGTCTTGCCGGCGCCGTTGGGCCCAAGCAGCGCGAAGATTTCGCCGCGGCGGATCTCGAGGTTGATATCCCTGAGTGCCTGGAAGCCGCCGGCATAGGTCTTGGACAGATTGCTGACGGTGATGATCGGCTGCATGGAAGTGGCTATGACAATAGCGCCGCGGACGGTGGGCCGGAGAGTCGATAGTAAACTGCTGCAGCGGACGTGGTCGCCTAACGTTGCTTCTGCGTCCAACTTCGAACGATTCGACGACCAACGCCGCAAGCCGCTGCCGACAACCGATATCGAGCCATCGTGAAAAGCCTCGTCTGCACCGCCTTCGGGCCCGTCGATGCGCTGAGTGTGCAGGAAACACGGGTGCCAGAACCCGGACCCGGACAGGTTCGCGTCGACGTCAAGGCTGCCGCGCTCAACTATCCCGATGCGCTGATGGTCCAGGGGCGCTACCAGGTCAAGCCACCCTTGCCCTTCGTGCCCGGCGCCGAGTTCGCCGGTGTGGTCAGCGCCGTGGGTAGCGACGTATCGCGGTTTAAGGTCGGCGACCGGGTCGTGGCGCTGGGGTTGGGCGGCTTTGCCGAGGAGGCGGTTGTCGACGCGGTGAAAGCCATGCAGCTGCCGGACGCAATGACTTTCGAGGATGCGTCGGCATTTTTTCTGACCTACTGCACGTCGCTGCGCGGGTTGAAGGACTGCGCACACCTTCGAGCGGGTGAATCGCTGCTGGTGCTGGGCGCGGCGGGTGGCGTCGGTGTCGCCGCAATCGAGATCGGCAAGGCGATGGGCGCAACAGTGATCGCGGCAGCCGCCGGCGCGGAGAAACTCGCATTATGCACGCGCCTAGGCGCAGATCATGCGATCGACTACGATGCCGAAAAGCTGCGCGAGCGCTGCGACAGCATTACCGGCGGCAAGGGCGTGGACGTCGTCTACGATCCGGTCGGCGGCGACTACACCGAGGTGGCGCTGCGCGCGCTCGGCTGGCGCGGGCGCCTGGTGGTCGTGGGCTTCGCGTCAGGAAAGATCCCGAGTCTTCCGGCGAACCTCGCGCTGCTCAAGGAGCGCACGATCGTCGGCGTGTACTTTGGCGAGTCGGTAGTGCGTGAACCGAAGACCCATGTCGCCAACGTAGGCCAGTTGCTCGGATGGTTCGCCGAGGGCAAGGTGAAGCCGTCGATCGGCGAGCGCGTGCCGCTGGCCGGAGCAGTTGGCGCGATGCAGCGCATGCTGGAGCGCAAGGTGCTGGGCAAGGTGGTGGTGCTGCCGGAGGCCTGAGCGGGGGGCAGCAAGCGAGCGCGTTGAACTTGGCGCCGATGGTTGCGACCGAGGCGCGCTGCGGCGAAGCGCTATCATTGATCAACCGTACCGCACCAGGAGCACCGCCATGATCGTCAAGCAGATCTGGACCGCCAACAACTACCGCAATTTCAACTATCTGATCGCCTGCAGCGAAACCGGCGAGGCGCTGGCCATCGACCCGCTGGACCACCACAAGTGTTTGCGCGCCGCCAAGGACGAGGGCTGGAACATCACGCAGGTGCTGAACACGCACGAGCACCTCGACCACACCGGCGGCAACGCGGCGGTGGTCGCAAAGACCGGAGCGAAGGTGCTGGCGCATTTCAACGCACGCGACAAGATCGCCGCTATGGATCGTGGTCTGGCTGCCGGGGATGTGGTCAAGGTGGGCAGGACGGTGGAACTCGAGGTTCTGGACACGCCGGGTCATACGCTGTGTCATGTGTGCCTGCTGTCGCACACCGACCAACCGGCGCTGTTCTGTGGCGATACGCTGTTCAATGCCGGCGCCGGGAATTGTCATCATGGCGGTCATCCGCCGGAGCTGTACAAGACCTTCGCCGGGCAGCTGGACCGGCTGCCGTCGGCCACCCGCATCTATCCGGGCCACGACTACATCGAGAATAACCTGCGCTTCACGCTGGATCGGGAGCCGGACAATGTGGATGCCGGCCCGATGCTCGCGCGCCTTGCAGGCCAGGACCTGGAGCGTGCCTATGTCACGACGCTGGACCTCGAGCGGCGGATCAACACCTTCTTTCGCCTGACCAGCCCGACGGTGATCGCAAAGCTGCGCGAGATCTTTCCGGAGTTGCCCGAGAATCCGGATCAGGAGTCCGTGTTCCTCAAGCTGCGCGAACTGCGCAATTCGTGGTGAAGCGTTTGCTGCCCGATTCCGGCGTTTCGGGTCACCCGGACGGCATGAACGCCAGTATTCGAGCGACCACCGCCTGCGGAGACTCCGCGGGGATCGAATGCGCCTCGCCGTCCAGCGCCACGAATTGTGCGCCGGGGATCGCCGCGGCGAAGGCCGCGTTGGCGGACAGCGGAAACAGTGCGTCGTCGCTGCCGGCCAGAACCATTGTCGGCAGGCGCAGCGCCGATAGCCTCGCGGTTTGGTCGTAGGCGGCAAGCGCCTCGGCCTGCCGGCGAAAGGCGAGCGCACTCTGTTGATGCGGGTAGTTGGTGGCGAGCGTCACCAGCGCATCGACGGTGACCTTGTTGTCAAAAAAGCGGCGCGAGAAAACCCAGTAGAAAAGATTGCGGAACCAGAGCGAGGATGAAGTCCCGGCGTCCAGCATGTCCGCCCAACTCGTGAACAACTGGTTGTTGCGGGACGAATTGACTGCGCCGGTGGCGACAAGCACGGTGCGCGCGATCAGTTCCGGGTGCCGGAGGCCGCATTCCAGCGCAATCATCCCGCCCATCGAATGGCCGACGATCGTCGCGGAGCCGCAATTGAGGTGGCGCAGCAGTGCGGCGCAGTCGTCGGCCATTGCGCCAATGCTGATCGGTACGTCCTGCGGGACCGTGCGCCCGCTGCCGCGATTGTCGACGAGGATGACCCGGCAGCGCTGTGCCAGCGCGTCCACCGCGGGCAGCCAATAGGCGCTGTCCGAGGCCAACCCGGCGACGAGCAGCAGCGGCGGACCGCTGCCACGGTCCTCGTAGTACAACGCGATGTCGGGACGGCGTAGGATCGGCACGGTTTTCCCGTCGAAAACATCGATTCTACGGGGTCCTCCGGGGCGATTGACCGCCGCCGTGGCCTGGCGGGCCCCGGACCGACCCGGCTTGGCGTTGTCGCTGCCCGACGGCAGAATGACGCCACGCCGTCGAACAGGCCGGTTCCCGGCGAACTTTTGCGGTGACGCGAGTGTCTTCAACCGGGGTCCGGCGCAATCGCCGTAGTTCATTGAATCGTCAAGGAGCCATGTTGCTGTTTTTTTTCCGCCTGTTGGCAGTCCTGTGCGCGGTCGGGGCACTCGCCCCGCTGACGGCGGCGCGGACCATTTTCACCTCGTCGCTGGACGCGCAGTTCGTGCCCCGGCTGGTGGTCAGGTTCAAGTCTCCGGATTCCGCGGACGCAGACTTTGCGCGGGCGCGAGTTGCGCGACTGGCGCGGGAAACCGGCGTCGCGCTAACCTACCGGCGGACGATGGCGGTGGGCGCGCATGTGCTGACCTCGGCGGCCGTCGGTGACAAGGCCGATGCCGAGGCCGCCGCAGCGCGCCTGTCCGCGCACCCGGAGGTCGAGTACGCACAAACGTCGCGGCGCATGCGCATCGAGCGCGCGCCCAACGACCCTATGTTCGAGAGCCTGTTCTATCTGCTGCCGGGACCGACGACCATCGATGCGACTTCGGCGTGGGACCTTACCGTCGGCTCGCCAGCGGTGGTGGTAGCGGTGCTCGACACCGGCTCCACTGCGCATGCGGACCTGGTCGGACGGTTGCTGCCTGGCTACGACATGGTGAGCAATTTCACCGCGAGCAACGACGGCAACGCCAAGGATCCGTTCGGCAATGCGCGCGATGGGGATGCCTCCGATCCGGGCGACTGGGTGAGCGTGATCGATCTGGGCGGCGTTTTCGCCGGGTCCGGCTGCTCCGTGGAGAACAGCTCGTGGCACGGTACTTCGGTGATGAGCGTCGTCGGCGCCGGCGCCGATAACGGGATTTATACCACCGGCGTCGACTGGAATGCGCGAATTCTTCCGGTCCGGGTGCTGGGCAAGTGCTTTGGCGACGACACCGATATCGCCGACGGGCTCGCCTGGGCCGGAGGCGTTCCCGTGCCGGCTGCGCCGATCAATTTAACGCCGGCGCAGGTCGTCAATCTGTCGCTCGGCGACAGCGGCAACTGTGCCCCCTACTTTCAGCAGTCGATCGACGCCGTCTACGCCCGCGGGATCACTCGCGCAATTGTCGCATCCGCCGGTAACGCGGCGAACAGTGGAACGCATTCGCCATCCGACTGCGTCGGTGTCATTTCTGTCGGCTCGACCACCTTCAGCGGCAACCGCGCGGCCTACTCTAACTTTGGCACGCGTGTCGACCTGATGGCCCCGGGCGGAAACTCGGTTTCCAGCAGTGCGTACAAGATTCTTGCGCTTTCGAATACAGGCCTCACCGGGCCCACAGTCGATTCCACCGTCCAGGTCGTCGGCACGAGTTTCTCGGCACCTCAGGTGAGCGGCGTGGTATCGCTGATGTTGTCGGTTGCGCCGGATCTCACGGCGCCGCAGATCCGCGAGCTGCTGCAGGCAAGCGCAAAGCCGTTCCCGGCCGGATCCAGTTGCAACACGTCGATCTGCGGCGCCGGCATCCTCGACGCGGCCAACGCCGTGCGCCAGGCGCAGGCCACCACCGGCGCGACGGTGCCGGTCACGCTGGTCGAGTATTACAATGCCGCGCTCGATCACTACTTCCTCACATGGGCCTCCGCCGAAATTGCGCTGCTGGATGCCGGGACGACGATCCGGGGCTGGACGCGTACCGGCAAGACGATCAAGGCGTTGCTGTATGGAGTTTCCGGCGCCTCGGCCGTCTGTCGCATCTACATTCCGCCAGGCAAGGGCGATGGCCACTATTACGGGCGCGACGCGAACGAGTGCAGCGAGACGATGGCCGGGAATCCGACCTTCATCCTCGAAGATCCGGCGTTCTTCTTTCTGCATCCGACCACCGCAGGCAGTTGCGCCGCCGGGCGGGTGCCGGTGTATCGCGTGTTTTCGAATCGTGCGGACGCCAACCATCGTTATATGACCGATCGCGCGCTGCGCGACCAGATGGTTGCGCAGGGCTGGCTGGCCGAGGGCGATGGCGCGGATACCGTCGTCATGTGCGCCCCGGCGTGATTGCCACGGCGCGCAACTGCGCGCAGCGCGCGCGCATTCCGCAATTCCAATCTCGGTCCGTTTGGGTGCACACTGCACGCGGCCGCGCATGCGCAGGCCCGCGCCGTGCGAGAAACTCGACAACCAATGACGGCGCGCCACCAGGGAGTGAACGTTGCAATCTGACATCGATATTGCGCAGCGGGCGCCGATGCGTCCCATCGGCGAACTTGCGCGCGAGCGCCTCGCGATCGACGAACGCTTCATCGAGCCCTACGGACGCTACAAGGCCAAGGTTGCGCTCGAACACCTGACGGAAATCGAGGACCGTCCCGACGGCAAGCTGATCCTGGTCACCGCAGTCAGCCCGACGCCGGCAGGCGAAGGCAAGACGACGACGACTGTCGGTCTGGGCGACGCGCTCAACCGCATCGGCAAGCCGGCCCTGATCTGCCTGCGCGAGCCTTCACTCGGCCCCTGCTTCGGGATCAAGGGCGGCGCGGCCGGCGGCGGGCATGCGCAGGTCGTGCCGATGGAGGACATCAACCTCCACTTCACCGGCGATTTCCATGCGATCGCGCTGGCCAACAACCTGCTGGCGGCGCTGATCGACAATCACGTCCACCACGGCAATGCGCTGGGCATCGACCCTCGCCGCATTACCTGGCGTCGGGTGATGGACATGAACGACCGCGCGCTGCGCGACATCGTCGTCGCGCTCGGCGGCCCGGCCAACGGCGCGCCGCGCGAGGACGGCTTCGACATCGTCGCCGCCTCCGAGGTGATGGCGATCCTGTGCCTGGCAACATCGCTCGCCGACCTGAAGAACCGGTTGGGCAACATCGTCATCGGCGCCACGCGCGATCGCCGGCCGGTCACCGCGCGCGAGCTTCGTGCCGACGGCGCGATGGCGGCGCTGCTCAAGGATGCGCTCAAGCCCAACCTGGTGCAGACGCTGGAGAACAATCCGGCATTCATTCACGGCGGCCCGTTCGGCAACATCGCCCATGGCTGCAATTCGGCGATCGCGACGCGCGCGGCGCTCAAACTCGCGCCCTATGTCGTCACCGAAGCGGGGTTCGGCGCCGATCTGGGCGCCGAAAAATTTCTCGACATCAAGTGTCGCAAGGCGGGGGTTCTCCCGTCTGCCGCAGTAGTCGTCGCGACCGTGCGCGCGCTCAAGTTCCACGGTGGCGCCGAGGTGGGAGCGCTCGAGGAGGAGAATCTTGCCGCGTTGGAGCGGGGCCTGCCGAACCTCGAGCGACATGTGCGCAATGTTCGTGATGTCTACGGCATTCCTGTGGTCGTGGCGTTGAATTGCTTCGCCAACGACACGCCGGCCGAGCTCGATCTCGTCGCGCGCCGCGCGCTGGCGCTGGAGGTGCCGCTGGCGCACGCGACGCACTGGGCCGACGGTGGACGCGGCGCGGAGTCGCTGGCGCGTATCGTGGTCGAACTGTGCGAGGTGGCTTCGTCGCCGCAGTTTGTCTACGACGACGCGGACTCGCTGTGGGACAAGGCCGGCAAGATCGCGCAGCGCGTCTATCACGCCTCCGAAGTGACTGCGGACACCAAGATCAGGGCGCAGATTCGCGAACTGCAGGCGAACTACGGCCACTACCCGGTGTGCATCGCCAAGACGCAGTACTCCTTTTCGACCGATCCGCGGCTTCGCGGCGCACCGAGCGGCCACGTGCTCAACATCCGCGAAGTCCGGCTCGCGGCGGGTGCAGAATTCGTCGTCATGATCTGCGGCGACATCATGACCATGCCCGGGCTGCCGGCAGCTCCCGCGGCGGAGCGGATCGACATCGATCCGGACGGACGGATGCGCGGATTGTTCTGAGCCGTCGACGCCGGGTCGCATGCTTGGCGGTTCAGCGTCTGCGGGCGACAATGCCCGCAGACGCTGCGCGGATCGGTGTGTTGCGGCCAATCTTCTCCGTTGCCCACAGGTGAACCCAATGGATCCACGCGCCGCGCCGCTTCTTGCGCGCTTTCGCATTACCACCGATCAACCCGGCGCCTGCCTCGGTCCGGACCTTTGGCGGGGGGGCGGAGCAACGCTGGTTTCCACCAATCCGGCCAACGAATCGGCGCTTGGAGGCGTGCGCATGGCCGACGCCGGCGATATCGAGGCGGTCCTCAGCGGCGCCTCCTGCGCGGCACTGGCCTGGCGCGACGTGCCGGCGCCGCGCCGCGGCGAGGTGGTGCGCCGCTTCGGTGAACTCCTGAGGGAGCACAAGGATGCGCTGGGCACGCTGGTGGCGCTGGAAAACGGCAAGATCAAGGCCGAAGGCGACGGCGAGGTTCAGGAAATGATCGACATCGCCGACTTCGCCGTCGGCCAGTCGCGCATGCTCTACGGCAAGACCATGCACTCCGAGCGACCCGCGCACCGCATGTACGAGCAGTGGCATCCGCTGGGCGTGGTCGCCGTCGTCACTGCGTTCAACTTTCCGGTGGCCGTGTGGGCGTGGAATGCGATGCTCGCCGCGATATGCGGCAACGCGGTCATCTGGAAGCCATCGCCGAAGACCCCGCTGGTCGCGCTGGCGGTGCAGGCGCTGGCCAACACCGTGATGCGCGAACTCGACACCCCGCCGATTTTCATGCTGGCGATCACCGACAACGAACAGACGCGGCGCATCGTCGACGATGCGCGGGTGGCACTGGTGTCGTTCACCGGGTCGTCCGCCGTGGGACGAGACATTGCGACCGTGATCGCCGGTCGCTTTGGCCGGTCGTTGCTCGAATGCGCGGGCAACAGTGCCATCATCGTCGCCGAGGATGCCGACCTCGATCTGGTCGTGCCTGCGGTCCTGTTCGGCGCCGTGGGAACCGCCGGACAGCGCTGCACGACGACGCGCCGCTTGATCGTCCACCGTGACCGCCACGACGAGTTGCTGCTGCGCCTGACCGGCGCCTACGCGCAGGTGCGCATCGGCGACCCGCTCGACCCGACGACGCTGATGGGGCCGCTGATCGATGCGCCTGCAGTGGCGAATTACGTAAGCGCGCTGGAAGAGGCCCTCGCGGCCGGCGCGACGCTGGCGACCGGCGGTCGAGTGCTGCCCGGTCCGGGACACTGGGTCGAGCCGGCGATCGTCGTCGGCGCGCGCAACGACTGGCCTTGCGTGCAGCGTGAGACCTTCGCGCCGATTCTCTATGTGTCAACCTTCGCCACCATCGACGACGCGATCGCGCAGAACAACGGCGTGCGCCAGGGTCTGTCGAGCGCGCTGTTCACGCTGGATCTGCGTACAGCCGAGACGTTTCTCGGCGCCGGCGGCAGCGATTGCGGCATCGCCAACGTCAACATCGGCACGTCGGGCGCGGAAATCGGTGGCGCCTTCGGCGGCGAGAAGGAAACCGGCGGCGGGCGCGAAGCCGGGTCGGACGCCTGGCAGTCCTACATGCGGCGCCAGACCAATACGCTCAACTGGAGCCGCGCGCTGCCGCTCGCACAGGGCATCAGGTTCGGTTAGCGCCGCCCCGCACCCACGCGAAGTACGGCCGCTCGGCCAGCCGCCACGACAGGCTCGCAGCGGTGACCGACAGCGCAAAGCTGCCGATGAACAGTGTTCCGATGACCGCCCAGGGATGCCAGGTTCCCGCCTGCGCTGTGAGTCCGCGCGCCACCAGCACGACGATCATCCAGTGCAGCAAGTAGAAAGAGTAGCTGATGCGGCCCATCGCGATCAGCGGAGGCCACGCCAGCGCGCGCGCCACCAGGTTGTCCGATGCGACGCTCTTGGCGAGCAGCGCGACCGCGACCACGCCGAAGGCCATGATGGCCACGGCCGGCGGCAGCGCGTCGAACAGCGCCAAGGTGGTGATGGCGAGATAGCCTGCCAGAACAACGGCGGTCGGAAGGCGCGCGAGCGCGCGCTGCAGCGGCGCGACAACCGCCAGCGCCACGCCGCAGAACAGCAGCGACCAGCAAAGCACCAGCGAATCCGCGCCCAGAGCGACCGCCGACAGCGGCACGGCGATGCCCGCCGCGGGCACCCACCACGCATGGCGCGGCGTCGCCCGACTCGCGAAAAGCGCAACTGCCGGGAACGCCAGATAGAACGACATTTCGTAGAACAGCGACCAGGTGACGGTATTGAACGCGCGCACCGATGAATACGGCCAGCCGTTGAGGAACAGCAGGTTGCCGAGCACCGCGGCCGCGTCCGGCGGCGTCCAGATGCGGGATTGGTAGGCGAACACCAGCGATGCAACGAAGGCCAGCAGGAATGCCGGATAGACGCGCAGCGTGCGCCGCCACGCGAAGCTGGCGTAACCCAGCGCCGGCCGGGGCCACCACATGCGCCCGATCAGGTAGCCGGAAAGCACGAAGAACAGATACACGCCGTGGTGCGAGCGATGCAGCCAGAACAGGATGCCCTCGGACCATGTCGACATCACGGCCAACGTCGCGCCTTCGAATTCCAGACCAAAGGCGATGCGCGCGCCGTTGCCGGCCGCATGCACGCAGAAGACGAGCAGCACTGCGAATCCGCGCCAGCCGTCCAGCGAGTGGACGTGCGTCACTGCCGGCGATCGAGAATTCGCCAAGCGCGGTGCCGCGCTGTGCGCGTTTGCGTGCGGATCAGGAGGTGCCGCGCTTGCCGGTGGACTTGCCCGCGGCCGGCTTCCTGGCCGTTGGTTTGGCGGTTGCCGTCTTTCGCGCCGTCGTTTTCCCGGCCGCGGTCTTCCTGGCCGCGGTCTTGGCTGCTGTCTTGGCCGCGGTCTTGGTGGTCGTGGATTTGGCGGCGGCCTTGGCTGCCGCGATCAGCTTGGTGCCGGCGGTCTTCCCGACCACACTCTTCCTGGCCTTGCCGCCTGTGCCGGCCTTGGCTTCCAGCAGCGCAAGCGCTTGCTCCAGTGTGATCGAGTCGATCTGTTCGCGATCCGGAAGCGTCGCGTTCACCGCGCCGTGCTTGACGTAAGGGCCATAGCGACCTGAGTGCAATTCGACCGGCGCCTTGTCCTTTGGGTGCGTGCCAAGAACACGCAGCGCGGCTGCCGCCTGCCCACGCCCGCCGCGCGCCTTGGTCGGGTCCTTGGCCTCGAATTCGAAGCCAACCTTGCCATCGCCCTGCACCACCAGGAAGGCCGAGAAGGGCCGGCGCGTGCGCGCGGACACGAATTGCAGCAGATCCGTTTTCCGGGTGGCGAGCAGCTTGCGCATCTGCTCGGCTTCCACCGGCCGCTGCAGGATGGTTCGGCCCGAACGGAAATCGCAGGACTTCTCCGGGCCGACGGCCTTTTCGCAAACGTAGGCGTTGCCGAGTTCGAATACCCGCGACGCACATTTCGGACAGGCGCCAAGCGGTGTCGACGCGCTGAAATCGGGCGCTTCGCCGTCTTCAAGCCCGGTATCGTTGCCGAAATCGAACACGATCTCGCTGGCGTCCTTCAGCCGCAGCTTGGCCGAGAACGGCCGCCCCATCTTGCTGCGAAAGCCATCGAGCGGGCCGATTTCGCCCTCCTTGATCAGCGCGTCCGCCTCGTGCGGCTCGAGTTGGCGCCCCCCGAGTATTTTCCAGAACGCGAAATCGCAGCCGGGCCGCGTGCACTGGAATTTCTTGTACTTTTCGTGCACCTCGCCGCCGCATTTCGGACAGGCGCATTCCAGCGTCGCGAAGTCGCCGGGGATGGTGTCGCTTTCGTAATTCTTCGCCTGCCCGACGATGTGCTCGGTCATTTCGACGATCTCGCGCATGAACACGTCGCGCGCGAGCTTGCCGTGCTCCATCTGCGCCAGCTTGAACTCCCATTCCGCCGTCAGCTCCGGCGAGAACAGTTCGGGTATGCCCAGGCCATGCAGCAGCGTCATCAGCGAAAACGCCTTCGCGGTCGGGACGAGTTCCTTGCCTTCGCGATAGATGTAGCGTTCGACGATCAGGCCCTCGATGATCGCCGCGCGCGTCGCCGGCGTGCCCAGGCCCTTTTCGCGCATCGCCTCGCGCAATTCGTCGTCCTCGATCAGCTTGCCTGCGCCCTCCATCGCCGAGAGCAGCGTGGCCTCGTTCAACCGCGGCGGCGCCCGGGTGACCAGAGGCACGACGTCGACCTTTTCGGTTGCCACCTTCTCGTCGGGCTTGACCGGGGCGAGCGAGGCCTCGTCACCCTGCGCTTCCTTGCCGTAGACAGCGAGCCAGCCCGGGGTCACCAGCACCCTGCCCTCGGTCTTGAACGGCTCGTCCTCGACGCGGGTGATGCGGGTGGTGACCAGGCACTCGGCCGCCGGATAGAACACAGCGAGAAAACGCCGCACGACCAGGTCGTAGAGCTTGGCCTCGACCTCGTTGAGACTCCTGGGCGCGGCGAGCGTCGGAATGATCGCGAAGTGATCGGAAATCTTGCTGTTGTCAAAAATACGCTTGTTCGGGCGCACCCATTTCTGCTTGAGGATCTCCCGCGCGAACCCGCCGAAGGCGTTGGACTCGCCGAGTTCCTTGAGCGTGTCCTTGACGGTCCCGAGATAATCCTCGGGCAGCGCCCTCGCATCGGTGCGCGGATAGGTCAGGACCTTGTGCTTTTCGTAGAGCGCCTGCGCCAGCGAAAGCGTGGTGCGGGCAGAGAAACCGAAGCGACCGTTGGCCTCACGCTGGAGACTGGTGAGGTCGTAGAGCAATGGCGGACTTTGCGTGGTCGGCTTGGACTCCTCGGTCACCACGCCCGGCTTGCCGGCACAGCGGTCCGCAAGGCTTCTGGCGCGCGCCTCGTCCCAGATTCGCTCGGCGCGCTGGTCCGGGTCGTCCTCGGCGCGGCGAAATTTCTCGTCGATCCAGCGCCCGGTGTACTCGCCACCGGCGGCGCGGAACGTCGCGATCACCTCCCAGTAGTTGCGCGGGCGGAAGGCGCGAATGCGTTCTTCCCGCTCGACCAGAATGGCGAGCGTCGGCGTCTGCACGCGGCCCACGGTCGTCAGCTGGAAGCCCCCCGACTTGGAATTGAAGGCGGTCATCGCCCGGGTGCCGTTGATGCCGACCAGCCAGTCGGACTCCGAGCGGCACACGGCCGCGTCGGCCAGCGGCTGCATCGTCGCGTCGCTGCGCAATTGCCCGAAGCCGTCGCGAATCGATGACGCAGTCATCGACTGCAGCCACAGGCGCTCGATCGGCTTGGCGGTCTTCGAATACTGGACGATATAGCGAAAGATCAATTCGCCCTCGCGGCCCGCGTCGCAGGCATTCACCAGCGCATCGACATCCTTGCGCTTGATGAGCTTGAGCAGCGTCTTCAGGCGGTTTTCGTTCTTCTCGATGGGCTTGAGCGCGAATTTCGACGGCATCACCGGCAAATGGGCGAACGTCCACTTGCCGCGCTTGACCTCCTCTTCCTCGGGCATGCCGATTTCGAGCAGGTGGCCGACCGCCGACGACAGCAGGTAGCGGTCGCTCTCGAAGTGGTCGTCGTGGCGCGTGAAGCCGCCGAGCGCCTTGGCCAGATCGGCGGCGACGGAAGGTTTCTCGGCAATGATCAGGGTCTTGGACAAGGGACGAATGAGGACAAAGGGACGCCGATACTACCCGCGGACTCATGGCGGCGGCAAGAAATCGCATGGATGAGGCAGGCCAAGGCGCGCCCGCGCGCCCACGTGTGCGCTTGCGCGCGGGCGGGCGCGCGCGAGGCCCATCGTGGCATATTCAGTGGCGGCGCTGCCAGCGACCGCCGGAATCCCGAGCAACCGCGCCGGCCAGTTCCAGCGTCACCAGGCGTGCGCTGATGGACTGCGCCGGCAATCCGGTGCGCGCGACGAGCACGTCGACCTCCACCGGGTCCTCTCCCATCGCCACCAGCATGGGGTCGGTGGACGCCGGCGCCGCGACGCCCGCCGAGGCACCAGGCGACCCTGCAACGAGCCCCAGTTCCTCCAGCACATCCTGCGCGGTCTCGACCAGTTTGGCGCCGTCGCGGATCAGTCGATGGCAGCCCTTGGACAGCGGCGAGTGGATCGAGCCGGGAATCGCGAACACCTCCCGGCCCTGCTCGCCCGCGTAGCGCGCGGTGAGCAGCGAACCGGAGGACAGTGCGGCTTCGACCACCAGCACGCCACGCGCCAGTCCGCTGATCAACCGGTTGCGGCGAGGAAAATTCGAATCCCTGGGGGGCGTCCCGGGTGGGAATTGCGAGACGATGACGCCTTCCGCGGCGATGCTGTGTGCGAGATCGCGGTGACTGGCCGGATAGACGCGGTCCGGACCGGTGCCGATCACGGCAATGGTCGAGCCCAGGGTACCGAGTGCGCCTCGATGCGCGGCAGCGTCCACGCCGACCGCAAGGCCCGAGACAACGGTCAGCCCGGCTTGCCCCAGCGCATTCGCGAAGGCCAGCGCATTTTCCACGCCCTGCGCCGAGGCGTTGCGGCTGCCGACGATTGCCAGCGAAGGGTGGTTGAGTCGATCGCGCCTGCCCATGACATACAGCACCGGCGGCGCGTAGCCGATCGCCAGCAGCGCCTGCGGGTATTCGGGATCGTCCCAGGCCAGAAGGTCGTTTCCGGGCTGTGCGAGCCACGCCAGCGTGCGCTCGAGCAACTCCGGCGCGGGCGGCGCCAGGACGCGGGCCACGGCGGCGTCGGGCACGACCGCGGCGAGCTGAGCACGCGTGGCGGCGAGGATCGGCACCGGCCCGCCGAACGCGCGCAACAGCGCGACGAGCGCGGCATGCGGCACGGCACGCAACGACAGCGCGGCCCATGCCTCCGGCGTGGAGACGGCAGATGGCATGCGAAGACTATCGCCGCCGGCGGGCGCCGGCGGCATTGGCCGAACGGCTAGGGTGTGCGCGCGTAATCGCCGGGGCGCACGGGGTCAGTGGTGTTGAGCACGATGGCGAACGACACGCGATCGAAGGTGCGAAACACGAACAGCAGTCCGGTGCGCTCATCGGAAGGCTGGATGTACTCGGTCGGCGTCCACGTGGTGGTCGGGTCGAGGAAGCGCAGGATGAACGTCTGCTGCTGCGACGGGCGCGGATCCGGTATGGGTTCGATCACGCGATACACGGCGAGCACATGCCCCGGCTCCAGGCCATCCTGCAAGCCCTTGTCCAACGTCACCACATAGCCGCGACCGGTTTCCATGTTGTCGAAGGGCACACGCAGGATGCGTGCGTCGATTGGCTTGGACGGCGCACGCGGCACGTAGTTGGCAATGGTCTCGCGAGGCGCCGGCAGCAGGCGATCGCCGACCTGAATTTCCTCGACCGACGATTCGATGCGGACCGTCGACAGCTCACCGAAACGCTCGACGCGCGCCGTGCCGAGGTAACGGCTTTCGTAGCCAAGCACCTCGGTCGCGCCGATGTTGCGAATCGCGCCTATGGGACGATAGATGTACCAGTAGTCCCCTGCCTTCCTGTCGATGCCGAGCACATAGACGGTGTCACCGGCGCCGCGCACCACGCGCGCATCATTGCGGCCGCGCAGGATTTCGGCAGAGTCGAACAGCCCTGAACGGCCGGTGACGATGTTGCGCGTGAACCAGGGCTCGACGTCGCCGGGAGGAATGCTCGGAATCGCTTCGGCGTCGAGCGAGGTCACTCGCGTCGTTGGTGACAACTGCACCGTTTCCCGCGCCAGCACGAGTTGCGGTTGACCCTCGACGTACACTAGGCGAATGCTGTCGCCCGGATAGATGCGATGCGGATTCTTGATTTCCTCGCGGTTCATCCGCCAGACGTCGGGCCAACGCCACGGGTCCTTCAGGAATTTTCCGGCGATGCCCCAGAGAGTGTCGCCTTTCTGCACCGTGTAGCTGGTCGGTGCACTGTCGGCGATCTGCTGGGACAGGGCGGACTGGGCCTGCGCAGCGCCCGCGAACACAAGCGCCATCAGCGCGGTTGAGACCGCGGTGATGCGCAAGGCTATGATAAACTGTTGAAGCATATAGCCTCTTCCGGTGCGGGCTGGTGCGGCTGGGGGGTTGCTAGTGTCCTAAACCGCCGCAAAATAAGCACTTAAGGAAGATTCTGCATCCGGCACTTGCATTTGGCAAGCTATGGCGCTCCTGACCATTCTCGAATACCCCGACCCCCGTCTGAAAAAAGTCGCATCGACCGTCACGGCCTTCGGGCCGGACGTGGCCCGGCTGGTGCGGGACATGGCCGAAACCATGTATGCGGCCCCGGGTGTCGGCCTTGCGGCCACACAGGTTGATGTCCACAAACGTGTTGTGGTCATCGACACCTCCGAGGACCGCAGCGGCCTGCTCGTCCTGGTGAATCCCGAGATCGTCGCTGCGGAGGGTGAAGCGGAATGCGAGGAGGGCTGCCTGTCGGTCCCCGGCTACTACGACCGGGTGACCAGGGCGGCGCAGGTTACTGTACGCGCCTGCAACGAGCGCGGCGAGGTCTTCGAGCGTAGCGTCGAGGGCATGCTGGCCGTGTGCGTTCAGCACGAAATGGACCACCTGGTCGGCAAGGTGTTCGTCGACTACCTGTCACCGCTCAAGCGCGCCCGGCTCAAGGCCAGGGCGCGCAAGAAGCAGCGACTGGTCGGCTGAGCCGCCCGGCCGATCTCGGGTCGACCGGACCCATGCCAGCGCTTCGCGTGGGCTTCGCCGGCACGCCGGAATTCGCGGCGTTGGCCCTGGCCGCGATCATCCAGGCGGGGTTTGCCGTGCCGCTGGTGCTGACGCAGCCGGATCGGCCCAAGGGACGCGGGTTGAAACTCGAAGCCTCGCCGGTCAAGCGCCTGGCGATGACGCACGCGATCCCGGTCCTCCAGCCCGCGACGCTTCGGACCGAGGACACGCGCGCCCCGCTGCTGGCGGTCGAACTCGACGTACTGGTGGTCGCCGCCTACGGCTTGATCCTGCCGGCTGCCGTCCTCGCGTGGCCGCGCCGGGGCTGTCTCAACATCCACGCGTCGCTGTTGCCGCGCTGGCGCGGCGCCGCCCCCGTCCAGCGCGCGATTGAGGCTGGCGATGCCAGTACCGGCGTCAGCATCATGCAAATGGACCAGGGGCTCGACACCGGTCCGGTGGTCGACCGCGTGAACGTGGCCATCTCCCGCGAAGAGACCACCCGATCTTTGCTGGACAAGCTTGCGCTGGCCGGCGAGCAGGCCATCGTTGCCGTGCTGCATCGCCTGGACAAAGAGGGAGTACTTGCTTCGACGCCGCAATCGGACCTTGGCTTGACCTATGCGGCAAAGATCAGCCGGGACGAGGCTGCCATCAACTGGGCACTCACCGCCGTCGAACTCGACCGGAAGATCCGGGCGTTCGACCCGGCGCCAGGCGCGCATACGGCGCTTGACGGCGAGTCGTTGAAGGTCTGGGCGGCAACGCCGCGCGTGGACGCTGGAACGCCGCTCGCAGCCGGAACCGTCATCGGTGTCGACAGCGAAGGAATCGACGTGGCCTGCGGTACCGGGGTGCTGCGCGTCACCGTTGTTCAGCCCGCGGGAGGCAGGAGGATGCCGGCCGCGGCCTATGCCGCCGGCCGCGCGGTGCACCCGGGAACCCGGTTCTTCGCGCCTGTGCCCGTTGCGGCCGATGGAGCCTCGCGCCGTGCACCATGAGCAGCAGCTTGCCGCGGCTGCGGTACGCCGGGTCTTCGACGGCGCGACGCTTCCCGTCGCGCTCGCAGCCGTCGACGACGGCGCGCAGACGCGCGGACATGCGCTGGTGCAGGAACTGGCCTACGGGACGCTGCGTCACTGGGGTCGGTTGGAGGCGCTGGTGCGCGCTCTGGCGACCAAACCGGTCACGGACACTCCGCTGACGGCGCTGCTCGCCGTTGCGCTGTATCAGCTCGATCACACCCGGGCGCCAGCCTTCGCCGTCGTCGACCAGGCGGTGGAGGCAGCTGCGACTGCGGTCCGGCCGCAGGCCAAGGCCCTTGTCAACGCGATGCTGCGCCGCTACCTGCGCGAGCGAGAGGCCTGCAATACGCGGGTGACGGAGGCGAGTCCGGTCGCCCGCTGGTCGTATCCGCGCTGGTGGATCGGACGCGTGCAGGCTGATCATCCCCAAGCTTGGCAGGCAATCCTTGAGGCAGGCAACGAGCGGCCGCCGATGGCCTTGCGGGTCAACCGGCGGGTGACCACGCGCGCTGCGCTGGAAGCGGCGTTCGCGGCCGCGGAAATCACCGCGCATCGAGCCGGAGACGCCGGGCTGATCGTGTCGCCGCCGCGCCCGGTACCGACGTTGCCTGGCTACGCGAACGGCTCGTTCTCGGTCCAGGACATCGGCGCCCAGCACGCGGCGCCGCTGCTCGACGCCCGCGATGGCATGCGTGTGCTGGACGCCTGCGCCGCACCGGGCGGCAAGACGGCGCACATCCTCGAGCTGGCCGATGTGGAGCTGACCGCGCTGGACAGCGATGCAGAACGGCTGCATCGGGTGAATGCCAATCTGACGCGGTTGGGGCTTGCCGGAACCCGGGCGAAGGTCTGCTGCGGTGACGCCGCACTGCCGCAGACATGGTGGGATGGGCGGCCCTATGATCGTATCCTGGCCGATGTCCCCTGCACGGCGTCGGGAATCGTGCGCCGGCACCCCGACATCAAATGGCTGCGACGTCGGTCGGATCTGGCCTCCTTCGCCGCGCAGCAGCGGCGGATCCTCACCGCGCTCTGGCCGCTGCTGGCGCCTGGCGGGCAGCTGTTGTATGTGACCTGTTCGGTGTTTGCCGAGGAGAATGAGGCCGTGATCGACGAATTCGCGCGGAATCACGTGGAAGCGTTGCGCGAATCCATCAGCTTTTCCGCCGATTGTCCGCATAACGGCGGTCAACTCTTGCCTTCAGGGAATGACGGGCGCCAAAATCAAGACGGGTTTTTCTACGCCCTGCTTCGCAAGGACTGAGCACATCGCTTCAGCCCCTGCCCCGCCGATGGCCGCGCCGCCATGCCGCCGGGAGCGTTTCCCGACAATTGCCGGCATGCCGTCCCGCCTTCATCCGCCATTTCTTCCCCGGCCTCGCGCCAGCCTGCGCCGGACACCGCTCGCGCTGCTGGTCGCCCTGCTGTTCGCGTTCTTCGCTGGCATGAGCATCGACGCCCGCGCCGACAATGTCCCGGTCCGGACGGCGGAACTGCGAATCGACGACGGCGAGGTGCTGCTGAATGCCGATTTCGACCTGACCCTCAATGCAACGCTTGAAGAGGCGCTGCAGCGCGGCATCCCGCTGTACTTCATGCTCGAATTCGATCTGGCGCTCCGGCGCTGGTACTGGTTTGATGAAAAGATTTCTCAGGCCTCGTATACCTACCGCGTGTCCTACACGGCGTTGACGCGGCAATATCGCGTTGCCAGCGGCCTGCTGACCCAGAACTTCGCGTCGATCGAGGAGGTGCAGCGCTACATCGGTCGCGTCACCTCGCGGCCGGTCGCCACTCTGGCGTCGCTTGCTCCGGGAACGCGATACGACGCCGCCGTGCGCTTCCGGCTCGATATCAACCAATTGCCGAAGCCCTTCCAGGTGAACGCGCTCGCCTCGCGCGACTGGACCCTGTCCTCCGACTGGCACCATTGGGGCTTTACGCCATGAGCGCCCCGGGATCGCCCGGACAACCGTGTAGGGCGAGACCATGAGCGCGCTGCCGGGCAAACGCGGACTGCGCTGGCTGCTGCTGGTGACCGCAGCCCTTTCCACGATCGCGTTGTTCCTGCTGGCGACGGCGACGGCGAATACGGCGCTGTTCGCTGAGCGCTATGACGTGCTGCTGGTCCTCAACGGGGTCCTGGTGGCGCTGCTGATGGCAGTCGTCGGCTGGCAGCTTTGGCAGCTGAGGCGAAACCTCAAGGCTGGAGTGTTCGGTTCGCGGCTGGCATTGCGGCTGGTGCTGTTGTTCGCGCTGGTTGCCGTTCTGCCGGGCGCCCTGGTGTACGCGGTGTCGGTCCAGTTCATCGGTCGCAGCATCGAAAGCTGGTTCGACGTACGTGTCGACCGCGCGCTCGAAGGCGGACTGAACCTCGGGCGCAACGCGCTCGACTATCTGCTCAAGGAAACGGCGGTCAAGGCCGGGCAGATGGCGGTCGCCATCGCCGACAGCCGGGGAACGGCCGCCGGCGCGCTCACTCGCGTCGCCGAGCAGGCCAATGTCTACGAAGCGGTGCTGTTCTCGCCCACGGGAAGCGTGCTGGCGGTCGGTGGGACGGGCGGGGTGCGCGTGACGCCGGAGTCGCCGCCGCCGGCCGCGCTGCGGCTCGCGCGGATGCAACAGGCCTACTCGAAGATCGAGCAGACATCCGAAGGCGGCTTGGTGCTGCGCGTGGTTGTTCCGGTGAACACCGACGAAAATCTGAATCCGCTGCGGCTGCTGCAGGTGATCGAGCCGGTTCCCAAATCGCTTGCGCAGGACGCCGACCGGGTGCAGGCCGGCGTGCGTGACTACCAGGAGCTGTCGTTCTCACGGCAGGCGCTGAAGCGCCTCTATGCGTTGACGCTGACGCTGACGCTGTTGCTGGCGCTGACGTCGGCGCTTGGCCTCGCCGTGGTCCTGTCGGAGGGCTTTGCGGCGCCGCTGGGGCTGCTCGCGCAGGGTACGCGGGCCGTCGCGCAAGGGGATTTCACCCGCAGGCAGCCGGTGGTTTCGCGCGACGAGCTGGGGATTCTCACGGAATCATTCAACACGATGACCGCGCAACTCGCTGAGGCGCATGGCAAGGCCGAGGAAGGCCGGCGTGCCACGGAGACCGCCCGCGCCTACCTCGAGAGCATCCTCGGCAACCTGTCGGCGGGTGTGCTGGTATTCGACGACCGGCATCGGCTGCGGACGGTGAACCCAAGTGCCGCGGTGATCCTGCAACAGCCGCTCGCCGAACTGTCCGGCATGTCTCTGGCCGACTGGGGCCGGCGGGTGCCGGCGCTCGCCCCATTCGCGGAGCTGGTCGCCGAGGGCCTTCGCGGCGCACGCGACGGGCAATGGCAGAAGGAGGCGGAAATCGCGGTGGCCAGCCTGTCGCGCACGCTGCTGATGCGCGGCACCCGCCTGCCGGGTGCCGCGGGCGGCTTCCTGCTCGTATTCGACGATGTTTCCGAGCTGGTTCAGGCGCAGCGCGACGCCGCCTGGGCCGAAGTCGCGCGGAGGTTGGCGCATGAGATCAAGAATCCGCTTACGCCGATCCAGCTGTCGGCAGAGCGCCTTGTGCACAAGCTGGCGCCGAAGCTCGAAGGCGCCGACCAGGAGATGCTCAAGCGTGGGACGCAAACCATTGTTTCCCAGGTCAGCGCGATGAAACACATGGTCGACGATTTCGCGATTTATGCGCGGCAACCGCGTCCGGGCCAGATGCAGCAGGTCGATCTGGCCGCCCTGTTGCTCGACGTACTCGCGCTGTACGACGATCTGGATTCTCAAGTTGCGCTATCCTTGCCGGACGCGCCCATCCATATCCAGGGCGAGCCAACCCGACTGCGCCAGGTGTTCCACAATCTAATTTCCAACGCGGTCGACTCGCAGGCCGATGTCTCCGATCCCCGCTTCGCGATTTCGCTGTCCGCCCATGACGGTGAGGCAAGGCTCGCGTTCGCGGACGGTGGTCCCGGATTCACCGACGACTTTCTCGCGCATGCGTTCGAGCCCTACGTAACGACCAAGGCCAAGGGCACCGGGCTCGGGTTGGCGATCGTCAAGAAGATCATCGATGAGCATGGCGGGCGCGTCGTGCTCGAAAACGTGGCCACCGGCGGCGCGCAGGTCACGCTTCATTTCAACACCGGCGGAGCGGCCAACGGTCGCCGCGCCGCAGCGGCCTAGCAATCATGGCCGTTGCTCGGGAAATTCTGGTCGTCGACGATGAGGTCGGCATTCGCGAGCTGCTCTCTGAGATCCTGCAGGACGAGGGCTACCGGGTCGTGCTCGCTGAAAATGCGAGCGAGGCGCGGGCCTATCGCCAGCGCGCGCAGCCGGCGCTGGTGCTGCTCGACATCTGGATGCCCGACACCGACGGCGTGACGCTGTTGCGCGAATGGGCGGCGGGCGGCCAATTAACGATGCCGGTGATCATGATGTCCGGGCACGGCACGATCGAAACCGCGGTGGACGCGACCAAGATCGGCGCGTTCGACTTCCTCGAAAAGCCGGTCGGATTGCAGAAGCTGCTGACCACGGTTGCACGCGCGCTCAAGAACGCGGCGGCGCAGGGGCCGCGCCGCGTTTCGCTTGCGTCGCTCGGCGCAAGCGCCCCGGTGCGCGAAGCCGAGCGTGGCCTGGAGCAGCTGCTTGCCTCCCGGCGCTCGATACTGATCCTGGGGGAATCCGGGACCGGGCAGGATCTGGCGGCGCATGCACTGCGGGCGGCCGAGGCGCCTTGGGTCGCGATTTCCGACGGGGCGCGGCTCTCCGGCAATCCGCTGGGGCTGGTCGAGGAAGCGCGCGACGGCGTCCTCTATTGCGCGGAAATCGGCCAATTCACGAAACGTGAATTGCAGGGACTCGCTTTCCTGGTGCCCAAGCTGGACAAGCACAACGTGACACTGGTGTGCACGAGCAGCGAGGCGCTGGGCAATCTTGCGGTAGAGGGCAAGTTCGACGCGGCGCTGCTTGCTCAACTGTCGGGTGGCGCGCTTATCCTGCCGCCGCTGCGCACTCGCCGCGAGGACATTCCGCTGCTTATCGAACGGTTCTGGCGCGAGGGTACGCAGAACCTGGCGGCGCCGCCGCTTCTGGCGGCACTGCCGCCGGCGGCGCTCACCGCGCTGTCGAATGCCTATTGGCCCGGCAATCTCGATCACCTGTCGAGCTTCGTCCAGAATCTGATCCTGCTGCGCGGCGACGTCACCGCGGAACACGTCAAGCGCATGCTTGGCGAAGCGGCATCGGCCAGCCCGGTGCCGGCGCCGGAAATCACCGCGCGGTTTTTCGAAATGCCTCTGCGCGAAGCCCGTGAGGCCTTTGAGCGCATTTACTTCGAGCAACTGCTGGGCAAGGAGCAAAGCAACATGAGTCGCGTGGCGGAAAAGGCAGGACTCGAACGCACGCATCTGTACCGCAAGCTGAAGCAGCTCAATATCCGCTTTGCGCGCAGGTCGGACGACAGCGCAGTAATCTGACGGCCCCTACCGCGGGTCCACAACTGGCGCAGGCAGCTCAGGACCCGAAGCGGATGGTGGCACCTGTATATTCCTCCCGACCGGCGCCGAGCGCCGCTCCCCCCGAGGGGCCAGCGCCTTTGGGCGGCACTGCGGCGCTGATGGTCGGTGCCGTCGGCGTCGTCTTCGGCGACATCGGCACGAGTCCGCTGTACATGCTGCGCACGGCGTTCACGGGCACCTACGGACTCGCGCTGACGCCCGCCAATGTGCACGGGCTGCTTTCGGTGGTGTTCTGGGCGCTGATCGTCATCGTGACGCTGAAATACATCATGCTGGTGATGCGCGCCGACAACAACGGTGAAGGCGGCATCCTGGCGCTGACGGCACTCGCCGCGCGCGGACTCGCCAACCGCGAACGGCGGCGGTGGTGGGTGGTGGGATTCGGCATCTTCGGCGCAGCGATGTTCTACGGTGACGGCATGATCACGCCGGCGATCTCGGTGTTGTCCGCGGTCGAGGGGCTGGAAATCATCGCGCCGGCGCTGCATCCGTACATCCTTCCGGTCACCGTCGTCATCATCGTCGCGCTGTTCGCGATCCAGCGGCATGGCACCGCACGCGTCGGCATGCTGTTCGGTCCGGTCATGGTCGTCTACTTCGTGACCATTGCGGCGCTCGGTATCGCGCAGATCGCCGAGCAGCCGCGGATCCTGGGCGCTCTCGATCCGAGATATGCGTTCGGCTTCTTCGCCACGGCGCCGCTGGCCGCGTTCCTCTCGCTGGGGGCGGTTGTCCTCGCGGTCACCGGCACCGAGGCACTGTATGCCGACATGGGGCACTTCGGTCGTGCGCCGATCCGTCGCGCGTGGCTGGTCTTCGTGCTGCCCGCGCTGGTGCTCAACTACTTCGGCCAGGGAGCGCTGCTGCTCGCCGACCCGGGAGCGATCAAGAATCCCTTCTATCTGCTCGCACCGTCCTGGGGCCTGATCCCGCTGGTGGTGCTTGCCACCTGCGCCACGGTGATCGCGTCGCAGGCGGTGATCTCCGGTGCCTTTTCCCTGACCCGCGCCGCCATCCAGATGGGCTACTGCCCGCGCCTGCAGATTCGGCACACGTCCGAGCGGCAGATCGGCCAGATCTACATCCCATTCATCAACTGGACGCTGTTCATTGCGGTCATCCTGCTCGTCGTTTCCTTCGGAGAGTCGGAAGGCCTCGCGGCCGCCTATGGTCTCGCGGTGACGCTGGCCATGCTGATCGACTCTATTCTGATCTTCGTCGTGATGCGCCGGCTGTGGAAGTGGCCCACCGCGCTGGCGATCGCGATCGCGCTGCCGCTGCTGGCGATCGACCTGGCGTTTCTGGCCGCGAATTCGCTCAAGATTCCGGAAGGAGGCTGGTTCCCGCTGGTGATCGGCGCTCTGGTGTTCACGCTGCTCACCACGTGGAAGCGAGGGAGAGTTGTCCTGGCCGACAAGCTGTCGCGGGACGCGCTGCCGCTCGACCTGTTCATCCAGAGTATCGAGGTAGCGCCGCCTGTCCGCATCGAGGGCACCGCGGTGTTCATGACGTCGAGGCCGGACGATACGCCGCACGCGCTGCTGCACAACCTTAAGCACAACAAGGTGCTGCATGAACGCGTCGTCTTCCTCACCATCATCATCCGCGACGTGCCCTTCATCCCCGACGACGAACGCATCGCGATGAAACCGCTGGGCTGCGACTTCCATCAGTTTCTCGCCTATTACGGATTCAAGGAGGCCCCGGACATTCCCGCGCTGCTGGAGCAGTCCGGTCGCGAGGGTTTTCCCTTCGCGATGATGGAAACGTCATTTTTCGTCTCCCACGAAACATTGATGCCGAGCACCACGTCCGCCATGGCGCCGTGGCGACAACGGCTGTTCACTTCGATGTCGAAGAACGCGATCAAGGCGTCGGAGTTCTTCCGGATTCCGACCAACCGGGTGGTCGAACTGGGCACGCAGATCGAACTCTGATCGGGTCGGGCGCCGCAAGCGCCGACGCCGGCATGGAGCCGGCGTCGTAGAGCGTCAGGCGCTGAGCGGTCCTAGGCGGCGTGTGCCATCTCGGAGCGCATCGTCTTGATCGCCTTGCTTTCGATCTGACGAATCCGTTCGGCGGAGACCCCGTACTCGTCGGCCAGGTCCTGGAGCGTTGCGGTGGACTCGTCTTCGCGCAGCCAGCGTGCCTCGATGATGCGGCGGCTACGATCGTCGAGCCTGGACAGCGCCGTCTTCAGCCCCTGCGAGCGATTGCGCGCGGTTTCCTCGCGTTCGAGAATCTGCGCCGGCTCGGCCTCGGTATCGGTCAGGTAGGCGATGGGCGAAACGAAGGACTCCTCGTCGCCCGGTGTCGGGTCGAGCGCCAGGTCGCGTCCGGTAAGGCGCGTCTCCATCTCGACCACTTCCTCGGGTTTGACGCCGAGATCCTTGGCGATAGCCTTCGCTTCGGCGACCGACAGCGCCGCAGAACTGGCCTTCATGCTGCGAAGGTTGAAAAACAGCTTGCGTTGGGCCTTGGTCGTGGCGACCTTGACCAGCCGCCAGTTGCGCAGGATGTACTCGTGCATTTCGGCACGGATCCAATGCAGCGCGAACGACACCAGGCGGACGCCACGCTCCGGGTCGAAGCGACGCACGGCCTTCATCAGTCCGACATTGCCTTCCTGGATCAGGTCCGCCTGCGGCAGACCGTAGCCGACGTAGTTGCGCGACACCGAAACCACCAGGCGCAGGTGCGACAGCACCAATTGGCGCGCTGAATCCAGATCGTCATGCTCGCGCAGGCGCCGGCCGAGGGCGGTTTCCTGTTCCTGGGTCAGCAACGGGAAACGGTTGACGGCCTGGATGTAGTGGTCGAGGCTTCCCAGCGATGCGGGAGTCGGAAAGGCCAAGGTTGTACTCGTCATGCCAGAAGTCTCCAGTTTGGGGCCGGAGGGCCGCTTGGTGGAACGGCCCAACCGACGGTTCTCGATGATTTTAGCACTCGACAGCTTGGAGTGCTAAGACTCCGAAATGGTTCCCGATCAATTTAGTCGGAATTGATGCGCGTTCCTGTCAGGGATGGAAAGCCAGCGTACAGGCGCAGGTGAACCGCACGGAAACGTTGAGACCGAAGGCGGTCCGGCCGGACCGACGGCGTCAGGGCACGACGGGTCGCGGCGGTCGGCCCCGGGGCGCGTGGCAGGCCGAAGGACCTGGATCAAACCTCCTGTGGGTGGCCGGAGAGACAAGAGTGAGCGCTTGCTGACGTTGCCGCCGCACGCACCCGCGCCTCCGCCTACTCAGGTGTCCGTCAGCAGTCCTTCGGCAGCAGCGCGTCGACGAAGTCGCGGGCAACGAAAGGCTGGAGGTCGTCGACGCCCTCTCCGACTCCGATAAAGCGTAGCGGAATCGGATGCTGCTTGGCGATCGCAGCCACGACGCCTCCCTTGGCGCTTCCGTCGAGCTTGGTCATGATCAATCCGCTCAGGCCAACGGCCGCATCGAAGGCCCGGACCTGCGCCAGCGCGTTCTGGCCGGTGTTGGCATCGAGCACCAGCAGCGTTTCGTGTGGTGCCCCGGGCTGGGCCTTGGCGATCACCCGTTTCACCTTGGCCAGTTCGTCCATCAGGTTCCCCTGCGTCGGCAGCCGGCCTGCGGTGTCCGCCAGCACGACGTCGACGGCTCGGGCCCGCGCCGCGCCGATGGCGTCGAACATCACCGATGCGGCGTCGCCGCTCGCCTGCTGGATCACCGCGACCCCATTGCGTTCGCCCCAGGCGGCGAGCTGCTCGCGCGCGGCGGCGCGGAAAGTGTCGCCCGCTGCCAGCAGCACCGACAGATTCTGCTGCTGCAGCCATTTTGCGAGTTTGCCGATCGAAGTCGTCTTGCCGGCCCCGTTTACGCCGGTGAGCAGGATAACAAAGGGTCGCTCCGGACCGATGACCAGCGGCTGTTCGAGCGGCTCGATCAGATCGACGAAGGCCCCCGCCAGTTCGGCGACCGGATTCGCGTCATCGCCGGCGCGTTTCCAGCGTTGCTTGAGATCGGCGAGGAGATGCGCGGTCGCATCGACGCCGACGTCGGAGGTCAGCAGCGCCGACTCGAGCGCCTCCAACGCCTCGTCGTCGAGCTTGCGCCGTGCAAAGACCCCCCCCAGCGAGCTGGAGAACTTGGTGCGGGAGAGGCCCAGCCCCGCCTTCAGGCGCTCGGACCACGAGCGCTTTTGCGCGGGCGGGACTTCGGCAGGCTCTTTTTTCTTGAATAGGTCGAACAACGGGCACCGGATCGGGGCGGGCGCGGGAAAGACGCCCGGAGTGAAGGCTAGAATTGTACCGTTTCCGCCATTCCAGACCTCGATCCGTGAAGACCCAGGGTACGCAGCGCGTGCGCATCATCGCCGGACGCTTTCGCGGCCGCGTGATCCGCTTTCCGCATAACAAGTCGGTTCGCCCCACGCCGGACCGTGTTCGCGAGACCCTTTTCAATTGGCTTGGCCAGGACCTGACCGATCTTTCGACGCTTGACCTGTTTGCCGGCAGCGGCGCGCTGACCCTCGAGGCAATCTCGCGGGGCGCCACCACCGCGGTGGCGATCGACCGCGACCCGGCGCTCGTGCATGCGCTGGCGCAAACAGCGCATGATTTCGGCGCGGTCGGACTCGAGGTGCACGCCGCTGACGCCATGGCCTGGCTGGCGCGGGAATCCCGGCGCTTCGACGTCATCTTTGTCGATCCGCCGTTCACTACCGACGACTGGTCGACGCTGATTCCGGCCTGCGAGGCGAGGCTGGCCGGCGGTGGCGCCTTGTACGCCGAAGCGCCACGCGCGCTCGACCCGGGCCCGACCCTGGATGTCTGGCGGCACGCGAGAGCCGGCAACGTGCATTATCATCTGCTGCGTCGGCACGACAATGCGCCCCCCGGGGCAACCACGACGACGTGACCGACCACCACGCAGGCAGACCCATACCGCTCCTACAGCCATGATCAAGGTCGTTTATCCCGGCACCTTCGACCCCTTCACCCGGGGTCACGAGGATCTCGTTCGCCGCGCCTCGAACGTGTTCGACCGTGTGGTCGTGGGTGTGGCGGACAGCACGGCCAAACAACCGCTGTTCGACGGCGCCGAGCGGGTGGAGATGGCGCGACAGGTGCTGGTCGGGATGTCGAACGTCGAAGTTATCGGCTTCTCCAGCTTGCTGATGGAATTCGTGCGCGCGCAGGGGGCCAAGATCATTCTGCGTGGCCTGCGTGCGGTTTCCGACTTCGAGTACGAGTTCCAGATGGCGGGGATGAATCGCCACCTCTACCCGGATGTCGAGACGCTGTTCCTGACACCGTCGGAGCAGTTCACCTTCATCTCCGCCACCATCGTGCGCGAAATCGCGCGCTTTGGCGGTGACGTGTCGCACTTCGTGCACCCGGAGGTGGAACGCAGGATCCGCGCCCGCGTTGCCGAGCGCGCCGGGAAATGAAACGTTCCTTCACCTCATTGGCCGGAACCGGTTGCCGGCTTGGCGCCAGTCCATGGCGCTGCTGATCACCGACGAATGCATCAACTGCGACGTCTGCGAGCCCGAGTGCCCGAATGACGCCATTTCGCAGGGACCCGAAATCTATGTGATCGACCCCGCCCGATGCACCGAGTGTGTCGGCCATTTCGACCAGCCGCAATGTCGAGAGGTCTGTCCGGTCGACTGCATACCGGTCGATCCTGCTCGTGTCGAGACCAGGCCGGCGCTGCAACTCAAATACGAGGGACTGATGCGCGCCAAGGCCAAGGACCGCGCGTAGTCCGCCGCGGCGCACCGCAATGACAACGGGCACCCGCAGGTGCCCGTTGCATACAATGCCTGCTGTGGCGCGTTATTTCGGCCAGTTGAACTGGATGCGCGCGTTGCAGGAGCCGAACCCACCGCTCGGCGCTAGGCAGCTGATGCCGCCAGCGCCGTCGTTCAGGTCGAGGCTCCAGTTGCGGATGTTGATGTAGTAGGTCTGACCCGGAGCCAGCGGCGCCGGACCCGCACCGACGTTCCAATTGACCGTCGCCGTGTTGCCATTGCCCAAGTGGTACGGGCCGTTGGTGCCGGTCGAATCGGGCGCGCGGAAGTCGCAGGCGCTCTTGGAGATGGTGATCTGCCGCGTTGCCGCCACGCCCAGGTGCTCGGCGACCTGCGTCGATCCTGCACTTGCATAGCTCGGCGGCGACGACGGCGCAACGAAGCTGATGACCACGACCCCGTCGCCGGGGAAGCCGCCGTTGGCATAGGTATCGATCGGTGTGTTATCGCCCCAGCCGGTCGCCAAGCGGTTGACGTTCGAATACGAGCCACAGAAATCGGAGCCACTCGAATTCGGCTTCCAATCGACGTTGACGCCCACAGGCACACTGGGGCCGACGGCGTTGGACCCGGTGACCGAATAGGTCTTGACACCCGCTACTGTCGAGGTCGCCACACAGGTCGCAGACGTGCTGCTGCAATTTGTCCAGGCATAGCTGGTCGGAGCGTTGCTGCAGGTCGCGGTGAGAATCGCCGACCCGCCGACGAAGGCCGACGTCGGGCTGGCCACCACCGAGCACACCGGAGCCGCCGTGGGGGGCGCCTGCCAATTGACGTTTAGATTCGCCTGCGGGCCGGCGCCGAAGTTGTTGGAGGCGACCAGCGTGTAGGACTTGGCGCCGGCATTCGCGGCGGTGTCCGTGCAGCTGGCGCCGGAGCCGGCGCAACCCGTCCACGCGTACGACGTCGGCGAATCCGAGCAGCTGGCGCTGATGGTCATTAGCTGTCCGGCCGTCGGCGAGGCATTGCTCGGCGAAAGCGAGCAGGACGGGGCGGCGCCCGGTGGTGGTGGCGGTGGTGTGCCGCTTCCACCGGAGGGCCAGTTGAACTGGATGCGCGCATTGCAGGCGCCGAAGCCACCACCCGCCGCCAGACAGCTGATACCTCCGGTGCCATTGTTCAGGTCGAGGCTCCAGTTGCGGATGCTGACGTAGTAGGTCTCTCCCGGGGTCAACGGCGCAGAACCCGCACCGACGTTCCACACCACGGTGGCCGTGTTGCCGTTGCCGAGCGCGTAGGGGCCGTTGGCGCCGGACGGGTCGGGCGTGCGGAAATCACAGGCGCTCCTGGAGAGGGTGATCTGCCGCGTCGCCGCCACACCCTGGTGCTCGGCGACCTGCGTCGAACCGGCATTGGCATAGCTCGAATAGGTCAATGGCGCGACAAAGCTGACTACGACGACGCCGTCGCCGGGAAAGCCGCCGTTGGAATAGGTGTCGATCGGCGAATTGTCACCCCAGCTCGTCGAAAGGTTGATGACGTTCGAGTAGGCGCTGCAGAGCCCGGAACCGCCGGAGGACGCCTGCCAGTTGACGACAGTCGACGCCGGGGTGCTGGAGCCGAAGCCGTTGGTGGCTGTTGCCGAATACGCCTGGGCACCGGCCCCGCCACTGGTCGCCACGCAGGTCGAGGCGCTGCTGGAACAATTCGTCCAGGCGTAGCTGGTCGGGTTGTTGCTGCAGTTCGCGGTCAGCGTGACCTGCTGGCCGACGAAGGGCGACGGGTTGCTCGGCGTCACCGAGCACACCGGAGGTGCCGACGCGGCCGCCTGCCAGTTGACGACCAGATTCGCCTGCTGCCCGGGGCCGTTTCCGTTCGATGCGACCAGTGCGTAGGACTTGGCGCCGGCACCGGTTGCGGCATCGGTGCAACTGGCGCCCGAACCGGAGCAGCCCGCCCACGCGTACGAAGTCGGCGAGCCGGAACAACTCGCGTTGATGGTGATGGTCTGGCCGACCGTCGGGGTCGGATTGCCGGTGCTCAGCGTGCACGAAGGCGCTGGCGACGACAGCCATTCGACGGTGAGCGAGGCCGGGTTGCCCGAGCCCGACGCGTTGGACGCCGTCACCGTATAGGTCTGCGGCCCCGGTGATGGCGACGACGTCGAGCACTGGATGCCGGAGCAGCTGACGCCGGTCCACGCGAACGTGGCCGGACTGCCCGAACAGTTCGCCGACAGCACGATGGAATTGCCGACCACCGGCGTCGCATTGCTGGAGATCACCGAGCAGGACGGGACGCTGCCGGGCGGATTCCCGCCACCGGTTGTCCACTCCACGTCCAAACCAACCCGCGGACCGGTGCCGATGCCGTTGACGCCGGCCACCGCGTAACGGGCGAATCCGGACTGGTTGCTGGAGACGGCGCAGGTGGACAGGGTTGGCGAGCACGTCGCGATGACCGCGCAGTTCTGCTGGAGGACGTAATCGCATTCAGTCCACTGGTAGCTCGTGGGCGTCTGGCTGCAACTCGCCGACAGGGTCAGCGTTCCACCGGTGGTCGGTTTGCCTGAAGATCCGAAGATCGAGCACTGCGGCAGGGCGCCCGTGGCCCCCCCCCAAGTGACGTTGAGCGTCACCGGCGAACCCGTTCCGGCAGCATTGGTGGCCGTCACCGAATAGCTGGCCGTCCCGGCGGTAGCCTGCGAAACCTTGCACTGACTTGTCGTACTGGTACAGCCCACCCAGTTGAAGCCGGTCGGCGCGTCCGTGCACGCCGCGTTAAGCGTCAGCGTGGAGCCGAGCGGCGGGGTGGACGAGGAGCCGGTAATGGTGCAGGTCGGCGAACCCGGCGGCGGAGCAGGCACAACGGAGCCGCCGGCGGCACAGAAAGCGACCGGCAGCGCCGGATTTCCGTCGCCTTCGCCCTTGTAGGCCTTGTTCACCATCTCCTGATAGACGGAGATCTGGTCGCTGTAGCGATGATTCACGTCGGGTCGCTGGTTCCACAGACGGTAGACGGGCGAGGCGTCGGTCGGGCACTTGCCGGTCATCGGGTCGACCAGGAAGGCGCGGAAGACCTCATCGGATTCGAGCTGCCAGGCGTGGGAGAACTTGTCCTTCACTTCCTGGCACTCACTGACCTTGGCCGAATAGAAGTGGGAGTCGAGTTCGGCTTCGGGTCTGCCGTAAAAACGGCAGACCGGTACCGATTCCGGGTAGGCGCTGCCGGCCTTGATGACCAGAAAGCGATAGCCGGTGCGCGCCCAGCCCTCATGCACGCCCGAGTCGAGGTCCTGGATTTCCTTCGGCTCGACCGTGACGAAATAATGGTCGAGTTTCTTGTTGTAGAACTCGACGAGTTCAGTTGTGGCCGTCGCCGGAATGGCTGCGCTTGCCGGAAGGATGAACGCAAACGCGGCCAGGCCGAACAGCAATTTCAATCGCATAATGGATGCGCCGACCGCGAGTCGGCTCGAATAGGGGCAAAAAATCCATTATATGACATGGGACGGGGCTTGCCAGTTCCCGTATACCGTCAAATTTGGGGGGGATGCGTAAACCCCCCCATTGCGAATGGCAATCTCGCGGTCGGCATGTGCGAAAAGATGCTCTTTTCGCGCAAATACTGTCGCCAATCGGCGTCAACCGCTGACTGTCGCCAAATGGCGTCAGCCGTTGGCGGCCAACGGCAACGCGTCCCTCTGCTCGACGACAAAGTCGACGCCGGCAATCTGCTGGTCGAGGCCGCGCAATTGCGCGTGGATGGCCTCCTGCTGCTGCTCCAGTTCACCGATCCGCTCCTCGAGCTCGCCGCTCGCCTGGTGGATGCGCTTGATGCTTTCGAGGCGCCGGCGCAACTGCAGGTGGTGCTCGCGGACCTGGGACTCGAGTGGCGACATCACGGCCTTCAGCCAGGCCTCGACGTCGCGATTGGCGATGACGTAGACGTGCTTGACACGGGAGGCCACCGTTTCGAAGAACCGCCGCATCAACGCAAACTTGGCCCGACTCACCATGTTCCACAGCGTGTTGAAGTGGGTGTTGTAAGCGCGTTCCAGGCGCTCGATTTCCTTCTGGTACTTGAGCACCGAAAAGGACGGCGGGTTGTACGGCTCCAGGTTGTGTTCCTTGGCGAAGCGTGCGTACATCGCCCGCATCATTTCGTGTGTTTCTGCCGATTGCCGTGCCGCTTCCGAAAGATCGTGGCGGATGGCGCCGAAGAAATCGTTCATCGCGCCACGCACTCCCCGGGTGAACGGACTGTCCTCGATCCCGCGCCGCGTGCGCGCGGCGTTGGCGCGCAGCGCCTCCAGGCCGATGAAGTCGAACAGGTCGTTGGTCTGCTGGGTGAAGACATTGCGCAGCGCGGTGAAGCGCGCGAGGCCGCGTTCGAACAGCTCCTTTTCGTCGCGCACCCGATCCATCATGTGGGTGACGACGTCCTGATTCTTGCCTCGCAGCGCGGAAAGCTCGGTGAGCTGCTCGATGATGCCGCTGCTTCGGGCGCCGAGGATCGACCGCACGCCGGCGGCGAGCGCCCGAATCTCCGATTGGGAAGCGGAACCGACGATATCGCGCTTGGCGGGTATCAGTTGCTGCGACAGCGCTGCCTCAAGCTCGGGCAGCCGACTGCGCGCCAGCAGCGCATCATCGCCGTTCACCTTGGCAAGAAGGGCCTTCTGCGCCGATGTGGCGAAAACCTGCGTCGGCGGAATGTCGAGCATCTGCGCGGTGCTGCGGACCTGGCGGTCGATTTCCGCCTCGACCTCCGCAATCGGTTTCAGATCGTCCCACAGGCCGTCGATCTTGTTGAGAATGACGATGCGACCAGCCCCGGCGGCGGAGTCCTCGCCGGCCAGATGCTGGTTCCAGACCTCGAGATCGGTCTTGGTGACGCCCGCGTCGGCGGCAAGGATGAACAGCAGCGCGTGCGCATTTGGCAACAGGTTGAGCGTGAGCTCGGGCTCGGTACCGATCGCGTTGAGGCCCGGCGTATCAAGAATCACCAGGCCCTGCTGCAGCAGCGGATGCGGAAAGTTGATCACCGCGTGTCGCCAGCACGGGATGTCGACATTGCCATGGTCGCCGCTCTCGAGTGCGGAGAGGATGTCCTCCTCGCCGTCGCCGTAGAGGCCGTACTTTCGGGCGAGATCGATGGGTACGCGCTTGACCTGCGACACGCGCGACAGCACCTCCCCCATTTTCTCCGCCGAGGAGAGGTCGAGCGGAAAGGTCACCCATTCGTCCGCGTAGTTCTTGAATTCGGAAACGGTCGCGTCTTTCAGCCGGGTCTCGATCGGCAACAGCCGGATCGATGGCGAACGCGTTCCATCGTAGAGAAGTTCGGTCGGACACATCGTCGTGCGCCCTGCCGCCGACGGCAGCAGGCGCTGCCCGAAGTCCGCGAAGAAAATCGCGTTAATCAGTTCGGACTTGCCGCGCGAGAATTCGGCGACGAAGGCGACAACCAGCTTGTCCTGATGCAGGCGTTCAAGAAGTTGCTGAACGCGCAGGTCGACCTGGGTGTCGGCCAGGTCCTGATTCTGCAGCCACTGGTGGACGCCCGACACCGCCCCGGAAAGGCGACGGCGCCAGTCGCTGTAGGCTTCGAAACGTGCCGCGAGATCGCGGGAGGGGATCATGGGAAGCTCTGCGGTAGTGGCTCGGAGGTTTGGGCCGGGCTGCATTCCGGCTGGGTATTGTGAAGCACAACCCGTGCCGATGGCCAAGGCCAGGTTCGCCGCCGGCGTTTTCGCCGCCGGACGGTCGACCCGCGGCGCCTGTGGCTAGCGCTGGCACCGCGGGCAGAGATACGACGCCCGGCCCCCCAGCCGCTGAAGCCGGATCGGCGTGCCGCAGACCAGGCAAGGCAGCCCTTTGCGCCCGTAGACGTAATAATCGAGCTGGAAATATCCGGCTTCACCCCGGGCGTCGACATAGTCGCGCAACGTGCTGCCGCCCTTGGCTATGGCCTCGTCCAGCACTTCGCGAACAGCGCTCACCAGGCGCTCGAACCGGGGTCGGGAGACGCGACCGGCAGGGGTCGCCGGTCGGATGCCGGCCCGAAACAGCGATTCGTTGGCGTAAATGTTGCCGACGCCGACCACGACATGATTGTCCATCAGCACCAATTTGATGGCGGTACGGCGTCCGCGGGTGGCGTCCCAGAAGTATCCGGCGTGGAATGCGGCGGCGAAAGGCTCCGGGCCCAGGTCGCGCAACAGCGGATGGGCGACCCCGGTGGCCGGCAGCCATAGCATGGCGCCGAATCGGCGCGGGTCGTTGTAGCGAAGGAGCGAGCCGTCGTCGAAGACCAGGTCGACATGATCGTGCTTGGCCAGGGCTGGTGGATGGCGATGAACGCGCAGGTTCCCGGTCATACCGAGGTGTACCAGCAACGTGCCTTCGGAGAATCGAAAGAGTAAGTACTTGCTACGGCGGTCGACTGCGGCGATGGATTGGCCGACCATCCGCTGCGCGAGATCGCCGGGAACCGGCCAGCGCAATCGTGAGTCGTATACGCGTATGGCCGCAATTCGGCGGCCGACGACGTGTGGCTCGACTCCGCGACGTGTGGTTTCGACTTCCGGAAGTTCGGGCATCGGAGCTTGGACGACATCGGTGGCGACGGCTCGCAACCGGAGCAGGAACTGCCCGATGGGCGCGCAAATGCACGCTCGGCTTGTCGGTTTGTTGCCTCACCCAATATAGCCTAAGATCATTCGACTACCCATGGCCTCTGCCGACCGGCGCCGACGCGTGTCCGGAAAGTTCGCGAGGCCGGTCCAGGACCCTGCGAGAATCCATGCCGCTTTGTTGCCGCCGCCTTCCCCTCCTCGGCTTTCCAGCCGTCGCCTGTGTGCTTGTGTTGACCGGACTGACGCTGTCAGGTGCCGTGAACGCGCAATCGCCGCTGCCCGGAATCGTGCCTCACACGTTGCCGGTTCCCAAGGCCAACGCGGAGAGCACCGGCCTCTCCGCGGACGTGTTCTACCGACTCCTGCTTGGCGACGTCGCGTTGCAGCGTGGCGAGCCCTCGCTTGCTGCGCGTGCATACTACGAAGCCGCACGCGATACGCGTGATCCGCGCATTGCCCGTCGTGCCACCGAGATTGCGCTGGCCGCACGGATGCGCGGACTGGCCCAGGAATCCGCGTCGCTCTGGTCTTCGATCGACCCGACTGCGGAGCGTCCACAGCAGGTCCTTGCGGCGCTGGCGGCCGGTGACACTGGCAAGATCGCCCAAGATGGCGGCGCCGCTGGCGAGTTGAAGCAAAAGCTGGAGAAACTCATCGCCGATGCTGCCGTGACCGACCGCGGTGCGGGGGAAATATTCCTGCAGCTGAACCGCTTTTTCGGCGACGCCCAAGATCGTCGCCAGGTCTACGAACTTGTCAGGGAACTGGCCAGGCCCTACACGACCACTCCGGAAGCGCATTTCGCGGTGTCACTCGCGGCCTTCAACGGTGGCGTGCCGGAGAGCAGCGGAGACAATACGGCGCTGGTCGAGGTCGAGCGGGCGCTCGCGCTGAAACCCGACTGGGAGCGCGCCGCGCTCCTGCGCGCCGAAATCGTGTCGCGGAAGGCGCCGGCCGAGGCGGCCGACTATCTGGCCGGATTCATTGGCGCGAACTCCGACGCAAAGGCTGCCGCAAGCATGTTGGCGCAGATCTACGTCGAGCAAAAGCGTTACGCGGAAGCGCGCGCGGTATTTCAGAAACTATGGGATCGCGATCGGGATTCTCGCGAATATGAATTCGGCGTCGCGGTCATCTCGGTGCAGATGAAGGATTGGGACACCGCCGAGGCGCTGTTGTTCGATCTGAAGCGCGCTAACTATGGCGAGAATGGAGCGGTCGAACTCTATCTTGCGCAGGTGGCCGAGGAGACCGGACGCTACGACGTCGCGATCGAACGCTACAAGGAAGTTCCGGAAGGTGCGCGGGCGTGGCTCGCGAGGCTTCGCGTCGCATCGATGATGGCCAAACAGGGAAAGATCGTGGAAGCGCGCCGCTACCTTGACGACCTGCCGGCGGTGACCATCGAGCAACGCGTGCAGGTACGACAGGCGGAAGCCCAGCTGCTTCGGGACGCCGGCGACAATGCGGCCGCATACGACGTTCTGGCGCAGGCGCTGCGCGAACATCCGGATTCACCGGAATTGCTCTACGACGCGGCCATGGTCGCGGAACGAATGGATCGCATTGACGAGGCGGAAACGAGGTTGCGCCGGGTGGTCGAGCTTCGTCCCGACGATGCGCAGGCGCTCAACGGGCTGGGATATACGCTTGTCGACCGGACCGCGCGTGCGACCGAGGGATACGAACTGATCCAGAAGGCGCACAAGCTCTCGCCCGACGACCCGTTCATTCTCGACAGCATGGGGTGGGCGCTGTTCAGAATGGGTCGATTCCAGGAAGCGGAGGCCTACCTTATCCGGTCCTTCAAGATCCGGCCCGACCCGGAGGTTGCAGCACACCTGGGCGAAGTCATCTGGGCCCAGGGCGAGCGTGTCCGAGCACAGGAGGTCTGGCAGACGCAGTTGAAGATCACGCCGGACAACGTGCTGCTGCTGGAGACCGTGCGGCGACTCGCGCGTTGACGCGCGGGTGCGGCCCGGTGTGCCGGCGCCCGAAGCCGTGAAACGCGTGTTTGCCTGCAGGACCAGCGTGGCGGTGCTGGCGCTAACGGTGCTCGCCGGCTGCGCCACCGTGGCGCCGATTGGTCCGGCGTCGACCGGTACGCTGGCCGAAGACAAGGACTTCGAAGCCGCCGGCCGATTGTCCGCGCGGCACGGCAACGAAGGCGCGGCGGTGCATTTCACCTGGCGGCATACCGCCGAGGGAGACCGGATCGATGTTGCAACACCCACGGGACAAACGCTTGCACAGCTTGCCGGTGACCATGCTGGCGTGCGTCTCTCGCGACCGGGCGAGTCGGTGACCAGCTATTCCGGCTGGCCGGCGCTTACGCAGGCGGTCTTCGGCGTGGCGATTCCGGTCGCCGGCCTCGCTTTCTGGATCGTCGGACGACCGGTCGCGCAGACGCGATTCGGCATCGAGCGCGATGGCGACGGGCGCCCCCGCGTAATCCACCAGGACGGTTGGGAGATTGTCTATGCGTATGCCGACGGCGCGCCGGCATCGCGACCCTCGCGGCTGTTCATGCGCTTTCCCGATGCCGAGATCGTCGAAGTCCGCATTGCGATCGACCGCTTCGGTCCGGCAGCACACTGACGTCGCCGGAAAACGCGTGGCATCGGCAGTCGATACCCTGGTCGTTCCGGCGCCCGCCAAGGTCAACCTCTTCCTGCATGTCACCGGGAGGCGTGCAGACGGCTATCACACGCTCGAGTCACTGTTCACGCTGATCGATCTTGCCGATCTCGTGTCGCTGGAGGTTCGCGAAGACGGGATGATCGAGCGGGTCGGTGCAGTCGAAGGCGTTCCAGCCGATGCCGATCTTGCGATTCTCGCGGCCCGCGCGCTCCAGGCCGATAGCGGAACGCGGCTGGGCGTCCGGCTCGGTCTCGCAAAGCGCATTCCGCTGGGCGCAGGGCTGGGCGGCGGCAGTTCCGACGCGGCCAGCGTGCTCCTGGCGCTCAATCGCCTGTGGCGGCTGGGCTATTCAAGCGAACGCCTGCAGTGCCTGGCGGTGTCGTTGGGCGCTGACGTGCCGTTTTTTGTCGCCGGCGAGAATGCGCTTGCCCGCGGAATCGGCGAGGTGCTCAAGCCGATGACCGTACCGACGATCTGGCTGGCGCTGGCATTTCCGGCAGTGGCGGTCGCCACTGCAGGCATTTTCGCGGCGCGGGAATTGACACGGTCCAGTGCGTCGGCGAAAATAGATGTCTTTTCCGACAGTTATGGTCGGAACGATCTTGAGGCCGTGACCGGGTCGAGATACCCTGCGGTTGCCGAAACGATCGCCGCGTTGGCCCGCGTTTCGCCGCGGGTGCGGATGACCGGCTCGGGCGCGTGCGTGTTTGCGGCGTGTACGAGCGAACAGGAAGCGCGGCTGGCCATTGGCGCGCTTCCGGAGCACATAGGCGGTCGCGTGTCGCGCACCCTTGCGCGGCACCCACTCGCGGGATTTGCGTAAGTCTCGCGGAAAACCGGTTTCCGCTGGGGAGTCGCCAAGTGGTAAGGCACCGGATTTTGATTCCGGCATTCGTAGGTTCGATCCCTACCTCCCCAGCCATTCAGTTTCAACGATCCTGCGCAAGCCACTTTCCGACGCGTTTCCGCTGTCTGCGTGCTGCGCGACATCGGCGCGACGCTCACTCAAGACGGCGACGGCAGCTGACCCGTTGCGAATGAACATGCGGCGAAGATGTCGGAGGTGAGCGATCTGCAGGACCGTGCCATCGCGGCGCGCAACGCCGGTCGCCTCGACGAGGCTGAGACGTGCTATCGCCGCCTCTGCGATTTGTTGCCGTCGCATCCGGGACTGCTCAACAATCTTGGACTGATTCTGGTGGCAAGGCGTCGCTATGCCGAGGCGGTACCGTTGTTCGAGCAATCACTCGCGTTGAGACCACATCACGTCAACACCCTGGTGGCGCTTTCCAATGCCCTGACCTTCTCCAGCCGGCCGGAAGAGGCCATCGCGCGCTGTGGCGAGATCCTGGCGATCGATCCCGGGCACGATGATGCGCGTCACAACAAGGCCGTGGCGCTGCGGGCACTGAACCGCCATCGCGATGCGATTGACGAACTCGCCGCGCTTCTCGCGCAGGATCCGGCCGACGCCGATGCGGAATTCAACCTGGCGTTGAGTGCCTTCGCTGTCGGCGACTACGCGCTGGGGTCGCGCCATTACGAGGCACGCTGGCGCGGTACGCGATCACAGGCGCAGGCGCCACTGCCGGAATCCCCAATTCCCCTCTGGCGGCCGGGTGAAGACCTGCACGGCATGCGCGTCCTTGTCCAGGCGGAGCAGGGGCTCGGCGACACACTGCTGTTCGCGCGGTTCATTTCGCTGTTGGCGCGGCAATGCGCCGAGGTCCAGTTGCAGGTGCAGTTGCCGCTCGTCGAATTCCTGCGGCGCCAGTTGTCTCTGCGGCGCGTTGGCTCGCTGGGTGAGGCGTCCTACGGCGATGTCCCGCAGCGGCGGATTGGGCTCCTCAGCCTGCCGCTGGCCATGCGACTCCGCCACGAATCCGATTGGATCTGCAGCGGCGCTTACCTGCGTGCGGACCCGACGCGATGTGCAGTGTGGCGATCGCGCCTGCCGCGGGCAGCATTGCGCGTGGGTGTTGCATGGCGCGGAAATCCCAACAATCGCAACGACCACAATCGCTCGCTCCCGGTGCAGGCGCTGGCGCCGTGGCTCGAAGCAACGCGTACCGCCGGCGCGGTCGTCATTGCGCTACAGAAAGATGCCACCAGCGGCGAGCGTGATTGGCTGCGCCAATATGACCATGTCCACGTGCTCGCCGATGCGCTCGCCGATTTCGACGATACGGCAGCGGTGCTGCAGGCACTCGACCACGTGGTCAGCGTCGACACGTCCGTTGGGCATCTCGCGGGCAGCATGGCGCGGCCGGCGACAATACTGTCTGCGTTCACGCCGGATTGGCGCTGGCGCGCCGATCACGATCGGAGCGTCTTGTACCCTGGGGTCAGCGTGATCCGTCAGCGCACAATCGGCGACTGGAGTGGGGCCATTCAGGCGCTGGTCGATCGCGTCGCGCGTTGAAGGTGAACGCGCGTGCGCGAACTACCGATCGAGTGACTCCACGGAAGCGCGTCGCGCAATATGGTGTGACAGACGGGTGGCGGTGAAGTAGGCTGTTCCATGAAGCACCACTTGACTGAAATCGCCGCAACTTGACGAAAATTCGGGAAAGCCCATTAAGATTCGCACAAGCTGGATATTGTTTGGCGTGCTGGTGATTGTCTGCGTCGCGATCAGCGCGCGATTGCTCATTGTGCGCACCGATCCCGGCCCCACAGTTGCGGCACATAGTTATGCCGAGTTGACCGGCAGTGCCTTTCTGCCGTCACTTCAGGATCCGTTTCGGCCCCCGGCAGTGCGTGAGCTTGCGGTGCCGCCGTTCGATGACGCTACCGCGGTCTGGGGTGCCACGGGACGTGACGCGAGCGGTCACATCTGGGTCGGTGTCTCTGCGTCGCACGACGGCAGGAGCGCTCACTTGTTCGAATATGAACCGGACAGCGACAAGTGGTTCGACCGTGGCGCGGTGCTGGACAAACTGAAGAGCCTCGGCCGCGAACGCGATGGCGAGGGACAGATCAAGATCCACTCGAGAATCGTTCCGGCGTCGGACGGGTGGCTTTACTTCGCGTCCACGGACGAGGAAGGTGAAGCGTACGACGGCTCCAAACCGCCGCGGTGGGGTGGTCACCTATGGCGGGTGCATCCGAATCGGAAGGTCTGGGAACACCTCGCAGCCGTCGACGAAGGCCTCGTTGCCGTCAGCGGTGCAGGGCGATACGTGTACGCGCTCGGCTACTTCGGGCATGTCCTGTACCAATACGACACGGTTGGCGGCGCGGTTCGACGCGTTGTGGTCGGATCAGTGGGCGGGCATGTCTCGCGCAACTTTCTCACTGATATACGTGGACACGCCTATGTGCCGCGCGTCGTGCGCCGCGCGTACGGAAGCCCCGAGGCGTTCCTGGTTGAATTCGATGCCCAACTGCGCGAGATCGCGGCAACGCCGCTGCATCACTACGTTGGCAGCGGCTCCATCACGGAGAATCACGGAATCGTTGGCCTGGCGTACCTGCCCGACGGCGAACTTGTCTTCGCTACCGCACTGGGACAGCTGTACCTGATTGAACCGAATGCCGATGCTGCGGCGACCGTGAGGGAGGCGGGCTGGTTTCACCCGGCCGGGCATGCCTATGCACCGTCGCTGTTCTCGATAGGTGGCGGCAAGTTGATTGCCGGCGTTTCCCGCCGGGGCTCGTCGTTCGAATGGGTCGTGAGCGAATTGGGATCGCGAGTCTCCGCTGCATTTCCACTCGACACCCGTGGCTTGACCGGTATTCTGCTTTACGGCTCGATCAGCAAGGATAATGCGGGGAGGCTCTATGTGGTTGGATGGGCATCGCGCAACGGTGACGGCAAGAGACCGCTTGTGTTGCAGGTCGACCCCGGGCGCTAGGCGGTCCCGCATTGCAGGAGTTTCCGCCAGCGCACATTGAGGCAGGAGTTGGTTTCAACGGCAACCACCCGATGGCGTTCCAGGACTGTGGCGCTCGCTCGCTGTCCTGATCGCGTTAATTTTCTACAGCCGATGGCGTGACCACGATTGCCGCAAGGCGAAGCAATACTTGAACCGCGGAGACGCAGCATGAAGGAGGACCGTGCCGAGTGCGGCAATCTGACCGCACACCTGACCGCTTTGGGCGCGCATCTCGATCGCTATCTGCGGTTCGAGCATCCGGATTCCATGTCCGACCCTGTGGAGTGGATGTCCGTGCTGGACCGCGAACTGCCCAGGGCGGGCATCGGTATCGATGCCGTGCTTGCCGAGATGGGACGGTACCTGATTCCGAACGGCTCGCAGATTCCCAATCCCGGCAGCACCGCCTTCATCACCACCGGGGCTACTGCCATCGGCGCGCTGGCGACGTTGGCCGGTTCGGTCGCCGCGCCACAACGACTTGGCGCGACCGCATTCAACTTTCTCGAGGAACTGTCGTTGCAGTGGCTGGCCGACATGTTCGAGTTGCCGCGCGAATTCAAGGGCCTGTACAGCAGCGGTGGATCGACGGCCAATCTGGTTGCGCTGGGCGGTGCGCGGCAATCGGCGATGGAGCAGCTGGGCGTCGATCCTGCGCGCGATGGCGTCCGTGGATCGTGCCGCATCTACGCCACGGCAGCCGGCCATCACACCATTCAGCGCGCGGCGGCGGCGCTGGGCATGGGTCGGGCAGCGGTGGTCCTGATCGCCAGCGATGCGCAGGGACGCATGCATCCAGACGCCCTGCAGCGCCAGTTGGAGGCGGATGCGCAACGCGACGTCGTCCGCGTGGCGGTAGTCGCCAATGCCGGCACCACCGGCACCGGAGCGATCGACCCGTTGCGCGAGTTGGGCGAATTGGCCCGCACCCACGGCGTGTGGTTCCACGTTGACGGCGCCTACGGGCTGCCGGGCATCCTGGACCCGCTGGTGCACCCGCTCTACGACGGCTTGGCGCTGGCGGACTCGGTGATCGTCGACCCGCACAAATGGCTGGGCGCGCCGGTAGGCATCGGCGCCACCTTTGTTCGCGACCGAAGCATTCTGAATCGTGCATTCACGCAGGAGGCTTCCGACTACCTCGAGGGCTCGTGCACGACCGAGGGCGTTCACCACTCGATGGACAGTCTCGGCATTCCCTACTTCGACTTTGGTGTCGAACTTTCGGCGCCTTCGCGCGGCGCCGTCGTCTGGGCGCTGATACGCGAAATCGGCAAGGATGGCATGCGCGAGCGGGTTTGTCGCCACAATGCGATGGCCAGACGCATCGCGCAACGGGCGCTCGAGCATCCGCGTCTGGAAGCGGTCCAGCCACCGACGCTGTCCATTTGTTGCTTTCGCTATCTGGCCGAGGCCGGGGGCGAGCAGAACGAGTTGAACCGGCGGATTCACCGCGAGCTTGTACATCGCGGACGCAACATGCCCAGCACGGCCGTCGTCGATGGCGTGCTCGCGATCAGGCCCTGCTTCATCGGTGCCCGGACGACGATGGACCGGGCGGATGCGCTGGTCGACGAAGTCATCGAGATTGGCGATCGGCTGGTTGCCGAGAACGGCGCCGGGACGCGAGGCGGCCAATCCGCCGTGACATGAAAAGCGGTCGGCGAGTGGTCTGCGAGTCGCCGCGCCGATCCCGTGTCGTTTTCCCGACGTGTTAGAAACAACTGGAAGACCGAGCAATCAGACAGGAGGAAGTGCAATGGGCAAGCGATTCGACAGCATTCTGGAAACCATCGGCAACACCCCGGTGATCCGCATCAACAAGCTGGGCCCCAAGGGTGTCAATCTCTACGTCAAGATGGAGTCCTTCAATCCGATGGGCTCGGTGAAAGACCGGTTGGCACTGGGAGTGATCGAGGACGCGGAACGCCGCGGCGAACTCAAGCCCGGACAGACGATCGTCGAGGCCACCAGCGGAAATACCGGCATTGGCCTGGCCATGGTCTGCGCGCAGAAGGGCTATCCATTGGTCATCACGATGGCCGAGAGCTTCAGCGTGGAACGCCGGAAACTGATGCGATTTCTCGGCGCCAAGGTCGTGCTGACGCCGGCTGCGCAAAAAGGCTCCGGCATGGTGGCCAAGGCCGAGGAGTTGGGCAAGGCGCATGGCTGGTGGCAGTCGCGCCAGTTCGAGAACCCGGCCAACGCGGAGGTCCACGCCAGAACCACGGCGGTGGAGATCCTCGACGACTTCGCCGATGTCTCGCTTGACTATTGGGTCACCGGATTCGGCACCGGCGGCACGCTCAACGGTGTCTCGCGAGTCCTGAAGGAGAAAAGCCCGCAGACGCGGATCATCGTCTGCGAGCCTGATAACGCGGCGATGCTTGCAAGCGGCATTGCGCAGGCGAGGAACAGCGATGGATCGCACAGCGCGAGCCATCCGTTGTTCCGGCCGCATCTGATGCAGGGGTGGTCCCCGGACTTCATCCCCCAGCTCGTCGAGCAGGTCACGCTGGCGAGCCGCATCGACGGCTTTGTGCCGATCGACGGCAAGGAATCGCTGCGCTGTGCCAAGGAACTCGCGCTGCAGGAGGGCATCTTCGTCGGCATTTCGGCCGGCGCGACGTTTTCCGGCGCGCTGCAGGTCGCGCGGACGGCAGCGCAGGGTAGCAACATTCTTTGCATGCTGCCCGATACCGGCGAACGCTACCTTTCCACGCCGCTGTTCGAGAATGTCACGGTGGAAATGACCGAGGAAGAACTTGAAATATCGAGATCGACGCCGGGATATCGATTCGATGTCGCTGCGGCGGCGGCGCCTGCTTCGACGGAAGCAGAGGGCGCGCTCGACGAAGAGGCCACCCGCGAGGTCGACGCGTTGTTGGTTGATCCGGGGCAGCCGGTCGTCATGTTCGCGCTCGAATGGTGTGAATTCTGCTGGTCGGTCCGCAACGTGTTCTCGAGGTATGGCATCGCCTATACGTCGGTCGACCTCGATTCTGTCGCCTATCAGCAGGGCGATCGCGGTGGCAAGATCCGTGAGGTTCTCAAGCGCCGGACCGGATCGGTCACGCTGCCACAGATCTTCGTCGGTGGCAACTTCGTCGGAGGCTGCACCGAAGTTTTCGACGCCCTGAAGGATCGTCAACTGCACCCGCTGCTGCAGAAATACGGTGCCACCGTCGATGCGTCGATCAGGACCGACCCCTATGAGCTCCTGCCCAAGTGGCTGCATCCACGCTGAATCTGGACTAGGACGATGCGAAAGGGTTTCATTTTCGGATAGACTCGCGGCTTCACCCCAGTCGGTTCCCCAACGGTTCGATCATGGCCTTCGAGCGGATGCGTATCTTCGCCGGTAACGCGAACCGGCAACTCGCGGAAGCGGTCTGCCGACATCTGAACGTCAGTCTCGGCCGCTGTCAGGTCGGCCGTTTCTCGGACGGAGAGATATTGGTCGAGCTGATGGAGAACGTGCGCGGTCGCGACGCGTTCATCCTGCAGTCGACCTGCGCGCCGACCAATGACCACCTGATGGAAATCATGGTAATGGTCGATGCGCTCAAGCGCGCCTCGGCGGCGCGGATCACCGCGGCCATTCCCTATTTCGGCTACGCCAGGCAGGATCGACGGCCGCGCTCGGCCCGCGTTGCAATCACCGCGAAGGTCGTGGCCGACATGCTGTCGACCGTCGGTGTCGACCGGGTGATGGTGATGGATCTGCACGCGGACCAGATCCAGGGGTTTTTCAACATGCCGGTCGACAACATCTACGCCACGCCGATCCTGCTGGGCGACCTGTGGAAGCGCAATTACGAGAACCTGCTGATCGTCTCGCCCGATGTCGGCGGCGTGGTGCGCGCGCGCGCCATCGCCAAGCGACTCGATTCCGATCTCGCAATCATCGACAAGCGCCGGCCCAAGGCCAACGTCTCCGAGGTGATGAACATCATCGGTGATGTCGAAGGCCGTACCTGCGTGATCATGGATGACATCGTCGACACGGCGAACACGCTGTGCAAGGCGGCGACGGCGCTGAAGGAACGCGGTGCGACCAAGGTCGTCGCGTATTGCACCCACCCGGTCCTGTCCGGCGGAGCGGTGGAGCGGATCGCCACCTCGGACCTGGACGAGATGGTCGTGACCGACACCATCCCGCTGACCATAGAGGCGCAAGGCTGCGTGAAGGTGCGCCAGCTCTCCTGCGCCCAGTTGCTGGCCGAGACCATGACCCGGATTTCCAACGAGGAATCGGTGTCGTCGCTGTTCACCGACTGACGGTCGGCCGGGCGGCTGGCGTGTCCGCCGGGATTCAGGTTATAATTCAAGGCTTTTCCGCCGTGACCGGCCCCTGCTGGGGTCCGCGCATGGCGGTTGTCGCCCATCGAGGCAAACTTGAGGCGGACGACCCGAAGCGCCGCTGCCGCCAGGCAGGGCTGCGCCGGAGGGAAGGCCGCAGACAACCGGAGTCACCATGAACATCGAATTCACCGCTTTTCCCCGGGCTACCGAAGGTCGTGGCGCGTCGCGTCGCATGCGCCGGGCAGGCAAGGCGCCAGGCATTGTCTATGGTGGCACCGCCCAGCCGACGCCGATCGAGCTCGACCACAATGCGCTGTTCCACGCGCTGCGCAACGAGGCGTTCCACGCGTCGATCCTCACCATGAAGCTCGACGGCGCGGCGACCAAGGTGCTGCTGCGCGACGTGCAGATGCATCCGTTCCGCAACGAAATCCTGCATGTCGATTTCCAGCGCGTCGACGAGAACAAGAAGATCCACATGAAGGTGCCGCTGCACTTCGTGAACGGCGAGATCTCGCCGGCGGTGAAGCTCTCTGCTGCGATCATCAGCCACGTGAACACTGAACTCGACATCTCGTGCCTGCCCAAGGATCTGCCGGAGTTCATCGAAATCGACCTGTCGGCGCTGGAAGTCGGCGAGGCCATTCACGCATCGGCCGTCAAGTTGCCTGCGGGCGTGACGGTGGTTACTCACGGCAAGACCGACCCGGTGGTTGCTGCGGCGATCCTGCCGCGCGCGCAGGTCGAGGCCGAAGAAGAGGTTGCCGAGGTGGCGGAAGGCGCGACAGTTGCCGTCGCCGCGCCGGCGGCGGAAACCGACGCCAAGGCCCCGGCGGACAAGAAGGACGAGAAGAAGAAATAGCCGCCCGCCTTTCGCCGCACCGCGAAAGAGGCCCGCCAAACGGGCCTTTTTCGTTGCGGCGCGCAGTGTGCGCGCCCCCGCCATGGCCAATCCCATCCGACTCGTCGCGGGCCTGGGCAATCCCGGCCGCGAGTACGTCAATACCCGTCACAACGCGGGTTTCTGGTTCGCGGAAGGGCTCGCCGCGCGGTTGGCGGCGAGGTTTTCCATGGAATCGAAGTTTTCCGGCGAGGTTGCGAAGGTGGGGGACCTGCGGATCGTCAAACCGGCGACCTACATGAACCTGTCGGGTCGCGCCGTGGCCGGACTCGCCCGATTTTTCGCGATCGCACCCTCGGAGATCCTGGTCGTGCACGACGAACTCGATTTGAAGCCGGGCGAGGCGAAAATGAAGCAGGGAGGCGGTCACGCCGGGCACAATGGTCTGCGCGATATCCAGGCGCAGCTGGGTTCCTCCGAATTCTGGCGTCTGCGGCTGGGCATTGGACATCCGCGCGACTCGGAGTTGTCGCAGCAGGAAGTCGTCGACTACGTCCTCAGGCCTCCCCGATCGGAAGAGGAGGGGGCCATCGACGCGGCGATCGGACGTGCGCTCGATGCCTGGCCGGCGATTGCCGTCGGCGACATGGAGCGCGCGATGATGGAATTGCACACGCGCGGGAAAAGCACTGATGGCAACGGACCGGCGCCGCCGGCCCGAATATAGGATGGAAAACGCATGAGTCTGAAATGCGGCATCGTAGGTTTGCCCAACGTCGGCAAGTCCACGCTTTTCAACGCGCTGACCAAGGCGGGCATTGCCGCGGAGAACTATCCATTCTGCACCATCGAGCCCAATGTCGGCATCGTCGAGGTCCCGGACCCGCGGCTTTCTCCGCTGGCCGCCATCGCCAAGCCGGAGCGCGTGATGCCGGCAGTGGTCGAGTTCGTCGACATCGCGGGCCTCGTGGCCGGCGCTTCGAAGGGCGAGGGGCTGGGCAACAAGTTCCTCGCCAACATCCGCGAGACCGACGCGATTGCGCACGTGGTCCGCTGCTTCCACGACGACAACGTCGTCCACGTGACCGGAGGCGTTGATCCGGTCTCCGACATCGAGACGATCAATACCGAGCTGGCGCTGGCGGACCTTGCCGCCGTCGAAAAGCAGGTCGCCAAGGCCGAGAAGCCTGCCCGTGCCGGCGACAAGGAGGCGCAGCGCATCCTGGCCGTGCTGCGCAAGGTCGAGGCGGTGCTCGATGCCGGCCGGCCGGCGCGGACCGCCGACCTCTATCCGGAGGAGAAGGATGTGCTGGCGCCGTTTTTCCTGCTGACGATGAAGCCGACGATGTACGTGGCGAACATCGCCGAGCATGGCTTTCACGACAATCCGCTGCTCGCCGCCGTCGAAGCGCATGCAGCGAAGGAAGGCGCACCCGTCGTGTCGGTGAGCGCGGCGATGGAGTCCGAGATTGCCGACCTGTCCGGCGAGGACAAGCGCGTGTTTCTGGAGGACATGGGCGTCACCGAACCGGGGCTCGACCGGTTGATCCACGCCGGCTACAAGCTGCTTGGACTCGAAACCTATTTCACCGTCGGACCGAAGGAAGTACGGGCGTGGACGATCCATCACGGCGACACCGCACCCAAGGCGGCAGGCGTCATCCACACCGACTTCGAGAAAGGCTTCATCCGCGCGGAAGTCACGTCCTACGCCGACTTCATTGCCTGCAAGGGCGAGCACGGCGCCAAGGAAGCCGGGAAGATGCGCGTCGAGGGCAAGGAATATGTGGTGAATGACGGCGACGTCATGCATTTTCGCTTCAACGTCTAGGTTGCGCGACGGTGTACTGAATTGAGGGTGGAGACGGGGTTCGTGTACGGACGGGCCGCATCCGGGCAACGGTGATACATTCGACCATGATCCGGTGATCCCAGGATTGGCACGCGAATATTTTGCGGCGCTGCTACAGCGTGGCATTGTGTCCGGCCCACCATCCCCGACGCCGCCCCGCAGCTGATCCGGTGTCAGCAACAAGGAACGTGTGGAGAACCCATGCACTACGTGATCTATGTCAGCCAGGCAAAAAAGCCGATGGACGCCGCTGCGCTCGAGTCGTTGCTGTCCGTCAGTCGCGCGAGGAACGCCGAGAAGAGCATCACCGGCATGCTGATCTACAGGTATTGGAAAGATGCCGGCAGCGGGCACTTCATCCAGATGCTGGAAGGCGAAGAGAACGAGGTGCGCTCGCTCTACGAGAAGATCAAGCGCGACGAACGCCACCACACGGTACTGCCGCTTGCCGAGGGCGATATCCCGGCCCGGATGTTCAGCGAGTGGGCGATGGGTTTCAAGAACGTCGACGACACGCTGTTGGCCACGCTGCCGGGCTATGCCCGCATCGGCGCGGCCTCGTTTGATCCGGCGGCGTTTCAGCATTCGAACGACAAGGCCCTCAAACTGCTGAAATTCTTCCACGACGCGTCCTGAGGTCCGGGCATTCGATGAGCGCATCGAAGTGGTCGGCATGGCGCCGCAGGCAATTCCGGTCGCTGGTCAAGCGGGGCGCGGCCCCGCTGGTGAACGCCAGCGACAGCTACATCGTCCAGCACCTGCCGGAGTGGATGGGCAAGACGTCGTTCGACTTTGCCGCGTTGCGCGAGATCTGGTTGGCGCGCAATTCGTCGTTCGACCAGGTCGATCTCGCGCGGCTGTGCATGTTCGTCGAGAACATCCGGCAGCTGGAAAAGGACGGTGTTGCCGGCAGCATCGCCGAGCTCGGCGTGTACAAGGGAACGACCGCAAAGATCCTGCACACGCTGCTGCCGGAGCGCAGGCTCTACCTGTTCGACACGTTCACCGGTTTCGACGCGCGCGACCTGCCGGGCGAGAAGACCACCGATGCGGGAGCATTCCAGTTCGACGACACCTCGGCCGAGGCGGTCGCCCGCTTCCTCGGTGACTCTCCGCTGGTCACGCTATGCAACGGTTATTTCCCGGATACTGCGGTGGCGGTGCCCGAGGGCGAGGTCTTCGCGCTGGTGCACCTGGATGCCGACCTGTTCAAGCCGACCTGGGATGCGCTGGAATTCTTCTACCCACGGATCTCGCCGGGCGGGTACCTGATCCTGCACGACTACTCGAGCATGGCCTGGCCGGGGATCGCCGAGGCGGTCGACCGGTTCTTCGCGGACAAGCCCGAAGCCGCTGTGCTGGTGCCCGACCGCTCGGGCACTGCAATTGTCAGGAGGCACCGGCCGGTGCGGAGATGATGACGGCAGGCAGTATCGTCGGACCGGGGACCGGGCCGTGTGGGAAAGATCGGCATGCGTGACGCCGGCGCCACGTTCCAGCGGTCGCGCGCGCCGGTCGTCCGCGCCGCCGGCGCGCTGATGGCCGTGGCTCTCGCCGGCTGCGCGGTGATGCCGCGCCTGGTCGCGCCCGAGGTACGCGTCGAAGCGGTGCGGGTCGAAAGCCTGTCGGTCGGCGAGGCGCGCTTCGCCGTCCTGCTCGACGTGGTGAATCCCAATGACCGCACGCTGGTGGTCGAAACCCTCGATGCGCAATTGCAGATCGAGGGGGTCGTCGTCGGAACGGCGCGGATCGACGCGCCGGCGCACCTGCCCGCGCGTGACCGCGCGGCGACCACGCTGCTCGTTCGCACGCAATGGTCCGCGGCGCTGCGGGCAGCGGCCGCCGTGGCGAAGCGCGCCGAAGCCGCCCCAGCCGGGCGAATGGCAGTACGCTACGCGGTAACGGGCGTGGCCACGCTGGACGGTGGCCGCAGATTCGATTTCAGGCGGGACGGGGAAATGGCGTGGCCGGGCCAGACGGCGGGACGCGGGACGTGACGCTGCGGTTCACCAAGATGCAGGGCATCGGCAACGACTTCGTGGTGCTCGACGGCGTCCACCAGCGCCTCGACCTGTCGCCGGAGCGCATCCGCGCTCTGGCCGACCGGCGCTTCGGTGTCGGCTGCGACCAGGTGCTGGTGGTCGAACCCGCGCGGGGCGGCGCCGATTTCCGCTATCGCATTTTCAATGCCGATGGCCGCGAGGTGGAGCATTGCGGTAACGGGGCGCGCTGTTTCGTCGTCTACGTGCGCGAGCATGGGCTGACCGACAAGCGAACGCTTTCGGTGGAGACCGCGGGTGGACCGCTGGTCCTGCGGCTGGAGAAGGACGGCCAGGTCAGCGTCGACATGGGCATCCCCCGGTTCGGGGCGGCCGACGTGCCCTTCGTCGATGGGCTGGGGGCGGTCTGCGAACCGCTCGACGTCGATGGCGTGGAGGTGAGCATCAGCGCGCTCTCGCTGGGAAATCCGCACGCGGTGCAGGTCGTGGACGCGATCGCGCAGGCGCCGGTGACGACGCAGGGTCCGCTGATCGAGCGCCACGCGCGCTTTCCGAATGGGGTGAACGCCGGATACATGACGGTCGTCGATCGCGCTACCATTGACCTGCGGGTCTGGGAGCGTGGTGCCGGCGAGACCTTGGCCTGCGGCAGCGGTGCCTGCGCAGCGGTGGTGGCCGGCATTCGTCGCGGGTTGCTGGATTCGCCGGTGCGCGTGAACATGCGCGGTGGCGGGCTCAGCATCGGCTGGGATGGCGAGAAGAGCCAGGTACGGATGACGGGTCCGGCCGCGACGGTATTCGAAGGGGAGTGGGTGGACTGAGCCGCCCTGCGGGCAACCGCGACAACGTCACAACTATCGGAAACCAGCGAATGGATGCAGCGGAAGTTGCCGAATACCTGAAACGGAATCCGGGCTTTTTCGAGGAGTATGCCGACGAGATCGCTGGCATTTTCGTCCCGCATCCGCACGGCGGACATGCGATTCCGATCGCCGAAAGGCAGATCGTCACCTTGCGCGAAAAGGTCAGCGAGCTCGAGTCGAAATTCAAGGAACTCGTCGACTACGGCACCGAGAACGACCAGATCAGCGAAAAGGTGCACCGGTCGACGCTCGCCCTGTTCGCCGCGCCCGACCTCGAGACCACGCTCGCCGTCCTGTACCACAGTCTGAAGGAAGACTTCGGTGTGCCGCAGGTGGTGGCACGACTGTGGGGCAAGGTGCCGGAGCAATCCTACCTCCAGGAACTGGCGGCGACGTCCACGGAAATCCGCCACTACGCCGAACAGCTGGGCCAGCCCTACTGCGGTCCGGTGGCGGCGTTCGAGTCGCGCGAGTGGTTCGAGGATGGCGACATCCTGCAGTCGTTCGCCTTCCTGCCGCTGCGCACGGCGCAGCCGTTCGGACTGCTGGCGTTGGGCAGTCCGGACCCGCAGCGCTTTCATACGGGAATGGGGACGCTGTACCAGACGAGGCTGGCCGAACTCGCAAGCGTGGCAACGGCGCGTTTCCTGCCGCCGACCTGAGCAACCGGTCTGCCGTCGACGTGTCGCCACGAGCCGGCCCCCCGCCCGACCAGGAAGTTGCGAGCGCCGCGAACGTGGCGCTGGTCGAGCAATTTGCCACGCAGCTCGCCACGCGGCCGCGGCACACCCGTGAGGCTTACCTGCGGGACGTCGGACAATTGGTGCGCGCCGCGGGCCCGGCGCCTCTTGCGGGACTCAAGCGCGCCCAGTTGGCGCGCATCCTGGCGACGCTGCACGGTCGAGGCCTGTCCGGACGCAGCCTGGCACGCATGCTTTCGGCGTGGCGTTCGTTCTACCGTTTCCTGCTCGAACGCGACCGCTCGCAGGCCGAGGATCCGTGTGTCGGTTTGAAGCCGCCGAAGTCCGTGCGTCGCCTGCCCTCTGCGCTGACTCCCGAGGAGGCGGCGCGGCTGTTGACCATCGAGGGCAACGGCGTGCAGGAACTGCGCGATCGGGCGCTTTTCGAACTCGCGTATTCGTCGGGACTTCGCCTTTCCGAACTTGCCGGCATCGACGTCGGCCGGCTGGATCTCGAGTCCGGCGAGATTCGCGTCTGGGGCAAGGGCGCCAAGGAACGCGTGGTGCCCGTGGGCGCGCCGGCGCGCGCGGCGCTTGCCGCGTGGCTGGCGCAGCGGGCGACGCTGCCACTGATCGATCGCGATGCGCTGTTCGTCGGCACAGCCGGCCGCCGGATGTCGGGCCGGACGATCGAGCGGCGCCTGGCGGCCTGGGCGCGGCGGCAGGGGCTCGACCGGCACGTGCACCCGCACATGCTGCGCCATTCGTTCGCGTCGCATGTGCTGCAGTCTTCGGGCGACCTGCGTGCCGTGCAGGAAATGCTGGGGCACGCGTCGATCGCCAGCACGCAGGTCTACACGCATCTCGACTTCCAGGCGCTGGCCAAGGTCTACGACGCGGCGCACCCGCGCGCCAGGCGAAAGAAATAGCGTCAGGCGACGATGCGCCCGCCAGGCATGGCGGGTCGACGCCCGCCTGCTTCATCCGCCAGTATCGGCAAGCCGGGGGCGCGGTTGCCATGTTTGCTTGGCCGAAAAAAACGGGGCGCGTTGGGCGCGCCCCGAAATCCACTGAGGAGAAATGCTCCGGCAGCGCGAGCGCGGAAGACACTCCGCGCCCGCACCATGATGCTGGGGCTAGAACCGGTAGGCCGATTCGCCGTGCGCGGTGATGTCCAGCCCTTCGCGCTCCTGCTCTTCGGGTACGCGCAGGCCGATGGTCATGTCGACGATCTTGTACGAGATGTACGCGACGACGCCCGACCACACGATGGTCAGTCCGACCGCCTTGGCCTGGACCCACAGTTGTTCGCCGTAGCTGGTGTAACCGGTGGCGCCGGTAACCCAGTCGGTGACAAAGCCGGGTCCGCCCAGGTCCGGCGCGACGAAGATGCCGGTGAGCAACGCGCCGACGATGCCGCCGACCGCGTGGACGCCGAACACGTCCAGCGTGTCGTCGACTTTCAGCAGGTGCTTCAGGCCGTTCACGCCCCACAGGCAGACGAGGCCGGCGACGGTGCCGATCACGAAGGCGCCGAGGATGCCGACGTTGCCCGCGGCGGGGGTGATCGCGACCAGGCCGGCGACCGCGCCGGAGGCCGCACCCAGCATCGACGGGCGGGTCTTGAACAGCCATTCGCCGAAGGTCCATGACAGTACGGCGCAGGCAGTGGCGAGGAAGGTGTTCATGAACGCCAGCACGGCAGCGTTGTTGGCTTCGAGCGCGGAGCCCGCGTTGAAGCCGAACCAGCCAAACCACAGCAGCGACGCGCCCATCATGGTCATCGGCAGGTTGTGTGGCGCCATCGCCTCCTTGCCGAATCCGACGCGCTTGCCCATCACATAGGCGCCGACGATGCCCGCGATACCCGCATTGATGTGCACGACCGTGCCGCCCGCGAAGTCGAGCGCGCCCCATTGCCAGAGCAAGCCGGCCTTGGCGTTGTTCGCGTCTACGACGCTGGCCGCCGTATAGGCATCCGGGCCTGGCCAGAACCAGACCATATGCGCGATCGGCAGATACGAGAACGTGAACCACAGCACGGCGAAGAGCAGCACCGCCGAGAACCTCACGCGCTCGGCAAAGGCACCGAGGATCAGGCAGACAGTGATCGCCGCGAATGTTGCCTGGAAGGCGACGAACACCAGTTCGGGGATCACCACGCCCTTCGAGAACGTTGCGCCGTTGGCGAACTCACCTTTGGCCGCATCGAAGGTCCCCGCCAGGAACAGCCGGTCGAGGCCGCCGAAATAGGCATTGCCCTCCGTGAACGCAATGCTGTAGCCGTAGACGCACCACAGCACGGTGATCAGCGAGAACACCACGAACACCTGCATGAGCACCGACAGCACATTCTTGCTGCGCGCCATGCCGCCGTAGAACAGCGCCAGCGCTGGAACGCTCATCATCAGCACCAGTGCCGTGCAAACGAGCATCCAGGCGACGTCGCCCTTGTTCGGCGTGGGCGCGGGCGTCTCCGCCGCTGCGGGCGCGGTGTCTGCCGGCGCTGCGGTCGCAGTTCCGGGCATTGCCGCCGGTGCTGCCGCAGCAGGTGCCGTAGCAGCCGGCGCGGGCGAGGCCTTGTCCTGGGCCACGGCAGGCATCGCGAACCCGATGACGCCGAGCGCCGCGATGAGCACGAGAATCTTTTTCATCATAGGCTCCTTCTAGAGCGCTTCCGGACCGGTCTCACCGGTGCGGATGCGCACGACCTGCAGCAAGTCGAAAACGAAGATTTTGCCGTCGCCGATTTTTCCGGTATTGGCGGATTTCTCGATCGCTTCGATGACGCGGTCAAGCGCGTCATCGTTGATGGCGGCCTCGATCTTGACCTTGGGCAGGAAGTCGACGACGTATTCGGCGCCCCGGTAGAGTTCGGTGTGCCCCTTCTGCCGGCCGAAGCCCTTGACCTCGGTGACTGTGATGCCCTGCACGCCGATGGACGACAGGGCCTCGCGGACCTCGTCGAGCTTGAACGGCTTGATGATGGCGGTGATGAATTTCATGTTGTCCTCACGATTGCGGAAGTTCCCGACGGCACGGCTGGCCGACTCAGAACGACTTCTGGATGTAGCCGACGAACTGGCTTCCGGAAACGTTCTTGTCGAAGCGATTGGTGTAGGCGAGGCTCTCGGCATCGGTGCCGGTCCCGAAGATACCGACGGTCAGTCCATAGACCTCGGTGGAGACGCCGACCTTCCAGTCGCCGTAGTCGTAGAAGCCGTTGTTCTTGAATTTCTGCTTGCCCAGGTGGCCGAAGATCGTGACCTTGCCGATGGCGTCGTTCACTTTCTCGACGATGTCGTAGGACGCGTTCAGCTCCCAGTAGTCGGAGCCCTTGGAATCGTAGAAGCCGAAGGTATCGCTGACCGCATAGCTGTACTTGGCGGTCAGCCACTTCCACGACAGCCCGACGTAGAGCTCGGTGGTGTTGGGCTTGACGAAGCCCTCGGGGTAGCTGCCCGGGTACCAGTAGTAAAGCACTCCGAAGTCGGCGGTGAAGTCGGCGGGCAGCGCCAACTTGTAGCCGCCGTAGAAGTCCCACTCGACGCTGGACGACGGCGTCGGCGGCGGAAGGTCGGACAGCCAGCTGATGTTCGACGCCCAGGTGCCGACGTAGAGGCCGCTCTTGTGCGCGAGGTCGAACCCGCCTTGCACCGCGGGCTTTTCGTTGGTCTGCGAAAGTCCGCGGAAGATGTACTGGCTGTACAGGCCGACGTTGCCGGTGAACGTGAAGTCAGGCTCCGCGGCCGGAGGTGGCGTCTGGGCCAGCGCGGCCCCGGACAGAAGTGTGGCGAAGGCGGTGGCGACGCAGGCACTGCGGATTGGCGATTTCGGGAACATGTTGGGTTTCCTTGGGGTGGGTTGAACCAGAGCCGACATGCCGAGTGCTTGAGCATTTCATGTGCCACTGCAACAAAATTTTTATAATCAATAAGTTATGTGACTGTCCAGCGACGCCCCGAACGTCGTCGCACCAAATTGGTGCCCGCCGTTGCCCGTGATGCGCGATCCTGGGGCGGAACCAGCGTCGATCCTCGTACGCCTTTGACGAGCGGGCGAATCCGGTACCGGGCAAGGAGAGGGCTTTGTTAGACTGATGCCGTCCGCGGCGCGGTGCGCGAGTCGACGAACTCATTGAGGCAGAATCCGCATGCTCAACTTCAACAGCAAGGTGCTCGACGATCTGGCCACTCGCATCGGGCAGGCAGTGGAGGCGAGTCCGGCCAAAGACATCGAGATGAACGTGAAGGCGCTGCTGCAAAGCAGCCTCACGCGCATGGATCTGGTGTCGCGTCAGGAATTCGACACGCAGACCGAGGTTCTGGCGAAGACGCGGGAAAAATTGGAGCGCCTGGAGGCGCGTCTCGCCGAACTCGATACCAGATTTCCCGCACCCCCCGGCGCGGCCTGAGCTCGGGCTGGACTGGCCCGAGCTTGGCCACCACGGTGCCGGCGCGGATCAGGGCTAGCCCGACGCCTGCCCGCTTTGTCCCGATGCCGCCGATCTAGTCGGCGCCGTCGATTCCTGCAAATAGGATTCGTGCAAACAGGATCCGGGCAATTGGGATTCGGGCAATTGGGATTCGTGCAAATGGCCGAGCGACGGCCCTCGCCCGCGTCGACTAGGCTCTGGTCGCAACGCTCGGCTCCGTGCGGATCGGGCGCCGCGTTGCAGTGGAGCCTGCCCCATGCCGGTCGCCGTCGTGCACAGTCGCGCGCTCGCGGGTATTGCCGCGCCGCTGGTTACCGTCGAGGTGCACATTTCCGGAGGCCTGCCGGCGGTTCATATCGTCGGTCTCCCCGACACCGAGGTGCGGGAGGCGCGCGATCGTGTCCGGGCAGCGCTTCATAACGCGAATTTCGAATTTCCAGCGCGAAAGGTCACGGTCAATCTGGCCCCGGCGGACCTGCCCAAGGAGTCGGGCCGCTACGATCTGCCGATAGCACTTGGCATACTCGCCGCAACCAACCAGATTCCGTCCCAGCCGTTGTCGCAGCACGAGTTCGCCGGTGAGCTCGCCTTGACCGGTGAACTGCGCGCGGTTCGAGGCGCGCTGGCGATGGCGCTGTCGGCGCATCGGGACGGACGCGCGTTCGTGCTGCCGCGGGCCTCGGCGGCGGAGGCGGGACGCGTTCCCGGGGCCCGGGTGCTCGCCGCAGGCACGCTGGGCGACGTCTGCGCGCATTTGACCGGACAGGTGCCGTTGGCGATGGTCGTGACCACCGCGCTCCAAGCGGTGCCCGGCGGGTTCGACATCGCCGACGTGCGCGGTCAGTCGCAGGCGAAACGTGCGCTGGAGATCGCCGCGGCCGGCGGACATTCGCTGCTGCTGATCGGACCGCCGGGTACCGGCAAGTCGATGCTGGCGCAGCGCCTGCCTTCGCTGCTGCCGCCGCTTGGCGACGACGAAGCGCTCGAGGTTGCCTCGGTCGCCTCGATCGCCGGACGCTTTGCCGCGGTCGCGTGGGGCGTGCGACCCTTTCGCGCCCCGCACCATACGGCCAGCGCGGTCGCGCTGGTAGGCGGAGGCAGCGATCCGCGACCAGGCGAGATCTCGCTGGCGCATCACGGCGTGCTGTTTCTCGATGAGCTGCCGGAATGGGACCGGCGGGTGCTGGAAGTGCTGCGCGAGCCACTGGAAACCGGCGTCATCCACATTTCGCGCGCCGCCCGGCAAAGCACCTTCCCGGCGCAGTTCCAGCTGATCGCTGCCATGAATCCCTGTCCCTGCGGCTGGCTGGGCGACGTCCGCGGGCGCTGCCATTGCACGGCCGAGCGCATTGCCCGATATCGCGCCCGCGTTTCCGGAGCGCTGCTTGACCGCATTGATCTCGCGCTGGATGTGCCGGCCGTCGGGGCGGAGGTCCTGGGTTTGTCGTTGGCGACGCGCGACGTCGGCAACTGCCCGGCTTCGTCCGGCATCGAAGACGAAAAAGGCGGTGAAGGCGAGTCGTCGGCCACCGTGCGCGCGCGCACCAGCGCCGCGCATGCGCGCCAGTACGCGCGGCAGGAAAAGCCCAACGCGCGCCTTACGCCGGCCGAGGTCGCGCTGCACTGTCGCCCCGACGCTGAGGCAGTCGCGCTGCTGTCGCAGGCGATGACGCGCCTCGCGTTGTCGGCGCGTGCGTATCATCGCGTGTTGAAGGTAGCCCGAACGGTCGCCGACCTTGCCGGTGCGGCGGACATCGAAGCTGCGCATGTGGCGGAGGCGATCGGCTACCGGCGTTTCGATCGCGCGTGAAGCGCGCGCCGGGCGGCCTGCCCGTCCCATTTCCCAACCCGCTAGCGCATTCAATCGACCCGCATGGACCCCGACGCAGGCCTCGCCGGACTCCTGATCTCCGCATTCGTCTCATCGACGATCCTGCCCGGCAACTCGGAGATCGTGCTGGGGGCGCTGCTCGCCCACTCACCGGATCTCGAATGGCCGGCGCTCGCGGTCGCGACGCTGGGCAACACGCTGGGTGGTCTGACGTCCTACGCGCTCGGACGCTTTCTCCCGCAGCCGAAGACCGAGCCGCGAGCACTCGCGCTGGCGCGTCGCTATGGAACGCCGGCGCTGCTGTTGTCGTGGGTGCCGGTGATCGGCGACGCGCTATGCATCGCGTCGGGCTGGCTGCGCCAGCGGGTCCTGCCCGCGGCGCTGGCCATCACCCTCGGCAAGTTCGTCCGTTACTACCTGATCGCGCAGGGCGTGCTGCACTTCGCGCGTTGACCGGGCGCGCGCCGTCGGTCTAGTCCTTGCGGCCGGCGTATTTCTCGCCGGCCGGCACCGGCGCCTTGAGCCAGTTCTGCGGCGGTGGCAACGGACAGGTCGTGTACGCGGAAAAAGCGCAGGGCGGGTTGTAGGCCTTGTTGAAGTCGACGACCCACTTGCCGTCAGCGGGCTTCTGGACCACCAGGAATCGTCCGGGTGGGTAGGTGGTCGAGGCGCTGGTGACATCGCGGAAGATGATGAACAGGGAGTCTTCGTTGTCCAGCGCGTCCAACGACATCTTCCTGCCATCGAGTGTGAATTCGAGCGCGCCGGCGACCTTTTCGTAGCTGATCTCGCCACGCACGTTGGCAATCGGAATCGTCGCGCCCTGCGCATGCGGCACGAATATCGCCGGCACCTTCATCTGCACCACTGGTTCGTACCAGAGGCGGCCCGCAAAACGGGTGCGCCGCGGTGAATCCCGGTCGGCAGCGCGCACGACGATCCTGCCGTCCTCGCGCTTGACGAATTGCAGCGACAAGCGGCCCGCGGCCACCCATTCGACACGCGTGGCGCCGGAAACCATGTTGCGTTCGGTGAACTGGTCGCCGAGGTCGTCCTTGGCGACCAGGTTCATCGTCCGGCCTTTGGCGAGCGCGAACCTGGCGCCGTCCGTGCCGACGGTGATCGTGCCGAGGTGCGCGGGCGCAAGGGCCTTGGGAAGGACCACCTGATTGTCGGGAGCCGATCCGATCCTGTAGGTGCCCGGGGTGAGTTCGTCGCGAGTGACGATCGACAGCCAGCCGCGCTCGCGTGTCAGGCTGGTGTTGGCCTTGCTGCGCCACTTGCCCAGATCGTCGAGATACGCGGCATCGGGCGCCGCTGGCGTCGCCGCGCCTGCGGCGGTCAGCCAAATGCCGGTCAACAGCACAGAAAGCATTCGGGCAGCGAGCATGATTGCCGTCCTGTCCATGAGCAGAAAATGAAATGAATCGAAGGCGGATATGGTACAGCGCCTGGAGACTTGTCGCCCGCACCTGTGCGACGGGCAATCAGGCCGCCGGACGCTGAGGGAAAGCGGCCATGTTGCGCTGCGGTAAACTGGCGGGCCGCCCGCCCGGGCCGCAGACCGCCTTTTCATAAAGGCATGGGTAACGCCGATGAACCCAAAGAGCGATGCCACAGTCGACACGCAGGACCCCCGCGCCGACGCGCCCCGGCTGCGGGAGATCCCGTACAACTACACGTCGTTCTCCGACCGCGAGATCGTCATTCGCCTGCTCGGGCTGGACATGTGGCGCCTGCTGGATGCGCTGCGTGGTGAACGGCGCACCGGCCGTTCGGCCCGGATGCTGTTCGAGGTCCTGGGCGATATCTGGGTGGTCGATCGCAATCCCTACCTGCAGGACGACCTGCTGGACAACCCGGGACGCCAGCGCATGCTGGTCGACGCGTTGCGCCACCGCCTGCAGGAGATCGAACGGCGGCGATTGCAGCACGGTGGTGTCGACGCCGGCCGCGACGACAAGGTATCCACGCTTCTCGCGGCGGCGCATGCGGCGGTCGATCGCTTCGCCGGCGCCTTCGCCGAGACCGCCGAACTGCGCAAGCGGACGCGTCGCGTTCTGTCGCGTCACACCGAGCGCGGCAATGTCGCCTTCGACGGTCTGGCGCGCGTCTCGCACGTCACCGACGCCACCGACTGGCGCGTCGAGTATCCATTCGTCGTCGTCTACCCGGATACCGAGGACGAGGTGCGTGGGTTGGTCGAGGGCTGCATCGAACTGGGCCTGACCATCATCCCGCGAGGCGGCGGCACCGGCTACACCGGCGGCGCGATCCCATTGGACGCACGCTCGGCGGTGATCAACACCGAGAAGCTGGAGCGCCTCACGGCGATCGAAGCGCTGCAAATGCCGGGACATCCGGAGCCCGTGGCGACCATCGACGCCGGGGCGGGGGTTGTCACCCGCCAGGTGATGCACGCCGCGGAAGCCGCCGGACTGGTGTTCGCCGTGGATCCGACCTCGGCTGACGCGTCGTGCATCGGCGGCAACGTTGCGATGAACGCCGGCGGCAAGAAGGCGGTGCTTTGGGGCACCGCGATCGACAACCTGGTCTCCTGGCGGATGGTGACGCCGCAGGCCGAGTGGCTGGAGGTGACGCGACTCGATCACAACCTGGGCAAGATCCACGACGCCGCGCAAGCGAGCTTCGAGTGCCGCTGGCTCGACGGCGACGGGCGCACGGTCAAGCGCCGCGAAACACTGGTGATCCCGGGCGCGACCTTTCGCAAGGCGGGACTCGGCAAGGACGTCACCGACAAATTCCTCGCCGGCCTGCCGGGCATCCAGAAGGAAGGCTGCGACGGGCTCATCACCAGCGCGCGCTTCGTGCTGCACCGGATGCCGCCGGCGGTCCGCACGGTCTGCCTGGAGTTCTTCGGGCAGGTGCGCGGCTCGACGCCTGCGATTGTGGAGATCAAGAGCTACCTGGACGGTTTGCCCAAGTCGGGCGAAGCGCGGGTGCTGCTGGCCGGGCTCGAGCATCTGGACGAACGCTACGTGAAGGCGGTCGGATACGCGACCAAGGCCAAGCGGCACGGGCGACCGAAGATGGTGTTGCTGGCCGACATTGTCGGCGACGATGACGATGCGGTGGCCCGGGCGGCCTCGGAGGTCGTGCGCATCGCCAACGCGCGCGGCGCGGAGGGTTTCGTTGCGGTGTCGGCGGACGCGCGCCGGAAATTTTGGCTCGATCGCGCGCGCACGGCGGCGATCGCCCGGCACACCAATGCGTTCAAGATCAACGAGGACGTGGTCATCCCGCTGGACAAGCTGGGCGAGTACACCGACGGCATCGAGCGGATCAACATCGAGCTGTCCATTCGCAACAAGCTCGCGCTCTGCGACGAGCTGTCGGCGTTTCTCGCCAGCTCCGCGTTGGCGCACGCGTGGCCGCCGGACAGCGACCTGCGGCCCGCGGAAGACATCGTCGCCGCCAAGATCGACGAGGCGCGCGAGCTGATCGCGACCATTCGACATGGATGGCAGGATCTACTGCAGCGGATGGACGAGACGTTTCCGGCCCTCCAGGAGCACTCGATCGTGGTGTCGTGGAAGCGCGAGCTCGCGGCGTCGCTCGAGGAAATATTCGCCGGACTCGCCTTTGCGCCGGTGATGAAGGGTCTGCGCGACATCCACGCGCGGATCCTGCGCAGTCGGGTGTTCGTCGCGTTGCACATGCACGCGGGCGACGGCAATGTGCATACCAACATCCCCGTCAATTCCGACGACTACGCCATGTTGCAGGAAGCCAACGCCGCGGTCGTGCGCATCATGGCGCTGGCGCGTGGCCTGGGCGGCGTGATCTCCGGCGAACACGGTATCGGCATCACCAAGCTCGAATTCCTGACCGATGCGGAACTGGCGCCCTTCGCCGACTACAAGCGCCGCGTCGACCCCTACGGCCGCTTCAATCGCGGCAAGCTGCTGCGCGATCGCGACTGCCCGGCGGATCTTTCCGCCGCCTACACGCCGAGTTTTTCCTTGATCGGCCACGAAAGCCTGATCCTCGAACAGAGCGACATCGGCAGCGTCGCGGACTCGGTCAAGGATTGCCTGCGCTGCGGCAAGTGCAAGCCGGTCTGCTCGACGCATGTGCCGCGGGCGAATCTGCTGTACAGCCCCCGCAACAAGATCCTCGCGACCTCGCTGCTGATCGAGGCCTTTCTGTACGAGGAACAGACGCGGCGCGGCGTCAGCCTGCGGCACTTCGACGAATTTGGCGACGTGGCCGACCATTGCACCGTCTGCCACAAGTGCGCCAATCCCTGTCCGGTGGACATCGACTTCGGCGACGTGACCATCGCGATGCGCAACCTGCTGCGCCGGGGCGGGCACAAGAAATTCAATCCCGGAACAGCGGCGTCGATGTTCTTTCTCAACGCCACCGACCCGTCGACGATCAGGTTAACCAGGAAATTGATGATCGACTGGGGCTACAAGGCGCAGCGCCTAGCCTACCGGCTGGCGAAGACCGCGGGCATGGTAAAGGCGCAGACCAGACGACCGCCGGCGACGCTGGGCAAGCCGCCGCTCAAGGCGCAGGTCGTCCATTTCATCAACAAGCCGATGCCGGGCGGGTTGCCCAAGCGCACGTCGCGCGCGCTGCTGGACATCGAAGACGACGCCATTGTTCCGATCATCCGCGATCCGCGTCGCGCCGCGGATGACGCCGAGGCAGTTTTCTATTTCCCCGGCTGCGGCTCCGAGAGGCTGTTCTCGCAGGTCGGGCTGGCCACGCAGGCGATGCTCTATCACGTGGGCGCGCAGACGGTGTTGCCGCCGGGCTACCTGTGCTGCGGTTATCCGCAGACGTCGGCGGGAAACCACGACGAGGGCCAGCGGATCACGACCAGCAATCGCGTGCTCTTCCACCGCGTGGCCAACACGCTCAACTACCTCGACATCAAGACGGTGATCGTGTCCTGCGGCACCTGCATGGACCAACTGGCCAAGTACGAGTTCGAGAATATCTTTCCGGGCTGCCGCCTGCTCGACATCCACGAATACCTGATGGAAAAAGGTGTCCGGCTGGAGGGAATCAGCGGGACGCGGTACATGTACCATGACCCTTGTCACACGCCGATGAAGACCTATGCGCCGCTCGCGGTCGTCAACGAATTGATGGGCGCGCCGGTGGCGCAGAACGAGCGCTGCTGCGGCGAGTCCGGCACGCTCGCGGTCACAAGACCGGACATCTCCACGCAGGTGCGCTTCCGCAAGGAGGAGGAAATGCGTGGTGGCGCGGGGAAACTGCGCGCGGACGGCTACACCGGGCAAGTCAAGGTGCTTACTTCCTGCCCGTCTTGCCTGCAGGGACTGTCCCGGTTCGACGACGACGCCGGAACGCAGGCCGACTACATTGTCGTCGAGTTGGCGCGGCAGCTGCTGGGGGCTGACTGGATGGCCGATTACGTTGCGCGCGCCAACGCCGGAGGCATCGAGCGCGTACTCGTCTGAACGCTCACGAGGCCCGTTTCCGCCACCGCCACCGCCACCGTGGCAGACCCTGTCCAGCGACATCGTCACGTCCAGCCGACCACCGGCCACCGGCCACCGGCCACCGGCTACGCGAATCCCGGCCGCCCGTCGCGCCGGCGCTGCCGCACCTCCGCCCAGGACGGCCAGCTCCGCCGGCTTTGTGCTATAACCCCTACGATTCGTTGTGACGATGGCCGAACGCAATGGGCGACGCATGCGTGTACTGTGCCGGCGACGGTGGCCTCGTGGTCTATGCCGATGCGCTATGCCGCGTGGTGGTCGCCGACGAGGACTACGCAGGGTTCTGCCGGGTCATCCTGCAACGCCACCTGCCCGAAATGACCGACCTGTCCCCGGCTGATCGGGTCGCTGTCATGCGAGCGGTATTTGCCGTGGAAACTGCCTTGCGCGAGATGCTGCACCCACACAAGATGAATCTGGCGAGCCTGGGCAATGCCGTCCCTCACATGCACTGGCACGTGATCCCGCGTTTCACCGACGATGCGCGGTTTCCGCAACCCGTCTGGGGCGAACCCCTGCGCGAAGCCGTGCCGCATGCGCTGCCGGAGGGATTCGTTGCGGCGCTGGCCGAACGCCTCGCCCGCGAACTGCCCGGAAAGGAGGCGTGATGTCGGACACGGCGTCTCCTGCCATTCCGGCGGCGGAAAAAATCGAAGTGCCGGCGCTGGTTTTTGCCGATTCCGATGGCGCCAAGCGCTGGGCCAAGTCGCTTCTGATCACGGCGGTCACGCCGCTTTACGAGGCTGTCTTCGGGCAGCTGCGTGCGCTGACCGTCGCTGAATTCGCGCCTCGCGAACGCGCGACGGTTGCCGAGGTGATGCGCGAGCAGGTGGCGCATTTGCACACGGAACTCGCCCGTCGCTATGCCGGAAAGCCGCAACCGGCCTCCGACCGCGAGTTCGATGCGGCGGAACAGGCGCTCGCACTGTGGCATGTGCTGTGGGAGCAGTACTCCGCCTGCCTGAAGCCGTTGCTGGAAGGCGATGTGGATCTGCAGGGCGTGAAGGCCAAGCTACTGCAACGCGGCCTCTACGTGGGCAAGCAGCTGGTTCTGGTCCATGGTCTGGCGCGCCGGGTGCCGCCGCCGGCGCTATGGCAGGAGTTGCACGCGTACTACCGGCTGGCCGAAATGCTTGATTGCGCGGTCACCGCAGTGTCCGACGACCTGCAACCGCATGCGGTGGGGATATCGTGCTACTCGACCTACTGTCATGCGCTGTTGCTCGGGCTTGCCGACCCCTGCGCCTTGTCGATTCGACAGATCGAACTCACCGACCGCTGGCTGGGCCAGTGGGCGCGCAAGGTGTTTCCCTACGCGCAGCAGCGTGAGACCGAAGGACCGGTGATGCTGGTCGACCTCGATTCCTCGATGGGGGCCTGGCTTGCGCCGGCGGCGCCCGAAGCACCTGCCGCGTCGATGCGCTTTTGTTACCCGGGCAAACTCGCGACAAGTGTGCGCGGCCGGCTCAAGCGATTGTCGTCGGGGTCGAGTCCGGCCGAGTTGCAGCTTGGGCACGATACCTCCTCCGAAGGATCGGCGGCGCTGCTCGCCCATCTCGACGCCTGCTGGTACCAGCTGCCGGAACCCGACGCCAGTGCGGCTCCGGCGGAGATCGAAATCACCGCCGGCGGTGTACCCGCAGCATATTTCCGCATCGGTGGACGCACGTTCGACCGGCAGGATCCGCTCGGCCGCATGACGTTCCAGGGCGCCCAGCACCTGCAGACGCTCGGCGCCTTGACCGACTATGATCGTTACAAGGAAGAAGCCGAGCGCAACTGGCCATGGGAACGCTGGCGGGGTGTGTATGGATGGCGCAGCGCGCAGCTCGGCCGACGCGACAGCACGCGCTATCGCTGGTTTCTCGACCAGCTGGTGGTCGTGCGCGACGACGAACGTACCCGCCTGGGCTATGTCACCCGGGTGGCGTTCAACGGCCCCGGCGATTTCGCGATGTCGCTCACGCTTTATGCCGGGCTGCCCAGATCTGTGGCCGTGCGTCCGACATCGATCGCCTTTGCGGAGGAACCGCCGTTGCCGGTGCTGATGCTCGGCGCCACCGACGACGAACCCGCGACACTGATTGTGCCCCCACGCACCTTTAACGCCGGACGCATGCTGCGCTCGATGGTCACGGGACCCGAGCACAAATATCGGCTGACCAAGCTGCTGCAACGCGGCGGCGACTTCGAGCGCGTGGCGTTCGAAGAGTCCTGATCTGCGGACACCGTCGGCGCAACGCTCCGACCCCGATGTCCAACCGCCTCGCCGGGGCGACCAGCCCCTACCTGCAGCAGCACGCGCAAAACCCGGTTGACTGGTATCCCTGGGGCGAGGAGGCACTGACCCGGGCGCGCGCCGAAAACAAGCCGCTGCTGCTCTCGGTCGGCTACTCCGCCTGTCACTGGTGCCATGTCATGGCGCACGAGTCGTTCGAGGATCCTGAGGTGGCGGCAGCCATGAATGAGCACTTCGTCAACGTGAAGGTCGATCGTGAGGAACGGCCCGACGTCGACCAGATCTACCAGACCGCGCATGCGCTGCTGACCCGACGCTCCGGTGGCTGGCCGCTGACGATGTTCCTGACGCCAGAAGGCGAACCATTTTTCGGCGGCACGTATTTTCCGAAGCAAAGCCAGCACGGACTGCCGGGATTTCTCGAGCTCTTGCCGCGGGTGGCCGCCGCATACCGGCAACAGCGCGATGCGTTGGCCGAGCAGGGACGCCGCCTGGCCGAGGCATTGGCCACGCTCGAGCCGGAAGGCGGATCGGGCGGCAATCCCGCAGGCGCGCCTGCCGAGGCGCTTGCGGGTCTCAAACACGGTTTCGACCCGGTCGACGGCGGATTCGGCGCCGCGCCCAAGTTTCCGCACGCGGCAGAGCTCGAATTCTGTCTCAGGGCATGGGCGGTGGACACAGACGCCGAAGCGTTGCATATCGTGCGCATGACTCTGGAACGAATGGCTGATGGTGGCATTCACGACCAGCTGGGCGGTGGCTTCTGCCGCTACTCGGTCGACGCGCACTGGTCGATTCCGCATTTCGAGAAAATGCTCTACGACAACGGGCCGCTGCTGGGCCTCTATGCCGATCTCGCGCGCGTGACCGGCGAGTCCCGTTTCGCGCGGGTCGCCGCCGACATCGCCGGCTGGCTCACCCGGGAGATGCGCGCGCCCGATGGCGCTTTCCATTCCAGTCTGGACGCCGACAGCGAAGGCGAGGAAGGCCGTTTCTACGTCTGGACGCGGGAGTCCGCGCGGGCGGTGATGACCGCCGAACAGTGGCAGATCGCGGAACCCCACTTCGGACTCGACCAGGCGCCCAATTTCGAGGACCACGCGTGGAACCTGCGCGTGGCCGAACCGCTGGCGCGGATTGCGCAACGGCTGTCGATCGGATTGCCGGAAGCGCAGCAGCGCCTTGCCGGCGCGTGCGCAGCTCTGTTGCGCGAACGCGATACGCGCATCCGGCCCGGCCGCGACGACAAGATCCTGACGGCATGGAACGCGCTTGCCATCAGCGGACTCGCCCGCGCGGCGCGCGCGCTGGCCGAACCTGCCTGGGCGGAACTTGCCTTTGCGGCAATGGACGCGTTGAGACGAACCGCGTGGAGCGAAGGCCGGCTGCTCGCGACGCGGCGCGACGGCCCCGCCCAACTCAATGCCTATCTCGACGACCATGCGTTCACGCTGGCGGCTTTGGTCGAACTGCTGCAGCTTCGATTTCGACCCACCGACTACGCCTTCGCGTGCGAGCTGGCCGACGCGCTGCTCGATCGCTTCGAGGACCGTGAGCGCGGTGGGTTCTGGTTCACCAGCCACGACCACGAGCAGCTGTTTCACCGTACCCATCCGGGGCAAGACAATGCGACGCCGTCGGGCAACGGAATCGCGGCGCAGGCGCTGACCATTTTCGGGCATCTGGCCGGCGAGGCGCGCTACCTGGACGCCGCGCAGGCAACGGTGGCGCTTTTCTCATCCGCGCTGACCGAGTCGCCCGCAGGCTATTCATCCCTGCTGGTGGCGCTTGCCGCGCTCGAGACGCCGCCTTCCATCCTTCTGCTCGCCGGCGATCCGGTGACCTGTGAAGGGTGGAAACGCGCGTTGGAGTCGGTCTACCGGCCGGATGTCATCGTGATCGACCTTGGCGGGCAGACCGACCTGCCTGTGGCGCTGGTCAAGGGCGAAATTGCACGCACCGGGGCCTGTGCATGGCTCTGTCGCGGCCGCGCCTGCTTGCCGCCGGTTGATTCATTGGCCATGATCGAGGCGGAACTCGCAGGTCCCGCCGGCTAGCGTCGGCAACGCGGGCCAGGCCGATCGCGCAGGCAGCGCGCGCGACCCAAGGCCAGACTGGCGCGGCGTCGTCGGCTTCCGGTAGAATCGCGCGGCTTGTTCCTCTCGTCCTATCCTGCCGCCTATGCGGCCCGCCATTCATTCATTGGAGTTGCCATGAAATACGTCCTCGCCACGATCGCCGGTCTCGCGCTGGCCGCGTCCGGCACGGCACATGCCACGCTTGACAAGGCTGCCGCCGAAGCCATGATGAAAAAAGACGGCTGCGCCGCCTGCCACTCGATCGAGAAGAAGATCGTCGGACCGGCCTACGCCGATGTTGCCGCCAAGTACAAAGGCGACAAGAATGCCGCCGCGATGCTGGCCAAGAAGGTCAAGACCGGCAGCACCGGTGTTTGGGGTCAGATCCCGATGCCGCCCAACGCCGCCGTCTCCGACGCCGACGCCAAGGCGCTGGTGGAGTGGATCCTCACGCTCAAGAAGTAGTCCGCCCGAAGCGGGACCAACAGCGGTCGGGACGGTTCTTCCCGGCCGTTTCTTTTGCGGTAGAATCGTCGGGTCCGTGCAGGAGAGCGTGCTGACTGGAGGGATGACTCCAGCCGGCGCCGCCGAAGGCGCAATCCCGAAATCGCTCAGGCATCGAGGACTGCACGGGACGCAACCGCAATCTGGAGAGCGGTCGCGCGGCGTGCCGGCATCCAATGACGGGACCGCGGCGACCCACCGAAGGGGCACCGGGCGGCGCAGCATGCGCTGCTCCAATCTCTCAGGTACAAAGGACAGATGGGGTGGGGCGCAGACCGCGTCTTGCCGTCCTTGTCGTCCTTGCCGTTCGGGAGATGCCGTGCTCAACAAGACACCGCTCAACGCCGTCCACCGCGCCGCAGGCGCGCGCATGGTGGATTTCGGCGGCTGGGAGATGCCGGTCAACTACGGCTCGCAGATTGACGAGCACCGCGCGGTGCGCAGCGATGCCGGTATGTTCGACGTTTCGCACATGCGCGCCGTCGACCTTGTCGGCGCGGGCGCCCGCGCTTTCCTTCGCCACGCATTGGCCAACAACGTCGACAAGCTGACCGAACCGGGCCGGGCGCTTTACTCCTGCCTGCTCCGGGAAGACGGTGGCGTGCTCGACGACCTCATCGTCTACTTCCTGCGCGAGGACTTCTTCCGGCTGGTCGTCAATGCCGGAACCGCCGGCAAGGATGTCGCATGGCTGTCGGAGCTCATTGCGCAGCACGCGCCGCAGCTCGCGCTGACCGTGCGCGACGACCTGGCGATGATCGCCGTGCAGGGACCGCATGCGCGTTCGCGGGTGGTGGCCGCGCTGCCGGAAAGCGAGACGGCGGGCATGGCGCTGAAGCCATTCTTCGGTGCCCTGTTCGGCGACGCGTTCATTGCGCGCACCGGTTACACCGGCGAAGATGGCTTCGAGCTCATGGTTCCGGCCGCTCGCGCGGAGGCGACGTGGCAAGCGCTCGCCGCAGCAGGCGTGCGACCCTGCGGACTGGGTGCGCGCGACACGCTGCGCCTCGAGGCCGGCATGAATCTTTACGGTCAGGACATGGACGAGTCGGTCACGCCGCTCGACAGCGGCCTGGCCTGGACCGTCGATCTTGCCAGTCCGCGCGATTTTGTCGGCAAGGCGGCTCTCCTGGCCCATCCGAAGGATTGGCAGCTCGCCGGATTGCTGCTTGTCGATACGGGCGGCGTGCTGCGCGCGCATCAGCGCGTGCATACCGCGCATGGCGACGGCGAAATCACCAGTGGCACATTCAGCCCGACGCTCGGCAAGTCGATTGCGCTGGCGCGCCTGCCTGCGGCGGTCGGCGTAGGCGATACCGTGCAGGTCGCCATTCGCGACAAAAAGCTCGCCACAAGGGTGGTAAAGCCGCCGTTCGCGCGTAAGGGCAAGGCGCTGGTGCAGTGACCGCCCGGCCTGCGGCCTTCGACAAATTTTCCGTACCAACGACCGGAGTTTCTCCATGAATATCCCCGCCGAACTGAAGTACGCCAAGAGCCATGAATGGATGCGCGTCGAGGCCGACGGCTCCGTCACCATCGGCATCACCGACCATGCGCAGGCCGCGCTCGGCGACCTCGTCTATATCGAACTTCCCGAGGTGGGCCGCGAGCTCGCGGCGGACGAGACCTGCGCGATCGTCGAATCGGTCAAGGCGGCGAGCGACGTCTACGCGCCGATCGCCGGCACGGTCGTCGCGGTGAACGACGATGCGACCGGCGCGCCCGAGACGGTCAACGCCGACGCCTATGCGGTCTGGCTGTTCAGGTTGAAGCCCGCGGCCGCCGACGCGCTGGCCGGGATGCTCGATGCCGAGGCCTATGGCCGCATCATCGGCGACGCCTGAGGCGGACGAGCGCACGAATACGTTGTGCCCGACGGAGAACGACGGATGAAGATGAACGAGGTCGGCAGACCGAGCCTGTCCAGCCTGGAAGGCCATGACGAGTTCCTTGCGCGGCACATCGGTACGACGCCCGAGGATCAGGCGGCGATGCTGGCGACGCTGGGATACCCGACGCGCGCTGCGCTGATCGACGCCATCGTCCCGCCGGCAATTCGCGAATCTGCACCGTTGGCGCTGCCGCCGCCGGTGGCGGAGGCCGACGCGCTGGCGCGACTGCGTACGCTTGCCGCCGGGAACCGGGTGATGAAATCGTACATCGGCCTCGGCTACTACGGCACGCATACGCCCGGCGTCATCCTGCGCAACATCCTGGAGAATCCGGCCTGGTACACCGCGTACACACCCTACCAGCCGGAGATCTCGCAGGGCAGGCTCGAGGCATTGGTCAACTTCCAGACCATGATCACCGACCTGACCGGCATGGCCATCGCCAATGCATCGATGCTCGATGAGGCAACGGCCGCGGCCGAGGCCATGACGCTGGCGCTGCGCGTGGGCAAGTCGAGGAGCCGCAGGTTCTACATCGCCACCGACGTGTTTCCGCAGACGATCGATGTCGTGCGTACCCGCGCGTTGCCGCTGGACATCGAGGTGATTGTCGGCCCCGCGGGTGCGGCGCCGGACTCCGGCGCCTTCGCGGTGCTGCTCCAGTATCCAGGCGCGGACGGGACGGTTCACGACCATCGCGCACTCGCCGCGGCCATGCACGCGCAGGGCGCGCAGGTGATCGTCGCCGCCGACCTGCTGGCGCTGACGTTACTGATGCCGCCAGGAGAATGGGGCGCGGATGTGGTTATCGGGTCGTCGCAGCGTTTCGGCGTGCCGATGGGCTACGGCGGCCCGCATGCCGGCTATCTCGCCACGCGCGATGAATTCAAGCGCTCGATGCCCGGACGGCTGGTCGGGGTCACCGTCGATGCGGATGGCAATCCCGCCTATCGTCTCGCGCTGCAGACGCGCGAGCAGCACATCCGGCGCGAGAAGGCGACATCCAATATCTGCACGGCGCAGGTGCTGCTCGCGGTAATCGCCGGCATGTACGCCGCCTATCACGGCCCCCGGGGTCTGACGGTCATCGCGCGGCGCGTTCATCGGCTTGCAGCAATCCTCAAAGCAGGGCTCGAGCGTGGCGGCTATACCGTTCCGACGACGGAATTTTTCGACACGCTGACCGTCGCCACCGGCGAGTCCACCCAGGGTGTCGTCGAGCGTGGCCTGGTGCAGGGTGTCAATTTCCGCCGCGTCGATGCCGGCACGCTGGGCATCGCGCTCGACGAGACGACCACGCGCGAGGACGTCGCGCGCCTGTGGCGGATATTTTTCGACGTGGACGCACCGTTCGACGTGGACGCGGTCGATGCCGGCGCCCGCGATGCGTTGCCAGAGGCGCTGCTGCGCACCACCGCGTTTCTAATCCACCCGGTGTTCAACCGCTGCCACAGCGAAACGCAGATGCTGCGCTATCTGCGCGCGCTGGCCGACCGCGATCTGGCGCTCGACCGCGCGATGATTCCGCTGGGTTCATGCACGATGAAACTCAACGCCACGACGGAGATGGTTCCGGTGACCTGGCCGGAGTTCGGCGCGCTGCACCCATTCGCGCCGGTGGAGCAGGCCACGGGTTATCTGACCATGATCCGCGAACTCGAGGCAATGTTGTGCACGGTGACCGGCTACGACGCCGTGTCGCTGCAGCCCAACGCTGGGTCGCAGGGCGAGTATGCGGGCCTGCTGATGATTCATGCATGGCACGCGAGCCGGGGCGAGGCGCATCGCAACATCTGCCTGATTCCGGCGTCGGCGCATGGCACCAATCCGGCGTCTGCGCAGATGGCCGGCATGCGCGTGGTGGTGGTAGCCTGCGACGCCGAAGGCAATGTCGATCTGAACGATCTCGAGGCCAAGGCGGGCGCGCATGCGCGCGACCTCGCGGCGATCATGGTGACCTATCCGTCCACGCATGGCGTGTTCGAAGCGGGGATCCGGCGCGTCTGCGAGATCGTCCATGCGCATGGCGGGCAGGTCTATGTCGACGGAGCGAACCTCAATGCGCTGGTCGGTCTCGCCGCGCCAGGAAACTTCGGCGCCGATGTCTCGCACCTGAATCTGCACAAGACCTTCTGCATTCCGCATGGCGGTGGCGGACCGGGCGTCGGACCGGTGGCGGTGAAGGCGCATCTGGCCCGATTCCTTCCCGGGCACCGTGACATGCCTGTAGCCGATCGCGCCTCCGAAGCAATCGGCGCGGTTGCCGCGGCGCCGTTCGGAAGCGCGTCGATCCTGCCCATTTCGTGGATGTACGTGACCATGATGGGCGGCACGGGTCTCACCGCCGCGACCGAAGGGGCGATCCTTGCCGCCAACTACGTCGCCTGTCGCCTCGCGCCGCACTATCCGGTGCTCTATGCGGGTCCGGGCGGCCTGGTTGCGCACGAATGCATTCTCGACCTGCGCCCGCTCAAGGCGACCTCCGGCGTCGAAGTGGAGGACGTTGCCAAGCGGCTGATCGACTACGGCTTCCACGCGCCGACCATGAGCTTTCCGGTGGCCGGTACGCTGATGGTCGAGCCGACCGAATCGGAACCCAAGGCCGAGCTCGACCGCTTCGTCGACGCGATGATCGCGATTCGCGGCGAAATTGGCGCCATCGAGGAAGGTCGCGCCGATCGAGCCGACAACGTGCTTGCGAATGCGCCGCATACGGCGGCCGCAGTGAGTGCCGACGACTGGTTGCACCCCTACAGCAGGCGGGCTGCCGCGTATCCGGCGGCCGCGCAGGCGACGCCGAAGTACTGGCCGCCGGTGGCGCGGGTGGATAACGTGTACGGTGATCGCAACCTTTTCTGCAGCTGTATTCCCCTGACTGAACTCGACGGCGTTGCGGATTGAGTCACCGCGCGCCGCCGTGCGCTTCAGCGTGCGGCCGGCGCGACCGCAAATGACTGAAAGCCTTCGATGCGGGTCCTGATCCTGGGTGCCGGGGTCGTCGGCGTGACCGCGGCCTGGTATCTGGCCGCCGATGGCCACGAGGTCACGGTCGTCGACCGGCAGCCTGGCGCCGCGCTGGAGACGTCGTTTGCCAACGGCGGGCAGGTCTCGGCGTCGCATGCCGAGCCCTGGGCCAATCCGGAAGCGCCGGGAAAGATCCTCAAATGGCTGGGCAGGGAGGATGCGCCACTGCTGTTCCGGTGGCGTCTGGATCCGCAGCAATGGCGCTGGGGACTACAGTTTCTCGTCGAGTGCCTGCCGTCACGGACCCGGCGCAACACGGTTCAATGCCTGAATCTCGCAATGTATTCGCGCGACTGCCTGAAGGCGCTGCGCAGAGACACCGGAATCGAGTACGACCATCTCGAGCGCGGGATCCTGTCCTTCTACACGGATGCGCGCGAGTTTGAGCACGGTGCGCGCGCCGCCGCGCTGATGCGCGATTTCGGCTGTGACCGCGAGGTGAAGAACGTAGAGGAGTGCATCGCGATTGAGCCTGCCCTGGCAAGCTGCCGCGATCAGCTGGCGGGCGGCATTTTCACCGCCAGTGACGAGTCCGGCGACGCGCAACGCTTCACGCAGGAACTTGCGCGGATGGCGGCAGAGCGAGGCGTGCGTTTCCGCTGGAACATGACGGCCGAGCGACTCGCTGCCGACGGTGATGCGATCCGGCATGTGCGGCTGGTCGACGCGGAACGCCGCGAGGAAATCATCACGGCCGATGCGTACGTGATGGCACTCGGAACGCAGAGCAGCGCTTTGCTCTCGCCGCTGGACGTGCGCTGCCTTGTCTATCCGGCCAAGGGCTATTCGGCGACGATCGCCATCGATGGCCACCGCGGCGCGCCTACGGTGTCGTTGACCGATCTTGCCTGCAAGCTCGTGTTCTCCCGCCTGGGCGAGCGCCTGCGCGTGGCGGGCACGGCCGAATTCTCGGGCCACGACAGGACGCTGAATCCGGTGCGTTGCGCTGCCCTGGTCCGGCGAGCTTTCGAGCTGTTTCCGGACGCCGGCGACCGTAACAACGTGCAGCTCTGGGCCGGATTGCGTCCGGCAACGCCCTCGAACGTGCCGCTGGTAGGCGCGACGCGCTACCGCAATCTGTTTCTCGACACCGGCCACGGCACGCTGGGCTGGACGATGGCCTGCGGCTCGGGCAGGGCGTTGGCGGATCTGATGGCTGGACGCAGCCCTGGCGTGGAATTTGCGTTCACGACGCCATGAACCTGCAATCGCTCGACCGCTGGAAGGCTTCCGGACTGCACCTGGCGATTTCCGCGTTGATTGCGCTGACCGTCGTCATGCTGGTGCTCGCACTGTGGTACCCGGCGCCCTATTTTTCGACCATGGGTGGCGAGACCTTGCTGCGTCTGCTGATTGGTGTCGACGTGGTCCTGGGCCCGCTGATCACGCTGATCATCTTCGATACCAGAAAGCCGGAACTGAAGCAGGATCTGGTGATGATCGTGATCGTGCAGATCGTCGCGCTGGCCTATGGCAGCTATGTGATGTTCGAAGCGCGCCCCGTGTACAACGTGTTTAACGGGGATCGGTTCCGCGCCGTCTCCGCGAACAGCATCGATGCGGAATCGCGTGCGCGCGCCGCGCCCGAATATCGTTCGCTTCCGCTGTCCGGACCGCTGATCATCGGCGCCAGGCCGCCCGCCGACCCGCAGGAGGTGGTTCGCATCAGCCTCGGCGCGCTGACCGGAGGGGCGGACGTCGAGCACCTGCCGCATCTGTTCGTGCCCTATCGGGACGTCGCCGCCGATGTAGCGCGCATTGCCAGGCCGCTGGTCGAACTGTCGAGACGCGGGCCGGAAGAGGCAGGCCTGGTGAGCGCGTTCGTCGCCGCGCACGGCGGCGGCACGCGCAGCCTTGGCTATGTCCCGGTTGTTGCGCGCAGCCGGGATTTTGTGGCGATCGTCGACCGCGCCGATGGCCAGGTGATCGGATTCCTTTCCATCAAGCCGTGACCGCAGCACGGGCGCGGCGAAGCCGGCCCGGGCAGTTGCCGATCCCGCCACCGTATAATCGGGCGTTTTGCCGTGCCGCATATGCCCGTTCGCCCGTTCGCCGTCCTGTTGTTCGCCATCGCGCTTGCATTTCCGGCGCCCGTTCCCGCGCAAGACAAGCCGGCGGCGCAGGCCGCCACACCGTTCATGGTCCCGCCGCCGGGGGTCGCCGCCGCGGCGTGGTTGCTGCTCGACGCGACCAGCACGCAGACACTGGGCGGGGCCAACGTCGACGAGCGGCGCGACCCTGCGTCGCTGACCAAGCTGATGACCGCCTATGTCGTCTTCGGCGCGTTGCGCAGCAAGGCGATCGTTCCCTCGCAGATGGTCGAAGTGTCGCAGCGCGCCTGGAAGGCCGAAGGTTCGCGCATGTTCATCGAGCCGCGCCGCGCCGTTTCCGTCGACGAATTGCTGCGCGGCATGATCGTCCAGTCGGGCAACGACGCGTCGATCGCGCTGGCCGAACTCGTCGGCGGGACCGAGGAGGCCTTCGTCGCAACCATGAACGCCGAGGCCGCGCGGCTGGGCATGGTGAACACGCGCTATACCAATTCCACCGGGCTGTCGCACGCCCAGCACCATTCGACCGCCGCGGACCTGGCGCGGCTCGCTGCGGCATTGATCCGCGACTACCCGGAGTACTACCCGTTCTATGCGCAGAAGGAATTCCGCTACAACAACATCACCCAGCCCAATCGCAACCGGCTGCTGTGGACCGACCCGTTCGTCGACGGCATCAAGACCGGGCACACCGATGCGGCAGGCTGGTGCCTGATCGCCTCGGCGCGGCGCGGCGACCGTCGGGTGATTGCGGTCGTGCTTGGCGCCGCGTCGGATGCCGCCCGCACCGCCGAAGCGCAAAAACTGATGAACTGGGGGTTCCAGGCCTTCGACACCGTACAGCTCTACCAGTCGGGCAAACAGGTCACCACGCTGCGCGTCTGGAAGGGCGCGGTGGCGGAGGTGCCGGCGGGGTTTCTTGCCGATCGTTACCTGACGCTGCCCAAAGGCAAGGCCGACAAGCTGTCGCTGGCCATGCAGGCGCAGGAGCCGCTGGTCGCGCCGATCGCGCGCGCGCAGACTGTCGGGTCAGTCAAGGTCGTGCTCGAAGGGAAATCGGTCGCCGAGTTTCCCATGATCGCCCTGGAAGACGTGCCGCTCGCCTCGCTGTTCGGCCGCGCCTGGGATACCGTCCGCCTGTGGTTCCGCAGGAACTGATTGCCCACAAAGGGAAGTCCGCCATGACCGATGCCGACCAGATCGTCTACCTCAACGGTAAATTCCTGCCGCTGGCCGGCGCCCAGGTGTCGGTCCTCGACCGGGGCTTCATCTACGGTGACGGCGTATACGAGCTGGTGCCGGTGTACGCGCGCGAGCCGTTCCGCATGCCGCACCATCTCGCGCGGCTGCAGCGCAGCCTGGACGGGATCGGTCTTGCCAATCCGCACACCGCCGTTCAGTGGGAAGCGTTGATCCGCGAACTGGTGGCGAAGCAGCCGTTTCCCGATCAGGGCGTCTATTTCCAGGTCACGCGAGGCGTTGCGCGCCGCGATCATGCGTTTCCCGCGGGTGTCGCGCCGACCGTGTTCATGATGAGCAATCCACTGACCACGCCGTCGCGCGAGCAGGTGGACAATGGTGTCGCCGTGGTGACCGCCGAGGACAATCGCTGGCGCCGCTGCGACCTGAAGACGATTTCGCTGCTCGGCAACGTATTGATGCGCCAACTGGCCGCCGACCAGGGCGCGATCGAGACGGTCATGTTCCGCGACGGCTTCCTGACCGAGGCATCGGCGTCGAACGTGCTGATCGTCAAGGATGGCTCGATCGTCGTCCCGCCCAAGGACAACCTGATCCTGCCCGGCATCACCTACGATGCGACGATGGAATTCGCACGCGAAATCGGCATCCCGCTCGAACTGCGACCGGTGCCGAAGGCGGAGGCGCTGGCCGCCGATGAGATGTGGTTGTCGTCGTCGACCAAGGAGGTGCTGGCGATCACGAAGGTCGACGGCAAGCCATTCGCCGGCGGCGCCCCCGGCCCGGTATTCCGTCGGTTGTGGGCGGCGTTCCAGGCGCACAAGCCGAATGCGCACGCTGCCCCCTGAACAGTGAGGATCAGCCGTCCGGCAGCGCCGATGCCGCGGCGAAGCCGCCGTGCTGGAACACCAGCCCCTGACCGAGGGCGCGGGTGCAGGTCACCACCTCGCCGATGAACAGAATGTGGTCGCCCGCCCGGTGGCGGGCATGGGGCCGGCATTCGAACCACGCGACGCAACCGTCGATCAGCGGCACGTCTGCCCATCCCATCCGGTAGGTCAGGTTGGCGAATCGATCCGCGTGCGGCTGTGAAAACCGCCGGGCCAGCGGCAATTGCGATGCCGACAGCACATTGATCGCGTAGCGCTGCGCAGACTCGAAGGTGGCCAGGCTCACCGCATCGGCAGCAAGGCTCCAGACGATCAGCGGCGGGTCGAGTGACACCGAATTGAAGGAATTCGCGGTAAAGCCGACGAAGCGCCCGTCGGCGTCGCGGGCACAGATGATGGTGACCCCGGTGGCGAATTGCGCCAGCGCGTCACGGAACTGCCGGTCGTCGAACGCCTGCGGCACCGTGTGCGCGTGGCCGGGATCGGTCATGGGTCCTGGGAAAGGGAGATGCCGCACTCCGCCGCGGGCCGTTGTTGGTGGTCCGATGGTAGGGGTCGACTTGATCTCTGTCAAAGTCGGTTGCGGCAATCGATTCGCATCGACCGCCCGGACTTGCTAGAATTTCCCAAGACGGCGTCACCGTGGCGCCGCCAGCCACATCCGGGGACGAGACGACCCAGACCATGGCGCTGGCACTGGAACGGATCATTGCCGATCGGTATGGCGGGCGCGACCTGCCGGTGACGCTGATCCTGCCCGACGGTGCCCGGGTGCCACTTTCAGCTGCACCCGTCGTGGACATCGTGGCCCGCTCCTGGAAAGGGGTGATCGCGGTGGCCCGCCCCGGACTGGGCTCGCTTGCCCGTGCCTACGTCCACGGCGATCTCGATTTCAGCGGCAGCGCCCGTCGCGTCCTGGGCATCGCCGAGTCGATGGTCGGCTCGGTCTCGCATCGCTCGGACAGTGCTCGTGCGAAGCTGAAGCTGTTGCTGCATCAGCGGCGCGCCAAGCATCGCCCGAACATCGCCCATCATTACGACGTTTCCAACGCGTTTTACGAGCTCTGGCTCGATCGGCGCATGGTGTATTCCTGCGCGTATTTTCGCAACGATTCCGCCACGCTCGATGATGCGCAGGCCGGCAAGCTCGACCACATTTGCCGCAAACTGCGCCTTGCCACGGGAGAGCGCTTGCTGGACATCGGCTGTGGCTGGGGCGCACTGCTGTTTCATGCGGCGGAGCGCTATGGCGTCGATGCCACCGGCATCACGCTGTCGCGCAACCAGTTCGACCACGTCACTCGGGAAATCGCGTCCCGTGGCCTCGCCGGCCGGGTCCGCGTGGAACTGCGCGACTACGAGGACCTTGCCGAGGACGCGCCATTCGACAAGATCGCCAGCGTCGGGATGTTCGAGCATGTCGGCGTGCGGAACTTCGCGAAATATTTCGGCAAGATTTGGCGGCTGCTCAAGCCTGGCGGCATGGTGCTCAATCATGGCATCACCCACAACAGCACTAACGACGGCAACCTGGGCAGTGGCATCAGCGAGTTCGTCGACGACTACGTGTTCCCGGGTGGCGAACTCACGCACGTCGCGCAGGTGATCGACGGCATGGCCAGGGTCGGACTCGAGCTGGTCGACGCCGAGGCCTTGCGCGAGCACTATGCGAAGACGCTATGGGCGTGGGTCGGCAATCTCGAGGCGAATGCGGACGAGGCGAGGCGCGAGGCGGGCGAGGAGCGCTATCGGATCTGGCGCATCTACATGGCCGGCTCGGCGCATGCGTTCGATCGCGGCTGGTTGTCGTTGTGGCAGCTGCTGGCCGGCAAGCCACATCCGGATGGGCGCCTGCCGCATCCGCTGACGCGGGACTACATGTACAGTCAGCAGGCGTGAGGTGGGCAAGGCGGATCCGACGCCGGTTGCAAAGGCGTCGAAGCGCCCGCATCTATCACTGCCGAATGCAACCCCGACCACGGAGAACCACGCCATGGGCAAGCCTGACCGCGCGAACGAGACGACAGCTGCCGAAGAGAGCGAGTCGGCACTCCTCTTTCCGTGCACTTTTCCGATCAAGGTGATGGGGCGCCGGAAGGACGGTTTCGCACAGGCGGTCTGTGACGTGGTGGTCCGCCACGCACCGGACTTCGATCCAGGCGCGCTGGAAATGCGTGCTTCCAAGGAAGGCAATTGGCTTTCGGTGACCGCCACGGTCAATGCAAACTCGCGCGAGCAGCTCGACGAGCTGTATCGCGAACTGGTCGCGCATCCGATGGTGAAGATGGTGCTCTGATCCGATGGTTGAGGACGCTGCCGAAGTTGACGAGTTGCCGGCCCCGGTGTCGTGGGTTCGGCGGGCGACGACCTGGCACGATGCCGCGACCGGGATGGTCGTGCGCGCGCTGGGGCGCACCGACTATGAACCTTGCTGGCGGGCCATGCAGGCGTGGACCGAGGCGCGGGGTCCGCAAACGCCGGACGAGTTGTGGATCACCGAGCATCCGCCGGTCTACACGCTGGGGCTTGCCGGTCGCGCGGAGCATCTGCGGCGTGGCAATGGCATCGCCACCCTCAAGGTCGATCGTGGCGGGCAGGTAACGTTTCACGGCCCGGGCCAGGCCGTCGTCTATTCGCTGGTCGACCTGCGCCGGACCGGACTGTCGGTCCGAGAGATGGTCCGGCGGCTGGAGGACGCGGTGGTAAAATGGCTTGCTTCACTTGGTGTTTCCGCTTATGGCAAGTCGGCGGCGCCGGGCGTCTACGTCGTGCGCGACGGCAGCGAAGCGAAGATCGCCGCGCTGGGCCTCAAGGTGCGTCGCGGCTGCACCTATCATGGCGTCGCGGTCAACGTGGCGATGGATCTCGCGCCGTTCGCGGACATCGATCCCTGCGGTTTTCCGGGCCTGGCGGTGACGCAACTCGCCGATCTGGGCGTGGTCAGGTCCGTCGAGGATGCCGGCCGCGAATTGTCCGCGGCGCTTGCATCGCAACTGACCCGAACATGACGCCCACCGACCCCCCCGCCGCCACGCCCGCCAACGCGGCCGGAGTAAAGCACAAGGGCGATGCCAAGACCGCGCGCATCCCGATCAAGATCGTCGCGGCGGAAACGCTTAAGAAACCCGAGTGGATTCGCGTACGCGCCGCCTCATCGCCGCGCTTTGCGCAGATCAAGCGCATCCTGCGCGAGCACAATCTGCACACGGTCTGCGAGGAGGCGTCCTGTCCGAACATCGGCGAATGCTTCGGCAAGGGCACGGCGACGTTCATGATCATGGGCGACATCTGCACGCGCCGCTGCCCATTCTGCGACGTCGGCCACGGCCGACCGTTGCCGCTGGATGGGGAAGAGCCGGCCAACCTGGGGCGGACCATTGCGGCGCTGAAGCTGGCCTATGTCGTCGTCACCAGTGTGGACCGTGACGACCTGCGCGATGGCGGCGCGCAGCACTTCGTCGACTGCATCCGCGCGGTGCGCGAGCATTCACCCAGGACGCAGATCGAGGTGCTGGTGCCGGACTTTCGCGGCCGGCTCGACCGCGCGCTGGCGATTCTCGAGGCGGCGCCGCCCGACGTGATGAACCATAATCTGGAGACGGTTCCGCGGCTGTACCGGCAGGCGCGCCCCGGCTCCGACTACGCGCACTCGCTGCGCCTGCTGCAGGAATTCAAGGTGCGCGTTCCCGGCGTGCCGACCAAGTCCGGCCTGATGGTCGGGCTTGGCGAAACGGACGACGAGATCATCGCGACGATGCGCGACATGCGCGCGCACGACATCGACATGCTGACCATCGGCCAGTACCTGCAGCCGTCGGCAGGGCACCTGCCGGTGCTGCGCTACGTGCATCCGGATTCGTTTGCCGAACTCGAGCGCGAGGCATATGCGATGGGCTTCCGGCACGCGGCGGTCGGGGCGTTGGTGCGCTCGTCCTACCATGCCGACCGTCAGGCCGAAGAGATCCTGCACGCCGCAACCTGAAGCAAGAAGCGGCAACCTGAGGAAACTGAGGCTCTGCGGCTTCCGCGCCGGCCCGGTGGCTGATCACGACGGCGGCGCGGCGCCTTTTGGCCAGAGCAGCCACATGCGGCCTTCCTGGCGCATGCGCCCGGCCTCGCGTCCGGCGTCGTCGCCGAAGCCCCAGAAATAGTCCGCGCGCACTGCACCGCGAATCGCGCCGCCGGTGTCCTGGGCGAGGGTGAGTCGCTGCAACGGCGTCTTCGACAGCGGCATGGTCGTTGCGAGGAAGACCGGAGCGCCGAGCGGAATGACCCGCCTGTCGACGGCGATGGTTCGTTGCGCGAGCAGAGGAACGCCCAGCGTGCCGATCGGGCCATCGATCGCCGCTTCGATGGTGCCTGGTGCTGCCGGGGGCAGTTGGCGGAAGAACACATAGCTCGGGTTTTCGTCGAGCAGCGCCCGCGCTTGCTGTGGATTGGCCTTCACCCAGGCGCGGATCCCCTGCATCGACGCGCGTTCGCGCGGCAGGTCGCCACGATCGATCAGCACGCGACCGATCGAGCGATAGGGATGCCCGTTCTGGTTCGCGTAATTGAGCCGGATGGTGGTTCCGTCGGTCAGCACGATCCGGCCGGAGCCCTGAATTTCCAGAAAAAATGCCTCGACCGGATCGTCGATGTAGACCAGCGCCTTGCCGGTCAGCGGCGCCGCGCCGCGCTCGATGTCCGCACGCGGCCAGTAGGGCACGACCCTGTTGCCCTCGACGCGACCGCGCACGCGCCGGTCCTTGAGTTCCGGGTGCAGCGAGGCCAGATCGACGATCAGCAGATCGTCGGGCGGCGCGTACAACGGCACGGCAAAGGCTTCGCTGCGCGTGCGCGAACCCCTGAGCAGCGGCTCGTAGTATCCAGTGACCAGCCCGGTTTCCTTGCCGTCGGCCGCGTCGGAGACTGCGTATGGGATAAAATGTGCCTCGAAGAAATTTCGTACGGCGGTCGGTTTGCGACCGTCCACGCGTTCCGCCTCCAGGCAGGTTGGTTGCCACAGTGCCGTGGTGGACGGCGAGGCGATGAGGCTGCGGCAACCGACCAGCAGCGCTGGCCAGGCTTTTTCGACGGGGTCGGCCGCCCAGCCGGCGACCGCGGACCAAGGCACCGGCGTGAACGTTGCGCGGGGCGCGGCGGCTGGGATGGGAGAAGGTGCGGGTGCCGGCGGAACGGGCGCGGGAGGCGGAAGCGTCTGGCAGGCGGCAACCAGCACGGCCAGTGCCGGCACGAATGCGGCGCGACAGAATCTAAGCAGGGGTGTTGACATGGGCTGGATCCTGCTCGAAGCGCTCACGGCGCTGGTAATCGCGGTGGCGATCGTTGCCTGGACGATGGCCGCGCGCCGGAAGTCGCCGACCCCGCCCGCGCAAGAAGACCGTGACAAGGAGCGTCAATGAAGTGTGCGGGGCACCGACAGCGTGAACGGGGGGATGGAAACGTCGAACATCCCGCCGTCCTCTGCGCGCATCTGATAGGTTCCGCGCATCGTACCGACGGCTGTCGGCAGCGAGGCGCCGCTGGTGTATTCGAAACTCTCGCCGGGCTTGAGCAGAGGCTGCTGCCCGACGACTCCAAGACCCTTGACCTCCTGGGTCTGGTGGTCGCCGTCGGTGATGATCCAGTGCCGCGACACGAGTTGTGCCGGGACGTTGCCGGTATTGGTGATGGTGATCGTGTACGAGAAGACATAATGGTTCTTCGCTGGATCGGATTGCCCGGCGACGAACGAGGCCTTCGGAACGACGGTGATTTCGTATCGCTTGTCTTGCGCCATGGCGCTTCGCACCCCTAACTGCCGAGAAAGATTATAGCCCGATGACCCGTAGCTACCGGATCGCTCCGTCTCTCCTGTCCGCCGACTTCGCCCGTCTGGGCGAGGAAGTGCGCAACGTCGAAGCTGCCGGCGCGGACCTGGTTCACTTTGACGTCATGGACAACCATTACGTTCCCAATCTCACCATCGGTCCGCTGGTCTGCGCGGGGATCCGGCCACACACCAAGCTGCCCATCGATGTTCACCTGATGGTCAAGCCGGTCGATCGCATCGTTCCAGATTTCGCGCAGGCCGGTGCGAACATCATCAGCTTTCACCCCGAGGCGAGCGAGCATGTCGACCGGACGATCGGCCTCATTCGCGACAGCGGCTGCAGCCCGGGACTGGTGTTCAATCCGGCCACGCCGCTGGACTGGCTGATGCACGTGGTCGACCAGCTCGATCTCGTGCTGCTGATGTCGGTCAACCCGGGCTTCGGCGGTCAGTCGTTCATTCCGCATACGCTGGAGAAGCTGCGCGCGGCACGGCGGCTGGTTGACGGCGCGCAGCAGCGCACCGGGCGGCTGATCGCGCTCGAGGTCGACGGCGGCGTAAAGATCGACAACATTCGCGCCATCGCCGATGCGGGCGCCGACACCTTCGTGGCCGGCAGCGCGATTTTCGGCACCAAGGACTACAAGGCAACCATCGCAGGCATGCGCGCCGCACTCGATGCCGCAAACTAGTCCTGCGCAGCCGCGCACGTTCGCGGTCGACGGCATCGCCTTCGATCTCGATGGCACGTTGCTCGACACCATCCATGACCTGGCCGCGGCGGTGAATGCGCTGCTCGCGGACGAGGGGTTGCGCCCGCTCGCCAAGGAGACCGTCCGCGACCTGGTCGGCAAGGGCATGGCGCACCTACTCGACCGCGCGACCGCGTTGGCCGGCGCGCCGCGGCGGGACGCGGCACAGCGCGCCGAATTGCTGGCGCGCTACCAGCGCCACTACGAGGCGGTGCTGGGCCGCGAGACGGTGCCGTTTCCCGGCGCCCTGCGCGCGCTCTCGCAGTTGCGCGACGAGGGCTTCCGTCTCGCGGTCGTCACCAACAAGGCCACGCGCTTCGTGCGGCCGCACCTCGAGCGCGCCGGGATGGCGTCGTATTTCGCCTCGGTGGTCGGCGGCGACGACGCGTCGGCCAAGAAACCCGATGCCGCGCCGTTGCTGCTGGCAGCCCACCAGCTCGGCGTCGAACCGGCGCGGCTGCTGATGGTCGGCGACTCGGCCAACGACGTGAATGCGGCCCGCGCCGCCGGCTGCGCGGTGCTCGTTGTGCCCTATGGCTACAGCGAGGGTCTGCCTGTGCAAAGCCTCGGCGCCGATGGTATAGTCGATTCGCTCGACGCCCTGCCAGAGTGCGTCCGTCGCGCCTGATCCTCCGACATGCTGATGCCTTTTTCCGACCTCCTCGATTCCGGATTGCCCACCGCAGCCGCGGCGTGGCGACGCGCGGGCGAGTGGCGCTGGCGGCGCCCCTCCTGAGTCCCACGCCCCGCGTCGCGAGCACACCCCCCAGCGACGCCCCGGATAGAAGTGCAGTACCGTACGAGGTCGCCATGATTACCGAAGCTGAATTTCACGCCCTGCGCGAGCAGGGGTACAACCGCATCCCGCTGGTGCTCGAGTCCTTTGCCGACCTCGACACGCCGCTGTCGCTGTACCTGAAACTGGCCAACGCCCGTTATTCGTTCCTGCTCGAGTCGGTCGTGGGCGGCGAGCGCTTCGGGCGCTATTCGTTCATCGGCCTGCCGGCGAAGATCAGGCTGCGCGCACGCGGGCGGCACGTCGACGTCGAGGACGACGATGGGGTGCGCGAGTCCTTTGATGGCGATCCGCTCGGGTTCGTCGAGACCTTCCGGTCGCGCTTCCGGGCAGCGCCGCTGCCGGGACTGCCGCTGTTCTGTGGTGGCCTCGCCGGCGTCTTCGGTTATGACGTCGTCCGGCACATCGAACCGAAGCTCGCCCATACCGCGCCGCCGCCCACGCCGGGGTTGGCGGACGTTCCCGACCTGCTGCTGCTGCTGACCGAGGAACTCGCGGTCGTCGATAACCTGAAGGGCCGGATTTCGCTGATCGTCTATGCCGACCCCGCCGCACCGGACGCCTACGCGACCGGCGTCGCCCGGCTCACCGCGCTGCGTCGCCGACTGCGCGATCCAGTGGCGATTCCCTATGAAACGGGGTCCGTCGAGACCGCGGCGACCAGCCAGTTCGGCGAGGCTGAATACAAGGCGGCGGTGTCGCGCGCCAAGGAGTACATCGCCGCCGGCGACGTGATGCAGGTGGTGATCTCGCAGCGCATGACCATGCCCTTCGTCTCACCACCGTTGTCGCTCTATCGGGCGCTGCGTTCGGTGAATCCGTCGCCGTACATGTTCTATTACGATTTCGGCGACTTTCACGTGGTGGGGGCCTCGCCGGAGATCCTGGTGCGCAAGGAGGGCTCGACGATCACGCTGCGCCCGATCGCCGGTACGCGCCCGCGCGGGGCGACACGCGAAGCCGATGATGCGCTGGCGGAGGAGCTCGCCGCCGACCCCAAGGAGATCGCCGAGCACGTGATGCTGCTCGACCTCGGCCGCAACGACGTCGGCCGCGTCGCGCAGACCGGCACGGTGCGCGTCGCCGACCGGATGATCATCGAGCGCTATTCGCATGTGATGCACATCGTTTCGAACGTCGAGGGCGTGCTCAAGCCGGGCCTCACCAGCATGGATGTGCTGCGCGCCGCGTTTCCTGCAGGCACGGTCAGCGGCGCGCCGAAGGTCCGGGCGATGGAGATCATCGACGAGCTCGAGCCGACCAGGCGCGGGATCTACTCGGGCGCGGTCGGCTACCTGTCCTTCCAGGACGACATGGACACCGCGATTGCCCTGCGCACTGCGGTGCTCAAGGACGGCACGCTCTACGCGCAGGCCGGCGGCGGCATCGTCCACGACTCCTCGCCCGAGGGCGAGTGGCAGGAGACGCTGAACAAGCTGCGCGCGGTGCTGCGCGCTGCACAGATGGTGCAGCAGGGCCTGGACGAGGAGGCATAGTGACGACCCCCACGCTCACTTCGTTCGCTGCCCCCAGAGGGGGAGCGCCGCGCCCTTCGGGCGGCCGCGCGGGCGCGGCGGTGACGACCCCCACGCTTACTACGTTCGCTGCCCCCAGAGGGGGAGCGCCGCGCCCTTCGGGCGGCCGCGCGGGCGCGGCGGTGACGACCCCCACGCTTACTACGTTCGCTGCCCCCGGAGGGGGAGCGCCGCGCCCTTCGGGCGGCCGCGCGGGCGCGGCGATGACGACCCCCACGCTCACTACGTTCGCTGCCCCCGGAGGGGGAGTGCCGCGCCCTTCGGGCGGCCGCGCGGGCGCGGCGGTGACGACCCCCACGCCCACGACGCTCGCTGTCTCGGGAGGGCGCTGACCATGCTCCTCATGATCGACAACTACGACAGTTTCACCTACAACCTGGTCCAGTATTTCGGCGAACTCGGCGCGGACGTGCATGTGGTCCGCAACGACGCTATCTCGCTCGATGAAGTCGCCGCGCTGGCGCCCGCGCAGATCGTTGTCTCGCCCGGCCCATGCACGCCCAACGAGGCCGGAATCTCGGTCGCGTTGATCCGCCGCTTTGCCGGGCAGATCCCGATCCTTGGCGTATGCCTCGGGCACCAGGCGATCGGGCAGGCCTTCGGCGGGCGCATCGTCCGCGCGGGACGGGTGATGCATGGAAAAATCTCGCCAGTGACGCATGATGGCCGAGGGGTGTTCGCAGGACTTCCTTCGCCATTCGCGGTGACGCGGTACCATTCGCTGGCCATCGAACACGAAAGCGTGCCGGCCGGACTCGCAGTTACCGCGACGGCCGACGACGGCGAGATCATGGGCGTGCGCCACCGGCAGTTCGCGGTCGAGGGCGTGCAGTTTCATCCGGAGGCGATACTCACCGAACACGGCATGCGGCTTCTCGCCAATTTTCTTGCATCTGCAGCCGGCGCCTCCAGCCAGCGTGGCAGCATGGCATCGGCCGATGCCAGAAACGGAGCACGACCATGACGTTCACGATTCAGGACGCCCTTCAGCGCACGATCGAGCATCGCGAGATCTTCCACGACGAAATGCTATCGCTGATGCGGCAGATCATGAACGGCGAGGTGTCGCCGGTGATGATCTCGGCGCTGACGGTCGGCCTGCGCGTCAAGAAGGAAACGGTTGGCGAGATCGCCGCGGCGGCCGAGGTCATGCGCGAGATGTCCACCAAGGTCGAGGTCGCCGACCGCGAGCATCTGGTCGATATCGTCGGGACCGGCGGCGACGCATCGCACACGTTCAACATCTCTACGGCGACGATGTTCGTCGCCGCCGCGGCCGGCGCGCGCGTGGCCAAGCACGGCGGCAGGTCGGTGTCTTCGAAATCGGGCAGCGCCGACGTCCTCGAGGCGTTGGGCGCCAACATCATGCTCAAGCCCGAAGCCGTTGCCGCCTGCATCGCCGAGACTGGCGTGGGCTTCATGTTCGCGCCCAACCACCATGCGGCGATGAAGCACGCGGCGCCGGTGCGGCGCGAATTGGGCGTGCGCACGATCTTCAACATTCTGGGGCCGCTCACCAATCCCGCCGGCGCCGAAAATCAGCTGATCGGCGTGTTTCATCCGGACCTGGTGGGCATCCATGCGCGCGTGCTGCAACGCCTTGGCGCGAAGCACGCGCTGGTGGTGTACGGCAAGGACGGCATGGACGAGGTCTCACTGGGCGCCGCGACCATGGTCGGCGAACTCAAGGACGGACAGGTGCGCGAGTACGAAATCCATCCCGAGGACTTTGGCCTGTCGATGGTATCCAACCGCGGCCTTAAGGTCGTGGATGCCGCGGAGTCGAAGGAAATGGTGCTGGAGTCGCTATCCAATGTCGAGGGCACGCCGCGCGAGATCGTGACGCTCAATGCAGGTGCCGCCCTGTACGCAGCCAACGTCGCCGGCTCGATCGGCGAAGGCATCGAACTCGCGCGTGAGGTGATCGGCAGCGGCGCGGCGCGAAGCAAGCTGGACGCGTTCGTCGCGGCGACGCAGCGCCTGGGCAAGCCGCAGGGCTGAAGGCCGACGACGCATAGCGGGAGATGGGGACCATGGCAAGAAGCGACATCCTGGAAAAGATCGTCACGACCAAGGCGCAGGAGGTGATTGCAGCGCAGGTCGCGCGTCCGTTCGCGATCGTGGACGCCGAGGCCCGCGCGGCACCACCGCCGCGCGGTTTCGAGGCGGCGCTGCGCGCGCGAATCGCGGCGGGACGGCCCGCGGTGATCGCGGAGATCAAGAAGGCAAGTCCGAGCAAGGGCGTGCTGCGCGAAGTGTTCGAGCCCGCGACCATTGCCCGGGCTTATGAGGGCGCGGGCGCCGCCTGCCTGTCGGTGCTCACCGACCGGCCGTTCTTCCAGGGCGCACCTGAATATCTGGTCGAGGCGCGCGCCGCCTGCCTCCTGCCGGCGCTGCGCAAGGAATTCATCATCGATGAGTACCAGGTCGCCGAGTCGCGCGCGCTGGGCGCAGATGCGATCCTGCTGATCGTTTCCGCGCTGGAGGACGCGCAGATGGCCGCGCTCGAAGCCTGCGCCGGCAGCTACGGCATGGACGTGCTGGTGGAGATCCACGATGGCGACGAACTCGACCGCGCCCTGCGGCTGACGACGCCGCTGCTGGGCATCAACAACCGCAATCTGCGCGATTTCAGTGTCACGCTGGACACGACCATCAATTTGCTGCCGCGTGTTCCGCCCGACCGGCTGGTGGTGACGGAAAGCGGCATCCTCGCGCCAGGCGATGTTGCGATGATGCGTGAACGCGGCGTGAACGCGTTCCTGGTCGGCGAGGCATTCATGCGCGCGCCCGACCCCGGTGCCGCGTTGACCGCGCTGTTCGGCTGACGCGGATTTGCTATGATGCACTGCCACTTCGGCGGTGCGTTTTCTCGCGTTCCCGGCGGCGGCTTCCTGTAATTTCCTCATCCGTCACGGAGCAACGTGGTGTCGGCCATCGATGTCGATAAGGTCAGCAAGCACTGGACGACGCCGCGCGGCGTCGTGCGCGCCGTGGACCAGGTCTCCTTTGCGCTCGATGCGGGAACTCTCAATGTACTGCTCGGACCCTCGGGCTGCGGCAAGTCCACGACGCTTCGCCTGATCGCCGGGCTCGAGACCGCCGACGGCGGCCGCATCACCATCGGCGAACGCGATGTCACCGCGCTGCCGCCGGCGCAGCGCAACATCGCGATGGTGTTCCAAAGCTACGCGCTGTTTCCGCATCTGTCGGTGGCCGAGAACATCCTGTTCGGGCTGCGGGTCCGGCAGGTGAGCCGCGAGGAATGCCGCCGCCGCCTGGCGCGGGTCGCGGACCTGCTGGGCCTGTCCGAATTGCTGACGCGCCGGCCTTCGCAGCTCTCCGGCGGACAGCAGCAGCGCGTCGCGCTCGGCCGGGCGATCATCAATGAGGCCCCCGTCTGCCTGATGGACGAACCGCTGTCGAATCTCGACGCGCAACTGCGTGCCGAGATGCGCCAGGAAATCCGCTCGCTGCAACGGAATCTGGGCATCACCATGGTCTACGTGACGCACGATCAGGTCGAGGCGATGTCCATGGCCGACCGCGTGATCCTGCTCAGCGCCGGCCGTGTCGAGCAGAACGGGACGCCCGTCGATCTGTACGAGGCGCCGGCCAACACCTTTGTGGCCCGGTTCATCGGCACGCCACCGATGAATCTGCTGCGCCTGGAGGCGGGGGCGGGTGGCGCGGTGATAGCCGGCACCCAGGGCCCCGCGCTGCTGCCCGCCGGCTGCGCCGGCGGCACGTTGGGGGTGCGCCCGGAACACATCGTGCTGGCACCGGAACGCGGCGTGGCGGCGGAGGTGGACGGCGTCGAATACCTGGGCGGCGATTCGCTGGTAACCTGCCGGTTGGGCGGACAGTCGCTCGCCGTGCGGGCGCAGGGCAGCGTTGGACTTGCGCGTGGCGATACCATCGGACTCAGTTGGGCCGGGGGCGCCATGCATTTTTTCGGGATGGATGGTGTGCGGCAGGACCTGCCTGCCCATCGCGACGTGGCAACGCAGTTGGCCTGAGTTGCCGGATTGTCTTTGAGGCTTCAAACGGGGAGGAGCACGACATGCAAGTACGCAAAATGAGAAACGCGCTGGCGGGAGTTGCGGCTGCGGTGGCGCTCGCCGCGTCGGGTTGGGCGCAGGCGCAGACCGAGGTACCGTTCTACTATCCGGTCGCTGTCGGCGGCCCGATCACCAAGATCATCGACGGGTTCGCCCGCGACTTCGAAAAAGACAATCCCGGCATCAAGCTCAAGCCGATCTATTCGGGCAGCTACCAGGAGTCGATTACCAAGGCGCTGACCGCGGTGAAGAGCGGCGAACCTCCGGTGACGTCGATCCTGCTTTCGGTCGACATGTATACGCTGATCGACGAGGACGCGATCGTGCCGTTCGACGAGATCGCGAAGACGCCGGAGGACAAGGCCTGGCTGAATAGTTTCTACCCGGCTTTCATGGAGAACAGCCAGACCGGCGGCAAGACCTGGGGCATCCCGTTCCAGCGCTCGACCATCGTGCTGTACTGGAACAAGGAAATGTTCAAGGAGGCTGGGCTCGATCCGAACCGCCCGCCGGCGAACTGGAAGGAGCAGGTCGAGTACGCGCAGAAGCTCACCAAGCGCGACAGCTCGGGCAAGGTCACCCAGTGGGGCATACAGATCCCGTCGTCGGGATTTCCCTACTGGTTGTTCCAGGCGCTGGCGATCCAGAACGGCGTCAACCTGATGAACGCCACCGGCACCGAAACGTATTACGACAAGCCAGAGGTGATCGAGGCGCTGCAGTACTGGGTGGACCTTTCGCGAAAATACAAGGTGCATCCGGAGGGCATCGTCGAATGGGGTACGACTCCCAAGGATTTCTTCGAAAAGAAGATGGCGATGATGTGGACCACGACCGGCAACCTGACCAACGTCCGCACCAACGCCAAGTTTGATTTCGGCGTGGCGATGCTGGCTGCGGGCAAGCAGCGAGGCAGCCCGACCGGCGGCGGCAATTTCTACATCTTCAAGAAATCCACGCCCGCACAGCGCGACGCCGCGTTCCGCTTCATCAAGTGGGCGACGACGGCTGAACGCGCCGCGCAGTGGGGCATCGATACCGGCTACGTCGCCGTACGCGCCGATGCGTTCGACACGCCGGTCATGAAGCAGTACGTCGCGGGATTTCCGCCGGCGGCGGTCGCCCGCGACCAGCTGCCGTTCGCCAAGGCCGAATTGTCGACCCACGACAACCAGCGCGTCACCAAGGCACTGAACGACGGCCTGCAGGCCGCGCTGACCGGCACCAAGCCGGCCGATGTGGCGATGAAGGACGCGCAGCGCGAAGCCGAGCGCCTGCTGCGTTCATACAAGAAATAGTCCTGATCCAGGGGCGGGCGGCGCAAGCCGCTCGCCCGCTTCCATGACCCGCACCACGCAATGGGTGTACGGCTGGCTGCTGCTGCTGCCGGCGCTCGCGCTGCTGGCACTGTTCACGCATTACCCGGCGGTCGCCAACCTCTGGAACAGTTTTTTCTCGACGCCCAAGGGCGCGCGCCCCGCGGTGTTCGTGGGCATGGACAACTATCGCCAGCTGGCCGAAGACCCGATCTTCTGGCAGGCGCTGTCCAACAACTTCTGGTACGCGGTGGTGACGATTCCCACGTCCATCGTCCTCGCGCTGCTGATGGCGGTCTGGGTCAGCGAGCGCATTCCCGGTCGAGGGCTGCTGCGGCTGGCGTACTTCACACCGACGATCCTGCCGATGATCGCGGTGGCCAACATCTGGCTGTTCTTCTTCACGCCCGAATACGGCCTGCTTGAACAGGTTCTCGGCTTGTTCGGCGCCAGAAGCCACAACTGGCTGGGCACGCAGTCGACGGCGCTGCCCGCGCTGATGGTGGTGACGATCTGGAAAGAGGCCGGCTTTTTCATGATTTTCTACCTGGCCGCGTTGCAGTCGATGTCGCCGCACCTGGCCGAGGCGGCGGCGATCGAAGGCGCGTCGCGCTGGTACTACTTCCGGCGCGTGACCTTTCCGCTGTTGATGCCCACGACGCTGTTCGTACTGGTCAACGCGGTGATCAACGCCTTCCGGCTGGTCGACCACATTTTCGTGATGACCCGAGGCGGACCCGACAACGCCACCGCACTCCTGCTCTACTACATCTACGAAATCGGTTTCCGTTTCTGGGATTCCGCGTACGCGGCGACGCTGACCATCGTGCTGCTGGTGCTGCTGGCGCTGGCTGCGCTGGCGCAGTTCTTCTTCCTTGAGCGCAAGGTCCACTACCAGTGAGCGGGATGGTCTACGAGCCGCGTGGCGTCACCCGGGCGCTGGAAACCGCCGCGGCGTGGGTTCTGGGCCTGCTTTGGGTGTTGCCGCTGCTGTACGCGTTCTGGACGGCATTTCACCCGGCAGAGTTCTCCACCCGCTTCGATCTGCTGGCGCCGCTCACCCTCGACAATTTCAGACGCGCCTGGGCCGCTGCACCCTTCGCACGTTATTTCCTGAATACGGTGATGATGGTGACCATCGTGCTAGCAGGACAGATGGTGCTGGTGACACTCGCCGCCTATGCATTCGCGCGGTTCGAGTTCCCCGGCCGCAATGTCCTGTTCGCGCTGGTGCTGGTGCAGCTGATGGTCATGCCGGACGTGCTGATCGTCGAGAACTACCGGACGATGACCATCATCGGCCTCAAGGACACGATCCTGGGCATCGGCCTGCCATACATGGCCAGCGCCTTCGGCATCTTCCTGCTCCGGCAGACCTTCAAGACCGTGCCGCGCGAACTCGATGAGGCGGCGCGGGTCGAGGGCTGCACGCCGTTACAGGTATTGTGGAAGGTCTACATTCCGCTGGCCCGGCCGACCTACCTCGCCTATGCACTGGTCAGCGTCAGCTATCACTGGAACAACTTTCTGTGGCCGTTGATCATCACCAATTCGGTGGAGTCGCGGCCGGTAACCGTCGGACTGCAGGTGTTCTCATCCACCGACCAGGGTCTCGACTGGTCGATCATCACCGCCGCCACGCTGCTCACCACCGCGCCGCTGCTGATCGCATTTCTGCTGTTTCAGCGGCAGTTCGTCCAGTCGTTCATGCGTGCGGGCATCCGCTAGCGGCGCTGGTCGCGAGGGCGGGTTTCCCGCCAGGAGTCGAAGATGAAGCTGATGACCTGGAATGTGCAGTGGTGCCGCGGAGTCGACGGCCGTGTTGATCCGGCACGGGTGGCCGCCGAGGCGCGCCGGCTCGCCGATTTCGATGTCCTGTGCCTGCAGGAAGTCGCGGACAACTACGCTGACCCGCGGCTGCCGGGCAGCGCTGGCGAGGACCAGTTCGCGCTGCTGGCCAGGCATCTGCCCGGGTACACGGCGGTGCCGGGCGTGGCCGTCGACCAGCCGGGCGACGGCGGCCGCAGGCGCCGCTTCGGCAACATGATCCTGTCGCGCCTGCCGGTGCAGCAGGTGTTTGCCCACCTGCTGCCCTACCCGGCCGACCAGGCGGTACCCGGCATGCCGCGTATCGCGCTGGAGGCCGTGGTGAGCGCGAGCTTCGGCGACGTGCGGGTCGTCACCACGCATCTGGAGTATTTTTCGCTGAAAAAGCGCGCGGCGCAGGTCGACGCGTTGCGAGCCATCTACGCTGAGGGCTACGGTTACGCGCGCGAACGCGGCGCCAGCAAGGAGGATGGCGGGCCGTTCGAATCGCTGCCCCGGCCCGCGGCGACCATCATCACCGGCGACTTCAATCTCGATCCCGATGACCCGCTGCATGCGCGCATGCTCGATGCCTTTGCCGATGGCACGCCACCGCTGGTTGACGCCTGGGAGTTGCTGCATCCGGGCGTACCTCACCCGCCGACTTTTCGCATTTACGAAAAGGAACGGCCGGGCGATCCAGAATTGCATTGCGACTTCATTTTCCTGAGCGAGAACCTCAAGGCGCGCGCCCGCACGGTGACCGTGGACACGCAGACGCAGGTGTCCGACCATCAGCCGGTGACGCTGACGCTGGACTGACGCCGGAGCCGTTGTGTCGCGGGTTCGACCGGCGAACCGCGCCGGGTTCGCCGGGGTTTGTCCCGGACGGCTACAATTGTCGCTTCGCGCGGCTCCGGCCGGACCGGTCGCGCACACCTCCTTCGCGCCCCCGCCTTGACCGACACTCATCAAGCCCCAGCAATGCTGGCCTTTACCGGCGAGCGCTTCCTGCCGGAGGTGCGCGGGTTGATCTGGTACGAGCATTGGCACCGCTACGCCGTCGTGACGCCGCTGGCGGCGGGCAAGCGCGTGCTCGACGCGGCCTGCGGTGAAGGCTACGGCAGCCATCTGCTCGCACAGACCGCGGCGGCGGTCACCGGCGTGGACCTGTCGTCCGATGCCGTCGAGCACGCGACGCGCCGGTATGGCCGCGGCAATCTCCAATTCGTTGCGGCATCGGTGACCCGGCTGCCGCTCGCCGATGCGAGTGTCGACCTTGTGGTGTCGTTCGAGACCATTGAGCACCTGCAAGAGCAGCAGCAGATGCTGGCCGAATTCCGGCGCGTCCTGGATCCGCGCGGTGCGCTGATCATTTCGTCGCCGAATCGTCCGGTCTACAACGAGAGTGGTGGCGTGGCGAACGACTATCACGTGCGCGAACTCGATCGCGACGAACTCGCGCAGTTGCTCGATCCCCGGTTTCCGCAGCAGGCATGGTATGGGCAGCGGCTGGTCGCCCAGTCCGCGCTGTGGGCCGAGGGCGCGGCTGCCGCGCCTGCATCCTGTGTTTCGCTCGTTGACGACCGGCCAACCAGCGCCGCCGCCGCCGCGCCGCCGATGTATTTTGTCGTGATCTGCGCAGCGAAGGAGGTGGCGCTGCCGGCGCTGCCCGTCCTCTCGCTGTTCGACGACGGTGCGCTATCGCTCTGGCGCGACCACGTCCGCATGCTCGAGCATGAGGCCGACGTCGCCGACGCACGAAACATCGCTGCAGAGCGGCTGGCCGAGCTCATCGTTGCGGTCAACGAGCTGGCGAGCACGCGCGAGTCCAACGATGCCCGCGCGCAGCGCATCGCCGCGCTGGAGGACGCGCTGGCGACGACGCAGCAGAGGGCCCAGGCCGCGCTCGACAGCGGCGAGGCGGCGTTGCGACAGGAGGTGCAGGCGCACCAACAGACGCGGGCGCGCCTGTCGTATCGCGAGTCGGTGATCGGCTGGTTGCGCTTTCCGTTCGCCGCGGTGCGTCATCTGCTCGGCAGGGGTCGAGGATGACGCTGGTCGACGTCGTCATCCCTGTTTGCGGTGGTGCGGCGATGTTCGCGCGCTGCCTGCGGCAGGTGCTCGCGGCCGACTGTGTGACGGCGCACGAGATCGTCGTTGTCAACGACGCGTCGACCGAACCGGAACTCCTTCGGCATCTCGCCGAACTGCATGCGACCGGCCGGGTGACTATCATCGAGTTGCCGGAGCGCCTGGGCTTTGCCGCCGCCGTGAATCGCGCCTGCGGATTGCACCGGGAGCGCGACGTGGTCGTGCTGCACACCGACGCCGAAGTCGCCAACGACTGGCTCGATCGCCTGGTGGCGCACGCAACCGACGGCGTCGGGGCGATCGGAACATTCACCAACAGCGTGGCCATGGCGACCTATCCGGTGCCGCGTGCGGTCAACCCCCTGCCGGCCGGCCAGTCGGTGGAGTCGCTCGACGCGCTGTTCGCACGCGCCAATCCCGGCGCGAGCGCTGCGGTGCCGGTGGTGGATGGGCCCTGTCTCTATCTGCCCCGCGCCTGCCTGAATGCGGTCGGTGGATTCGACGCGGGGCCGCTGGGCGGCGACTACGGCGTGGAGATCGACTTCTGCCTGCGTGCCGGAGGCGCGGGCTTTTGCAATCTGCTGGCCGGCGACCTGTTCATCGGTCACTCGGGGCATGGCACGTTTGGCGTGCCGGAGGCCGAGGTGCTGGCGCGCCGTGCCGACGAGGCCCTCGCGCGGCTGTATCCGGCGTATCGCGGGCTTTGCGCCGACATCGAGAAACACGATCCGGGCCGGCCGTTTGCGCGACGCGTCGACCTGCTGCGGCTTGCCCAGTCGAGCAAGCGCATTCTGGTGTTCGTGTCGCACCCCTGGGGAGGCGGCATCCGCCGCTACATGCATGACCTCGCCGCACTTGCCGATTCGCGCTGCGAGGTCCTCTACCTCGAACCGGCCGCTGGCGACACAGTGAAGCTGTCCTGGCCGCGGGCCGGGGAGAGTTTCGCACTCTACTTCACGCTGCCTGCCGAGTTGCCGATGCTGGCCGAGACGATGCGCGCCATCGGCGTCGAGCGACTGCATTTCCACCACCTGCACCTGCTGCCGCGCGCGATTCTCGAACTGCCCTCGGTCGTCGGCGTCCCCTACGACTACACGCTGCACGACTACCAGTCGATCTGTCCCCAGAATCATCTGGTCACCGAAGACGGCCGCTACTGCGGTGAGCCGGACGCGGCCGGCTGCGCCGCCTGTCTGGCCAGGCGGCCCGGACAATGGAATCTCGACATCACCGCGTGGCGTGGCGCATTCGCGCGGTTGCTGCGCGGCGCGAACCGGCTGATCGCGCCGTCGCAGGACGTGGCGACGCGCATCCGACATTACGTGCCAGACGTGGCGATCGAGGTGTGGCCGCACCCAGAGAGCGAGCCATCGCCGGTGTCCGAGATCGTGCGGGTCGCGGTGCTCGGCAATCTTTCTCCCGAGAAGGGCCTGCACGTCGTGGCAGCGCTTGCCCACGACGCCCGCGAGCGCGGGTTGCCGCTGGCGTTTCGCATCCTCGGCTCGACCACCGAACCGATTCCCCAGGCGCCGGTGGTCGCGTTGACGATCTATGGCCAGTACGTCGACAACGAACTGCCACAGCTCATTGCCGCGGAGAAGCCGGACGTGCTGTTGTTCGCCGCGCAGGTGCCGGAGACCTATGCCTATACGCTTTCCGTCGCGCTTGGGTCGGGATTGCCGATCGTCGCATCGGCGCTGGGTGCCTTCCCCGAGCGTCTCGCCCAGGTGCCGCGTTCGACGACCGTGCCATGGAACGCCGCCCCGGCCCGATGGAACGACGCGCTGCTCGCGGCCGCGCGCCGCGCGAAAACCTCGGCTGTGCAGTCGTCCGGCGGACAATCGGTGCCGACCTGATGGATCCGGCACGCTACTGCGCGCTCTACCTGTCGCGGCTGCCCGCGGCGCCTCGCACGCATTCATTGCCGGTGGCGCTGCCCGCGCTTGGCGAACAGCATTTCTACCTCGGCGAAGGCGAGGTGGAAGTGACGCCGCTGTCGCTGCCGCAGCTCTATACGGCAGGCGTCGAGTGCGGACACACTGCGGCACGCGCGGAGCTGAAGCACCAGATCGGCAGCGTGCATGCGCAACTTGAGCATATCCGCGCGATTGGCGATCGCGAACAACTGGCCGGTGAACTGCTGGCCATGCAGCGACGCGTGCAGACCGCACAGATCCAGATTTCCGAGATGCAGACGCAGGCGGGCCAGATGCAGATGCATGCCGCGCATCTTGATCGGTCGCTGCACGCGGCACGCGAGCGCATCCGGTACATGGAGAACCTGAGCCTGTTCAAATTGATTGCGCCGCTTCGCTATGTCTGGAGGTGGGGACGGACGGCGCGGGCGCGGCTTCGCTCGTCGTTCGGCGGCGTGCAGCGCCTGCCGCAGGTCTCCGCCACCGCCTGGTCGATCCTGCGCACCGAGGGGCCGGGAGCGCTGGCAAAGCGCCTGCATGCCAAGTTCAATCGCGAAGCCCGCTTCAAGCCGGCGGCGCCCGGGCAGTTTGCGCTCGAACAGGTGGTCACGCCGCTCGTCTTCGCGCCAACGCCCGCGCCACGCGTGTCGATCGTCGTACCGGTCTACGGCAAGGCGCTGCTGACCTTCACCTGCCTGAAGAGCCTGCATGCACACACGCCCCACGATTTGATTGAGGTGATCGTCGTCGACGACGCCTCGCCCGAGCCGACGGCACCTGCGCTTGTCGCGGTGACGGGGGTGCGTTTCGAGCGCAACCCGGCCAACCTGGGCTTCATCGGCAGCTGCAACCGCGGCGCGGAACTCGCGCAGGGCGAATACGTTGTCTTTCTGAACAACGACACGATCGTGACCCCCGGCTGGCTCGAGGCGCTGCTGCGAGTGTTTGAACTGCACCCGGACGCGGGCCTGGTCGGCGCCAAGCTCGTCTACCCGGATGGGCGTCTGCAGGAGGCGGGCGGCATCGTCTGGCGCGACGGCTCGGCGTGGAACTGGGGCCGCGACGACGACCCCGACCGGCCGGAGTACAACTACCTGCGCGAAGTCGACTACTGCTCGGGCGCCTGCCTCGCGATTCCCGCCGACCTGTTCCGCGAGCTTTCCGGTTTCGACAAGCGCTACGCGCCGGCCTATTACGAGGATGTCGACCTGGCCTTTGCCGTGCGCGCGGCCGGGCGACGGGTCTACTACCAGCCTGCCGCGACGATCGTCCATTTCGAGGGGCAGACCTCCGGCACCGATACCAGCGGTGGCGTCAAGCGCCACCAGGTGGTCAACCAGGGTGCTTTCGCCGGCAAGTGGAGCGCCAAGCTCGCCGCGCATCGCGCCAATGGCATGGAAGCGCATCTCGAGCGCGACCGCTGGGCGAAACTGCGCGTACTGGTGATCGATGCCTGCATGCTGACGCCCGACCACGACGCCGGTTCGATGCGCATGCTGGCGATCCTCGAGATCCTGACTTCGCTGAACTGCAAGGTCAGCTTCGTCGCCGACAACCTCGAGCACCGGCAGCCCTACGTCGGGCAGTTGCAGCAAATGGGCGTCGAGGTGCTGTTCCATCCCTACGTGCGTTCGATCGGCGACCTCCTTGTCAAGCGCTGCAGCGAGTTCGACATGGTCATCATGTCGCGCCACTACATTGCCGTGAAACATTTCGACGCAGTGCGCGTATTCGCACCCGGGACGCTGGTGGTGTTCGACACCGTCGACCTGCACTTCCTTCGCAGCGAACGCCAGGCCGAACTCGAAGGCAGCGCGCTCACGCGTGCCGCCGCGCGATCCAAGCGCGACGAGGAACTGGAGTTAATCCGCAAGGCCGACGTGACGCTGGTCGTCTCGACCTTCGAAAAGGAACTGCTGGCCGGGCTGGTGCCGGAGGCGCGGGTGGAGGTCCTGTCGACCATCCATGAGCTCTTTCCGCCGGGGCAAGCTTTCGCCGAGCGCAACGGCCTCATTTTCATCGGGGGCTTCCAGCATCCGCCGAATACCGATGCCGTCCTCTGGTACGCCCAGCAGGTGTTGCCGCTGGTACGACAGTCGCTGCCGGGGGTGGTCACCTACATCGTGGGCAGCAACGTGCCCGCCAACGTGCGTGCCCTGGCCACCGAGGACTTCGTTGTCACCGGCTACGTGCCGGACGTGACGCCCTACTTCAACAGCTGCCGCATCTCGATCGCGCCGCTGCGCTATGGCGCCGGCGTCAAGGGCAAGATCAATCTGGCGATGAGCTACGGCCTGCCGGTCGTGGCCACGACGCCGGCGGTGGAGGGCATGTCGCTGGCGGCGGACCGCGATGTGCTGGTGGCTGACGACGCGCAGGCGTTCGCCGCGGCGATCGTCCGGTTGTACCGGGACGAGACGCTGTGGCACCAGCTTGCGGAGGGCGGCCGCGAAAACATTCGCGCGCACTTCTCGCGCGATGTCGCGCGCAGCACGATCACCCGGCTGCTGGCACGGGCGCAGGGCAGCGGCGCCAGCCGCGCGCCCTGAACCGCCGCACTACACCCGCCGGACCAGGATGTCCCACACGCCGTGGCCCAGCTTGCGGCCGCGTGCCTCGAACTTGGTCAGCGGACGCCACGCCGGCCGCGTTGCGAAGCCATCCGCCGAATTGACGAGCAACGGCTCGGCGGCGCAGGTGGCAAGAATCTCCTGCGCGTACTCCTCCCAGTCCGTGGCCGCGTGCAAATAACCTCCCGGCGCCAGTCGTTGCGCCAGCGCCTGCACGAATGCGGGCTTGAGCAGGCGTCGCTTGTGGTGGCGCTTCTTCGGCCAGGGGTCGGGAAAGTAGACGTGGACACCGGCGAGCGAATCCGGCGCGATCATCGAGTCGAGAACTTCCACCGCGTCGTGGCGGATGAGGCGCAGGTTGGACAGCGCCAGCTCGTCGATGCGCTTCAGCAGCGCGCCCACGCCCGGCAGGTGGACCTCGACGCCCACGAAATCGACGTCGCGCCGGGCCGCGGCGATGGTGGCTGTCGTCTCGCCCATGCCGAAGCCGATCTCAAGGACCAGTGGTGCGCGACGGCCGAACACCGCCGCCCAGTCGGGCGGCGCCGGCGTGCGCGCGAGTCCGAAGCGTGGCCAGAGCGTTTCCACGGCGCGCGTCTGCGCCGGCGACATCCGGCCCTGGCGCAACACGAAGCTGCGCACGGCGCGTCGAACATCGTCGTCCGGGGCGTCGGCCAACGCCAACCGCAGTTCAGCCGCGGCGCCAGTCGGCGGCATCGAGCCGGCGCTCCTGTTTGCGTGGCTTGTTCTCGCCGGGAAGCATGTAGTCAACGCTGAGCGTGTCGCCGTCCTTCCAGCTGACGGTGACGTCGCGCCAGACCCCCGCAGGGCGAAAGCTCGCGATCTTGCGGATGCCGTCGCGGGATACCCGCCAGACCGACAGCGCGTTGTCGCAGTCCTCGGCGCAGAAATCCGCGACCGCGAGGTGCTGCCGGTTGGGTGCCAGCACCGGCTCGGCCGGCAGCGTGGTCAGCTGTCCGGTGGCACGTTGCAGCACCGCGTAGCGGACCTGATCGTTCGCCGAAGTGAACAGCACCACCGCGTTGACCGGGCTCCAGTAGTCCCACAGCGCGAAGCTCTTCACGTCGGTGGTCGTCGTCGTGTCGAGAAACTCGCGCGTTCCGGAGGGGAACAGCGTGACGCGCAGCCGGTCGCCGTCGCGTACCGCCAGCGACGGCAGCGCCTTCAACTGCTCGGCCTCGATCAGGCGTCCGCAATGCGCGGGGCCGTCGGTCTGCGCGCACAGTTGCAATACGCGCTCCTGAGTCAGCGGCGCGGCGAGCGCCGGACCGAATCCGGCGAGTATGCAGCCCGCAATCGCGACCATGCGGCGGAACCGCGGCAACACCGTCAACCGATCAGGCCGGAGGTCGGCGAACTCGGGCTGGCCGCATAGAGCTTGCGTGGCATGCGGCCGGCGAGGAATGACTGCCGCCCGGCCTCGACCGCCATGCGCATCGCGCCGGCCATGCGCACCGGATCCTGCGCCAGCGCAATCGCGGTATTCATCAGCACGCCGGCGCAGCCGGTCTCCATGGCGATTGCCGCGTCGGAGGCCGTGCCCACGCCGGCATCCACCAGCACCGGCACCTTCGCCTGCTCGATGATGAGCTTCAGGTTCCACGGGTTGAGGATGCCCATGCCCGAGCCGATCAACGAGGCCAGCGGCATGATCGCCACGCAGCCGATGCGCTCGAGTTCCATGGCGATGATCGGATCGTCCGACGTGTAGACCATCACCTGAAAGCCGTCGGCGACCAGTATCTCGGCCGCCTTGAGCGTCGCGCGGACGTCGGGAAACAGCGTGTGCTTGTCGCCCAGCACCTCCAGCTTGACCAGCGAGTGCCCGTCGAGCAGTTCGCGCGCGAGTTTCAATGTGCGCACCGCATCGTCGGCCGTGTAGCAGCCGGCCGTGTTCGGCAGGTAAGTGAATTCCGACGGCGGCAGCGCGTCGAGCAGCGACGGCGCATTCGCGTCCTGGCCGAGGTTGGTGCGCCGGATGGCCACCGTGACGATCTGCGCGCCGGAGGCGACGACCGCTGCCCGGGTCTGTTCGAAGTCGCGGTACTTGCCGGTGCCCACCAGCAGCCGCGAACCATAGGCGCGGCCGGCGATGACCAGCGGATCGGCGATGTTCGGCAGTGCGGCAGGCGCGTTCATGCCGACATTTTACGCCTGCCGCGGCGGTGCCGGCGGAGTCAGCCGCCGCCCACCGCCACGACCACTTCCAGCCGGTCGCCGACGGTCACCGGCGTTTCGGCGTACCGGCTGCGCGGCACGATTTCCCCGTTGCGCTCGATGGCGATGCGCTTGCCGACGAGGTCGAGCGACGCGACCAGTTCGGCCACCGTTGCCGGCGGCGGATCGAGATGGCGGATGGTGCCGTTAACGACGAGTTCCATGCCCGGCAGTGTGCCACGCCTCGCAGGCGGCCGCGTCGCGATGGTGCCGACGTTCACGGCGCGCATGTCCGCTGTTCCTGTTCCATCTCGCGTCGGGTGTCGATTACGATCATCCGAGCCCGGCGCGGGCGTTCGACGGGTCTCGCCTCAGGCGCCGGTAGCGCCGAAGTCCTTGCGCTCGAGCAGACGCGACACGGCGTAGCCAATGACCAATCCCCAGAACGGCGCCCCGACGTTGAAGATCGGCACGTCGGCCACCGTGATGAGGAAAGTGACGAGTGCGCCGAGCGTGAATCGCTCGCGGAAAGACACATTGAACGCCGTCTGGAGCACGCGCAGCATGGCGAGGCCGGCGAGCGCGGCGATGAACCCGGGCGGCGTGGCGAGCATCAGCCAGGTGAACACGGGCGCGAACAGCCCGAAGGCCAGCGCGAACACGCCCACGGCGAGGCCCGCGGTGTAGTGCCGGTGCCGTTCGCCGGACGCCGAGATGATCGCGTTGACGGGGCCGGTGAGGCAGGTCGAGACCGTGCCGAACAGCGCAGCAAGCATCGAGCCCGCGCCGCATGCCACCGTGATCGCGTTGATCGGCGGCTCGTGCTCGGCGGCGTTGAGCACCGCGATCCCTTGGCCGTTCTGCACCACGAGCACGGTGATCGCGAGCGGGATGACGAGCTCCGCCATCGCGCGCCACGAGAACACTGGCACGTACAGGTTGGGATGGGCGAGTGCGTGCAGCGCCCATCCGTGCGGGTGGAACTTGCCGAGGAGGGCGATCGCCGCCGCGCCGACGAAGAGCGCGCCGATCAGCGGCGGCAGCCGGCGCGACCATCCGGCCGAGGCGCTGAGCACGAGAAAGGCGACGATCATCGGCGCGGCGATCCAGAAGTCGTCGCGCACCGCGTACACCAGGCCCAGGCCGAAGCGCAGGAACACGCCCGCCACCATCCCCATCACGATCGGCATCGGCACGGCCTGCATTGCGCGCCGTACCCAGCCCGAGAGGCCCAGCACCAGCATGAGCAGGCCGGTGGCGAGGAAGGCGCCGATGACCTCGGCCCAGCTCAGGTGGCCGAGCGCCGGACCCACCAGCACCGTCCCCGGGATGGTCCAGAAGAAGACAAGCGGCTGCCGGTACAGCGTGCAGAACAGCAGGGTGATCAGCCCGTTGACGAAGAACGCGCCGAAGATCCACGACGACAGGTCGGACTCGCTCAGTCCACCACGCGTGCCGACGGCGAGGATGATCGCGACCGGCCCCGAGGCGGCGAAGATGAAGGCGATCACCGCGTTGGCGAGGTAGAGCCCGCCGGAATCGGCGACCATCTGGCGCAGTCTGGGGAGCGGCCTGTGGGCGGACTCCATGGGCATGGCCGGCTCCGGCGATGACGTGCGGGCAGCCATTGTGCCGTAATCGCATTCGGCCGGGGCGGCGCGCGGGCGCGCGCCGACGCAGCGAAGGGGCTGAAGCGAGGAAATGCCTGGCGCCCGGGTTCAGCTTGCCGGGGAACCAGGCTCGGCAGTCGTTCCGTCCGTGTCCCGCACAAAGAAAAACGGGCCGGAGATTTCTCTCCGGCCCGTTGTTCCTGAATGGTGGCGAGCCAGGGACTCGAACCCCGGACCAAAGGATTATGATTCCTCTGCTCTAACCAGCTGAGCTAGCTCGCCAAAGCCTATAATTATCGCGCAATTTCCGGCGAGCGTCCATCGTCTGCACGGGTGACGGTTGTCGGCGCATCCGGCCGGCCGAACGCGCGTTCCGGCGGCTCCCACTCCCCACCGACCGCACTCCGTTGCTACTCCTCGACCTGCCCTGGCCCGCGCTGCTTGCCATCGCGCTGATCGTCCTCGGCGCGTACACGGTGTTCGGCGCCACGGGCTTTGGCTCGGCGCTGATCGCGGTGCCGCTGCTGGCGCACCTCGTGCCGCTGACCGTGGCCGTTCCCCTGATCACCGCGCTCGACGCCGGAGCGGCGACGTCGCAGGCCGGCCGCCAGTGGCGGCACGTCGCCTGGCCGGAATTCCGCCGGCTGCTGCCGACGATGCTGGTCGGCATCGCGCTGGGCACGACATTGCTGGTGACCATGCCGCGCGAGCCGGCGCTGCTGGCGCTGGGCATCTTCGTCGCCATCTACGGCTCGTACCTGCTGTCGGGCGCGCACAAGCTGCGCCGCGCGCCGCTGTGGCTGGCGTGGCCGCTGGGGCTGGTCGGCGGCACGTTCTCGGTGATGTTCGGGACCGGGGGGCCGGTCTACATGGTGTTCCTGTCGGCGCGCATCCAGGACAAGGCGGCGCTGCGGGCGACGTCCTCCGCGATGGTCACGCTCAGCGTCTGGATCCGCATCACGGTCTTCGTCGTGACCGGCCTGCTGCTTGACGTTTCGCTGCTGGTCACCGCCGCGCTGATGGTGCCGATGATGATCGCGGGACTGGTGCTGGGCAACCGGCTGCACGACGCGCTGACCGGCACCGGCGTGCTGCGGCTGATCTCGCTGCTGCTGGTCGGAAACGGCGTCTCGCTGATCGTCCGGACGCTTCCCTGGCTGCGGGGAGACTGACTTCGGTCGCCGGCCGGACTCGCCGGCAAGGCACCGGTTTTTCCCGCTTCATCCTCCGATAGCGCCGTTTCGTCGCTTGCCCCTTGAGCCCCGGCGCGCCGGCGCCTAGTCTGCGAATCATGTTGACGGCCCGGGAGCAAGAACCGCGGGGCCACAGCAGCAGAAACAGGACACCAACGGACAAGGAGACTGGCGATGAACACTTACAATTCGAGCAGCAAGGGCAGCAAGGTCGCGATCGCGTTGCTGACTTTGATTCTCGGCGTAGGCGCGCTGGAAATCGTCGCCGGCGCGATGAAGCATCCCGATCCCGAAACCATGGCCGTGCGCCAGCAGGTGCTGGCCGCGCAAAGCGAACGCGCTTTCCAGATCCGCATGCTGGAGCAGGGACAGGTCAGGTACGCCCAGGCGCGCCGGCGACGTTGCACTAGCCGGCACCGGTCGCGGCGCCGGACGAACGCCTCGCCGGCGCGTGCGGCAACCGGATCCGATTCCCCAGACACCCCGCTTCGGCGGGGATTTTTTTGGTGAACGCCTTCTGGTCTCGCCGGTCCTTCGCCTTCGATCCCTTGCCTCGCGGGGCGCGCCGGCGGCCGCGCGCATGAGCGGTAGTCGGTCCGATCCCGACCGGCGCGCCGATCACCCGGACGAGGGCGGCTGGCCACGGCGGCCGGGCGGATCGAGCGGCGCGAACCAGCCGACGGTCAGCGCTTCCGGAACGACAGCGTCACTTCGCCGACCCTGACGCCGAACTTCGACATCGTCGTGCGATTGAGCATCGTCTTCTCGTCGATCAGGTACATCCAGTCGTCCATGTCCATGTGCCACGTGCGCCCTTCGACGGGGAGCGCCAGCACGTAGTTCCAGCGCAGCGCGTTGCCTTCGGCGCTGCCCTGCGCGGTGCCGACGACGTCGCCCGCGGTCCCGGTGTACCGGTTGCCGTCCTTCGTGAGCTTCCAGACGCGGTTCTCCTTGCTTCCGTCCGAGTACTCGAAGTGCTCGTCGAGCGTACCCGCATTGCCGGTCCACGTCGCGTCGATCCGCACGTAGAAGCGCTTGACCACCTTGCCGGAGCGGTCCTGGAACATCCCCCAGCCGTCGATGGTGCCATTGAAGTACTGCGCAAGGTCGAGCGGCGGGCGCTCGTTCCGGTAGTCGGCCAGGTCGACGCTGGCGCAACTGGCGGCGAACAGAGCGGTGAATGCAGCAAACAGTTTTCGAATCATGATGGCAGGTGCCTCCAGCGGGCGTTGAACCAGAACAGCGAAGCGATCGCGCCGAGCTTGAGCGCACTCGGCACCGCGGCATAGACCAGGGCAAGCGCGGAAAGCGCGCCCGCGTCGGTGGTCCCTGGTGCGTAGCCCAGCCAGCCCAGCAGCGGCAGCGCGATGCCCGCGGCGAGCGCCAGGTTGAGTTTTGTGGCCAGCGTCCACAGTCCGAAGTACGCGCCGGCGGTGTCGGTCGGACCGCGCCGGCCGATGACGTCGGCGAGCAGCGACGGCGGCAGCGCGAGGTCCGCGCCCAGCGCCAGCCCCGACAGCACGCAGATCACCGCGAACGCGGTGACGTCGCCCTGACCAAGCGCGGCGGCCCAGACGAATGCGGCGATCGCCAGCACCATCGCCATCAGCCATGCGCGCACCTTGCCCAACCTGGCGGACAGCGCAACCCACAGCGGCATGCCGGCGGCGCCGGCGACGAAGTACAGCGTCAGGAACAGGCCCTGCTGCCCTTCCGCCCCGAGGACGTCGGCGATGAAGAACAGCACCAGCGTGGCGGGAATCGCCGAGGCAATGCCATTGGCGACGAACACGACCAGCAGGCGGCGAAACAGCGGATCGGCGAGCGGCAGCGCGATGCGCGCGCGCAGACGCAGGTCCGCGGTGGAGCCGACGCTCCGGCGCGCGGCCGGGGCCCAGCGCAGCGTCACCAGCGTGCAGCCGACGCAGATTGCGGCGAATGCGACAGCGAAGCGCGGCAGTCCGGCCGCCTCGCCGCCGGTCCCGCCGAGCAGGATCGGCGCAACGCTGGCGATCACCACGCCGAGGAGGGCGAGTGTCTCCCGGGTGGCGGTGATACGCGTTCGCTCGACCGGGTCGCGCGACAACTCAGCGCCCCAGGCGTTGTGGTTGATCGTGGCCAGGCTGAATGCGGCGTAGACCAGCGCCAGGGTCGCGCCCAGCCAGACCAGCAACCCGGTTTCACTACCAAACGGCGGTGCGAAAAGCGCGAGCATTCCGATCGCCAGTGCCGGCATTGCGAGGCCGATCAACCATTTGCGTGACGTCACGCGGTCGCTCCACGCGCCGAGCAGCGGATCGACAATCGCGTCGGCGAAGCGCAGCGCGAGCAGCAGCAATCCCAATGAGGTCAGTGAAACGCCGAGATGATCGCCGTAGAACTTGGGCAGGTGGACGTAGAGTGGCAGCGCAGCCATGGCGAGCGGCATGCCGAGCAGGCCATAGGCGCCCAGCGCCAGAGGCGAAATCGACGCCTTCGACGACGTTGCGGCGATAGCGCCTGCCCGCGCAGTCATCGCGCGCCAAGCAGCTTGGCGCGGAAATCGGCCTGCGACGTCTTCGGGTCGAGCCAGATGCCGAAAAAAGCGCGGGCGAATCCGGGCTCGGCGATCTCGCCGATCCGGACGCCGTTGTGGAAAAAGCGCACGGCGCTGGCATCGGTCGCCACGCCGGTCAGCCGGTCGCCGCGACGTACATTCGGCAGGATGCGCGTCAGCTGCGCGCGCCAGCCCGATCGCTCAGCCTCGGTTCCATACCCAAGCTGGGCGATCTCGTCCACGCTGCGCTGCGCGATCTTGTCGCCGTCGAGACTGCGGTGATAGTGCAGGTCGAGCGCGTAGGGCCCCCGGTCAGGCCAGCCGCGCGCGTCGCTCCAGTACCAGCCGTCGTACACGGAGATACCGAAGAAGGTCAGCAGGCCGCCACCCTGGGCGCGCAGATCCGGAGCGAGACTGGTGACGCTCTCGGGCAGCGGCGGCGCCCGCTCGCTGTTCGCCTGCGCAGGACTCGTCGCGACGAGCAGCAAAGGCAGCGTGACGATAAGGAGGTGACGGCGCAGCTCAAACATGGCTGAACGTGTATTGCGCAACATCGGTGGTTCCGGTATCGAAGCCCGCCGCGCAATAGGCGAGGTAGAAGCGCCAGCAACGAATGAATTTCTCGTCGAAGCCCTGCGCGCGGATCGTCGGTGCAGCGGCGTCGAAGGCGGCAAGCCAGCGGCGCAGCGTTTCGGCGTAGTCACGACCGAAGGCGTGCACGCGCTCCAGACGCAGCCCGGCCGCGGCGGCGACGGCGGTGAAGCGCGCCGGCGAGGCCAGCATGCCGCCGGGAAAGATGTGCTGCTGGATGAAATCCGACTGCGTGCGGTAACGTTCGAAGCGGTCGTCGGCGATGGTGATCGTCTGGATGCAGGCCCGTGTCCCGGGTTCGAGCGCCTCGCGAACGGCGCGAAAGTACGTTGGCCAGTAGCGCTCGCCGACCGCCTCGAACATCTCGATGGAGACGATGCCGTCGAAACGTCCCCGCAGATCGCGATAGTCCTGCAGGCGCAGGTCGCTGCGTTGCGCGTGGCCGCCGGCCTCCATGCGTTTCTTCGCCCAGGTCGTCTGTGCATCAGAGAGCGATATGCCGGTGACGTGGTGTCCCGAACGCGCTGCGGTTTCCGCAAAGCCGCCCCAGCCGCAGCCGATCTCCAGCACGCGGGATTCCCCGGGAAGCGCGAGTTCGCGCAGCATCCGGTCGTACTTGGCCTGCTGCCCCGCTTGCAGCGGACGACTGAAATCGCCATCGAACAGCGCCGACGAATAAGTCATTGTCGGATCCAGCCACTGCGCGTAGAAGGCGTTGCCGAGGTCGTAGTGCGCGACAATGTTGCGCCTGGCCTGCCGCCGGCTGTTGGCGTTCAGCCAATGCTTGACGCGCAGCAATGCGCGCGTCCACCAGTGTCCGTAGAAGGCGTGTTCCAGCGCCTGCTGGTTGGCCGCGAGCACGGTGAGCAGCTGCGTCAGGTCCGGCGTGTCCCACCGCCCCGCCATATAGGCTTCGGCGAAAGCGACGTCGCCACCGCGCAGCGCATCCGCTGCCACGCCCCAGTCGGAGAAACGAAGCACGGCGGGAGAGGATTTTGTGCCGGGGGCCGGCGCCCCGCCGGGACCGAAGTCCCGCCTGATGCCGTCCGGGCCGGTCAGCTCGACCCGGCCGGCGTCCATGCGCTCCAGCAGCGCAAACAGCAGGCGAGCGGCAGCGGGAAGGTGGGCGGCTGGAGTGGCGAGCGAAGTATCGAGACTGGTCATGGGGATCGGGAGAATGTTGTCGCCGGCGGCGCCGGCTTGGTGAAGAAGGGCACGCGTTTCGCCCAGAGGCGAACCGCCTGCCAGTGGATGCGGGCAACGGCTGCGGCGGTGTACCAGCGATAGCGCCAGAGCAGGCGCCAGGGCGCACCGGAGGCCAGTGGGTACTCGCGTCCGGAGATATGGGTTTCGAGCAGCGCCGACTTCGCCTCGGACTTGCCGTCGAAGTAATCGATCCGCGCCAGCCAGCGACCGGGCCCGAAATGGAAGCGAAACTCGTAGCGGCCGGCCACCGGGCAGAACGGCGAGACGTGAAAGACCTTGGCCGCCGTCATGGTTTCGCCGGAGACGAGAGCGCGACCGTCGGCGTGTGCGAGTAGGTAGCAGTGGCTTTCACCGAAGGTGTTGTTGACCTCGGCCAGCACCGCCCGCACTGTCCCGGCGGCATCGTGGCAAACGAAGAAACTCACCGGATTGAAGACGTAGCCGAGCATCCGCGGAAAGCAATACAGCACGATCTCGCCGTTTGCCCGCACCTGCGCCTCGGCGAGCAGCCGGCGCACCCAGCGCTGAAGCGAGCTGCCGTCGCGCGGGCCGTGGTCGCGCTCATGAAACGACACTATGCCGGGGCGATTCACGCCGATGCCCGAGTACGCAACTTCCGCGAGGCGAGACAGCGGCACCCGCAGGCAGAAGGCCGGATAGGTGAAGGCGTTGACCGACGGGCGTTGCCGCCGATGCACAACGTTACCGGCAACGAGATTCGGGCCGGCCTGAAGCGTCGGTACCGTGGCGGCAGCGAGAGCGCGGTCGGGAAGTCGGGCGGTCATGGTGCTGTACGTGCTCAGGCTGCGGCGAGCGCGGGCTGGAACGATGCCGGCCGGCGGGCCGCCATCCGCGCAATGCCTTCGGCCACTGCATGCGCCGATGCGAGTCCGTCCTCGTGAAAGCCGTGGCCGAGCCACGCGCCGGCGAACCACGTATGCCGGTCGCCCTGGATCTCGCCGAAGCGCGCTTGGGCGGACACCGCCTGGCCGTCTAGCAGCGGGTGCGCGTACTCGAATTCCTGCAATACGCATTCGGGCGCGGGCTCGAAAGGAGGATTCAGCGTGACGATGACCGGGGTGCGGCATGGCAGCGGTTGCAGCTTGTTGATGAGGTAGGAGACCGACACCGGCTGGGCACCCGAGGCGTCGTCGACCGCCAGGTAGTTCCATGCCGACCACGCTCGGCGCGCGCGCGGCAGCAGCGCCGCATCGGTGTGCAGCACCACGCGGTTGGGCTGGTAGCGCACTGCGTCCAGCAATTGACCTTCTCGCGGTGAGGCGTCGTGCAACAGTCGCCGCGCCTGGTCGCTGTGGCAGGCGAGCACGACCTGGTCGAATCGCTCGTCGACGCGTACGTCGGTGTCGATGGCGACGTGGTCCCGATGGCGGGCGACGTGGCGCACCGGCGTGGCAAGGCGCAGGTCGGTCAGCGTCGAGACGATCCTGTCGACATAGGTTCGGGCGCCGCCGGCAACGGTACGCCATTGCGGCCGATCGGAAACGCGCAGCAGGCCGTGGTTGTGGCAGAAGCGCACGAAGGTTGGCAGCGGAAAGTCGAGGATTTCCTTTTTTGGCGCCGACCATATCGCTGCCGCCATCGGCAGCAGGTACCAGTCGCGAAACGATGCCGAGAATCCTTCCGAGTCCAAGTACTCGCCAAGGGAGATCGACCAGAATTCATTCTGGTCATGCATCGCCGTGGTCGCGCGGTTGAAGCGGACGATGTCGGCCAACATGCGCCAGAACGCCGGGCGCAGCGCGTTGGCGGGCTGGGCAAACAGGGACAGAAAATCGGTTCCCGCCCATTCCAGGCCGGCGCGATCGACTCGGCAGGAAAACGACATTTCGCTGGCAACGCTGGCAACGTCCAGTGAATCGAACATCTCGACCAGACGCGGATAGGTGCGGTCGTTGAACACCAGGAATCCCGTGTCCACGGGAAAGGTGTGGCCTTCGAGCGTGACGTCCACCGTTGCCGTATGCCCGCCCGGACGGCGGTCGGACTCGAACAGCGTTATGTCGTGGCCCTGCCGGGTCAGCAGCCAGGCCGAGGCAAGTCCGGCGATGCCGGAACCGATGATGGCGATGTGCATGGGAAGCAGCTCCTCTGGATGGACGAATGGCGGGCCGGCTCAGCCCGGCCAAGCTGCGCCATGGCCCTCGATCTGCGCGTACGCGGAATGGTTGTGAATGGACTCGAAGTTCTCGCTGGTGACGATGAAACGACCGACACGAGGGTCACGCTGCATGCGCAGCGCAATGTCGCGCACCACGTCCTCGACGAATTTCGGGTTGTCGTAGGCGCGCTCGGTGACCCACTTCTCGTCGGGGCGCTTGAGCAATCCGTAGACTTCGCAGGAAGCCTCCTGCTCCGCGACCAGAGCGAGCTCCTCGAGTGTCAGCGTTCCTGCTGCCACCTCCGCGGACACGGTGATGTGCGAACGCTGGTTGTGCGCACCGTAGTCGGAAATCTTCTTTGAGCATGGACACAGACTGGTCACGGGCGCCGTCAGTGTCACGGTCACGGTGGTGCCTCCGCCTGTGACGGTGTCGACCTCCAGCCTTGCCTGATAGTCGAGCAGACTTTCCACGCCAGATACCGGCGCGGCTTTGCGGATGAAATATGGGAAGTCCAGTGTGAGCTGGCCGGACGTCGCACCTAACCGATCGAGTACTGCTGCGGAGAGGTCGCGCAGGCCGGCGATGTCCAGCGGCGCGTCCAAAGCCTCCAGCGCCTCGACGAAGCGAGACATATGCGTGCCCTTTACGTCGTGCGGCAGGCCGACGAACATCGCGAATTCCGCGACGGAGTGCTGGACGTCGCCGGATGCCGTGCGCAGAGCAATCGGATAGCGCAGGCCCTTGACCCCCACGCGCTGGATTGCCATCCGGCGCAGGTCGGGCATGGCCTGGGTATCGGGGAGCAGGAATTTGTCGGTGGCATTCATGGCGGGCTCGATCGTGGCGATGGCGGTGGGTGGGAAGACAGCCTGTTTCCGGGAATCCTTGCAAACACCGGAGTTAAGATGGCGTTGAACAGCGGCTCGCATGTGACGTGCAATTGGGGGTTGGCATGGAACATGGAGGCTTGATCGAATTCAGGTTCGGGAGCATTTGTCCTGGACAATCACAGAACAAGGGGGGATAATAGCCTCAAATCTAGTGTTTGTCAATGTTATGTCCTAGACAATTAAGCCGCAGGTAAATCCATGGATATTCAGCAATTGCGATTCAACATCAGCGCGGTCGAGCGCGAGACCGGGCTGTCCAAGGACGTCCTGCGCATGTGGGAGCGCCGCTACGGCTTTCCCAAGCCCGGCCGGGACGACAACAGCGAGCGTCAGTACACGGCTGACGACGTCGGCAAGTTGCGGGCAATGAAGCGACTGATGGATGTTGGCCTGCGGCCGGGCAAGATCATCGAGCTGTCTCAGGTCGAGCTCAACGCGATGGCCGATGCCCGCGCGCCGGCGCGATCCGAACATTTGACGCCGGCGTTGGAAAACGACGTCCTGTCGATGCTCAAGACGCACGATGCAACGACGTTGCAGCACACGCTCGCCAACCTGATGATGCGACAGGGACTGCAACGCTTCGTGCTGGACACGATTGCCCCGCTGAACCTGGCGGTGGGAGACGCCTGGATGCGCGGCGAATTGCAGGTTTTCGAGGAACACCTGTACACAGAACAATTGCAGGCCGCCCTGCGCACGGCGATTAACGCCTTTCCGCGGCAGACCGGGGTCCCGCGCGTGCTGCTTACGACGTTTCCATCCGAACACCACAGCCTCGGACTGCTGATGGCCGAGGCGATGATGGTGCCGGAAGCCGTGCAGTGCATCTCGCTTGGTCCGCAGACGCCCCTCGAGGACATCCGCCGGGCGGCCGTCGCGCATGACGTCCACATCGTGGCCCTCTCCTTCTCCGCCGCATTCCCGCTTCGGCAGGCTACGGAGGGGCTGGCGAGCCTTCGCCGCCAATTGCCCGCGCAGGTCACGATATGGGCTGGCGGTGAGATGACCCGTAGGGTCCGCAAGACAGTGCCCGGCATGGTCCTGATACCCGATCTGGCGTCGGTGATCGGCGCGCTGCGCAGCTGGCGCGCTCTATGGATGCCGCAGAATCAGGCCTGACAGTCGCCGATCGCCGTCCTGGCCGCGTCAGGCGAGGTCGCACGGGTGCCGGTTCATGAAGGGTAGAATGCAGACGACATGACCCCTGACCGCTCCCCGATGCTCTACCCCGAACTCTTCAAGGCCTTTGAAGCGGTGCGCTGGAGCGCGGACAGCGATGTGCCCTGGCAGTCGTTCGATGCGGCGCTGCTCACCGACGATCAGGCGCGCACCATCAAGATGAACGCGATCACCGAGTGGGCGGCACTGCCGGCCACCGAGATGTTTCTGCGCGACAATCGCCACGACAGCGACTTCTCGGCGTTCATGTCGATCTGGTTCTACGAGGAGCAGAAGCACGCGCTGATCCTGATGGAATACCTGCAAAGATTCCGGCCGGATTTCGTGCCGACGGAAGACGAGTTGCATGCGGTGCGCTTCGAGTTCGACCCTGCCCCCCCGCTGGAAACGCTGATGCTGCATTTCTGTGGCGAGGTGCGGCTCAATCACTGGTATCGCTGTGCTGCAGAGTGGCACACCGAGCCGGTCATCCGGAAGATCTACGGATTGATCGCCCGGGACGAGGCGCGCCATGGCGGCGCCTATTTGCGTTTCATGAAGCGCGCGATCGAACGCGGCGGCGTCGAGGCCAAGCGCGCGTTCGCCAAGATCGGAGTGCTGATGGCCAGTGCCGCGCGCGCCGGAAAGCCGTTGCATCCGACCAATCTGCACGTGAACCGCGAGACGTTCCCGCGCGACACCGTGCAGAGCCGGCTGCCCGATCCGACGTGGCTGGAAAAATGGCTCGATGAGCAGATTCGCTTCGATGCACACTGGGAGAAGCGGGTCATCGGCATGATCCTCAAGAATCTCTCGTCGCTGTTCGGCGAGAGCTTCGACACCGTCCAGCAGCTCAATCGTTTCCGCAAGTCGCTGGCGCCAGCCCCCGCCTGACCGGCGCCGCGACGGGCAAGACTTTCCCGACCGGACATGTGGACCGCGATCGTCCTGGGTGGCGCGATGGCTGCAGGCGCGGCCGCGTATCTGGTATGGGCGGCGCGGGCGGTGGCCGCCGGAGCATCGTGGTTGCCTTGGGCGATCGGCCTGCCGCTTGTCTACCTGGCCTTTCCTCTGGCCTTCACTGCGTTCTGGGGTGCGCTGGCCTGGCGCTGGCGCGCGCTGCCTCCGCGCGATTGCTTACTGTCGCCCGGGCAATGGTTGCGGCTGTATTTTCGTGAGTTTGCGGCGCTGGCGCTTTCGGCGCCGAAGATGGTCGCCTACCGACTTCTGCAGCGCGAGCCACCGCCGTCTCCGGCAACCGATCCCATCCTGCTGCTGCACGGCCTCGGCTGCAACGCAGGCGTATGGACAGGACTCTCACGCCATCTTGCCGGCGAAGGGGTCGGCCCGGTCTATACGCTGTCCTACGGCCCGCCACTGGTGTCGATCGAGCTGTTCGCCGAACAGCTGCACGCCAGGATCGCAGAAATCCGCGCTGCCACCGGGGCGACGCTGGTCACGCTGGTCACCCACAGCATGGGCGGGCTGGTCGCGCGCAGTTATCTGCGCCGCTATGGGGGAGCCGCCGTGCGGCTGCTGGTCACCATCGGCGCGCCGCATCACGGCAGTCGCCATGCAATGCTGATGTTCGGAACCGCGCTGCTGCAGATGCGCCCCGGCAGCACATTCCTGGAGGCGCTCAACGGCGAACCTGCAGGCAATGCCGGCGTGCCCATCGTCTCGCTGTGGTCGTGGCAGGACACGATGGTGACGCCGCAGACGTCCTCGCTACTGCCCGATGCGGACAACATCGCGTTGACCGGCATCGCACACAACGCGCTGTTGACCGATGGCGAGGTCTGGGCCCGCGTCACCGGGGAGATCCGCCGCGGGCGCCCCACGTTGGCGCGCAAGGCTACCAGTGAATTCCCTGCGTGATCTGCGCGAAGGCGATTTGCTCGGGGGACAGCTCGGCCGGCCTGGCGGCATCGCCTTTCTTGCCCTGCGCAGCCGCCGAGTCCGGGAACATGTTGAACGCGGTGTTGAGCATGATCTGGGTAAGGCGTGGGGCTGCCGCGTGGCAGATCGCGCCGGCGATTCCGAGTCGCGTGGCGATGCGCACCGGCTTGTAGACGATCGCCTCGACGACCAGATCGGCCGCCTGCTCCGGCGACAGCGTGGGCACGTTCTCGTACATCTTGGTCGGCGCGATCATCGGCGTGCGCACCAGCGGCATGTTGATGGTCGTGAAATTGACACCCTTGTCGAGGAATTCGCTCGACGCGCAGGCGGCGAAGGAATCGAGCGCGGACTTGGAGGCGACGTAGGCCGAGAAGCGCGGTGCGTTCGACAGCACGCCGATCGACGAGATGTTGATGATCTGGCCCCGGCGCTGTTCGAGCATCGCCGGCAGGAAGCCCATGATGAGGCGCAGCGCACCGAAGTAGTTCAGCTGCATCGTCCGCTCGAAATCGTGGAAGCGGTCGAAGGAGTTGATCACTCCACGGCGGATCGAGCGGCCCGCATTGTTGACCAGGTAGTGGCAGGTGCCGTGCTCCTTCAGCACGCGCGCGACCAGCGCGTCGCAGGACGCGAGGTCGGAGACATCGGCGGTGTACATCCAGCAACGCCCACCCGCGGCCTCAATCTCCTTTTTCGTCTCGACCAGCTTCTCCTCGCCGCGCGCGACCAGGATCACCCTGGCGCCGGCGCCGGCGAGTTTGAGCGCAGTCGCCTTGCCGATGCCCGACGAGCCGCCGGTGACGACCACCACCTTGTCCTTGACACGGCCGGAGAGGCTGCGATCGATGAACAGGTCCGGGTCGAGGTTGCGTTCCCAGTAATCCCAGAGCCTGGGTGCGTAGGACGTGAGATCCGGCACCGAAATGCCCGACCCCTTGAGGGCCTTCGCCGCCTCGCGGTTGTCGTAGCGGGTCGGCCAGTTGATGAAGCTGAACACATCCTTGGGGATGCCGAGGTCGGTCAACACCGCGCGCACCATCCGCTTGATCGGGGCAAGCGAACCCAGTCCATACAGGATCGGCGCCGGAATGAAGCCGAACATGCGCGCGTTCAGGCGCATGGTCATCTGCGGTGCATGTCCCGCCTTGGCGAAGATGTTGAGTACCTCGCCGATGCGGTGCGGTTCCGGATCGGTCAGATGGAAGCATTTCCCGTCGAGCCCCTTCTTGTGCGCGAGGAAATCGAGCGCGTCGGCGACGAAATCGACGGGAACGATGTTCAGCCGCCCGCCTTCGATGCCGACCATCGGCATCCAGGGCGGCAGCATGTTGCGCATCTTCTGCAGCATCTTGAAGAAGTAGTACGGCCCGTCGATCTTGTCGATGTATCCGGTCTTCGAGTCGCCGACGACGAAGCCGGGACGATAGATCCGGTAGGGCCGCTTGCACTCGCGGCGCACGACCGCCTCGGAATCGTGCTTGGTCTTGAAGTACGGATGGTCGAGGTCCTCGGCTTCCTCGAACATGTCCTCGCGGAACACGCCGTCGTAGAGGCCGGCGGCGGCGATGGAACTGACATGCTGGAAGCAGCCGGCGCCTACCGCCTGCGCGAACTGCACTGCATGGCGCGTGCCTTCGACATTGGCGACTTGCTGCTCGTCGGCGCTTGCATTCAGGTCGTAGATCGCGGCGAGGTGGAACAGGTGGTCGATCTTCCCTTTGAGTTTCTTCACCTCGGCGTCGGAAACGCCCAGGTTCTTTTTCGCGAGGTCGCCGACGATGGCAATGACGTTCTTCTCGGTGGCGCCGCATTCCTCGCGCAACGCGTCGAGCTTCTTGACGGAACTCCTGCGTACCAGCACGTAGACGGGCTTGCCGCGCTTGACCAGGTTACGAACCAGGTACCTTCCGATGAAGCCGGTCGCACCGGTGACAAAATAAGCCATCGTCTTCTCCTCGCAGTCTTGACTGCCCGCAGGTGCTTCCTGCGCGCCGGAACGGGTGGCGCAGTCGGGCGGAGTGTTATCGTCGGATCGGGGCCATGACGGTGCGCCCCGCCGCATGCCGGATGATTGTACCCTCTGCACGCTGACCAACGTGCGCGGGCGGCGCTCGCGGCAGGTGATGGAAACGGCCGCCCGGTCTAGTATGATTCCTCTACGGGTAGCGCCTAGAATGGCTAGGCAGGGCGCGCGGGAGGATTGCCCGCCCGGACCCATGCGGAGGTGGAAATGCTCAAGAAGGTCAAAGCCGGTCTGGCCGACAAGGCCGCCGATGCGGTAGGGGACGCCAAGGAGACGTCGCAGGCGGTGCTCGATTCGTCGCGCCACATCTGGCTTGCCGGCCTTGGCGCGTTTTCGCGTGCCCAGGCCGAAGGAATGAAGATGTTCGAGGCGCTGGTGCATCAGGGCGAGACGCTCGAATCCAAGACGCGGCGCGTGGTGAATACTGCAGTGGCTGCACGCGGAGCGGCGAAAGCCAAGGTGGCCGAAGTATCCAAAGGCGTAGGCGGCACGTGGGACAAGCTGGAACAGGTCTTCGAGAATCGTGTCGCGCGGGCGCTGTCCAAGCTGGGCGTCTATACGCAGAACGATGTGCAGCGTCTGGCGCAACGCGTTGATGCCCTGTCCGATGCGGTCAATGCATTGATCAAGACGTCCGCAGGCTCGCCGGCGCGCCCGGCTGGCCGGACGAAGAAAGCGGCAACGAAGCCCCGCAGCAGGAAGACGCCTTCGACCGGAAAGGCCAAGTCGGCCAAGACCACCAAGACCACCAAGACCGCCAAGTCCGTCAGGGTCGCGAAGACCTCCAAGGGCACGACTGCGAAGAAGCGCCGGGCCGCGAAGCTCGCTACCGGCTGATCGTCGTACCGAGGATCGTCACCCCGAGCGGCGCTCGCGGGGGGTTCGCCCCGCTGGCGTGTTGCCGCCGGCGGGTCGGCTGCGGTGTCAGTCGCGGTTGAGCTTCTCGACCTGCTTGATGTAATTCGTCATCGCCTCATCGGCGCTGCTGCCCTTGAGCTTGGCCCAGGCATCGAACTTGGCGCCGCCGACGAAATCGAACCCGCCCGGCCGGTCACCCTTGACATCGCCTTCGGTCGCCTGCTTGTAGTACGAATACAGTTTGAGCAAGGTTGCATTGTCGGGTTTCTTCTTCGTTTTCTTCGCCGCAGCGGTCGCGGCTTCGAACTTCGCCTTGAGGTCGTCCTTCTTCGATGCGGCCATGCGTTCCCCTTTCGCCGGAAATCCGGCGTCACGTTTCATGCTACTTTAGCGTGAACGCGCAGACGCGTGCAACGCACGGGCCGAACCCTCCCGTCAATGACCACAAGGACAACCCGGCAGAAGATGTCGGCGGTGGACACCGCGTGGTTGCGGATGGACCGACCGCACAACCTGATGATGATCAGCGGCGTGCTGCTGTTCCGCGAGCCGGTTTCGCTGGCCCGGATTCGACGGGTCATTGCCGAACGCTTTCTGGTATTCCGGCGCTTCAAGCAGCGCGCGATCGAGTCGGCCGGCATGTCGTTCTGGGAAACCGACCCGCATTTCGATCTCGACCACCACGTCATGCACACCGCATTGCCCGGCCGGGCCGACAGGGCCGAATTGCAGGCGCTGGTATCGAGGCTCGCGGCCACGCCGCTCGACCCGGAGCGGCCGATGTGGCAATTCCACCTCGTCGACCACTACGACGGCAGGAGTGCGCTGGTGATGCGCATCCATCATTGCTACGCCGACGGCATTGCGCTGGTGCGCGTGATGCTGTCGATGACCGATGCATCGGCCAAGGGTCCTCCGGCAATGCCGTTCGCGCCGTCCGTCCGTCGCCGCCGGCCGCCGGACGATGCGCTCGGTTCGCTGCTCGCGCCGTTTTCGGGCGTCATGAGCATGGCGCGCAAGGTCGGGGCCGCGCTCATCGAAAGGGGCACGCAGTTGTGGTCGGACCCTGCCAAGGCGATCGAACTCGCCGGACAGGGCACGGCGCTGACCGCCGAGCTTGCAAAGCTGGCGCTGATGGCGCAGGACTCGCCGACGCGCTTCAAGGGCAAGCCTGGCGTGGGCAAGCGTGTCGCCTGGGCCGATCCGCTGCCGCTCGACGAGGTGAAGACGGTGGGCAAGGCGCTGGGCGCCTCGGTCAACGATGTGTTGCTGTCCTGCGTGGCAGGGGCACTTGGCGGCTATCTGGCGGAAAAAGGCGATGCCACCGACGGTTTGTTCACCCGTGCGCTGGTACCGGTCAATCTGCGGCCGATGGAGCAGGCCTACCGCCTCGGCAACCAGTTCGGACTGGTCTTCCTCGACCTGCCGGTCGGCATCGGCAACCCGATCGAGCGCCTGTATGCAGTGCGCGCCAACATGAATGCGTTGAAGGGCTCCTATCAGCCGATGCTGGCGCTCGGACTTCTTGCGGCGATGGGGTCGGGTCCGCGTGCTTTGCAGGAGGTGCTGTTGGGCGCGCTGTCGCGCAACGGTACCGCGGTGATGACCAACGTTCCCGGACCGCAGCAGGCGCTGTATCTTGCCGGCTCGGCCATCGACAGCATGATGGTTTGGGTGCCGCAGTCGGGCGACATCGGGATGGGTGTGTCGATCCTGTCGTACAACGGTTCAGTGCAGTTCGGCATCATCACCGATCGCGGCCTTTGCCCGGATCCCGAGCGGGTCATCGCGCGTTTTCGCGGCGAGTTCGAAAAGCTGGTGCTGACAACGTTGATGGCGCACTGGCCGCGCGACGGTGATCTCGATCCGCAGGAAGCCCTCGACGTCGCCTGCGCCGACTGAGCGCCGCCGCTATTCGAGTTCGGACTTCGCCAGCTCGACGTCGAGGCGCTCCATCGCATCCTGCGGCTTTGCGGCGGCCGCCGCCTCGTAGAGCTTGGTCGCTTCCGCGATCCTTCCCTTGCCGAACAGCAGCAGCAGTCCGTTCGCGAATTCGACCTTGGCGATCGCCGACTCCGGAAAGAGCTTGACGGCTTTTTCGAAGTGCTCGATTGCCGAGTCCTTCTTGGCGCCGTAGGTCATGCCGGCGACCAGTCCGCCGACCTTTTCGATCACTTCCGCCTGATACGAGCCATATGCGGTATGCGCATCCGCATGCCTGGGCTCGAGTTTTTGTGCCGCAAGCAACGCTTCCTTGATCTTGCCTCCATAGCCCTGCGTCAGCGCTTTCATCACCGATGTGCGCTGGCTGTATCGTCCCAGCGCGAACGCATAGAAATAGTGCGCGTTGGCATCCTTGGGGGCCTCGCGCCTTCTGGCGTCGGCCACCTTGTGGGCCTCGTCAAGCAGGTCGACTCTGGCCTGGTCCGATTTCTCGATGTAGCTGGCGTAGACGACCTGCGCCTTTACCGCGGCGTTGATGCCGGCACCGCCGGCGGCCTGCCCCGCCTCGACCGCCTGCTGGAATTCGCCGGCGTGAAACAGGCGCCAGGCTTCCGCCACCGCGACATCCTTGGGATAGGGCTCGCAGTCACCCTTGTGCAGCCGCGCCCAAGCCTTTTTCAGTCCCGCCGCATCGCGGACGTAGGCCTTCTCGGCGTACGGGAACTTCGTCCATTTTTTCGCCATGACCTGCCTCCGCCGGTTCGCCTAAAGATAGTCCTCGCCAAGTCGCTCGATCAGCGTACGGCCCGGACCGATCAGAAACGGTGCGATCAGCGCCAGCACCTGGTACACGGCACGATCGAGATTGATCGCCAGCTGATCGCCGTGCCCCGGCCCGGGCGCCGCGCTGATGCGTTGCCACGACATCCAGAAGGTCGAGACGATCGACACGTTGGCGGCCAGCGAGGCGATTTCGCGCTCCGAGGCGTCCATCTGTCCGCTGCGGACCAGTCCGCGACACAACTCTACCACCGTGCTTTCGCCCCGCAGCGCGAGATCCGCCACACGCGCCGCCAGCTTGCGGTTGCGCGACGTGATTTCGTCAAGGTCCCGGTAGATGAATCGATAGTCGCGCATGCGTTCGAACAACGCGTGCAGCAAAAACCACAGGTCCTCGACGCCGGGCGGCGGGTCCTCGGGGGCGGTGAGCAGCGGCGCCACGCCGGCTTCGTAGGCGGCGTAGAGTTCGCCGATGATGTCGTCCTTGTTGCGGAAGTGATAGTAGAGATTGCCGGGACTGATATTCATTTCGTCGGCAATGTCAGCGGTCGTGACGCTCGGCTCGCCGTGGCTGTTGAACAGCGCGAGACTGGTCTCGAGAATGCGCTCGCGCGTCCGGCGAGGGGCTTTGCGTTGTGCCATCGGTTGAAGCCGTGGGTGCGCGGCCTCGGCGTTGCCGCCTAGGTGCGCCCGCGTCCGTGACGCGACGAAGCGCCGACCGCGCGTTCGAGGTGATCGAGTGTGTGCCCGAGGTCGCGCGCCGTCTGTCGCACGCCGCGATTGGCGACGTCGTGGCGCAGGGGGCGTGGATCCGTCAGGGCATCGGTGATATGGCGATGCTCGTCGTCCAGCCGATCAAGGCGCAAACGGACGCCATGGCGTTCCAGCACAGGGGCGATGAGGTCCGCTCTTGACGCCAGGTTCTGGCGGGTCTTGGTAAACGCGCTTGCGCAAAGCCGCCTGCGTTGCCGATAGCTGAAAATATTGGCGAAAAACATGTCAGCGTCCTCGCGGTCGGGCTCGAACAGCACGACGTCGGCATCCGGATACTGGGCGCGGTATTTTTCCATGCCGACCCTCATCCGCGAGTGAATGATCGCCCGAAACGTCTGGCTGAGCACCAGTGGAAGACCGCCCTGGCTCAATTTGTCCACCCTGACGTGCCTGCGCATGGCGGCCTTGCTCGCGTCGAAGGGTACCAGCGGATTCACGCAAAGCAGCAGGTCGATACCCTGTTCCAGCGCGACCGAAGCGTGCAGCGTCTTGTTGAGCGCACCGTCGACGTAACAGGCGCCGTCGATGACGACCGGGGGAAACAATCCGGGCAAGGCCGCCGATGCCTGGACCGCCCGTGAAATGGGAACATGCGAACGGGCGTCGGGACCGAAGGTCACCGACGCCCCACTGTCGAGGTTGGCCGCGACCAGGTAGAGCTTGCGGGACAGCATGCGGAAGTCGTTGGACCGACCGGGCGCGGCGAACAGTCGCGCCAGAAACTGGTCGATGCCGCGGTTGTCGAACACGCCGGACGGAATGGCCTTCGCGAGCGTGGCGAAAGAAGCCATCAAGCCGTTGCGAAGCGGGTTGCGCAGATACTGGAGCGCCGCGCTGACCGTGAGTCCAGGCAACGCGGTTGCGCAGCGCCAGAATTCCCCAAAGGCAGGCTTGAGGAACAACTCCGGCTTGAGCGCCGCATCGACACCATCGTCGATGAACAGCCGGTACATCTGTGCGGGCGAGATACCGTTGGCCAGTGCCGAGGCGACGAAGCCGCCGGACGAGACGCCGACGTAGACGTCGAGGTCATTGAAGTCCACACCGTCGAGGGAGTCCACCAGCGCCAGCAACGCGCCGACCTCGTAGATGCCTCCCAGCGGCCCGCCGCCGGCGAGTGCAAGTCCGACCCCGCTGCGCTTCGGTTGCGTGCTGCTGCGCCTGCGCGCCCGGGCGCGCGGTACGCGTCCGGACGCCGTTGTTCGCGGCATGAATCCCCCGTCGGTGCGCCAAACGCCCGCACTGCGGCGAGCGTTTGGCAGAGGGGGCATCGAACTGCCCCCGGTTCCACGCAATGTTAGCGGAGAATTACTTCTTCGTGGCGCGTGCAGTGCGCTTGGCGCGCTTCACCGTCTTCGCCGTCTTCGCAGGCTTGGCCACTTTCGCGCCGCGAGCCTTCACCGTGCGCTTCTTGGCCGTAGACTTGCGCTTGGTCGGTTGCGCCGGCACAAGCATCGCCGGGAGCGTCACCTTCGGCAGCGACTTCGGCAGGTTGTTCTGCACCAGCGTGACGGCGGTGTTGGCCGCCTGCTTGACGGTGGACTGGACCGTCGTGCGCGTCTGCTTCCACAGGTGGTTGGCTTGCGCAAATGAAGATTCGATCCGATGGCCGAATACGCGGATGGTGCGCGACTCGACGACCGTACCTTCCTTCACCAGCGTGCGAAAGACCTTGCCGGCTTCGGTCTGTGCCCATTCGCGGGTGACCGCGGCGGCACCGAGGCTCGCCAGCCAGACTTGACGCGACGCGTTGAACACGGCGTCGCCAACGGGGTTGGTGCGAAACTGAATGGTGGTGCGCATGGTGCTGTCTCCTTGTGGACGCTTGCGCCACTCGGCGCTCGCTTGTATTGCAATTTACCGGCTTCGTCTAGAGGGATCACACTAATCGCCGACGACCGACGATGCGAAAATGCCGAGCCACGGGACCAGCGGCTCAGTCAAGTCGTCGCGATGGCGGCGGTTTCGGCTAGACTTGCCGACACGATCCAGCCGGCCCGTCGCCATGGCAGACAACGATTTTCGCGAATCCGCTCAGGCCGCGCTCGTTCGGGAGATGCAGCGCGTGCAGCTACTTCACGCCGAACGCGCCGGCAATCCCATTCTCGCCGGGGCGATCGCCCGCGTGTCGGGCTGGCAATCGCGCCGGCTGCGCATGACCTATGCGGATCTCGGGGCGGATCCCCGTTACGCCGCGGCGGTGGAGTTCTTCCAGAACGATCTCTATGGCGCCGCAGACTTCAGCCGGCGTGATGCCGACCTCGCGCGCGTGGTGCCCCTCATGGTCCGAATGTTGCCCGTGAGCATATTGGTGACGATAACCGCGGCAATGGAACTCAACGGTCTGTCACAGGAACTCGATCGGGCGCTGCTCGGCCGCCTGTCGCGTGCGGATGGGCAGTTCTCGGTGGCCGAGTACTGCAAGGCGTACCGGCGCATGGGCAATTTCGCACTGCGCCGGCGGCAGATCAATCTCATTTGGGAAATCGGCGCGGTGCTGGATCGCCAGGTCCGGAAGCCGCTACTCCGTACGGCGCTGCTGATGATGCGCCATCCGGCGCGGCTTGCCGGCATGTCGGCGCTGCAGGATTTCCTCGAACGTGGATTCGACGCGTTTCACCACATGGGCGGCGCCGCGCACTTTCTGGAGACCATCCGCAGCCGGGAGACCGACATCATGGAAGCCATCATCGCCGGCGTGTCGGATCCGTTCCCGGATCCGCTGGCGTTCCGGCGGTCGGCGCGGGCGTCCTCCGGCTAGGCCTTGCCAACCAGCTTGTCGAGCTGGGCAACGATTTCCTTTTCGATTGCCGGCTTGAGCGGCGTCAGCAGCCAGCCCAGCCTGACATCGAGGGCGATCTTGTCCTTGGCCACGAGCATCCGTCCGGTCACGCCGGGCCGGCCGAAATCGACATGATCGCCTTCCCACGCGTACGCGAGATCGAAGCGGTCGCGCAAGTCCTTGGCGATCTTTTCTGCAACGTCCTTTGCCTTCTTGTGCGAAAGCTTGTGCCTGCGGTCGATCGAGATCGTGGCCATTGAATTGCTCCTTCGCGGAAAGTATAGCCAACTGCTGCGCATTGCGCCGATGACGGGCGGTCGGTTCCGGATTCGGCACAATCGACGATCCGCCAACGATTCGGTGCACGGGCGGCGCTGCGCTCGTCGCGGCGATTGCTCATGATTTTCGGCCCAGGGCGATCGAGGCGATCACCAGTGCAGCGGCGAGAAATGTCGCTGTGTCCACATGCTCGCCCAGCAGCAGTGCCGACGCGAAGATGGTGAGAAATGGCTGCAGCAACTGGGTCTGGCCCACCGCGGCAATGCCGCCCAGCGCGAGTCCGCGATACCAGGCGAAAAAGCCGACGAACATCGAAATCACTGCCACGTAGGCGAACCCCGCCCATGCGGACCATGGCGCATCCAGCATCACCGGATCAAAGGTCTTCCAGACCGGAATGGCGAGAAAGGGCGCGGACAGGACCAGCGTCCAGCAGATGACCTGCCAGCCGCCGATGATGCGGGCGAGGCGGGCCCCTTCCGCATATCCGATGGCGGCCGCGATAACCGCCCCCGCAAGAAGCAGGTCGGCGGGCTGCAGCCTGCCACCACCCTCCCACAGCGCGAAGACGACGACCACAGCGCTGCCGAACAGCGCACAGGCCCAGAATCGTGGTGAAGGTCGCTCATGCGCGAGCCAGACGCCGGCCAGGGAAGTGGCAAGCGGCAGCAGGCCGGAAATGACCGCGCCGTGCGAGGCGGGTACCTGACGCATCGCGAAGGCCGACAGCACGGGCCAGCCGACCACGACACCGACGGCGACGACGGCAAGCCTTGGCCAGAGCGCCGCCTTGGGAATCGGACTGCGGGTCGCGGCCAGCGTCAGCGCGGCAAGTACCGCCGCGACCACGGCGCGGCCGAGGCCCACGAACAAGGGATCGAGGTGGGCGACCGCAACGCGCGTCGCGGGCAGGGTGCCGCTGAACGCCAGCACACCAAGAAAACCCAGCCAGAGTCCGCGTTGGCGATCGGCGAGCGAAGGGGCGAATGCGACAGGGGGCAAGGGGCGGTGGGAAGGGCCGGATGGACGGAGCCGCGCTGCCGACTCGGACCGCAGCGGAGGCCGCACAACGATTATATCCGAGTGAATTTCTCGGAATTTATCCGAATGGCAGGCATCGGGTGGGCGAATCCAGCCTCACGAGGATCGGCGATCTTCCACGCGTGTGACCACTTACACCTAAAATATCGAAGCCAGACGCGACCCGATCAACGGACGTTGACAGAGGAAAATGAACAAACGTAAAATTAAAACGAACGTTTGACAGAGATTGATGCAGGAATTTGGTTCGGCGAGATTGGTGCGTCGAGTGAGCGTCATTCGCAACAGGGGGGGAGGCAATGCGGGCGGAAGTTCCAAAAGCAGGTGAAGCGCGTGTCACCTCGGCAACCAAGGCGCGCATTCTCGACGCCGCCGAAACACTGTTCATGGAGCATGGCTTCGAGGCCACCAGCATGCGCGTGATCACTGCAGCGGCCGGGGTCAATCTCGCGGGCGCCAACTATCACTTCGGCAGCAAGGAGGAGTTGTTCCAGGCGGTGTTGACGCGGCGGCTCGATCCGATGAATCAGGAAAGGGTGGCATTGCTCGACCGACTCGAGGCCGGAGTTGCTCCGCAGGCGCTGTCCTGCGAACGCATTCTGGGTGCGCTGTTCATTCCGGCGCTGCGCCTGGCGCGCGACCCGAAGCGCGGCGGCAGCAATTTCCTGCGCCTGCTCGGGCGTGCCTACGCGGATCCGGCGCCATTCATTCGCCGGCTGTTGTCCGACCAGTACGCGGAGATGATCGCGCGCTTCAAGGCGGCATTCGGGCGCGCACTGCCGCACCTGCCGCGCAAGGAACTGTCATGGCGGCTGCATTTCATCATGGGTGCGCTGTCCTACACGCTGGCCGGTACCGATGCGCTGAAGATCATTGCCGAGCTGAATCCGCACGAAACCGATAACGATGAAGTGCTGTTGCGCCGACTCGCACCGTTCCTGCTGGCAGGCCTGCACGCGCCCTTGCCCGACTTGAGCGAGGTCTCGCGCGAATTCGAGCACGCGTTCCCGCACCAGCCATGAATCCGATTCGCCGGATGACGCCGCGCTCGAGTGTCATCGACAAGGCCGTAACCGAAAGCGCCGCAACTGGAGTATGACCATGCTTACCATTGTCTGGATCGTCGCGATAACGCTGGGCTTCGTCTCGCTCGCCTACATCAACGCCTCGGGCCGTGCCTGGGCCATCGGCGTCGCCGTGGCGCTTGGCGCCGCGTGGGGCCTGCAGGTCATGCCGCTGGCACTGCGCCTGCTGGTCACCGCATTGATTGTCCTGCTGGCGATTCCGCTCGCGGTGCCGAGCCTGCGTCGCCGGCTGATCAGCGACGGCATTCTCGGCGCATTCCGCAAGGTGATGCCGGCGATGTCGCAAACCGAGAGCGAGGCGCTCGAGGCCGGAACCGTTTGGTGGGATGGTGAACTGTTCTCCGGCCGCCCGGATTGGCGCCGGTTGCTGGAAACGCCCACGCCGAAACTGACGCCCGAGGAGCAGCGCTTCCTCGACGAGGAGACCGAGGAGCTGTGCGCGATGACCAGCGACTGGGAGACCACCAGCGTCTACAAGGATCTTCCGCCGCGTGTGTGGCAATTCATCAAGGACAAGGGCTTCCTGGGCATGATCATCCCCAAGGCCTACGGCGGTCTGGGTTTCTCGGCCTGGGCACATTCGCAGGTTGTCGCCAAGCTGTCCACGCGATCGGGAGCATCGGCGGTCACGGTGATGGTGCCGAATTCGCTCGGCCCGGGCGAACTGCTGCTGCACTACGGCACCGAAGAGCAAAAGAGTTACTACCTTCCGCGACTGGCGAAGGGTCTGGAGATTCCCTGCTTCGCGCTCACCGGTCCGAATGCCGGCTCGGATGCGGCGTCGATGCCCGATCACGCCCTGGTGCAGTGGGGCGAGCATGATGGCAAGCGGGTGTTGGGCCTGTCGGTAACCTGGGAGAAGCGCTACATCACGCTCGGACCCGTGGCGACGCTGCTGGGTCTCGCGTTTCGCGTCCACGATCCGGATCGGCTGCTCGGCGGCGACGATGACCTGGGCATCACCTGCGCGCTGATCCCGACCTCGCATCCCGGCGTCGAGATCGGCCGCCGTCACATGCCGCTGGGTGCCGCCTTCCAGAATGGACCCAATTCAGGCCGCGACGTCTTCATCCCGATGGACTGGGTGATCGGCGGGCAGGCGATGATCGGTCGCGGCTGGCGGATGCTGATGGAGAGCCTTGCGGCAGGCCGCGGCATCTCGCTGCCGTCGTCGAACACCGGCATGTCGATCCTGGCCGTGAGGACGGTCGGCGGCTATGCGCGCGTGCGCACGCAGTTCCGCACGCCGATCGGCAAGTTCGAAGGCGTGGAGGAGGCGCTCACCCGCATGGGTGGCAACCTCTACATGATCGACGCGACGCGCCGGTTGACCGCCGCCGCTGTCGACCAGGGCGAGAAACCCGCGGTGGTCTCGGCGATCGCGAAATACCACATCACCGAACGTGCACGAACCGTCATCAACGATGGCATGGACATCATCGGTGGCAAGGGCATCTGCATGGGACCGTCCAATTTCCTGGGTGGCGCGTACATGCAGCATCCTGTGGCGATCACCGTCGAGGGCGCCAACATTCTGACGCGCAGCCTGATCATCTTCGGGCAGGGTGCGATTCGTTGCCACCCCTTTGTGCTGAAGGAAATTGCCGCCACCAACGAAGCCGATCACGAAACCGCTTCGGTCGCCTTCGACAAGGCGCTGTTCGGCCACCTGCGCTTCACGCTCGCGAATTTCGCGCGCACGTTCGTGATGGGCATCACCGGATCGCATTTTGTCCGCGTACCCGCCAGCGTCGCGCCGGAAACGCGTCGTTATTACCAGCAGCTGACGCGTTTTTCCGCTGCGCTGGCATTCCTGGCGGACGCGTCGATGGCGACGCTCGGCGGAACGCTCAAGCGCAAGGAAAAACTGTCGGCGCGGCTCGGCGACATCCTGTCGCAGCTCTATCTGTGCTCGGCCACGCTCAAGCGCTACGAGGACGAGGGCCGGCAGGCTGAGGACGCCCCGCTGATGCACTGGGCGATCTGGGACTCCATGTTCAAGGCGCAGAACGCCTTCGAGGGCGTGATCTCCAATTTCCCGAACCGCGTTCTTGAATTTTTGCTCGGCTGGATCGTGTTTCCATTGGGCCGGCCCTACGTCGTGCCATCGGACGAACTGGGCCACTGCGTGGCGCGGCTGCTGATCGAACCCTCGGCGACGCGCGACCGGCTGACTGCGAACATGTTCATCGGCCGCGACGACGACGACCCGGTGGGTCTGATCGAACGCGCATTGACTGCGACCGTTGCCGTTGTGCCGATCGAGACGAAAGTGCGCGCAGCGGTCAAGGACGGACGCATCGACGGCGCCGTGCCGCCGGGCGAGGGCGCGGAAGTGATCGACGTCCGCGCGGTCGCTGCCGGCGTGATCGATGTCGCCGAGGCTTCGGCACTGGCCGCACAACGCCGTCTGGTCGAACGGGTGGTTCGCGTCGACGATTTCGATCGCGATCTCGGCGCGTCGCTGGCCCAGCCGGCAATCGACGCCGTGCAAGCGGTGCCGGCCGTCAAGCATCGCGCGGCGGCCTGACGCTCACGACCCATCGCGCGACCCGGAAGCGCGCTGTGCCGGCATCGATGTCGGCACGCCGGCGACCGGCATCGCGCCAGCAAGGACTTGATCATGAATGAACCGGTCTACATCATCGACGGCGCCCGTACGCCGTTTCTCAAGGCGCGCAACCGGCCCGGGCCGTTCGCTGCCTCCGACCTTGCCACGGACGCCGGGCGCGCGCTGCTGCTGCGGCAGAAATTCGAGCCGGACCAACTCGACGAGGTGATCCTCGGCTGTGCCGCGCCGTCGGCGGACGAGGTCAACATTGGGCGGGTGGCCGCGCTGCGCATGGGCTGCGGCCTCAAGGTGCCCGGCTGGACGGTGATGCGCAACTGCGCGTCGGGCATGCAGTCGATCGACTCGGCGGTCAACAACATCCGGGCCGGGCGCTCCGAACTGGTGCTGGCCGGCGGTGTCGATGCCCTGTCGCGGGCGCCGCTGCTGTTCTCCGACGCAATGGTTGGCTGGCTGTCGAACTGGTATGCGGCCAAGTCTGCGGGCCAGCGCGCGGCGCTGCTGACGAAGTTCCGGCCGGGATATTTCGCGCCGGTGATCGCGCTGATGAAGGGTCTGACCGATCCGATCTGCGGGTTGCTGATGGGACAGACTGCAGAGAATCTCGCCTTCCGTTTCGGCATCGACCGCGAGCAGATGGACGCCTATTCCGCGCGCAGTCACGCGCGGGTCCTGGCCGCGCAGAAAGCCGGCCACTTCGCGGCCGAACTGGTCGCGCTCTACGACAAGGCGGGCAAGGTCTACACGGCGGACGACGGCGTGCGCGAGGATTCGACCGCCGCCAACCTGGCCAAATTGAAGCCGTTCTTCGACCGCAAGTACGGCAACGTGACTGCGGGCAACAGTTCGCAGGTGACCGACGGCGGCGCCTGGGTGGTCGTGGCGTCGCAGCGCGCGGTCGATCGGCATGGGCTCACGCCACTCGGACGCATCGTCGACTCGCAATGGGCCGGCCTCGACCCGGCACAGATGGGCCTGGGGCCGGTGCACGCGGCGACGCCGATCCTAATCCGCCAGAAGCTTGACCTGAACGACCTCGACGCCTGGGAGATCAACGAGGCCTTCGCGGCGCAGGTACTCGCCTGCGAGCGCGCCTGGGAGAGCGACGACTATTGCCGCGACGAGTTGGGGCTGCCCGGCGCGCTTGGTCGCATCGACGCGGAGAAGCTCAACGTGGACGGCGGCGCGATCGCGCTCGGCCACCCGGTCGGCGCCTCCGGAACGCGCATCGTGCTGCACGTGCTCGAGGTGCTGTGCCGCACGGGTGGCCGGCGCGGCATGGCGGCGATCTGCATCGGCGGCGGCCTGGGCGGCGCCATGCTGATCGAGCGCGTCTGAACGGGCGCTCCAACAACGAACCGACGGGACGACAGATGCAACACTGGACCATTACCCGCGATGCCGACGGCATCGCCACGCTTATCTTCGACAAGGCGGATGCCTCGACGAACACCCTTTCGGCCGGGGTGCTGGCAGAGTTCAACGAAGCGCTCGATCTCCTCGAACGCGAGCCGCCGCGCGGGCTCATCGTGCGCTCGGGCAAGGCGAACGGTTTCATCGCCGGCGCAGACGTTGACGAATTCGGCGAAGTACGCGATGAGGCCGGCGCGATCGCCATCGTGCGACGCGGCTGGGACAGCTTCGAGCGGCTGGCTGCGGTCTCCTATCCGACTCTGGCGCTGGTGAAGGGTTTTTGCCTGGGCGGCGGCATGGAATTGGCCCTTGCCTGTCGCTATCGCGTGGTCGTGGACGAGTCGTCGACGCGGCTGGGGCTGCCGGAGGTGATGCTCGGCATCGTTCCGGGTTGGGGTGGCATCAAGCGCCTGCCCCGGCTGGTCGGCGCGCCGGCGGCACTCGACCTGATGCTCACCGGCAAGACCATCGACGCCCGGCGCGCCAAGCGGCTGGGGCTCGCCGACGAATGCGTACCGGAACGGGTGATGGAAAATGCTGCGCGCGGCGTGCTGAAAGCGCTGCCGCCGCCGCGGACACTGCCGTTGCCGCTGTCGCTGACGCTCAACCCGATCGCGCGTCGCTACATTGCCCGCAAGGCCGAGCAGCAGGTCGCCCGGCGGGCGCGGCGGGAACACTACCCGGCGCCATACGCCATCCTCGAACTCTGGGTCCGTTACGACGGCAATGCCCTGCTGGTTCCGCCCGCCGACCCGGCCTCGATTCCGTCGTTGCTGCGCTCGCCGACCACGGCCAACCTGCTGCGGATTTTCCGGATGCAGGAACGGCTCAAGAGCCTGGGCAAGGATGGCGCGTTCAAGGCCGCACACGTGCATGTGGTCGGCGCGGGAACGATGGGCGGCGATATCGCCGCCTGGTGCGCGTTGCGCGGACTCACGGTGACGCTGCAGGACCAGGATGCGCAGCGACTGGCGCCGGCGATGCAACGCGCGGCCAAGCTCTTTGCCGATCGCCTGCGTGATCCGCGCCGCGCGCGCGATGCCGGTGACCGGCTGCTACCCGATGTCGCCGGCGACGGGATCGCGCGCGCCGACGTGATCATCGAGGCCATTTTCGAGAATGTCGAGGCCAAGCGCACGCTGTTCAAGGCGGTGGAAGCGAAGGCCAGACCGGACGCCGTGCTTGCGACCAACACCTCCAGCATTCCGCTGGAAGACATTGCGACCGCACTCGCCGATCCGACCAGACTCATCGGCCTGCATTTCTTCAATCCGGTTCCAAAGATGATGCTGGTTGAAATCGTGATCGGCGCGTCGACGCAGGAAGCGCTGGTACCGAAGGCAGCGGCGTTCGTCCAACAGATCGACAAGCTGCCACTGCCGGTGAAAAGCGCGCCCGGCTTCCTGGTCAACCGGGTGCTCGCACCCTACCTGATGGCCGCGATGCGCTGCGTGGACGAGGGCATTGCCCCCGAGGCGGTCGATGAGGCGGCGCTGGCGTTCGGAATGCCGATGGGACCAATCGAACTCGCCGACACCGTCGGATTGGACATCTGTGTCGCGGTCGGCACGATGCTGGGCCGCGACGATGCGCCACCGCGGCAATTGAAGGCGCTCATCGACGGCGGACATCTTGGGCGCAAGACCGGCCGTGGTTTCTACGCATGGGAGAACGGCAAGGCGCGAAAGGGCGCGGCAGGCCCGGTTCCTGCCGTTCTCGCCGACCGGCTGGTCACGCCATTCGTGGACGAGGCGAAATCGGCGTTGGCCGAGGGCATCGTCGCCGATGCGGAATTGGTGGATGCCGGTGCGATCTTCGGGACAGGATTCGCGCCATTTCGCGGTGGGCCGCTCAACTATGCGGAATCAGAGGCGGACAAGCGCCCGTAGAGGCGCCATCTGGTGTAGCATTTTCAGTGGGAAGCGAAGCCCTGCACAGGGAAATCGCGCCGTCCGCAGAGAAATCCGATTGCAGATGCCCGCGGCTGCGGGCGGGCAATAGCGCCTAACCCTGATGAGGGCCGGCGAGGAGGAGCATCGTGGAAAGAATCTGGCTCAAGCAATATCCGAAAGGCGTCCCGGCCGACATCGACGTGAACGAGTACGAGTCGGTGCGCGAGATCTTCGAGGAAAGTGTCGGCAAGTTCGGCGCGCGCCCTTCCTTCACCTGCATGGGCAAGTCAATTTCGTTTACCGAACTCGACACGCTGTCCGCCGCCTTCGGTGCGTGGTTGCAGGGCCAGGGTTGCAAGAAGGGCACGCGTGTGGCGCTGATGATGCCCAACATCCTGCAATACCCGGTATGCCTGTTCGGCACGCTGCGCGCGGGCTGCACGGTGGTAAATGTCAATCCGCTGTACACGGCCCGCGAACTCGAGCACCAGCTGACCGACTCCGGCGCCGAAGTGATCGTCTGCGTCGAGAATTTCGCCAATATCGTGGCCGCGGTGGTCGGCAAGACCAAGGTCAGGCAGGTCATCGTCACCTCGATCGGAGAATTGCTCGGTTTCAAGGGCCTGATCGTCGACTTTGTCCTTCGACGCATCAAGAAGATGATTCCGCAATACTCGCTGCCTGGCGCCATCCGGCTTTCCGACGCGCTGGCGCAGGGTGGCAAGCGCACGCTGGAGCGTGTCCCGATCGGGCATGAGGACATTGCCTTTCTCCAGTACACCGGCGGCACGACCGGGGTCGCCAAGGGTGCGATGCTGCTCAACCGGAACATTGTCGCCAACGTGATCCAGGCGCGCACCTGGATCACGCCCCTGCTCGACGCCAACCGGCGCGAGGTGATCATCACGCCATTGCCGCTCTATCACATCTTTTCGCTCACCGCGAACTGCCTGACCTTCATGTCGATCGGCGGCGAAAATGTGCTCATTCCCAACCCCCGTGATTTCCCGGGATTCGTCAAGGAGATGAGCAAGTACAAATTCACTGCCATGACCGGTGTCAATACGCTGTTCAATGCCCTGGTAAATAATGCAGACTTCGCCAAGCTGGATTTCTCGACGCTGAGGCTCACCCTTGGCGGCGGCATGGCGGTACAGGAGGCGGTTGCGGTGAAATGGAAGGCGGTCACCGGCACTCCATTGATCGAGGCCTACGGATTGACCGAGACCTCGCCGGCCGCGACGATGAATCCGCTCGATCTCCCCGAATTCAACGGTTCGATCGGGCTGCCGATCTCCTCGACCGAATTGATCCTCCGCGACGACGCGGGCAAGAGCGTCGAACTGGGCAAGGCGGGCGAAATCTGCATCCGCGGTCCACAGGTCATGGCCGGTTACTGGAATCGCCAGGACGAGACCGACAAAGTCATCGACAAGGACGGCTGGTTCGCGACCGGTGATATCGGAGTGATGGACAGCTCCGGTTTTGTCAGGATCGTCGACCGGAAAAAAGACATGATCCTGGTTTCCGGATTCAACGTTTATCCGAATGAGATCGAAGGCGTTGTTGCGGGACACCCGGGCGTGCTGGAATGCGCTGCGGTGGGTGTGGCGGACGCGAAATCCGGCGAAGCGGTCAAGCTCTACGTTGTGCGCAAGGATCCGGCGTTGACCAGCGCGGACCTGATCAAGTTCTGCCGGGAACACCTGACCAACTACAAGATTCCACGGGAAGTCGAGTTCCGCGAAGACCTGCCCAAGACGAATGTCGGCAAGATCCTGCGCCGCGAATTACGCGATGAAGCGAAAAAGGCCGCTGCGTGAAGCCTGGGCAACAGTTCAGTAATCTCAGAGGACGCGAATTTTTCGATGACGCTGCCCGACAAGCAGCCGGTATTGCGGGTGGTTCCGATGCCCGCCGATGTCAATCAGCACGGCGACATATTCGGCGGCTGGATCATGTCGCAGGTCGACATCGCCGGCGGCGTGGTCGCGGCCCGGCACGCCAGGGGCAGGGTGGCGACCGTGGCCGTCAATTCGTTCACGTTCAAGCAGCCGGTGCTGATCGGCGATGTGGTCACGTTCTTCGCCGAGGTGGCGCGTCTGGGAAGGACGTCGGTCACCGTCGACGTGGAGGTGTACGCACAGCGCAATCCGGACGACGTGGTCACCGTCCGCGTGACCGAGGCAAGCCTGACCTATGTTGCGGTTGATGCCACAGGGCGGCCGCGTCCGGTTCCGCGAGCATGACGATTCGCCCCAGCTATTCGCAAAGGATGGCATAGTTTTTCAAGGGATCTTCACCACGGATGGGCAGAGAAAACCAGCATGTCCTGCCTGCAGCAAGCCCGGCAACGAACCAGCGGTTCAACGGATCAACAGGAGAAAATGATGAGCAGCTCGAATTTCCATCGCAAGCGGGTCGCTGCAGCTGTTGCCGCAGCGATCATGGCGCTGGGAGCAACCCAGGCCCTGGGTACCGGATTTCAGTTGAACGAGAACAGCGCGAGCAGCCTGGGCAATGCATTCGCCGCGGGCGCGGCGTTCACCGATGACGTCAGCGCCATGTGGTGGAACCCGGCAGCGCTTTCCCAGTTCCCGCACATGCAGGGCGCAGCGGCGCTGCATATCATCACGCCGTCGATCAAATTCAACAACGATGCCTCCCTTCCGGCAACCAACCAGCCGCTCGGGGGCAGCGGAGGCAATGCCGGCGGCGTCAACTTCGTGCCGAACATGTACCTGTCCGTGCCGATCAACCAGCAATGGACCCTCGGTATCGGGATCAATGCCCCATTCGGGCTGACGACGGAATACGACGACGGCTGGATCGGCCGTTACCAGTCGCTCAAGTCGGAGATCCAGACGATCAACGTGAACCCGGCAATCTCGTGGAAAGTGACCCCGCAGTTCGCTATCGGCGCCGGTGTCAACTACCAGTACCTGAAGGCAACGCTGACCAACAACGTCAACTACTCGGGTGCTTTGCTGACTGCCGCCGGCGGTGCCGGCATTGCACCGGGCTCCCCGACCTTCAACGCCATCGCGGGTGCAACGCCGGGTCTCGATTCCAAGGCGCAGATCAAGGGCGAGGACGGCGCGTGGGGCTGGAACATCGGACTGGCATGGGACGCGACACCCCAGCTTCGTCTGGCTGCCGCCTACCGCTCGGAGATGAAGTTCGACGTTTCCGGCAATATCGATTTCAGCAACCCGACCATCACACTGCCTCCGGGTACCCCGCCGCAACTGGCCGGGACGATCAACTTGCTGGCCGCCGGCGTCAACAGCCAGGCGCTGTACGACCGGGGCGTCAACTCGAACATCACGCTGCCGCAGATCGCCAATTTGTCGATGCTCTACCGGATCAACAACCGATGGGAAGTGATGGCCGACGCGCAATTCACCGGCTGGTCGAGCATTCCCGAACTCAGGTTCAACGCCTCCTCGCCGCCGGCCTTGCCGGCGGTTCCGCTGGCATGGGATGACACCTGGAAATTTGCGCTGGGCGCCAGTTACCGGCCCGACGACAAATGGAAGGTCCGCTTCGGTGCGGCGTATGACCAGACGCCGGTCACCTCCGACCCGACGGTGCGGCTGCCGGACTCCGATCGCTGGTGGCTGGCGTTGGGCGGCGAGTACAGGTATTCGCCAAACCTCAAGTTCGACGCCGGCTTCGTCTACATATTCGCCGACAGCCCGAGCTTCAAACAGAACCAGGGAAGCACGGCGGCCAACGCCCTGGTCAACGGAACCTTCGATGTGAGCACGACCATCTTCTCGCTGCAGGGCACCTACACGTTCTAGCAGGCGCAAGGCGCGACCGGCAGAAGGTGACGGAGTTTGCGCAATCCATGGCCGGGCAACCCGACCATGGTGTGTGTGTGTGATTGCTCGGCGGTTCAGGAGGTCGCGGGCTTTCCGCCCGCGATTTTCCGGACGATTCCCCGCGGGCAGGTTTGGTAGAATCCTCGTTCCGGAAATCTCCGTAACTTCATCCCTGCCCGCCGCGTGGCGGGCTCTGCCGGTGTTCCTTCCATGTCTATTTCTCCTCCACTGATCCGCAAGGCAGCGGTGCTGGGCGCCGGTGTCATGGGTGCGCAGATCGCCGCGCATCTGGTCAACGCAAACATCCCGGTCCTGCTGTTCGACCTTCCGGCCAAGGAGGGTCCGCCGAATGGACTGGTGGACAAGGCGATCGCCGGGCTCGCGAGGCTGGATCCGGCGCCTCTGGGCGTGGCGGACCGCATCGCGGCGATCGAGGCGGCGAATTACAGCAGTGATCTCGGTCGGCTCACCGAATGCGAGCTTGTCATCGAGGCGATTGCCGAGCGCATGGACTGGAAACGCGACCTCTATGCCAAGGTGGTGCCGCATCTCGCGCCGCAGGCCATCTTCGCATCGAATACTTCAGGGCTGTCGATCGCCGCCCTGTCAGATGCGATGCCGGAATCGGTACGGCCGCGCTTCTGCGGCATGCACTTTTTCAATCCGCCGCGCTACATGCACCTGGTCGAACTGATCGCGGCACCGCAGTCCGCGCCGGAAATGCTCGACCGTCTGGAAGCATTCCTCACGACGACGCTGGGCAAGGGCGTGATCCGGGCCAAGGACACGCCGAACTTCATCGCCAATCGCATCGGCATTTTTTCCGTGCTGGCGACGATGCACCACACACAGGCCTTCGGCCTGGGTTTCGACGTGGTGGACGCGCTGACCGGGCCGGCGATCGGCCGGGCAAAGAGCGCAACCTACCGTACTGCGGATATCGTCGGCCTGGACACCATGGCCCACGTGGTGAAGACGATGCGTGACACCTTGCTCGACGATCCGTGGCATCCGTTGTTCGCCACGCCGCCGGTGCTGGCGGCGCTGGTCGAGCAGGGCGCCCTCGGCGCCAAGACCAAGGCCGGATTCTTTCGCAAGGCTGGCAAGGAAATCCAGGTGCTGGACCCCGCCGCGCGCGATTACCGGCCGGCGACGGGAGTGGTGGCGCCGGATGTCGCCGCGATTCTCAAGATCGGGTCGCCCACGGAAAAATTCTCAAAATTGCGGCAATGCACCGACCCGCAGGCGCAATTTCTCTGGGCCATCTTTCGCGACCTGTTTCACTACAGCGCCTGCCAGCTGGCGGCGATTGCCGACAACGCTCGGGACGTCGACCTGGCGATTCGCTGGGGATTCGGCTGGCAGATGGGGCCCTTTGAAACCTGGCAGGCGGCGGGTTGGAGCGAAATCGCCGGCTGGATTGCCGAAGACATCGCCGCCGACCGTGCGCTTGCCAAGGTGGCATTGCCCGAATGGGTCAGCCGGGGCAAGGTTGCGGCCTCGCGCGGCGTGCACTCGGCGGAGGGCGCCTACTCGGCTGCCCGCGATGCCTTCGTGCCAAGGTCCAAGCTATCGATCTATCAGCGTCAGCGCTTTCCCGACCCCGTGCTCGGCGAGCCGGCGCCCAATCTCGGCACCACGGTATTCGAGACCGACGCCGTGCGCATGTGGCACTTCGGCGACGATGTGGGCGTACTGTCGTTCAAGAGCAAGGCCAACACCATCGGCGAGGACGTGCTCGATGGCATCCTGCGCGCGATCGACGAGTCCGAGCGCCGCCACGCGGGCCTGGTCATCTGGCAGACGAAGGAACCGTTCTCGCTGGGCGCCAACCTTGCCGCGATCGCACCGGCCATCGCCGCCAAGCGCTGGGGAGAGATCGAGGCGGTGGTCGCCAAGTTCCAGAGCACTTCGATGCGGTTGCGCGGCAGCCTGATTCCGACGGTGTGCGCGGTTCGCGGAATGGCGTTGGGCGGAGCCTGCGAGTTCATCCTGCATGCCGATCGCACGGTGGCCGCACTCGAGTCCTACATCGGGTTGGTCGAGGTTGGCGTCGGATTGCTTCCGGGCGGCGGCGGCTGCAAGGAACTCACCGTGCGCGCCGCCGACGAAGTGCGCCGTGGCGCCAGCGGCAGCCAGATCGACCAGTTGCCGTTCATCCGCAATTACTTCCAGTCCATCGCGACGGCCAGGGTTGCGAAAAGCGCGCTGGAAGCCAAGGCCATGGGCTATCTGAGGGAGTCGGACGTGGTGATCCTCAATGCCCACGAGCTGTTGTTCGTGGCCCGGAGGCACGCGCGTGCCATGGCCGAGGCGGGCTACCGGCCGCCGTTGCCGGCGCGCAACGTGCCCGTCGTCGGCAAGACCGGTTTCGCAACGCTGCAGATGATGCTGGTGAACATGCGCGACGGCGGCTTCGTCAGCGCGCATGATTTCGAAATCGGGTTGCGCGTCGCCCGCGTGCTTTGCGGCGGCGAGGTCGATGCCGGCAGCCTGGTGGATGAGCGCTGGCTGCTCGAACTCGAGCGGTCGGAGTTCATGCAATTGCTGCAATCCGAGAAGACTCAGGCGCGCATCGCCCACACGCTGGCGACAGGCAAGCCGCTGCGTAACTAGGACCCGGGAGCGATCGCCATGACCAAGACATTGCAGGATGCCTACATCGTCGCCGCCACACGCACCGCCGTGGGCAAGGCCCCGCGGGGCGCGTTCCGCTCGACCCGCCCCGATACGCTGCTCGCCCACGTGCTGAAAAGCGTCCTCGCGCAGGTCCCCGCGCTGGATGCCGCACGCGTCGAGGATGTGATCGTCGGATGCGCGATGCCGGAATTCGAACAGGGCATGAACGTCGCGCGCATTGGCGTGCTGCTTGCCGGAATGCCCAACAGCGTATCCGGCATGACCATCAACCGTTTCTGTTCATCGGGGCTCAATGCGGTGTCGATCGCCGCCGACCGGATCCGCACCGGCGAGGCCGATGTGATGATCGCGGCCGGCGCGGAAAGCATGAGCATGATCCCGATGCTCGGCCGGCTGGCGTTGAACGAGGCGGTTTTCGAGCGGGGAGAGAACCTCGGCATCGCCTACGGCATGGGCCTCACCGCCGAAAAGGTGGCGGCGCAGTGGAAGGTCTCACGCGAGGACCAGGACTCCTTCGCGCTGCAGTCGCATCAGCGCGCGCTTGCCGCGCAGGCGGCGGGCGAGTTTGATGCCGAGGTCAGCGCAATCGACATCCACGAGGCGCGGCCGGATCTGGCCGCGGACAAGATCGTTTCCAAATCCAAATCGTTTGCGCGTGACGAGGGTCCGCGTGCCGACACCACGGCGGAGGGCCTGGCCAGGCTGCGCCCGGTGTTCGCTGCAAGAGGGTCGGTGACCGCCGGCAACAGCTCGCAGATGTCCGATGGCGCGGGGGCTTCGATTCTGGTCTCCGAGCGCGTGCTCAAGGAACTGAACCTGTCACCACTGGCGCGTTGGGTCGGCTATGCGGTGGCCGGCGTCGCGCCGGAGATCATGGGGGTGGGGCCGATCGCCGCCATCCCCAAGGTATTGAAGAACACAGGCATTCGCCAGGACCAGCTGGACTGGATCGAGCTCAACGAGGCATTTGCGGCGCAGGCGCTGGCGGTCGTGCGCGAACTCGGCCTCGACCCCGCCAAGGTGAATCCGCAGGGCGGGGCCATTGCCCTTGGTCATCCGCTGGGCGCAACGGGTGCCATCCGCACGGCGACCATCCTCCACGGGATGCGGCGGCGCAAGCAGAAATACGGCATGGTGACCATGTGCGTGGGTACCGGCATGGGCGCGGCGGGGATCTTCGAAGCCGTCTAGGCGTCGGGGGGGGGCGGACTGTCATCGACTTGTTGCAGGAGGGCGTAACGATGAAACGATACCTGTTTCTGATTGCTGCCGCACTGTTCGCCGCTGGCGCGCATGCGGTCGACGTCGGAGGCGTGCAACTCGACGACAAGGCGAGCGTCGGCGGAAAAGCAGTCGTGCTCAACGGTGCCGGCGTGCGTACCAAGGTGTTCTTCAAGATCTACGTGGGCAGTCTTTATCTGCCCGCCAAGGCCGGAAGCCTGACCAAGGTGCTGGAGCAATCGCCGCGTCGCATTCAGCTCAACGTGCTGCGGGATCTGTCGGCGGACCAGTTCGTCGACGCACTGGTCGACGGCCTGAAGGACAACAATACGGCGGCGGAACTCGCGGCGGTGAAGGCGCAGACCGATCAAATGATTGCGATCATGAAGGCGTTCAACGGAGTCAAGGAGAAGGACGTCGTGACGCTGGATCTGGTCGATGGTGCGACGAGCATAGGACTTAACGGCGCCACCAAGGGCTCGATCCCGGGCGATGCTTTCAGCCGGGCGCTGACCAGGATTTGGCTGGGGAACAATCCAGTCCAGAGCGACCTCAAGCAGGCCATGCTCGGCGGCTGATGCGCGATTTCTGGCCGTCGTCCGGCTATCGGCTGCTTGTCGCCGGTGCGGACGGTCGCCTGACGGTGACCGACGATTTCCTGCGCAGTTTCCTGCTGCGGCCCGAACTCGCACCGATCGCCGAGTCCTGTCCGGCGGAACTCGCATTGCATGACGCGCTGCTTGCCCAGCCAAGGCAGGCGGTGGGTGACGCCGAACTGGCGGCGCTCGCAGATCCGGACGGACGGGAGAATTACCGGGTCTGGCTGCGTTTACGCAACCGGCTGACTGCGGCCGGTTCGCTGGAGGCGGCCTACGTCGGGCTTTTCCACGGTGACGGTGTCGATGTCCCGCCGACCTTCGTGCATCAGCTTACCCAGGTGCTGGTCCGCCATGTCCTGGGGAACGATGCGGAGCCGCTCGCAGCCCGCGTGGGCGAAGCGCTGTTTCGCCCGCAGCGGATCGCGGTGCTGGAGGACGGCGCAGTCATGGCTGCGGACGACTCGACCGTCGATCTGTTCGCGACCACCGGCGGATTCGGATCGCTGGGCGAACTCCTTGCCCAGAATCGGACACCGACGCGCACTGTCGACCTCGATGTGCTGGATGCTGAGAATGCGACGCTGTATTGGGACCGCGATGAACGGCATGATTTTTCGATCAGCCTGAATCGCGGCCGACCGGCGCTGGCGGAGCTTTCGAAACTGCTGGAGCGCTGGATCCGGCACTTTCTCGGCGTCGAGGTGTCGATACGACACGAGCGAGAAATCGAGGACCGGCAATGGGTGTGGCATGTCGGCCTCGATGCCGAAGCCAGCGCACTGCTTAACGACCTGTACAACGAAGTGGAGGTCGACGACGCGCGATTGCGGCGCCTGTTGTGCCTTTTCCGGCTCGACTTTGCCGATTCTGCGGATATGCGCGCCGCCATCGCCGGTCGGCCCGTTTATCTCGCCATGGCCATGGATGCGCAGAATCGCCTCAAGCTCAAACCGCAGAATCTGCTGCTCAATCTGCCGCTGGCGCGGACCCAGTGATCTACACTTGCCAATGAAAATGACCGACCGACCGAGACTGCCGTCTGCCTGCCACGCGATTGCCGGGCTGCTGTTCCTGCTGTGTGCCTCGGCACAGGGACAGACGACGCCGGTCGCGTCACCGGCGCCACCGCCGACGGCGGGAAGCGTTCCTGCGCCAGCGACAGGGCTTGCGGCGCTGGCATGGCTCGAAGGCTGCTGGTCGGGCGCGGTGAACCAGCGCGACTTCCGCGAGCAATGGACGCCATTGCGAGGAGGCCTGATGCTCGGTCTCGGGCATACCGTGTTCCAGGACCGAACGCAGAACTACGAGTACCTGCGCCTGGAGACGCGGCCGGACGGCGTGTATTACGTGGCGCTCCCCTCGGGCCAGCGCGAGACGGCGTTCCGGCTGGAGAGCACGACGAACGACGACAACGACACGATCTTCACATTCACCAATCCGCAGAACGACTTTCCGCAGCGGATCCTCTATCGGCGCGCCAGCGAAGGCTGGCTGTACGCACACATCGAAGGCAAGTTGAAGGGCGAGGATCGGCGGGTGATATTCCCGATGCGGCGCATCGACTGCGCAACCGGCGAACTGATCCGGAAGTGAGCGCCGCCGGGCCGCCCCAAGGCACTCGCCCCTCCGCCGAGGAGGAAAGTACAATCGCTGCGCCCTCACCCGCGCTGGCCAGTTTCGAACGCATGCTTGCCGCAGGCAAGGATGGCGCGCTGTTGCGGTATTCCCTCGGCAACGAGCACCTGAAGGCGGGCAACGACGCGCTTGCCGCGGAACACCTGGCGCGTGCAGTCGCCATCGATGCCGACTACACGGCGGCGTGGAAGCTGCTGGGCAAGGCGCTCGCGGCCCAGGGTCGCGATGCCGAAGCGCTCGCCGCCTACCGCTCCGGCATCGCCGTCGCCGAGCGCCGCGGCGACAAGCAGGCCGGGAAGGAGATGGCGGTGTTCGCGCGCCGGCTCGAGCGGACTAGCGGCGGCTAGTCGGAGGTGCCGTTGACGCCGCGATTGGCGAGTTCGTCGGCGCGCAGATTGCCTTCGTTGTCGGCATGGCCCTTCACCCAGTGCCACGACACCTGATGCCTGGCGACCAGCGTGTCGAGTTCGCGCCATAGTTCCGCATTCTTCACCGGTTTGCGGTCAGAGGTCTTCCAGCCGTTGCGCTTCCAGCCATGAATCCAGGTCTCGATGCCGTTCTTGACGTACTGGGAGTCGGTGTAGACCGCGACCGCGCAATCCCGGCGCAGTGACTCCAGCGCGCGGATGACCGCGGTCAGCTCCATCCGGTTGTTGGTGGTGTGCGGCTCGCCGCCGTACATTTCCCGTTCGTGGTCTCCGGCGCGCAATAGCGCCCCCCAGCCGCCGCGGCCGGGATTGCCCTTGCAGGCGCCGTCCGTATAGATCACCACTGCGTTCAACGCGGTTCCTGCCGTCGGGCCGGCAGCGTGCCTGCGCACCTGCAAGCGAATTTCATGGACGCAGGCCCTTCGATGCGGAGAGTCCTTCGCGCGCCCGCGCCGGTGTCAATGCCTTCTTGCGTCGTTCACGGCGCTGGAATGCCGGCGTCAGCAGGCGCATGCCGTTCACGTGCTTGGTTGCGCGCAGGAAATACACGCCTCCACCGATCGGCCACCAGCGGTCGCCGACAGACTCGAAGAACCGGCAGCGTTCCAGCCACTTCCTGTTCCGGAAAGGCGGCGCATAGCCGTCGAGGCGTCCGCCGACCACGTCGAAGCCCAGCAGCGTCAGCCAGTCCTTGAGCCGGTAGAGCGCGATGAAATTTCCGTTCCACGGCGGCGTCAGGCCGCGGCCGAAATAACGTTTGGCTCCGTAGAGTGAAAAGGGATTGAAACCGGCGATCACGATCTGCCCTTCCGGGCGGATGACGCGGTAGGCTTCACGCAGCATCAGATGCGGATCTTCTGTGAATTCGAGCGCGTGCGGAATGATGATCAGGTCGAACTCGTTCTCGGCGAAAGGCAACCCGTGCGGGTCGGCGATGACATTCGCCGGCGGATCGTAGTCGAGCGTCCAGCGCGAGGTGATCCGGCTTTGCGCGAGGAATGGACAATCGGGCAGCCCGATCTGCAGGGCCCGGAAACCAAAGATGTCAACGACGGTCTGATCGAAATACGCCTGCTCGCGCGCCAGCAGGTAGCTGCCGAGGTCGGAGCGGAACCAGTCCGCCAGATTCGTCGATGGCGTTTCGTCAGGCGCTGAAGATTCATCCATGCAACGGATTATCCCCATCCCCGTATTCGCGGACAACTACATCTGACAATGCCCGTTGTTCCGCCTGAACGGTGGAGCGAGTCCCGGAGAGGGCCAGGACTGCGTCTCCTCGGTTGACGATTGGGCGTTGCGGGCCCTACCATGCCGCACGAAATTGCGGTGCCCAGGCGGGGTGCGCAGGCTTACGCGGTCCGTCATTCTTTAAAAGGATCGACGATTGCGATCGCGTTCGATAGGGTTGGTTGTAATCTTCGCGGCGCTGGCCGGATGCGCAGCGACCGGGCCGGAGAAGGCTGCGGAGCCGTCACCGCCGGAAGTCAGCGTCACTGCCCCCTCGCCGGTCCCACCGGCGTCTGCGCCGGTGGCAGTGATGCCCAAGCCCCGGGAGTCCGAGATTTTCCCTGCGGCCATCGGCGCGGATCTCGAGCCACTGCCGCCACCGGTGGGCGACGTCTGGGAACGCATCGTTGCCGGGTACGCGATCCCCGACCTCAATGGCTCGCTGGTCGAGAAATGGGAGCAATGGTACGCAGCGCGTCCGGACTATGTGGCGCGCATGGTCGATCGCAGCCGTCGCTATCTCTATCACATCGTCAGCGAGGTCGCCGATCGCAGAATGCCGATGGAGATCGCGCTGCTGCCGATGATCGAAAGCGCGTACAACCCCACCGCGGTGTCGTCCGCCCGTGCCGCGGGAATATGGCAGTTCATGCCATCGACCGGCAAGCACTACGGTCTCGACCAGAACTTCTGGGTCGATTCGCGGCTCGACGTTCTTGCCGCAACCGACAAGGCGCTTGATTACCTGACCAAGCTCCACGGCGACTTCGGCGACTGGCAACTGGCGCTCGCCGGCTACAACTGGGGCGAGGGAAATGTGGCGAAGGCACTGGCGCGCAGCAAGGCGAAGGGGCTGCCCGCCGATTATGCGAACCTGGCGATGCCCGATGAGACCCGCAACTACCTGCCCAAGCTGCAGGCGGTCAAGAACATCGTCCGCGACCCGGAAAAATACGGGCTGGTGCTCGCCGACATCCCGGACGCGCCGTTCTTCACCGTCGTCAAGATCAACAAGAAGATGGACACCAGGCGCGCGGCTCAGCTCGCCGAGCTTTCCTTCGAGGAATTCATTGCCCTCAATCCGCAGCACAATCGACCGGTAATGGCAGGTGCCGATGAGCATTCGATCCTGCTGCCGATCGACCGGGCGGAGATTTTCGCGGCCAAACTGCAGCTTGTCGACCAGCCGCAGGTGTCATGGCAGGCCTATCGGCTGAAACCCAACGAGACACTGGCCCAGGTGGCGGCGAAGTACCATATGTCGACCGAAACGCTGCGCACGATCAACGGCATCGGCGTGAGCACGCGGGTGCCGACCGGACATGTCCTGCTGGTGCCGGCGGAACGGTCCTCAGCCGAGGCTGCGCAAACGCTGGCGCAGGCCGTGTTCACGACCGTGCCGGCGGGCCGCACTTCTTATTACACGGTGAAGCGGGGCGATACGCTGGGCAGGATCGCGGCACAGAATGCGGTCACCGTTGCCGAGTTGAGGACCTGGAATGGACTCAAGCGTGATTCCATTTTCACCGGGCAAAAGCTTCGGGTGACCAGCGACGTGGTTCCGGTTGCCCGATCAGGGGGGCGCAGCAAGCGGGCTGTGGCCACGGGAGGTGCGGGGAAGAAACCGGCGAGTGCCGCGCAGACGGGAACCAGGAAGCCGGCGGCCAAGCCGGGCCGGCCGGCGACCGTACGTTCCAATGGTTCTTCGGGAAGCTAGCGGAGTCCGACAGCAGGCGCCATCCCGACTTGGGCAACCCGAAATGAAAAACGGGCGACGCTTACCGCGTCGCCCGTCTTGTTCCGTCGTTTGAAACGCCGACGGTTTCCTTCGGCCGATATTACAGCTTTTTCGCGGCCTTCTTCTTGGTCGCCTTCTTGGTCGCCTTCTTCTTCGGGGCGGCCTTCTTCTTGGTCGCTTTCTTGGTCGCCTTCTTCTTCGGGGCGGCCTTCTTCTTGGTCGCTTTCTTGGTCGCCTTCTTCTTCGGGGCGGCCTTCTTCTTAGTCGCTTTCTTGGTCGCCTTCTTCTTCGGGGCGGCCTTCTTCTTGGTCGTCTTCTTGGCGGCCTTCTTCTTGGTCGCCTTCTTGGTCGCCTTCTTCTTCGGGGCGGCCTTCTTCTTGGTCGCTTTCTTGGTCGCCTTCTTCTTCGGGGCGGCCTTCTTCTTGGTCGCTTTCTTGGTCGCCTTCTTCTTCGGGGCGGCCTTCTTGGTTGTCGCCTTCTTCTTCGCAGGCTTGCGTTTAGCGGCCTTCTTCTTCGGCGCAGCCGCGGCCGGTGCCGCGGGCGTCATCATGGACATCATGTCTGCCATCATCTTGGTTTCTCCTGTCTGAGTTACCGTGACTGGTTATGTTGCGTCTCTTCATCGCAGGCGGTTGCGGTTCGTCGATTTTGTCGTACAAGCACTTGACAAATCCGTTCCACCTGCTGCCTGCATTGTAGCCACGTTTGACATTTTTGCAAGATTTCGTCGCCTTTTCCGGCGCTTAGATGCGCGACTGTTGCGCTTTCGCACAGGCCGAAAACACGTGCGATCGTGGTCTTCGCAGTGTTCGTTTGCGCATGTGCCGCGCGCCGAACAAACGCATCAATTGTGGCGCGCTGGCGTGGCGTCTTCGTTCGCGAACAGATCTTCGATGCGCTCGCGCCGACGCGCCAGATGCACCAGCTTGTCGTCGACAAGCACCTCGCAGGCGCGAGGGCGCGCATTGTAGTTCGAACTCATCGACATTGCGTAGGCGCCGGCCGCGCCCACGGCGAGGAGGTCGCCCGGCGCGAGCGCCAGTTCGCGATCGAGCGCAAGGAAGTCGCCGCTTTCGCAGACGGGACCGACGATTTCCCACCGGCGTGACTCGCCGTCGTGAGGCCGCACCGGATCGACCGGATGCCAGGCGTCGTAGAGCGCCGGCCGCAGGAGGTCGTTCATCGCCGCGTCGACGATTGCGAAGCTCTTCGCGGCGCCCGGCTTCAGGTACTCGACGCGAGTCAAGAGCAAGCCGGCGCTGCCGACCAGTCGCCTTCCGGGTTCGAGCAGCAGATGCTCCGGGCGGCCGGCAAACAGTTCGCGCAGCATCCCCGCGTAGGCCGCCAGCGAAACCGGCGTTTCGTCGCGGTAGCGAATTCCAAGTCCGCCGCCGACGTCGATATGCGTCAGCGTGATGCCATCGGCGCGCAGGCGATCGACCAGGTCCAGAACCTTGACGGTCGCGTCGCGGTAGGGCTCGAGGTCGGTGATCTGCGAACCGATGTGGATGTCGAGACCGCGAATCTCGATATGCGGCAGCTGCGCCGCCCGCCGGTACAACGCGGGCGCCTCGTCGTAGGCGATGCCGAACTTGCTTTCCCTGAGTCCGGTGGCGATGTACGGATGCGTCTTCGGATCGACGTCCGGATTGACGCGCAAGCTGACGGGCGCGCGCTGGTTCAGGCGTCCGGCAACGCAGTTCAGGCGGTCGAGTTCGGCCGCAGACTCCACGTTGAAGCACAAGATGCCGGCAGTCAGCGCCGCGGCCATCTCGCGCTCCGATTTGCCGACGCCGGAAAATACGACCTTGGCCGGATCGCCTCCGGCAGCCCGGACCCGCGCCAATTCGCCTTCGGACACGATGTCGAAACCGCTTCCCATGTCGGCGAGCAGCTTCAGTACCGCGAGATTGGAGTTCGCCTTCATCGCGTAGCAGATGAGGTGCGGGATGCCGGCGAAGGCCTCGTCGAACTCCCGCCACGCCGCGGTGATGGCCGCGCGTGAATAGACGAAACAGGGAGTGCCGAAACGCTCGGCGATCTCGGACAGCGCGACACCTTCGGCACAGAGTTCGCCGTCGCGGTAGACGAAGTTGGGGACTTCCCCCCGATCGTCGCTGCGCGCGGTTCCCCCCAGGGGGCGAGTGCCTTGGGTCGGCCCTGCGGCACTCATGTGTGTTCCCCCCGATCGTCGCTGCGCGCCGTCCCCCCCAGGGGGCGAGTGCCTTGGGTCGGCCCTGCGGCACTCATGTGTGTTCCCCCCGATCGTCGCTGCGCGCCGTCCCCCCCAGGGGGCGAGTGCCTTGGGTCGGCCCTGCGGCACTCATGGCTTGCGTGCAGTGGTGTCGGAGTCGGCGGCGGCCGGCGTTGGCGCTGATGTCGCGGGCGCGGGCGCGGGCGGCAACACGAGGGGACCTTTGATGCCGCAACCGGTCAACGCACAGGACGCGAACAGAGCAGCAACCAGGCGGAAATGACGTAACATCGGCGTGAATCCTTCAGCGTGAATCCTATCACGCAGACACATGCTCTCCGACACCGAATTCATCGCCGCCGTCGACGCTGCACTCGCCGCCATCGGTGCCGCCGTCGATGCTGCCGTCGACACTACGGAGGAGGCCGACGTCGACTGGAGCCTGAACGACGGCATTCTTGAAATCGAGTGTTCGCCGGGTGGCAAGCTGATCGTCAACCGGCATGTCGCCAACCGGGAAATCTGGGTTGCGGCGCGCTCCGGGGGATTTCATTTCCGTGGCGACGGCGCCGACTGGCGCGATACGCGGTCGGGCGAAACGCTGCCGGTGACGCTTGCGCGGCTGCTTCGTGAGCAGGGGCGCATCGACGCCGACCTGTCCCGGTTGCCGCCGCCGCCCGGATAGCCGTCCTCGCGCAGCCGCGTTCACGCCGCCAGCAGCGCTGTCCAGTCCTCGAGTTGGCGGCGCAGCGCGGCATGCCCGGGCAGCAGCGATTCCACCAGCGCCCAGAATCGCGGCGAGTGATTGAGCTCGACCAGATGCGCCACTTCGTGGGCAACGACGTACTCCGCCAGCGCCGGCGGCAGTTGCACCAGCCGCCAGTTGAGACGGATCTCCCTGCGGGCGTTGCAGCTTCCCCACTCGCTGCGGGTGTTCGACAGGCGCAGCACCGGCTCGGCAGTGGCGATTCGCCGCGCATAGGCCGTGACCTGCGGTGCGACAAGGCTCCATGCCTCGTCCTTGAGCCAACGACCCACCAGTTCCGCCACCTGCACTTCATCCTGTGCCCGCGGATGCAGAACGGTCAGGTGGAAGAGGTCGGGGGTCACGCGCACGCGACGCGCCGGAAACACTTCCAGCGCCAGCTCGCAGCCCCTGAAGAGTATCGGGGCACCGGTTTTCCACTGCCGCGGCATCACGTCGCGACGGCGCGCGCGCCAGTCGGCCATTGCTTTCACAATCCACTTGCTGCGCTCGACCAGGGTTGTCTCGATCTCCGACAGCGTCACCCAGCGCGGAGCGCGAACGGTCAGGCCGTCGAGATTCACTTCCATGCCAATCGTGCGCCGGCGCGCGCGAATCAGCCGGTAGACGACGGTTTCTCCGGCCAGCACGACGCTTTTCATCAGCCCGTCTGCGCTGCCCTGCCGACGAGTGCCGGCAACCGTTTCCTCGGGGCGCAGTTGGGCAGTCGGCGCAGCGACGAAGGCTGTCGTCATTGCGGGACTCCAAGCCGGGTGACCTCGCCTTCGATCCACGCCTCGACCTCACGCGTGAGCTTGCCGGGATCCTTGCCGGCTGGCGAGATCGGCGCTCCGATGGTCATGGTAAGTGTGCCCGGGCGTTTGCCGAAGATGCCTTTTGGCCAGAGGTGGCCGGCATTGTGCGCGACCGGAATGACCGGAACGTTCATCGTGATGGCGAGGCGGGCGCCACCGGTCTTGTACTTGGCGCGCCGGCTCACCGGAATGCGCGTGCCCTCCGGATAGACCACGATCCAGAAGCCCTGTGCAAACCGCTCGCGACCCTGTGCGGCGATCTGCTGCATGGCGTCGGTGCCCGCCTTGCGGTCAATGGTAATCGGCGACGCCAGCGCGAAACCCCAGCCAAAGAACGGAATCGACAGCAGCTCTTTCTTGGCGACGTAGGCGACCGGCGGAAAATAGCGGGTCAGCGACAGCGTTTCCCAGGTGGAACTGTGCTTGGACATGATGATGTGCGGTGCCGCGAGCGTATCCGCCGGGATATTGGCGAGACCGTCGACCCGCCAGCGGATTCCGCAGATGTAGCGCGCGCCCAGCAGATTGACCCAACACCAGCTTGCCGCCATCCGGTAGGTCCACAGCCTCGGCGACCAGAACATCGCCACCATCGCCACCGCATAGACGGGCGTGACCACCAGCTGGTAGAGCAGGAAGGCGAGGGAGCGCAGGACCGAAAGCATCGTGGTCCGGCGGCTCATTCGCCAGCGAGGAGCGCCGACACCGCGAAAGCGAGGTCGGGGAAGATCATCGTGTTTCCTGGAAAATTGCCATCGCGCAAGGTCTTCTCGCCCTTCCCGGTCAGCACCAGCATCGGCTGCGCGCCGACGCCCTCTGCCGCCTGCAGATCGCGCAGAGAGTCGCCTACGCAGGGCACTCCCGTCAACTCCGAATTGAACCGGTGGCCGAGTTCGAGCAGCATCCCCGGCTTCGGCTTGCGGCATTCGCAGCGGGCATCGGCCGTGTGCGGGCAGAAAAACACGGCATCCAGGCGGCCACCCGCATCGGCCAACGCCTTGTGCATTTTCTCGTGGATCGAATTGAGCGTCCCCATGTCGAACAGACCGCGACCGATGCCCGACTGGTTGGTGGCGACGACCACGCGGTAGCCGGCATGGTTGAGTCTGGCGATCGCCTCGAGGCTGCCGGGGATTGCCCGCCACTCGTCGGGCGTCTTGATGAACTGCTCGCTGTCGACATTGATGACGCCGTCGCGATCAAGCACGATCAACTTCGGGGCGCGTGCCGGGACGACGGCTTCGGTACCGAGCTGGACCATGCTATCCGGCGAGTTTGGAGATGTCGGCGACGCGGTTCATCGTCGCCGCGACGCTTCGCAGCAGCGCGAGCCGATTGGCACGTACGGCGACGTCTTCCGCCATCACCATCACGTCGTCGAAATATCGGTCGACGACCGGCTTGACCGTGGCCAGCGCGCGCAACGCGCCGGCGAAATCGCCGTCGGAATACCCGGCTTCGACCAATGGCGCGAGCTTCTGGAACGCCATGAACAGATCGTGCTCGGCGCCGTCGGCGAGGCGACCCCGATCCACCGCACTGGCGGCCTGGTCGCCGCTCTTGCGCAGGATGTTGACGATGCGCTTGTTCGCCGCGGCGAGCGCATCGGACTCGGGTAGCGCGGCGAAGGCCCGGACGGCGGCCAGCCGCGCCGGCAGGTCGGCGATGACCTCCGGCCGCGCGTCGACTACGGCGGCGACCTGCTGCGCCGAGTAATCCTGGTCACGCAAATAGCCGCGCAGACGGTCGTAGACGAAATCGAGCAGCGCCTCCCGGTTTGGCTTCACCGCTGCCACGGAAGCGAAGGCGGCAAAGGCTGCATCGACGCACTCGCCCAGCGCAATCGATTGCCGGCGCTCGATCAGGATGCGGATGACGCCCAGCGCAGCGCGGCGCAATCCGAACGGATCCTTGTCGCCGGTGGGCAACTGGCCGATGCCGAACATGCCGGCCAGCACTTCGAGCTTGTCGGCCAGCGCGACCGCCTGCGCGACCTCACTGTCGGGCAGCCGGTCGCCGGCGAACGTCGGCCAGTAATGCTGCTCGATGGCATCGGCGACCACGCTCGTCTCGCCGTCGTGGACGGCGTAATAGCGGCCCATCAGGCCCTGCAATTCGGGGAACTCGCCGACCATGTCGGTGGTCAGGTCAGCCTTGGCCAGTCGCGCCGCGCGCGCAGCCTGTGCCGGGTCGGCGCCCAGCAGCGGGGCCAGTCGGGCGGCGAGTACTCCCAGGCGGTCGACACGCTCGGCCTGGGTGCCAAGCTTGTTGTGATAGACGATGCTGCGCAGTCGCTCGACCCGCGTATCCAGTCGCTGCTTGCGGTCCTGATCGAAGAAGAACTTGGCGTCGGCGAGGCGTGCCCGCAGCACCCGCTCGTTGCCGCCGATGATCGCCGTCGGCTCGCGGGTCTCGATGTTGCTCACCAGCAGGAACCGGTTGACCAGCGCGCCCGACGCGTCGGCAAGCGCGAAGTATTTCTGGTTCAGCTGCATGGTCAGGATCAGGCACTCCTGCGGCACCGCCAGGAATGCCGGATCGAAACTGCCCACGTAGACGGCAGGCCACTCGACCAGCGCGGTCACCTCGTCGAGCAACGCATCGGGCATGATCGGCGTGGCGTCGCCGGCCGCGCCTTCCAGCGCGACCACAATGCGTGCACGGCGGGCAGCGAACGCCGGCACGACCTTGCCTTCGCCTTCCAGCGTCGGCGCGTAGGCAATGGCAGTGGCGAGATCAATGACGCCGCGCGACAGGAAGCGGTGGCCGCCGGTCACTCGCCCGGCGTCGAGTCCCAGCGCCTGCACGGGGACGATATCGGTGCCGTACAGCGCCAGCAGTCCATGCGCCGGCCGAACGAATTTGACTGTGGTGCCATCCGGACGCTGATAACTCATCACCTTGGGAATCGGCAAACGTGCCAGCGTTTCATCGAGGGCATCCTGCAGACCTCGAGCGAGTGCCTGACCCTTCGCCAGCGACTGCAGGTAGACGTACTCCGACTTGCCGTCCGACTGCGTGTACAGCCGATCGGGACCTGCGCCGGTCGCGCCTTGTCGCGTCGCCAGCGCCGGCCGGCCGAGCGCCGTGAGCTTCTTGGCCAGCGCCGGCGTCGGCGCACCCGCCGCGTCGTAGGCGACCTTGACCGGCATCAGTTTCTCGACGACTTCGGCGTCCGGCGCAACCGGCGCGACTTCGGTGATCGACACCGCCAGGCGCCGTGGGGTTGCGTAGGGCGCGACCTCGCTGCCTTCGCCCAGATATCCGCGGGTGCGCAATCCTTCGGCAACGCCGGTGGCGAAGGCTTCGCCCAGGCCCTTGAGCGCCTTGGGCGGCAACTCTTCGGTAAGCAGTTCGACCAGCAGCGTCGCAGTGCTTGTCTCATCCCCTCGAAGCGCGCCGCGCGCGGGCTCTCCCGAAGGACGAGTGCCTTTGGGCGGCCCTTCGGTACTCATCGAGGCGCCATCGCCGTCGCGGCGCTATTCGCGCCTGTGCGCAGCATCGGGAAGCCCAGCGCCTCGCGCGACTCGTAATAGGCCTGCGCCACCCGTCGCGACAGCGTGCGGATGCGGCCGATGTAGGCGGCGCGCTCGGTGACCGAGATGGCCCCGCGCGCATCGAGCAGATTGAAGGTATGCGCCGCCTTGAGAATCATCTCGTAGCCGGGCAGTGGCAGCCTGGCATCGAGCAGTCGAAGCGCCTCGCCTTCGAAGTGCGTGAACAGTTCGAACAGTTTCGGCGCATTGGAGTGCTCGAAGTTGTACGTCGACTGCTCGACCTCGTTCTGGTGGAAGACATCGCCATACGTCAACGTGCGCTCGACGCCGTTCTCCATCCACGTCGTCCAGACGAGGTCGAACACGTTTTCCTTGTTCTGCAGGTACATGCACAGACGCTCGAGGCCGTAGGTGATTTCGCCGGTCGTCGGTGTGCAATCGAGTCCGCCGACCTGCTGGAAGTAGGTGAACTGGGTGACCTCCATGCCATTGAGCCACACCTCCCAGCCAAGCCCCCATGCGCCCAGCGTCGGATTCTCCCAATCGTCCTCGACCAAGCGCACGTCATTGGTGGTCAGGTCGAATCCGAGCGCTTGGAGCGAACCGAAGTACAGCTCGAGGATGTCGACCGGCGAGGGCTTGAGCACCACCTGATATTGGTAGAAGTGCTGCATCCGGTTCGGGTTCTCGCCATATCGACCGTCTTTTGGCCGCCGTGAAGGCTGGACGTAGGCAGCACGCCAGGGTTCGGGGCCGAGCGCGCCCAGGAAGGTCGCGGTGTGCGAGGTGCCCGCGCCGACTTCCATGTCGCAAGGTTGGAGAAGCGCGCAACCCTGCTGGTCCCAGTAGTCCTGCAGGCGCAGGATCATTTGTTGAAAAGTGAGCATGGCGATGGCGGTGGGACGGGCCGCGAGGCTTTATGAAAACTTGTTGATAATCCGCATTTTACTTGTTTCGAGCCGGTCGCGATGGACTGTTCGGCGACAGTGCGCGCACGGCAGTCGTCAACGCCGGCGTCCGAAGAGCGCGCCGAGCGCCAGCAGCGCGAGCGAGAGCAGCAGCACCGGCGTGTCGCCAAAGCGCACATAGGGTGTTTCTCCGGTGCGCCCGGTAACCACGATCTCAAGAATCCCCTGCACGAACCACGGCAACGCCGTGACCACGCGGCCGTCGTGTCCGATTTCCGAAGTGATGCCGGTGTTGGTGGCACGCAGCATCGGCCGTCCTGTTTCCAGCGCACGCATCTGCGCGATCTGGTTGTGCTGGCGGGCCTGGACGGAGCGGCCGTACCAGGCATCGTTGGTGACGTTGACAAGCACTGTCGCCGCGCGCGCGTTTGCGATCAATTCGGCGCCGAACACGTCCTCGTAACAGATGTTGACGGCGAAGCGCTGCCCGGCCAGCGCAACCGGCGGCTGGACGGCGGGGCCGGCCGCCTGGTCGGCCAGCGGAATGGCCAGGATCCGGTTGAAGAACCAGCCGAAGATCGGCTTCAGCGGGATCGATTCCCCGAACGGGACCAAGTGGTGCTTGCGATAGAACTGCGGCGGCGCCTCGCCGATGCTGACCACGCTGTTGTAGATGCGCTCGCCTTCGCCGGGACGTTGCGGGGGTTCGGCCACGAACAGGCCAACCAGCACGCCGCCATCGCGCGCACGCATCACCTGAGCGAGATCGACGAATACGGCGCCGGGAATTTCGTCGGCGAACTGCGGATAGGCGCTCTCCGGGAGCACCACGACCCTGCCCTGCGTGAGCCGGACCAGCTGCAGATAGCGCGCCTGGTTCTGCTGACGAAATGCCGGATCGAATTTCTCGGCCTGCGAGACATTGCCCTGCACCAGCGAAACGGCAACGGGATCCCCGTGCGGGGTGGTCCACTCGATGCGTGCCGCGCCGACACCGCCCAACGCCAGCGCAACGATACCCGCGCCGAGTGCGCCCAGCACGACGACGCGCCGACGCTGCGGCTGATCGTCAGCGATCGCGCCGGCAGCGGCAGCCAGTGCGGTGGCAACCAGCGCAATGGCGAGCGAGACGGCGAACACGCCGCCACCGGGTGCGTAGCCGGCAAACGGCAGCGTCGTGGTCGGCAACAGGCTCGCATACCCGACTGCGAGCCAGGGGAAGCCGGTGAACACGTAGCCGCGCAGCCATTCGGCAAGCAGCCAAGCAGCGGCGGCGGCCAGCAGGCGCCCAGCGGAGTCTTCGCGCGTGAGGCGGACGACGACATAGCCCGCGAGCGCCGGCCACAGCGCGAGATAGGCGACGAAGCCTGCGGTTGCGACAACGGCGATTGGCGCCGGCATTCCACTGAAAGTCTCCAGGGCGATGAATACCCACGACACGCCAGCGCCGAAAAGGCCCAGGCCGAAGCAAAAACCCTGCAGCGCAGCGGTGCGCGGCGTCGGGGCGCGCTGCCACAGCCAGAAAAGCAGCGTGAGCGCGGCGATCGCCACCGGCGGCGCGTTGAAGGGGGCGAACGCGAACACCATCGCCGCACCGGCGACGAGGGCAAGCAGACCGGTACTCACGCGGCGGAGTCGGCCGGTGGCGCGACACGTTCCACCTGCAGCGTGTGCAGGCGGCGGCTGTCGGCGCGCAATACCCGGAAGCGATAGCCCTCCAGCGTGGTCATTTCGCCGCGCTTGGGCAGGCGACCGAACGCGCGAAGCACCAGCCCGCCGATGGTGTCGAGCTCGCCATCCTCGAGGGTGGTGCCGAAGCGCGCGTTGAAGTCAGCGATCTCCGTCTGCGCCTTGACCCGGAAGCGGCCATTGGCTTCGGCGATGATGTTGTCCAGGCTCTCGTCGAAGTCGTACTCGTCCTCGATGTCTCCGACGATCTGCTCCAGCACGTCCTCGATGGTGACGATGCCGGACACGCCGCCGTACTCGTCGACGACGATGGCGATGTGGTTGCGGTTGGCACGGAATTCGCGCAGCAGCACGTTCAGCCGCTTGGATTCGGGCACGAACACCGCCGGGCGCAGCGTGTCGCGCAGATCGAACGCCTCGGGATTGGCGAAGTAGTTGAGCAGTTCCTTGGCGAGCAGGATGCCGATTACGTCATCCTTGCTCTCCCCGATCACCGGGAAGCGCGAGTGCCGTGCCTCGATGACGGCCGGTATGAACTCGGGCACCTCCTGCTCGATGGACACGCAGTCCATTTGCGCGCGCGGAATCATGATGTCGCGCACCGTGGTTTCGGACACGGAAAGTACACCCTCGATCATCGACAGGGCGTCGGCGTCGAGCAGGTGCCGTTCGAACGCGCCTCGCAGAAGGGCCACGAGTTCCTCGCGATTCTCCGGCTCGCGAGTCAGGAACGCGGTCAGCCGCTCGATCAGCGTGGCCTTGCCTGATTTGTCGTCGTCACTGTCCATTGGGGCTACGCGGCATAGGGGTCGGGCAGCCCGAGCCGGGCAAGAAGCGCACGCTCGCGCGCTTCCATGGCAGTCGCGTCGAGGACGCGCTCGTGATCGTAGCCTTGCAGGTGCAGCATGCCGTGAATGACCAGATGGGCGTAGTGCGCGGCCAGCGGTTTGCCCTGCACATCGGCTTCCTTGCGGACGACCGGCGCGCACAGCACCACGTCGCCGGCTCGCGGATGCTCATCATCGTACACGAAGGTCAGGACGTTGGTGGCGTAGTCCTTGCCGCGGAACTCGGCGTTGAGCGCGCGGCCCTCGATGGCATCGACGAAGCGCACAGTGACGTTGGCGTCCTGTTCGAGCGCAACGCGAACCCAGCGGCGCACCAACGCGCGGGTCGGCAGGTCGGCGTCGTTGCTGGCGAACTGCACCGACAGCGACAGTCGGTGCGCGCTGCGTGCCGAGGCGGCCCGGCTCACATGACCGCCCGGCTCTGGTCAAGCAATCGCGCGAACAGCGGCAGCACCGTCGTATCGTCGACCGCAAGCAGGTTTTCGCCGACATAGATCTCGGTGAGCGCATGGCCCGGTGTCGACGACGCCATGAAACGCGACGCGAGCCAGATGCCCGTGTCCGTCGCGATGCGATCGCGCGCTGCGACAAGCGCCTCGGGCCGTCCGGCAATGTGCAGGTGAAACAGGTTGACCTGGATCGGCGACGGCTGGATGGCGAATCCGGGGATTGCGGCGAGCTCGCGGGCGAATGTCCGCGCCCGTGCCAGATAGGCGGGCATGCGCCCAAGCGCGGCATCGAAGCGCATTGCCGCCGAAGCCGCGGCCGGATGCAGTTGCACGACCGTGCCGCCGTGGCGGCGGCGCCAGACCCGTGCCGCGCGCACGAACTCGGCGGGCCCCAGCAGCATCGCCCCCGACAGGGCGCCGATGCCCTTGTAGAAGGACACATAGACCGAATCGAAAGGCATGCAGATGTCGGCCAGTGTGTGCGGTGTGTAGGCTGCGCTGGCCTCCCACAGTCGCGCGCCGTCCATGTGCATGCGGATTCCGCGGGACCGGGCCAGTGCGCCAAGCGCTTCGAGTTCCTCCCAGGCCGGCAATTGGCCGCCGATTTCGCGCGCCGGCAGTTCGACCAGCAGCGCGGCAAGCCGTTCGGGGCAGTTCTCGAGGTCGACGGCGCGCAGCGGCCGATCCTTGTGACCCAACAACGACGCGTCGAGTCGGTGGAGACGGGCGTAGCCACGCTCTTCGTGCAGTTCGAGGTGCGACGTCGGATGCATGCCGACGTGCGCGACGCCGGTCTCCTCGGCCCAGACGCGCAGCGCGATCAACTGCGCCATGATCCCGCTGGGCATGTAGACCGCGGCATCCATGCCGGTGAGCGCCGCGATCTTCGCCTCGAAGGCCTCGATCATCGCGCCTTCGCCGTAGCGGTCGGCTCGATGTCCTTCCTGCCGGCACCATTGGCCGACGCGAATCAGCTCCTCGCCCGGCGCGTCTTCGCGATGCCCGGACACGACGATCCGGCAACCCAGCCGCAGGGCATCCTGTTCCTTCGGGGAGAGCTCCATCGTCGCCCCGTCAGCGCGCGTCGGGGTCACGCGACGCCAGCCTGGCGGCCTCGCGATCGTAGGCGTCGACGATTTTCTGCACCAGCGGGTGACGAACGACGTCGGCGCTGGTGAAATGCCGAAAGGCGATGCCGCGCACATGGGAGAGGATGCGCGCCGACTCGACCAGGCCGCTTTTCTGTCCGCGGGCGAGGTCGATCTGGGTGACGTCGCCGGTGATCACCGCCTTGGTGCCGAAGCCGATGCGTGTCAGGAACATCTTCATCTGCTCGGGCGTGGTGTTCTGCGCCTCGTCGAGAATGATGAACGAGTGATTGAGCGTGCGCCCGCGCATGTAGGCCAGCGGCGCGAGTTCGATGGTCGTGCGCTCGAACAGCTTCGCCGCCTTGTCCACGCCCATCAGGTCGTACAGCGCATCATAGAGCGGCCGCAGGTAGGGATCGACTTTTTGCGCGAGATCCCCGGGCAGGAAACCCAGCCGTTCTCCCGCCTCGACTGCAGGGCGGACCAGGACGATGCGCTTGACCGCATCGCGTTCGAGTGCATCGACCGCGCAGGCGACGGCGAGATAGGTCTTGCCGGTTCCGGCCGGGCCGATGCCGAAGGTGATGTCGTGCGCGAGGATGTCCGTCAGGTAGCCGACCTGGTTGGGCGTTCGCCCGTGCAGGTCCGCGCGCCGCGTCCGTAACCGCGGCATGTCGACGGACTCGGCGCTTTCCCGCGGTGACGGTGCGTCCGCCTGCGCGCCGATCTCGACCAGGCCCAGCTGGATGTCGTCCACGGACAGCGGCTTCTCGGCAGCCGCGTAGAAGCGCTGCAGCGCCGTCGCCGCCTGGGCGGTCGCGGCGGTCGCGCCGGTGACCGTGAAGTCGCCGCCACGATGGGCGATGGTGACATCAAGCGCCGCTTCGATCTGGCGCAGGTTGGCATCCAGCGGGCCGGTGAGATTCGCCAACGCCCGGTTGTCCAGCGGCGCCAGCGTGACCTTGAGCATTGCTCGCTTCGACATCAGACCCCCTGCCGCAGCATCGGCGCCTTCAGCGCCTCGTCGAGTGTGGCCAGCGTTTCGCCGACGTGTGCCGCGGTTTCGACCGACAGCTTCGGCCGCTTCTGCATCGCCGTCAGCTCGGTGCGCAGGGCGATCGCCTCGGCACGCAGCAGCGCGCGGGCATCGGCCGGCATCGTGGCTACGGGGCGCAGCAGCACCGTGCTGACCCGGGTCACGTAGTCACGCTGCAGGTTTCGCCGCAGCAGCGCAATGTCCTGTCCGGAACGCAGTTCGCTGAAGATGGTCCGGCGCAGCGTTGTGTAGAGCTCGGCCAGGCGCAGCGCCTGCGCCGGGTCGCTGACCTTCAGCTCGTTGTTGAGCAGGCGCTGCGCGACGTCCGGTCCCAGCAGGGGACCCAACACCGCCGCATGCACCGCCAACACCTGCTGGTCCACCGGGAGGTCCACCGGGGGCGCGGTGCCCCCCATGTCCAGCACGTCGTCGATGTCGTAGTCGGAGAGGGACAGCCGGCTCAGGAAGGCAGGCGGGAAACGAAAGCTGTCGGCGGCGAAGATGGTGTCGGCAAGCAGCGCCAGCGCGGCGCGCTGCTTGGTGGCGGGCACCGGCTCCAGCGGCGCCCGGCTGCTGCCTGCGCGGTCGCTGCGCAGCGTCAAGCCGCCGATGTACTTGACCGAGAGCAGCGCGGCGCGCCGCATTTCGGATAGACCGCGGCCGAAATTGCGTCTCAGGATGGCGTAGCTCTCGTCGGGCTTCAGCGTCCGCGCTTCGGTGGTCGCCCACAGCTCGCGGGCCAGCTTCAATTGCCGGTCGGCGAAGGCCAGCGGGTCGGCGCCGAGGTCGAAGGTATTGGCCAGCGGATCGAGGCCGCTGTGGTAGAGCGTGTCGTCGGCCATGAACGCCAGCAGCGGCTCGCCGGACCGCTCGGCGATGCGCTGCAGACCTTCGGGCTCCGCGTCGGGCGCGAAGTCGCGATAGCCGTACTCGACGGCCCAGTAATCGTAGGGGCCGAGCGTGGTCATGTGGTACTCGCCCTGTTTTTCACCCCGGAGCGCCAGGTTGACCGGGTTGTACTCCATGACCGAACCGGCTATGCCGTCGCGCTGCGTGAAGTCGCGGTTTGCCAGCTGCGACTCGCTGTAGACCGTGGACGCGCGGAAGTTGTGCGTCAGCCCGAGCGTATGCCCGACCTCGTGCATGGTGGTTGACTTGAGCTTGGCTTGGATGAACGCTTCTGCTTCGGGCCCGTCGAGCATCAGGTCGCCGCGCGCCTCGAGCAGCGACAGCGCGAAGGCGGAGTTCTCCGTGGCTTCGGCCGCATAGGTGCAATAGGGGTCGTCGCCATGGCGGTCGGCGGCGAGCGAGGGCCGGCTGGGGATGGTCTCGGCGCCATGGCTGCGGATGGCGCGGAAGCTGGTCGCGTCGATGCCGATGTCGGCGTCGAGAATCTCGCCGGAGCGGGGGTCGACGATCGATGGGCCGATGGCCGAAAAGCTGCTGCGGGTGGTGGTCATCCAGCGAATCGACGCGTGGCGGATGTCGGACGTGTTGAAGTCCGCGTCGTCCGGCTGTATTTCTACGCGCACGGCATCCTTGTAGCCGATGCGCTCGAAGGCCTTGTTCCATTCGAGCACGCCGTCGCGGATGGAAGCGCGGTACTTGTCCGGAACATTGCGATCGATCCAGAAGACGATTGGCCGCTTCGGCTCGGATAGCGTCGCCGCCGGGTCCTTCTTCTCCAGCCGCCAGCGGTTGACATAGCGGAAGATCGGAATGCGCCGGTCGTCGGTGGTGAAGTCCCAGCGGTTGGTGGAGAAATAGCCGATCCTGGCGTCGGCGACGCGTGGCCGCATGGGCAAGTCGGGGAGTTTCGCCAGCGTGTAGTGGAAGCCGAGGAACAGGCTGCGAATGTCCGGGACCGTGGATGGCGGCGGCGTGACGGGCTGACCGGGGGCCGGATTGGCGACCCGGGCCAGCGCGTAATGCGCGCTTACGTGGAATGACGCGAAATCTGCCGCGCTATTCACGCTGCGGAACGACGAGTTGCGGGCGTCGAAGGCGTAGGCCTGCCGGTACGCGCGTTCCAATCGCGATGCGGCTCCCGGCAGATCGGCGAAGAACAGCGCGTTCGCTTCGATCAGCACCGATTTGCGCTCGGGATGCGGCTGTGAGGCCAGCGCGGCGGCGCCCAGCAGGCTGTCGGAAAAGCTCGCCGCGACGGCCCGTGCCTCGGGTGAGCCGGCCTTCGCCGTGTATTTCACGTTCTTGCTGATCAGTTGGATGCTGTTGCCGATCTTGTGGAACACGACGATGGCCGGGCCGCCGAAGCGGCGCGAATTGCTGCTGCTCATCGAACCGGCGTAGAAATGATTTTCGCCGAGGCCCTGGTCAAGGTTGGTCGAGAAAAAATGGGGGCGGTCGAACTGCTCCGGCGCGATCTCGATCCAGACCTTGTCGTCACGCTGCCACAGCGGGAACAGGCCCGGATGCTCGCGGGCGTCGCGGATGACCTCGGCAAAGGGGCGCAGTGCGGGTGCACCCGGGGTCGTCGATGGCGGCGTCGCGCTGCCCGGCGCGCCGGCCAGTCGTTGCGCGTTGGCGATGGCCTGGGCGGACGGGACGGCTGCGGAACCGGAGACCGGCGCGCCGGCGCCGACCGCCGGCGCGGCCAGGGCCCGGGGCGCCGGCGTGTCGGTCACGCTCGCGCATCCCGCAATGGCGGCGGCGCAGAGGCAGGCGGCGAGGTCAGACAGCCGGGGATTCAGCATGGTCGCTTCCTGCGCTTGGCGCCGGTGTCAGCCGGCGGCGATGGCGCCACGCAGCGAATGCGCCAGCGCGGCGGTGATGGTGACGTCGACATAGTGGCCCACGCGGTCGCCGGCGCCAGGGAAATTCACCACGCGATTGTTGGCGGTGCGTGCGGCAAGCTCGCTCGCATCCTTGGCCGCGCGGCCGGTGACAAGTACGCGCTGCCGCGTGCCGACCATGGCGAGGCTGCGCGCGCGATACTGCTCGTCCAGCGCGGTCTGCAGTGCGGCCAGACGCGCCTGGGCGATCTGCTGCGGAACCTGATCGGGCATTTCCGCAGCGGGCGTGCCCGGACGCGGGCTGTAGACGAAGCTGAAGGCGCCGTCGAAGCCGACATCGGCGACCAGCTGCATGGTCTGCGCGAAATCGCCGTCGGTCTCGCCGGGAAAGCCGATGATGAAATCCGACGTCAGCGACAGGTCCGGGCGCAGCGCACGCAGGCGGCGCACAATCGACTTGTATTCCAGTGCCGTGTAGCCGCGCTTCATTGCAGCAAGAATCCGGTCGGATCCCGATTGCACCGGCAGGTGGAGGTGCGGCACCAGCTTGCCGAGCGAGCCGTGCAGACCGATCAGCCTGGCCGTCATCTCCTTGGGATGCGACGTCGTGTAGCGGATGCGTTCGATGCCCGGGATCTCCGCGACATGCTCGAGCAGCGTGGCCAGGTCGGCAAGGTCGCCATCGATTCCGGCGGACTCCATTGCGCCGCGGTAGGCGTTGACGTTCTGGCCGAGCAGCGTGACCTCGGCGACGCCCTGGTCGGCGAGGTCGGCGAGCTCCATCAACACGTCGGGCAATGGCCGTGAAATCTCCTCGCCGCGGGTGTAGGGGACGACGCAGAACGAGCAGTACTTGCTGCAGCCCTCCATGATCGACACAAATGCCGAGGCGCCATCGACACGTGCGGGCGGAAGGCGATCGAACTTCTCGATTTCCGGAAAGCTGATGTCGACCTGCGGCTGGCCGCTGCGCCGGCTCGCCGCCAGCATCGCGGGCAGGCGGTGCAGCGTCTGCGGTCCGAAGACGACGTCGACATAGGGCGCGCGCCTGACAATGGCCGCGCCTTCCTGCGACGCCACGCAACCGCCGACACCGATCATCAGGCCCGGCTTGGTCGCCTTCAGTGCGCGCACCCGTCCGAGATCGTGGAACACCCGCTCCTGCGCGTTCTCGCGCACCGAGCAGGTGTTGAACAGGATGACATCCGCGTCCTCGGGCCGGTCGGTGCGCGTCAGCCCGTCGGCGGCATGGAGCACGTCGGCCATCTTGTCCGAGTCGTACTCGTTCATCTGGCATCCGAATGTGCGGATGTAGAGTTTCCTGGACAAGGGCGCTGACACCTCGGGGCCGGTGGTGATCCGGGGGAGGAGAGAGTGGCTGGAGGGAAATTATAACAACCGCTCCCGGCCGTCGGGCGCCCGGGCCGGCCCCGATCCGGATGATCACCGGGCGACCGTTCGCCCGATGCCGCACAGCGGCCTGGCGGTCCTCGCGACGGACGGGTTAGAATTCGTGCAGCAGGTGTCCGCCGCGAATCCGTCGCGGTGGGTGAAACGGGAACGCGGTGCCGCGTGCGAGTCATGCGAATTCCGCGACTGCCCCCGCAACGGTAAGCCCTTCGAGGGCCGCTCCTTCGTGCCACTGTCGCCAGGCGCGACGGGAAGGCGGGCGGCCCGCAAGGCGAGTCCGGAGACCGGCCTGCGCCGTGCCGTTCGGGTCGCAACGCGACCCGACGGTCCGCGACCGCAGCGCGGATGGCGCTGCGCACGGTCCGTTTGCTGCCGGCGCACCCCCGTACGCGGGACGCTCCGGTCCGCGCCGCCGTGCGCAACTCCTCAGCAATGCCATCGCGACTCACGCCGTGCGGGGTAAGCGCGGCGCTGCGTGGAGCGCATCAGATGTCGACCTGCCCGATGATCCCGCCGGCGGAAATTCGCCGCCTATGCTCCCTTGTGCTGATTGTTGCAACTGCCCACTGGGGCAGCGTCGCCGCCCAGGCTCCGGGTTCCGCGGCGGCAGCATCGTTGCCGCCGGTCGCGGTGACGGCAACGCGCAGCGCGCAGTCGCTTGCCGACCAGCTCGCCGACATCACGGTGATCGACGCCGACGAGATCCTGCGCAGCGGCGCGCAGAGCCTGCCGCAGTTGCTGCAGCGGCAGCCGGGCGTCGAGGTTACGATCAACGGCGGACCCGGCGCAACCTCGGGCGCCTTCCTTCGCGGCGCCAATCGCGGGCAGACGCTGGTACTGATCGACGGCCTTCGCGTGGGCTCGGCATCGGTCGGCGCGACATCGCTGGAGGCGATCCCGCTCGACCAGATCGAACGCGTGGAGATCCTCCGCGGTCCCGCGTCGAGCCTCTATGGCGCGGACGCCATTGGCGGGGTGATCCAGGTGTTCACCAGGAAGCCTGCGGGCAGCGCCTTTTCGGGAAGCGTCTCCGCCGGCTACGGTACCTACGACACGCGCACGCTTTCGGGCGGCTTGTCCGGCGCGATGGGTCCGCTGGCCTTCAGCGTACAGGCAGGAGGAACCCGCAGCACGGGATTCGACGCCATCGTCGACCCCGCCAATTTCAGCAACAACGGCGATCGCGATGGTTACACGGCGCAGAACACCGGCCTCAACGCGACGCTGCCGTGGGCCCAGGGCCAGCAGCTGTCCGTCCAGTATTTCCAGAACCGGTTGAACAGTCAGTACGACGGTGGTCCGGAGTTCGACGATCGTACGGTGACCACGCTCGAGGCCTGGGCGGTGGTCAGCCGCAACCGATTGGCCGAAGCGTGGACATCGATCCTGACCGCAGGCGAAGGCAGTGACGCTTCGGTCTCGCAGACCGGATACGGTAACTATCCGTACCAGACGACCCAGCGCCAGTTGGTCTGGCAGAACGACGTTACGCTGCCACTGGGCGCCGCGTCGGTCATCGTCGAGCGGCGGGCGGAGCAACTGGCGTCGAGCGATGCCTTTGCGCTGACCGAACGCACGACGAATTCGGCGACCGGCGTCTATCGCCTTCGGCAGGGGGATTTCGCGTTGCAGGGCAACCTGCGCTATGACCATTCGACTCAATATGGTGGCGAGACGACCGGCGGCATTGCCGCGGGCTACCGGGTGTCGGCCCAATGGCGCCTGACCGCCGGGGTCAGCACCGGCTTCAAGGCGCCGTCGTTCAACGACCTCTACTTTCCCGGTTTCTCCAACCCGAACCTGGTGCCCGAGACCGCCCGCAATATCGAGGCCGGCGCCTATTGGACCTCCGCAGCCGGTGATCTGCGCTGGGAGGCGCGCGTGGTCGTCTATCGCAACCAGGTCGACCAGCTGATCGTGTTCCAGTGCGACGCCGTGTTCAACTGTCGGCCGGAGAACGTCGACCAGGCGACGCTCGAAGGCGCGACGATCGGCATCAATCTCAACTGGCGTGACACGCGGGTACAGGCCTCGCTCGACCTGCAGGATCCGCATGACGATCGAACCGGACAGCTATTGCCGCGCCGCGCGCGACAGCACGGCGCGCTGCAAGTGCAGCAGCAGGCAGGACCGCTGCAGCTCGGCGGCGAATTCGTCGCGTCGTCGTTGCGCTACGACGATCTGGCCAATACCCGAAAAATGGGTGGCTACGGCATCGTCAACCTGACCGCCGAATGGCCTTTTGCCAAGCGCTGGTCGCTGCTGATACGCGGCAACAACATCTTCGACAAGAACTACCAGCTTGCCGACGGCTATGCGACGGGCGGGGCCACGGCTTTCGCCAGTCTGAGGTGGCGCCCCTGAACATGCGGATCATTGCCGTCATCGTCATCAGCATCGCCGGCGCCGCTGCCATGGCATCGGCCCAGCTTGCGGCGCCTTCGGTCGTCGCGAGCGGCATTGTCGTGGACGATGCGGGCAACCGGCTGCCCGTCGCACCGCCGGCGCGGCGAATCGTCAGCCTTGCGCCGCACGCTACCGAGTTGCTGTTTGCCGCGGGAGCGGGTGCGGCGATCGTCGGCGTCGTCGCGCACAGCGATTGGCCACCCGAGGCGCGCCGGCTGCCGCAGGTCGGTGACGCCGGCGCGCTCGACCTTGAACGCATCGCCGCGCTGGCGCCGGACCTGGTCGTCGCCTGGCCCTACACAGCGCCCGCCTACCTCGCCGCGCTGCGCGCGCGGGAAGTTCGCGTCTTCGTCAGCGATCCGCAGTCAATCGCGGGAATTGCCGCGGACATCGAAAAGCTGGGCGCGCTCGCGGGCACCCCGGCCGTCGCGAATGCCGCGGCGGCGACGTTGCGCGCCCGCCTGGCGGCGCTTGCCGTGCCGCGCCGCGCAACCCCGTTGCGGGTGTTCTACCAGATCTGGAATGCGCCGCTGTACACGGTCGGCGGCCGCCATCTAATCTCCGAAGCGATTGCCATTTGCGGCGGCCAGAACGTCTTCGCGCAGCTGACCCTTCCCGCGCCCGCCGTCACGGTCGAAGCGGTGCTTGCCGCGCAGCCCGACGTGATCGTCGGCGGCAGCGATGACGGCAGCCGTCCGCCGTGGCTGGACGCATGGAATCGCTGGCGCACCCTCCCGGCGGTGCGCAACGGCAATCTGTTCGTCGCCAGTGGTGACCTCATGCACCGGCCGGGACCGCGCTTTGTCGACGGCGTGGCCGCATTGTGCAGCGATCTCGCCCGCGCGGTCCGCGTTACGCCGGCAGGAACGCCGTCCCTCGCGGATGATCCACCGCGATGAGCGCCTGTCCGTAGAGTGCCGACAGCCGTGGTGCGGTGAGCAGCGTCGCGGCCGGTCCGGTCTCGACGCTTTCGCAACCCAGCAGCACCGCGTGGGTGGCGACGCGCATCGCCAGCGCGAGATCGTGCAGCGCCATCACCACCGCGTGTCGACCGTCGCGCGCGCGCCGCGCGAGCAATTCCAGCGTGCGCACCTCGTGGGCGATGTCGAGGTGATTGGTGGGCTCGTCGAGCAGCATCACCTCCGGATCCTGCGCCAGCAACATCGCCAACGCGACGCGCCGGCGCTCGCCGCCGGACAACGTCTGCACGTCGCGCCCGGCAGCGTCGGCCATGCCTATGGCGACCAGCGCCGCGCGCGCCAGTGCATGATCCTGCGTGCTCTCCTGGCGCCAGCGGACCAGATGCGGGTGGCGACCGGCGAGCGCGGTTTCGAACACGGTCGACGGAAACGCGTCGACCGTATCCTGCAGCAGCAGGCCGACACGCCTGGCGCGCGCCCGGGGCGCGTGCCTGGCGATGGCTGCGCCGGCGAGCCTCACCTCTCCGGCATCCGGCGCGCGCAGGCCGGCGAGCGTATGCAACAGCGTGGTCTTGCCCGCACCGTTGGGTCCGACCAGCACCCAGCACTCGCCCGGGCGCACGTCGAAGGCAAGATCGCGGCAAAGCACGCGGCCGGGTACGGCCAGGCGCAGCCCCGAACAGGAAAGCAGCGCGTCGCTCATTGTCCGCCGCGCCGCCGCAGCAGCCACAGGAACAACGGGACGCCGACCAGCGCGGTGAGTACGCCGACCGGCAACTGGGTGGGGGCGACGAGGGTTCGCGCCAGCGTGTCGGCCAGCACCAGCAGCGCGCCGCCCGCGAGCGCGGACGCCGGCAGCAGGACGCGGTAGTCGTTGCCGACGAGCAAGCGCACCGCGTGCGGAACCACCAACCCGACAAAGCCGACGCTGCCGGCGACGCTCACCGCGACCGCGGTTGCCGCCGCTGCCAGAGCGTGCAGCGCGAGCGTCACGCTGCGCACCGAAACGCCCAGCCCGGCCGCGGTCTGCGCGCCGCGCGCGAGCAGGGTCGTGTCGCGCGCGATCGGCAGCGCGAGGGCGAGGACCGCCACCAGCGCTAGCAGCGCGCGCTCGCCGTGAATCGCGCCGGAGAGGTCCCCGATCAGCCAGAACAGCATGCCGCGCACCTGCGCGTCGGGCGCGAGCGCGAGCAGCAGCATGATCAGCGCGCCCCAGCCGGAAGCAACAACGATGCCGGTGAGCAGCAGCTGGGTAGGCAGCCAGGCGCCGGCCCCGCGCGCCAATCCGAACACCACCAGCGTCGACACCACCGCGCCGGCGAATGCGGCTGGCGTGACCAGCGCCGCGGCGCCGAGCAGCGTTGCTCCCAGCGCGCCGCAGGCGGCGCCACCGGAAAGACCGAGAACGTAGGGGTCGGCCAGCGGATTGCGCAACAACACCTGCATCAGCGCGCCGGCGACCGCCAGCAGCCCGCCGACCGCGAATGCGGCCAGCGCGCGCGGAAGGCGCAGTTCACGCACCACGGCGGTCTCGACGCCATCACCGTTTCCCGCCAGCGCACGCAGCGCCTCGACCAGTCCGACGTCCACGCTGCCGACCGCCAATGCCAGCGCGAACGTGGCGAGGGCCAGGCAGCCAAGGACCAGCAGGACCGGCAGGGGCGGGAATCTGTGCAAGGGAGCGTCGAGGCGAAGCGTGCCGGACGATTATAGGCGGCGGGCGGCCCTGCGCGCGGAGCCTATAATCGACGGCATGAACAAGGCCTTCACCCGCGAACCGGACGTCGACGTCGAGGACGATGAAGCACCCGATACCGTCCCGGCGTTGCCGGCGGGCACCAGAAACTACATGACCCCCGGCGGGTTCGCGCGGTTGAAGAACGAACTCGATGTTCTGGTCGGGCGGCAGCGTCCGGAATTGGTCGCGACCATCGCCTGGGCGGCGGGAAACGGTGACCGCTCGGAGAATGGGGATTACATCTACGGCAAGAAGCGCCTGCGCGAGATCGACCGGCGGATTCGCTTCCTGGTCGGCCGGCTCGACAAGGCCGAGGTTGTCGACCCGCAGGCGCGTCACGGTGCCGACGACGAAGACCGCGTCTACTTCGGCGCCACCGTGACCGTTGCCGACGCCGCAGGCGGCGAGCGCACGATCAGCATCGTCGGCGTCGACGAAATCGACACGGCGCGCGGCTACGTGAGCTGGGTTTCGCCGATCGCGCGTGCGCTCACCAAGTCGCGCGAGGGCGACCGTGTCCTGCTGCAGACGCCGGGCGGGGCCGAGGAACTGGAAATCGTCACGGTGCGCTACGTCTCCCTGGCGACGGGCGAGTCGCAGGCAGACATGGAAGCGGCGGGCGGTCGAGGTTGACGCCCGCGGCGCACCCCGCCACTATTGACGGGTGGCAATCGACGCCGCCACAGGAAATGCCATGGAAAACGACCTGTCACAACTCGAGCAGAAATTGGCGACGCTGATCGCGCATACTCGGGCATTGCGCGCGGCCAACGAGTCGCTTCGAAGCGAACTCGCCGCCGCGAACGAACGCAACCGCGAAATGACGGTGCGCGTCCAGCAGGCCGGCGCGCGACTCGATGCGCTGATCGTCAGGATGCCGACCGAATGAGCGCGAAGGGAGCCGAAAGCAACGTCCAGCTCGACGTGCAGATACTCGGGCGCGAGTTCAAGGTCGCATGCAAGGAAGGCGAACGCGCAGAACTGCTGGAGGCCGTTGCGTTGCTCGACACGCGGATGCGGGAAATCAAGGATGGCGGCAAGATCGCCGGCATCGACCGCATTGCGGTGATGGCGGCGTTAAACATCGCCAATGAGCTGCTGCGCGCGCGCCGCGCACCGACGGTAGCGCCGCCGGCGCCTTCGACGGGCGCGGCGGTTGACCAGCCTGCCGTGCAGCGTAGAATCCAATCGATGCAGGCCGCAATCGATCAGGCGCTGGTCGGTCAGGACAAGTTGTTCTGATCGACGGGCGTCCGCAAGACGCGATCGCGCTTCGTCCGCCGCAGTTCACCGCGTCGTCAAGCAGGTTTGTCCATGTTCCCTGGAGTGTTCGAGCCGGTCATATATTCTTTGAACCAATGCTCTCGTAGCGAGGTTGCCCCAGCCATATGCGAGCCGGTGTGCGCTCCCAAGCGGAAGCGCCTGAAGGCTCCGGCGGGCGGCCATTCTTGAACCCAGGTTCAAGATATTGACCGGCACGGCACACCCGGGGAACACCCTCTTCGATTCCTCATACCGACAAGAGATCAGCGCCCGGGCTCCGCGTTCGCGGCGCCCGCCGGGCGCGCGGAGCGACGCGGAACAAGCATGCATTATTGGCTGATGAAGTCCGAGCCGGACGAATTCTCGATCGACGATCTCGCTCGGGCCCGCGGTCGCACCACGTCCTGGTTCGGCGTGCGCAACTACCAAGCGCGCAACTACATGCGTGAAATGCGCATCGGCGACCAGGCATTCTTCTATCATTCGAGTTGTCCGGAGCCGGGCATCGCCGGCATCATCGCCGTTGCCAGGACCGCCCATCCGGATATCACGCAGTTCGATCCCGAAGGCAAGTACTACGACGCCAAGGCGACGCGCGAGGCGCCGCGGTGGTTCAACGTCGATGTGAAGCTGGTGGAGAAGACGCGGCTGGTGCCGCTGGCCGAACTGCGCGGCCAGCGCGCGCTGGCCGACATGGTGATCCTGCGCCGCGGCAACCGGCTGTCGATCACGCCGGTCACTGCGGCCGAATGGAAGATCGTCACGCGCCTCGCGGCGGCGTCGGCCTGAGCGGACGATGGACTGGGCGCTGATACCGGTGTTCCTGTTGCTGGGCTGCATGGTCGGGTTTCTGGCCGGCCTGCTGGGCATCGGCGGCGGCATGCTCGCGGTGCCGTTGCTGACCATGGCGTTCACCTACGAGCGCTTCCCCCTGGAGCACGTCGTGCACATGGCGGTCGCCACCTCCACGGCGACGATCATGTTCACCTCGATTTCCTCGGTCCGCGCGCACCTGTCGCACGACGCCGTCATCTGGTCGATCGTCTGGGGCATGACGCCGGGCCTGGTCATCGGCTCGCTGGTCGGGCCGCAGTTCGCCAGTGCCATGCCCACGCCGGTGCTGGCGACGGTATTCGGCTGCTTCACCTGGTTTTCGGCGATCCAGATGCTGTTCGACCGCAAACCGGCGCCCTCGCGTGTCCTGCCCGGAATGCTCGGGATGACCAGCGTCGCCAGCGGCATCGGCGTGGCCTCGGCGCTGGTCGGCGCCGGCGGCGGTTTCCTGACGGTGCCGTTCATGACCTGGTGCAACGTGACCATCCACAAGGCGGTGGGCACGTCGGCCGCGATGGGCCTGCCGATCGCGCTCGCCGGAACCACCGGCTACATCGTCGCCGGGATGCGCCAGAGCGGCCTGCCGGAACTGACATTCGGCTATGTCTACATTCCCGCGCTTCTGGCCGTCGTCGCGGCCAGCGTGTTCCTGGCTCCGCTGGGCGCGCGCACCGCGCACCGCTGGCCGGTCAAGAAGCTCAAGAAGGCGTTCGCCTTCCTGCTGTTCGTGCTGGGCGGGTACATGTTCTGGAAGGCGTACTCGACGTGGGGAATCTAGCGCGGGTGTCTTCGTCGTGCAGACTGGCGATCAGGCCCCGAACCTCTCCCGTAATACCACCTTCTGTACCTTGCCCATCGAGTTGCGCGGCAGTTCCTCGACGAAGATCACCCGCTTGGGCACCTTGAAGCCGGCGATCTCACTCTTGAGTTTGGCGATGACCGCGGCTTCGCTGAGCGCATGCCCGGGTCTGCCGACGATGATCGCCACAACTGCTTCGCCGAAATCCGCATCGGGGACTCCGACGATCGCCGATTCCTCGACACCGTCGAGCGCGTCCAGGCATTCCTCGATTTCCTTCGGATAGACGTTGAGGCCGCCGGAGATGATCATGTCCTTGGCGCGGCCGACCAGGCGCAGGTAACCGCGTCCCGGCGACTCGGTGACGATCTCGCCCTGGTCGCCGGTGCGGAAGTAACCGTCGGTGGTGAATTCCTCGCGCGTCTTCTCTGGCATCTTCCAGTAGCCGGCGAACACGTTCGGGCCGCGCACCTCGACCCCGCCGATCACCCCCGGCGCACAGGTCTGGCCCGCCTGGTCGGTGACGCGGATCTCGACGCCCGGCAGCGGCCGGCCGACGGTGCCCCCCACGCGTGCGCCATCCAGAGGATTGGACGTGATCATGCCGGTCTCGGTCATGCCGTAGCGCTCGAGGATGGCCTGCCCGGTGCGGGTCGCGAACGCCTCGAAGGTTTCGGCCAGCAGCGGCGCCGAGCCGGAGACGAACAGGCGGATGGTCCGGCAATGCTCGCGGCCGAAGGAGGGCTCGGACAACAATCGCGTGTAGAAGGTAGGCACGCCCATCATCGCGGTCGCATGCGGCAACAGCGGGATCACCTCACGGGCATCGAATTTCGGCAGCCAGAGCATGCGTGATCCCGACAACAACGCGCAGTGCGTCGCGACGAACAATCCATGCACATGGTAGATGGGCAGCGCGTGCAGCAACACGTCGCCGCGCCGGAAGCCCCAGATGTCGACCAGCGCGAGGCCGTTGGACGCAAGGTTGCGATGCGTCAGCATCGCTCCCTTCGAGCGGCCGGTGGTACCCGAGGTGTAGAGAATCGCGGCAAGATCGTCAGGCGCCGACAGGACGGTCGCGAAGTCGTCCGGCAGCGACTGCGCTCGCGAGTCAAGCTCGGCGAGCGTCAGCACGGTCGCTCCCTTGGCCAGCGTCTCGATGACGCCGAGCTGCTCCGGATTGCAGACGATCACCCGCGGCTGCGCGTCGCCGAAGAAATAGCTCAGCTCGGTCTTCTGGTATCCGGTGTTGAGCGGCAGGTAGACCAGTCCGGCGCGCAGGCAGGCCATGTACAGCGCCAGCACCTGCCAGTGCTTGTCGACCTGCACGGCCACGCGATCGCCGACCTCGCACCCTGCGCCGACCAGCGCGTGCGCGAAGCGGGCGGAGGTCGCGGCGATGTCGTCGTAGTGGATGACCGGGCCATTCGGAATCAACAGGAAAGGTTCTTCGACTCCGTCGGGGAAATGGCTTTCGAACAGCGCGTAGAGATTGGCGTTCATCGGAGTGGCGGATGTTGACGGAAGCGACCGCGCAGGCACCTGCGCAGCGAAGTTGAAATCATTCTGGCGTCGGGTCGCTGCGTCGCGAATTGCGGCCGGCGACAAACAGGCGGGCGGCCTGTTCGGCCCGATTGGCGAGCAGCGCCGCGGCGTCGCGCAGGCAGTCGTCCAGCGTGGCGGGACCGTTGGGCAATCCATAGCAGCCGGCGAAGTGGCGACCCAGCGCCGGCAGCGCCGCCGGGTCGACGGCGCCGGAGAGCAGCGTGACCGGTACGCCGTGCCGCGCCGCGTGCCGGGCGACGATGAACGGTGCCTTCGAGCCAAGCGTTTGCGTGTCACTGCGTCCTTCGCCGGTGATCGCCCAGTCGGCGCCGTTCAGCGCGGCGTCGAGTCCGATCAGCCCGGCGACGATTTCCGCCCCGGAGGAAAAGGTTCCGCCAACGAGTTGGAGCGCGAAGCCCAGGCCGCCGGCGGCACCGGCGCCCGGCCGTTCCGCACAGCGGCGGTGGAGCGTTGCCTCGGCCAGCGCCGCGAAGCGGGAGATCGATGCATCGAAGGTCGCGATGCGATCTGCGCCGACTCCCTTTTGCGGCCCGAAGATGGCGGTCGCTCCGCGCGGTCCGGTGAGCGGATTGTCGACGTCGGACATGATGATGAATTCGGCATCGGCGAGGCGGGGGTCGAGGCCGGCGCCGTCGATGCGCGACAGGGCGGCGAGTCCAGCTGGCGTCGCCGGCACCTCGCGCCCGGACGCGTCGACCAGGCTGAGTCCGAGGGCTGCAAGCAGGCCGCTGCCGCCGTCGTTGGTGCTGCTCCCGCCCAGACCGATCATGAAGCGCCGCACGCCGCCGTCGAGCAGCGCGGCGATGAGTTCGCCGACGCCGCGCGATGAGCGCAGTTCCACCGGGACTGCCATCGCTTGCCCGTCGGTGATGCCGACGATCTGTGCCACTTCGATGATGGCAGTCAGGCGAGGTGGCTGCTCGATCAGCCCGAAGGACGCATCGAGCGCTTCCTCTCCGGCGCCATGCACCCGCATCGTCCGGCGTCGACCCGTCCCACCCACCGCCGCGAGTACGGCATCGAGCGTGCCCTCGCCGCCATCGGCCATTGGACAGGGGCGCACGTCAACGTCGGGAATCGACCGGACGAGTCCGCGCGCGATTGCCGCGCAGACTTCCGGGGCGCTCAGGCAACCTTTGAAGGAATCCGGGGCGATGACGATGCGCAGCATGGTCCTTGGGCTGGGAACGGGATTACAGGGGGAATGGTACCGCGGCGCGGCAACCACCCGCGCGCAACGCACCGTGCGGGCAGCGTCCGGCGTTGCTCAGGTGAGGTCATCGTCGTCGCCATGCGTTGCTCGCGTCAGGCGGTCATGTACCGCCAGCCAAGTGGGATTCCCGGGCACCGCTTCGATCAGAATCGCCCCGGCGCCCGAGGCATCCAGCGCACGCAGGTTCGCATACAGGTCGTGCGCGTAGTTGACCGGCGAACTCGGCGCGGTAATCCAGGCGCCACGATGGCCACGCGGTCTCGGCGCGGTCCGCGCCAGTACCGCCGCGGCCGGGTCGCCGGCTGCGACCATCGGGAGATTGGCGGCTGCGACGAGGCGCGCCGGTGTGCGCGGCGCGTAGTGGGAAGCAAGCGTGCCGGAGGCGCGGGGTGCGTCGGCGCCGGGCGCACGCGGGGATCGGCCGAGCACCTGCGCGATGGCGTCGATGCCGATGCCGCCGGGACGAAGCAGCGTCGGCTCATCGCCGTCGAACGCGACGATCGTGCTTTCGATGCCCACGGTGCAGGCGCCGCCGTCGATGATCATGGCGATCCGCTTGCCGAGATCGTGCTCGACATGGCGGGCGGTCGTCGGCGATATTTCGCCGAAGCGATTCGCCGAGGGCGCTGCGATGCCGCTGCCGCCGGCCGCGACGAACGCGTGCAGCAGCGCCAGCGCCACCGGATGCGAGGGCACGCGCAGGCCGACGCGGTCCTGTCCGCCGGTGACGATGTCCTGAACATCTCGTGCGCGCGGCAGGATCAGCGTCAGCGGCCCGGGCCAGAAGGTTTCGGCGAGACGCCGTGCGCCGGCAGGTACATCGCGCGCCCATCGCTCCAGTTCCTCGCTTCCGGGAAGATGAACGATCACCGGGTGGTCGGCGGGCCGGCCCTTGGCGGCAAAGATGCGGCGCACGGCTTCAGTGTTGTCGGCGTCGGCACCGAGTCCATAGACGGTTTCGGTCGGAAATGCGACCAGTTCGCCGGCACGCAGCGCCGCCGCGGCGCGGCTGAGAACCGCGGGGTCGGCAATGACGACGGGGCCGCGCATCATCGGGCTCCGACCGATCGAGCTGGGTTCGCAGCGCCCGGGCCGCCAGTCACCGAACTGCTAGAATTGCGCCCTTTGCGCCGGGAAATCTGCGGGTTCATGCAGACGTCGCGCGCGCGCAGTCGAATGCGCCGGAAGGCGCGGCAGGGAGTGTCGATGAGTGAGTTTCTGTTCACGTCGGAATCGGTATCGGAAGGGCATCCGGACAAGGTCGCGGATCAGATTTCCGATGCGGTGCTCGATGCGATTCTAGAGCAAGACCCCACGGGCCGCGTCGCGGCGGAAACGCTGGTATCGACGGGCCTCATGGTTCTGTCCGGAGAAATCACCACCAGCGCCAACGTCGATTACGCCCGAGTCGCGCGTGAGACCGTCCGGGCGATCGGCTACAACGATCCGGAATTGCGCTTCGATGCCGATGGCTGCGCGGTCATGGTGTGCTACGGCAGGCAGTCACCCAACATTGCGCAGGGTGTGGATCGTGCGTCCGACGACTATCTGAATCAGGGCGCGGGCGACCAGGGGCTGATGTTCGGCTATGCCTGCGACGAGACGCCGTCGCTGATGCCCTTTCCTATCTATTACGCACACCGGCTGGTGCAGCGGCAGAGCGAGGTGCGCCGCGATGGTCGCCTGTCCTTTCTGCGTCCGGACGCAAAGTCCCAGGTGACGGTCCGCTATGCGGACGGCAAGCCGGTCGCGGTGGACACGGTCGTGCTGTCCACCCAGCATCACCCGTCGATGAATGACCGGCAGGACAAGCTCGCGGAAGCGGTGATCGAGGAAATCATCAAGCCGGTGTTTCCGGCAGGGATGCTCGAAGGCACGCGCTTTCTGGTCAACCCGACCGGAAGATTCGAGATCGGCGGTCCGCACGGCGACGCCGGACTCACCGGGCGCAAGATCATCGTCGACACCTATGGCGGCGCGGCGCCGCACGGAGGCGGGGCGTTCTCCGGCAAGGATCCGTCGAAGGTCGACCGCTCGGCCGCCTACGCGGCGCGCTATGTGGCCAAGAACATTGTCGCCGCCGGCATCGCGCGGCAGTGCCAGGTCCAGGTTGCCTACGCGATCGGCGTGGCAAAGCCGATGAATGTCACTGTGTACACGGAGAATTCCGGCAGGATTCCGGACCGGAGGATCGCCGAGCTGGTCGAGGCGCACTTCGACCTGCGTCCCAGGGGCATCATCCAGATGCTCGACCTGCTGCGGCCGATCTATCGCAAAACCGCGGCGTATGGGCATTTCGGCCGCGAGGAACCCGAATTCACCTGGGAGCGAGTCGACCGTGCCGACGCGCTGCGCGCGGCGGCGGGGCTCTAGCCAGGCGAACTCGGGCACTGAACCACGGCCCGAGTGGCTGCGGACGGTGGGCATTTCGCCGCAGCGCCCGATCGGCTAGGATGCGCGAATCGCCCGTCCGGCTCGTGCCGCCGGACCACGATGAAGTTGACCAGGGTACTTCCGGAGAGCAACAGCATGGATATGGCAACAGTCTGGCGTCGGGTATGGGTACCGGCGGTCGCGGTAGCGGCGGCAGTGCTGGGCCTTGGCGGCTGCGCGTCGCTGCAGGGCATTGTGGTCGCCGCGCCGCCGCAGGGCGGTGCGGTCGCGGTGAAAGCCGGCGCGCCGCTGGTCGTGAGCCTCCCGGCAGACCCGGAAACCGGCTATGGGTGGGTGCTCAAATCGGCCGGGTCCAATGTGAAAGTGACGGGCGGACCGGACTACATGCCCAGCCCGAAGCCCGTCGGGGCGACCGGTGTCGCAGGCTCGACCATCTATCGTTTCCGGGCCGGATCGCCGGGGACCACATCGCTGGAGTTCAACTGGGAAGCGCCGCCCGGTACGAAGCCAGCGGCGGCCAGGACGGTCCGTTTCGAGGTCACCGTGCTGCCGCACGAGTTCTTCGGCATCCTCTGAACCAGGCGATCGCTGGCGCAACCACCCAAGTTCCTGTAATCTATCGGATTTCGCCGACAGCATCGCGACGGGCACAGCCCGCCTCGCCAGGTCTGCCGGCAACCCCTCAGGAGATCTCATGGCCGAACGTTCCCGCACCCGCCGCAACACGCTCGAGCGTCGTTGCCTTTCCAAGACCTTCAAGCGCATGTTCGTCGGCGCGCCGAAGGGCATTTTCAAGATGCTCGAAAAGGTCAAGAAGAACTAGGACCTGCGTGATGCCGGCACAAGGGGCTGCCTGTCGGGCAGCCCTTTTGCTTTCCGGCGATGGCTGGTCCGGATCGCGCTGACGGCGTTACGATCACAGCATGCGTTTTTCCTACTACGACCGGTTGACGGCGCAGCGCCAGGCGATCTACCGGCGCAGCGATGCCATTGTCGAACTCTCACCGCCGTCCGCAGTAAGCGTAGCGGCGGTGGTGACAGCTATCCGCGACGGCCTTGCCGCCGACCAGCGGGCGGGCGTCGAGGCCGCCTCGCAGGCGCTGCTCGATGCGCTGGTGCTGACCTACGTGGTGCCAGGCGTCGACATGCGGGTGCTGGCCGTGCGTCCGTCCGACCACGACGGCGAACTGCATGGACTCTACGAGCCGGACGAGGATCGGCCGGTGGCGAGGATCACCGTCTGGATGCGCACCGCGCAACGGCGCCAGACGGTCGCCTTCCGGTCGTACCTGCGCACAGTGGTGCACGAATTCGCGCACCATCTCGATTACGAGCTGTTCAAGTTCCCCGAGACCTTTCATACCGAAGGCTTCTACAAACGCGAGTCGAGTCTCGCCAACGCGCTGTTCGAGGCGATCGGCGCCCCCTCCGCGCCACCTCGCGGCGCGGCTTGAGCCGGTTTGCGGTAGAATCCAAGGTTCTCCGAGGAGCGTTGCAACAGCGCCCCGCGGGTCTTTCCCGGATCCGCCGCGCTGCCAGGCTCGGAGTGTCATCCTGCAACCGCGCTCGTTGATCCGCGATTTCGCCGCGGGGAAGCGAGTGCCGCATCTCCGCAGCGTAGTCGCCCGACGAGGAGTGACTGATGAACGCTGAATCCGAGACCAGGAATTTTTCCGACTACCGTGTGGCCGACCTGGCGCTGGCTGCATGGGGCCGCAAGGAAATCGCCATTGCCCAGACCGAGATGCCCGGGCTGATGGCGATCCGCGAGGAATTCGCTCCGGAGCAACCTTTGCGCGGCGCGCGCATCGCCGGCTCGCTGCACATGACCATCCAGACCGCGGTGCTGATCGAGACGCTGCAGGCGCTCGGCGCCGACGTGCGCTGGGCGTCGTGCAACATCTACTCGACGCAGGACCATGCGGCCGCGGCAATCGCGGCGGCCGGCACGCCGGTATTCGCCTTCAAGGGCGAGTCGCTGACCGAGTACTGGGATTTCACCCATCGGATCTTCGAGTGGGGCAACGGCCCCGGCCCGAACATGATCCTGGATGACGGCGGCGACGCGACGCTGCTGGTGCACCTGGGCACGCAGGCCGAGACCGACCCGTCGTGCATCACGCATCCCGGCAACGAGGAGGAGAGCGCGCTGTATGCGGCGATCAAGACCAAGCTGGCCGTCGATCCGAAGTTCTATTCGCGACTGAAGGCCGGCCTCCGCGGCGTGACCGAGGAAACCACCACCGGCGTCAAGCGGCTGTACACGATGCACAAGGAAGGCAAGCTCGGCTTCCCGGCCATCAACGTCAACGACTCGGTCACCAAGTCCAAGTTCGACAACCTCTACGGTTGCCGCGAATCGCTGGTAGACGGCATCAAGCGCGCGACCGACGTGATGATCGCCGGCAAGGTTGCGTTGGTCGCTGGTTACGGCGACGTCGGCAAGGGTTCGGCGCAGGCGCTGCGCGCGCTGTCCGCGCAGGTCTGGATCGCCGAGATCGACCCGATCTGCGCGCTGCAGGCGGCGATGGAAGGCTACCGGGTGGTCACGCTCGACTACGCGGCCGACAAGGCCGACATCTTCGTCACCGCCACCGGCAACATCGACATCATCACCTTCGAGCACATGAAGCGCATGAAGGACCAGGCGATCGTGTGCAACATCGGCCACTTCGACAACGAGATCGAGGTCGCGGCGCTGAAGGCCTGCACCTGGGACAACATCAAGCCGCAGGTCGACCACATCATCTTCCCCGACGGCAAGCGCATCATCCTGCTCGCCGAGGGGCGGCTGGTGAACCTGGGCTGCGGCACCGGGCATCCGTCGTACGTGATGAGTTCGTCGTTCACCAATCAGGTGATGGCGCAGATCGAATTGTGGGCGGATGCGCAGACCGGAGGAAAGCGATACCCGGTTGGCGTGTACGTGCTACCCAAGCATCTCGACGAGAAGGTCGCGCGGCTGCAGTTGTCCAAGCTCGGCGCGATGCTGACCGAGCTCACCGACAAGCAGGCGCGCTACATCGGCGTCGACCGGGCCGGCCCGTACAAGCCGGACAGCTACCGGTACTAGGAGAAGTCCGATGCGTATCGCGGTGCTTGGCGCGGGAGGCGTCGGTGGCTATTTCGGCGGCAGGCTGGCGCAGGCCGGACACGACGTCATTTTCGTCGCGCGTGGCCGGCACCTTGCCGCCATGCGCGCACAGGGACTGGTCATCGAAAGCGCGCTGGGTGCCGCGACAATTCGCACCGCGACCTACACCGACGATGTCGCCACTCTCGCTCCCTGCGACGTGGTGATGCTCTGCGTCAAGCTCTGGGACGTGGAGTCCGCTGCGCGGCTGGTCGCGCCGCTGGTCGCGCAGGGCGGCGTGGTCATCCCCTTCCAGAATGGCGTCGACGCCACTGAGGTGGTCGGTCGCGAGGTCGGAGCGGAGCGTGTCCTTGGCGGAATCGCCTACATCGCGGCGACCATTCGCGAGCCTGGCGTCATCGCGCACACCGGCACCATGGCCCGGCTGGTCGTCGGCGCCTTCGCCGGCGGCAGGGAGGTCGCGGCTGAAGCGTTCCGCGATGCGTGCAAGTCCTCCGACATCGAAATCGAGTTGTCGGCGGACATCCGGCGTGCATTGTGGGAGAAATTCTGTTTCCTGTCGGCAATGTCGGGTTGCACCGCGGCCGCGCGTGCGCCGATCGGCGTCGTGCGCGCCGACCCGGAGTTGCGCGCCACGTTCAGCGCGGCATTGCAGGAAGGATGGGAGGTGGGCCGCGCGCTCGGCGTGGCGCTGGCCGATGACTATCCGGCGAAGCAACTCGCTTTTCTGGACTCATTGCCGGCGCTGATGCGCTCGTCGCTGCTGAACGACCTCACTGCGGGCAATCGCCTCGAAGCCCCGTGGCTGTGCGGGGCGGTGGCGCGCATGGCGGCGAAGTCCCGAATCGCCGCGCCGGTCAGCGCCACGCTGTACGCGGCGCTCAAGCCTCATGTCGATGGGGTACCGCGCCCGATCACCAAGGAGTGACCAATGTATTTCGTGCTGAGCCTACTCATCAACGCGCTTGCGCTGCTCGCGCTGCCCTACATCTTCACCTCGTCGATCTCGGTCGATTCCTTCGGCGTGGCACTGCTGGTGGCGCTGGTGCTCGCCCTGGTCAATACGCTGGTCAGGCCGCTGCTCATCATTCTCACGTTGCCGGCGACGATCCTCACGCTCGGGCTGTTCATTTTCGTGATCAACGGTCTGCTGTTCTGGGCGGTTGGTTCACTGATCGACGGTTTCCACGTGGCGGGATTCTGGTCGGGATTCTTCGGCGCGATCGTCTACAGCCTGATTTCGTGGGCGCTGGCATCGCTGTTGCCCGGGAGAAATCGAGTCGTGGTGATCCGGCATTGAAAGCGCCCGCCTGCAGCCTCGAATTTTTTCCGCCCCGCACGCCGGAGGGAATGGAGAAATTGCGCGCCGCCCATGGTGAATTCGCCGCCTTGCGGCCCGCGTTCTGCTCGGTCACCTTCGGCGCAGGCGGCTCGACGCGCGAGGGTACGCTCGCCACCGTGCTGGAATTCCGAAGCGCGGGACTCGAAGCCGCGCCGCATCTGTCCTGCGTCGGCGGCACGCGCGCGGAACTGGCTGCCGTTTTGAAGAAGTACAAGGACCACGGCATCCGCCACCTGGTCGCGCTGCGGGGCGACCTGCCCTCGGGCATGGCTTCGGCGGGAGAACTGCGTTATGCCAGCGAACTGGTGGCCTTCATCCGGCAGGAAACCGGCGACTGGTTTCATATCGACGTCGCCGCCTACCCTGAATATCATCCGCAGGCGCGCAGCCCTGAAGAAGACCTGGGCAACTTCGTTAAGAAGGTCAATGCCGGAGCGAATTCGGCAATCACGCAGTATTTCTATAACGCCGACGCGTACTGGAGTTTTGTCGAGGCGGCCAGGGCGCGCGGTATCACGATTCCCATCGTGCCCGGGATCATGCCCATCGCCAGTTCGAGTCGGCTGGCGCGGTTCTCCGACGCCTGCGGCGCGGAGATTCCCCGCTGGATTCGCCGCAAGCTCGAAAGCTACGGCGACGATGCGGCCTCGGTCCGCGCGTTCGGCCTGGATGTGGTCACGGGCCTCTGCGCCCGACTGCTCGAGCAGGGCGCGCCCGGCCTGCACTTCTACACGCTCAATGCGCCGTCGCTGACGACGACGATTTGGCGACGTCTCGAACTTTGACGCGCTGTCGCTAACCCGGCGCGCGCGTGAAGGACGCGAGCTCCAGCAACGTGTGCTGGGCCCGGATCTGCATGCCCAGCTCGTCCCCCTTTTCGCGGTAGGTGGCGTACTTGGTCATGCGCACCATTGCGCCTACCGCGGGCGCCCACCAGGTCTCGTAGTTGCACTGGAACGGGAAGCGAAACGGGTTGTTTTCGTCCACGCTCATCAGCGTGCGCATCAGCAGCGCATCGAAGCTGCCGGCGGGCACCGTCACCTTTTCGTAGCCGCCGACCTTGACGTAGCGATTGATGAAGTCGCGCAGCTGGTTGACCGGATTGAGGTTGCGCAGGTCCTGCGTCCAGCTGGTTTCCGGCGTCAGCGGGAAGCGGTAGCGTTCGAGTGGCGGCGCGAAATCGCGCGTCTCGGTCGGATCGAACACCGCGCCGGCGGCGACCACGCCCGGTGAGCGCAGCCGCTCGGTGCGCGTGACATTCATCGTCTCGCCCAGGATCGTCACCCGCACGGTGATGCCGGCGGCATCGGCGGCGGTCACCTCGTGTGTTTCCACCCAGGTCACCGGCACGCGGTAACCGTCGCTGGCGTTGTAGACCCACCGGTCCCCGACGTGGAATACCGGCGCCGGTGCCGGCGGACCTGAGGTTCCTCCCACCGCGACGCAGCCGCCGAGAAGCACCGGTGAGGCCAGCAGGAATGAACGGCGGTCCATCTCGGATTTCCTTTTTCAGGACGGGGACGACGCGCCCACGGACCAGGCGCTATTTCGGTAGGAATTCGACTTCGACGTCGTCGAACCAGAGCGTTCCCTTGCCCCGCAGCATCGCCCCGATCTCGATTCGCGTGGCACCGGGTTCGATCGGCACGGTGATGGTGTAGCGCTTCCAGTCGGTCGTGCCCTTCACCGGAGTGTCGTACATGAAATTCTGCGCGATCGTGGCTCCGCCACGCTGCACGAGCAAGGTCAGTCCCGCGCCGTCCTCGCTGACGTCGCGCGTGCGCAACCATGCGTTCAGGCGCGCGGTCTTGCCGCCATGTGGCCGCGCATCCACGATTTGCGCAATTGCGCCGAAGGGCTCCGGACCGATGTTGTCGATGCGCAGGCTGACCTCGCCGGTGTGGGGATTGTCGGTATCGATCACGAAGCGGTACGACCGGTCTCCGGCATGCTGAAACGTGAACCAGCCGTCGGGATCGCCGCGAGCACCGGGCGCCTTTGCCTCGAAACCCGGATTCTTCAGCACGGCGCGCGTCGGAGCAGCGGCGGTCGGCGCGGTGGCCACCGGCGCCGGCGGCGCAGCGGCAGCCTTGGGCGCATCCACTGCGGCGGGCGGCGGTACCGATGCGCACGCGTTGATCAGCGCCGTACAGGTGAGGACGAGTGCGGCCAGGGCATGGGTTCGGATGGTCTGCATGGATGTCGGGAGAGCCAGGCTGGAGGGAAAATTGGCGCGACGGTGAGGATGTTTCGCAAAGAAAGCAACGAGCCGCGTTCGCGGTGACGCCTGTCCGGCATCAACCGTCGGTGATCGCACCCTTGCTCGCGGTGGACACCAGACGCATGTACTTGCCGAGCAGGCCGCGCGTGTAGCGAGGCTTCGGCGGCTGCCAGGCGGCGCGGCGACGGGCCAATTCGGCATCGTCGACGTTCAGCTGCAGCAGCAGGCGATGCGCATCGATGGTGATCGAGTCGCCCTCCTGTACCAGCGCGATCGTCCCACCAACGTAGGCCTCCGGCGCGACATGGCCGACCACCATGCCCCAGGTACCGCCGGAAAAGCGCCCGTCGGTAATGAGGCCGACCGATTCGCCCAGCCCCTGCCCGATCAGCGCCGACGTCGGCGCGAGCATCTCCTGCATTCCCGGGCCGCCCTTGGGCCCCTCGTAGCGGATGACGAGTACGTCGCCTGGCCGGATCTTCTTGGCCATGATCGCGTCCATCACCTGCGGTTCGGAGTCGAACACCCGCGCCGGCCCGGTGATCGACGGATTCTTCAGCCCGGTGATCTTGGCCACGCAGCCTTCGGGGGCGAGATTGCCCTTGAGGATCGCCAGATGGCCATGTGCGTAGATCGGCGCATCCATGGGCCGGATCACGTCCTGATCGGCGCGCGGCTGATCGGGAATGTTCGCCAGCTCTTCGGCCATGGTGCGACCGGTGATGGTCATGCAGTCGCCATGCAGCACGCCGGCATTGAGCAGCATCTTGAGCACCTGCGGCACGCCGCCGGCACGATGGAAGTCGACCGCGACGTACTTGCCCGAGGGCTTGAGATCGCAGAGTACGGGAACGCGCTGGCGGATGCGCTCGAAGTCGTCGATGGTCCACGGCACCTCGGCGGCGGAGGCGATCGCCAGGTAATGCAGCACCGCATTGGTCGAACCGCCGGTGGCCATGACCAGCGCGATCGCATTCTCGATCGATTCGCGGGTGATGATGTCCCGGGGTTTCAGGTCGCGCTTGATCGCCTCGACCAGCACCTGCGCCGACACTGCGGAGGAGTCGGCCTTCTCGGCGTCCGGAGAGGCCATCTGCGACGAGCCCAGCAGGCTCATGCCCAGCGCCTCGAACGACGAGGACATGGTGTTCGCCGTATACATGCCGCCGCAGGCGCCCACGCTCGGGCAGGCATTCTTCTCGATGCCGTCGTAGTCCTCCTTGGACATGGTGCCGGCGGCGAACGCACCCACCGCCTCGAAGGGCGAGACGATGGTCAGCGCCTGTCCCTTCCAGGTGCCCGGCTTGATCGTGCCGGCGTAGACATAGATGCCCGGGACGTTCATCCGCGCCATCGCCATCATGCCGGCAGGCATGTTCTTGTCGCAGCCACCCACGACCAGCACGCCGTCCATGCACTGGCCGTTCACCGAGGTCTCGATGGCGTCGGCGATCACCTCGCGGGAGACCAGCGAATACTTCATGCCTTCGGTGCCCATGCCGATGCCGTCGGTCACCGTCGGCACGCCGAAGACCTGCGGTTTGGCGCCGGCGGCCTCGAGTGCGGCCATCGCCCGGTCGACCAGCGGCTGGATGCCGGCATTGCAGGGGTTCATCGTGCTGTGGCCATTGGCCACGCCGACGATCGGTTTCTCGAAATCGTCGTCGCCGAAGCCGACGGCGCGCAGCATGGCGCGGTTGGGCGAGCGGGCGATGCCCTGGGTGATGAGCCGCGAGCGGCGGTTGAATGACATGCGGGGATCCTCGCGAAAAGCGTTGCGGTCGAACGGTTTGTATAATCTGCGATTCTAGCGCAGCCACTGTGGCATCCTGCGTCTGCCTGTCCAACCGCAGCCACGGCCCTCATGCTCGTCCACCCCCAATTCGACCCCATCGCTTTCCAGGTCGGCCCTGTCGCCGTGCGCTGGTACGGACTCATGTACCTGGCGGCGTTTGCGCTGTTCGTGGTGCTGGGCAGGGTTCGTGCGCGGCGCAACATGCTTACCGGCTGGCACCCGCGCGACGTCGACGACATGCTGTTTTACGGCGTCTTCGGCGTCATCCTGGGCGGACGGCTGGGCTATGTGCTGTTCTACAAGCCGATGTACTACCTCGAGCATCCGCTGGAGATCCTGGCCGTGTGGACCGGCGGCATGAGTTTCCATGGCGGCTTTCTGGGCGTGCTGGTGGCGCTCTGGCTGTTCGCGAGGCAGCGTAACAAGCGCTGGCTGGACGTCACCGACTTCGTGGCGCCGCTGGTGCCGCTGGGGCTGGCTGCGGGAAGAATGGGCAACTTCATCAACGGCGAATTGGTCGGTCGCGTGACCGACCTGCCCTGGGCGATGGTGTTTCCGCAGGTGGACGCCTTGGCACGACATCCGTCGCAACTCTACCAGTTCGCACTCGAGGGCCTGTTGCTGTTTATGATCCTGTGGACGTATGCGAGCCGGTCGCGGCCGATGGGCGCGGTGTCGGGGCTATTTCTCGTCGGCTATGGAACGCTGCGCTTCACTGCGGAGTTCGCACGCGAACCGGACAGCTTTCTTGGTTTCCTCGCCGCTGGGATGACCATGGGCCAATGGTTGTCGCTGCCGATGGTCGGCGCCGGCCTGGTCATGATGGTCTGGGCATACCGCCACGCCGGCAAGGCGCAGCCAACAGTCATCGACCGGATGAAATAGCGCGCTGGCCGCGCTGGCCGCGCTAGTCGACGCGGTGGTAGTCGCCGTCGATGGCGTCCTGTTTGCCGCCGTGGCGCTGCCAGCGGCCGGCGGTTGCCGGCTGTGGCCCCATACGCCGGCCCATATTGAGTGGCAAGGCGAGCAGCATCAGCGCGAGCAGGTCGCTGAACAGCCCCGGGACGATCAGCAGCACCCCGGCGATGATCTTTCGGCCGCTGTCGAGCAATCCGCGCATCAATGGTTCCTCGCCATGCAACGCTGCGACCGTGCGGGCGCGAAACGCAATTCTTTCATGGTGCAGCAGCAGCAGCCCGGCCAGCAGCGACGCCACCAGGAACACCCACAGCGGGACTCCGGTCCACCGGGCAACGCGCGCGGTGACCCAGAGATCCGCGATCGGGATTGCCAGTACAATGGCCAGTACGACGAAACGCATGGAGTCTCCTTGCCGGATGCCGCGATCCTGGTGTCGACGCACCTGCCCGATCGCGACGGCGCGAGGGCTCTGGCCCGGGCGCTGGTGGAGGGCAGGCTCGCCGCATGCGTGAGCGTCGGCCCGCCAGTCGAGTCAATGTATCACTGGCGCGGAGAAATCGAAACCACGCAAGAGATTCCGCTGCTGATCAAGACCCGTGCCGGACTGTACGGCCGGGTCGAGGCGCTCATCCGCGAGCTGCACCCCTACGAACTTCCCGAGGTCATTGCTGTCCCCTTGAGTCATGGATACCCACCCTATATCGATTGGATCGCCGCCGAGACGATCTTGCCCTGAGCGACAGCTGGCCAACCTGTTCGCAGTACTGTTGTTCGTCGGTTTCGCCATTCCCGCGCATGCGGCGGAACCCAAGCTGCTGCCACCAGAACAGGCATTTCGCTTTTCTGCCCGGGTGCTGGATGCGGGCACGGTCGAGGCGCGGTTTGCCATCAGCGACGGCTACTACCTGTACCGCGACAAGCTCGGTTTCGCGATCGCGCCCGATTCGGCGATCGGGGCCGCGCCGGCCTTGCCCCCGGGGAAGGTCAAGGAGGATCAGTTCTTCGGCAAGGTCGAAACCTATCGCGGCGACGTCGTGGTCGCGCTGCCGCTTGCCGCAGCCGTGCCGGGGCAATCGATCGTCGTCACCGCGCAGTCGCAAGGCTGCGCCGACCAGGGCGTTTGCTATCCGCCCAACCAGCAGAAGGTGACGCTGGTGGTGCCGGCCCAGGGCAAGTGGCCGGGGCCGGTCGTCGAGGCCAATCCGCCAAAGAAGCGCTGGTTCAACTGAACCGCCGCCAAGCCGCGACCTGCTGCGTGCATGTCGCGACCGCGCAATATCAACTCGTCCCTTCTGTCCCCGCCCATGTCCTCTATCCCGCGTTGGAGCATTCTCGTCGTTGCCGCCGCCTTGGCCCTGGCGATTGGCCTTTATGTCGGCATCGACGCACGCGACTCGGCGCCGGCACCGGAGGCTGCCAGCGGCCTGCTCCAGATTTCGCTGCCGGACGCAGACGGCAAGGAGCAACGGCTCGACCAGTGGCAAGGCAAGGTGATCGTCGTGAATTTCTGGGCGACCTGGTGCGCGCCCTGCCGCGAAGAGATGCCGGAGTTTGTCAAGGCGCAGACCGCATGGGGACCAAAAGGCCTGCAATTTGTCGGCATCGCCGTCGATCAGGCGGATAAAGTACGTCAATTTGCCAAAGAACTTGCATTGAACTATCCGTCGCTGATCGGCGGCTTCGGCGCGATGGAGTTGTCCAGGACGCTTGGCAATTCCATGATGGCACTGCCTTTCACTGTGATTATTGACCGCAAGGGCGCCATCGCCCATACACAGTTGGGCATGCTCAAGCCGGACAAGCTTGAGGCCATTGTCAAGAAATTGCTCTGAAATAACCTCAAGTTCGTCCATTATCAGGCAATTACTATCAATTGGCCGGCTGGCTGGTTGGATCAGACCGGTAACCGCAGTTCCGTCGATCTGTCTGGGATTTCCGACAAGCGGGCCCGCATTGCTGTGGTGCGCCGCCGCCAAAGCGCCAACCCGGGCGTGCAGACATTTGCCTGCGGTGTTACCGGTCCTTGCCAAATCGGCTGGACAGTTCGACGCTAACTCCGGCAAACTTCGCCGGGTATCGCGCAACTTTCGTGAAACAACCATAATTCCAATGCCACTGCGGCGCGCAAACGAAGCTCGTTCCGCGCCCGTGCGCCTCGTGAGGTAGTCCGATGGACCTGCGCAAGTTGAAGACGCTGATCGACCTCGTCGAGACCTCGGGCATCGCCGAGATCGAGATTCAGGAAGGCGAAGAGCGGGTGCGCATTACCCGGTCGCACAGTACCGTTGCGCAGGTCGCCGGCGCTGCAGCGCCGGTTACCACCGTGGTTGCCGCGCCGGCGGCTGCGGCAGCGGAGGCCGCGCCGGCGGAGGCCGCTCCTCCGGACGGCGACGTGGTCAAGAGTCCGATGGTGGGTACGTTCTATCGCGCCGGCACGCCGACCGCCAAGCCCTTTGTCGAAGTCGGCGACGAGGTTCAGTCGGGGCAGACGCTGTGCATCATCGAGGCGATGAAACTGATGAACGAGATCGAATCAGACAAGGCCGGTGTCATCCGGGACATCCTTGCCGAGAACGGCCAGCCGGTGGAGTTCGGCCAGCCACTGTTCGTCATCGACTGAGGCGCGCTCGCCCGTGCCCCTCACCAAGTCCAAGGCCGCCAAGGCCGGCGACAAGCTCTTCGACAAGGTTCTGATCGCCAATCGCGGCGAGATCGCGCTGCGCATCCAGCGCGCTTGCCGCGAAATGGGGATCAAGACCGTGGTCGTGCACTCCGAGGCCGACCGGGACGCGAAATATGTTCGCCTTGCCGACGAGTCCGTCTGCATCGGGCCGCCGGCGTCGGCACAGAGCTACCTGCATGTGCCTGCGATCATCGCCGCCGCCGAGGTGACCGACGCGCAGGCGATCCATCCGGGCTACGGCTTCCTGTCGGAAAATGCCGACTTCGCCGACAAGGTCGAAAAATCCGGCTTCGTGTTCATTGGCCCGCGTGCGGAGACGATCCGCCTGATGGGCGACAAGATCAGCGCCAAGGCCGCAATGGTGAAGGCCGGCGTGCCCTGCGTTCCGGGATCGGAGGGCGCGCTGCCCGACGACCCCAAGGAGATCGTGCGCAGCGCGCGGGCGATCGGGTATCCGGTGATCATCAAGGCGGCCGGAGGCGGTGGCGGTCGCGGGATGCGCGTCGTTCACACCGAGGCTGCGCTGCAGCCGGCGGTGACGCTGACGCGGGCGGAGGCGCAATCGGCATTCGGCAATCCAGTGCTGTACATGGAGAAGTTCCTCACCAATCCGCGGCACATTGAAATTCAGGTGCTCGCCGACGAACATCGCAACGCCGTCTACCTGTTCGAACGCGACTGCTCCATGCAGCGAAGGCACCAGAAGATCATCGAGGAGGCGCCTGCGCCGGGGATCAACCAACGCGCACTGACGCGCATCGGCGAGCGCTGCGCCGACGCCTGTCGCAAGATCGGCTATCGCGGCGCCGGGACTTTCGAATTCCTGTACGAAAACGACGAGTTTTTCTTCATTGAAATGAACACGCGCGTTCAGGTCGAGCACCCGGTGACCGAAGCGATCACCGGCATCGACATCGTGCAGCAGCAGATCCTGATCGCCGCCGGGCGCAAGCTGGCGTTCCGCCAGCGCGACATCGTCAAGCGCGGCCACGCCATCGAATGCCGGATCAATGCGGAGGATCCGGAAAGTTTCGTGCCGTCGCCGGGGAGGATCACTTCCTGGCACCCGCCCGGTGGGCCGGGAATCCGGGTCGACTCGCATGCCTACCAGAATTATTTCGTGCCGCCACATTACGACTCGATGATCGGCAAGGTGATCGCCAGCGGCGACACCCGCGAGCAGGCGATCGCGCGCATGCGCATCGCCTTGTCCGAGATGGTCGTCGAGGGCATCAAGACCAATATTCCACTGCACCAGCAGCTGTTGCTCGAAGACAAATTCCTGGCCGGCGGCACGTCGATCCACTATCTCGAAGAACGGATGGCCAAGCGCAAGCAGTCCAAATGAGCGAGGCGGCCGCAAGCGGCATGGTCGCGCGTCTGCGCGGCGCGCGATGGCCCTCGGGCCGGCGCCGCCTCGGCGGCAGCGGCCGGTGAGCTATATCGCGCTGTGCTTCGATGCGGTGGCTGCCGAGGCCGACCGCTGGTCTGATGCCCTGCTCGACGCAGGCGCGCTTTCCGTTGACCTGTCCGATCCCGGCGCCGGTAGCGGCGCCGAGTCGCCGCTTTACGGCGAGCCCGGGCACGCACCCGAGTCGGCATGGCCGGTGTCGCGGATATGCGCGCTGTTCGACGGGCAGTGCGATCCCGGGGCATTGCTGCGCGTCGCGGGGAGCACCGCGGGACTCGACCTGCCGCCACACGAAACCTGGCCGGTGGCCGAGGAGGACTGGGTGCGCCGGACGCAGGCACAGTTCGGGGCGGTGGAGGTCGGCCCGGGATTCTGGGTCGTGCCGACCTGGGCGGAAGTGCCGGAGCCGCAGGCGCTGGTGCTGCGGCTCGACCCGGGCCTGGCCTTCGGTACCGGCACGCACCCGACGACGCGCCTTTGCCTGCAATGGCTGCAGGCGCGCGTAACCAGCGGTACGACGGTGCTCGATTACGGCTGCGGTTCGGGCATCCTCGCCATTGCCGCGGCCAGGCTTGGTGCTGTCCGGGTCACCGGCACCGATGTCGATCCGCAGGCGATCGGCGCCAGCATTCGCAATGCACGGGAAAACGACGTGGTGGCCGACTTCGTGCTGCCGGAGGCGCTTTCCCCGGGGACCTGCGACATCGTCGTGGCGAACATCCTCGCCAATCCACTGATCCTGCTTGCGCCGGCGCTCGCGGCGCGCGTCGCGGCAGATGGCAGCATCGCGCTATCCGGCATCCTCGAGACGCAGGCAGAGGCCGTCGCCGCCGCCTATGCGCCGTGGTTTACACTCACAACATGGCAGGCACAGGATGGCTGGGTGCTGCTTGCCGGGGAGAGGCGGCGGTGACCCGCACGGCCCTGCATCGGGCAATCGGGCGCAGGCAATCATGCGGCGCGGACGCTGCCCATCCTGGACATCGGGGGCGGGTTCGGCCGGGCGACAACCATGAGTGAAGAACGCTACACACGTTGTCCAGGCTGCCGGACAGTTTTCCGGGTAACCGAGGCGCAACTCGACCTACGCGCCGGGCAGGTGCGCTGCGGACACTGTCGCACGGTGTTCAACGGACACGAGCATGCGATCTCGCTGTTGCCGAACGACCCCGCTCTGATCGATCCTGAATACGACGAACTGGCGCAGGGGCCGCCGACGGTGACGCTGCGCAGCGCGCACGCCCTCGACCCGCCGCCGCCGCCGCCGCCAGCGCTGGCGCCGCCGCGGAATGCGGCTGCTCCTGCGGCTGCGGCGGTCGATTACGACAATCGATTCTCCGTGGCCAAGAAGGTGCCATTGCGCCTTTGGACCAGGATCGGCATGTTCGCGATCCCGTTGCTGGCATTGACACTGGCAATACAGGCGCTGTTGCACTTCCGCGACGTTCTCGCCGCGCAGGTTCCGGCGACGCGCCCGATACTCACCAGGATGTGCGCGCTGGCCGGTTGCGCCATTCGTCCGTTGCGCAATGTGGCAGCGCTGTCGATCGATGCCTCCGACCTGCAGGCCGACCCAGCGCACCGCGGACTGCTCATACTCACGGCGACACTGCGAAATCGCGCGCCCTATCCGATCGGTTACCCCTATCTCGAATTGACGCTGACCGACGCGCAGGACCAGGCTGTGGTGCGGCGCGCGCTCGCGCCATCCGACTATGCCTCCGGCACTGCGGATACCGGTGTGGGGATCCCGGCCAATGCGGAAGTGCCGGTCAAGCTGTTCATCGATGCCAGCGCTACCACGCAGGCAGGCTACCGGCTGTATCTGTTCTTCCCCTGACGCCCGGACCGGAAGGCGGTGGGCCGCGGCCATGCACGGCGCTGACGGGTCGCGCCCTTCGGGCGCCCACGGCGCGGGTTTGTGCATCGCACACCTGGCGGTGCCATGGATTCGAGACGCACCGAGGCGGTGCGGTCTTGAGCAGGGCGCGCCCGCAAATGGTGCATAATTCCAAGGTCGAGTTGTCGAAAAATGGCAAAATTGCCTTCAATAGAGTCATTTGCAGCAATATTTGCGTGGCACGCTTCTCGCTAAGTCTTATCCGTCTCTTTTCTGCATTGCAGCGCAGTTCCTTCAAACGCCTTATCAGGAGATTCGAATGGCAACACCCGCCGACGTTCTGAAAATGATCAAGGACAAGGAGGTCAAGTTCGTCGACCTTCGCTTTACCGACACCCGCGGCAAGGAACAGCACGTCTCCGTTCCGTCGCGGCAATTCACGGCGGACAAGTTCGAGTCGGGCCACGCGTTCGACGGATCGTCGATCGCCGGCTGGAAGGGCATCCAGGCCTCCGACATGCTGCTGATGCCGGATCCGGCAACCGCGAACATCGATCCGTTCATGGACGAGACCACGCTGCTCATCACCTGCGACGTGGTCGAACCGTCCGACGGCAAGGGCTACGAGCGCGATCCCCGGTCGCTGGCCAAACGCGCGGAGGCTTATCTCAAGTCCTCGGGACTGGGCGACACCGTGTACTTCGGTCCCGAGCCCGAATTCTTCGTCTTCGATTCGGTCGAATGGTCGGTCGACATGTCGGGCAGCTATTGCAAGGTGTTCTCCTCCGAGGCGGCATGGTCGAGCGCCGACAAGTTCGACGGCGGCAACATGGGCCACCGTCCGACCGTCAAGGGCGGCTACTTTCCGGTTCCCCCGGTCGACCAGCTGCAGGACATCCGCTCGGCGATGTGTCTGGCGATGGAGCAGATGGGCGTCGAAGTGGAAGTGCATCACCACGAGGTGGCGAACGCGGGCCAGTGCGAGATCGGCACCAAGTTCGAGACGCTGGTCAAGCGCGCCGACTGGCTGCAGATCCTGAAGTACTGCGTGCACAACACCGCGCACGCCTACGGCAAGACCGCGACCTTCATGCCCAAACCCATCGTCGGCGACAACGGCTCGGGCATGCACTGCCACCAGTCGGTGTGGAAGGACGGCAAGAACCTGTTCGCGGGCGACGGCTATGCCGGCCTGTCCGAGATGGCGCTTTACTACATCGGCGGGATCATCAAGCATACGAAGGCGCTCAACGCCTTCACCAATCCCGGTACCAATTCGTACAAGCGGCTGGTGCCCGGCTTCGAGGCGCCGATCAACCTGGCCTACTCGGCGCGCAACCGTTCGGCCGCGATCCGCATTCCGTATGTTTCCAATCCGAAGGGCCGCCGCATCGAAGTCCGCTTCCCCGACCCGACGGCGAACCCCTATCTCGCGTTCTCCGCCATGCTGATGGCTGGCCTCGACGGCGTAATGAACAAGATCCATCCGGGCGATCCGCTGGACAAGAACCTGTACGACCTTCCGGCGGAGGAGGCCGCGAAGGTTCCGCATCCCTGCTCGTCGCTCGACGAGGCGCTCAGGCATCTCGACGGCGACCGCGAGTTCCTGCTGCGTGGCGGCGTGTTCAGCAAAGACATGATCGATGGTTACATCGCGCTGAAGATGGAGGAGGTGACGCGCTTCCGGATGACTACGCATCCGGTCGAGTTCGACATGTACTACAGCCTCTGATCGGATCGATGATGTCGGCGCCCACGGCGGCGCGCGCGTTGAGGAAAGCCGGGGGGCAGGCGTTGCGCCTGCCCCTTTTTCTTCGGGTAGGCTACACTCGTTCGTCATGCGCCAGATCACCGACACCGCCGGAAAACGGTGCGCGCTCGCGTTCGCGTGGGTCTGCGCTGCAATTGCAGTCAACGCCGCCATCGCGCAGAGTCCGGTGTGCAAGTACGTCGACGCGGATGGCAATGTCGTGTTTTCCAACCTTCCACCAGAGAAGGGCCATCGCAAGGTTTCGTGCATGGGCGCTGACGAGCCGCGCAAGTCCGCGCCGGCATCGCCTGCGGCAGCCTCGCGAAGCGCTCCGACGCCGGCGGGATTCCCCCGCGTCGATGCGGAGACCCAGAAGAGTCGGGACGACATGCGCCGCAAGGTGCTTGCCGACGAGCTCGCGGCCGAGGAAAAGCTCCTCGGCGATGCGCGCGCCGGCTATGCCAACGGCGCGCCGGTTCCGCTGCCCGAGGAACAGGTCGATGCCGAGAAGTACCGCGAACGCATCGCGCGACTGCGGCAGACCGTGCAGCTGCACGAGCGCAACATCGAAGCGCTCAAGAAGGAGCTTGGCGGAAAGAAATAGGCGCCGGTCGCCGTCCGGCGAAATGTCGCTGGCGCGCTGTTTCACCAATGCGATACCTGCGGGCGTGGTTTCCGCCGCTGGCCGGCGATTCCTCGCGGCGCCAATCCTGCGCCGGTACCGCGCATGAAGCTGCCACTGTTCCCGTCGTCGACGGTCGCTGCGCCCGGCAGATACCCCGGGCTTGAGATGCTCGCCGCTGCGGTGCTGCTGATCCGTTCCGATTCACGCGTCGTCTACGTCAATCCGGCCGCCGAGAATTTGTTCGAACTGTCGCGGGCCAAATTCATCGGACAGACGCCGCAGCAGATATTCGGCGATAGCGTTTCGCTCCGGCACGCAATCACCAAGGCCGTGGTCGATGGTGCTGCCTACACGGAGCAGGAGATCGAGCTCGGCGCGACCGGCAAGCCCAGGCTGCACCTGACCTGCACGGTATCGCCGGTCGAAGCGGGGGAGGCGTCGATCCTGGTGGAGCTTCGTCACATCGACCAGCAGCTGAAGATCGCGCGCGAGGAACGGCTGCTCGAGCAGCAGCAGGCGAACCGGGAACTGATCCGCAGCCTGGCTCACGAAATCAAGAACCCGCTGGGCGGCATTCGCGGCGCGGCGCAACTGCTCGAGCGCGAATTCGACCGGCCCGACCTCGCCGAATACACGCAGGTGATCATCGGCGAAGCCGACCGCCTGCAGTCGCTTGTCAACCGGTTGTTGTCGCCGCATCGGTTGCCAACCTACAGGCGCACCAACATCCACGAGATTCTGGTGCGCGTGCGCAGCGTGGTGCAGGCTGAGTTCACGGGGATTCGTCTGACCTCCGATTTCGACATCAGCATTCCCGAATTCGAGGCGGATGCCGAACAGCTGACTCAGGTCGCGCTCAACATCGTTCGTAACGCCGCGCAGGCGGTCACCGCTGGTGCGCGGGAGCCGCAGATCCGGCTGGAGACGCGAATTGCGCGTGGTGTCACTCTGGCGAGGAAGCGGCACAAGCTGGCGATCGCGCTGTCGATCGAGGACAACGGTCCCGGTGTGCCCGAGGCGCTTCGCGAGAGGATCTTCTATCCGTTGGTTTCGGGACGTGAGGGCGGCAGCGGACTGGGCCTGACCATCGCGCAGACCTTCGTCGCGCAGCACAACGGCACGATCGAATGGACCAGCGAGCCAGGCCGGACGGTGTTCACCATCCTGCTGCCGCTGGAAATGAACCGCGTGCTCGCCTGAAGGGCGCCGGAGAAATAACGGGACCAGACGATGTACGCCTACGACTATGAACCGCCGCGAAGCGATGCAACCGGGGCCGTCTGGATCGTCGACGACGACCGGTCGATCCGCTGGGTACTCGAAAAGGCCATGGCGCGCGAGGGGATCTCCTATCGGTCGTTTTCGACGGCCTACGAGGTGCTGCAGGCGTTTGCCGCCGGCGAGCCACAGGTGCTCGTTTCGGACATCCGCATGCCCGGCGAGTCGGGATTGATGCTGCTGGCCAAGGTCAGGGAGGCGCACCCCCAGGTTCCGGTCATCATCATGACCGCGCATTCGGACCTCGACAGTGCCGTGGCGGCGTTCCAGGGGGGCGCGTTCGAATACCTGCCCAAGCCCTTCGATGTCGACCATGCGATCGCGCTCATCCGTCGCGCGACCACGGAAGCGCGCGCGGCACCGCAGGTGGCTCCGTCGGTTGGCGAGGCGCCGGAGATTCTCGGACAGGCGCCGGCGATGCAGGAGGTGTTTCGCGCGATCGGGCGGCTGTCGCAGTCCAACGCGACCGTGATGATCACCGGCGAGTCCGGTACCGGCAAGGAACTCGTCGCGCGGGCATTGCATCGGCACAGCCCGCGGGCCGCCATGCCGTTCGTGGCGATCAACACCGCCGCCATCGCGAAGGATCTGCTTGAGTCCGAACTGTTCGGCCACGAACGTGGTTCGTTCACGGGGGCGCAGGCTCAGCGGCGCGGGCGCTTCGAGCAGGCTGAAGGTGGAACTCTGTTCCTTGACGAGATCGGCGACATGCCACCCGATCTGCAGGTTCGGCTGCTGCGCGTGCTCGCCGACGGCGAGTACTACCGGGTCGGCGGGCATTCGCCGCTTCGCGCCAATGTGCGCATCATCGCCGCAACGCACCAGAATCTCGAGGCGCGCGCACGCGAGGGGCTGTTCCGCGAGGACCTGATGCATCGGCTGAACGTCGTGCGTCTGCGCCTTCCTCCGTTGCGCGAGCGGGTCGACGACATCGCGCCGCTGGCCCGGCACTTTCTGCAGAAAAGCGGGCGCGATCTCATGGTCGAACCGAAGGTGCTCACCGACGACGCGTTAAAGGCTCTGCAGGATTTCCCGTTTCACGGCAATGTCCGCCAGCTGCAGAACATCTGCCATTGGCTGACGGTGATGGCACCCGGCAAGAGCATCGAGGTCGCGGACCTGCCGCCGGAGGTGCGCGAACCTACCGCAACTACGGTCGGGGGCGCGACCGCGGGGACCGACTGGAGGCAGGCGCTCGATGGGGAATTGACCCGGGCGCTCGCGCGCGGCGAGCGCAATGTCGGCGCGCGCCTCGAGCAGGAGTTCGAAAAGGCGCTGATCCGGCGCGCGCTCGCGCACACCGGGGGTCACCGGATGGAGGCCGCCGCGTGGCTGGGCTGGGGACGCAATACGCTGACGCGCAAGATCCAGGAACTCGGACTGGAGCCGGAACTGCGCAGACCCCCACGCTCGCAGCGCTAGCGGTGTCCGTCAGCCGGACGGGAATGCGCCCGGCGCGTGCAGCGATCGTTCGACCATTTCCTCGATCACCACATCCGGACGCTCGCGCTCGATCAGCGCGTGATCGAACTTGCGGGTGCTGATGTAGAGCACCCGACTGAAATTCTCGGACAGCAGCGGCAGCAGCGGAATCGCCATCGAGTCGCGCATGATCACCGCACGCGGCAATCCGGGCTGGTCGCAGGTGTAGACCTGCGGGTCCTCTGCCGGTGGATACAGCGCGGGATCGAGCGGCGACGGATCCCGCTTCGCGCAGCGCCCGGCGGTGTCGCCGAGTACCTTGGCCAACGGCGCCACGTCGTCCTCGCGCACGAGACCCGGAAGACCCAGCATCTTCCCCAGGTCACCACTGAAGTAGTCGACGCCTCGCACGAATGGCGGGCGTGGTGCCGAGGCGATCGCCGCCAGCGCGCCGGCGGGCAGCGCCTGCTGCACCGCGCGCATGATCTCGCCGTAGCCGACCACGGCACCGTTGTAATTCCAGTGCGAATCGGTGCGGTAGTAGACCTGTTCGCGTTCCTTCGCGGCGAGCAGCGGACCACGCAGGTCGACGAAGCGGACCTGGGTGTCGCGCGCGATGGCGCTGCGGACCCGATCCTGCGGCGTCGGTGGCGGCGCGCGACGAACCCATTGCGGCAGGTGCTCCGGATAGATGTTGAACTTCTCCGGCACCGCGACAACCACATAGGCAATGCCCCGCGCGGCGAGCCAGGCGCGGCGCCGCTCGAGTTCGGCCGCGGTGTCGGCGACCTCGGCGAGCGTGAACGGCAGCGTGCCGCGATAATGCCGGGCGAGCGAGTGGCCGTCTTCGCCGAGCCAGTAATACCAGCCGTCGCGACCCACCAGCACCGTCGAGCGCGCCGACACGCCGAAAAGTCCCAGCAGCGAGCTGTGGTGCAGCCAAACGAGCGCGTCGCGCGCGCCGAAGCGATCGGCAAAGGCTCGCTCGAATGCCGGCGGGAACGAACGCGCAAAGGAAGCGGAAGGCCAGGGCGCCGCCGGGCGATTCTCGAAGCGTGTCAACGAATTCGACCAGGTGAACACCAGCGCGATTCCGGGCAGCGCGATGGCAAGCGCGAACATCGTCGCGACGATGCGATCGCGGGCCGGATGCGCCGCGGGTGCGGGCGGCGGCACTGGCGGCAGGGAGAGGGCGTCGGCGGCCAAGGGTGTCAGAAGCGGAAATAGATGAATGGATTGTAGGTGCCGGCGGCGAGGAAGGCGCAGGCGGCAACGAACACCAGCGCGGCCCAAGCGACATCGGCGCCGAGTACGGCAGCCGCTGCCGGTCCGGGAGTCGCTGCGCGCTGGTCGCGCCAGCGACCGACGCGGCGGGCAAGCGGCGTGCAGAACACGATGCCGACCAGCAGGGTGATCACCACCTGCACATTCGCGAACTCGATCAGCGGACGAACCGTCGGGTCGCCGTCGGCGAAACCCGCCAGCGCGGCGTAGAAGGACAGCGCCTGGGGGAGCGTTTCGCAGCGAAACAGCACCCAGCCGCCCATCACCGCCAGCAGCGCGTAGAGATGCGCGAACGGGCCGCTCCGCGCCAGGATGCGGTCGAAACCGGCGCGTTCGATAACCAGGAACATCCCATGCCAGGCGCCCCAGAGAACGAAAGGCCAGCTGGCGCCGTGCCAGAGCCCGCACAGCAGGAAGACGATCACCAGGTTGGCGTAGGCGCGGCGGCGCCCGAGCTGGTTGCCGCCGAGGGGAATGTACAGATAGTCACGGAACCAGTTGGACAGCGAGATGTGCCACCGGCGCCAGAATTCGCGAATGCTCGACGCGATGTACGGATAGTTGAAATTCTCGAGGATGCGGAAGCCGAACATGCGCATCAGGCCGATCGCCATGTCCGAGTAGCCGGAGAAATCAAAGTAGATCTGCAGCGTGTAGCAGACCAACCCCAGCCAGGCGAGCGGCATCGTCAGCTCGGCCGAGGGCAGCGCGAAGATCTGGTCGGCGGTTCGCCCCAGCGTGTTGGCGATCAGCACCTTCTTGCCCAGGCCCAGCACGAATCGCCGCGCGCCCCAAGCGAAGTCGGCAACGCGTTGCGCGCGCGAGGGAAGCTGGTCGGCGATGTCCCGCCAGCGGATGATCGGGCCGGCGATCAGCTGCGGAAACAGCAGGATGTACAGCGCGAAGCGCGGCAGGTTGCGTTCGGCGTGAGCATTGCGCTTGTGCACGTCGACGATGTAGGAGATTGCATGAAAGGTAAAAAAGGAAATCCCCAGCGGCAGCGGGATGGAGGCGATTGTCAGCGGGGTGATCGCCAGCAGCGGCGCCAGCACGTTGACGTTGCCGACGGCGAAATCCGCGTACTTGAATACGGCGAGCACCGCCAGGTTGCCGATGACGCCCACGGCGAGCCAGCGCCTGCGCACACGCTGATCGTCGGCCCGGCCGATCGCTGCGCCGATCGCATAGTTGAAGGCGACCGATCCCAGGATCAGCGCGACGTAGGGTGCTTCGCCCCAGGCGTAGAACGCTAGGCTGGCGACAAGCAGGACACCATTGCGCCAGGCGCGCGGCAGCGCGAAATACGCGGCCAGCGTCGCGGGCAGGAACAGGAACAGGAAGATCGGTGATGCGAACACCATGGCGCGCGGAGTCTAGCAGGCTCCGGCACTGCCGCCGGTGGGGCGTGACTTGCGGATCCCAAGCCGCGCGGTGACCGCTGCGGCGACGGGCCGGCTTGCCGGGAGAGCGCTAGCTTTCGCGCAACTCGGCCAGCACCGGTGCGTGATCGGAGGGCTTTTCCCCCTTGCGCGCGTTGCGGTCGATGCGGCTGGCCGTGCAGCGTTGTGCCAGCGGAGAGGAAAGCAGGATGTGGTCGATGCGCATTCCGCGGTTCTTGGGAAAGGCCAGTTGCCGGTAGTCCCACCAGGAGAAGGTCTGTGGCGGCTGCTCGAACAGGCGAAAACTGTCGGCGAGGCCGACATCGAGAAACGCGCGGAACGCCGCCCGCTCGGGCGCGGAGCAGAGCACCTGTCCTTCCCAGGCCGCGGGATCGTGTACGTCGCGGTCGTCGGGAGCGACGTTGAAGTCGCCGAGCACCGCCAGCGACGGATGCCGCAGGTGTTCCTCGCGCAGCATCCGCGCGGCAGCGGCGCACCATTCCAGCTTGTAGCGATATTTGTCGGAGTCGACCGACTGGCCGTTCGGCACATAGAAGCAGACGACCCGGATGCCGGAAATCGTCGCGGCAATCACCCGCTTCTGCTCGTCCGCGAAGCCCGGGATGCCGACGACGACGTCATCGGCCCTGAGCCCGTCACGGTACAGGATGGCCACGCCGTTGTAGGTGGGCTGTCCGGCGAAGGCGGCGGCGTAGCCGGCGGCGGCAAGTTCAGCACCGGGAAACCGGGCATCGACCAGCTTGGTTTCCTGCAGGCAGACCACGTCAGGACGCTGCGCGGCAAGCCAGTCGATCAGCCGTGGCAGGCGGACGTTGAGCGAATTGACGTTCCATGCGGCGAGGATCATCGGACGAATCGTGGCTGCGGAAACGCGTGGAATCGCAGCCCGCCGCGATGAGTCTGCATCGCGGCGACCGCGCTACTTCGGGTAATCGCCGCCCTTCGGCGGCGGTGCGACCGAACCGGCGGCCCCTGCCACGGACGGCGGTTCACTCGCCGTCTCGCGCGCGGCCGGAATGGATCGGCGCGTGGGCGGCGCCTTTGGATAGCCGGCCTCGTCGAGCGTGGCCTGCCAGCGCGCCGCGTTGTAGCCCTTGACGATGAGCTTGTCGCCGACCGCGAGCACCGGCGCCTTGTCGTCGCCGGACAGCGCCTGCATGCGCGTCATGCCCTGTTCGTCGTTCTGCACGTTGACGATCGAAAACGGCACTCCGCGCTTGTTCAGCAGCGCCTCTGCGTTCTCGCAGATCTCGCCGCACTGGAATGTGAACAGCGTGACCGGAAAGCGTTCCGCCGCTTGCTGCGCGGCGATGCTGGGCTCGCTGGTTTCGACGAAATTGGCGCCGAGGCGCTTCGTCTGCACGTTTTTCGCGTTGGACGGCGGCTGACGATCGGAATAGACGACGCGTCCATCCGGGTCGGTGTAGCGGTATAGCTGGCTGCCCTGCGCGAACGCGGCAGCAGCGAGGACGATTGCGGCGATGCCTGTAGCGATGCGAAGCGGTAGCGGTGCCATGAGGCCCCCTCAATGCGCGGCGACCATTCCATTATGCCGCAGGAGGGCGCCAAGTTGGGGCGGTCGGCCCCGGAAGGCGACAAAGGACTCGAGCGCTGGTCTGCTACCGCCCCGGGCGAGCACCTCGTCCCGGAATCTGGCGCCGGCCGCCGGGGACAGCACGCCCTGCTCCTCGAACAGGCTGAAGGCGTCGGCGGACAGCACCTCCGCCCATTGGTAGCTGTAGTAGCCGGCCGCATACCCGCCGGCGAACACGTGGGTGAAGGACTGCAGGTGGCGGTCGTAGGACGCGCGCGGTACCACCGCGACCTCCCGGCGCACCGCGTCCACAACGTCCTTCGGACCCCCGGCCGGGTCGAGCCCGGTGTGCAGCAGCATGTCGACCAGTCCCAGCTCCACATGCCTTACCATAGCCATGCCGCTCTGGAAATTCCTCGCCGCCAGCATCCGGTCGAAAAGCGCGCGCGGCAGAGCCTCGCCATGGCGTGGACCTTCGCCGACGTAGCACGACATGTGCGCCAGCACGTCGAAGTCCCAGCAGAAATTCTCCATGAATTGCGATGGCAATTCGACCGCGTCCCATTCCACACCCTGGATGCCGGAGACCCCGGCGACCTCGACGCGGGTAAGCAGCTGATGCAGTCCGTGGCCGAATTCGTGGAATATGGTGATCACCTCGTCGTGCGTGAACGTCGCCGACCTGCCGCCGATCGGTGCCGAAAGATTGCAGGTCAGGTAGGCGACCGGATGCTGGATGGCGTTGCCGGCACGCCGGCGGTTTATGGCGTCATCCATCCATGCACCGCCCTGCTTGCCTTCGCGCGCATGGAGGTCGAAGTAGAACTGACCGATCAATGCGTCCTGCGCATCGCGGATCTCGAAAAAGCGTACCGCGGGATGCCAGGTCGCGGCCCGACCCTCCGCGATGCGCAGGCCGTAGATGGTTTCGACGACCCTGAACAACCCGGCGAGCACCTGGTCTTCCGGGAAATACTGGCGGACCTCCTGTTCGGAAAATGCGTAGCGCCTGGCTTTCAGGCACTCGGCGGCGTAGGCCAGGTCCCATGGCGCGAAGTCGGCGAGACCGAGTTCGTCGCGCGCGAACGCCGCCAGTTTCGCGAAATCATCCTGCGCAAATGACTTGGCGCGGCCAGCCAGGTCGCGCAGAAAGACAAGCACTTCCCCGGGATTCGCCGCCATCTTGGGCACCAGCGACAGCTGCGCGTAGTCGCGGTAACCGAGCAGACCGGCGGCTTCCGCGCGCAGTTCGAGGATGCGATCGATCAACGGACCGTTGTCCCAGTCGGGGTTGGCGCCAAGGTCTGAGGCGCGGGTCGCGTAGGCCTCGTGCATGCGCCGGCGCAACGCCCGATTCTCGGCGTACTGCAGCACTGGAAACACGCAGGGAAAGTGCAGCGTCAGCTTCCACCCTTCCCGGCCCTCGGCAGCGGCACCCGTTCGGGCTTCCGCGAGCACGTCTTCCGGGATGCCGGCAAGTTCGGCGGCATCGGTGACGTATGACGTCCACGCATTGGTCGCATCGAGGACGTTCTCCTCGAATCGCGCGCAGGTCTCGGCCAGGGTTTCCTGGATCGCCTTGAAGCGCGCCTTTTTCACATCGGGGAGTTCGGCGCCACCCAGGCGGAAATCGCGTAATTCGTTCTCGACGAGTCGCCGCTGTGCGGCGTCGAGCGCGGCGAATCCGGGGCTGTCGCGCAGCGCGCGATACTTCGCGAACAGCCGGAGGTCCTGCGTGATGTCCGTGTAGAACGCGGTCACCTTAGGCAGATTGGCGTTGTAGGCCTCGCGCAGGGTGGGGGTGTTGGCTACGGCATTGAGGTGGCGTACGGTACCCCATGCGCGTTCCAGACGATCCAGGGTTTCGGCGATCGGTTCGACCAGCGCGGACCAGGTGGCGTCGACCCCGGGCCCGGACACTGCGGCGACGGTTGCCCGCGCCCGCTCGAGCAGCGCGTCCATCGCGGGCGTTACGTGCACGGGGTCGATGGCATCGAAGCGCGGCAGGCCGGAAAAATCGAGAAGGGGATTGCTGGTGTCGTCCATGTTCCGATAGTTTCATGTTTCTGGTTTGCCGGCGCCCCGGTGGTGCCCGGCGGCGCCCAGGTGAGCGTCCGGCAGTTCAACCGTTGGTGGCTCCGGAAGCCGACAACCCGCCGCGCAGTTGCCGATCCAGATCGGCCAGTTCCTGCGGCGTTCCCAAATTGGCCCACGGGCCGTCGTAGCGTTCTCCGGACATGATGCCCAGGCCGATCCAGCGATGGAACAGCGGAAGCAGCCTGAGCTTCACGCCGCGAGGAAGTTCCCCGAACAACGCGGTGTCGTACAACGCGATGTTGGCGAAGGTCAGCCGGGCCGCCTGTTCCATCTCGATACGATCGCCGGCAAGGGAGAAATCACCGTCCGGATGGTAGGGTGGATTGGGGACCATCACCAGATGTGCGCGGTTGGTGCTGCCGGCGGCCATGCCGGCCATCGTCGCGTGCAGCTTCGCGTAGTCGTAGCGGGTCCATATGTCGCCGGAGACCACGAGCACCGGTCCCGCCGGCAGCAGCGGCAGCGCGGTCGCGATGCCACCTGCCGTTTCCAGGGCTTCTGCCTCGACCGACCAGGCAATGCGCACACCCAGCGCCGCGCCATTGCCGAGCGCGCTGCGCATGTGCTCGCCGAGCCAGGCGACGTTGATGACCACATCGGTGAAGCCCGCCCGCGCGAGAGCCTCGATCTGCCAGACGATGAGCGGCTTGCCGCAAAGCGGCAGCAGCGGCTTGGGGATCGTGTCAGACAGCGGCCGCATCCGTTCGCCGCGGCCGGCCGCGAGAATCATCGCCGCCGCCATCAAAGGGTCTGGCCAATCACCGGCTCGCGAACGTCGAGTGCGTCGAGCAAGGTGGCAAGCGGCGCCAGTTCCCGGTATCTGTCACAGGCGCCGCGCAGGTAGCGCATGACGCGCGGCATGTCCGCGAGATAGCCGTGCTTGCCGTCGCGGTGCGCGAGCCTGGCAAAGATGCCCAGCACCTTCAACTGCCGCTGCACGCCCATCCACTCGAAGTCGCGCCAGAAGAAGCCAAAGTCCGCGTGAACCGGCACGCCCGCCCTGCGTGCTGTTTCCCAATAGCGAGCCGCCCAGTCGATCTGCCGCTCCTCGTCCCATTCGACATAGGCGTCGCGCAGCAACGACACGGCATCGTAGGTGACCGGGCCATGCACGGCGTCCTGGAAATCGAGCACGCCGGGATTGGGCGTGCCGACCATCAGGTTGCGCGAATGGAAATCGCGATGCACGAATACCCGGGGCTGCGCGAGATTGTTGGCGAGAATCGCCTCGAATGCGCCGTCGAGCGTTGCGCGCTGCCCGGTATCGAGCGTCCGCCCCAGATGGTGCCCGACGTACCATTGCGGAAAAAGCTCCAGTTCGCGACGCAGCAGCGCATCACCGTACTCCGGAAGCGGGCCTTCGCGCGAGCTCGCCTGGAAGCGGACCAGCGCCGCAAACGCGTCCCGATAGAGATCCGGCGCGCTCGATGCGTCCAGCGCGGAGAGATAGGTGACCGTGCCGAGGTCGCCGAGCAGAAGGAAGCCGTGTTCGAGATCTTCGGCAAAGACGGCAGGTGCGTTCACGCCGGCGGCGCGCAGCAGCGCGGCAACGCGCACGAACGGCCTGCAATCCTCCTTCGGCGGCGGCGCGTCCATGACGATCAGCGTGCGCGCATCCGGCGCGATCGGATGCGGCGAAGCGAGAGTGACGCGAAAGTAGCGGCGAAAACTCGCGTCCTCGGACGCGGGCGCCAGCGTGTACATGTCGCCGCCGAGGCGCGCAGTCAGCCATCGCCCGAGTTGTTGCAGACGGGGATCATCGGTAGGCATGCGTTACGACTGGCGCGAGGTGCGAAATCGCCCTGGTGATTGAAGATCTTCGACGGGAGTGTCCGCGAGCGCGATGCCGGTATGCAGGTTCAATGCGGCGGCACGCTAGAATGGCCCATTTTAGCAAAAGGTTTCCGCTTCCGATGAGGTGTCACCGTCCTCGCAGGCGCACCCTCCTGACGTCGCTGGGCGCTGCCATCGCCGTGTATTCGGTGTCTGCGGCGGGGCAGGAGCTCGCCCTGAAGCTTGCCCGCGAGATCGAGCCACCGGCTCGCGCCATGGTCCGTCCGGCCGGCGCCGAGCCCCGCGCTCCGCAGATGATCGATCTTGCCGCTGCGCCGGTGCCGGCGACGGCGGGCACGGTTCCCGCCCGCGGACCCGCGACCACGGCGACCGAGCGCGGCGTGGTGTACCTGCGTTCCGATCGTCTCGAAGGTTCGACCAGCAAGTACCTGGAAGCATCGGGGAAGGTTGAGTTGCGCACGCGGCGTGAGACGGTACTGGCCGATTGGCTCAACTACGATGTCGCAGGCGACGAGATCTGGGGCAAGGGCGACGTCACCTTGCGCCAGGGACTCGACTGGATCTCCGGACCCGAGGTGCGCTTCAAGCGCGATGCGGAGACCGGGTATTTCACCACGCCGCGATTTTTTTTCAGCGAGAATGCGTCGCATGGCAGCGCAAAGGAAATCCGCTTCGTCGGTCCGGACAAGTACGAGGCGAGCGATGCCCGCTACACGAGTTGCGTTGCGCCGAACGACGACTGGTACCTCCGCAGCGACGAGATCAAGGTCGACAAGCTGCGCAAGGTCGGTACCGCGCACAACGCCCTTGTCTATTTTCTCGGGGCACCAGTGTTCTACACGCCGTGGCTCGAGTTTCCGCTTTCCAACGAGCGCAAGTCCGGATTCCTGACGCCGACGATCGGCTCGACGCAGATCCGGGGATTCGAGATCGCAACGCCGTACTACTTCAATCTCGCGCCCAATTACGACGCGACGGTATCGCCGCGACTGATGACCCGGCGCGGCCTGCAGATTGCCGGCCAGGGCCGGTATCTGTTCCAGCCTGCGGCGGGCGAGGCGATCGGCGAAGTCGTACCGGAAGACAGCATCACCGGCGACGCACGCTGGGCCGTGTCGTGGAAGCACAACCAGCGCCTGCAACCGTGGTTGTCGGGCTACGTCAACTACAACCGCGTGTCCGATGCGACCTACCTTGCCGATTATTCGGACCGGATCTCGGTGACGTCGCAGAAGACATTGCCGCAGGAGGTGGGCCTGGTCGCCAACTACGGCCCGCTCTACGTTCTCGCTCGCGCGCAGTCGTTCCAGACGCTGCAGGACCCCAATCCGGCGGCGGCGGTGGTGCCGCCGTACAACATGCTCCCGCAGGTGCGCGCCGCCCTGGCAGAAACCGACTGGCTTGGCCTGACCTGGTTCGGCTCGGCGGAATTCGTCAATTTCTCGCAGTCGGCGCTGATGCCGACCGGGTACCGGACGTCGATCTACCCATCGGCAAGATTCAGCCGGCAGGGCAGTGCGTGGTTCCTGCGCGCGCATGCCGGAGTCGCCGTCTGGGACTACAACCTGGATCAGCCGACCTCCGGGGTTCCGGATGGCCGCGCCTCGGTGGCGGTGCCGGTCACCAGCCTGGACGCGGGCCTGGTGTTCGAGCGCAGCGGGAATATCTTCGACACGAGCTTCCTGCAAACACTGGAACCGCGAGCGATGTTCACCTACATTCCCTACCGCAATCAGAATCAGCTGCCGGTGTTCGACACCGTGCAGGACGATTTCAACTTCACCCAGTTGTTCACCGAGAACCGTTTTGTCGGTGGCGACCGCGTCGGCGACACCAGCCAGCTTGCGCTCGGCGTCACCTCGCGCGTGCTGGATCCCTCCTCCGGCGCGGAGCATTTTCGGGTGGCGATCGGCCAACGCCTCTACTTCCAGAACCAGAAGATCACGCTCGGCGGCACCCCGCAGGCTTCGGGTTCGTCGGATTTTCTCGCGGGCGCGGAAGGGCGCCTGTCGGAACGTTGGTCGCTGATCGGCCTCCTGCAGTACGACTTCGGCACCTCGCAGTACGATCGCTTCAACATCGGCACTCGCTACCGGCCCGGCCCGGGGCGCGTGCTGTCCGCGGTGTACCGCTACTCCCGGGAACTTGTCGACCAGATCGGCGGTCAGTCGAAGCTGAAACAAACCTACCTGTCGGCGCAATGGCCGTTGACTTCGAATCTGTCCTTCGTCGGGGCGTGGAACTACTCGATTCCCGACCGGAAGACGCTGGAGGGGGTCGCGGGGCTGGAGTACAATGGCGACTGCTGGGTCCTGCGGGTGGTCGGACAGCAGTTGACCACGACGACGGAAACGACGACACGCTCCGTATTCGTCCAGCTGGAATTGAACGGGCTGGCGCGCGTGGGCACGAGTCCGCTCGAACTTCTGCAGCGGACCGTTCCCGGATATCTGCGTACCAATGATCCGGCGATACAGCAACGCGACCGCAGCTACGACCCCTTGCCCGAATTCTGAGCAAATCGTGAAGGAAACGATGATGGCACTGCGCCGTCCCTTTTTGCCGCTGCTGATCGGCTGTCTGGTGATGCTTGCCGCCCCGGCCGGCGCCCAGCCGACCTCTTCGGGCATCCAGGTTCCCGGCGCCGGCCCGCGACAGGGCGTTCCGCTGTCGGCACGTTCGACGCCGCCGGCGCCTGCGGCCCGGCCGGCCGGTTCGACGATCCCGCTCGACCGCGTCATCGCCGTGGTCAACGACGAGGCGCTCACGCAATGGGAATTGAACGAGCTGAAGCGCGTCGTGCTTGCGCAGATGCAGGCCTCGAACGTTCGCCCACCGCCGGCCGATGTGCTGGAGTCGCAGGTGCTCGAGCGGTTGATCGTCGATCGCTCTCTGCTCCAGTTCGCGAAGGAGAATGGCGTGCGCGTCGACGACCAGATGGTCGAACGCACGATTCTGCGCATCGCCCAGGAGAACAAGCTGACGCCCGAGGAGCTGCGTCGTGCGCTCGATCGCGAGAAAATCCCTTACGCCAAGTATCGGGAGGATATTCGTCGCGAAGTGACGATCCAGCGACTGCGCGAACGTGAGGTCGACAGCCGAGTGCAAGTGTCGGAGGCGGAGGTCGACAACTACCTGGCGACGGTCGCTTCACAGGCCGGCGGCGAATTGGAGTACAAGCTTGCGCACATTCTCGTGGTGATTCCCGAGCAGGCGACCCCCGACCAGATCGACGTGCGCATGCGGCGGGCCGGAGAAGCGCGGAAGCAGGTGGAGGATGGCAAGGAGTTCAGCCAGGTCGCCGCGGCGTTTTCGGATGCGCCGGACGCAATCCAGGGTGGCGACCTCGGTTGGCGCACGCCGGCGCGACTGCCCACGGCGTTTGTCGAGGCGGTGCGGAACTTGAAGGACGGCGAGGTGTCGCCGGTGATCCGCAGCCCTGGCGGCCTGCACATCGTCAAGCGCTTCGAGTCACGCAGCCTCAATGCGCCAACGGTGGTCGAACAGACCAAGGTCAAGCACATACTGGTGAAGGTGAGCGAGACAACGTCGGAGGCCGAGGCGAAGGCGAAGATCGAGCGCATCAGGGAGCGCATCGAAGGTGGCGCCAGTTTCGCCGACCAGGCCAGGATCAATTCCGAGGACGGAACCTCGACCAAGGGGGGCGAACTCGGCTGGGTGAGTCCCGGCGATACGGTTCCCGAGTTCGAACAGGCGATGGCGAAACTCCAGCCGGGACAAGTGAGCGTCGCTGTGCGCTCGCCGTTCGGCTGGCATCTGATCGTGGTCGACGAGCGGCGCACGCAGGACGTCACCAAGGATCGCAAACGCGACGTTGCGCGCAATGCAATCCGGCAGCGCAAGTCCGACGAGCAGTTCCAGGAATTCCTGAGACAGCTGCGCGACAAGGCCTACGTCGAGTACAAGACCGACGATCGCTGAAATGGCGCGCCCGCGTTCGCGGGCTCGATGGCAACCTAGGGTATCGCCGCGACGCGCGTGAGTCGGCGCAGCGTTGTTGCCGCGAAGCTGAGTTCGATGCGCAGCCGATCGACGCCGCCGTCGCGCAGTCGCGAGGTGCGCGCGATCGCGTAGCCGGCGTCGGTTGTCGCCAGCGCGGCACCCGAGGCATCGGCAAGCGTTTCCCAGCCACTGTCCGCGGTCCTTCGTCCCTGTACCCGGATGCGCCGTATGCCGGAGTGGGAGTCCAGTCCGAGAACGTAGGTGGCCGCCACCCCAGCCGTTTCCGGCAACCCGCCCGGCGACAGCAGCACCACTCGTCCGTTCGCGTCCGGCGCAAGCGTGAGGCTTCCGGCCGCGAGCCTCGCCGCGCCCACTTCGGCGGTCCAGCCATCGCCATCCGGATGCACCGGCGTTCCGAATGTCCACAGCAACGCGCCCAACGGCAGGCCGGCGCGGGCGAGCATGAAGTCGCGCGCCGCCTCTTCCAACGGCGTGTTGCGCCACGCGGTGAAGCTCGCGTATTCCGGCGTTCCGGCGTTGATGCCGTTGCTGCCGTTCCACGCCATCGGCGACAGGTAGCGTGCGCCGAAATTCCACAGGTCGCGCAGTCCGCGGTAGGCCGCGGCGTAGGTCGGCAGCGACCGTGGATCGCGCAGATCGGCGGTGTTGTACTCGACGACCGCCCAGCGTGGATCGATCGTCGCGAGCGTGGCGAAGAGCGACCGGCCGTCGTCCATCCTGACGTCGTTGACCGCGGCTTCGCCATAGAGGATCACGCCCAGATGACCGAGCGCGGGCTTCGCTCCCGCCAGCGACATGCCCCCGGAGTCGTAGTTGCGCGCCGGGCTGTCGAGGCCGATGGCGAAGGGCATCGCGTCGCCGCGCGGGGCCATCAGTCCTTGCGACGACCAGATGCGGTCCTTCGACACGCCGACCTCCACCAGCCACTGCGCCAGCTCGTCGTAGTGCAGATGCACGAGATGGCGCCGGAAGACCTCCCATTCCTGCACCCAGGGATCGCGCCAGAATACCTTCCTGCCATCGACCTCGGTGCGCAGAAAATCGCGCGGTGGATCGACGTCCTGCCAGCGTTTCCACTGACGGTTGGCCAGCCGATTCACTTCCGCGAGCGACAGCGGCCGGGCGCGCCGGTACGACGACAGGTCAGGTACCTCGGGTGTCGTTCTGCCCGCATAGGGGCCGCTGCCGGCGAGCCATTCCCGGAACTGCCGCAGCGTGCCGGGGTTGTAGTCGTACCATTGTTGTTCCGCGAAGAACGGATTGATGTAGGTGTCCGGATCCAGGTTCACGCCAACAAACAACTCCGGATGCACGCGCGAGAAGTCGGCGAGCAAAGCGCCGGCCTGCTGCAGATTGCGCTTCTTGTAACGGCGAACGTCGCGCGCATACACGTTGAACGTGAGTGAGCGGGCAAGTTCAGGCGCTTCCTGTGATCCCGGCAGGTCCTTGAGGTGATTGTCGGGCATCACCTGGTTACGGTCGTTCCACTGGCAGTTGGCCGCATCCTGCTCGAGCTTGTCGTTGACGTCCCATTGCGGGACGTCGCAGTACGCGTCGGCCCAGATGCCGCCGTTCAGGGTCACGAGCACCGGCAGCCGCCTTGTCCGCGCATGCGCGAGCACCGCGTTGAGCGAATCGTCGCCTATGCGTCGTTCGCCGCATTTGCGCCGGGGATCCCAGTCAGGGTCGAAGGCGTAGTCGCCGGCCTCGCCGCGGGTCATGCGCATGTACAGGATCGGCACGCGAAAGCCCGCCTGCACGGTCGGCGAGGCGTAGGGCGCATAGATCGTGTCGAGTTCCGCTGCGCCGCCCAGATCGATGCCGGAGAGCGCGGGCAGCAGATAAAAAGGAGTAGTCGAGCGCGCGGTGAACGCCGCCCAGCGGCGCAGCGCCGAGGGCTCGACCAGGCTGCGTCGCCCGAGGACGGATTCGCGACCGTCGTTGTCGATTGCAACGATGGTCAGCGTCCGGCGATCGACGCCGTTCTCCGCCACCTGCGTCGAGAAGTCGCCGGTGAACTCGTATCCGGCACGCGTGCTGTCGGGGAGGCCCGGCCTTACCTTGGCGACATCGGGCCGGGCGACGCCGATGATCGCCGGATACTTGCGGTCGTCGAGACGGATCTCGACGCTGCGCATGCCGGCCGAGGCCAGCGCCCAGCCCGAGAGCGTCACACGTGGGCCGACCACCGCTTCGCCCGCAGGCGCATCGATGACTCCGAATGGAGCCGGACCGCCGGGCTCGACGGCCTTGGTGCTTGCCGGCGCCGGCGCCTTGGCGCGATTGTCGGCCAGCAGCGCATAGATTTCGACGCCGACGATCGCCGCCACGACCGTGAGAAACACGGCGATGGCGCGGGTGACGCCACCGGCAACTGCGCGGGGTGATCCTGGATGTTTGCGCATGGCGCGCATTGTAGCCGTGCTGGCTGCGCGTCAGACGGTCGCTACGGCGCCGCGGAGCACTGACGCCGCGTCGTAGCAATTCAACCGGGCCCGATCGGCCCCCGCGCGTGCCGCGGCCGGCTACTCGGTCTGGTAGACGTACGGTGTCTGCGGCACGCGGCCTTCTTCCATGCGCTGGCGCGCGGCGAGGTCGTCGGGATTCTTGTCCCACCAGATCCGGCGACCTTCCTGCTGCGCCTGCTCGATCCTGGGCTTGTCCCGGATGAGGTCGCGGATGAATTGCGTATGGTCGGAAACGTAGTGGCGCGAAGGCAGCATCGGCATGGCGGTGTCTCGGGGCGGCAGGTGCGACTGTGCATTCTACATGGGCGGCGATTGCGGCAGGTTGCGAGCCGGCTCGGTCAAGGTGGGCAATGTCCGGGTCGGGAAGCTCAGCCGCGCGGCTGGTGCCGACCGGAGACCAGTGGAAACTCGAACAGGCGACAATCGATCGCGCCATTCATGAGTGGGGTCTTGCGCGCGACCTTCAGGTGGATGAGCTTGGGCAGACGCAGGTCGCCGGTATAGAAAAATGCCGTCCAGCCGGCGAAGCGCTGCTTCAGCGCGTCGCCCAGCAGCGGATAGAAACGCGCGAGGTTTTCGAGGTCGGCCAGGCGCACGCCGTAGGGGGGATTGGCGAGCAGAATGCCTTCCGAGGCGGGGGCGGCGCGGTCGAGCAGGTCCGCCTTCTCGACGTGGACGAAGGCATCGGCCTTCGCCAGGCGCAGATTGGCGAGGGTTCTGCCGACCGCACCGTCGGCAGTGTCGCTTGCGAAAATAGCCGGCGCGTCCGGTGGCGGCCTGATCCGGTCGCGCGCGGCCTGCTTCATGCGCTGCCACGCGGGGCCGTCGAACCAGGCGAGCTTCTGGAAGCCGAAGCTGCGCGTCAACCCCGGCGCACGGTCGGCGGCAATCATTGCCGCCTCGATGGCGATGGTGCCGCTGCCGCACATCGGGTCGAGCAGCGCGACCGACGGGGTCCAGCCGCTGAGCGCGAGCAGTCCGGCCGCGAGATTCTCGCGCAATGGCGCCTCCTCGGCATCGCGCCGGTAGCCCCGCTTGAACAGAGGCTCACCCGAGGTGTCGACGTAGATCGTTGCATCGCGCGCGGTCAGATGGGCGGTGACCCGCACATCGGGCTGACGTTTGTCGATCGACGGACGCACGCCGGAGTCGTCGCGCAGGCGGTCGCAGATCGCGTCCTTCACGCGCAGCGTCGCGAACTCGAGACTGGTCAGCGGCGAGCGCGTCGCCGACACGTCCACGCGCAGCGTGCGAGTCGCGGTGAACAGGCGCTTCCAGTCGATCCCGCGCGCCAGCGCGTACAGGTCGTGCTCATCGCGAATCTCGCCGCCACCGACGCGCCAGAGCACACGGCTGGCCAGCCGCGATTCCAGATTCGCACGCTGCGCGAGTTCGAGCGCACCGGCAAAGCTGGCGCCGCCGTCGGTGGCGGTGACCGCGGTCGCGCCAAGCGTCGCAAGCTCGGCGACCAGTGCAGCTTCAAGTCCTCGCGGACAGGGAGCGAAATACTGCTCCATCAGGGCCGACGTGGCAGCGCGCAAAGCGGCGCATCCGCGGCGCCCCGCATGGTCAGGATTGCCGCCACATGCCGGTCACCGTGCGCTGCAACTGCGGCAGGCGACCATGAAAAAAGTGCCCGCAGCCGGGAAACACAACGATCGGCAACTGCTGCGGTCGGGCCCAGTCGAGCACGTCGGACAGCGGCACGATCTCATCCTGCTCGCCATGGATGACGATGGTGTCGGCGGGCACCTGCTCGACGGCGAAACGGCGCACCGCTGGACCCACCAGCACCAGCCGCTGCGCATCGATCCGGCGGGCGACGCGCGTCTGCACGAACGAACCGAACGAGAATCCTGCGAGCACAACCGGCAGTTCCGGGCCCAGCGCCGAGCGTGCGTGGCCGAGCGCCGCAAGGGCATCCTCGGTTTCGCCCACGCCTTCGTCGAAGCTGCCGCCGGACTCGCCGACGCCCCGGAAGTTGAAGCGCACGGCCGCCAGCCCCAGCGAGTAGAACGTCTTGGCCAGCGTCTGCACGACCTTGTTGTCCAGCGTGCCGCCCTGAAGCGAATGCGGATGGGCGATCAGCGCGATCGCGCTCGGCGCAGACTCCGGCACGTTGAGCAGCATTTCCACCGGGCCGGCAGGGCCGGCGATCGACGTGCGCCGTGCGGTCCTGGGCGTCAAAGCAGCAGTCGCTCGACGATCTCGCCGTTGACCACATGCCGGTCGATGATCTCGTCGATATCGGTGCGGTCGACGTAGGTATACCAGACGGCCTCGGGATAGACGACGACCACCGGGCCCTCTTCACAGCGATCGAGGCAGCCGGCCTTGTTGATGCGCACCTGGCCCTTGCCGTTCAGACCCAGCGCCTTGACGCGCCCCTTGGCGTATCGCTGCAGGTCGGCCGCACCCGCCATGGCGCAGCATTTCTCGCCGTCTTCACGCTGATTGCAGCAGAAAAAAACGTGGCGGCGATAGTGGCTCATCGGTGGGGTCGGAATCTGAAGGACTTGGGACGCGAATACAGTCAGGCAAGCGTCCGGATTATAGCGAACCGCCCTGGCGCATTCCGTCCGGATGGCCCCAGGCGGGCCGGCCTGCAAGCGCAAACAGCCACGCCGCGGCCATCAGTGGCCATAGCAGGAGCACCGTCTGGGTGAGGCCGTTGAAATTGAGCAGGTGCCCGTAGCGCCAGTTGAACAGCGTCAGCGGCGCGCGTGCCGACGGCAAGTCCACCGCGAGCAGCGGGGCCAGCAGCGAACTCAACAACGCCGTCGCACAAACCGCGATTTGCGCGGGTCGTGGCAGGAAAATCGCGACCAGCAGGAGCAGCAGGCCAACGGTGGTGCCGAACGATACCGAGGGCTTGATCCAGGCCTCCCAGACCTCTGGCTTGAGCAGCAGCAACGCCGCCCCGCCCTTGAGCAGCAGGGCGACGCCCATCAGAAGCAGCACGGCGCCACCGATGAATCGTCGCTCGCGCAGCAGCAGTGCGAGGAACAGGCCGACTCCCATCACCTGGAAGGCGGATTCCATCGCGCCGAGCAGCATCGCTGCGGAATCCGCGTCAATTGCGGCTGCAGCCGAGATCGGCATCGGAACCCGGTTCGGGTCGAAGGTCAGGGCAAACAGCGGAATGCCCGGGTTGATCTGCGCGGCTAACCACAGGACGAGCAGGGCGATGCCGAGGTCGCCCAGCTTGCCCGGCAGGAACACGCGCGCACGTAGCGCAGCAATGGTTCCACGATTGCGGTCGACGCGTGCTGCCGTTGCGCCCACCAGGCCGCCGAGCAGTGCACCGGCAGAATTCGCAGCCAGGTCGATCAGACTGGCATCGCGCGGTGGCAGGAAGGTCTGCAGCGTCTCCAGTGTGAACGACAGCACCAGACCCAGCGCCAGCGCGACGCCGGCCCTGGTGGCCGGCGATGCCTGCCGCGGCAGCAACGCCGCGAAAACGCCCAGCGGAACATAGGCAATCAGGTTGGCCAAGGCGTCGAAGCGGGTCCAGCGGAGCGGCCAGGACGCGAAGATCCAGAATGGTGTCCCTGGGGCGGGCGCGATCCACGGGGAGAAAGGCTGCAAGCTGGCGTAGGCGATGGCAAATCCGTACATCAGCGCGAACCAATGTGGCAGCAGCAGGCGATCGCGCGTACCGTCCATGCCGGGGATCAGGTGTTACGCAGCGCCTTGCGCACGACCGTCGTGCGCTGGTGCCTGGCAATCGACGAGAAACCGGCGACGATGAACATCGGCAGCGCGCGGTGAAAGTACTCGGCATCCGCGGCGTCGACCGTGGTGGCGGACGACGGGAAGGCATCGACCAGCGCCAAGTCGCGCGCGGTGAAGTCGGCTAATGCGCTTCCGCGATCGTGATCAAAGTATTGCAGGAAGTCATTCTGCAGCACAGGGGAGAGGCGCTCGATCCGCAGGTCGCTCGGTGTGGACATTCGATGATGATGGCACGACCGGACGGATTGCGCATCGCGCGCCGCGGGAAACGGGAGGCGGTTGGTGGACCGGTCGGCCCGACGGCGCTCGCCGTGTTGACCGGGTTCAGCGAACCTTGATTTCGGTCCAGAGCCGGTTCATCAGCCGGCGCTCCTTGCGCGGGAGATCACGCAACTGCTGCAGCGACTTCATTCCCTGCGCATCGGGAAATACCGCGGGGTTGTCCTTGACCTGCGGCTCGATGAACGGCATCGCGGCAGCATTCGGATTGCCCGAGCCGATCATGTTCGACAGTTGCGCCGCGTTCCTGCCCACCAGCATGAAGTTGATGAAGTCGTAGGCCAGGTCCGGGCGCGGACCGGTCCGGTGCAGCACCATGTTGTCGATTGCCAGCACCGCGCCCTGCTTTGGCGTGGAATAGCCGATCGTGAACGGGCGCTTGGCCTTGCTCGCATCCTGCGCAGCCTGGAACATGTCGTTGCTGTAACCATGCGCCAGCCAGATGTTGCCGATGGTCAATTCCTTGATGTAGGACGAGGCGTTGAACGCGGCCCAATAGGGCTTGGCGCGCAGGATCAGGTCGCGCGCCTTGCGCAGCTTCGTTTCGTCGGTCTCATTGACCGGGAAGCCCAGGTAGATGAGCGCGGCGGCAAACAGCTCGCGCTGCGAATCCAACACCGTGACCTTGCCCTGCAGTCGTTCCAGCCACTCCGGCTCGAAGACTGCGGCCCAGCTGTCGGTCGGCACGCCGAATTCCTTCATCTTCTGCGCGTTGTAGCCGAGCAGCGTGACCGAGTAGGCATAGGGTACCGAGTAGCGGTTGCCCGGGTCGAACCAGCCGTTGAGAAATTCCGGCTTCAGATTTTCGAGGCCCTTGATCTTCGACTTGTCGAGTTCGCGCAGCGCTCCCTGTGCGATCAGCGTCTCGACTGCGTTGCCGGTCGGCACCAGCATGTCGTAACCGGTTGCGCCGGCTGCAAGCTTGGCCAGCAACTCCTCGTTGTCCGAGTAGTAGTCCTGGACGAGCTTGCAGGTGCACGAGGCCTCGAAGGCCTTGGCGGTGTCCTCGGCGAGGTAGTTGTTCCAGTTGAACAGCCGCAATTCGTTGGCGCCGGCGTCGGCCGGTGCAGCTTCCTTGCCCTCTCTCCCTGGGCAACTCGGCCGGACGACCGCAACCGCCGAGCGTGCCTGCGGCGGCAGCTCCGGCAATCGCCAGCAGAATGCGACGGCGATCCAAGTCAGCCCTTCCCGCGCAGCGCGTCCGGGGCGATTCGCCCGGCCACGACGATCATGGTCAGCGTCAGCACCATCAGCAGCGTGGATACCGCGTTCACTTCGGGCGTCACCGCGACCTTGATCATCGTATAGATGGTCAGCGGCAGCGTCGGCACGCCCGCGCCGGCTGTGAAGAAGGTGATCACGAAGTCATCGATCGACAACGTGAACGACATCAGCGCGCCGGCGATGACGCCGGGCATGATCAGCGGCAGCGTCACAAGCCTGAAGGTCTGCCAGGGCGTCGCGCCGAGGTCGCGGGCCGCCTCGAAGATCGACTCGTCCATGCCGGAGAGCCGCGCCCGGACGATGATGGCGACGAAGCCGATACAGAACGTCGTGTGCGCGATGATGACCGTCAGCAGCGAAAGAGCTTCGTCGCCGAACACCGAGATGAAGAAAATGAGCAGCGACACACCGAGCAGGATCTCCGGCATCGCCACCGGAGTGATGGTCAGCACCGGCAGCGTGCGCGAGCGGAAACGATGAATGGCGATTCCCGCCATGGTGCCGAGTACGGTAGCCAGCCCCGCAGCGACGAAGGCAATCATCAGCGAGTTGCCGGCAGCCTTGAGCATTTCCTCGTTGCCGGCGAGTTTCCTGTACCAGTCGAAGGTGAAGCCTACCCACTCGGCGTTGAGCTTGGAATCGTTGAAGCTGAAGATGACGACGATCACCAGCGGGATGTACAGGAACCCGTAGACGGCGAGCGCAGAGATCCAGAGCAGCGGTGACCTACGCACGGGCCACTCCCCGGCGTGCAAGCCATGCCGCGGCGGCGGCGACCGCGAGCACGGCGATGGTCAGCATCAGCGACAGCATCGAGCCGAAGGGCCAGTCGCGCGTGCCCAGAAAACTTTCCTTGATCAGGTTGCCAACCAGCCAGTCGTCTTTGCCGCCGAGAATTTCCGGTATCGCGAACATGCCGAGGACCGGGATGAACACCAGCGCGGACCCGGCGAAGACGCCGGGCAGCGACAGCGGGAACGTCACCCGCCAGAATCGGTTCCACGCGTTCGCACCCAGGTCCTGCGCGGCGTCGAGCAGCGCGGGATCGTGCTTTTCGAGATTGGTGTACAGCGGCAGGATCATGAACGGCAGATGCACATAGACCATGCCGACGATGACGGCGAAACGGGAGAACAGCAGGTCGAAGGGTCCCAGGATGATCATCCAGGCATAGACGCGCACCAGGAAATTGCTGGCGAAGGGCAGCACCACCAGCAGCACCATCAGGTCCCGGTACCGGTGCGGGCTGCGCGCGATCAGCAGCGCAACCGGATAGGCCATCAGCAGGCAGATGAGCGTGGTCAGCGCCGCGACGCCGAAACTCTTGATGAAGATCTGCGCGTAAATCGAGTCGCTGAAGAAGATTGCGTAATTCTCGAGCGTGAAGCCGGTTTCGTCCCCAGGCTTGCCGCCGAACATCGGCGCCAGCGCGCCGAATTCCCCGGGGTAGCGCACGCTCGCCACCACCATGATCAGCGCCGGCACCAGGAAGAACGCGATCAGGAAGACGAACGGCGGTCCGCTGACCAGCAGCCGCGTCAGTCTGCCGGACCGGGTCCTGGTCGAGGTTTCTGCTTGCATCAGTCTTCGGACAACGCGACGGGGTTGGACATCGGGTGCATCAACGATCGAGGAAAGCGCCGGCTTCGGCTTTCCAGGCGACGCGCACCGGGTCGCCGATCTCGAAAAACTTGGCGTTGCCGGGCGCCGAATTCGGCAAAAGCGCCTCGATCTTCTGACCGCCGGGAAGATCGACGATATAGGTGGTCACATCGCCCACGTACAGAAAATTGTTTACCGTGCCCTCGAACTGGTTTGGATCCGGCGATGGCTCTGCAGCCGCGCGGATGGTCACCTGTTCCGGGCGGATCACGAACACGCCCCGGGCGCCCGCGGCGACACCCTCGCGCGAGGGACAGCTGATGTCCCCGAGCGCCGGCAGGTTCAATCCGAGCATGGCGCCGGTCTTTGCCACCACCGCGTCGAGCATGTTCACATTGCCGATGAAATCCGCTACGAATCGGCTGCCTGGAAATCCGTACAGCCGGTCGGGCTCGTCCATCTGCTCGATCCTGCCGTGATTCATCACCGCGATCCGGTGCGACAGCGCCAGCGCTTCAGCCTGCGCGTGAGTCACGAACACGAAGGTGACGCCGACGTCGCGCTGCAGGCGGATAAGTTCGATCTGCAGTTGTTCGCGCAACTTCGCGTCCAATGCACCAAGCGGCTCGTCGAGCAGCAACAGCCGGGGCCGGTTGACCAGGCCCCGGGCCAGCGCGACCCGCTGTTTCTGGCCGCCGGACAGCTCGTGGGGGAAACTCGCCTCTTTGCCGTCGAGTTTGACCTGCTCGATGGTTGCCCGGACCTTGGCCGCGATGTCGGCGTCGGACTGACCGGCCATGCGCAGCGGAAAGGCGATGTTCTGTGCCACGGTCATGTGCGGAAAAAGCGCGTAACTCTGGAATACCGTATGCACCGGACGTTTCTCCGGGGGGGTGTCCTTCAGGTCCGAACCCTCCAGGATGATCGATCCGGAATCGGGCAGGTCGAAGCCCGCGATCATCCTCAGCAGCGTTGTCTTGCCGCAGCCCGAGGGTCCGAGCAGGGTGAAGAACTCCCCCGCCGCGACGGAAAAGCTCACATTGTCGACGGCAGTGAAGTCGCCGAATCGGCGGGTCACGTTGCGGATCTCGAGCAGCGCCATTTGGGCGCCTCCACTGGAAATTGACCGGGTCGCGGCGGATTGTAGCGGCATTCGCGGCCCGGCAAAACCTTGGGCTGCAGTACCGGCCGTTGTCGGGCAGCGGGTGACGCGGCGCGGAAGTGGTCCGCCGGCAATCCGCTCCCGCCTCCCTATGGCGAGCGCGGGTCGGCGATTAAGGCACGACCTTTGCATGGGTATCGATACGCATGGCCTGCCCCGCCTATGCATTTGTCATAAAAATCAAGGCTGCGGGGCCTCTGCATGGTAACTTGAACCCGATCATGCCCGACCCGTCCAACGGCAAGCTGCTGGATTCGCTGCGCGAGAAGTCCCAATCGCTGCGTGCTCAGGATTCCGCTGCCCGCAAGCCGATCGAGGAGGCGCTGAAGGACATCGATCGCGGACTCTGGCAGGCGTTTCGCTGGCTGGACGAGGCGCTCGGGCATCTGGAGGTCATCGGCCCCAAAGTCGGGCATACCTTCCATCTGGGCAGCATCCTGTCGATCGCGAATCCGAAGTTCGACCGTGGCTTCGTGTCGTTTCGCCGACGCGGACTGGCCGGGCTGGAGATCATCGACCATGTGGAAATGTTCTACCGAATGGAGGGTCCACAGCCGATCGTGCTGCGCTTGCCCCCGGCCACGGCCGCTGGCATCGAAGAGCGCTTGCGCGGGTCCACGCTGCAGTATCAATACCAGACCGAGCAGGATGAAAAGCGCATCGTCCGCTACGGCGTGTTCCGGATACAGACGGCCATCGCGGCGTCGGTGCGCTTCGAGCCGGATTACCACCGTCAGGTCGTGCACGTGACGCTGCGCAATGTCGATCGTTTCGAGTCGGTAACGCTCGAATTCGCGCCGAACAAGCTCGACGTACCGGCGCTCGAGGACCTGGTCAAATTCATGCTCGGCGAGGCCAACACCTTTCTTCGCCGGGCGCCGTTGGCGATGCTGCGCGCCCGCCACGTCGAGGCGTCGCCGCTGCGCAGCGTGCGCGTCTGACGACGCCGAACGGGCGTCGAATCCCTTTTCCGGGAAAACCTAGCGGAACAGCAGCAACAGGATGGTCGCGGCCAGCAGCGTCGCCACGACCACCAGCCAGCGGTTGCGCACGCGCTGGGCGGCAGTCAGTGCCAGCAGCGCGGGATCCGAGGGTGGGTTTATCAGCCTCTGGTGCAGCAGGCGCGGCAGCTCCGGCAGCGCCGAGACCAGGTAGGGCGCCTCGGCCAGGAAGCGCCGCTGCAGCGCCAGCGGACCGATCTGCTCCTCCATCCAGTTCTCCAGGAAGGGTTTGGCGGTCGTCCACAGGTCGAGTTCGGGATCGAGCTGGCGGCCCAGTCCCTCGACGTTGAGCAGCGTCTTCTGCAGCAGCACCAGCTGCGGCTGGATCTCGACGTTGAACCGGCGCGAGGCACGAAACAGCTGCAAGAGCACCTTGCCCAGGGAAATCTGCGACAGCGGACGGTCGAAGATCGGCTCGCAGACCACCCGTACTTCACGCTCCAGTTCGTCGACCCGCGTGCCGGGGGGCACCCATCCTGATTCGATGTGCGCGGCCGCCACGCGATGGTAGTCACGGCGGAAGAAGGCAATGAAGTTCTGCGCGAGGTAGCTCTTGTCGCGTTCCGAGAGTGAGCCGACGATGCCGTAGTCCAGCCCGATGTACCTGCCCTTGTGCGCATCGTCGACGGCGACAAAGATGTTGCCGGGGTGCATGTCGGCATGGAAGAACCCGTCGCGGAACACCTGGGTGAAAAAAAGCTCGACGCCGGCGCGCGACAGGGCCTTGAGGTCGATCCCGGCCTCGATCAGCCGGTCGATCCGCGAAACCGGAACGCCGCTCATGCGTTCCATCACCATGACCTGTTCCTTGCACCAGTCCCAGTGCACGGCGGGAACCAGCAGCAGCGTGGAGTTGATGAAATTGCGCCGCAGCTGCGAGCAGTTTGCGGCCTCGCGGGTCAGGTCGAGTTCGTCGCGGATCGATTTCTCGAATTCCGAGACGACTTCCCGCGGCCGCAGTCTGCGACCGTCGGCGGAAATGCGTTCGATCACCGAAGCGGCCGTCTGCATCAGCGCGATGTCGTGTTCGATCACTGCGCCGATGCCGGGGCGCAGAATTTTCACCGCGACGGGGGTCCCATCCGGCAGATCGGCGAAGTGCACCTGCGCGACCGACGCGCTGGCGACCGGGGTGACGTTGAAATCGCGGAAGACCTCCGCTACGGGCTTGCCGTAGGCGCGCTCCAGCGAAGCGACGACTTCGACGGCGGGAAATGGCGGGACGCGATCCTGCAGCTTGGCGAGCTCGTCGGCGATATCGGGAGGGAGAAGGTCGCGGCGGGTGGACAGCACCTGCCCGAACTTGACGAAGACCGGACCCAGCGCTTCGAGCGCCAGCCGCAACCGCACCGCCCGCGGCTCCGACAGGTCACGCCAGAACAGGACGCGGCCGACGAGCCTGCGCAAGCCGCTGAAACGCGCCTGACCAAGGAAGAACTCATCCAGGCCGAAGCGCACCGAGACGGTGGCAATGCGGGCGAGGCGCAGGATTCGCATGCGCCCATTCTACGGGACGGCCGCCGCCGGTCCCGTCGCCGGCAGGCGCCGACGACGCAGCCGGTCAGAAGTGGAATCGCGAGCGCCGGACGGGCCGCCGGGGGGCGCCGGCAAGGTCTCCGGCCGACGCCTCGGGATTCGGAGTCGAGGTCGTCGCGCCGGCCTGCTCCGGCGCCACCGGGAGGCGCAGTCCGGGAACTGTCGCCATGACAGGCGGCGCGGGCCGACGCTGTCGGGACTTGCTCAATTCGGCCCCCGTCGACCGCTACCGCGTGGGCCGGGCGACGCCTGCCTGGCCGCAGGGACGATGCGCATCAAGGCGCCTTCGGAAACTGGACATACGGCCCCTGCGGCTCCTTGCCCGGCGGTACGTAGGCCGGCGCCGGCTGCCCGGCGGGTCCCAGCTGACGCACGTAGCGGTAGATGGCGCGCAGGTCCTGCTCGGTCATGTCGTGCAACGCGAACCAGGGCATCGGCGGCCGGTACTGCGCGCTCTTGGCGGTATTCACCCATTGCGCTTCGGTCATGTCCTGCAGTTTCAGGCGCAGATTGGCTGCATAAGTCGTGCCCCAGTCGCCCCGCCAGCCCAGGGCATCGCCTGTGAGCCAGTCCTTTTCGGGGACCTTGCCGCCGCTCGGGGCATAGCCCGGCGTGTGGCAGTCGTTGCAGCCGGCGATGCGCACCAGGTATTTGCCGCGGGCAATCGAGGACGCGTCGGGCGCTGCCTGCACGGCGGTGGCGGTCAGGCCGGAGGCAAGCGCGCCGATGACGGCGCCGAACACGATATTGCGAAATGCGTACATTGGGACTCTCCTTGTCGAGTACGGGTGAATCGCTTGCTGCGATCAGTCTGAGTGGCGCCGGCCTACGCGGCGAGCGCACGGGACTCCTGGCGAAAAATACCGGAAAGACTCGTGATGCGCGGATCAATTGCCTCGGCCGACGCGTGTTCGCCAGTCGATTCGGCGGTCCGTTGCCCGCCGTCGGCGCGACGCGCCAGTGCGAACCAGCGTGCCAGCGGCGCGACGCCCGAATCGGCGCATATTGCGTCGACCCGCCGGGTCAGCGCGAGCTGCGCCAGCACCGACGGCACCGGCTTCAGCGGCTGGTCCGCCGCGTCGAAATCCGCCCTCGTCGGCAAGTCGCCGTACAGGTGACGCGCCGAGTCGGCGAGGGTCCGTACTCGGTGCGCCGTCGCCGGATCGGTCGTCCGCAGGACGGCAACGAGAACAAAGTTGGCGAAGGCCTCCGCCAGGTGCCGGTGCGCAAACCGTGCGCCTGCCTGAACGGCAACCACGTGCGCCAGTTCGTGGGCGATCAACGCTTCTGCGACAGGCGCCAGGTCAGGACCCGCCGGTGCGCGTGGGGCGCGGCCGTGCACGCGCAGCAGCCCGCGCAGCAGCATCGACGGCAGGCTGTGGGCCAGGTGGCGACTGACCTCCAGCCAGGCCTCGGCTGGATGACTGCCGACCACCAGGTGGCCCGAGGTGGTGAAATGGGCGATGCCGTAGGGCTGGACTTCCGCATGTCGGCTCCAGTCGACCGGGTCGAGCACCAGCAGCCGGAAACGCGGCGTGCTGCCGAGCTGCCGGCGAATGAACCAGTAGGCGCGCTCGGCGCGCTGGGCGATGCGGGCGGCGGCGACAGTCTGGTTGGGACTCGCGGCGACGGTGAACGGAAACCAGGGCAGCGGCTCGAGTCCGCTTCCCGTCCAGGCGAAGGGCGCAGCCAGCGCCCCGGGGAGCGCTGGGGTGGGCGCGCCGAAGACATCGGACGCGGAAGGCGGGACGGCGGCAAGCATGGCGAGACTCCTGTCTTGGCGGTGGGGCGATGGCATGCATGGTGCCGTCCGCGGACTGGCAGATCGCTGACGGATTGCGCGAACGGAGGTGCGGCGCGCCGGGATGGGGCCGGTCCCGTGGGCGCGGCGCTGGAAGGTGCCCGTTGCAACCGGAGCCGGGTCGCGGACTGGCGGGCACCGTCCGATGCGGGCTTTCGGCCGGCCGCCGGGCTGACGCCGCGCCGACCGCCGACCTACAGCGAGCCGCGAAGCGCCTCGGTTTCCGCCGTGGGCCGGCGGTTGAGCACGATGGACAGCAGCTGACGGCAGCGCCGGTAGGTGGTCAGCGCTCCGGCACGGTCGCCAAGCTCGCGTTGCGCGACCATCAGGCGCCGGTACAGCGGCTCGGCAAGGTTGTCCAGCTCCAGCGCCCGCTCGTAGAGCGCGCGGGCGCTGGGCCAGTCGCGGACGCGCTCGAGGCGCTCACCCTCCGCCAGCACCGCGCGCTGCATTCGCGCGGCGAGGCGATCGCGTTGCGGCAGCACCCGGGAGGACGCGGCCTCAAGCGCCAGGAAATGGCCCCGGTATAGCGACAGCGCGGCCTCGTGGCGACCCGCATCCAGCGCCGTCTCGAAGGCCCAGACGTCGCACCAGACGAGCGCGGGGTTGAGCGACAGCTTGCCGTCTGCGAGCAGCAGGACACCCTCGGCAGCGAGGAGCTTGCGCAGCCGGTAGACGGTGCTGTCGAACGAGGTCTTCGCATCATCGCCTTCCGCGTCCGGCCACAGCAGCGCCGTGAGCATCGACGTGTCGACGCTGCGTCCGCCCAGCGCGAGCAGTACCTTCAGCAGCTCCAGCGGCTTTTTCTGCGCCTTGCCCCGGAACGTAAGCAATTCGCCGTTGCGTTCCAGCGTGAACTCTCCGAGCGCGCGCAGCGCCAGCGGCCACGGCCACTGCGCGATGTCCGACGAAGGCGGGGGCAGGCGATGCCGGGCGATCAGGCCGCGCGTGTAGTCCGCCTCGACGTCGTGGTCGAGCGCCATGGCCAGCAGCGGCGAGACGATCTCCTTCGGCAGCCGCATGAGTCCGAAATAGGCCGCCGCACGGCGTGCCGAGAGCAGTTCGCGCAATAACGCAAGCGCCTCCTCGGTGGCGCCGGCCGTGCGGGCGGCATGAGCACGCAGGAAGCCCGCGTTCAGCTCGAAATCGCGCCGGTCGGCTCCGGTGGCCAGCGAGATTGCTTCGCCGAGCAGCGCCAAAGCCGCGTCGATCTCGCCGAGGTGGGCGCGGCACAACGCGTGGCGGACGAGGAAGTGGGGCAGCTGCAGCGAAGGCAACCCGCTTTCGCGACCAAGCGCGACCGCGGACTGCGCCGCGGACGCTGCCTCCCGCGCCCGGCCTTGCAGCAGCAGCACGCCCGCCTCCTGCAGGCGCAGGTAGGCCACGTCCATTCGCCGCGTCGGATTGACCACGGCCCGCAGCTTGCCCAGTGCCGCGGCGGCAGCATCGACGTCGCCGCTCGATACCAGCGCGGACACCTCGGCATGATGGATTTCAACCTGCACCCAGTCCAGGCCGTGCTCGGCAGCGAGCGCCTCGGTTTCCTCCATGAGCCTGCGTGAACGCGCGTAGTGGCCGCGCAACTGCTCGTTGAAGGCGCGGTGCACCTGCCACCAGATGCGCCGCTGCGCGGTTACCTGCGGATCCGCCAGCCAGGGCTCGACGCGCGCAATCAGCGCGTCTGCCGAGTCGCCCTTGGTTTTCCAGTTGAAATAGTTGAAGAGGATCGACGCGGCATTCATCCGGTCGTTGACCGGCACGCTGTCCGCGTCCGGCGCAGCCAGCAGGCGATCGAGTTCCGCGGCCGTGTCGCCGATGCCCGGATGTTCCGGCTGCCTGAACAGAAACGCGATCAGCAGCGCCGAACGTACCCGCAGCGCGTCGGCGGTGCCGAGCGACGGGGGCTCGCGCAGCAGTTGCCCGAAGACCTCGATCCAGCCGTCCAGAGGGGCGAAATCGGCCCACTCGAAGTAGTGGCACTCGACGGCGGTTGCCGCGGTGAGCAATCGTCCGCGGACGTCGCCTTGCGCTTCGAACCCGGCATGCGCATGCGCGAGCACCGCCTTGCTGCGCGCCGGATCCGCGTGCAGCAGTACTTGCGCCTGTGCCAGCAAGAGGCGCGGATCGGCATCGCGGATTGTCTCGGGAAGCGCCGTCAGCCAGTGGTACAGCGTTCGCTCGCGGCCCTCGGCGAGCAGGCCCCGGCCAGCGTGCAGCGCAAGTCCGGCAAGCGCATGCCAGGCCGAGGCCTCGATGTACAGCGCGGCCGCCGCATCGAAGTCGCCGCGACCCACCAGCAGCCCCGCGGCACGGTCGAGCGCAGCGCGTCGCTCAGCGGCGTCGAGGCGGCGGCGACCCTCGGCCAGCAGGAACTCGCGAAACAGCGCGTGAAACTGGTAGACAGGCTCGGCTCCGATCCGCCGGCGCTCGGTGAACAGGTGTCTCCGGAAGACGTGCTCGAGCACGCGCGGCGCGTCGGGGTCTTCCGAAATGGCAATCGCGTCGCCGGCCGAGACGGTCGGGAGCAGTGCGGCGAGCAACAGCACACGCTGGTTCTCGGGGCGGGAACGTCCGAAGATCTCTCCGGTGAAATAGGCGAAGACCGCTTCCTTGCCCTCGGGCAGAAGGAGTTCGGGTGGGTCGCCATGCGTGTGCGCGAGGTGCTCCCGCATGAGCACGATGCCGGCGGCCCAGCCGTCATTGGCTCGATGGATGGCCGTTGCCAGTGCGGGGTCGAGCTTCACCGCTGCGGCGACCGCCTGCGCCTCCTCTTCTGTGAAACGCAGCGCCTCCCACTCGATCTGGGCAATGCACTGCTCCGCGACCAGCCGCGCCATCTCGGGCGGCGGCGCTTCGCGGGAGATGAAGGCGAGGTTCAGGCCGTCCGGAATTTCGCGCAGACCCTCGGCAAAGGCATGTCGCCAGTCCGGTTCGCCGTGCGGCTCGTGGAAATTGTCGACGACCAGCAGGGACCCTGCGGGGAAGAGGGCGAAGAACTCGCGCAGAAACCGGCGTGTGAACGCGGGCAGGTCCTGCGCGTACTCGGGCGTGAACAGCGGCAACGCGGCGGCGCTTCTTGCGCGCCTTCCGCCCAGACTTTTCGCTGCCATACGCAGGAAGTGGAAAAAAGTCGCCGGATCGGCGTCCCCGGCATCGGCCTGGAACCAGATTCCCGGCAGCCGGCGCGACTCGACGTAGCTGGCGACGAAGGTGGACTTGCCCGAACCAGGGGGGCCGGCGATCCAGACAACCGGATGCCTGCGGCGCGCATCGAACAGCGCGAACAGGCGCTCGCGGCGATGCACGTTGTACAGGCGCGGCGGACTGAATTTGGCGAGCGTCGGCGTGGACGAGCGGCGCCGCGCATGCGGCGCCTGGCGCGCCGTCGATCCGCCCGCACTGCTGGCGTTTCGCTTGGCGCGCGCATCTCGCGGCGGCATCTGTGCGTCTGGCTGGAGACTAGGCTGGATGTGGCCCGGCGTGCGCGGCGAGCCCGTTCAGGCGAGCTTCGGCGAGATCCGTTCTGGTCTCGAGGTCGTGGCAGGCTTCGGCAAAACGACGCAGGTCGTCGCCGCGAGCCAGCAACGCGGCCTCGTCGCGCGCATAGCTGATCATGCTGTCGGCCAAACGCTGGCTGGCGTACTCCGGAAACGCGAGCAACCCGCGGCCGGCGTCTGCCACCCGCTGGCCGACCAGCGGCCCCAGCGCCTTGGCGAATGCTTCCTCGACGAACCAGGGCAGCGTCTGCGACAGATCCTTTAAGGCCCCTCCCAGGTCCGCATCGCCCGCCTCCCGAACGAATTCATTCCAGCGCTTGGGGTCGGCAAGGAACGCCGGCAGGGTCAACGGCGATACGGTCAGCGTGAGGCAAACCGGGGTGTTCGGCCGCGCCGCCTCCAGCAGACCCTCGGCATCGATGACAAAGGTACTGCTGAACGGCCCGGCGACGAGCGCGAACGCCCGACCGGCGAAAGGCGTCAGCCGCTCACGCGCCCAGGCCTGCCGTTCGAGGATGCTGTTGGCGAGCTGCGCCGGTGCAGCCGCCGGGTCGGGAACCTTGATCAAGCCGAGGCGACCTGCTCGATTCCGGCCAACAGCCAGCCGCTGGATCCGTTGACCGGCTTCACGAGGTTCCAGATTTCCTCGAAATCCCTTGGCAGTACAGTGCCGTCCTCGCGCAGCGTTCCCTTGAAATGCACGCTTGCCCAGTGTTGCGGGCCTTCGGTGGTCACCGAAAGCAGGTCCGCATCCAGCCGCATGACCTCGGTGGGCGTGTGCGTCCCTCGGCTGGCGAGGTCACCCGCGACCTCCCTGAACATCTCCGGGGTCATGACGTCGGCCAGTGCCTTGCGGTCGCCACTGTCGTAGGCGGCTTGCAGCTTGTGGAACTGCAGCTTCGCCTGCTCGATGAAGGGCGCGGCATCGAAACCCGGCGGAATGCGACCGATTTGCGGCGCAGTCGATGGTGCGACTGCGGCAGCGCCGCCCAGCACCGGCTCGAAGCGGCTGTTGCCCATTGCGACCGGGGCCGGGGAGGTCTCGTAGCCGCCGGGCGTGGAGCCGAGTCCGGGCCCGCTGCCGGCATACTGCAGCGGCGAACGCGCGGGAGTACGTCGGGCCATGAGCATGCGGATTGCGAACACGCCGGCCACGACGATCAGCGCCAGCAGAAGGAAGCTGCCGAAAGCTTCGGACAACCCCAGATGCGACAGCAGCGCGGCGATGCCCAGTCCGGCCGCGAGGCCGGCCAGCGGACCCAGCCAGCGCGACGCGCCGGACGCTGCAGGCGCCGCCTTGGTCGCGGCGGCTGCCGCAGGAGCGGCCGGCATGGTGCTGGCCGCGGGCGGCGACGCCGGGGTGGCCTGGCGCTGCGCGCCGAAACTCCTGCCGCCCCCGAGGCGCTTGGCTTCCGCAATCTCGGCCACCGCCAGGAAACCGGCGGTAAAGACTGCAATGGTTACGAGCAAACGATTCATTCTCAATCTCCTGGATACGGCAATGGGGTAGGACGTGGAAACGTCACCGGAAGCGAAGACCGGATCCGCGTCTCCGACGCGCAGATATGGCAGATTCTTCAGTAAACCCGACCGACGTGCAAGGCCACGACGCCCGCCGTCAGATTGTGATATTCGACCCGGTCGAAGCCGGCTTGTTCCATCATCTGCTTCAATGTTTCCTGGTCGGGATGCACGCGGATCGATTCCGCCAGATAGCGATAGCTGGCTGCATCGCCGGCGATCAGCTTGCCCAGTCGCGGCAGCACGTTGAAGCTGTACCAGTCGTACGCCGGCGCCAACGGTGCGGCGACCCGCGAGAACTCCAATACCAGCACCATGCCGCCGGGCCGGATGACGCGGCGCATCTCGGCCAGCGCCGTCTCCTTGCGGGTGACATTGCGCAATCCGAAGGCAATGGTGACCACGTCAAAGTGACGGTCGGCAAAAGGCAGCGCCTCGGCGTCGCACTGGACGGTCGGCAGCGACAAGCCCTGGTCGAGCAAGCGGTCGCGGCCTGCCGCAAGCATCGCACCGTTGATGTCGGTGTGCACGACCGTGCCCGTGGGGCCGACCTTGGCGGCAAACAGGCGGGCAAGATCGCCGGTGCCGCCGGCCAGGTCTAGCACCCGCTGCCCCGGCCGCGCATTGGCGATGTCGACGGCAAAGCGTTTCCACAGCCGGTGCAGGCCGGCCGACATCACGTCGTTCATGACGTCGTATTTTCCTGCGACCGAGTCGAATACGCCGCGCACCCGGCGGGTCTTTTCGCCGGCGGACACCTGCTCGAAGCCGAATTGCTCGTTCTCGTCCATTTATGCGTCGCGGCTCGCGCCGGCCGCTTCCAGCCGCTCGAGGTAGTGCACCCAGAGCTCCTCCTGGCGCACGCCCAGGTCGTGCAGGTAGTCCCAGGAATAGATGCCCGAAGAATGGCCGTCGGAGAACGTCGGCTGGATGGCGTAGTGACCGACCGGCGTGACCTCGCTGATGGTCACGTTCTTCTTGCCGATCTGCAGCGTCTCCTGGCCCGGACCATGGCCTCGCACCTCTGCCGACGGCGAGTGCACGCGCAGGAATTCGTAGGGCAGTCGAAAGACGCGGCCGTCATCGAACGCGAGTTCGAGCACGCGCGACGTCTGGTGCAGCTTGATTTCGGTGGGCAGCGGCGTGCCGCGATCGAGGCCGGACATCCGGCGCCTTCAGGTGCGGGTTGGCGGGATGATGAATCTAACACAGCCCGCCCTCGCGGGCCGAGGGGCCCGCGGCAAATCAGATGTTCATGTTGTTCGTGGCGTCGGGCACGATGTCGAGGTTGCCCAGGCCCGAGAACACGTTGCGGTTCTTCGCCTCCTTGCCGTGCAGCTTGATCTCCAGGCGCAGGTCGTTGAGCGAATCGGCGTTGCGCAGCGCGTCCTCGTAGGTGATGAGCCCGGCCTCGTAGAGTTCGAACAGCGACTGGTCGAAGGTCTGCATGCCGAGTTCGCGCGACTTCTTCATGATCTCCTTGATGCCGGAAATGTCGCCCTTGAAGATCAGGTCGGAAATCAGTGGCGAGTTGAGCATCACCTCGACCGCAGGAACGCGGCCGCGACCGTCGCGGCGCGGGATCAGCCGTTGCGCGACAAAGGCGCGGGTGTTGAGCGAGAGGTCCATCAGCAGCTGGGCGCGACGCTCCTCCGGGAAGAAATTGATGATCCGGTCGAGCGCCTGATTGGTGCTGTTCGCATGCAGCGTGGCGAGGCACAGATGGCCGGTTTCCGCGAAGGAGATCGCGTAGTCCATGGTCTCGCGCTCGCGGACCTCGCCGATCAGGATGACGTCGGGCGCCTGGCGCAGCGTGTTCTTCAACGCGACCTGCCAGCCGTCGCAGTCCACGCCGACCTCGCGCTGCGTGACGATGCAGTTCCTGTGGTCGTGCACGAATTCGATCGGGTCCTCGATGGTGATGATGTGGCCGTAGCTGTTCTCGTTTCGGTAGCCCAGCAGCGAAGCCATCGACGTCGACTTGCCCGCGCCGGTGGCGCCGATGAACATCATGATGCCGCGCTTGGACATGATGATGTCGCGCAGCACCGGAGGCAGGCCCAGTTCCTCGAACTTGGGAATATCGGTCGAGATCGTCCGCAGCACCATGCCCACCCGCCCTTGCTGGACGAAGGCGTTGACGCGGAAGCGGCCGATGCCGGGTGGGCTGATCGCGAAGTTGCACTCCTTGCTGCCCTCGAACTCGGCGGCCTGCTTGTCGTTCATGACGCTGCGCACCAGCTCGATGGTGTGCTGCGGGGAGAGCTGGGTCTTGGATACCGGCGTGATCTTGCCGTCGACCTTGATTGCCGGCGGAAAGCTCGCGGTGATGAAAAGGTCGGAGCCATTCTGCTTGACCAGCAGGTCGAGCAGTTCGTGGATGAATTTGGTGGCGCGTTCGCGTTCCATATGTTGCTTGCTCCTATGCGGCCTACTTCGGTCCCGCCGGGCCGTCCCAAGGGACCGATGCTCCCCCTCTGGGGGCAGCGAGCATGGCGAGCGTGGGGGTTCTCATCATCGGTCCCGCCGGGCCGTCCCAAGGGACCGATGCTCCCCCTCTGGGGGCAGCGAACAAAGTGAGCGTGGGGGTCGTCATCTAGCCACCCATGAACAGATCCTTGTTGACCGCCCGGTTGCGCGCCTCGGCAATGTTGATCTGATTGCGGCGAACCAGCTCGACCAGGCACTGGTCGAGCGTCTGCATGCCCGCCGCCTGCGAGGTCTGGATCGACGAATACATCTGCGCGATCTTGTTCTCGCGGATCAGGTTCCGGATGGCCGGCGTGCCGATCATGATTTCGTGCGCCGCGATTCGTCCCTGTCCGTCCTTGGTCTTGAGCAGCGTTTGCGAGATTACCGACACCAGCGACTCGGAAAGCATGGAGCGGACCATTTCCTTTTCCGCCGCCGGAAAGACGTCGACGATCCGGTCGATGGTCTTCGCCGCGGAACTCGTATGCAGCGTTCCGAATACCAGATGGCCGGTTTCGGCGGCGGTCAGCGCCAGGCGGATCGTCTCCAGGTCGCGCATTTCGCCGACCAGGATGTAGTCGGGATCCTCGCGCAGCGCGCTGCGCAGTGCGTTGGCGAAGGACAGCGTGTGCGGGCCGACCTCGCGCTGGTTGATCAGGCATTTCTTCGCCTCGTGCAGGAACTCGATCGGATCCTCGATCGTCAGCACGTGGCCGTATTCGTTCTCGTTTACATGGTTGACCATCGCCGCCAGCGTGGTCGACTTGCCCGAGCCGGTCGGACCGGTGCAAAGGATGAGGCCGCGCGGCCGGTTGGTCAGTTCGGCAAAGACTTTCGGCGCGTTCAGCTCCTCGAGGGAGAGCACCTTGGCCGGAATCGTCCGGAACGCGGCTGCTGCGCCCCGCTGCTGGACAAAGGCGTTGACGCGGAAGCGCGCCAGGTTGGGGACGGCGAAGGAGAAGTCGCACTCGAGGTTTTCCTCGTACATCTTGCGCTGGGCGTCGCTCATGATGTCGTACACCATGGCGTGCACATCCTCGTGCTCCATCGGCGGCAGGTTGATCCGCCGGATGTCGCCGTGAACGCGAATCATGGGCGGCAGCCCCGCCGACAGGTGCAAGTCGGAAGCCTTGTTCTTGACCGCAAAGGCCAGAAGCTCGGTGATGTCCATCTATAATCCCTGCGCAGGAAAAGGTCGCCGATAACGAACCGACGCACGCAAATCGCGTGCCAGGATTGCCGCTCGTGTGAAGTCCAAACGATTATGAGCCACTACGAGAAGGCGTGGCAAGCTGTGCTGCGCCGCATCGACGCCGCGGTGACTGCGGCTGGGCGCCCGCCGGGGTCGGTCCGGCTGCTGGCGGTGTCGAAGACCTTTCCCGCCGAGGCCGTCCGCTCGGTGTACGCGCTTGGCCAACGGTCCTTCGGCGAGAACCACGTGCAGGAAGGCGCCGCGAAGCGCGACGCGCTGGCCGATCTCGCCGAATTGCGCTGGCACCTGATCGGGCCATTGCAGTCGAACAAGACTGCCGCTGCCGCCGCTGCTTTCGACTGGGTGGAGAGCATCGACCGTATCAGGATCGCCCGGCGTCTGTCCACGCAGCGCCAGGCCGGACTCGCGCCGCTGTCGGTATGCGTCCAGGTCAACGTCAGCGGCGAGGCGACGAAAAGCGGGGTCGCACCGGCCGAAGCGGTGGCGCTGGCGACCGAAGTGGCGGGGCTGTCCGGACTCCGGCTGCGCGGCATCATGGGCATACCGGAGCCAACGACCGACGTGACCAGGCAGCGGCGGCAGTTCGGTATGCTGCGCGAGTGCTTCGACGACTGTCGGGCCGCGGGGCTCGACGTCGATACACTGTCGATGGGCATGTCGGGCGATCTCGAGGCGGCCGTTGCCGAGGGCGCGACCGAAGTACGCGTGGGAACGGCGATCTTCGGCGCCCGCGCGTGACCTCATTGGCACTACGCTGGAATACTGACGCGGCAACCTTGTGGCGGGATTGATGAATCTGTCCTTCATCGGCGGTGGCAACATGGCGACCGCACTGGTCGGCGGGCTGGTCGAAAAAGGCGCGGATCCGCGCGGCTTTCGCGTGGTCGAACCGCTGCGCGAGCGGCAGGACAGCATCGCCGCACAATTTCCCGGCATCGGTGTCTTCGGCGAGGCAAGCCCGGGTGCGGTCGAAGGTGCCGATCTGGTGGTGCTGGCGGTCAAGCCGCAACAGATGCGCGTGGCGGCGACGGCGCTTGCCCCGTTCGTAGCCGGGACTCCCGTCGTGCTGTCGATCGCAGCGGGGACGCGCATCGCCGAACTGTCGACCTGGCTCAACGGCTACGCCCGGGTCGTGCGCGCGATGCCTAATACACCCGCCATGGTCGGTGCCGGCATCAGCGGCGTGTTTGCGGCGCCCGGGGTCGACGCGGCGGGTCGAAAGCTGGCCGGTCGGGTGCTCGAAGCGGCCGGTGCGGTGCTCTGGGTGCAAAGCGAGGCGATGCTCGACGCCGTCACCGGCGTGTCCGGCAGCGGTCCGGCCTATGTGTTCTATTTTCTCGAGGCGCTCGAACAGGCGGCGCTGGAACTTGGCTTCGGCAAGCCGGAAGCCCGCAAGCTCGCCTATCTCACCTTTGCCGGCGCGGTGAAGCTGGCACGCGCCTCCGACCTCGACCCCGGCATCCTGCGCGCGCAGGTGACGTCCAGGGGCGGAACGACAGAGCGTGGGATCGGCGTGCTCGACGAGCATGGAGTCAAGGACGCCTTCGTCGCCGCGGTCAAGGCCGCAGCCGAGCGCGCAAGGGAACTCGGCGACGCGGAAGGGAAGTAGATGGCGGACCAGGCGATCAAGTACCTGCTCGACGTGGTGTTCGGGCTGTTGACCTATGCGCTGCTGCTGCGCTTTGTCATGCAGTGGCTGCGTGCGCCGTTTCGCAATCCCCTCGGACAGGCGGTGATCGCGCTCACCGACTGGATCGTCAAGCCGCTGCGCCGGCTGTTGCCCGGGTTCAAGGGTATCGATTGGGCGTCGCTTGTCGCGACCTTTCTCGCGCAATTCCTGTGGCTTGCCGCCTATGCCTTCGTCTTCGGCGGCTTCACCGCCGTCGGGGCGAGCCTCGCATTCCTGTTCGTCGGCACCTTCGTCGCGCTGCTGAAGGCGGCGCTGTGGCTGCTGATCATCGTCGTGCTGGTGCAGGCGGTGTTGTCCTGGGTCGCGCCCGACGGGCCGCTGTCCGGCCTGCTCAACGCGTTGACGTTTCCGTTCCTGCGCCCGATCCGGCGGGTCCTGCCGCCGCTGGGCGGCACGCTCGATCTTTCGCCGCTGGTGGTGATCGTGATCGCGCAGCTGCTGATCATGACCGCGATCCCGTGGCTGGAAAGCGCGTTGACGCGGCTGTTCATCTGACCGGATTCGCGATGGCCTGGCTGCGCGAGGACGCCGGTGCGCTGATGCTTTCCCTGCACGTGCAGCCGGGCGCCACGCGCACCGGGATCGTCGGCAAGCACGGTGCCGCGCTCAAGGTTCGCCTCGCCGCGCCGCCGGTTGACGGCAAGGCCAACGCGGAATTGCTGCGCTTTCTTTCCGAAGCGTTCGGCGTGCCCCTGCGCAATGTCGGCCTGGTCCGCGGCGAGACGTCGCGACAAAAGGTCGTGCGCATCGATGCGCCGGTGCGCCGGCCGGATCGCGACTGGGACGCGCTCTAGGACGCGGCGGCGCCGGTGGCCGCTAGGCGGAAGCCACGCGGTTGGCAAGCCGCACGAAATCCGCGACGGCAAGCGTTTCCCCGCGCGCCCCAGGATCGATGCCGGCGGCCTCGAGCATCGTGGTCGTGCAAAGCGCCGACACCGCATTGCGCAGCGTCTTGCGCCGCTGCGAAAATGCGGCGGCTACGATCTGCGCGAACAGGCGCTCGTCCGCGATTGCCGGCTTGTCGTCGTGCAAGGGGATGAGCCGGGCGATGGCTGACTCCACCTTCGGCGCCGGGCGGAAGGCGCCGGGCGGCACGACGAACAGACGCGCGATCCTGAATTTTGCCTGCAGCATCACGGTGAGTCGCCCATAGTCCGCAGTCCCCGGCGCGGCAGTCATCCGCGCGACGACCTCCTTCTGCAGCATTACATGCAGGTCGCGCAGCTGCTGGTCGTACGCGGCGAGATGAAACAGCAGCGGAGAGCTGATGTTGTACGGCAGGTTGCCGACGACGCGCAGTTCCGGGCCGAACGGCGCGTAGTCGAATTCCAGCGCGTCGGCCTCGTGGAGTGTCAGCTGCTCGGGCGTGAACGTTGTGCGCAGTCGCGCGGCGAGATCGCGGTCGATCTCGATCGCCGTGATATGCCCGGCGCGTTGAACGAGACCGCCGGTCAGCGCGGCCAGCCCCGGACCGATCTCGACCAGATTGTCGCTGGGCTGCGGGTCGATCGCGTCGACGATGCGCGCGACGTAGTGCGCGTCGGCGAGGAAATTCTGGCCGAAACGCTTGCGGGCCTGATGTCCGTGCATGCAACAGGATACCAAGCGCACTCGCCGTACGCTGTTGACGTGCCGCTACTTGAACGCGTAGTTCAGCCTAAGGTAGAAGGTGCGGCCGCGCGGATCGGCGTAGCCGGGGTCGTAGCCGAATTGCCGCGAGCGGGTCTGGAACGTCAGCGGCGGATCGGTGTCGAACAGGTTCCGAACGCCCGCAACAATGGACGCGTTGCGAAACCCCGTGTACGCGCCCTGAATGTCCCACACGCTGTAGGTGCCCACTGTTCGGGTAGCGGCCGACGGTGCCGGCTCGGTATAGCCGGTCTGGAAGGTCTGCGCAAGCGTGGCGCCCCACGCGCCTCGTTGCCAGTTGAGCTGCGCATAGTGACGCCAGCGCGGCATGGGCTCGAGGCCATAGGTGCCGGCGATGTCGAACGGTGTGATGCGGGACACGCCCACGACATAGCTGTGGATATAGGTTCCTTCGAGCGAGAACTGCAGCCGACCCAGTCCAGGCGAGGTGGTGACCGCCTTGAGCGCCACGTCGATGCCGGAGGTGGTCAGGTCGATCATGTTCTCGTTCCAGCCGTTGAAGGACTGGATTGGGCCGGGCAGGTCCGGATAGGCGAGATCGACCGGGCCGCGAACGACATTGGTGGAACCGAGGGCGTCGTAGTTGTCGACGATGAAAAACGGCATGAAGTTGCCGATCGTGTTCTGCTTTTCGAGCCGCCACCACTCGATCCCGACCGAGACGCCCGGCACCGGTTCCCAGATCGCGCCGGCCGAGACCTGCGTCGACGTCTCCGGCTGGAGCGTCGTGGTCCCGCCCTGGTTCCATCCAAATTCGCCAAAAGGACAATCGTCGGGGCTTCCGGTCACGGGACAGCGTACCGGATCGTAGATGTTCGACCCGCTCACGACGCGCGTGAAGCGAGGCGTGAACAGGTCGGGCAGCGTGGGGGCGCGAAAGCCCGTTCCCCACGCGCCGCGCAGGAGCAGCGACGGCGCGGGTTGCCAGCGGACGGCGAGCTTGGGGTTGGTGGTACCGCCGAAATCGCTGTAGTGGTCGTAGCGGACCGAGGCGCCGAATTCGAGGCCTTTCGCCACGGGCAGGTTCAACTCGGCAAAGGCGGCGCCTGCATTGCGGCTCGCGCTCTGCGCGCTGATTTCGCTCGGAAATCCCAGGATGCTTCCGGTAGCCAGCGGCAGCGCCGGATCGTCGCTCAGGCGTTCGCGCCGGCCCTCGGCGCCCACGGCGATCGCCAGCGGTCCTCCGGGCAGCTTCATCAGGTCGCGGGACAGGTTTACGTCGAACTGGTCGAGTGTTCCGGTCGCCTTGCGCATGCTGCCGTTCACCTGCGCGGACTGCAGGACCGCCAGGCCATCCGGACTGGTCGCGCCGAACGGATTGACGAGCCCGGTCGCCATGGCGGCGCCGAGTCCCGCCGCATCCACGTAACCCGCCGTGAACGCGTAGTCCACCGTGTTGACGCTGTGCGTATACGCGGCGTCATAGCTCCAACTCGCAAACGTGCCCTGGGCGCCGGCGACGATGCGTTGTCCGTCGGTGGTCGTGGTGTCGATGCGCGCGCCCAGCGGAACGAGACGAAAATAGACTTCGAGCGGACCGGAAAGGCCGTTGGCGGCCGCGAACTCGTTCGGGTAGTAGGGGCCACCGGCCGGGTACAGGATCGGCGTGCCATCGATCGTCTGCAGCCTTGCCGCAGGCGTCGGCGCCGATCGGGCATCAAGTTCGTTGCGCGAATAGACGAACTCGGCGAACAGCTGCTGGCCGGCCGTGAACTCCCAGGTCGCGCGCCCGATGACGTTCCACTGCTGCTGCTCCGGCAGCAGGTCGTAGCCATTGGTGTAGTCGTATGCGCACGACGTGCCAAACGGAATCGTCAGCGGCGGCTGGCAGCCGCTCGCGAACGACGGATTCCTCAGCGAGCCGTTCGGTCGCCGGACATTGGCGGGAAAGGTGATCCGGGAAAGGGAGACGAACCCGTCTTCGGGTCGGTAGCCGGTTGCGGCGAACGACCGCTGGCTCGCCGCCAGTGCCGAGTCCTTCTGCCAGTCGAGGGTGACGAAAGCGTTGAACCTGTCCTTCGTGAGGTCGCCCCAGCCGACGGTGACCGTGGCCTGGTAATGGTTGCCGCCACCCTGCTCTGTGAAGCCGGCCTGTCCCGAGACCTCGGCCCCCGTGAAGTTCTTGCGCGTGATGAAGTTCACCACGCCGGCGATCGCATCGGTGCCGTAGATCGACGACGCGCCGTCCTTCAGGATCTCGACACGCTCGATCGCCGCCAGCGGAATGGTGGCGAGATCCACCGTGGAAGCTGCGATCGCGTAGTTGGCGATCCGCCGGCCGTTGAGCAGCACCAGCGTATTCCCGACGCCCAGGCCGCGCAGGTTGGCGCTCGACAGTCCTGGCGAGTACGGGTATCCGACGTTCAGCGCGTTGTTCACGCCATTGAAGTTCGCCGAGACGTGCGCCATGAGCTCGGCCGCCGTCGTCCAGTTGCCCCGCTCGATCTCGTCGCGGCCGATGACCTGCACCGGCAACGCGGTCTCGCCGTCGATTCGCGCGATGCGCGACCCGGTGACCTCGATGCGGATCGGATCGGGCAGTGCCTCGGGTTGAGGGGCGCCAATGGTCTGGCCCCAGCCGGACTCGCAGACGAGGGCGATCGCGAGCGGCAGGCTCTTCATGCGTGCGGTATGGCGCATCGATGCTCCCGGGACCGTTCAGTGGTTTCGTTACCTGCCTACATCGACTTGAACAGATGCACATACGATTCGCTGACGGGCAGCGTCTCCTTGCGTTGCTTCAGCCGGACCAGAAGATGGCCGTCGAAGCGCCGCGTGACGCCGGCGATCGCGTTGACATTGACCAGCGTGCCGCGGTGGATCTGCCAGAAGACGTTGGGGTCGAGTCGCTCGACCAGTTCCTTGATCGGCACGCGGATCGGGATGTCGGCGGTCGCCGTCACCACCAGCGTGTACTTGGCATCCGCACGGAAGTAGCAGATCTCATCGACGGTGATGAGGTCGAGTTCGTTGCCGTGCGACGCGGTGATCCAGCGCAGGTGCCCGTCGCCGTGTTCGAGGCGCCCGGCGAGCGTGCGCAGGATGCCGTCGAGCGTCGCTGGCGCGCTGCCCAGCTTGTCCTTGAGTCGCGCGACGGTCTTGGCCAGGCGCGCCGTCGAGAACGGCTTCATCACGTAGTCGACCGCGCCCTGTTCGAACGCGCTTACCGCGTAGGCATCGTAGGCAGTGACGAAGGCGATATGGCAACGGCCATTGACCTGCTGCGCGACCTCGAGCCCGCTCATCCCGGGCATCTGGATGTCAAGGAACAGCACGTCGGGCCTGTGCTTTTCGATCGCGTGCAGCGCGGCAACACCTTCCTCGGCCTCCGCGCAGATCAAAAGCTCCGGCCACAGCGCGGCCAGTTCGCGTTTCAGTTCCGCGCGCAGCACGGGCTCGTCCTCGGCGATCACGGCCTTGGGGGCGGTCATAGTGGAATCTCCATCGCGACTTCGGTGCCGCGGTCGACGCGGGTGTGCAGATCGACCCTCGCTTCGCTATCGAACAGCGTTTGCAAATGCTCGCGGACGCGTCCGACGGCATCGCTTCCAGCATCGGCGGAAAATGCGCTTCCTCCGTGGCCGACGGTGACATGCAGTTTTCCGTCAGTGCGGAGCGCGCGCAGCGAGATTGCACCGTCCCCCGGCCGCGTCAGGCGGCCACTTGAGATCGCGTGTTCGACGAGCGGCAGCAGCAACATTGGCGGAAATGCAGTGTGCGCCCAGTCTTCCTTGCCTTCGATCGCCAGCCGGACGCGGCCTTCGCTGCAAGCGGCGACAATTGCGACGTAGGTCCGCACCAGGTCGAGCTCCCGCGCAAGCGTCGAGGAGGCCTCGTGCATCTGCGGCATCGCGGTCCGCAAATAGGCGATGAGATCGTCGATCGTCTGCTGCCCCTTGGTGGGATCGCGATCGTAGATCTCACCGATGCGGTCGAGCGTGTCGAACAGAAACTGCGGTTCGACCCGCGCCTGCATCGCCTGCAGCTGGGTTTGCAGGACCGCACGCGCGGATCGCGTGCGCTGCAGCGTCGCCGCCTGCAGCCGTGCCGCGGTTTCGCGATTGCGCTTCAGGTCGGCGTACACGAAGATGGAGAAGCCGCCCAGCACCAGCCCCCAAATGAAATGCGAGGCGGTATGCACCGGGCGCCACCACGGCTGCGCTTTCTCGAAGAAATCGGTGAAGGCCATGCGAATCGCCGTGTCGATGAGCGCGGCGAGCAGCGACGCGACGAGCACCGCCAGCACGTAGGTGCGGACACGCGCCGCGCCGTGGCTGACGGCTTGATCGGCGGCAAGCACGCATGCCAGATACACGAACGAGACCAGCTCGAAAATGGCGAGTTCCTGCGCGAACAGTTGACGCGACCGCGCCAGGACGCGAAGAGAAACACGCCGATCGCGTGCGACACGGTCAACATGACGATGGTCGCCAGCAGGCCGAGAAACGCCGTCCAGCCGACGTGCCGCCAGGTGATGCGCGCGCAGGGCCTCCTGAACAGCGAAGCGGACCACGCGACGTTGCTGTCCACCTGCTGCGAATGGCCAGGGTTGCAGCAGTCGTTCATCAGCGAGCCTCGCACGCCGGCAACGGCACCGATGATCGTCGCCGTCACGCCACGCGGCGTATTGCGGGCGAGGCGCAGTCGGCCGCGCGCGCCATGCAATGCGCCGAGCCGCGCGCGAATGTTCGCGAGACCGGCGCCGTTGCCCAGGTGCTTTGCGAAGCCACGTCCGGTGTCCGCCACCCGCAACGACAATTCGTCGTCGTCCTGCGATGCCGTGATCGAAATCGTGCCGCCTTCGGGCAACTCGACCGAGTCCATGCTTGATCGCGTTCTCGACAAGCGTGAGCAGCATCATTGGCGGCAGCGACGCGTGCCGCAGCTCGGCAGGTACATTGATCGAGAAAGCCAGCCGCTTGCCCATCCGGATCTGCTGGATGCCGAGATAGGCCTCCGCCAACGCCGCCTCGCGGCCGACAGTCGATTCCGACTCCCGCATGCGCGGCAGCGCCACGGTCAGGTAGCGTCGCAGGTTCCCGAGCATGCGCTTCGCCGAGCCGGAGTCGCTTTGGTAGAGGCCGCGCACGTTGGCAAGGGTGTTGAACAGGAAGTGCGGCTCGATCTGGGCGAGCAGTGCCTGCAGACGCGCCTCGTCCAGCTGCTGCCCGAGTTGCGCCTGGGCGATTTCGGTCTCGTGGAGCGCCTCGTTGCGCAAGCGCTCGCGGCGAAACATCGTCATGGAGGCCGCAAACAAGCCGCCGATGACCAGATATCGTACGTAGGCCTTGACGAACTCGGTCGAAGCGCTGGTGTAGTACCAGCCGCCTCGCGCGCCGGCCCGGATGTTCAACTCACCCGTCCAGTACATCCGCAGCCAGACGCCCAGCGCCGCCATGACAATCACCGCGACGGCGACGGCAATGTTCTGGCGCGCGCCGGGCCTCGGATTCCGGTTCAACGCGGCGACGACGCCGAGGATGACCAGCGACGCGATGACCGAGGTCATCAAGAAGGTCCCACGCCACCGCAAGAAGTCCATAGGCCGAACGGGGACGACAACAGCCCGTTGATGCGGTCCTGGACCGCGTCGACCAGGCAGAACAGTGCAGCAATTGCCACGATCGTCGGCGTAACGCCTTCGAAGAGGGCGTTCAGGCGGACGCGCCAGGCCGGCGCGGCTGCCGGGAGCAAACCCAACAGCCTGGGCCGTCGGTGGCCGCGCGCAGGCGTTTCGCCTGGGGACGCGGGCAGAGATACCCCTTCGGCCGCGTTTGCATTGGTCACGCTGTAAGCCTCCCCCCTTGGCATGTACGTGGTCGTCGGGTCGGGGAACCGGAGCTCTGCACGCAGACCCCTCCCGACGCTTGCCGCAGTCTAGTACCGGCGATGCCTCCCAGCCAACGTCGCGACGAAACAGGCGAATTCCGGGGGTGAATCGGCAATTTCCCGGAATGAATCCAGCACCTGGCGCGTCGACGACTCAACGAAGTGCGCGGTCCGGAGTCCGTGGATTCGCTGGAACACCGGTGAGTTGGACGAAGCTGGAGATTGATGAAGCCTCATCCCGGCAACTCCAACACGATCTCGCTTCCGGAAGCGGTGCTGCTTCGCAAGTCGATTCGCGCGCCGCCGTCGAACAGCACGCCCAGATGCTCGCGAGTCCGGCGTATCGCATCGCCGGCGGCATCGCCCACGAACGCGGTGCCCCCATGACCGATGCTGACTTCCAGCTTTTGGCCAACCCGCCGCAGGCGAAGCGTTATCTCGCCGTCCTTCGTGCGCTCCAGGCGGCAGCGCGCGACCGCATGCCCGACCAGCGGCAGCAGCAGCATTGGTGGAAACGGCGTTTCACCCGCGCCGTCGTCCCTGTCGATCGTCAGGCGAATCCGGATGTCGCTGCACGCGGCAACGATTGCGACATAGGTGCGCACGAGATCGACCTCGCGCGCGAGCGTGGACGCGCTCGAATGCATCTGCGGCATCGCGGTCCTCAGGTAGGCGATCAGGTCGTCGAGCGTGCGCTGCCCTGCCATCGCATCACGCCTGTAGATCTCCCGGATCCGGGCCAACGTGTCGAACAGGAACTGCGGCTCCACGCGCGCCTGCATCGCCTGCAGCCGCGTCTGCAGGACGTCGCGGGCGGCGAGCGTGCGGCGCAGCATCGCTGCGTGAAGTCGTGCCGCCGTTTCGCGACTGCGCTGCAGGTCCGCATAGACGAACGTAATGAAACCGCCGATCAGCAGGTACCACAGGAAGTGCGATATCGGATGCACGGGCTTCCACCACCCCCTCACGAACGGCTGGTCGAACCAGCCGGTCGCGTAGAGGACCGCACTGTTGAACGCCGCGCCGAGCAGCGCCGCCACCAGCGCCGCCAGCGCGAAGCTACGTATGCGCAGCGCGCCGCGGCGAACAGCATGATCGGCCGCGACGATGCACAGCAGGAAGAAAAATGCAGTGGCCAGTTCGGACCAGGCGTTGTTGACGATCATCGCGAATCGCGCGCTCCAGTCCTTTTGCAGGAACATCGTGAAGGCATGCGAAACGGTGATGAACAGCACTTCGGCGAACAGTCCGAGCCCCGCGGTCCACGCGATCTGCCGCCAGGTGATCGTGCGCCATGCCTGCAGCAGGAAGGACAGCGCACCCCAAACGCCGGACCGGCGTGTCTTCCCGGATCCGGGCAGCCTGCCGTTCATCAGTGCGCCCCCACGCGGGACATCGGCACCATGATGGTTGCCGTGACCCCTCGCGGCGTGTTGACGGCAAGGCGAAGCGATGCGGTCGCTCCGTGCAGCGCGCCCAGCCGCGCGCGAATGTTGGCGAGTCCCGCGCCATTGCCAAGGTACTTCGCGAAGCCACGACCCGTGTCCGAGACGCGCAGCGACAGCTGCCCGTCGCTTTCCCGCGCGGTGATCGTGATGGTTCCACCTTCGCGAACCTGTCCGAGTCCGTGCTTGATCGCGTTCTCGACCAGCGTGAGCAGCATCATGGGCGGTAGCGCGGCATGGTATAGCCGCTCGGGGATGTCGATCGCGTATGTGAGTCGCGCGCCCATCCGGATCTGCTGAATGCCGAGGTAGGCGCCGGCCAGCGCAGCCTCGCGTCCGATCGTCGACACCGGTTCGCGCATGCGCGGCAGCGCGACGGTCAGGTAACGAGTCAGGTTGTCGAGCATGCGTTCCGCCGCGGCCGGGTCGCTCTGATAGAGGCCGCGTACGTTGGCGAGCGTGTTGAACAGGAAGTGGGGCTCAATCTGTGCGAGCAGCGTCTGCAGCCGCGCCTCGTCCAGTTGCTGGCCAAGGGTCGCCTGCTCGACCTCTGCCTGATGGAGCGAGGCGGTGCGCCGCCGTTCGCGCCGGTACATCGTGAACGATGCGGCGAACAGCACGCCGATGGTCAGGTAGCGCACGAATAGCTGGACGAAATGTGAAAGCGCGTCGGAGTAGTAGTAGCCGCCGTCCAGCTGCGGCTGGACGGCGAGCAATCCCAGCCAATGCAGCTTCAGCAGCGTTCCTACGGCGGTCGCCACGATCACCGCCATGGCCACAGCAGCCGTCTGGCGCGCTCCGGGCACGGGATGCCGGTTGAGCGCGGCGACGACGCCAAACATGAACAGCAACGCAATCAGCGCCGTGGTGTAGAAGCCGTTCAGAATCCTGGTGACGGAGTGTCCGGGCGAACTTCGCAGGACGGTATGGAGGACATCCTGGACGGCATCGACAAGGCATACCAGCGCCGCCGTGGCGACAATGGTCACTGTGATGCCGGCGAAGAGCTCATTCAGCGCAACGCGCCACTTCGCCGCCGAAGGGGGCAGCGTTCCGCGCGCAACTGGCCAGCGCTGCGTAGCGCCGCGTGGATTGATCGCGGCGTCTGGCGGGGGAGGATTGGCGTCGGCCACGTCGCTCATGCTGCGAGTCCCCTGTTTGCGCGTACGCGGCAGGCGGGTCCGGCGAGTCGGAAATCTGCCTGAGGGTCGGAAATGAGGGTCGGAACCGACTATGCAGGAAGTCTATTCCCTGCCGCGGGCCGGCGCCACGGCCGCGACGGATCGCCGGGTCCAGGGGGTGAACCCGGCACTTGCCGGGATGAGTCCGTCCCTCCGCAGTGCGCGCGGACGCGCGATTGCGGTTAGCGCGGGTTGGAATTCGTGGCCGACTGTCGTCGCGCGAGCTCGATCGCGAGGTTGACCGAGGCAATGAGGCTTCCCGCGTCGGCGCCCGCCGCGCGCATCGGATCACCGGCAAGATCGAGCGCGGTCCCGTGATCGACCGACGTTCGCGGAAACGGCAACCCGAGCGTCACGTTGATCCCGCCACCGAAGCTGGCGGCCTTCAGCGCCGGCAGGCCCTGGTCGTGGTACATGGCGACAATGGCGTCGAAGCGGCGAGCCTGCTCGGGAACGAACACGGTGTCGGCGGGCAGCGGGCCTTCGAATCGCGCGTGACCTGAGGTCGCGGCGTCGGCGATCGCCGGCGCGATGACGTCGATCTCCTCGCGACCGAGATGGCCGCCCTCGCCGGCATGCGGGTTGAGGCCGCAGACGGCGATCCGTGGCGAGGCAATGCCGAATTTCGACTTCAGTTCGAGAGCGACGATCAGCAACGTCTCGCGCAGGCCGTCGCGGGTGAGCGCCGCCGGCACGGCGGAAAGCGGCAGGTGCGTCGTGGCCAGCGCGACGCGCAAAGGTGCGTCCGCTGTACCGCCGACCAGCAGCATGACCACGCGCGGAGTGTGCGTACGCTCGGCCAGAAACTCTGTATGGCCGGAGAAGGCGATGCCGGCGTCCATCAGCACGCTCTTCTGCACCGGCGCGGTGACCAGCGCGGCGAAGGCGCCGGTCGCGCAGGCGTCGACCGCCTGTGTCAGCATCGCGATCACGCTTGCGGAATTGGCCGGGTCGGGATGACCCGGCACCACGGGCACCGCCAGCGGCTGGTGCCAGACTTCGGTCACGCCGGCAGCGGGCATCGGTGCCGCCGGATCGTAACGCGCATAGCGCGCAGTCACGCCGATGCGTTCGGCGCGTTGTGTCAGCAGGTCATGGTCGCCGAGCACGACCAGCCGTGCGGGGAACGGTGCACGCGCATGCCGCGCCGCGAGCATCGCGACCAGTTCCGGACCGATGCCTGCGGGTTCTCCGGAAGTAAGGGCAAGCGAGACACGATCGGCAGCGGACATCGGCAGGTTCAAAGCGCTTCGACGGGAAGCCCGGCGGCGTCGCCCCACAACTCGGTCTTGACGCCGGGCGCGACGCGAATCGCGTAACTGCCGTCCTCCGTCGCCTGCACCTGCGCCTGCGCGTAGCCCGCCAACTCGACGGCGGGCTTGCCGAACACCCAGAGCATTTCCAGCGGCGCCTCGCCATCGATCTCGCCGGTATGTTGGACTGCGCGCCCGAGCGGCAGCGTATGGCCGGCGCGCGCGAACACCGGGAACTGCTCGAGTTTGGCCTGGTAGCGCAGCACCTGCAGGCCGGCATGCAGCGCGCGCGTGTTGAGGTCGTACCATGCCCCCGGCGGCAACGCGATTTCCACCAGCCCGCCCTCGCGGACGATCGGCGCGACCAGCAGCGCATCGCCACACATGAACTGCGTCTCGAAGTCGCGCAGCAGCGCATTGCCGGGAAACGCCAGCGGCATGGCGCGGTTCACCGGCAGGCCGGTTTTCGTCGCTGTCGCAATCACCGACTCGAGGTACGGAATCAGCCGGTAGCGAAAGGCCAGCCACTTGCGGCAGATTGCCTCGGCCTGTGCGCCGAATGCCCAGGGCTCGCGTTCGCCGATGCCGTGCACGCGGATATGCGAACTGAAGACCGACGCCTGCAGCCAGCGAACATAGAGTTCGGCGTCCGGCTGCTCGGCGCCATAGAATCCGCCGATGTCGGAGCTGTGATACGGGTTGCCGCTCATCCCCAGCGACAGGCCGCCACGCAGCGATGCGGCGAGACCCTCCCAGTCGCTCTGCGGGTCGCCGCCCCAACCGATCGGATAGCGCTGGCTGCCGGCCCATCCGGCTCGACTCCATACGATGGGCGGGCCGGCGTCCGGCGCCTGGAACTTGCGCGTCGCCTCGAATACGCACTTGTTGTACAGCATTGGATAGACATTGTGCAGGCGGCGGCCCCAATCGCCGTTGTGCGCCACCGCGTCGTCGGGCACGTGCTCGCCAAAGTCGCTCTTGATCACATCCACGCCGTCGGCGAACAAAGCCTGGTGCGCGTCTCGCCACCAGGCGTATGCATCCGGATTGGTGAAATCGAGGATGCCGCTTTCGGGCAGCGAGGTGAGCACGTTGCCGAAAGGACTGGTGCCGGATGAGGTATCCCAGCCAAAGATGTACGGATCGCCTTCGCGGGTCTTGAGCAGGTAGCCATGCTGCGCAAGCTTCAGGAAAAGCGGCGCGTGGATGGAGACGTAGGGATATTCCCAGACGCAGATGCGCAGGTTGTGCGCGCGGATTGCGTCCAGCGAGCCCTTCGGGTCCGCAAAGCGCGCCGGGTCCCACTCGAAGTTGAAGCGCGTCTGCACGTCCCAGGCGGCACGGCCGTCCAGCGTCAGCACGTCACAGGGAATGCGGCGCTCGCGCAGCGTGCGCGCGACGGCGAGCGCTTCATCGGGTGTCTTGTAGTAGGCGCGCGAGACCCACAGGCCGAGACTCCAGCGCGGGACCGGCGGCGCGCGTCCGGTCAGCCCGACATAGGCGTCGACAATCTCCGCAGGCGTCTCGGCGGCGAATAGAAAGAGATCGAGCGCCTCATCGTCGACGACCATCGCGTAGCTGCGATGCGACCAGTCCGGGTGGCCGACGCCGTGGGTGACCATGCCCGGCGTGTGCACGAAGCTGCCCCAAGCGCCCTGCCCATTGCCGGGGCTCCACGCAAAGGGCGTGTTCTTGTAGGCGAGGCCGGTGTTGACACCGAGTGCGTCCTCGACCTGCGAATGGATCAGCTGTCCGCGCTTGTCGAGCGAGCCGAATTTCTCACCCAGGCCATACACCGGTTCGCCGGTGGCCAGCGCCAGCGCCGTGGTCCACAGTCCGCCCTTCTGCCCGCGACCGAATGCCGGCAGTCGGGTCCATCCGCGGAAATGCTGGTCGGTGATCGAGGTCAGCACGCAGGCGTCCTTCCACAGCAGCCGGAAGGAAAGTGGCGATGAACTGATTTCGAGCACGGCGTCGCCATTGCGAAACGACCAGCGACCGGGTGCGGGCTGGGTCACTTCGCAGGCCTGCGTTCGGCCGACGACAATGCCGTAGTCGGGGCGGGTGTTCGGGCCCAGGCGCAGCCGAAAGGTTCCGCCGCTGTACGCCGAGACCTCGAGCACGTCTCCGGTCGAGGTTGCGAAGGACGCGCCGGAGCCGCTGCTGCCCAGGCTGCCCTGGAGATTGAGTCTTAGATACGCGGTGGGGTCGAGGAACATGGTGTCTGCGCTGGTTCAGCCTGCGAAGGCGGGTTCGGGGCGTCCGGGAACGTCGACCGGCATGGCAAAGATACCGCCGGACTGCGGAAGTCGGACAAGTTCGTCGTCGTCGCGCCGCTGTCGCGCGGTGGTCACGTAGAGGGTGCGCAGGTCCGGCCCACCGAATGCGCACATCGTAGGACACATCGCCGGGACCTCGAAAGCGGCAAGCGTTTCTCCCTGTGGCGAGAGTTTCACCACCTTGCCGCCGCGATAGAACGCCGTCCAGTAATTGCCGACGCTGTCTACCGCGCCGCCATCCGGACGGTCGGTCTCCAGGAAGAATTTTGCGAAGATGCGCGGATTCGTCGCGGCGCCGGTCGCCGGGTCATAGTCGAATGCGCGCACGGCCAGCGTCGGCGTGTCGGCGTGGTACATGGTTCGGCCGTCGGGACTCCATGCCAGTCCATTGCTGATCGTCATGCCGGTCAGGACAGTGGTCAACCTGAGGTCGGGGTCGAGGCGCACCAGCGTCGCGGTGGCGGCATCGCGCTTCTCGTTCATCGATCCGGCGAGGAAGCGGCCCTGCGCGTCGCAACGACCGTCGTTGAAGCGGTGATGGATTGGCGCATAGGGCGCATCGGCGACTTTTCGTTCCAGCACGCCATCGGCATCGGCGAACCACAAGCCGTTGCGCAGCGCGACGACGAAGCCCCCACCCGCGCGCAGCGCGAAACAGCCGATCGATTCCGGCATCGGCATCACGGTGTTTCGGCCGCTCTCCGGATCGAAACGATTGAGCGACGGCGCGTTGATGTCGACCCAGTAGAGCACCTGCTCGGCGACCGACCATACCGGGCATTCGCCCAGGCTTGCGCCGACGTCGAGCACGCAGCGAAACGGCGATGCGACTTCCTCTTCCGAGCGCGCCATCAATACGCCCCCTGCGACGGCGGCGGAGCGGCCGGCGCAGGGCCCCTCATCCTGGCCAGCCATTCCTGCCCGCGTCCGACCATGAAACTCAGGTCGGAACCCACCGCCACCCAGGTGTAGCCGTAGTCAAGAAAGCGGCCGACCATGTCCGGATTGGGGCCGACGATGCCGCAGGGCACTCCCAGTGCCTTGCAATGTTGCGCGCCTTCGCGCAGTTTTTCCTGCACTGCAGCGTTACCGATGTCACCCAGATACCCCATCGAAGCGGACAAATCGCCCGGGCCGATGAAGATCGAATCGACGCCGGGTACCGCGGCGATCGCCGCGAGTTCCGCCAGCGCGGGCAGCGTCTCGATCTGCACGATCACGCAGAGTTCTTCGGCGGCATTCTTCAGGTAGTTCTGCACGGCGCCGTAGCGGCTGGCCCGGTGCATCGCGGCGACGCCACGATTGCCATCGGGTGGATAGCGGGTGGCAGCCACGGCGCGGCGCGCTTCTTCCGCGTTCTGCACGAACGGAAACATGATCGATTGCGCACCCGCGTCGAGCGCGCGCTTGACCATCACCGTGTCGTTCCACGGCAACCGGGTGACCGACGTCGCCGGCGTGCCGGCCACCGTGCGCAGCAGCTCGACCAGCTGCGGCGCGTCCACCGGCACGTGCTCCATGTCGATCACCAGAAAGTCGAACCCGGCGTTGCCGAGCGCCTCGGCGGTCGACGGCGCGGCACTCATCAGCCAGGTGCCATGGACGACGCGACCGGCTTTGAGCGCGCGCTTGAATTGGTTGACGGGCATGTCCATGCGGGGGAATTTCCTTCTGCTGTTGTCGACGGTCGGAATGCCGGACGCGAGCCCGCTTCCGCCGGGTGCAGTTTAAGGCGGAAAAGCCCGGGCGGGGATGCTGCTGGACGATTATTCATCTATGTGATATAGATGATATAGACGAATTAGTTGCTCGTCCGGGACAATGCGGTGCGCCGCAGGTCATGGATCAGGCGCGTTGCAACGATGTTCGCTCACCAAGGAGGAATCCGTTGACGTCCGTTGCGCATGCGACCTACCCCGACCTCGCGGGACGTACGGTTTTCGTCTCCGGCGGCGGCTCCGGAATCGGCGCGGGCTTCGTCCGCCATTTTGCCGGTCAGGGCGCGCGCGTCGCGTTCATCGACGTCGCCGACGCCCCTTCGGGCGCATTGCAGGAGGAGTTGGGTCCCGACCGCGTCCGCTTTGCGCACTGCGACGTCCGCGACATCGCTGCATTGACGGAGGTCATCGCCACCGTGGCGCGCGATTGGGGTCCGATCCGGGTCCTGATCAACAACGCCGCGCGTGACGACCGGCACCGGCTCGAGGACGTGACGCCCGACTACTGGGACGACAACCTCGCAACCAACCTGCGCCACCACTTTTTCGCCGCGCAGGCTGTCGCGCCGGGAATGGCCGAGGCGGGAGGCGGCGCCATCATCAACCTGGGGTCGGTGGGCTGGCTGCGCGGCAGGACCGGGCTGATCGCCTATGCAACCTCAAAGGCAGCGATCACCGGCATGACCCGTGTCCTCGCCCGCGAACTCGGGGAACGCAACATCCGGGTCAACGCTATCCTGCCCGGAGCGATCGTGACCGAGCGCCAGATGGCGTTGTGGGCGACGCCGGAAGAGGAGCAGAAGTATCTGGAGCAGCAGTGCCTCAAGTTCCGCTTGTCGGTGGACGACGTCGCGCGCACGGCGCTGTTCCTCGCCGCCGACGAGGCGCGTGCCATCACCGGCCAGAGCCTGATCGTCGACGCCGGGCTGGCGCAGACCAGCGCGGCCTAACGCCGCTGCGCAAACCGGCCGCCCGGAATACACTCGACTCCTCTCGCCCCCGCGCCAACGCATACCTCCTCGCAGGAATCACCATGTCGGAAGTCCAACTCAACAAGGTCGCCAAGTCCTATGGCCCGGTCAAGGTCATCCACGGCATCGACCTCGAGATCAAGTCGGGCGAGTTCGTGGTGTTCGTTGGCCCGTCCGGCTGCGGCAAGTCGACGCTGCTGCGGATGATCGCGGGGCTGGAGGAAATCACCGCAGGCGAGATCAGCATCGGCGGCACGGTGGTGAACGATTTGCCGCCGCGCTCGCGCGACATCGCGATGGTCTTCCAGGACTACGCGCTGTATCCGCACAAGACGGTGTTCGAGAACATGGCCTTCGGCCTGCGCCTGCGCAAGCGGCCCGAGCATGAGATCAAGGCGCGCGTCGACGAGGCGGCGAACATCCTGCAGATCACGCACCTGCTCGCGCGCAAACCGCGTGAGCTCTCCGGCGGACAGCGGCAGCGGGTCGCGATGGGTCGCTCCATCGTGCGCAAGCCCAAGGCCTTCCTGTTCGACGAGCCGCTGTCCAACCTGGACGCACTGCTGCGCGCCGAGATGCGGGTGGAGATCAAGAAGCTGCACCAGCGGCTGGGCAACACGGTGATCTACGTGACCCACGACCAGGTCGAGGCGATGACGCTGGCAGACCGCATCGTCGTGCTGCAGAACGGCAACCTCATCCAGTACGACACGCCGGACGGCATCTACAATCGCCCGGCGGCGAAGTTCGTCGCCGGCTTCACCGGCTCGCCGCCGATGAACTTCCTGCCCTGTCGCATCGGCGAGGGCGGTCGCATGCTGCATCTGGCGGGCGACGTCGACCTGACGGTGCCCGCGGCGCGGGTGGCCGAATGCGCGCGTCACATCGGCCGCGCGCTGTCCTTCGGGCTGCGGCCGGAACACATCAGCGTAGGCGACTCGCCGGAGCCGGACAGCGTGAAAGTGGACGGCAAGGTGATCCTGGTCGAGCCGCTGGGTTCGGACACGCTGGGACTCGTCCGGCTGGGCAGCGGTGCCGATGCCGGCGAGATGACCGGGCGCTTTGCGCCGGAGGCGGGTCTGCGCGTCGGGCAGGCGCTGCCGGTGTCGCTGGCGTTGAACCGCTTTCACCTGTTCGACCCGGAGTCAGGCGCAGCGGTACGAGGGGCAGATTGGTGAGTGCCTGCGCCGGTTTTCGCCGGCGCGGCCGATGGTAGATGGCAGATCGTTTGGAACTGAACCAAGTAACAGGCGAAGTCCGACTTCGCTTTTCCTCGAGGAGAGAAGCATGAAGACCTGGAAGATCCTGCTGACCGCCGCGCTGGGCGCGGCCTTCGCGGTGAACGCGTGGGCGCAGCAGACCACGCTGCGCATCTTCACCGGCGGCCAGCAGCGGCCCGACGTGATGCGCAAGATCGCCGACGAGTACCAGAAGCGCAATCCGGCCGTGAAGGTCGAGGTCGAGGTCGGCGGCGCGACCTCCGAGGCGCAGCAGCAGTACCTGTCGACGGTGATGTCGTCGAAGGATTCGGTGCTCGACCTCGTGCTGATCGACGTCATCCGGCCGGCGCAGTGGGCGGCGCAGGGCTGGGCCGAGCCGCTGGACGGCTATCTCGGCGCCGACAAGGCGAAGATGCTGCCGGCGTACCTGAAGGCCTACGCCGATGCCAACCAGGTCGGCGGCAAGCTGGTCGCGCTGCCCTACTTCGCTGATTCGCAGTTCCTCTACTACCGCAAGGACCTGCTGGAGAAATACAAGCGACCGGTGCCCAAGACCTGGGACGAGATGATGGAGACGGCGAAGCTCATCATGGACGGGGAAAAGAGTCCGCAACTGCAGGGCTTCACCACCGCCGGCGCGCCGATCGAAGGGACGGTCTGCACCTACCTCGTACCGCTGTGGGGCGCGGGCAGCGAGCTCACCAAGGACGGCAAGCTCAACCTCGACACGCCGCAGGCGAAGCAGCCGTTCCAGCTCTATGGGCGGATGAAGCAGGCCGGCGTGCTGCCGAAGAACATCGCCGAGATCGCCACCGACCGCATCCGCATCGACATGCAGGCCGGCAACCTGATTTTCGGCATGTCCTGGGGCTATGTGTGGAACCGGCTGGAGAACGATCCGGACTCCAAGGTCAAGGGCAAGATCGGCGTTGCGCGGCTGCCGCACGACCAGGGCGGCAAGAGCGCGACCTGCATCGGCGGCTGGCAGGTGGCGGTGTCGGCGTTCTCGAAGCACAAGCCGGAAGCGGTGAAGTTTGCGCGCTACCTGTCGTCGGCCGAGGTGTCGAAGATGCAGGCGATCCTGGCCTCGCACCTGCCGGTGTTCCCGAGTGTGTACAAGGACCCCGACGTGCTCAAGGCCAACCCCTGGTTCGCCGAGGCGCTGCCGGTGGTCGAGACCGCCAAGTCCCGCCCGGTTTCGTCGCAGTACCCGCAGGTCTCGGACATCATCCGCGGCAACATGAACGCCTATCTCGCCGGCACCAAGACCACCGACGTTGCGCTATCCGACATGAAGAGCCGGCTGACGCCGCTGATTCGCTGACACCCTGCCGGAGGCCGGGACGGTCCCGGCCTCCATGCTGCGTGCACCCATGATCAACGACGCCCCTGTCTCGCGGCATCGCGACCTGTCCGAGCGCACGCTCGGTATCCTGCTGCTGCTGCCCGCGGCGTTGTTGCTGCTCGGCATCGTCGTCTATCCGATCGGCACGTTGCTGTGGAACAGCCTGCACACGGTGGACCAGGCGAACCCGCAGTCCGGGGAGACCTGGGCGGGCCTGGCCAACTATCTTCGCGCCTTCGACGATCCGCGGTTCTGGCATTCGACGTGGAACACGGTGCTCTACATCGTCGTCACCGTTCCCGGCGCGCTGCTGCTGGGCCTGGGCCTCGCGCTGCTCGCCAACCAGCCGTTTCGTGTCAAGTGGCCGGTGCGTCTCGGGCTGCTGCTCCCGTGGGCGCTGCCGCTGGTGTTCGCCGGACTCATCTTCCGCTGGTTCTTCGAATACAACACCGGCGTGGTCAACAACTGGCTGGTCGCGCTGGGCATCGAGCCGCTGCAGTGGCTGTCCAGCCCCACGCTTGCGTTCATCGCGATCGCCATCGCGATTGTCTGGAAGGCGTCGTCGTTCATGGCGCTGATGCTGCTGGCCGGCCTGCAGACGATCCCGAAGTCGCTCTACGAGGCCGCCGAGGTCGATGGCGCGACCCGGTGGCAGCAGTTCTGGGAGATCACGCTGCCGATGCTGCGCCCGGCGATCTTCGTCGCTCTCATCTTCCGCACCATCACGGCGGTGCAGACCTTCGACATTCCCTACGCCATGACTGGCGGCGGGCCCGGGGACTCGACCGAGACGCTGGCGATGTACATCCACAAGACCACGCTCGACTTCCTCGATTTCGGCTACGGCTCGGCGCTGGCCACCTTGATGTTCGTCATCAGCATGGCGGCCACCTCGGGCTACCTGCGCTACACGCGGCGTAGCGCCTCGCGCTCGGGCGAGGACTGACGCATGATTTTCAACCGCCGCACCGTCGTCTGGTTTGCCGCGCTGATTGTCGTGGTCAACGGCTTCTTTCCCGCCGTCTGGATCCTGCTCACCTCGCTCAAGACCGAGACCGAGCTCTTGAAGGTTCCCATCACCTACTGGCCGGAGGCCGCGACGCTGGCCAACTACGAGCTTGCCTTCACGGCGCAGCCGATCCTGCGCTTCATGTGGAACAGCCTCGTCGTCGCGTCGCTGTCCACGGCGCTGTGCGTGTTCGTCGGCGCGCTCGCCGCCTACGCGTTGACGCGGTTGCGCCTGCCCTACCGCAATCTCCTCATGTCGCTGCTGCTGGCAGTGGCAATGTTTCCGCTGATCTCGCTGATGGTGCCGTTGTTCAAGCTGATGCGCGAGGCGGGGCTGCTCAATACCTACCTGGCGCTGATCCTGCCCTACGCGGTGCTGTCGCTGCCGGTGTGCACGCTGGTCATGGCGGCATTCTTCCAGGACATCCCGCCGGACCTCGAGGCGGCGGCGATGATCGATGGCTGTTCGCGCGTCGGCGCGCTGTTCCGGGTGGTGATTCCGCTGTCCGCGCCAGGCGTGTTCACCGCGGCGATCCTCGCCTTTGTCAACGCCTGGGACGAGTTCCTGCTCGCGTTGACGCTGATGAACCGCGTGTCGATGCGCACGCTGTCCGTCGGCATCACGCTCTACCAGGGCGAGTTCGCGTTTCCGTGGCCGTTGATCTCCGCGGCGCTGATCATCGCCATCGTGCCGATCTGCATCATCATCGCGGTGTTCCAGGAGCGCGTCGTCGGCGGGCTCACGGCCGGGGGCGTCAAGGGCTGAACGACCGCGTCCGGGCTTCGGGGCAGTCCGCATCGCATCGGGACCGGCGCTATAATCGCCGCTCCCCCAGGCGGCGCCTGCCCCGCCATTTTCCCGGCCGCGCGCCCTGCCCATGCAACAGCTGTCCCCCGTAGAGATCCGCGCCGGCTTCGTCGAGATGCTGCCGGCCTGCGTGGCGATGATTCCTTTCGGGCTGGTCTGCGGCGTCGGCGCGGCGGCAGCCGGCATCGACTGGCAGGGCGCGCTGGGCATGAGCGCGATCGTCTTTTCCGGCGCCGCGCAGATCCTGACTTCGCAGATGATCGCGGCCGACGCGCCGGTGGCGGTGATCGTCCTGACCTGCCTGGTGCTGGGCCTGCGCTTCCTGATGTACAGCGCGGCGATGGCGCCGTGGCTCAGGCCGCTGCCCCCACGCTGGCAGAACGCGCTGGCCTTCCTGCTGACCGACCAGGCCTTCGCCGCGTCGATCCGGCGTTTCAATGCCGGAGGTTCGCCCGACTCCGCGGCGTCGCACTACTTCGGCGGCGGATTCGCGCTCTGGGCGGCCTGGCAGTTCACGAATCTCACCGGTTTTTTCGTCGGCAATCTGATTCCCGCGCAGTGGTCGCTGGAATTCGCCGTACCGCTGTGCTTCATCGCGCTGGTCGCGCCGTTGTTCCGCAACGCGCCGACGATTTTCGCCGCGTTGGTCGCGGGCGTCGCCGTCATTGCGCTGGAAGGAATGCCGATGCGGCTCAACCTGATCTTCGCCGGCCTCGCGGGCATTGCCGCGGGCACGCTCCTGGATCTCGCTAAGGAGCGATGGACGCCACGCTGAAGCTCTGGCTGGTGATCGTCGCGGTGGGTGCGCTCAATTACCTGTCGCGGCTGTCGTTCATCGCCGTGTTCGCGCGCCGCTCGATGCCGCCGCTGCTCGCGCGGGCGCTGAAATTCGTTCCGGCGGCGATGCTGACCGCGCTGGTGTTGCCGATGGTTCTCGATGCGCCGGGAGGCGGGACCGCCTGGTGGTCGGCAAAGGTCGCGGCGGCGATCGCAGCCGGCATCGTGGCCTTCTTCAGCCACAGCGTACTGAAGACGCTCGTCACCGGCATGGGCGTGCTGTGGCTGCTCGAATGGCTGGGGCCCTGATTTCCGCTACCATTGCCGTTTTCGACACCGACTCCATACACCATGCGCTTCGAAGGCACCGACACCTACGTCGCCACCGACGACCTGAAGCTCGCCGTCAATGCGGCGATCGCGCTCGAACGCCCGCTGCTGATTAAGGGCGAGCCGGGCACCGGCAAGACGCTGCTTGCCGAGGAGGTCGCGGCAAGCCTCGGCCGACCGCTGCACCAATGGCACATCAAGTCCACTACCAAGGCGCAGCAGGGACTCTACGAATACGACGCGGTGTCGCGGCTGCGCGATTCTCAGTTGGGCGACGCGCAGGTCGCCGACATCGCGCACTACATCAAGCACGGAGTGCTCTGGGATGCCTTTGCCAGCGAGACGCCGGCCGTGGTGCTCATTGACGAGATCGACAAGGCCGACATCGAGTTTCCCAACGATCTGCTGCGCGAACTCGACCGGATGGAATTTCACGTCTACGAGACGCACCAGACGGTGCGCGCGACGCACCGGCCGCTGGTCGTCATCACGTCCAACAACGAGAAGGAGCTGCCCGACGCGTTCCTGCGCCGCTGCTTTTTCCATTACATCCGCTTTCCCGATCGCGAGACGATGGAGCGCATCGTCGACGTTCACTACCCGGGGCTGAAAAAGGCGTTGCTGGCCGAAGCGCTGGAAGTCTTCTTCAACCTGCGCGAGGTTCCTGGCTTGAAGAAAAAGCCGTCGACCTCCGAGCTGCTCGACTGGCTGAAGCTGCTGCTGGCCGAGGACATCCCGCTGGAGGCTCTGCGCAGCCAGGACCGCAAGGCCTTCATTCCGCCGCTGCACGGCGCGCTGCTCAAGAACGAGCAGGACGTGCACCTGTTCGAGCGCGTGGTGTTCATGGCGCGCGCGGGACGCTGATGCGCGCTCCCGACGCGACGGGCGCGGCGGTTTCGGCAGCGGGCGCGGCCGGATGACCACCGGCCGCTTCATCGAGCCGGTTACGTTGCGTGGCCGTGTCGCCACGCTCGAACCGCTCGCTACCGCGCACACCGACGCGCTGGCGAACGCCGCGGCCGACGGCGAGCTCTGGCGGCTCTGGTACACGAGCGTCGCGCCGCCGGAGCGCATGCACGAGTATGTCGCCACGGCGCTGGACATGCGCGAGCGCCTCGACGCGCTGCCCTTCGTCGTGCGCGAGAACGCCTCCGGCGACGTGGTCGGCTGCACCCGGTATTTCAATGTCGATGCGAAGAACCGCCGGCTGGAGATCGGCCACACCTGGTACGCGAAACGCGTGCAGCGAACGGCGCTCAACACCGAAAGCAAGCTGCTGCTGCTGACGCACGCGTTCGAGGTGCTTTCATGCATCGCGGTCGAGTTCCGCACGCACTGGTTCAACCACGCGTCGCGCACGGCGATTGCCAGGCTGGGCGCCAAGCAGGACGGCGTGCTGCGCAACCATCAGATGGGGCCTGACGGGGTCAAGCGCGACACGGTCGTGTTTTCGATCCTCGACACCGAGTGGACGACCGTAAGGAAGCACCTGCAGTATCAACTACAGGTGCGGACCGAGGCGCAGAGCGGCGGCTAGGGCGCCGACCGTCGTCCTCACCGCTCTGGCGTGAGGGAAGGCAGGCGATCCATGACCACCACTGGGCGCGGGTGCCCTGGCCGCTCGCTGCACTTCAGGCGTCACTCGGCAACGCGCTTCAATGTCATCTCGAAGAACCGGGTCCACTGCTGGCCGTCGACCGAACGCTCGCCGATCTCGTGCCATTCGCCGGCCGGCGTGTGCCGGATGGTGTAGCGGATCCGGCCGGCGCGCGGATCTGTCATGCTCCAAGCGAAGCCGCCTTCGTCGGGCTTGAGATCGGGATCGACGTAGGCACCGTCCATCCGGTACGCGCGCATGCCGACGGTTCCATCGCGGCCCGGATGGATCGTCGCAAACGCGTCAAAGAGAATGCGGTCGGACCCGTCGGGTAGCCGCATCGTCCCCTGCCCCGAGATGTTGATGATCGTGCCGCGGGCGGCGGTCGACACGTACTCGCGCTGGGTGAGCGTCTGCTGCCCACGCGGACCCAGGTCGATCCAGGCCGCGCCTTCCCACCGACCGACGAGCCAGCCGAACGGTTCCACGGCGCCGGCAGGTGCGCTGCGGTCCTGCGCGTGCGAAGAAGGGGCCGCGACGACGAGCGCGACGAGCAAAACGGCAAGCCCAAGGCGGGGGTTCTGCATGGCGGGATCTCCAGGGCGCAAGCGATTTCCGGATCCTGCCCGCATTCAAGGGACACGTATTGGAAAAATCGGTCAGCGTGGCGGGAAGTCGTGAGCGGTCGCCCGCACTCGCGCGAGGAAACCCTGCGGAGATAGTCCGGTCAGTTCGCGGAACTCGCGGACGAGGTGCGGTTGGTCGGCGTAGCCCAGCTCCACCGCGAGACGGGCCCATTCCGGCATGCCTTGAGGCAGCAGTGAATGCGCGGTACGCAGCAGACGCGTGATGCGCGCGAACTCCTTGGGCGCGAGCCCCGTTGCCCGCCGAAATCGGCGCAGCAGCGTGCGTGGACTCGCGTCGAGTTCCGCGGCCAGCCGTGCAATACCGACCTCGCCGCCCGACGCCCGCAGCACTGCGGCGGCGGTGCGCACCAGCGGATCCGGACGCGGCCATTCGCCGGCCCGCGCTGCAAAGAACGCATCCAGGCGAGGCGCGAGGGCGTCGAGATCCACTGCGTCCCGGCCGAGCGCGCCGAAAGCCCCGGCCATGTCGCCCAGCAGCGCCGCCGCCGGCTGCGCCCGGTCGCGCAGCCGTTGCGGATCGACGCCCAGCGCGAGCGCCGCGCCGTAGGGCTGGAAACGTGCGCCCCAGTACAGGCCGCCGGGAACCACCGGGACCATGCAGGCATTCACCCAGGGCCCGCTCAGGATCGACCCGGCGCCTGGCACGATCATAAGTGACGTGCAGCCATCGGGTGGGACATGGTGCAGCTGCGCGGGGTCGTGGTTTCGCGGCACCGCAAAGGCCCACCAGGTGCTGATCCAGGCGCGCAACTCGGGCGCGGGCAAGCGCTCGAAATAGCGATAGGGCGCTGCCGGCAACTCGGGTGGATTCATTCGTATGGGGACCGATCCCGCGGCTGGACGTTGGCGATGCTCACGTCGGGTAGAGTCCCCGCGTCCGGGCGAACAGCCGGGTGACGCCGAGCAGCGCGTCGAGCGACGGCGTCCTGAGGTCGCAACGCCCAGCGATTTCGCGCACTGCGGCCAACAAGGCATCGATTTCCAGCGGCCGGCCGGCGTCGACGTCCTGCAGCATCGACGTGCGGAATGCTCCAAGTTGACGTGTGACTTCGATCCGTTCTTCGCCCGACTGCTCGATCGGGCAACCGATTGCCGCGCCGATGGCGGAGGCCTCGGCCATCGTGGCAAGGCAGAACCCGCACACCAGTTCGTCGTCGAGGATGCGGTCTGCGGTCGCGCCGGTGATCGCCGATAGTGGGTTCATGGTCATGTTGCCCCACAGCTTGTACCAGATGTCCTGCTGGATGCGGGTCGACACCCGGCAGTCGAAGCCGGCGTCGGTCAGTGCCGTGGAAAGCGCATTCACCCGGGCCGATTCGCCGCCGCGCGGTTCGCCGATGATGAGTCCGTTGCCCATCACGTGCTGCGCGACGCCGGGCTCCGGCGCGGTGCAGGAGGCGTGAACGACGCAGCCGACGACAGATTCCGCCGGTATCGCCGCGGCGATGCTGCCGTCCGGATCCAGCGAGGAAAGAGCTGTCCCGGACAGCGGGCCCGGCAGGCCGTCGAAGAACCACCAGGGCACCCCATTCATCGCGGTGAGCACCATGGTATCCGGACCAAGCAGTGGCGGGATGCTGCTCGCGGCAGCGGCGAGCGCGGGCGCCTTGACGGCGACGATGACCAGGTCCTGGGGCCCCAGCGCGGCCGGGTCCTGCGCCGCGATCACCGGGACGCGATGGTCGACGCCCGCTTCACGCAGTCGCAGGCCCCGGGCGTTAAGTGCGGCCAGCGTCGTGCCGCGCGCCACTGCATGCATCGCGTGGCCCTGCGCACCGAGACGCGCGCCCAGGAAGCCGCCGATGGCGCCGGCGCCGACGATGGCGATTCTCATGCTGCCGCTCTCCCGCCGTACAATAAGCCACCATGCTGACCGGTTTTTTCCTCCATCTCAAGTCGCACAAGCTTCCGGTGTCCACGCGCGAGCTGCTGACGCTGCTCGAGGCGCTGGACAAGCGGGTGATTTCGCTTTCGCTGGACGATTTCTACACGCTGTCGCGGGCCTGCTTCGTCAAGGACGAGCAGCACTTCGACCGTTTCGACCTCGCGTTCGGGTCATACTTCAAGGGCGTGAACGCGGTCCTGGACATTCGTGCCGGGATTCCGGAAGAGTGGCTGAAGAAGGAGTTCCAGCGCTACCTGTCCGACGAGGACAAGAAGGCAGTCGAAGCGCTGGGTGGCTGGGACAAGTTGATGGAGACGCTGAAGAAGCGGCTGGAGGAACAGCGCGGGCGGCACCAGGGCGGGTCGAAGTGGATCGGCACCGGTGGTACCAGCCCGTTCGGCGCCTACGGCTACAACCCCGAGGGCATCCGCATCGGCCAGGAGGGCGGCGGCTCGAAAAGCGCGGTCAAGGTCTGGGACGAGCGCAATTTCCGCAACCTCGACGGCGACGTCGAGCTCAACACGCGAAACATCAAGGTCGCGCTGCGGCGACTGCGCCGCTTCGCGCGCGAGGGCGTGCCCGAGGAGCTCGACCTGCCGGGCACCATCGAAGGCACGGCGAGAAACGCGGGCTGGCTCGACCTCAAGCTGCAGCCGGAGCGGCGCAACCGCGTCAAGGTGCTGCTGTTCCTCGACGTCGGCGGATCGATGGATCCGCATGTGCGCCTGTGCGAGGAGTTGTTCTCTGCGGCGAAGGCCGAGTTTCGCCATCTCGAGCACTTCTATTTCCACAACTGCGTCTATGACCACGTGTGGCGCGACAACGGTCGCCGCCGCAACGAGCGCTTCGCCACGCTCGACCTCATCCACACCTATGGCCCCGACTGGAAGGTGATCTTCGTCGGCGATGCGTCGATGAGTCCCTACGAGCTGGTGCAGACGGGTGGCAGCGTCGAGTACAGCAACGACGAGCCCGGCATCGTCTGGCTCACCCGCATCTTCGAGCACTTCCGTCGCGTGGCTTGGTGGAACCCCGAACCCGAACGGTCCTGGGAGTACACGCGCTCGACGCAGCTCATCCTGCAGCAGCTCGGCCCGCGGATGTTTCCGCTGACGCTGACCGGCATCGCGCAGGGCATCGACGCGCTGCGGCATTAGGCACGATCGCCGCGGACGCACCGCGACGCCGCGGACGCGCCAGGGGGCGGAAAAAAAGCCGCGGAGTTGCCCCCGCGGCTCTGCGTTCCAATGCGCGCGTACTGTTGACCGACTGGCAGCCCCGCGCCGAACGCCAAGCGGATTGTTGCCCGGCTCAGCCGACCTTGACCGGCACGAAGATCTGCCGGCCCTGGCGCTCGATCAGCAGCGCCACGGTCTTGCCGGCCTTGTCGACCTGTGCCTTGAGTTCGTCGACCGTGCCGACCTTGTTCGAGCCCACGCCGAGGATCAGGTCCCCCACTTGCACGCCGGCCTTCGCCGCCGCGCCTGCGGCCTTTTCGACGACCAGGCCCGACTTGGCGCCGGACTTCCTTTCCTCCGGCGTCAGCGGTCGGACGGCAACGCCGAGCTTGCCCTGGGGGGCCCCGCCATCGTCCGTCTTGGCGAGCTTTTCGTCGTCCAGCGTACCGACCCTGGCGGCAAGTTCCACCGCCTTGCCCTGGCGCCACACCTCGATCTTCAGCGCGGTGCCCGGCAGCGTATTGCCGATGCGGCTGGTGACGTCGGTGCTGTCGCTGACCGCGACACCGTCGATCTTGCGGATGATGTCGCCGGACTTGAATCCCGCCTTGTCCGCCGGGCTGTCCTTTTCGACGTTGCCGACCAGTGCGCCGCTGGAGTCGGCAAGGCCAAAACTCTGCGCGAGAGTCTGGTCGAGGCCCTGGATGCCGATGCCCAGACGTCCGTGCTGCACCTTGCCGTGCGTCTTCAGCTGGTCTGCGACGCGGACCGCGACTTCGGAAGGAATGGCGAAGGACAGGCCCATGTAGCCGCCGGAGCGACTGTAGATCTGCGCGTTGACACCCACGACCTGGCCGGCAGTGTTGAGCAGCGGACCGCCGGAGTTGCCCGGATTCACGGCGACATCAGTCTGGATGAACGGCACCATCTGGCCGTTGGGCAGCGCGCGATGCATGCCGCTGACCACGCCAGCGGAGACGCTGTTCTCGAAGCCGAACGGCGAGCCGATGGCGATCACCCATTCGCCGCGCTTGACCGATGCCTTGGGTGCCAGTTCAAGCGCGGGAAGGTCCTTGGCCTCGATCTTGAGCAGGGCGATATCGGTACGCTTGTCGGCACCGACGACCTTGGCGGTGAACTCGCGGCGGTCGGTCAGCTTGACAGTCACCTCGGACGCGCCGTCGACCACGTGCGCGTTGGTGACGATGAAGCCGTCGGGGCTGATGATGAAGCCGGAGCCCTGTCCCTGCGCAGGACGCTGCGGTGCCGCGCCCGGTCCGTTCGGAATGCCGCCGAAGCGCTTGAAGAACTCGTAGTAGGGACTGTCCTCGTCCATGTCCTCGAGCATGGCCACGTTGCTGCCCTTGGAATGGACGGTACTGATGTTCACCACCGATACGCCGACGCGCTCGACCAGCGCGGTGAAGTCCGGCAGGTTCGCCGCCACTGAAGCGGTCGGCATTGTGGCGACTGCCGCCGGTTGGGCCGCGGCGAATGCATTGCCGATCGCGGGGGCGTTGAGTTGGCCGTAGCCTGTGGCGATGCCGGCGCCCAGGCCGGCGGCGATCAGGGCGTAGCTGACTTTCGAAAGTTGCATCGTGCTCTCCTGGTTGAGAAGAGGGTCGCGGTTTCCCGACCCTGCACGATGCAATGTAGAGATCGATGCTTAACCGGAGCTTAAGACCCTCGGCCTTCGCCGCCGTCTGTCACTGCGGCGCGCACATGACCACCAAATCCGGGCCGTCGCCTTCGGCCAGCCAGCCCTTGGCGATCATCAGGTCGCGTATCGCCTTGCTGATCATGTAGCGGTGGTTGGCGTCGGGCCGGTTGCTGAACACGCGATGGACCTGCGCGGTGCCCGCCGGGCAATTGCCGGCCGTCGGCAGGAACATCTGCATGAAGTCCGACGACTCGAGCACGAAACTCGGGTTGCTCTGTCCGGTCGCGTCGCATTCCGCCGTGCCGCGGCCGAAGAAATGCGAGTCGCCGAGCGCGGGCGGAATGTAGTAGCGGCATACCGGCGACGTGCCGGGTTGTGCCGCCGTGTAGACGAGAAACGATTGCCCGGTGCGCGCCCAACCGGTGGTCGCACCACTGTCGAGATTCGCAATTTCAGCGGGCACCCAGGTGATGAAGTAGTGATCGAATCCGGCGTGGTAATACTCGATCACCGGTGTCGTGCCCACCGGCGAGGCTGTCGTCATATAGCTCTCGATCACGCCGGAGTTGGTCTGGGAGAAAAGGCCGGGTGCGACGGCGCCGATGCCCAGGCCACGCTTGGCGAAACCGGCCAGGCACAGCGCATGATCCTGTGCATCGCGCGCCAGGATGACGGACAGCAACGCGTCGCGAGCGGACACGAAGGTCGGATCGGTCGGGGTCATCTTGTAGCTGGCGACCAGGTAGCGCTTCATCCGGTCCTGCGCCTCGCTGAACGAGAGCCGCGGCGTGTCGTTGAGCAGGTTGCTGTAGCACTCCCACAGCATCGACGCCCAGACTTCGCCGGTATTGTGCTCCTGCGCGTTGTTCGAATTCTGGTCGGTCGGGCTGATCACCGGCGAGGCGGGCAGCGGGACGCCATCGGTGATGTGCTTGAAGGTCAGCGGATTCCTGGTCATGTCACGCGAGTACGGATAGCGGCGGATGCCGTAGTAGTACGCGTTGTCGACGACATCGGGCGCGAAATCCGGACCGCTGGTCGGATAGGCCGTCAGCGCATAGGTGCCATTGAAATTGGCGTTCGCGGGCTGTTGCCGATCTTCCTCCTTGACCAACAGCAGCAGCGCGTGAAAGTCGGCCCAGCCTTCGCCCATGCCGAACCCCTGTGCAAAATTGAGGCCGACTGAGTCGCCGATCAGCCGGTTGCTGATGTAGTGGCCCCATTCGTGGGCAACGAGACTGTTGTCGATCGCCCCCTCACGGTCAACGCCGCTGGCGCGGGCCATGCGCATGCTGACCGGAAACGATTGCGCCAACTGCGCCTTGATGGCGTTACCGTCGACGAGCGGAATCAGGATTATGGGAATGGTGATCGACGCGTCATCCCCAGTCATGTCGGTCACGCCCGGGCTGACATTGTTGAGAATCAGCACGCCGACGGCGCCTGCCGCCTGCGCGTTTCGCACCTTGTCCGCGAACAGGCAGATGCCGCGGTCGACCACCGCGATCCTGCCGGCGACCGCCGCAGCGTTGGTGAACGGGGTGCAGCCATCGGTGGTGGTCGGGCCGGTCGAGTTGGCCTCGTCGAGCGCAAGCACGAGTTCACTGGTGAGATCGAAGCCCTGTGGACCAAAATCCGCGATGCCTGGGGTCTTGTTGCCGGCAATGGCCGCGGGCGAGTTGACCTTGGCAAGCGCTACGGAGTAAGTCCACAGGAACATGCGCATGCGTGGGCGTTCTCCGTCGGCCGGCGTGCTCATCAACGCGTTGTTCGATCCGGAATAATCCTGGGCTTCGGCGGAAATGCTGTCGCCGGCGATGCCGCCACGACCGAAATTGTCGGTCTGCGCGTTGCCGGAGACCTCGTCGAACCCCGCGTCGTAGAACCAGTCGTGCAGGAAATTGACCATGTAGAACATGTTGGTGACGCCGGCCATGACCTGTGCACGGCTTGGTCCTGGCGGCTGCGCCGTGTCATAGGTGTAGTCGAAGGCGTTCGGAGCGTTGGTACAGGCGTGCAGATCGTCGGCAGCGGGAATGGACAGGTTGCATTCGACAGCGAGATTTCCACCGAAGCCGAGAGGCGGAAGCAGGTTGGCGAAGGCCTCGACGTTGTTGCCGATGGTTTTGGTCGAATCCGGCGGCAACCAGGGGTCGTTCCTGCTGAACGGGATGTTCTGCAGCGTGATCAGATTCGGCTGCACAAAGGGTCCCCGGTAGCCGTCCGGCGTGCCGGTTGGATGCGGATAGCCATTGCGCCCGGACGGATTGGGCAGCGGCAGGTTGCCGGCGCCGGCTTCGGCGAAGACGCGATACGAGAAGGCCGCGTGCGCGGTCTGGTTGCGCCGAAACAGCAGTGCGAGATCGTCCGCGCCGATGACGTAGGCGTAATAGTCGGTGTCGCGCGCCGCGGCGGAATCGCGCACCTGCACCTCGACGTAGTACGCCGGCAGCAGTTGCTCGTCCAGGCGGAACCACATGGGCTTGCTTCTGGCAGAGACCAGCACCGCGCCGTCCCCGCCCACGACGCCCGCGGGCAAGGCATGCGTGGTGTAGCCGCCTTCCGCGGCAGCACTGGCCAGGCGTCCGGCGGTCGATGGCGCAAATCTCCAGTCGGCGAGCGCCGCCGTGACGGCCTCGGTTGGGCGCGCGGCAAATTCCGGTGCGCGCTCGATGCGTCCGCCGGGTGCGCCCATGGCGAAGCCGCCGATCGACACCAGCCTGCCCTGGCGGTCGAGAAGGACATTGACCTGTTCCCGAAATACCTCGACGCCGCCGATGCGATTGCGAAAGCGCACCAGCGCGCTGCCTTCAGGCATGCGCTGAAGATTGTGCATCTCGAGATCGTCGACCTCGCGTGGCGTGATTCGATAAAGCGTCGCGCGCCCGCGCAACTGCTCGCGCGCCGTGGACTCCGCGTCGAAACCGGTGGCAGGCAGCTGCACGCTCTCGCGCGTCATGGCCCGGCTCGCGGGCGGCGTTCCCCAGAGGAACGTCGGCACATCGTGGCGAGGCTCGACCTGCATGGTGGCCGACGCCTCAAGCCTGGCCGCGGAACCGGGCATGGGTGCGCCGGCCTGCGCGTCGACCGGCGGCAGCGAGAGCGCCTGCGCCGCCGGGGCAGCGGCGAGCGCGGCGGCAAGGAGCGCCGAGGCGACATACGCACGGAAAACAGCAGGGGCCGGACAGGAACTCATGCGAATCTCTGGTCTGTCGTTGTTGCGGAAAGGCCGTACCGGTCGCGGCAGGTACGGGTATGCGCCCGCTGGCTGCGACTTGCGGTCGCGGATTTTCTCACACTCCTGGATTCGAATGCGGCGCAGGCCGAGGTCATGCGGTGGTTTGCGCGGCAGCCGGAAAACGCACGCGCACGTCCAGACCACGGCCATCCGGACCGTCGTCCAGCGCCACGGTCGCGCCATGCGCGTCGGCGATCCGGCGAACGATCGACAGGCCAAGGCCGCTGCCGTTTGCGCTGTCCGGCGTCGCGCCCTGCGCTCCGCGATGGAAGCGCTCGAACACCGCCGCCCGCTCGGCGGTGGGGATGCCAGGACCGGTGTCGCTCACCGTCAGCACAGCCTTCCCGCCGTCGTTGTCGACGCTGACGTCGATGCGTCCATCGGCAGGCGTGTAGCGCAGCGCGTTGTCGAGCAGGTTGGCGATCAACGTGGCGATGTTGGCCGGATCGCCGCGCAACGGTACGCTCGCTTCGCGCGCGAGTCCGAGGTCAATGTTCCGGTCGGCGGCCAGCGCCGCGCGCGCGATGATCGCCTCGCGGGCCACGCTCGCCAGGTCGACGGGGCCGAACTCGCGCGTCGGCGCCTCGGGTTCGAGCCGCGCCAGCGTGAGCAGCTGCTCGACCAGGCGTGCAGCCCGCTCGACGCCGGCCTTGAGTTCGGCGAACGCCGTTCCGCGCGTGGCATCCGTTGCGCGCTCGGCGAGGTCGACCTGCAGGCGCAGCGCGGCCAGCGGTGTGCGCAATTCGTGCGCGGCGTCAGCGGTGAAGCGGCGCTGCGCCGACAATGCGTCGGCCAGCCGTTCAAGCAGGGCATTGAGGCTGCCGGCGAGAGGCAGCAATTCCTGCGGCAGTCCTGTCGCGGGCAGCGGGGTCAGCGCGTCCGGGCGCCGCCGCGCCACCGCGCGTGACATGGCATCGAGCGGACGCAGGCCCGCACCGACGGCGTACCAGATCAGCACGCCGAGAAACGGGATCAGCGCGGCCAGCGGCAGCAGCGTGCGCAACGCGGTCTGGGCTGCGATCTCGCGACGTTCGTCAAGGGCGTGCGCGACCTGCAGCGCGTGATCACCGGCCACGTGCGTGTAGACACGCCACTCGCGGCCGTCGTGCATCACGTTCGTATAACCCTCGGTGGCCGGGACGCGCAGTCCCTCGCCGGGCTGCGACCAGTACAGCAGCACACCGCTGCGGTCCCAGATCTGCGTGACGATCTGCGCCACACCGGCCGCGCGCGCGCCGTCGCGCGGTCCGGGTGAGGGCGCGCGGCCGCGCAGCAGGTCGTCGATGCGGGTGGAGTAGGCGAGCTGCTTCAACTGCAGGTCGAACAGTTCGCCGACTTCGCGCTTGGTACCGTAATAGGTGGTGAGCGTCGCCAGCAGCGTCACGGCGGCGAGGCCGGCGAGCAGCCAGGCGAGCAGCCTGCGGCGGATCGAGGTCATGCGCGGGGAATGAGGTAGCCGACGCCGCGAACGGTGCGGATGGCGCCGGCGCCGAGCTTCTTGCGCAGGTTGTGCACGTGCACCTCCACCGCGTTGCTCTCGACCTCCTCGCCCCAGCCGTACAGGCGCTCCTCAAGCTGGGTGCGCGACAGCGCGGATCCGGCACGCTCGAGCAAAGTGTCCAGGAGTGCGAACTCGCGCACCGACAATCCGACCGGCTTGCCGTCGACGGTCACCTGGCGCGACGCGCGGTCCAGCGTCAGGTCACCGTTGCGCAGCACGTTGTCCTCCTGCGTGATGTCGCGACGCAACAGCGCGCGTATGCGGGCGGCGAGCTCGTCCAGGCTGAAGGGTTTCACCAGATAGTCGTCGGCGCCGGCGTCGAGTCCGGCGACCCGGTCGGACACCGCGTCGCGCGCAGTCACGATCAGCACGCGCACCTTGTTGCCCGCGCGGCGGATTTCCTTCAGCAGGTCGAGGCCGCTCTTGCGTGGCAGGCCGAGGTCGAGCAGGACCAGCGCATAGGCGTCCGCCGCGGTGTCGAGCGCGAGCTTGCCTGCCTGGCCGTCCCTGACCCAGTCGACGACGTAGTCGTCCTGCTGCAATGCGCTTTGCAGCGTCTTGCCGATCATCGTGTCGTCTTCGACCAGGAGAATGCGCATGGCGGGGGTCCGTGGCGGGAGCAGGGAACATTCCCGCACCGCCATTCTAGCGGCGCGAGGCTTAGGGAATCCTTATGGAGGACCTTCCCGCGCCACGCCGGGGGCGGACGTGGCGGTCAGCGCCAGGACTCGACCGGCGGCACGCCGACACCCAGCACGGTCTCGCGCGCCAGTGACCAGAATTCCCGCAGCCGTGCCCTGACCGGCGCGGACTCGGCGCCGAGCACCTTGTAGATCACGCCCGCGTCATTGGGCAGTCGGCTGGCGCCGAAGGCGAGCCCGGCCGCTGCATCGATGCCGGCGGGAAGCGCGGCAAGCACGCGTTCGGCGAACTCCGGCGGGGTCAGCAGCACCGCGTTGCCGAGCACGTCGAACCGTCCCATGACGCCGATGTCGCGCGGGTTGCGCTGCGCGGGTTCGATCAGCAGGCGCTCCGTGAAAAGCTCGGTTCCGTCCGGACGCGTCGCGCCGATGCGCGCGTCGTAGACGGTGAAGCCGAAGGATTCGTCGCGGTGATGGTGCTTGCGGCCGCAGTGCAACACCTCCGCGTAGAGCAGCGTCGCGGTCGGCGCGATGACCATTCGCGTCTCGCTGATGAAGCGCGATTGCCGGTGCGGGATGACCGGATCGGGCAGGAATTCCAGATAGGCGCCGTCGGCCAGCGCGAAGGTCTGCGTCTGCGCCGCAAAATTGGCGTCCATGGCGTGAATCTTGGTCGCCGCCTGCGTGGTCACGTGCGCCTGCGCCATCGCGGCCAGCGACACGTCCAGCGCCAGCCGGTCGCCTTGCAGCAGGCAGCCCGACGTGGTGATCAGGAAGACGTGCGGCAACGCGGGCAGTCCGGGATCGCAGTAAAGCGCGCGCTGCGCCATGAACGGCGCGCGGCGGTCGAGGTCGGCCAGGATGCTGCGGTCATCGCGCCACTCGAAATGCAGCTTCAGGTAGCCGGTCTTTCCGGGCGACGCGCTGCCCATCTGCGGCGGCTCATCCTGGAAGTGCGCGAACTCCGGTGTCGCCGTGCCGAGCGCCTGCGCCGCCGCCCAGGGCGTTGCTTCCGGGGCAGCGAGCGCTCGCGTCATGGCGTTTCAGCCGACCCGCGCGTCAGGCAGGCGCAGGTCGAACAGCAGGTCGTGGCGGATGCGTTCGACCAGTTCAGCGATGCCCGCGCCGGTCTTGCAGTTGGTGAACAGGAACGGCTTGTCGCCGCGCATGATCTTCGAGTCCTGCGCCATCACTTCGAGGCTGGCTCCGACGTAGGGCGCCAGGTCGGTCTTGTTGATCACCAGGATGTCCGATTGCGAGATGCCCGGGCCGTTCTTGCGCGGGATCTTGTCACCGGCGGCGACGTCGATCACATAGATGAAGAAGTCGACCAGCGCCGGCGAGAAGGTCAGCGTCAGGTTGTCGCCGCCGCTTTCGATCAGCACCAGATCGCTGTCGGGAAAGCGCGCCTCCATGTCCTCGACCGCGGCCAGGTTCATGCTCGGGTCCTCGCGCACCGCGGTGTGCGGGCAGGCGCCGGTCTCCACGCCGATGATGCGCTCTTCGACCAGGATGCCCTTCAGCGTGCGCTGTACGTGCTTCGCATCCTCGGTGGTGACGATGTCGTTGGTAATGATCAGCACCTTGATGCCCAGGTCGAGCAGCAGCGGCGTGATCGCCTCGACGATCGCCGTCTTGCCCGAGCCGACCGGGCCGCCGACGCCGATGCGCGTGATCTTCTTCATGTGGGGGGATGTCCGGTGCGTGGCAAGGTCAATTCATGAACAGCCGCACATGCGCTTTCACGTGCACGGCGGCCAGGATGTCGATCAGCGGCGCATAGCTCGCCATGTCCTCCAGTCGCGCTGCGGACGCGACGGCCCAGGCCTCGTCTGCACCGGCATTCTGCGCATAGAGGATCGCCTGCGTCTGCGGATGGCCGATGCGCATCAGGCGCAGCGCGGCGGACAGGATGGTCGACGCGACCCCGTAGCGATGTACGGTGAAAGCCTCGCGCGCGGACAAGCCCTGCGCGGCGAAATCGACAGCCAGCGCGATCGCATGCGTCCCGGGCGTGCGGCCGTCGACGATGCGCTGGAGCCAATCGCGGGCCATCGTGTGGCCATGCACCTGCACGCCCAACTCGGTCAGTTTCCGGCCCATGCGCAGCGACATGGTCCGCGTCTCGTCGGAGAGTTTGCGATTCAACGCCATGCGGTCGACGCGCATGGCCTGTTCGAGATCGCCCGCCGTGGCAGCACGATGCGCGGCGACCAGCGCAATGCCGTCACCGGCGGCAGCCTGGTTGACGGCGGTGCGCGTAAACTCGGCGAGTGTGGCCGCATCGGTGACGACACGCTGCTGGATCGCCGACTCCAATCCGCAGGAAAACGAAAAGCCGCCGACCGGCAGCAGCGAGTCACCGAACTGCAGCAGCCGGGCAAGCGAAGTGGCCGACGGCGGCGGTGCTTCCGTCGCCATTGCGTCCGGCATCAGCCGCTTTCGCTGCGCGGCGCCACCGGCCAGGTCGCGCGGCTGCGCGCGGCGGCATCGTCCACCAGCGCGTAGCGCTCGCTGACATGCGAATGCACCGGCCCCTCGGCGCCGCCGAACAGTCGCCGCGATTCGTGAGGCGCGAGATAGGGCACGATCTCGCTGCCCGGAAGAAATTCGTAGCGCAGGTCCTCGAAATTGTGCGTCCTCATCACCGAATCCATCACCCTGCGGTCGACGGTCAGTGGAACGAAGACGCGCGCGTCCTTGACCAGCGCCGGCCAGTGCTGATTGCCCAGCGCGTGACCGAGTTCGACGCAGGTACGCAGCGCGACGGCCGGGTCGGTCGCATCGAGGCCGTCGAGGTACACGACCATGACGTCGCGCAGCGCGATCGCGGCGACGATGGCCACGCCCGCCGCCTCGTCCCAGCGCAGGATGTCGCCGTCGCGCAGGAAGGTGCCGCGATCCAGCGACACCGCGACCTCGGTTCCCGATGCGGCCTTCTTGCGGAAGCGGTTCTTCTGCGCCTCCCACTGGTCCAGCGCCAGCGTGTCGATGGTGGCATCGGCAAGCTGCGCCTGCCATTCGGGCGCACCGACATTGCCGACGATGGATTCGATGATCAGCACGGTCGCGAGATCAGGAGAAAAAATAAAGCTGGTTCAGCGCCATCGACTGCGCCGGCGGCACTGTCGCATGGACGCCGTCGACCTTGACCGCGAAGGTCTCCGGGTCGACGTCGATCTTGGGAGTTGCGGCATTGCGCACCATGTCGCGCTTGCGTATATGGCGAGTATTGCGCACGGGCATCACCTGCCGGTTGAGTGCCAAGTGCTCGGCGATGCCGGCCGTCGTGCGCCGCGCTGGACACGAAGGTGACGCAGGACTCGGGCTGTGCGTGCGCCGTAGGCGCCGAACATCGGCCGGTAATAGACCGGCTGCGGCGTCGGCAGCGAGGCATTGGGGTCGCCCATCAGCGACCAGTTGATGAAGCCATTCTTGAGCACCAGCTTGGGCTTGGCGCCGAAGAACGCCGGCTCCCACAGCACCAGGTCGGCCATCTTGCCGAGCTCGACCGAACCCAGGACCTGGGAGATGCCATGCGCGATCGCCGGGTTGATGGTGATCTTGGCGACGAAGCGCAGCACGCGGAAATTGTCGTTGCCGGAGGCGTCTTCGGGCAGCTTGCCGCGCGCCCTTCTTCATGGCGTCGGCGGTCTGGATCGCAGCGCAGCCAGTTCTCGCCGATGCGGCCCATCGCCTGTGAATCGCTGGAGAACATGGAAATCGCGCCCAGGTCGTGGAGCACGTTCTCGGCGGCGATGGTCTCGGCGCGGACGCGGCTGTCGGCGAAGGCCACGTCCGACGGGATGCTCGGGTTCAGGTGGTGGCAGACCATGATCATGTCGAACAGCTCGGCCTGCGAGTTGATGCCGTAGGGCAGCGTCGGATTGGTCGAACTCGGCAGCACGTTGGGCAGTCGACGCAACCTTGATGATGTCCGGTGCATGGCCGCCGCCGGACCCCTCGGTGTGGAAGGTGTGGATGGTGCGGCCCTCGAAGGCGGCGATGGTGTCCTCGACAAAACCCGCCTTCGTTGAGCGTATCGGTGTGGATGCACACCTGCACGTCCATCTCGTCGGCGACGGTCAGCGCCGAGCGGATCACCGCCGGCGTGGTGCCCCAGTCCTCGTGGCATTTCAAGCCGATGGCGCCGGCCTCGATCTGCTCGACCAGCGGCGCCTTGCCGTGCGCGTGACCCTTGCCCAGCAGGCCGATGTTGACCGGCAACCCTTCGGCCGCGCGCAGCATCATCTCGATGTTCCACGGCCCGGCGGAAACGGTGGTCGCGTTGGTGCCGTCGGTGGGGCCTGCGCCACCACCGATCAGCGTGGTGACGCCGTTGGACAGCGCCGCGTAGGCCTGCTGCGGCGAGATGAAGTGGATGTGCGAGTCGATGCCGGCGGCGGTGAGGATCAGGTGCGCGCCGGATATGGCGTCGGTGCCCACGCCCACCGCCAGGCCCGGCGTGACGCCGTCCATGGTGTTGGGATTGCCCGCCTTGCCGATGCCGCAGATACGCCCATCGCGGATGCCGACGTCGGCCTTCACCACGCCCAGCACGGCGTCGATGATGGTGACATTGGTGATCACCAGGTCCGGCGCGCCCTTGGCGCGGGACAGCGTGTTGTCCATACCCATGCCTTCGCGCAGACTCTTGCCGCCGCCGAACACCGCCTCGTCGCCGGCGCCGCCTCGCAGGTCGCGCTCGATCTCGACGAAGAGGCTGGTGTCGCCCAGACGGACGCGGTCGCCGGTGGTCGGGCCGAACAGGCCGACATAGTCATTGCGGGAAACGGTCGCCATGGTGGAGCCTGGGTTGGGTTGTTTCGGGACTCGGGACAAAAGGCCCCGCGCGGAGGCGCTCAGGGCCCCGCGCGGAGGCGCTCAGTCGTCGCCGTCCCCGGCGAAGCGAAAGCCGCGCTGCCGGGCACGTTTCACGGCGGCGCTCTTGCGCGCCGCCGCGGTCTTGCCGGTGGTCGCGCCGTCGGTCAGGTTGTTGAAACCGTAGACGGTGCGGCGTCCGCCGAAGGGGACCAGCGTGACGCTGCGCTCGTCGCCGGGCTCGAAGCGCAGCGCGGTCGACGCGGGAATGGCCAGGCGCATGCCGAAGGCCGCAGCGCGGTCGAAGGCGAGCGCACGGTTGGCCTCGAAGAAATGAAAATGCGAACCGACCTGGATCGGCCGGTCGCCGGTGTTGCGCACCGCCAGCTTCAGCGTGGGCCGGCCGGCATCGACGACGATCGGCTTGCGGGCGCAGACGACGCCGCCGACCGGCACGGCGACGCTCGCCGGATCGACGTCGGCGGCGACGGTGACGGGAGGATGCGTGGCCGACACCGCTCGCCTACTGGATCGGCGTATGCACGGTCACCAGGCGGCTGCCGTCGGTGAACACCGCTTCGACCTGCACCATGGGGATCAGGTCGGCCACACCCTCCATCACGTCGTCGCGGGACAGTGCTCCGCGGGCGTCGTGCATCACTTCCTCGATGGTCTTGCCTTCGCGGGCGCCGTCGAGCGCCGCGGCGGAAATGACCGAAACGGCCTCGGGGTGGTTGAGCTTCAGGCCCTTGGCCTTTCGTTTCAGCGCAACGTCGGCCATCATGTAAATGAGGAGCTTGTCGAACTCTCGCGGTGTGAGGTGCATGGGACGGTCCTCGAAACGGGCGGCGCCGGGGGAGCAACGGTGGCGGCCGCAGGGGGAATCACTGCAACCTTACCGCGACCGGCATGCCCGCGTAAAGTCGCGGCGCAGCGTCGATCGACGCGCGACCCGGACGACGCCCGGTGCGCCGGCGCATGGCATCATAAGGAGGCACGATGGAACGCATCACCATGTCGATCGACGAGACGCTGGCGCGGGAGTTCGACGCGCTGATCGCGCGTCGCGGCTACGCCAGCCGCTCCGAGGCCATGCGCGACCTTCTGCGCCGCGAACTCGAGTCGCAGCGCGGCGCGAGTGGCGGCGAGGGCTGGTGCGTCGCCAATCTTTCCTACGTGTACAACCATCATCAGCGCGACCTCACCGAGCGCCTGACCGAGGCGCAGCATGCGCACCACGATCTGGTCGTCGCGGCGACCCATGTCCACCTCGATCACGACAACTGCCTCGAGTCGGTGATGCTCAAGGGGCGCACCGAAGCGGTGCGCGCCTTCGCGCAGCGCATCGAGGCCGAGCGCGGCGTCCGCCACGGCCAGCTCAACGTCATCGGCGTGGACACCGACGACCGCCACCGCGGCTTCAAGGCGCGGACACACGTCGGGCACATGCACTTCGTTCCCAAGTCCTGAGCGGCGCGATCCGGACGCTTGCGCCCGCGCCGGGCCTGCGGTAGGATTAATTGGGAAAATTGTCCTACCGCGTATTCCCTCCGGACCGGCGCAACCGCCACTCCGGCGCGGTGGGAAACCTGCCGCACTGCCAACCGCGCGAGTGCGCGGCATGACCGGGGCCACTGCCGATGGATCCGCATTCGACGACCTTCGCCGCGCTGTGCATGCTGGCCGTGGTGCTGGGCGTCAAGCACGGCTTCGACGCCGACCACCTGGCGACCATCGACGGCCTCGCGCGCTGCAACGCGGCACGCTCACCGCGCGCGGCGAAATGGTCCGGGGCGCTGTTCTCCGGCGGGCACGGCGTCGTCGTCGTCGTGGTGACATTGCTGGCCAGCCTCGCGGCGGCGTCCTGGCGCACGCCGGCCTGGCTCGAATTGACCGGTCTCACGGTATCGGTCGGTTTCCTGTTCGGCCTGGCCTTCGTCAACCTGCGCGCCGCGTGGCTGGCGGACCCCGGCGCGATGGTCGCGCCGCTCGGGCTGAAAGGTCGCTGGCTCGCCCGCTTTTTCAACGCCCGGCGACCCTGGGCGATCGGCGCTATCGGCGCGCTGTTCGCATTTTCCTTCGACACCATGTCGCAGGCTGCGCTGTTCGCGCTGGCCGCCGGCGAACATGGCGGTATCGCTGCGGCGCTGTTGCTGGCGGGGCTGTTCGTGGCGGCGATGATGGCGGTAGACGGCATCAACAGCCTGTGGCTCGCGCGCCTCCTGCGCCGCGCCGATCGCCGCGCGGCCGTGGCGTCGCGCGCAATGGCCGTGGCGATCGGGCTGTTGTCCGCAGGGATCGGCGCCTTCACGCTGGTGAAGCGCTGGATGCCTGACATCGAAGCCTGGGCGGATGGACGCGAGTTGATCGTTGGCGTCGCCGTGATCGCGGTCACCGGCATTGCCTGGGGTTGCGCGATGCTGCTGGCCCCGGCGGCCGTGTCGGAACGCACCACGGCGCCTGCAGGGTTGACGCCGGCCGGCTGACGTTCGTGTGGCACCGCCCGTTGCGAGGCCCCGGATGCGGAAATGAGCGCAGAGCGCAGGATGCGCGGCTGACCCGATGCCGTTCCGGTTGCAGGCAGTCCCGGATCGCTGCAAATGGCCGTCGCGCGGGTTCGGTCGGCCAACCATCCTCCAACGGGGATTCAAGGAACGCGCTTCCGATTCCTTGCCGCCATGTTCGCGGCGTTTGCGGGCCGAACGCTGACACGCTCTTCTCGCTGGCGTGAGTCGATGTGGGCAAGGAGCCGATGGTTGTTTCACATCTGGACATGGGCAAGCGCACCTGGGCGCCGCCGCCGGTGGTGAAGGCGGGCTGATCGTCGATACGGTGGCCGCGACCGGTTCGCGGTGAGGCGAAGAAAACCCAGGGGCGCGGGCCCCTGGGGCATCGGGTTGCCCCCCCTCCAGGAGGGGGCGCATTCACAGGTTCTGTCTCTACACTGCTTGCAGCCTAGGACAACCGGAGCCTGCAATGCAAAATCCTGGAACCAGAACCAAGCAGACCATCGCGGTCGTGATCGCGGTCGCGCTGGTCATCGGACTCGCGGCGCATTGGCCGGTCGGCGCAGCGAAGCGCATGGCCGACCCGTCCGGAGTATCGATCGACGCCTACCTGCCCCTGCACCCCTACGCCCGCAGCCTTGCCGACTGGATGCCGGCAGGGCGCTAGCCGGGAACGCTGGTCATCGGCCGCGGTTTCGCCCTAGAACAGCAGCCTAGAACAGCAGGTTCGGCAGGTACATCGAGATCGCCGGCACGTAGGTGACGATGACCAGGAAGATCAGCAGCACCGATAGCCAGGGCAGTGCCGCCCAGACCACCTGCACGATCGACATGCCGGTGATGCCCGAGGTGACGAAGAGATTCAGGCCCACCGGTGGCGTCACCATGCCGATCTCGAGGTTGACCACCATGATGATGCCCAAATGCACCGGATCGATTCCCATTTCGGTAGCGATCGGGAACAGGATGGGCGCGAGGATCAGGATGATCCCGGTCGGCTCCATGAAATTGCCGGCGATCAGCAGCAGGATGTTGACGACGACCAGGAACTGCCAGGGCTCCATGCCCATTCCCACGATCTGCTCGGTGATGGCCTGAGGAATGCGCTCGGTGGTCAGCACGTGGGCAAACAGCAGCGCGTTGGCGACGATGAACATCAGCATCACCGTCACCTTGGACGCGTCGACCAGGACGTGCGGCACCTTGCTCATGCCGATGTCCTTGTAGACGAACACGGCGATGAAGAACGCGTAGACCGCGGCGACGCCGGCGGCCTCGGTCGGCGTGAAGATGCCGCCGTAGATGCCGCCCAGGATGATCACCAGCAGCAGCAGTCCCCAGATGGAATCGCGTCCCGCCTGCAGTACTTCGCGCAGCGAGGCCCTTGGCTGCCGCGGAATGTCCAGCGCGCGGGCGCGGAAGTAGATCGCCACCATCAGCATCAGCCCGAGCACGATGCCGGGGATCACGCCGGCCATGAACAGCTTGCCGACCGAGGTTTCCGTCGCCGCGGCGTAGACGACCATGACGATCGACGGTGGAATCAGGATGCCCAGTGTTCCCGCGTTGCAGATGACCCCTGCCGCGAATTCCTTCTTGTATCCGGCCTTGACCATGCCGGCGATGACGATCGAGCCGACGGCGACGACGGTCGCCGGCGACGAGCCCGACACGGCTGCGAACAGCATGCAGGCCAGCACCGATGCCATTGCCAACCCGCCGCGCAGGTGACCGATGCTGGCATTGGCGAAATGCACCATCCGTTTGGCCACCCCGCCGGTGGTCATGAAGGCGCCGGAGAGGATGAAGAAGGGAATCGCCAGCAGCGTGAAATGTTCGGAGGTCTCGAACAGCTTCAGCGCCAGCGAGGCCAGCGAGTCCTGGCCGAAGAAAATTATGGTCAGCAGCGACGACAGGCCGAGCGCGATGGCGATCGGCATGCCCAGCAGCATGAACGCGAACAACAGGAAGAACAGGCAGGCAATGGTCATGATTGCTTGCCTTCGGTCGACTCTGCCGGGTCGCTCATGTTCATCCTTAGCGCGTCGGCAGCCTCATCGGCCAGGTGCAGGCCGGCTTCCTTGCCGGTGACGATCCGGTAGAAGATCTGCGCGAAGCGGATGCCCAGCAGCGCGAAGCCGATGGGCAGCACCATGCGTGGAATCCACTGCTCGATGGGCAGGTCCTGCGCCAGGATGCCGATCGAATACATCTTGTGCACGTACAGGATGCTGCCGTAGAGCACGATGCCCGAATAGAGCATGCAAAGCAGGGCGGCGATCCCGCCGGCAATGCGCGCGCCGAGGGGGCCGAGCGACTTGACCAGCAGGTCGATGCCGATGTGGGCACCTACCCGTACGCCATAGGACATGCCGAAAAAGATCAGCGCGGCGAACAGGTAGGTGACGGTTTCCAGCGCCCAGACGAAGCTGTAATTGAAGATGTAGCGCGCGATCACCTGCATGAAGATGATTAGCGTCATCACGGCGAGGAGGAAGGCGAGCATGCCCTCCTCCAGCCGTTCGAACCATTTGATGATCACGGCGCTCTCCCCCAGCCTGCCACCAGAATTGCGGAAGTTCTAGTTATTGGACTTCTTCGCCGCTTCGATCAGGTCCTTGCCGATGCCGCCTTCGAACTTCTTCCACACCGGTTCCATCGCCTTCTGCCACAGCGCGAGGTCGGCCTTGGTGAGCGTCTGGATCTTCGCCTTGCCGGCGTCGGCGATCTTCTTGCGGTCAGCCTCGTTGAGGTCGTTGGCCAGCTTGTTCGAGTAGGCGGTGGCTTCCTTCATCGCCGCGGCCAGGCCCTCGCGGACGTCCCCGGGCAGGCCGTCCCACCACTTGGCATTGGTGACGACCATGTAGTCGATCAGGCCGTGGTTGGTGACGGCGATGGTCTTCTGAACCTCGAAGAATTTTTGCGAGTAGATGTTGGACCAGGTGTTCTCCTGGCCGTCGACCACCCCGGTCTGCAGCGCCTGGTAGACCTCGGAGAAGGCCATTTTCTGCGGATTGGCGCCCAGAGCGCGGAACTGTGCCTCGAGCACGTCGGAGGCCTGGATGCGGAACTTGAGGCCCTTGACGTCAGCCGGAACCTTCAACTGGTCCTTGTTGGTCGACAGCTGCTTCATGCCGTTATGCCAATACGCGATGCCAAGCAGACCCTTGGATTTCATCGCAGTCAGCAGGCCTTGGCCCTGCGGGCTCCTCTGAAAACGGTCGACCGCGTCAATGTCCTCGAACAGGAAGGGCAGGTCGAAGACCTGGATCGACTTGGTGTAGCGGTCGAACTTGGACAGCGACGGTGCGATGAACTGCACGTCGCCCAGCAGCAGCGCTTCAAGTTCCTTCGCGTCGCCGAAGAGCTGCGAGCTTGGGAATACCTGCACCTGCACCTTGCCGGGCAGCAGTTTCTCGGCCAGTTCCTTGAACTTGAGCGCGCCCTGGCCTTTGGGCGTGTTTTCGGCGACGACGTGCGAGAACTTGATGATAATCGGTTGTGCGGCAACCGTGCCGGCTAGAGCCAATGCCGAACAGGCGGCGAGCGTGAGCAGAATCTTGGTGAATTTCATAGGAACCTCCGGAGTTGTAAAAGCCTCCGGGACCAAGATCCCGGTGACCGGATTCAGATCCGCGAACAGCGGTCCGATTTCATATGTTTATCAGCCCATTAGGCCTTTGAATCGCCCGGGTTGTCAACCGCGCAACACCGCAAAAGTATTGCGCAATATCAAGTCTGACGCGCTTCCCGGCCCAAATCTGGACGGGCGGTACCGGCGGCACCGCGCCTCTGATGAGCGATCGCATGACATCGCGCGTATTTTCGATGCGTCCGCTTTGATCTGCCCCTATATTCATCGCGGTTTCCCTTGTGCCGGCCGATCGGGCGCGACAGGTGCTATCCGATGACGGCTGGCCCCGCCCCCGTGTTTACCGTTAAGCTTGGCGCTTTCGGCCCGGCGCCCGCGCGCCGGGTCACACACCTGTCGAGGGAGACGTCGCAGTGAACCAAGGCGCAGCACTCGGTGACGAGATGGTCCGTGTGGCCACGATGGTCATGGACCGCATCGTGGAGTACCTGCCCAGCGTCGTCGGTGCGGCGCTGCTGCTGCTGGCCGGTTGGGTGCTGGCGAAAGTGCTCCGTGCGCTGACGGGTCGAATCCTGACCCTGCTGGACCGGGTGGTTGCGCGCCTGCTCGGCCCGCGCAACGCCAAGCGGTTGCGTTTCGCAAGTGCGGCGAATCTGCTCAGCGCGGTCGTGTTCTGGGCCGTCGTGCTGTTCTTCGTTACCGCTGCGACCAACGTGCTGGGTCTGCAGACATTCACCAACTGGCTGGTCAGCCTGCTCGACCATCTGCCGATGCTGATGGTGGGGCTGCTGATCATCGTCGCCGGATACATCCTGTCACGCGTCGCCGCCGACGTGATTCTCGGCGCCGCCGTGCAGCTTCAGCCGGCACAGCGGCTGATCGTCGCGCGCGCTGCGCAGGGGACCATCCTGGTTGCGGCAATGCTGGTCGGTGCCGACCAGATCGGCATTCGCATCACCTTCCTCGCCATCATCGTCGGCATCCTCGCCGGCGCGGTCGCGGGGGGCGTGGTGATCGCGATCAGCCTCGGCGCGCGAACCCACGTGGCCAACATGATCGGCGCCAATCAGCTGCACCGGAGTTACGAGCTCGGCCAGCGCATCCGCATCGCCGGATTCGAAGGCCGCATTCTGGAGTTGACGCCGCAGGCGGTGGTGCTCGAAACCGATGACGGTCGCGTTACGCTTCCGGGACGGTTATTCAGCGAAGAGCCGGTCGTGCTGGTCACCCAGGCGCCGCGCGATGGCTGACCACGACGTCCTCACCCACGCCTTCCTCGCCGGGCATCCCGAGGACGCCGCGCGGGTGCTGGAGCAGTTGTCGGCGGAGGACGCGGCGGCGCTGTTCGAAAGCGTGCCGGTGCGGCTCAGCGCACCGGTGCTGAGCGCGATGCTGCCCTATTCGGCGGCGCGCTGCCTGCGGCCGCTGGACAAGGCGCGAGCGGCGATGCTGCTGGGGGCGATCAGCATTCCCGGGGCCGCGGCCGTGCTGCGGAACCTGCCGGAAGGCCGGCGCAACGCCTTGCTCGATGCGCTGCCGACCGCCACCACGCTGGCTTGCCGGGCGCTGCTCGGCTATCCGGAGGATTCGGTCGGCGGCTGCGTGGATACGGAGATCATCGCGCTGTCGCTGGATGCCAGGGTGGAAGACGCGATGGACGCGGTGCGTGGCGCCCGTGTCGTCCCGACTGGGCCGGTGTATGTCGTCGACGCCCAGCGCAGGCCGCTCGGGCAGATCGAATTGTCGGTGCTGCTGCGGGCGGGCGCGCGCGACCGGCTCGATGCATTGATGAGCACGGTGCCGGTCACGCTGCCCGCCGTGACACCCCTGGCCGGCGCCTCCGCGCATCCGGTTTGGCGTGATGCCGATATCGCGGCGGTGGTCGAGCGCGGCGGCGGGATGGTGGGCGTCGTGTGTCGAAGCGCCTTGCACGGGGCCCAGCGTCGCCGCCGCAAGGAGGGCGAGTTGGTGGCCGATTCCATGTCCGGCGTATTGGCGCTGGGTTACTGGCACGCGGTGTCCGGACTGATCGATGCAACGTTGTCGCTGATGGCACCGCCGCCGCGGAGCCGGCCGTGACGGCCGTCGCGACACCGGCCATTGCGGCACTGAGCCGCCGCTATCTGCTCGATTATCCGCGCGAGGCCGCACGGCAGCTGGAGAAGATCGCACCCGAAGACGCTACTGAACTGCTGGCGCCTCTGCCGTCGAATGTGGCGCTGCCGGTATGGCAGGCGCTGACACCCGATGCCGCTGCGGCAACGCTGAAGGCGGTATCGCCGGAAATTGCGCGGCATTGGTTGAGCGAGGCCGAGCCTGCGGTCGCGGCCGCGGCGCTGGCGCAATTCGACCACGAGGAGCGGAAGGCGCTGCTCGGCCTCCTCGACGCGCAGGTCTCCGGAGAGCTGGCCGCGCTGCTCGACTATCCGGAAGACGCCGCAGGCCGCCTGATGGACCCGAACATCAATCCGCTGCGCGCCGACTCGAGCGTCGACGAGGCGCTGGCGCGGCTGAAGCTGATCCGGCGCAAGGGACTGCGTGAGCTTTTTGTCGTCGATGAGGACGGAAAGTTGAGTGGCCGCGTCGAGATCCAGGATCTGGCGACGGCCGATCCTGCCCTGCCGTTGCGCGACATCACCCGCCGGCTGATCGCCGTGGTGCGCGATCTCGATCCGCGCGACGAATTCCTCGAGGTGCTGCAGCAGCAGCCGATCACCGAATTGCCGGTGGTGAACATCGACGGCCGCTTCGTCGGCGTGATCCGGCAGTCGGCGCTGGTCGCGGCCATCGAAGAGGAAACCAGCGTCGACATCCAGACCATGGTCGGTGTGAGCCGCGACGAACGGGCGTTGTCGCCACCCGGATTCGCGGTCATCAAGCGGCTGCCGTGGCTGCAGATCAATCTGCTGACGGCATTCCTGGCGGCCGCCGTGGTCGGCCTGTTCGAAGGCACCATCGCCAAGTTCACGGCGCTGGCGGTGTTGCTGCCGGTGGTGGCGGGGCAGTCCGGCAATGCCGGAGCGCAGGCGCTGGCGGTGACCATGCGCGGGCTGGTGCTGCGCGAGATCAGCCTGCGCCACTGGCGGCGCGTGGTCGGCAAGGAGGCGGCCGTCGGGCTGATCAACGGGCTGGCGATTGCCGCAACCACGGCGCTCGGCGTCTACGTCTGGAGCCGCTCGACAGGCCTGGTGCTGGTGATCGTGCTGGCGATGGTGATCTCGATGGTCGCCGCCGGCCTTGCCGGCGCGCTGACGCCGGTGCTGCTGCGCCGCTTCGGCCAGGATCCGGCGACATCGTCGTCGATCATTCTGACCACGGTGACCGACGTGGTCGGATTCTCTTCCTTCCTGGGTATCGCCACGCTGCTGTCGGGAATGCTGGAGGCGACGCCGCCGGGTTGACGTCGGCGCATCGCTAATGTGATCGGCCCGGACGGCGCGGCTGCGCGACTACGGGCGCTGCGCCCGCGCACTCACCAGATTGTGGATGTGTACATGGTCGCCGGGCGCGATGTCGCGCGACGCCCGGCCGATCACTTCGCCGTACTTGACGATCGGCGCGCCCGCCGCAATGGCGCGCAGTGCAAACTTGTGGCACAACGCAATCGGCTGCCGCAATTCGATGCGCAGATCGAGACCACCACCTTGCACGCGAACGCTTTCTCCGGCCGCGAGCGCGCGCAACGCCGTCGCCACGCCATCATCGGCGTGCAAGGCGAGGGCATCGACCGCGGGCGCGCGCTGCGTTGGAGTGGTGGCGGGATTCGGTGGATTCACAGCGCCTCGTCCATCCGGCTGACGACCTCGTCGCCCTCGTCGAGAATCTCGCCCCAGGTCAGCGTTCCGGAGGCAACGTCGACGATTGTTTTGAGCAGGGCATCCGCCGCGTCGCCCAGCGATTGCGTTCCCAGAAACACCGCACTGGCATCGAAGTCATGTTGCTCCGCCAGCGTCGCGGTGGCCTGCGGATTGGCAGAGATCTTGATCGTGGGTGCCAACGTGCTCACGTAGCTGTTACCCACGCCGGTCGAGAACAGCAACAGCTGCGCGCCGGCCGCCACGAATCCGGAAAGAGACTCGGGCGAGTAGGCGGGCGCGTCCATGGCGTAGAGTCCCGGTGAGCGCGGTGGCTCGCCGATCGCCAGCACGCCGCGGATCGGCGACGAACCGCTCTTGGCGATCGCGCCCAACGATTTTTCCTCGATGGTCGACAGTCCCGCCGCGATGTTGGTGGGCCCCGGATTGCTGCCCAGCAGATCAAGACCCTGCGCGGTCGCGACGGCCTCGCGGCGCAATACCGCCTGCGTCAGCGCGGCGCTCACCGCCGCGGTCGCGGCGCGGCGCGCGAGGATGTGTTCCGCGCCCAGCCATTCCATGGTTTCGCCGAACACGGCGCTGCCGCCCTGCGCGATCACCGCGTCGGTGACGCGGCCGATCAGCGGATTGGCGACCATGCCGGAACTCGGATCGGAACGCCCGCATTCCAGGCCCAGGAACAGCTTCGACAGCGCAACGGGCTGGCGGCGCTGTCGCGACAGTTCGCGGTGCAACCGGGCGCCGGCGCGCAAGGCGCGGTCGGTCAGCGTCAGCACATCGTGGCCGCAGTCGTCCAGGCAGACGACCTCGACAGGCTTGCCCACGGCGCGGATTTCTGTGGCGAGCGACTCGGCCTTCGGCGGGTCGCTGCTGATCAGCAGCACCGCGCCGACGTTTGGATTGCGGCCGAAGCCTGCCAGCGAGCGCAGGTGAATCGCTCGATCCTCGCCGAGCAGTCCGCCGCTGTAGGGCATCGTGATCAGCCGCGCGCCAGGAAGCGAGCGCGCCACGCGCCGCGCAGCAGGTCCAGTCAACCCGGTGACCGACAACACCAGCAGGCAATTGCGCACGCCGACGGTGCCGTCGGCGCGTGGGTAGCCGAGAAACGTCGCTTTCGTCATCGCGTCACGCGTCCTGAATCGATGCCTGTCGGCGCCCTGCGGTCGATCCGGGAAACGACGCCGCAGTCATAGCGCAACTGGCCTCAATTCGATGCCAGCCGGCCCCGGCGGTCAATCCACCATGGTGACGAGATCAGCGCCGATGGCAAGCGACGAACCAGCCAAGAATATAGCCAGCAATACGGTACCTACAATCAGTGTTCTCGACATCGAATCTCTCCATGAGTGGTGGCCGCGATCTTATCTTGACGGCCTGCATCTCACCAGATGCCCACATGGTGGAACGATGCCCGCGCGAACAAATTGCAGAACGGGGGTATTGTGGATCGACGGGCGGCGCCCCCGATTCGCCCCCTGAGCCGCAATTTGGTAGAATGGGCGGATAGCGTCGGCACGCACCGGCCTGAATTCATTCGGTTTTTCGCAAAGAGCCGGAATCCCACGGCCGCGCAGCTTTTGACTTTTTTGGCTAGATTCTCTGGAGGAACCCATGCTTACTACCCGTTCGATTACCGCGGCTGTCGCGTTGGCCACTGCACTGGTGGCGGCGCCGGCTTCGGCGCAGCAATTCATCAACATCCTGACCGGCGGCCAGAGCGGCGTGTACTACCCGCTGGGTGTCGCGCTGTCGCAGGTCTACGCCAAGGCGATTCCCAACGTCAAGGCGACGGCGCAGGTCACCAAGGCCTCGGCCGAGAACCTCAACCTGCTGCAGGCGGGCAAGGGCGAACTGGCACTGTCGCTGGGCGACGCCGTGTCCGACGCCTACAAGGGCGACGAGGAAGCCGGATTCAAGACGCCGCTGACCAAGCTGCGCGGCCTCTCCGCCACGTACAACAACTACATCCAGATCGTCGCCAGTGCCGATTCCGGCATTCGCACCATCGCCGACCTGAAGGGCAAGCGGGTGTCGGTCGGCGCCGCGCGCTCGGGCACCGAACTCAATGCGCGGGCGATCTTCAAGGCCGCGGGAATGAGCTACAAGGATCTGGCGAAGGCCGAGTACCTGCCGTTCGGCGAGTCGGTCGAACTCATGAAGAACCGACAGCTCGACGCCACGCTGCAGTCGGCCGGCCTTGGCGTCGCATCGATCCGCGACCTCGCCACCGCGGTCAAGATCGTGATCATCCCGGTGCCCGCCGACGTGGTGGCCAAGGTGGGCGATGCGGCCTACCAGCCGTCGGTGATCCCGGCGAACACCTACGAAGGGCAGACCGCCGACGTCGCCACCGCGGCGATTCCCAACTTCCTGGTGACGCAGACCGGAGTGTCGGACGAACTGGCCTACCAGATGACCAAGGCCCTGTACGACAATCTCGATACACTCTATGCCGCGCACAATGCCGCCAAGGCGATCAAGCGCGAGAATGCCGTCAAGGGCATGCCGATCCCGCTGCATCCTGGAGCGGCGCGTTATTACAAAGAGGTCGGCGTGATCAAGTAGGCCATGCCGTAGACAGGCGAACGTCGCGGCGGTCCGGGCCAGACTCGGATCGCCGTTGTTTTTCGGAGCGGGCCCGCGCCATCCTCGAGGTGCATCAATGACGGCACTCAACGATCCCGAGCAGGCGGGCGGCAGGCTGGAACTGCCGGCGGCAGTGTTCTGGATCGCGCTGGCGTTCTCGTCGTTCCAGATCTACACCGCCGCGTTCAGCCCGCTGTCCAGCCAGGTGGTGCGCGCGATCCACGTCGGCTTCGTGCTGCTGATGATCTTCGCGCTGAACCCGGTGCTGTTCCGGGGCGCGGCCGGCGTGGCGCTGGGCTGGCTGCTTGGCGTGGTCGGTTTCGTTTTCAGCTTCTACCACTGGATCTTCGAGTCCGACCTCACGGCGCGCGCGGGCGAGCTCACGACCTTCGATTTCGTCATCGGAATGGTGACCATCGCGCTGGTCTTCGAAGCCGCTCGACGGATGATGGGCTGGGCACTGCCGGCGATCTGCGGCGCGTTCCTCGTCTTTGCGCTGTTCGGCCAGTACCTGCCCATGGGTCTCGCGCATCGCGGCTACGGCCTCGAGCAGGTGGTAAGCACGCTGGCCTTCGGCACCGAGGGCATCTACGGCACGCCGACCTACGTGTCGTCGACCTACATCTTCCTGTTCATCCTGTTCGGCGCCTTTCTCGAGCAGGCGGGCATGATCACGCTGTTCACCGATTTCGCGCTGGGCACCGTCGGGCCACACGCGCGGCGGCCCGGCCAAGGTCGCGGTGATCAGCTCGGGTCTGATGGGCACGATCAACGGCTCCGGCGTCGCCAACGTGGTCACCACCGGACAGTTCACCATCCCGCTGATGAAACGCTTCGGCTATTCGTCAGCGTTCGCCGGTGGCGTCGAGGCGACGGCCAGCATGGGTGGGCAGATCATGCCGCCGGTCATGGGTGCCGTCGCCTTCATCATGGCGGAGACGATCAACGTCCCCTACATCGAGATCTGCAAGGCGGCGGTGATTCCGGCGATTCTCTATTTCGTCACCGCCTTCTGGATGGTGCATCTCGAGGCCGGACACAAGAATCTGCTCGGCATGCCTAAGGACGAATGCCCCGACCCCTGGAAGGCGGTGCGGCTGCGCTGGTACCTGCTGATTCCGCTGATCGGCCTGGTGGCGCTGCTTTTCTCCGGCTACACGCCGCTGTTCTCGGGCACCGTCGGACTCGGTTTGACGGTCATCCTCATTTTCGGGGCAGCGGTGCTGTCGGGCGTGCGCAATCTCCCGTTGCGCTATCTGTTCTGGGCGCTGCTTGGCTTCGCCTGCGCCGGCTTCATCGAATTCGGCGTCATCACTTTTTTTGTGATCTCGGCGGTACTGGTCGCGCTGGTGTACCTGACGCACGCGAAGCGCGACGCATTGCGCCTGGCAGTCAGCGCGTTGGTCGACGGCGCGCGCCACGCACTGCCGGTGGCCATCGCCTGCGCACTGGTCGGCGTGATCATCGGCGTGATCAACCTGACCGGCGTGGCGACCGAGATCGGCGGGCGGATCATCATGATCGGCGAGGACAGCCTGTTCCTCGCGCTGCTGCTGACCATGTTCGTCTGCCTGATCCTGGGCATGGGCATCCCGACGATTCCCAACTACATCATCACCAGCTCGCTGGCCGCGCCGGTGCTGCTGAAACTCGGCGTGCCGCTGATCGTGTCGCACATGTTCGTGTTCTATTTCGGGATCATGGCCGATCTGACGCCGCCGGTGGCGCTGGCAGCCTTTGCCGCGTCGTCAATCGCCAAGGAGTCCGGGCTGAAGATCAGCGTTCAGGCGATACGCGTCGCCATCGCCGGGTTCGTGATCCCCTACATGGCGGTCTATGCGCCGGCATTGATGTTGCAGGGTGGTGACGTGGGCGACGTCGCCTACATCGTCTTCAAGGCGCTGATCGCCATCGGACTCTGGGGTGTCGGCGCCATCGGCTTCCTGTTCGCGCCGCTCAACTGGCTTGAGCGGCTCTGGGCGATCGCTGCGGCGGCGCTGCTCGTCGTCGCCTTGCCGATGACCGACGAGCTCGGCCTGGGGGCCTGCGCGCTGTTCGTCTTCTGGCACGCCTGGCGCACGCGCCGTCGCGGGGCGCTGCGCGAGGTCAGGTGAGCCTGCTTGCGGTCGGCGTCTGCCTGGTGCTGGCGGCCGAACCGCTGTCGAGCCCGGTGTTTGTGCCGGCGCAGCGCTTCACGCTGGCGTGGACGCATTCGATCGAGAAGGTGCGCTGGGAGGAGGACTACGAGATCGGAATCGGTCCCGGCGCAGGCGCGGTTCCCGAACTTCTGGCAGTGGCGGCCCGCGTGCGTGGTTCCGGCGCGGGCATGGAGCCGCCACCGGACGCGGTTCTGCGCGATGGGTGGTACGAATATCGGCCGCGGCAGCGGCGGCATCCGGAGCTGCATCTTGCCCGCTCGGACTATGTCCCGGACTATGAATTCTGCACGGCGTCCGGCTGCCAGCCTCTTTCGGCGCTGCTGCCTTCGGATGGCGGTGTGACGCGGCTTGCCCCGTGCAAGGAACCTGAACGCTAGCCCGGATCCTGCGCCACCTGCCGTTTCAGACTGCGCTGCCGCCACCTTCGGAACAAATATCCGCGCGGCGGTTCGCTTCCGGCACGCACCCATTCGACGGTGCTCGGCTCATCCAGATAGCGCTGCTGCAGGCGACGGGAGATATCGTCGCCGACGAACAGCAGCCGGTCTCCCGGTTTCAGCGCGACATCGTCCTCCGGAAGCAGCTGCGGTTTCCCGGACCGCTCCAGCATCAGGGCAGAGGCACGCATGCGTTCCTGTCGCGACGTCGGGTCGGTGACCAGGTGCTCGATGGTGAAGGGTTCATCGCCATGCTGGAACAGTGCGCTGAACATGCCCGGGCGCATGGCGTCGCACTCGATGGTCCATGCGCGCGGCGCACCCTCGCCCACCTCCTTCTTCACGCGCTCGATCGTGGCCCGCGCGATCGCCACGTCGGAGTTGCGCAGGTGCCCGATGAAGCGACCGAGCGTCGGCGTCTTGAGCACTTGCAGGCATTCGTGCACCATCAGGTCGGACTGCACGAACTTGACGTTCGCAGCAGCGGCGTCGATCAGCACGCGGTCCTGTGCATGGTTCTGACGGATCACCACGAAGAGGTCCGGCTTGGCGCGCCGCGCCAGCGTCGTCGCCCCGAGGTTGACCGCATCGACGTCGGCGCCTGCCACCAGCACGTCGGCCTCATCGACGTTGCGGTCGCGCAGGAGGTTCTCGATGTAGTCGCCTTTCTGGAGTCGCACGTTGACTTCGTCGTGTTCGTCCGGATCGAAGGCCTTCCACTCGATTTTCTCGCGATCCAGCACCGAGGCGATTTCATGCCCGAAGCGGCCGTAGCCCACCAGCAGCCAGCGCCCGTGCGGCGGTTGCACCAGCGGCGGGCACGGGGCGCCGAGCGACGCGGTCAGCCATTCTTCCACCTGCAGCACCTCCGGCGCGCGCAGGCTCACGCCGAGATTGAACGCGAAGGTCTCGAAGGGATTGATCACTTGCACGCCGCCGAAGGACTCGAGGTTCACCTTGGCGACGTTGGACTTGGCGCGCGCCACGATCAGCAGATCGGGATTCAAAACGCGCGCGCCGATGGCGATGGCCTGATTGACTGGATCATCGCCGGCAAGCGCGATCAACCCCAGGCAGTGCGGGCTGCGGATGCCGCAATCCGCCAGCACGTCTGCAAGTCGCGCGTCGGCGTTCAGCGTCAGCGGCGGCGTCGAGAAATCCTGGATGGCGACGCGTTCGATGCGTTCGGACCGCGGCTCGACGATGACCAACCGGTTACCCAGCCGATCCAGCGCGCGCGCCAGCCGCGAGCCGCTCTGCCCGTAGCCGCAGAGGATGTAGAAGGGCTCGGCGATTCCATTGACCCGCCAGTTGAACAACGCGCGCGCCAGCAGCGCGCGGAAAGTGGCCTGGTTGGTAAGGGCGATCACCGAACCCAGCGTATAGGCCCAGCCGATCACCGACAGGTAGATCGAGAATATGACCCACATCCGTTGCGCGTCGTTGAAAGCGCGGGGCAGTTCGCCGAAGCCGATGGTCGTGGCCGTGTAGCTCATCACATAGAACGCGTGGAAGATGCTCATGTGCCCCGGGCTGCCGTCGGCAGCCGTTCCGGGGATGAGTGCCAGCCCGGCGACCGAAATGGCGTAGACGGAGATGAGCGTGATCAGCGGCGCGCGCAGGCGCCGCATCACCAGAAAGAGCACGTCGCTCATGCCGCTGGAGATCATGGTCCGCGAGGCTCCTGGCCAGGCGCCGGGAACCGGCGTTAGCGTCCCTGCCGCAGCGTTTCGCCGAGCAGAAGGACGACAGAGAAGACATTGGCGAGCAGCGCGCCTCCCGACAGCGAGACGATGGTCGAGATGACGTCGGAATTGATCGGCGCTCCCACGACATAGAGTTGCCAGGCCCAGAACATTGATGCTGCGAGCAGCTGGAACGTCGCAACCAGGCTGGTGGCGAGGTGGGTCGCGCCGAGCTGGGTGCGGTCACCGAACTTGAGCACTGTCGCGATCAGGTTCACGACCACGGCGGCGAAGAGTTCGAAGGGATGGTGCAGCTCGGGGCGGTCGATTTCGCCGATGAAGAAGCCGAAATTCAGCGTGCAGGCGAAGATGATGAAAAATCCGAAGATGACTTTTTCTAGGTTCACGGACGGCTCCCGGCGGCTGCCGATGCGGATGAAACCGACAGTCTACAACCTGCTCGAGAATCCGCCAGACTACCCGTGACCCCCCACAACAGGCGCTACGGACTGGCGCAGCGGGGTCACTGCGGTGCGCACATCGCGACGGTATCGGGGCCGTCGCCCTCGGCAAGCCAGCCTTGTGCCAGCATCGCGTCGCGAATCACCCGCTCGGTCGTGTAGCGATGATTGGCATCCGGGCGATTCGAAAAGACGCGGTACACGGGTACGGTACCGGGCGCGCAGTCTCCGCTCTGCGTCGAATAAACGACGAAGAATTTCCGGTCCTCGAGAATGAACTCCGGGCGCTTTTGCATGGTCCCGTCGCATTCGACCGAGTCGCGCCCGAAGAAATGCCCATCGCCGCTGAGGGGGGGAATGTAGATTCGGCACACCGGCGAGCCCGCAAGGCCGGGTGTCAACACCTTCCAGGATTGGCCGGTGCGCGACCAGCCCTTGATGGTTGTTCCGTCGTCGAGCAAGGCGATCTCCGCGGGTACCCAAGTGATGAAGTAGTGATCCAGCACCGCATGGTAGAACTCGACGACGCGGACCTGGGCCTCCTTGCCGGTGAACGCAAGCGCGGCGCGGACGGCGCCTCCGGCGTCGAGGATTCCTGTTCCGCAGGTTGCCGGCGTGCAATCCGACGCTTCCGGAAACGGCTTGGTGCTGGCGCGCAGGAGCTCCCGGACTTCCCTCGCCGTGAGGCCGGGCGCAACCGAGAGCATCAGCGCAATCGTGCCACTGACCTGCGGCGCCGAGAAGCTGGTGCCAGAGGCATTGAAATCGATCCATCCGCCGGACAGATGGGGAAGCCCTACACCGAGTTTGTGGAGGTCTCCGCCAGGGGCAGAGATATCGATGCGCGATCCGAAATTCGAATAGTCTGCCTTGTTACCTCCGGGTGCGGTCGCACCAACGACAATCATTCCGGTGCAAGTCGAATCTTCACCGGACCGCTTGAGCTCGATCTTGCCGTTCCCGGCCGCAATCACGACCGCGCGGGTGACGCCCAGCCGGAGAACCTCACAAATGACGTCCAGGACATATTGCGATGAACCATGTTCCGGTTGGGGAAACACCGCCGGCGGGTCCAAAATTCCAATGCTGGCGTTGATCACGTGCGCCGGGAGTGGATTGCCGGGGATTCCCGGCACCGCAAGCCCGCCGGCCCAGGCGATCGCTTCGGCAACGTCGACCTCGTCAGCCAATCCGCAATTTCCGAGGACACGAATTGGTTGGATGCGCGCGTTCCAATCCAGGCCCGCAAGGAACAGCCCGTTGTCGCCGGTGGCGCCAACGAATCCGGCGACTGTGGTTCCGTGGAAGTTGCCGCCGCCGCAAAGCCAGTTTTCCGGCCAGGGGGGAATGAGGTAATCGGGTTCGCTGGCATCGGGGTCCCTCCCATCGCCGTCGTTGCCCTCTTTGGGGTCGCTGACGAAGTCGTAGCCCGGAACGGTGCGGCCGTTCAAGTCCGGGTTCGGCCGAATCCCGCTATCGACCACCGCGACGATCACCGACGGGGACCCAGTCGTGACATCCCAGGCGGAGACCGCGTCGATCGCGTCCGGATCGGTTCGCAGGTGTTGCTGCCGGAAAAACTCAGGGTCGTTCGGGGTTCGCGCCGGCCTGAGAACGCGATTGCGCTGGGCGTATTGGACCGACGGGTGGCCCGCGATGCGCTCGACGGTATCGGCTCGGGCCTGGCTCGCGGCCTCCGGCGGCACCCGGACGAGATGAGCGCCGAGCGCCAGCGGGCGAATGTATTCGAGTGCCACGCCGGTGTCGGCGACCAGCCGGTCAAGCCTGGCGCCGGACTCCAGCGCAGACGCCGCGCCGTCTTGCCGGAACTTCACGATCAGTCTGTCATCGAGGTTGGCGGCCGCGGCCGAAGGACCGGCAAGCAGGCAAAGACAGGTCGTCGCGAAACGAAGTGTCCACGAAACTGAACGCGTGGATGGCATGGGCCCTCCCGACGGACGTTCTCCGTGATTCGCCCATCATAGTCCTGGTGCGGGGCAAAGCAAGTTTGGCTTCGCCGCATCGGCTGGGTACTATCGCTCTCGCTTGGCTCGGGACAGGCTCGGTTTCGACTGGCGCCCGGAAACGCGGCGCGCCGGCGCCGTTTTAGTGACCTGGGGCTTCGCCTTTGCCGACCGCGCCAGCGTGGCCTTCAATTCCCCGAAGGCCTCCTCGATATACCGGGCGAGATCGGGCAGCCGCTTCATCGCGACACCGTTGCCGACGAGGCCGAAATCCATCGAGTCCGCGTAGGACGCCAGTGTCACGTTCAGGCCGATGCCGAGCCCGAGGGCGGAAATCGGGTACATGCCGGTCAGCGTGCCACCCGACAGGTAAAGCGGCGACCGCCCGCCGGGGACATTCGACAGCACGAGATTGGCGATCGGTCCGGTCACCGACGAACGCGTGGGCAGCAGGTCGGCCACCTCGCCCAGCGTGAAGGCCGAGATGGCGTAGAGCATCGCCGTTTCCCTTGACATCCCGCGCAACTCCTCCTTCACCCAGCCTATCGACACGATGAATCCGCGCCATCGCCGATGCGCCGTCGACGATCGCATGGTGAATCTTCAGATAGATGATGAAGGAGCCTTCCGCCGGGTTCTCGATGAAGTGCACGCGGAACGGCAAACGGTCGCGGTCCAGCATGGGCTCGTGCAGGTCCTGGATCAGGCTGCGCAGATCGTCGGCCGGCGCGCTTTCCGGCAAGGCGACGTGCTGGACGTTGTCGTTCATGTCCAGCGACGCGGCGGTTCGCCAGCGCGGGATTCCGGCAAGCGGCAGGTCGGCGACGTAGTTGAACGGCGCGACGGCTTCGGCCACCCGGTAGGCGTCGACGATCCCGCGCACCAGTCCCGGCTTCGCGCCTTTCGGCAGCTTCAAGGTCGGGACCGCGCCCACGTGCTTCGGACTGTTCGCCGATTCGGTGAGAAAGAACATCAAGTCGAGCGGCGGAATACTCCTGGACATCGCGGCCTCCCCGGCCTGCGCTACATCGCACCGGTGGCGTAGGTCGGCGCGAGCACCTGAGGCGCGGCGGCATCCGGGGCCGGCTCGAGCAGGGTGATCCGCCACAGCGTGCGGGCGTCGTCGGGGTCGGTCAGCGTGGCCGAGTGCAGCAGTGCCGCGTTGTCCCAGAGCACGACGTCGCCCACGCCGTATTTGAAACGCAGCACATACTTCGGCTGGGTGGAATGCGCGGCGAGTTCGTCGAGCAGATCGCGCGCCTCGTCCTCGCGCATTCCGACGATGCCCATGGAACTCCCCGAAACGGCGTACAGCGCCTTGCGGCCGGTGACCGGATGCGGCCGGGCGATCCGGTGTGTGATCACCGGCATCCTCGTCTTCTGTTCGGCGGTGAGGACCGAGGCGACGGTGCGGCTCTGCTCGTTCAGGTCGTGGCGGTTGCCGTAGTGATGAATGGCATACAGCGGCTCGATGCGCTTTTTCATCGCTTCTGGCAGATCGTCGTAGGCTGCCTGCTGGTCGGCGAACAGCGTGTGGCCGCCGACCTTCGGCACCGCGCGGGAGTAGAGCGTGGTCGCGCGAGCGGGCACCTGCAGGTACGAGTAATCCGTATGGAAATACGAGCCGGCATCCTGCAGTCCCGTCGGCCGGCCGTCCTTCTTCACGTTGGAGAGAATCAGGATGTTCGGATCCTCCGGATGATGGAACTGGTCGATCACGTGCGGCTGCGGCGGGCCGATGCGCCGGGCGAACGCGGCGAACTGCGTCGCCGTGAGTTCCTGCGCGCGCAAGGTCAGCAGGTGATGTTCGTAGAACGCTCGCTCGAGTTCGGCGAAAGCCTCGGCCGGCAACGGTTGCGACAGGTCGATTCCGGCGGCCTCGATGCCGAATCCCGCCGACAGCGGAGTGAACTTGATCATGGCGGAAATCCGATCGAAATGACGATGTTTGCGGCGGGTTGGACAAGCGGCGCCGGCAGGTGAATCATAGATGGGATTGCTCCTGCGACGCCACCGGAGGACCGGCCATCGACCCGCTACGCCGTCTGCTGACCGCCGCGCTGCTTGGGGTGACGGGACGTGCCTGGGCGCAGGATTCGACTGCGGACCGGCGCGAGCGCATGGTTCGCGAGATCGAAGCGCAGGTGCGCGCGATCGCGGCGGAGACCGGACGCGCGCGCCTTTCCGACGCGGTCGCCGGCGCGATGCGGCGCGTCCCGCGGCACCGCTTCGTGCCGGCGGAACTGACCGACCAGGCCTACCAGAACCGGCCACTGCCCATTGGCCAGGGCCAGACCATCTCGCAGCCGCTGATCGTGGCGCTGATGACCGAACTCGTCGACCCTGCGCCGGGGGCGCGCGTGCTCGAGGTCGGCACGGGCTCGGGCTATCAGGCGGCGGTGCTGGCCGAATGCGTGGCGCAGGTCTATTCGATCGAGATCGTCGCGCCGCTCGGCGAGCGGGCGCGCGCGCTGCTCGCCGGGCTGGGATATCGCAACGTCGAGGTTCGCATCGGCGACGGCTATCGCGGGTGGCCGGAGGCGGCGCCCTTCGACGCGATCCTGGTCACCGCCGCGCCGGATCATGTGCCGCAGCCGCTGGTGGATCAGTTGGCACCCGGCGGCCGCATGGTCATTCCGGTGGGCAGCCGCGGCGGGGTCCAGGACCTGCTGGTGATCAGCAAGGATCGCGAGGGCGGCACGTCGACGCGCCGGACCATTCCCGTGCGCTTCGTGCCGCTGACGCGGGAGCGGTGAGAACTCCGCCGGCGCGGATCAGGCCGCGGGCGACTATTTCAGGAATTCCGGCGAGATCAGGCGGGGCAGGAACAGGATGACGTCGGGCGCGATGATGGCCAGCGCCAGCACGCCCAGCATCGGCAGCAGCATGATCATCACGTCCTTCATGACGTACCTCAGGCTTACCTTGGCGATCGCGCAGGAAATCATCAGGCACAGGCCGTAGGGCGGAGTCACCAGCCCGAAGGCCAGCGAGATAATGCCGACCATCGCGAAGTGAACGGGGTCCATGCCCACCGAACGCGCCAGCGGCTCGAGGATGGTGCCGACGATGATGATTGCCGGAATGGCGTCGAGGAAGCAGCCGACGACCAGGAAGCAGAAGGCGATGAAGAAGCCGGTGGCGGTGATCCCCATGCCCCAGCCGCTCACGCCCTCCAGCAGCGCCTTGGGGATCTGGTAGTAGGCGAGCAGCCAGCCGAACGCGCTCGCCGTGCCCACGCAGAACAGCGCGACGCCCGCCAGCTTGCCGGTGTCGAGCAGCGCTCCGTGCAGCTGCTTGCCGCTCAATTCCCGGTAGACGAAGATCGACAGCACGCCGGCATAGATGACCGCGATGGCGGCCGATTCGGTGGCGGTGAACCAGCCGAAGATCTTGCCGCCGATGATGATCACCGGCGTCATCAGCGCGGGAACTGCAACGAGCAGCGCGGCGAAGACTTCCCTGATCGTCGAGCGCGGATACTTCGGATAGCCGCGCAACTTCGCGTAGACGTGCACGGTGCCCATCTGCACCAGTCCGAGCAGCAGCCCCGGAATGATGCCGGCAAGGAACAGCGCGCCAATCGACACCGACAACGTGCCGCCCCAGACGATCATCAGGATCGACGGGGGGATGATCACCGCGAGCACGGCGGAGACCGCGGTGATGGCGACCGAGAACGACAGGTCGTAGCCCTCCTTGACCTGCGCCTCGATGAAAATCTTGCCCTGGCTCGCGGCGTCGGCGGTGGACGACCCCGAGATGCCGGCGAAGAAGATCGACAGCACGACGTTGACCTGCGCGAGACCTCCCGGCAGATGCCCGACCAGGTCACGTGACAATCGCACCAGACGGTCGGTGATGCCGCCGACGTTCATCAGGTTCGCCGTCAGCAGGAAAAACGGCACGGCGAGCAGGATGAACGAGTTGTACGACTTGAAGGTCTCGTTGAACAGGATCAGCGGCGACAGCCGCGGCTCGATCACCATGATCGGCAGGCAAGCCAGCCCCAGCGCGAAGGCGATCGGCACGCGCAGGAACATCAGGCTGAAGAACACGCCGAAAAGGATCAGCGCGGCGACCGATGGATCGAGGGTCGCGCCGCCGCTCATGGATGCTCCCGTGTCAGGCCACGTCCGCTACTTCAGGAATTCCGGAGAGATCAGACTCGGAATGAACATGGTGACCTGCGGAAACAGGATGCAAAGCACCAGTACGCCCAGCATCGGCATCAGCATGATCATCACGTCCTTGAGCACGTAGGTGAGCTTCACCTCGGCGATCGCGCAGGAGATCAGCAGACACAGCCCGTAGGGTGGCGTGACCAGCCCGAAGGCCAGCGCGACGATGCCGATCATCGCGAACTGAACCGGATCCATGCCTACCTTCATGATGATGGGCTCGAGAATGGTGCCGACGATGATGATGGCCGGAATCGCATCGAGGAAGCAGCCCACCAACAGGAAGGCGAAGGCGACGAAAAAGCCTGCTGTGATCGCTCCCATTCCCCAGGATGTGGCCATCTCAAGCAGCACCTTTGGGATCTGGTAGTAGGCAAGCATCCAGCCGAACACGCTGGCCGTGCCTACGCAGAAAAGCGCGATTCCGGCAAAACGGCCAGTTTCGAACAGCGCCTTGTGCAGGGCCTTCAAACCCATTTCGCGGTACACGAACGTCGACAGCAGCCCGGCGTACATCACCGCAATCGCCGCGGATTCCGTGGCAGTGAACCAGCCGAAAATCTTGCCGCCGATGATGATCAGTGGCGTCAACAGCGCCGGAATTGCGACGAAGATCGCGCCCAGGAGCTCGGCGAAGGTCGAGCGCACTGAAGTGGGGTACCCGCGCAGTTTGGAATAGACGTGCACGGTGGCCATCTGCACGCCGGCGAGGAGAATTCCCGGAATGATGCCGGCCAGGAACAGCGCGCCGATGGACACGCTCATCGTGCCGCCCCAGACGATCATCAGGATCGACGGCGGGATCACCACCGCGAGCACCGAGGACACTGCAGTTATGGCCACTGCGAAAGACAGGTCGTAACCCTCCTTCACCTGCGCCGGAATGAAGATCTTGCCCAGGCTGGAGGCGTCCGCGGTTGACGAGCCGGAAATCCCGGCAAAGAAGAACGACAGCACGACGTTGCACTGCGCGAGACCGCCGGGCATGTGTCCGACCAGAGCGCGCGACAGCCGCAGCAGCCGCTGGGTGATGCCGCCAACGTTCATCAGGTTGGCGGTGAGCAGGAAGAACGGCACCGCCAGCAGGATGAACGAGTTGTAGGCCTTGAAGGTCTCGTTGAACACGATCATCGGCGACAGCCGCGGCTCGATGGCCATTATCGGCAGGGAGGCGAGGCCGAGCGCGAAGGCGACCGGGACGCGCAACGCGATCATGCCGAAGAACAGGCCGAACAGGACGATCGCGGCGACGCCCGGCGTGAGAACCGCGCCGCCCATCATGACCGGTGCTCCCCGTCGACCAGGGTGCGCAGGTTGTCGCGAACCTGTGGTCCAAGGAACAGGAGCCACGTCGCGCCGGAGATCGGCCAGGCGATGAAGATGTACCACATCGGTAATTCTGCGAGTTCGGAGTGCTGGTTCCAGCCGAACTGCACGAACTTGATGCCGTACCAGACGAAGACCAGCGCGAATACCAGGATGCCGGTGTGTGCGAACAGCTTGAGCACGGCGTTGGCGCGCGGGCTCAGGTTGGGAAACAGGTCGATGTCGAAATGCGTGCTGTCGCGGATGCCGATCATTGCGCCGAGCATGATCATCCAGATGAAGAAGAACCGCGCCATTTCCTCGGTCCAGATGTAGCTCGGGATCAGCGCGGTATAGCGCGAGAAGATCTGCAGGCTGACGGGGATGATAAGAATTCCCACGCTTACCACCAGAAGCCAGCTGAGCAGTCGGTAATAACCGTCAATGAGCTTGTGCATGCGTGGCCTTCAGTCATTCATTGGTACGCAAGGCAAAAAAATTCCGGCGGAGGGTGTGCCTCCGCCGGAACGGTGAACCTGATTACATCGAGTTGATCTTCTTGTAGATGGCGTCGGCTCCGATTTCCTTGGCGTAGTCGGCCATCACCGGATCCACGGCCTTCTTCATGGCCGCATGGTCGGTGAAAGGAATCTTCTTGAGCTTGCCGGCCTTCTCCATCGCGTCGAGCTTGGCGGAATCCTCGCTGGACTCGATCTGCCGCCCATAGGCGCCCGCTTCCTTGCCGGCCTTGATGATCGCGGCCTGCAGGTCCGGCGGCAGCTTCTTGAAGGTCTTGCCGGAGAACACGATCGGACGGACGGTGATCGCGTGCTGGGTCATGTTGAGGTTGGGGCCGACTTCGTAGAACTTCATCTGCTCGACGCCGGCGGCCTCGTTCTCGCCCGCGGCGATCACGCCGTTCTGGATGGCGTTGTAGACCTCGTTGTAGGCGATCACCGTCGGCGCCATGCCGGCGGCGGCGAAGGTCTTGCTCCAGATCGGCGCACCCTGCACGCGGATTTTCAGGCCCTTGAGGTCGGCCATGTTGCGCACCGGCTTGTTGGCGAAGATGTTGCGCGTGCCGCCGCCGGCGTAGCCGATCCACAGCACGTCGGCCTTGGCCGAGACTTCGTCGGCCACAGGCTTCAGCGCGTCGGAGTCGAGCACCTTGTTCCAGTGCGCGACGTCGCGGAACAGGAAGGGCGCATCGACGAACGGCGCCGCCTTGGAGAACGTTGACATGTGCGCGGGCGAGACGATCGCGTAGTCGACCGAGTTGCCCTGGTTCATGTAGGCGAAATAATCCTTTTCGAGGCCGAGTTCGCTGTTCTTGTGCAGGACGAAATTGATCGGCTTGCCGTAGTACTTCTTGACCAGCTCCTCGAACTTGGCGAGCGACTTGGTGAAGGCATGGTCGTCGTTGAACTGGGATGCGCCGTGCAGCGTGATCGGCGCCTGGGCGAAGGCGGCGGTGGATGCCGCAAGCCCCAGGACGGTCAGGCCGCGCAGCAGTGCGCGAAAGGGATGTCGCATGTCATTCCTCCTCGGATGGATTGGGCCACATGTTGGCAAATTGCGCCCGGCCGCGTCGGCGGCCGGCGTGCTCTGGTCAGGTGGTCGGACCAATTGTTCCCTCTCGACCACGAACTGTCAATGGATCATTGTGCGAGGCACCCTCAACACTACCACCGACAACGCCTGCCCGCAGGGGCATCGCCGGGCGAGGCGACTTTGCCCGGTCAGTGCTTCATCGCCGGCGCACTGGAGGTCAGCGGCTTGACCGGCACCTTGATCTGCTGCGAACTCCGGCGGCCATCCTTGTCTGCGAAGGTGAGGGTCATGTCGACCATCGCTCCCTCCTTCAACGGCGCCTTCAGGTCCATCAGCATCACGTGGAAGCCGCCGGGCTTGAGCGCGACCGCCTTGCCGGCCGGCAGCGGCAACTGGGCGATGGCCCGCATCTTCATCATGCCGCCCTCCATGGCCATTTCGTGGAGTTCCGTGACCCCTGCCACTGGCGAGGCTACGCCCACCAGCGTGGCGTCCGTCGCGCTTTGCAGCTGCATGAACGCGCCCGTGGCTTTCTGGCTGGAAACGGTGCCGCGAATCCAGGCATCGGATACCGTGACCTGCGCCCAGGCCGGTGCCGCAGCGACTGCGAGCAGCAGCGCAAGCGACGAAAAACGATTCGACATGATTTCCCTCTCGATGAAGCGCGCCGGGCATCAGTGCCGCGGCAGCGCATCTGTGCAGTGGACGGTGAGCGGACCAGCTGCGGACAATGTCTCTCCGGCAATATTTTACGCGGACTCGACCGGCGTGCCGCCGCTACCACCGAATCCGGCGCCGCAGCATGGGATAATTCCCGCATGAAATTTTCGGTCGCCGCCGGATCCAGCAGTCTGTCGTCGGATGGCGCGCGGCGCGCGGTGGCCGGCTGGCTGCTGGTCTGCTGCATGCTGGTCTTCGCCATCGTCGTCGTCGGTGGAATGACGCGACTCACGCATTCGGGGCTGTCGATCACCGAATGGCAGCCGATCGTCGGGACCCTGCCGCCATTGAGCGATGCGGACTGGACTTCCGCATTCCTCAAATACCAGGCCACGCCCGAGTATCAGCAGGTCAACAAGGGCATGACGCTCGACGCGTTCAAGGGCATTTTCTGGTGGGAGTATTTCCATCGCCTGCTGGGTCGATTGATCGGCGCGGCCTTTCTGATCCCCTTTCTCTGGTTTCTTGTCCGCCGCCGCATTCCCCGCGGCTATGCGGGGCGGCTCGCGCTGATCTTCCTGCTCGGCGGCGCGCAGGGCGCGATGGGCTGGTACATGGTCCAGAGCGGGCTCGTCGACAACCCGCGTGTCTCGCAATTCCGGTTGACCGCGCATCTGGGACTCGCGTTTCTGATCTTCGCTGCGATGTTTTGGGTCGCGTTATCGCTGCTCGATCCCGGCCGCGCGAGGGCAGGCGGTGCGGCGGAGACCTCGGCGCGACGGTGGGCCTTTGGGTTTGCCGCGCTGGTGTTCGCCATGGCACTTTCCGGTGGCCTGGTCGCTGGCATCCGTGCCGGCCTCGCCTACAACACCTTTCCGTTGATGAACGGGCACGTCGTGCCGCCGGAAATACTGGTCCTGGAACCGTGGTGGGACAATTTTTTCTGGAACATGGCGACCGTGCAGTTCGATCACCGCCTGCTGGCGTGGCTGCTCGCGTTCGTGGTGCCGGTGGTCTGGTGGAAGGTCGGCAGGGCGACGGCATCGCGCCGGGCGCACGTCGGCGCGCACCTGCTGCTGTTGATGCTTGCCGTCCAGATCGCCCTTGGCATCGCCACGCTTGTTCACGCGGTTCCGCTGCCGCTCGCCGCCGCGCATCAGGCCGGTGCGCTGCTGCTCTTCGCATTCGCGCTCAATCTCGCGCACGCGCTCCGCCAGGCATGATTTCTACAACCGGCGATCTGTGAACCCAGCCGAACCGACGCTTGTCCATCGACCATGAACATCAGGATGCCCAGGTGACTCTGCTGAATTCTGCGCATGCCGCGGCGCAGGCGAGCCCGATCGCCCCCGGTTCGCTGGGTGCGTGGGTGATGGCTTTGCGCCCGCGCAGCCTGCTGATCGCCATCAGTCCTGCGTTGGTGGCGGCGGCGCTGGTGTTCATGCGCACCGGCACGCTGGATCCCGGGATGTTCGTCCTTGTTCTCGTGGCAAGCGTGCTCATCCAGACCATCACCAATCTCCAGAACGACATCGGTTACACCGCTCGCGGCGGCGAGCGCAGCGGAACACGCATCGGCTTGCCTCGCGCGACCAGCCTCGGACTCCTGACCGCAACGCAGGTGAATGCGGCGATCGCCGTGGCGATTGCTGCTGCAGTGGTCGTTGGCATGCCGCTTGTCGTTGCGCGGGGATGGCCGATACTCGTCATGGGCGTGGCGTCGATACTTGCCGCGCTTGCCTACATGGGCGGGCCGCGGCCCATTGCGTACACGGCGGGCGGCGAACTGGTGGTGTTCGTTTTCTTTGGCCTGGTCGCGGTGGTCGGCGGCGACTACGCACTCGCGGGGGCGTGGGTGCCGCTTTCGACCTGGCTGGCCGCAGTGGCGATGGGCGCGCTGGCGGCGGCGGCGCTGGTCGTAAACAATCATCGCGATGCCGAGCACGATCGCGATGTCGGCCGACGTACCTTCCCGGTGACTTTCGGCACGCGCGCATCGCGCGTACTTTTCGCGAGCTGCCTCGCCATACCGTTCGCACTGACCCCCTGGCTGGTGTGGCTGGAAGGATCACCCTGGCTGCTGCTGCCGCTGGTGCTTGCTCCGGCGGCCTACCGCCTCGACAAGGATTTCGCCGCCTGCTCGCCGGGGCTGCCTTTCAACGCCATTCTCTTCCGCAGCTTCAAGCTCGAACTCGCCTTTGCCGTGTTGCTCGCCATCGGTGCGGTGACAACGGGAATCGTCGGCACCTAGGCTCTCGGTCGGCAGGACGCCGGCGTCAGCCGACGCGACCGCCTGCGCCGCTCAGTCGGCGCCGCTATCGTTCAGTCGAACCGGCAGGTGAAGGCCTTGCCGTCCCGCTAGCCGGGACTCACGGGACAGGCGACGCGTGCAGTGAAATATTATCGATAATATTATTGACAGCTGGTCGAAGGTTCTCACATACTCCGTCGGCCGATCATCCAGGCGACGAGGAGGATTTCATGCTTGCCAGAAGCATTGCGCACTGTTTTGCGCCGCTGCGCCGCATCGCGGCCGTCGGCGTGCTCGCAGCGTTCGCGGCCACCGCGGCCGGCGCCCAGGAAGTCACGCTGTGGACGCACTGGGCTGCAGAGAAGATCAAGCGCGAGTTCGTCGAGGAGGCCATCAGGAATTTCGAGGCCGCCAACCCGGGGGTGAAGATCAAGGCGTCCTGGTACGAGAAGACCGCGCTCTACGCGGCGCTCAAGACCGCGCTGCGCGCCGGCCAGGCGCCGGACATCTTCTATGCCGAACCCGACCAGGTCGAGTACATGGAGAACGGGCTGCTGCTCGACCTGTCGGGACTCAACTGGAACAACATCGAGCCCTGGGCGAAGCAGATCTGGTCGTACAAGGGCAAGCCCTACGGCTTCCCGCTGGAGGCCTGGACCGTCGAGGTCTACTACAACACGAAAATGATGCAGGAACTAGGGCAGGCCATTCCGGCGAACCGGCAACTCGACGCCGCGGCGTTCCTCGCCATGACGAAGAAGGCGAAGGCCAAGGGTTGGACACCGATGTCGCTGGGCGTGGGTGACCGGCCGTTTCCCGGCGCGCACCTGACGCACGAGGCGCTGCTCGAGAAGCTCGGCATCGATGACTACGGCAAGCTGCTGCGCGGCGACCTCTCGTGGAGCGACCCGCGCGTCGCCGAGACGCTGCGCTACGTGAGATCGCTGGTCGACGCCGGCCTGCTGCCGACGACCTTCACCAGCCTGAAGCTCGGCGAGGCGCACGGCTATTTCCACACCAACCCCGGTTCTCTGACGTTCCTGAACGGCAGCTGGTACACGTCGCGAGCCTTCAACCCGCCGGACAAGGGTGGGCAGCCGGTGGGCTTTCCGTTGGGCATGATGCGCTTCCCGGGCATGGCGGGCGCGGCCTGCAATGAATGCAAGACCATGGCGGTCGGCGGCAGCTACGTCGTCAACGCCACCACCAAGCAGCCGCAGCAGGCGGTCGCCTTCCTCAACTCGATGGCGACGCCGGCGATGGGCAACCGCTGGCTCGAGGCGGTGCTCGTGCAGACCGGCATCAAGGCCGACACGTCGAAGATCGGCGGGCCGCATGCCGCGTACTTCCGCGACCTCGCCGCGGTGAACGCCGGAGCGAAATACTTCTTCGGCCTGCCGAGCCAGGTCATGCAGGGCAAGCCCAAGGAGGTGTTCACGCAGGTTTTCAACAACGCGTTCCCGGCCGGCACGATCAGCGTCGACGACGCGATCAAGCAAATGAACGCGGCCTACGCCAAGTGATCCTGCCGGGCGTCCGGCGGACGCCCGCGATCGCGGACCAGCGAGCATGACGACGGACACCGGCCAGCGGCCGCCGTGGCGGGCCATCACGGCCTTCCTGCTGCCGGCATTCGTCGTCTACACGGCGCTCACCGCCTATCCGGTGGTGCGGACGTTCTGGAACAGCCTGCACAAGGTGCTGCCCAACCGGCCCGACGAGTTCATCGGTCTGGCCAACTACGTCGAGCTGATCGCGCGCGACGACATCTTCTGGAAGGCGGTGCGCAATACCATGGTCTGGGCCTGCGCGTCGCCGCTGTTTGAGGTAGGCATCGCGCTACTGCTGGCGCTGGCGTTGTACGCGAAGATTCCCGGGTCGCGCTTTTTCCGCGTCGCGTGGTTCACGCCGGTGCTGATGTCCTACGTCGTCGTCGGCATCCTCTGGGTGTGGATCTTCAACTACGACTGGGGCGCGGCGAACGCACTGCTGCGCTTCGTCGGGCTGGAAAGCTGGACGCGCGCATGGCTGGGCAATCCCCAAACTGCGCTGCCATCGCTGATCTTCGTCACCACCTGGATGTGGACCGGCTTCAACATGGTGGTGCTGCTGGCGGCGCTGCACTCGCTGCCCACCGAGGTGATCGAGGCGGCGGAACTCGACTACTGCGGCTGGGGCGCGAAGCTCTGGCACGTGATGATTCCGCTGATCCTGCCGACGCTGCTCAACCTGCTGGTCCTGTCGTTCATCGGCAAGATGAAGATTTTCGACCTGGTCTGGATCACCACCAAGGGAGGTCCGCTGTGGTCGACCGAGACCGTGTCGACCTACGTGTACAAGCGCGCCTTCGAGTGGTCGACCTTCGACCTGGGCTATCCGTCGGCGATCGCCGCGGTGTGGTTCGTCATCGTGCTCGCGTCGGTGCTGCTGCTCACCCGGCTGCTGCGCCAGCGGCGACCGGCTGGAATATTGAATTGACCGCGCTGTTGACCCGCGGTGGGCTGCTGGTGGCGCTGGCGCTGTACACGGCGTTCGCCGCCGGGCCCTTCGTCTGGGTGGCGATCGATGTCGCTGCGCACGACCTCGGAGATCGCCGCCAACCACTTCGCGCTGCCCGCGCCGCCGCACTGGGACAAGTTCGCGCAGGCCTGGTTCAACTCCAACTACAGCGTGTACTTCACCAACAGTGCGCTGGTCGTCGTCGCCGCGGTCGCGATCCTCACCTGCATCGGCGCGATGGCGGCGCACTGTCTTGCCCGCTACCGCTTCCGCTACAGTCGCGCGCTGTATTTCCTGATCTTCAGCGCGATCATCTTTCCGCCGCAGATCACCATCATCGCGCTGTTCCAGTCGCTGGTGCAGTACGGCCTCTACAACAGCCTGGTCGGGCTGACGCTGGTCTACGTGTCCATCCAGCTGCCGTTGACCGTCTACATCCTGGAGAGCTTCTTCGCGCGAATCCCCAACGACCTTTTCGACGCGGCGCGCATCGACGGCTATTCGGAGTGGGCGATCTTCTGGCGCGTATCGCTGCCGATCGCGCTGCCCGCGCTGGCGACCACGGTGATCCTCAACACCATCCTGCTCTGGAACGAGTTCCTCTACGCGGTCGTGCTGATCACCGACGAGGCGAAGCGTACGCTGCCGCTGGGCATCCAGCGCTTCATGGGCGACCAGCTCGAGGACGTCGGCATGATCGCGACGGGCCTGATGATCGCGATCATCCCGGTGATCCTCATCTACGTGTTCTTTTCCGAGAAGCTCATCCAGGGCATGACCGCGGGAGCGGTGAAATGACCGCGTACACAACCGCGTGTCACGTGGCTACTTCGACCGCACCGGGACACTGAAGCGCGCCATGGCCACCGTCACCCTCGACCGGCTTTCCAAACGCTATCCCGGCGCCCACGACGATGCGGTCGACGCCGTCAGCGTCGACATCGCCGACGGCGAGTTCTTCGTCCTGCTGGGGCCGTCCGGCTGCGGCAAGTCGACCACGCTGCGCATGATCGCCGGACTCGAATCGATCAGCGCAGGGAAACTGGCCATCGACGGCGCGCGCATGAACGACATCGCCGCCAAGGACCGCGACATCGCGATGGTCTTTCAGTCCTACGCGCTTTATCCGCACATGAGCGTCTACGACAACCTGGCTTTCGGCCTGCGCCGCCGGTCGCTGCCCAAAGCCGATATCGAGGCGCGGGTGCGCGAAGCCGCGGTCACGCTGGGACTGGAAACGTTGCTGGAGCGGCAGCCCGCACGCGCTCTCGGGCGGACAACGCCAGCGCGTCGCGCTTGGCCGCGCCATCGTGCGCAAGCCCAAGGTTTTCCTGTTCGACGAGCCGCTGTCCAATCTCGATGCCGCGCTGCGCGTTGGCATGCGCGGCGAACTCACCCGGCTGCATCAGCGGCTGGCGGCGACGATGATCTACGTCACCCACGACCAGGTCGAGGCGATGACCATGGGGGACCGCATCTGCATCATGCAGGGCGGTCGCGTGGCCCAGATCGGCAAGCCGCTGGAGGTCTACCAGCAGCCGGCGAACACCTTCGTCGCCACCTTCCTGGGCAGTCCGTCGATGAATCTGGTGCCGATCCTGGTCGACGATGATGGCAGATTTGCACGTTGCGGCGACGCTGCGCTGCGACTGGAGGGTCCGCTCGCCGCAACCGCCAGGCGCTGTACCGGTCAGCAGGCGCTGCTGGGCATCCGGCCGGAGGATCTGCTCATCGGCACGGTCGACGGCGCCCGGTTGCCGGCCACGGTAACGCTCGTCGAGCCGCTTGGCGCCGAAACCATTCTCCGGTTGAAGTTGCCCGGGCACGAAGCCGAAGTGCTGGCGCGTGTCCCGCGCATCGCCCGCGCCGCCGCCGGCGACCAGGTTGGACTGTCCTTCGATCCCGAGCATGCGCACTTGTTCGATCCCGCCACCACCAAACGCCTGTGATGCGTTGAAAGAGGATTCCATGGCCGAAAATTCCGCCGCCCTGACTGTCAGTCGTGCCTATCCACGGCCGGACCCGAAGCTGGTCGAAGCGTTCAGGGAGGCGTCGACCGGCTGGATCGTCGATGCCAATGGGCGGCGGGGCGCGCTCGATCATCGCATCCGGCCGCTCACGCGAGTTCTGCGCTTTTGCGGTGTCGCGCTGACCGTACGCAGTCGGGCGCGCGACAATCTCGCGCCCTATGCCGCGTTGGCCCAGGCGCGTCCCGGCGATGTGCTGATCATCGCTGCCGACGCCTATGAGGAGGCGAGCGTGGCGGGCGACGTCCTGCTCGGCATGGCGCGCAATGCCGGCATCGTGGCGCTGGTGACCGATGGCATGGTCCGCGACATTGCCGGTCTCGATGCAGTCGGCATTCCCGTGTTCGCACGTGGTCTGTCGCCGAATTCACCGCACAAGGATGGGCCGGGGGAAATCGGTCTCCCGATCGTGCTTGGCGGCGTTTGCGTCGAGGCAGGCGATCTGGTCGTCGGCGACCAGGACGGCGTGGTTGTGGTCGCACGCGCGGCCCTGACCGATGTTTCGGCCGCGCTCGCCGACGTTGCCGCCAAGGAGGCGAAGATGGACCAATGGGTGCGCGACGGCGTGAAGACGCCTCCCTGGCTCGACGCCACGCTTGCCCAGAAGGGCGTGCGCTACATCGATTGATGGTCATGATCCGCGTCCTTTATCTGTCGCACGCCACGCCCGAGGTCTACGCGATCATCCGCGGCGCAGCGCCCGCCGGTGTCGAGCTCATCACGCTGGACGCGGACAGCGACGACGAGCGCCGCACCAAGCTCGCGGACGCCGACGTGGTGATCGTCGCGGCGAAGCCGTTTCGCCGGACGCTCATCGACGCTGCGCCGCGCCTCAAACTCGTGCACCATCAGGGCGTGGGCTACCAGGACACGCTGGACGTCGCCGCGCTGCGCGAACGCGGCATTCCGATCGCGCTGACGCCGGAGGGCACCACCACGGGCGTGGCCGAACATACGGTGCTGCTGCTGCTCGCGGCCTGCAAGCTGCTGCCCTTTGCCGACCGCGAACTGCGCGACGGCCGCTTCCACATCAATGCGCTGCGACCGCGCTCGCGCGAGATCGCCGGCATGACCATCGGCTACATCGGATTCGGTCGCATCGGCGAGGCGGTGGCCCGACGTTTGCGCGCGTTCGACACGCAGGCGCTGTTCTGCGACGACGCGGTGCGGCTGCCGCCGGAAACGTTGGCGGCGCTCTCCGCCCGGCAGGCCGGGTTCGACGAGGTTGTCGCCGGCGCGGACGTTCTTTCGCTGCACCTTCCGCTCACCAACGAGACGCGCGGGCTGATTGGCGCCGGAGTCATCGCCCGGATGAAGCCAGGGGCGATCATCGTCAACACCGCGCGCGGCGGCCTGATCGACGAGGATGCGCTGGCCGCGGCGCTTCGCTCCGGCCATCTCGCCGCGGCTGCACTGGACGTGTTCGCCGTCGAGCCGCCGGATATCAGCCATCCGTTGTTCGCGCTGCCCAATGTCGTCGTCACGCCGCATATTTCCGCCGGCACGCGCGACGCGCTGACCACCAAGATGCGCGCGCTATTCGCCAACGTCGAACGCTTCCGGCGCGGCGAGCCGTTGCACAACGAGGTGCCTCTGTGAGCGCGGTGGTGACCGCCGTCGACACTCACGCGCACGTGCTCGACCCGGTGCGTTTTCCGTACTCGAGCGAGGCCGCCTACCTTCCGCAGGGACAGGAGATCGGCCCGCTGGAGCGCTACCTGGCGGTGCTCGACGCGCACGCGATCAGCCATGCGATCGTCGTGCAGCCCACATCGGGATACCTGTTTGACAACCGCTGCGTGCTCGACGCGGTGGCGCGTAGCGGCGGCCGGCTGCGCGCGGTCGTGCGCGTGCCGACGGCACGGGCGCGCGAGTTCGAGCCGGTTCTCGATGCGCCGGGGGTCGTCGGTGTGCGGCTCGACCTGATCGGCGACGGTGTCGACGTCGTCGACGCCCCGCAGCTCGACTGGCTGCTCGCCGCAATGCGCGAGCGCGGGTTGCAGCTGCAGATCCAGTGCGAGGGTGACCAGCTGGTACGCGCGCTGCCGGCGGCGGCCGCGATCGGCTCCCCTGTGGTCGTCGATCACTGCGGCCGGCCGGTGCCTTCGCGCGGGCTGGCGCAACCCGGCTTCGCCGCGCTGCTCGCGCTGGGGCGTGACGGTCATGCCGTCAAGCTGACCGGTCCGTTTCGTTTCTCCACCGAGGCACCGCCGTTCCGCGACGCCGAGCCGTTCGTGCATGCGCTGCTGGAGGCGTTCACGCCGGATCGCTGCCTGTGGGGGTCCGACTGGCCCTACCTGCGCCTGCCTGGACGCATCGACTACGGTCCAGAGCTCGCGCTGCTGTCAACCTGGGTACCGGATCCCGAAGCGCGCCGCCGCATCCTGGTCGACACGCCGGTCCGCTTGTTCGGGTTGGCGTGATGAGTGCCGCAGGGCCGCCCCAAGGCACTCGCCCCCTGGGGGGAGCGGCGCGCAGCGCCGTTCGGGGGGCATGACCACGGCTTCGACCCGCCAGGTCGGAGGGACGACCGTGCACCTGGCCGGCGCCGAATCCGCACCGCTGCTGGTGCTGTTGCGCATGGCGAGCGGGGAGTCCGGCCTGTGGGATGGCCTGGTGACACCGTTGGCGCGGGATTTCCGCGTCGCGCGCTTCGATCTGCCGATGCCGACGCTGGAGGCGCTGAATGATCCGCGCACGGCGTTCGGAGCGCTCGCAACACACGTGGCCGGAATCGCGAGCGGATTGGGCGCGCGACGCTTTGTGGTGTTCGGCTGGAACGGTGGCTGCCATGTCGCGTTGCGTTGCGCCGCCGATCATTCAGAACGGGTTGCCGGCTGCGTGCTGCTCGGACCCTTCGACACCCCCGCCGACCCGCGCCCGCTCGACCGTGGCGTGGCGTTCCTGCGTGCGCTGACCGAACGCGGCGACGCGCGGCTTTACGCGAGCTATTGGTATATGGCCGGCCTCTCGCAGGCGTTCGTCGCCCAACACTTCGACCAGGTCGAGGCGTGGGTCGAACGTCGCGTCACGCGCGACCCGTTCCTGCGCGCCGATCCGCAGCGTACGTCGCGCTGGATGGAGGTGCTGCGCCGTGGCTGGATAGATGATGCCACGCTGTCCGCGCTGCGCGTACCCGTGTCGATCGTTGCCCCGACACGCAACGCCTGGCACGCGGGACCGACGGTGGAAATGGCGCAGTCGCTGGCGCGGCGCATTCCCGGTGCGCAGCTCCAGCTGCTCGAAGGCTACGGCAGCCTGGTACCGCTCGAAGTACCGGAAAGGGTCGTTCAGGCGGTGGCGCCGCTGCTCGACCGCGTCCTGTCAACTATGAAGGAGGACTGAATGATGAGACCGCGACTTGCAACCCTGGTGACTGTTGCGCTGCTGGCGCTGTTGCCCTTTGGCCTCGCCGCGCAAGGCTGGCCGGACAAGCCGGTACGGGTGATCGTGCCGTTTCCTGCCGGAGGTGGCGGCGACCAGCTGGCGCGCGTGCTGCAGCTGAAGCTGACGGAGTACCTCGGGCAGACGGTCGTGATCGACAACAAGCCCGGCGCTGGTGGCGGCATCGGCAGCGCCGAAGCAGCGCGCGCGGCACCGGATGGGTACACCTTCGTCCTCGGCAACCTCGGCACGCATGCGATCAACGCCGCCGTCTACAGCAAGCTCGCCTATGACCCGCTGAAGGATTTCGCGTTCGTCAGTCATGTGGCAAACGTTCCCTATTTCGTCGTCGTGAATCCGTCGGTACCGGCGCAGACGCTCCCTGAACTCGTCGCGCTGGCGAAGGCGCAGCCCGGCAAGCTCAACTTCGGCAGTGGGGGCAACGGCAGCGCGCCGCATATGGGCGGGGCGCTGTTCATGCTGGTCACCGGCACCGAGCTCGTCCACGTGCCCTACAAGGGCGGCGCGCCGATGCTGCAGGGCATGCTCGCCGGCGAGACGCAGATCATCGTCGGCGACGTGCCCACGCTGGGGCAGCAGGTGAAAGCAGGCAAAATCCGGGCACTGGCGATGACCAGCGACAAGCGCTCGTCGCGGTTGCCCGACCTGCCGTCGGCGAACGAGGCCGGTTACCCTGCGCTGATCATGTATTCGTGGCAGGCGCTGTTCGCGCCCAAGGGAACGCCGGAAGCCATTGTGCAGAAAATGAGCGACGCAGTTGCCAAGGCGCTTGCGCAACCGGATGTGCGCGAGCGGCTGGCCACGCTCGGCTTCGAGCCGGTCGGCAGCAGCCCGGCTGCGCTTCGCGTGCTGGTTGAACGCGAGGTCCCGAAGTGGGGCGACGTGGCGCGACGCGCGGGCATCAAGCCCGAATGATCTCCCGCGAGATCCCGTGGCGCGTCGGCGTGGCGTGACGCGCAGGCAATTGGCCTGTTTGATCCACCGATGAAGCGCTTGCGCGTCGCCATCGCCGGCGCGGGTATGGTCAGCCGGCATCACCTGGTCGCCTGGTCGCGCTGCGCGGCGGTAAGCGTCGTCGGCATTGCGGACCCGGACAGCGGCCGGGCGCGCGATCGGGCATGGGAATTCGGTGTGCCGGCGAACTTCGACGACACGCAGCGAATGCTCGATGTCGTCCGACCCGACGCGCTCGACATCGCGGCCGGGCACGAAGCGCACGCCGCGTTGTGCGAAATCGCGGCGCAGCGCGGTGTCGCGATCCTGTGCCAGAAGCCGCTCGCGCCGACGCTCGAGGCCGCGCAGCGTATTGTCGCCAGCGTCGGCGATCGGGTACGCCTGATGGTCCACGAGAACTGGCGGCATTGGCGCCCGTATTACCGGCAGGCGCAGGCATGGCTTGCGGACGGGGCGATCGGGGAGTTGCGCCACGCCGTGCTCGTGCGCGCGCGTCGGGGCTGGTCGCCGGCGCCGACGGCAAGCGACCCTCGCTGGTGCGACAGCCGATGCTGGGCGGCCTGCCGCGGCTGATGATCGGCGAGGTGCTGTGCACCATCTCGACGTGGTCCTGTGGCTGGCGGGACCTCTGGCCGTGCGCTCCGCGCGCGTTCGTCGCGCCGTGCCGGAGGTGCTTGGCGAATCGGCAGCTACCATCGACCTCGATGGCCCCGATGGCCGCACCGCCGTGGTCGACGGCGATCTCCCGTGCCGGGTGCGCCCGCGCGCGTAGCCGACCGATGGACCTTCGTGGACGCGGGGTTCGATCCGGCTGGACGTCGATGCGACGTTGACGCTTTCGCGTGCCGGCCGCGTAGGATGCGCAGCTCCTCGTCTTCCAGCCGGACTATGCCGACAGCGCGCCTATGACGGCGCGATCGCCCATTTCGCGGCAGCGCGGTCGACGGCAATCATCGGTTCGAGACATCCTGCCGCCGTTCAACCTGCACACGCTCTCGCTGGTCGAGGAGGCCTATCGGCTCGCCGGATCTGACTGAGGTGACGCCTGTCGGCGACTTGCGGACGTTGCGTAACGCGGGCGTCGTGGTCGCCTGGCCTTCGTTGCGGTGCGCGCGGGCGCGGAAGACGTCCCACGGCGCGACACCGGCGGTCCACGACGGCTTGTCCGGCCCAGCCTGCATCGACAGGTAAACCTCCTGCGCCGCCTGCGTGTGCTTGACGCACAGGCGCACCAGTCCGGCCCGGTCGCCACGCCTCAGCGCCGTGATCATCGCACCATGCTCGTCGCGTGCCCGGCGGACCAGGAAAGGATTGACCATCAGGTGACAGCGGAACGCGAGCGACATCTGCGCGTATTCGCGAATGGTCTGCGCCAGGAACCGGTTGCCGCAGGCGGTGAATAACGTGTCGTGGAATTGGTTGTTCACCCGATGAATCTCCGAGACGTTTCCGCGCTCGACTTCGCGCGAATGCGCGTCATGCAATTTTTCGAGCTGACGCAACAGCGCCGGCGCCACGGGCAGGGGTATCAGGGCGGCCGCCTGCGCGTGCAGCACCTCTCGCACCGCGCAAATCTGATCAACCTCATTGCGGCTGAAATCGCGCACGATTGCGCCGCGGTTGGGCTGGCGCACCACCATGCCGCGCCGCTCGAGGTCGGCAAGCGCCTGGCGCACCACGTGGCGCGTGGCGCCGAAGCGTTCGATCAGTTCGTCCTCGATCAGCCGCTCGCGCGTGCGCAGTCGGCCGAACAGGATATCCTCTTCCAGGGTGGCGGCGACCTTTTGCAACAGGTTCGGGGGCTGGGGCATTGCTCAAGTATGACAAGACCGCCGGCATGCTTCAACGCAACGCCGGCCCAACCCGCAAAGTTGCGTGGATTGCGTATTGCGGCGATCATATGAGGTTCCACTCCGTTCGCAGCGAAGCCATGACCGAGAAGACCGAGAATCGCCCCCTGGACGAACCGCTGACCGAGGTCGAACTCGACGAACTCGAGACCTTCCTCGCCTCAGATGCGGTTCCCGAGGACTGCATGGATCTCGAGATGCTCGACGGATTCCTCGCCGCGATCGTCAGCGGGCCCGAGTCCATTCAGCCGTCGGAGTGGCTTCCACAGGTTTGGAGCGACGGCGGCCGCAGCGCGACGCCTGCCTACGGCAACAGTGCCGAGGCGCAGCAGATCATGGCGCTGATTCTGCGCCACATGGTCGGCATCCAGCGCACGCTGGCCGAGTCGCCGACTCGGTTCAAGCCGTTGCTTTACCTGCCGGAAGAGAAAAAGGAAGAAGAGAAGCAGCCGCCGGAAGGCACCGCGTGGTGCGAAGGCTACATGGCCGGCGTCAAGCTGCGCGACGATGCCTGGCAACTGCTGTATGACGCGGAAGATGCGCGGGACTGGATTTTCCCCATCGAAGCGCTCGCCTTCGGAGAGCAGGAGCCGGAGTTCGCCGAATGGATCGACGATGGCGAGAAGCGGGCGAGCCTGGTCGAGGAATTGGCCGTCGCCACCGTGCTCATCTACCGTTTCTGGCAGGTTCGCCAGCCGGAGAAGACGCGGGGCGGCGGACAGCGGCGGGCATTGTCGGACGCCGCCCGCAAGTCACGCGAGCGGCTGCACTAGCGGCGCGCGCCGGAGGAGAGCAGCGCGCGGGTTTCCGGGTGGCGACCCATCCAGGCGCGCGCATAGGAACATATCGGCATCACCTTGAGACCGTTCGCGGCGGCGTGGTCGATGGCCGCCTCCACCAGCATTCCCGCAATCCCGCGACCCTGCAGTGGCGGTGGGACCTCGGTGTGCCGCAGGTGCAGCGTGTCGCCGACCCGCATGTAGTCGCAGCGGCAAAGCTGCCCGTCGACAACGGCCTCGAACCGCTTGGCGGCGAGGTTGTGCGCGATATCAATGGATGCGGGTTCGTCCAAGATGGCATTGTGCTTCGGCCACGCAGCGGGCGGCGACCGATTGTAACCGGTTCCCCCCCGACGGCAACGGTCCGACGGCGTGCGGTTCGGGATACCATCGCGGCGTCCACACCATGTTCACCGAACTCAATCTGCGGAGCCTCGACTGGGGCATGATGTACGTCACCAGCGAGTGGGTCATTCGCATCGTGGCGCTGTTCTACGTGCCGCAGCGCCGCCCGCCGAATGCCGCGCGCGCATGGCTGCTGCTGATTTTCTTTCTGCCCTGGGTCGGCCTGCTGCTCTATTTCCTGATTGGCCGCGCCTACCTGCCCAGGCGGCGGCTGAAGATCCAGCAGCAGATCTTCGAGCTGATCCGCCGGCTGGCGCCGAGGGCCGAATCCTTCGACGACACGGTGGCGCACGCGGTGTCCGCCGAGCTCTTGCCCGCGCTGCGCCTTGCCGACCAGTTGTCGGAATTTCCACTGGTCGGCAACAACCGCTTCGAATTGCTGCCCGTCTACGGCGAGGCGCTCGACCGTGTCATTGCCGACGTCGACCGGGCGAAGCGCTTCGTGCATATGCTGTTTTACATTTTCGAGAACGACGAGGTCGGCCGGCGGGTCGCCGACGCACTGATCCAGGCGGCACGACGGGGTGTGGCGGTGCGCCTGCTGATGGACGCGATCGGCTCGCGCGGCGGGTTGAAGGCGTTCGCTGCCGGCCTGCGCGAGGCCGGAGTCGAAGTGATCGCGGCGATGCCGCTGCGGCTGTGGGGCCCGAACGCCGCGCGCTTCGACCTGCGCAATCACCGCAAGATCGTGGTCGTCGACGGCGCCTGTGCATTCTTCGGATCGCAGAACATCGTCAGCGCCCATGCCAATCGCGGCATGATCAACGAGGAGATGTTCGTCCGCGCGACCGGTCCGATCGTGCGCCACCTGGACGCGGTCCTGCTCGGCGATCGTTACCTGGAGACGGGGGACGTGCCGCCGGAATCGGATGACCTGCTGTCCGGTGCGCGCGACCCGGCACGCAACGGGCTGGCGCAGGTCGTGGCGAGCGGTCCAGGGTATAGCGAAGACACGGCCGAAGCGGTGATGATTGCGCTGATGTACGGCGCGCGTTCGCGCGTGGTACTGACCTCACCCTATGTCATTCCTAGTGAACCATTCATGATGGCGATGTGCAGCACCGCCCGCCGCGGCGTCGCCGTCGACCTGATCGTCGACCGCGAATCGAACAAGCCGCTGGTGACGCTCGCGCAGCAGTCGTTCTACGACAGGATGCTGCGGGCAGGGGTGCGCATACATCGCCACAGCGGCAGCTTCCTGCATGCGAAGCATATGAGCGTGGACGACGACGTCGCGCTGATCGGTTCGGCGAATCTCGACATCCGCTCGTTCGCCCTCAACGCCGAAGTGAGCGTGCTCATCTGTGACCGAGCCGTCGTAGCCGAATTGCGCGAGGTCCAGGACGGCTACCTGCGCCACGCCGACCTGGTCACCAGGGAAGAGCGCCGGTCGTTGCCGGTCTGGCGCCGCGGGTTGGAGAATCTCGCGCGGCTGACCGATTCCCTGCTCTGACCACTGCGCGACTCCCGCTAGGCCGAGTCGGCGAGCAGCTGCCGCATGCGCGCGAGATCGTAACCGTCGCGACGCGCTTCGTAGTCCTCGATCAGCGCGACGAGTTCGTCGAAGCGATGCCCGCCGGGCGAACCCGGATCGGCGAGCATGAGGTCATCGAGTTCGTCGAGCGCGCAAGCGTAGGCGGTGGCGTCGGCGAGGCGCTGGGGATCGAGAAGGTGCGCCATGGCGGCTCCTTCGGCAGTGTTGCGACACTGGCCATCCTGAAGGGCGACCACGACTGCGGCCACTGTCCGTTTGGTCGAAGGCTCAGGGCACCTTGGGTACTTCTTGCGCCCCCCGGGCTTGGCGGGCAGCCACGGCGACTTTCGCTTCCGCCGTGGCCTTTGCCTCCGCCGTTTCGATGGCCTGCCAGACTTCAGGCTGGCGCGGCCCTCGATGCGCAAGCGCCGTCAGAGCCGCCGAAACGAGCACGACGAGCATCACCGCGCCAAAAGGAAAGTCCTTCAGAGTGCCGGTTTCGGCGGCGGCGAGAAACAGCAGCACCGTGATCAGGCCTCGCGGCGCGATCCATACCAGGACTTCCGCAGCGGGCTGGCGCAGTAGTTTCAGGATCGTGTAGCGGGAGGCCAGGATGACCGCCAGGCCGATGCCTGCAATCAACCAGGCCTCTTGCGACGCCATGGCGTCGACGTCGGTCCAGTAGCCGAGCAGCAGGAAGAAGAAACTCTTGGTGGCAAAGGTCAACTCGATCACCATGCCCTTGAATTCCTTGAGCGTCTGGTCGTAGGCCGCCGTATGCAGCGCGCCGAGCCGCTTGCTCCAGGCGAGGAGGTCGGGATTGTTGATGACCAGGCCGCAGACCAGGATCATGATCAGCGGCGACAGTTCGAGCGCCTTGCCAATGGCGTAGAGGAATACCAGTCCGGCAAGCAGCGGCAGGAAGCGGACGTGGCCGACGATCTGGTTGATGAAGTAATAGAGCGCAGCTGCGGCGACGGCCGAGGCGACCAGCGAGACCGCGCCGCCGCCGAAGAGCTCGAGCGCGAAGCTCGTCAGCGAACCGTTGGCGTTGAGCCACGCATAGAAGACGAGTACGCCGATGATGTCGGAAAACGCCGATTCGTAGATGACGAATTCGCGCGGCTGCGCGTCCAGGCCGGTGGCGCTGGGAATGGCGACCGCGCTGCTGATGACGGCGAAAGGAATCGCCGCAAGCACCGCCACCGGTCTCGCGTAATCGAGCAGGTAGACGAATACGGCGGTGAACGCCACCAGCGAGACCAGAAAGCCCACCAGCGCCGATAGCCCTGAGCGCTTGATCAGCCTGATCCGGTCCTTGCGGACGCTCAGGTCGAGCGCACCCTCCAGCACAATCAGGATCAGGCCGAGCGTGCCGATCACCGGCACTGCAGGATCCACCCAGGTCATGTGCAGACCGGCTTTGTCCATGAAGTGCCGGACCAGCAGTCCGGTGACGATCAGCAGGACGACCCCGGGCAGGCGAAATCGTCGCCCGAGGATGTCGAGCAGATAGGCGAAGAGCAGCAGGCCCGATGCCGCGAGAATCGTGGTATTGGTCATCAGGCCTGCCGGTGAATCAGGGCATCTGGATCTTGCCGCCGCCCATGGGACCGCCGCCGGTCAACGCAGCGGCCGCTCCCGGGGGCGGGACGATCAGGCCGGACTGCGCCTGCCGGCGCATTTCCTGCAGTTCGTGCATGGTCCGCTCGATGCCGGCCTTGGCGGCTTCGGCATAGCCGGCGACGGCGTCGGCCAGATTCTCGGCGTCGATATCGAAATTGACCGGCAGCGCGCCCATGTTGGTCATGACCTGTGCCTCGCCGGAGTAGAGCGTCGGACGCCCGGTGTCGGGCTCGCCCGAACTCTTGATGGGGACCAGGACCCGGATGGTTCCAACGCGGCGATCCGTGACAATTTCTTCGCGATAAAGGGTAGTGGCGTCCATTGAGGCATCGGCAACGCGGCTGTCGGCAGGCATGGCGGAGGTCCTTTCGGGGGCTGAAGCGAAACCGCATATTCTAGCCGAGTCGGGCAAAGGGAGCCCGAGCGGTCGAGGTCGGGTGTCAACGCCCGGCTGTTTCAGGCGTTTAGAGAAGGATCAGCGGTGGCGTGTTCCGGCCTGACCATTGGCAGGGCGGGAACCGCGGGGGCACAATGGGTGCCTAACGTGCAGGAATCGGCAGGAAATCCCATGATTAAGTTAGCGCTTGCACTCGTTGCGGCCATTGCCCTTATGGCGAGCGGCTATGCCGACGCCCAGGGCCGTCCTGGTGGTGGTGGTCGTGGTGGGGGCGGCGGCGGCGGCGGCGGCGGCATGCCGTCTATGGGCGGTGGTGGCGGGGGCGGCTACGGTGGCGTGCGTGGTGTCAACAGCGGTGGCTCCCGGGGCAGCTATGCCGGCAGCGGGTACCGTGGCGGCTATGGTGGCAGCGCCTATCGTGGCGGCTACGGCGGCGCGGGCTATCGCGGCGGATACTGGGGCGGCCGGCCAGGCTATGGGCCAGGTTATCGCCCAGGCTACCGTCCCGGCTATGGGGGCGGCTACTGGGGTGGCTACTGGGGTCCCTCGCTGGGCTTTTACATCGGCGGACCGGCCTATTGGGGGGCTTGGGGCTTTCCCTACTATGCCCCCGGGGCTTACGCGGTGACCACGCCGGTCGTGATCGAACAGGAGGCGACCTACTACACGCAGGCTCCGGCACAGGCGGGCGCGGCGACCACCAGCTACTGGTACTACTGTACGGATCCGGCCGGCTACTACCCGTACGTGCAATCCTGCTCGAAGGGCTGGATACCGGTCGTTCCACAACCGGTTCCGCCGCCGGCCGGCTGATCAGAGAGCACACGACATGCAACGCCGAACCCTGCTGCTTCCCGTGGCCGCGCTGCTGGTGCTTGGCGGTTGTGCCACGGTACCCAACGGACCCACGGTGATGGTTCTGCCGGGGACGCAAAAGAGTTTTCCGTCATTCCAGAACGACCAGGCCGACTGCCAGCAGTACGCGCAGGCGTCGATAGGCGGCATCGCGGCCGGAGACGCCGCGGCCAATGCGGCAGTAGGCAGCGCGGTCGGCGGCGCGGCGCTGGGCGCCGCCGTGGGGGCGATCCTGGGATCGGTCACCGGCAATGCCGGCGCCGGTGCCGCATGGGGTGCCGGCACAGGGCTGCTGTTCGGCAGCGCCTCGGGCGCCAACGCCGCCAACATGACCTACTACGAGGCGCAACGCCGCTACGACATCGCCTATGTGCAATGCATGTATGCGCGCGGCAACCAGGTGCCCGGACGGACGGCCTACCGCGCGCCGCCGCCGCCCCAAAGCGCCCCGGCCTATCCGCCGCCCAATTACCCGCCGCCGCAGATCGCGCCCGGCTACGGTTCTGCGCCGACGCCTGCGCCCCGCGTCGCTGCTCCGGCCAGCTATCCGCCACCCAACACGCCGCCGCCGTCGGCGGTCCAGCCGTCGACGAGTTATCCGCCGCCGGATACCCCGCCGCCACCGGGCCTGGCGCCGTTTCGCGGCTGACGATCCCGGGATTGCCGTCCGGGGTTCGTCTCGTCAGGCGTGCGCCATGCGCTCGCCGTGTTCGCGGGTGGCGTGAAAACCGACCTTGGGCCAGCGTTCCATCGCCACCTGCAGGTTGAAGCGATTCGGCGCGAGATAGACCGGATTGCCGTCGACGTCGATGGCCAGCGACGCGGCGCGGTCGCGCTCGAAATCGCGGCGAATCTTCTCATCGGGATAGGTGAGCCAGCGCGCCGTGGCGATGCCGGCGTCGTCGTAGATGGCGTCGACCTTGTATTCGCTCGCCAGCCGCGCGGCGACCACTTCGAACTGCAGTTGTCCGACCGCGCCGAGCAGCAGCGTCTTGCCGACGATGGCCTCGAAGACCTGGATCGCGCCCTCCTCGCCCAGTTGCTGCAGCCCCTTCTGTAGTTGCTTGGCCTTGAACGGATCGCGCGGACGCGCGACGCGGAATAGCTCGGGCGCGAAATAGGGGATGCCCTTGAAGCCCAGTGCTTCGCCCTCGGTCAGCGTGTCGCCGATCTGCAGCTGGCCGTGGTTGTGGATGCCGATAATGTCGCCGGCCACCGCATCCTCGCTGGCGACGCGCTCGTTGGCCATGAACGTGAGCACGTTGGAGAGCTTGATCTCGCGGCCCATCCGCTGATGCTGCACCTTCATCGCCGGCGTGTAGCGGCCCGAGCAGACGCGAAAGAACGCGATGCGGTCGCGATGCTTCGGATCCATGTTCGCCTGGATCTTGAACACGAAGCCGGTAAAGCGGCTCTCGGCCGGCTCGACCATGCGCGCGCCGCCGTCGCGTGGCTGCGGCGGCGGGGCCCACTCGGTCAGCGCGTTCAGAATCTCCTGCACGCCGAAGTTGTTGATGCCTGAGCCGAAGAACACCGGCGACTGGCGTCCGGCGAGGAATTCATCGAGGTCGAAGGGCGCCGACGCGTCACGCAGCAGGCCGACATCGTGGCGCAGCGCGGGCATCTCGCCCGGGAACAGCGCCTCCAGCCGCGGGCTGTCGAGGCCTTCGATCAGCTCGGATTCGTCGCTGCGCCGCTCCTCGCCCGGCGCGAAGCGCAGCAGCCGGTCGCGCCGCAGGTCGAATACGCCGCGAAAGGTCTTGCCCATGCCGATCGGCCAGGTGATCGGCGCGCAGTGGATCGACAGCACCGACTCGATCTCCTCCAGCAGCGCCAGCGGCTCGCGCACCTCGCGGTCCATCTTGTTGACGAAGGTAATGATCGGCGTGTCGCGCAGCCGGCAGACCTCGAGCAGTTTGATGGTCTGCGCCTCGACGCCCTTGGCGGCGTCGATCACCATCACCGCGGCATCGACGGCGGTGAGCACGCGATAGGTGTCCTCGGAAAAATCCTGGTGACCCGGCGTGTCGAGGAGATTGATCGTGTGTCCGGCGTAATCGAACTGCATGACCGAGCTGGTTACCGAGATGCCGCGCTGCTTCTCGACTTCCATCCAGTCCGAGGTTGCATGGCGCGCACTCTTGCGCGCCTTCACCGTGCCGGCGAGCTGGATCGCGCCGCCGAAGAGCAGCAATTTCTCGGTCAGCGTCGTCTTGCCGGCGTCCGGATGCGAAATGATCGCGAAGGTACGGCGACGGGCGACGTCGCGGACCAGGTCGGCGGGGAAAGAGGGCGAATTCATCGACGGCAGGCGCTGGGCACGCTGGGAAAATGCAAACGCCGCCAGCCGTAGGTGGCGGGCGGCGCGCAAGCGTAGGATTATACCAACGGGCCCGAAATTACCTGTGGGCCGACATGACCGGCGTCAACCCGGACCGCGGGCATTGCCGTCACAATGTATTCGCGCATCAAAGAGGAGAAGGAATGGGCTATCGATCGTTTCTTGTGCACCTTGACGACTCCAACCGCTGCGAGCAGCGCCTGGAATTGGCCACGGGACTGTGCCGGCGCTACGCCGCCGGGCTGGCCGGTGCCTACCTTACGTCGGCGCGAACTGTAACCCCGTTTACGTCGGCGATGTTGCCGACGTCGGTCGTGACGCATCGGGTGAAGGACAACGGCGAAGCGCAGAGCCGCGCCGAGGCCCGGTTTCATGCTGCCGTCGCGCAGGCGCAATTGCGCGAGACCGTCTGGACGGCTCCGGCCGGGCCGCCGATCGACGCGGCCATCCGGCACGCGCGCTATTCGGATGTGGTCATTGTCGGACAACCCGCGGAGGGCGAGCCGGAGGAAGCATTTTCCAACGACCTCGTCTATTCAGTGCTGATGGAGGCCGGGCGGCCGGTGATCATCGTGCCGCATTCGGGAGAATTCCCGATGGTAGGCGAGCGGATCCTGATCGCCTGGAAAGATTCGCGCGAGTCTGCGCGCGCGGTCGCCGACGCGCTGCCGTTGCTGCGGCGCGCGAGAGAGGTGACGGTGATGTCCATTGCGACCAATGGCGACTCCGATCCCGCAGAAATCGAGACCAGCATCACCGAATACCTGGCGCGGCACGGAATCACCCCCAATATTCGCCTTGAAGTTGCCGAGGACATCGACGCGGGCAATCTGATGCTGTCCCGCGCGGCTGACCTGTCGATTGACCTGCTGGTGATGGGTGGATACAGCCGGCCGCGATTGTCCGAACGCGTTCTGGGCGGCGTGACCAGGCTGATGCTCGAGTCGATGACGATCCCGGTGCTGATGTCGCATTGATTCGACGCGCCGCTGCGGCGGCGCATCGGCGCCACGCGGCGTCCGGCGTACCATGCCGCTTTGGTCTCGCCTGGAAGCCTGCGGCCAATGCCGGGAGACTCGCCCCGCGTCATCGCCCACCTCGACATGGACGCGTTCTTCGCGTCGGTCGAGTTGCTGCGCTATCCCGAGCTGCGCGGACGGCCGGTGGTGGTCGGCGGCGGCCGTCGCCACCAGCCGGAGGAAGTGACCGATCCGGCAACGGGCTTCGTTCGACGCCGGTTCGCGACGCTGGCGGGCTACGCCGGCCGTGGCGTGGCGACGACCGCAACCTACGAGGCGCGCGCGCTCGGTGTGCACTCGGCGATGGGCCTGATGAAGGCCGCGGCGCTCGCGCCCGATGCCGTCCTGCTGCCCACTGACTTCGACGCCTACCGCAGGTATTCGCGGTTGTTCAAGGCCGCCGTGCGCCTGGTCGTGCCGACCATCGAGGATCGCGGCATTGACGAGATCTACATCGACCTGACCGGCGTCCGCCTCGCGTCCGACGAGCGCTATCTGCCTGGAGTCGACGACGCGCCGCAGGCGACCGCGCTGCAGGAGTCGCTTGCCGCCTGGGCCACCGCCGACGAAGATGTCGATGGTGCGCAATTCGATGTCGCGCAGGATCGTGGCGACGCCGAAGAGGATGCCTGGTGGATTGCCCGCGATGTGGCGAAATCGATCAAGGCGGCGGTGCGCGCGGCGACCGGCCTGTCCTGCTCGATCGCCATCGCGCCCAACAAGCTGCTGGCCAAGATCGCCTCCGACCTCGACAAGCCCGATGGACTCACGACGATTCGCCCGCGCGACATCGCGACGCGCATCTGGCCGCTGCCGCCGCGACGGATCAACGGCATCGGTCCGAAGGCGGCGGCCAGGCTGGAGGCGCTTGGAATCACGACCATCGGCGCGCTTGCCCGGGCCGATCCGGCGTGGCTGGTCGAAAATTTCGGTGCGCACTACGGGACGTGGCTGCTGGATGCGGCAAATGGCCGCGACGAGCGCCCGGTAGTGACCCACAGTGAACCCAAATCGATCAGTCGCGAGACCACGTTCGAGCGCGACCTGTCCGCAACCCGCGACCGCGAGGCGCTTGGCCGCATTTTTAGCGACCTTTGCGACCGCGTGGCCGACGATCTTGCGCGCAAACGTTACGCGGGCCGCACCATCGGCGTGAAACTGCGGTTCGACAATTTCGCCACCGTCACGCGCGACCTTACGCTCGAGGGGCCCACGCAGGACGCCGCGGCAATCCGGCGCGCGGCCGGCGCCTGCCTGAAGCGCATCGCGCTGGAGCGGCGGATTCGCCTGCTCGGCGTGCGCGTCGGCACGCTGTCACCCGTGGACGACGGCGGCGATGCTGCCGACGCGTCGGCAGCTGCCTGAGCCGGCCGATTCGAAGCCCGCTGCCGAGCGAACCCTGACCTGCGCCCGGTCAGCCAAACGGCCGCACGCCGAACAGCCAGCCGTGCAGCCACAGGGCGAACACCACATAGAGCACGACGCCGGCGACGACCGCAATCGCGTCGCGAGCGAGCGACCCCGGCGGAATCTCCCGGCCGGCCGCGCGGTCGCGCCGGCGCAGCGAAATGTAGTCGACGATCGCCCAGGCGAGGAAGCTGCCGAACAGCACGACGTCGGCCAGCGTGCCGTTGGCAAGCAGATGCGCGAACGCCCAGACCTTGACGCCGGCGACCATCGGATGCCCGACTGCCGCCCTGATCTTGGTCCGAGGCACGAAGGACGCGGTGAAAAGGATGAAGGCAATCAGCACCAGCAGCGCGGCGGCATGCCGGGTCCACAGCGGTGGATTCCACAGCACCACCGGCTCCCGGTACGCCTGACCGAAGCCCCAGACGATCAGAACGAAGCCGGCCAGCGAGACCAGCGTGTAGACGAGCTTCCAGCGCGCCTCGCCCATTCGCGCCACCTGCGCGCTGCGAAAACCGTCGGCGAAGATACGGATCGAATGGATGCCCAGAAACAGGACCAGTCCGGCAATCAGTGCGCTCATGCGAAGCCCCGACACGATAAGATGACGATAGGCGGCGGCATCACCGATGCGCCGCGTCCCCCATCTTACCGCGCAAAGATTCGCCCATGACCCATTCCGCCGACGTCGCCCGCTTCGGCAGCGGCAAGTCCGTCCGCCGTGTCGAAGACGACAGCCTTCTGACCGGTCGCGGCCAGTTCGCCGAGAACTTTTCGTTGCCCGGACAGGCGCACCTGGTCTTCCTGCGTTCGCCGCATCCGCATGCGCGCATCGAGTCGCTCGACGTCGCCGCTGCACGCGCGCTGCCCGGCGTGCTGGCCATCGTCACTGGCGCGGATCTCGTTGCCGCGGGTGTCAAGCCGCTGCCGCAATCGGGGGACTTCAAGCGCCCCGGTGGCGGCGGGACCGAGGCGCCGCCACAGTACGCGCTGGCGGTCGATGTCGTGCGCTACGTCGGCGAGGCCGTGGCTGCTGTGTTGGCCGAAAGCCGCGAGCAGGCGAAGGATGCCGCCGAGGCGATCGATATCCGCTACGCTGCACTGCCCGCGGTCGCGACCATCGCCGATGCGCTGGCCGACGGCGCGCCGCTGGTATGGCCGGGCGCCACCGGCAACCTGGCCTGCGAGGCACGCCACGGCGACGCGGCGAAGAGCGACTCGGCCTTTGCGCAGGCCGCGCACGTGGTCGAGCTAGACCTCGTCAACCAGCGCCTGGCGCCCTGCCCGATCGAGCCGCGGACCACGCTGGCGAGTTTCGACCCGGCGACAGGACGCATCACGCTGCGCGTGAGCTGCCAGACGCCAACGGGACTGCGCGACGAACTCGCCAAGGACGTGCTGGGCATTGCGCCGGAACAGATCCGCGTCCTGGTCGGCGATGTCGGTGGCGGCTTCGGCATGAAAACCACGCTCTACGCCGAGGACGTGCTGGCCGCCTGGTGCACGCGGCAGCTGCAGCGGCCGGTCAAGTGGACGGCGGAGCGGATGGAGGAATTCCTGGCGGCGACCCACGGCCGCGACATCGTCAGCCGCGCCGCGCTGGCGCTGGACGGCGACGGCCGCGTCCTCGCGCTGCGCGTGCATACGCAGGCGAACATGGGCGCCTATGCGATGCCGGCCGGCGTGGTGATCCAGTTGCTGATCGGCCCATGGGTCTCCACCAGCGTCTACGACATCGGCACCATCGACGTGCGCATCGGCGCCGTGCTCACCCACTCCACGCCGACCGGCCCCTACCGCGGCGCGGGCAGGCCGGAGGCGATTTACACCATCGAGCGGCTGTTCGACGCGGCCGCGCGCGTTACCGGCATCGACCCGGCGGAACTGCGCCGACGCAACCTGATCCGGCCGGCGCAGTTGCCGTACAGGAACCCGATGGGCAAGACCTACGACACCGGGAATTTCGAGGCCCTGCTCGACCGGGGCATGGCGCTCGCCGAATGGGACCAGTACCCGGCGCGGGCCGCCGACAGCGCCAAACGCGGGCGGCTGCGCGGGCGCGGCCTGGTGACCTTCCTCGAATGGACCGGTGCCGAGATTTTCGAGGAGGACGTCAAGGTGATCGTCGACGGCGACGGCACCATCGAGATCGTCTGCGCGTTGCAGGCCATGGGCCAGGGGCTCGCCACCACGTTCGCGCAGCTGGTCGTCGACGTGTTCGGCGTTCCGCTGGAGCGCGTGCGCATTTCGCTGGGCGACACCGATCGATCCACCGGATTCGGCAGCGCAGGCTCGCGCTCGCTGTTCGTTGGCGGCTCGGCGATCCACGTGGCGTCGGGGCGAACCGTCGACCGCGCGCGCGAACTCGCCGCAGAGGAACTCGAGGCTGCTGCCGGCGACATCGAGTATCGCGACGGCAGCCTGCGCATCGGTGGCACCGATCGGGCCATCGGACTGTTCGAACTCGCGGCGCGGCAATCCGGGCGGCAGATCGTCGTGGACTCGAAGAGCAAGGTGGCGGAGGCGACCTGGCCCAACGGCTGTCATGTCTGCGAAGTGGAGATCGATCCGGACACCGGCGTGGTGTTGGTCGACCGTTACTGGTCGGTCAACGACGTCGGCCGCGTGGTCAACCCGCTGATCGTCGTCGGCCAGCTCGAAGGCGGCGCCGCGCAGGGCATCGGCCAGGCGCTGTGCGAGGCAGTGGTCTACGACCGTGAAACGGGGCAGCCGCTGACCGGCACCTTCCAGGACTATGCGTTGCCGCGTGCCGACATGATCCGGCATTTCGCCATGACCATGGACGAGTCCACGCCCAGTATCAACAATCCGCTGGGGGTGAAGGGTGTCGGCGAACTGGGCACCATTGGCGCGACGCCGGCGACGGTCAACGCGGTGCTCGATGCGCTGGCGCGCGCCGGTCTGGGCACCCGCGCCGACGCGCTGCAGATGCCGCTGACCGCCGAGCGGGTCTGGCGGGCGCTCAACGGCTAGTTTGCGGGCCGGGAACCTGGCGCAACGCGCGCCACGCTAGCGGAACGCGCGCCACGAATACAGCATCATCGCGCCGCCGACCAGGCCGCCCAGGTGCGCGAAGTGCGCGACCCCGACCTGCGTCCCGGTGACGCCGAGGAACAACTCCAGCACTGCATAGAGCGCGACGAAGGTCCGCGCCCGCAGCGGAATCGGCGGAAACAGCAGCATCACCCGGTTGTTCGGGAAGTACACGGCGTAGGCGAGCAGCAGCCCGAACACGGCTCCCGAGGCGCCCACCGTCGGGTAGAACTTGCCTGTCAGCGCGGCGACCGCGAGCTGTGCCACGGCGGCGGTGAGCAGACACACCGCGTAGTAGGAGAGGTAGCGCCGCGGGCCGACCACCAGTTCCATGGCGCTGCCAAACATGTAGAGCGCGAACATGTTGACCGCAAGGTGCAGCAGGTCGGCGTGCAGGAAGCCGTAGGTCAGCAACTGCCATGGCCGGAATTCCACGGCGCCGCCGCTGGCCGCACCCACGCCGATCGGCCATAGCGCAAACGGGGTGGCCAGCGCCGGCACCAGCATCTGCAGCAGGTAGATGGCGACGTTGGCGACGAGCAGGGCGGTGGTGATGGGGGGCATGGGGGCTTCGGCGATGGGGTGGCGATGTCCAGGGGATTGCGTTCGATGCCGGGGGAACCTTGGCGCCGGTTCGGCGGTCTGTGACTGTCCGACCCCCTGCCGTTGGTCCGCCTGTCGGCCTGCAACCCGTCTGGCACGTTAATCGCAGTTGCGCCGAGTGTCCAATACAATGCCCGTCATGTCCGCCTCCCGAACCCTCCTGTTGCGTCTCGTCGCCGGGCTGCTGCTCCTGGCCGGGGTGGGCACGGGCTGCGTCAGCCTCGAGCACAAGGAGCGCGAACTCACCTTTCGCGTGGTCAAGGCCGATGCCGGCTGGTTTTCCGGTTTGCCCGCCGACGTGCGGGAGATCTACCTGCCGGTGGGCCCGGCACCCGACGCGCCGCGCATCCACGCCTGGTGGTGGCCGGATACCGACCCGAATGCCCCGGTGGTGTTCTATCTTCACGGCGCCCGCTGGAACCTGACCGGCCATCTGCGGCGCATCGAGCAGATGCGCGGGTTCGGCTTTTCGGTTTTCGCCATCGACTACCGGGGTTTCGGCAAAAGCGATGGCGACCTGCCCTCGGAAGAAACGGTCTACGAGGACGCGCGCGTCGGCTGGGCGTGGGTCAAGGAGCGCCAGCCCGACCCGGCGCGCCGCTTCATCTATGGACACTCGCTGGGCGGCGCGGTGGCCGTCGACCTTGCATCGGACTTCGCGGGCAAGGGCGCGCAGGCGCGCGGCCTGATCATCGAGTCGACGTTCACCACGCTGGCCGACGTTGCCGCGGAGCTGACCTGGAACTGGCTGCCGACCAGCCTGGTGCTGACCCAGAAATTCGACTCCATCCAGAAGATCAGGAACATCGACATCCCGGTGCTGGTCGTGCACGGCGCCAACGATCGCTTCATTCCAGCGCGCTTTTCCGAGGCGTTGTTCAACGCCGCGCCGACGCCCAAGCAGCTGCTGCTGGTCGAGAACGGTAGCCACAACAACAGCATGTGGACGGGCAACTGCGCTTACCAGAAAGCGCTCGGAGAGCTGTTCGGCCTCTACGGCGTTTCCGCGGGCGAGGCCTGGGTCAAGGCGCATGCTCCGGCGCCGGTGTTGAGTTGCTGACCGCGATCGGCGACTCCAGATTCGTGTGAAGCAAAGCGAAAGTGGTGCCCTCGCCGCACGACCGCCGCGCGCCTATAATCGCGCCGAGGAGGTCCCGACTTCATGAAGCTCTCCCCCGTTCAGCTCGAGCAGTTCGACCGTGACGGCTACCTGTTCTTCCCGTCGCTGTTTTCTCTCGCCGAGATCAAGGTCCTGACCGACGAAGTCCCGGCGCTCTACGCCCAGCGCCGCCCCGAAAACGTGCGCGAGAAGACCGGCGACGTGGTGCGCACCAACTTTGCTGCGCACATGTACAGCGCGCCGTTCGCGCGGCTTGCGCGCCATCCGCGCATGGTCGAGCCGGTGAAGCAGGTGTTCGACGAGGACGTCTACATGCACCAGTTCAAGGTCAACGGCAAGATGGCCTTCGACGGCGACGTCTGGCAGTGGCACCAGGACTACGGCACCTGGAAGAACGATGACCTGATGCCCGACGCCCGCGCGATGAACATCGCCATCTTCCTCGACGAGGTGACCGAGTTCAACGGCCCGCTGATGTTCATTCCGGGCAGCCACAAGCTCGGCGTGCTGGAAGCCGGGCACGACACGACGACCACCAGCTATCCGCTGTGGACGATCGACCACGACACCATCCGCCGGCTCGTCGACAGGGGAGGAATCGTCGCGCCGAAGGGGCCGGCCGGATCGATGATCCTGTTCCACAGCTGCCTCGTTCACGCCTCGACCTCGAACCTGTCGCCGTGGAACCGGGTCGCCGTCTATCTGTCCCTGTGCGCGGTGTCGAACCACATCCGCCGCTTCAAGCGCCCCGGCTACATCGCCCACCGCGATTTCACGCCGATCGAGTGCCTGCCGGACGACTGCCTGCTGAAGCACTACGACGTGCCGCTGCCGTGGAAGGACGGCACGCCGGCGGAAGAACTGCAGGGCGGCGGCTTGAAGGCGGCATGACATGAATCTCCACAAGCTGTTGCAGCAACGGGAAGGGCAGGGCAAGCCGCTGCGCGTCGGCCTGATCGGCGCGGGCAAGTTCGCCGCGATGTACCTCGCGCAGGTGCCGAAGACGCCCGGCGTTCACGTCGCCGGGATCGCCGACCTGTCGCCGGCGAACGCGCAGACCAATCTCGCGCGCGTCGGCTGGAAGGCCGAAGCCTTCGCTGCCGCGTCGCTGGACGCCGCGCTGAAGGAACGCCGCACGCACGTCGGCGACGATTGGCAGGCGCTGGTGTCGCATCCGGCGATCGACATCATCGTCGAAGCGACCGGCAACCCGGTGGCGGCGATCGATCACGTGCTCGCCGCGTTCGCGCACGGCAAGCACGTGGTGATGGTGACGGTCGAAGGCGACGCGCTGTGCGGCCCGTTGCTCGCGAAGAAGGCCGAGGAGGCCGGCGTGGTGTACAGCCTCGCCTACGGCGACCAGCCGGCGCTGATCTGCGACCTGGTCGATTGGGCGCGCGCCGCCGGCTTCGGCGTGGTTGCCGCGGGACGCGGGCACAAGTGGCTGCCGCATTTCGCGCAATCGACGCCGGAGACGGTGTGGGGGCACTACGGCCTGACGCCCGAGCAGGCGAAGGTCGGCGGGCTGAACCCGAAGATGTTCAACTCCTTCCTCGACGGCTCGAAGCCGTCGATCGAGTGCACCGCGGTGTGCAACGCGACCGGCCTCGTTGCGCCGCCCGACGGCCTTTGCTATCCGCCGGCGTCGGTCGACGACATTCCGTTCGTGTGCCGGCCGATCGCCGAGGGCGGCGTGTTGCATCAGAAGGGGCAGGTCGAGGTGATTTCGTCGCTGGAGAAGGACGGCCGCGCGATTCCCTACGACATCCGCTTCGGCGTGTTCGTGGTGTTCGAGGGCGAGACCGAGTACCTGCGCAATTGCTTCAAGGAATACATGGTGCGCACCGACCCGAGCGGACGCTACGCCTGCCTGTACAAGCGCTGGCACCTGATCGGGCTGGAACTCGGCATCTCGGTGGCATCGGTCGGGCTGCGCCGCGAGCCGACCGGCAGCGCGACCGGCTGGCGCGCCGACGTGATCGCCACCGCCAAGCGCGACCTGAAGGCCGGCGAGGTGCTCGACGGCGAGGGCGGCTACACCGTGTGGGGCAAGCTGTTCCCGGCGGAGAAGTCACTCGCCCATGGCGGCCTGCCGCTCGGACTCGCGCACGGCGTCAAGCTGCTCAAGCCGGTGGCGGCGGGGCAGTCGCTCAGGTGGAGCGACGTGGCGCTCGACGAGTCGCTCGCCGCACTGCGGCTGCGGCGCGAAATGGAGCGCGAATTCGCGGGCCCGAAACGCGCCGCGGCCTGAGAGGTTCCCCCGCCGGCGGCGAAGCGCGTTACTTCACCGCGACGATCTGCGGCGGCTTCCAGGTCCCCTCGCCGGCCGGCAGCACCGACGGCGGCTCCACCTTGGGCCAGTACAGGCGCATCACCATGTAGATCGGCCCGTCCGGCGCCGGCAGCCAGTTGGCTTCCTTCGCCTTGCCCGGCGACTTGTTCTGGACGTAGATGGTCAGCGAGCCGTCGGCGTTCTTCTTCATGCCCGGCAGCATCGGCGAATTGATCAGGTAGCGGTTGATCGGGTTGTCGATCAGCAGCTGCGTCTTGCCGTCGTACATGGTCACCGACCAGAAGGCGTGGACCGGCGGGAACTCGCCGTTGGCGAAGGTGATCGTGTAGTTGCTCTTGCTGCCGTCCAGCGGCTGGCCGTCGGCATCCTGTTTCGCCAGCGGATAGACGGCCTCCTCCGCGCTGTTGCCGTAGATGCCGGCCATGGCGCCGGCGGCGCGAAGCACGAAATTGCCGTTGAAGAACGCGCGGTCGCCGAGCATCGAGCCGATCTGCCAGCCGTTGACGTCCTTGCCGAAGTTGTTCCGCTGCTTGACGATTTCGTCGAAGCCTTCCTTGATGCCCAGCGCCATTTCCGCCTTGTGCGCGTCGGAGAGCTTGGCGAAGTCGAACGGCTTGCCCGCCTCGATGCCGATGGTCGCGAACTTCGCCCGCAGCGCCTTTTCCGCCTCCACCGGCGGAGCGAACTGCAGGATGAAATTGAGGTAGGACACGAACGGCGTCTTCATGTCCTCCTTGGTGAACGGCGGAAAGTCGATCGCCGGCGGCCGCGGGCGGCGCGGGCTGCTTGAGGAACTGCGACAGCGTCTGCACCTTGTAGCCGGCCTGGACCTTCTTCACGTTGTCCATGTCCTTCGGCCCGAACAGCTGGGTCCGGTAGCCGGCGAGGCCGAACTGCGTCTCGGAATGAAAGACCTTCTTGATCCCCTCCGGCGTGTCGCCCTTCCAGTCGGGACCGGCGACGGCGAAGCAGCCCGCGTCGTTGCCGGTGGCGCGGCTGCCGATGTAGCCGTAGTTGAACGTGTACATGTCGACCAGCTGCACGTCGTAGTAGCGGCTCTTCTCGACCTTGGGCACGCACAGGACGATGGGCTCGGCGCGCAGGTCGAGTCCGACGAACGAATATGGCGTGTCGCTGTTCGGCGTGACGACCGCCGTGTCCTTGGGGGTGAACACGCGCGCCTCGTTGTAGATGGTGTTGAAGGGCGCCTTGAACTGGCCCGAATTGCGGTCGACGAAGTAGGCGTGCATGACGCCGTAGTTCATCAGCATCGGGAAGGCGTAGACGTAGGCCTCCTTCACCGTGTCCTTGATCGCGATGACGCTGGGCTTTTCCACGTCCTTCTTCTCGGCCTTGGCGATCGGGTCGTCCTTCTTGCCGCAGCCGGTCATCAGCGCCGCAACGGCGACGACCAGCGTCGCGCGGGTGAGGAATCCGGAGGATTGAACATTCATCGGTGGGCTACTCCTGCAAGCGAAATGAATACGGCGAAGTCATGACTTCGCCGAATAAGCCCCGATTATAGACGGTGCCGCGGCACGGTCCGGTTGGACAGTCCGGTTGGACAACCCTTTAGGCCGCCGCGAACACGTCGACCATCCGCGCGATCTGCCCGCGCATCATCTCGCGACCGGTGACCGTCGTGCAGCCGCAGGATTCAGCGAGCGCCAGCAGCGGCGTGCGCTCGGGCTTGACGATGCAGTCCATCACCACCAGCGCCGACGGCAGCGTCTCGACGGCGAGCGGCAGCCGCGAGTCGGTGAGCATGCCCACCGGCGTGGCGTTGATCAGCACGTCCATGCCGCTCGATGGTCGCCTCGCCCGCATGCACCGGAACCCCCGGATGCGCGGCGCCGACGCGGCGCGCCAGGTCCTCCGCGCGGGCGGCGCTCGATGTCGAAGATGCGCAGCAGGGCCGGGCGCTCGCCGGCCGCGGCCGCGGCGATGGCCGCGCCCGCGCCGCCGGCGCCCAGCAGTTGCACCCGCTTGCCGGTCAACGGCAGGCCGCGGCGGCGAAACGCCTCCACGCAACCGATGCCGTCGAAGATGTCGCCGCGCCAGCGGCCATCCTTCCCACGCGCGAGCAGGTTGATCGCGCCGACGATGCGCACCTGCTCGCCGAGTTCATCGGCCAGCGCGCAGGCGCGCAGCTTGTAGGGAATGGTGAACACCAGCCCGTCGAGGTTGGCCAGGCGCATGAGCTGCGGCAGCAGCGTGTCGAAGTCTTCCGGCCGCACGTGCAGCGGCAGCAGGATCGCGTCCATGCCGCGCCGCTTCATTTCCGCGGTGACCATCTCCGGCGAGCGCACCTGCTCGATCGGGTGGCCGACGATGCCGTAGAGGCGGGTTTTGCCGGAGAGGTAGTCGACCTGGTCGGGGTGGGTCATCTGCATGCGTTCCAGTGGCGCTGATCGTCGCTTTGCGCGGCGACGCATCGGCTGTTGGTCGTATGCGCGCAATCGTACACCGGCGCGCAGACTGGTCCGGACCACCTGTCGTTTCTGACAGGTGCGCGCGAATCTGAGATGCGTATCGTCGAAGGTATGTGATCGACGCGTCACGTTCTTGCGACATGACGCGGTTTCACGATTAGTGGATGAACGGGGAGGGTCGGTATGAATCGGCTCCGGAAAATGCTCTTGCGTCTGACGCGACAGCTGGTGTTGGCATTGGCGCTGAGTGCAGTCACGGCGCTGCCCGCCGCGGCCGCCGACATCGCCTTTCTGATCGCGTCGACGACATCGCTCGCCGGCGACGGACATGATCGCGCCACCGACCTGGCCCTCGATGCTGACGGCAACGCCTGGATCGCCGGAGTCGTGGGCAGCTACAATTTCCCCGGCCTTGATGCGGCCACGCTGACCAACGGTGGCATCGACCTGCGCTATGTGGCGCGAATCGACGCGCTGCAGCGTACGCCGACGTTCATTGCCGTTGTCGGCGCGCCGACCGTCGCGTTGGCGGACGCACGCTCTCGCAGCTTCGCCCGTGACGAGGCGCGCGGGCTTGCGCTCGATTCCAGCGGCAATGCCTATCTGGTCGCTCACGACGGCAGCCGGGACTATCCGGCGGCAGGCGGCACGTACCGCGCGACCACCGAGCGCAAGTATGTGTTCCGCATCGGCGCTGCGGGCGCCGTGACCCGCCTCTCACAGGGGCTCGATCCGGCGATCCGCCGGGTGGGCGCGATCGCGCTCGATCCTTCCGGGAACATCTACCTGACCGGGAGTGCTGGTGATGGATTGGTGACCAGTCCGGGCGCGCCATTTCCGACGTCGAGCGTCGCCTCCGGATGCATGGCGCCTTATGTCGTCAAACTCGACCCGTCGGGTCAGCAGGTGCTTTCCGCGACCTATCTGGGAGAGGCCGGGGTGTCCGGACAGGCGTGCGGCGGCGCGGTGCCCTCCGGCTACTTCGACCCCACCGGCTTTGCGCTCGCCGTCGACGCCGGCGGCAATGTCTACGTAACCGGACAAGCCGAACCGGGACTTGCGGCCACGACCGGAGCTGTGAATCAGCCTCCAACCGTGCCTTCGACTTACGCAGGTGGGGGGTCGCCGCGCAGCACGGCTACGCATGCATTTGTTGCCAAGCTCGCGTCGACCGGGACCGCGCTGGCGTGGGTGGCGCGACTGGGCGGAAGTGGCTGGGATCGCGGCACCAGCATCGTGGTGGATATGTCCGGCGCCGTGGTTGTCGGGGGCACGACCTCGTCGCGCGATCTATCGCTGCAAGTCCCGTTCGCCAACTTTCCCTGGGTCGAACGTGAATGCATGATCGCCACGCCCGAGGTTGGTTTTGTTGTCAAACTTGCACCGGATGGCCGCAAGGTCGCCTTCGCCGGTTACCTGCCCGCCGACGGTGGACAGTTCGACAACTGTGGACGCGATGGAGAGTTCACGCCATTGCGGATTGCGCTCGACGCGGTGGACAACGTCATCGCCGCGGGTCGAACCGACCTGGTCACCCGCGATGTGAATCCCGTCAGCAACGCGCTGGAACCGATCCAGAGCGGCGGACATTTGTTGCAGGTGGTGACAGCAGACGGTCGTACCGTCGCTTATTCCACCAGCTTTGCCGGCACAGGAGCGCAGGGCATGGCGCGCGATCGTTGGGGGCAGGTGGTCGTGGTCGATCGGAGCGGAACCTTGCGGCGGCTGGCGGCGCAGTCGCTGCCGATTGAAATCTCCAGCGAACCCTCAAATGTTTGCGCCGGGCAGACGCTGACCCTCACGGCACGCGTCGCGGCCAGCCACGACCAGGGGCAGGTCATCTTCAAGGTCGATGGAGCGACGATCGGCTCCGCGGCGTTGAGTGATGGCGCAGCCCGCACAGCAATCGAGGCTCAGGTCGGCGTGCGCCGGATTGCTGCCAGCTACTCAGGCGCGGGCCGGTTCGACGGCTATGCATCCCACACGATTCTCGTTCCGGTCAACCAGGCGGGAGCATGCCCATGACGCTCTGGTTGACACCCATGTCCACGACGCTCCGGCTGCCGCGCTGGATCGTTGCCTTGACGGCAACGGTGGCCTGGACGGCGGCGTTCGCCTCCGGGGTCTGGTTCAGCGACGGCGCGACGGTCAGTCGCTACGTGCGGGAAACGGGCGAGCTGAACAGCGTACATGGCGACGCGATGGTGAGCGCGCTTGCACCGGGCGTCGTGACCGGGGCGTGGATCGTCCGGGCGGACCGATTGCAACGGCTGACCGATGATCTGACCGTTGTCGTGGATGTTGAAGTTCCGCGCGCCGAAGCTAATGTGTCGACGGTACTCGCAATCGACTACGGCAACGCGGGGGTGTGGCTCGCGCAGGGCAATATTCTGTCGCGGCACGCGGTTGATGGCGTGGTGCTCGGGCGTTGGGCGCACGACCAGGTCATCACGGATGTCGTGGTTGGCGGCCCCGAGGCCGTCTGGATCGCATCTGCCCGCGGTGTCGTCCAATTCAGCGCAGTCGGCATGCGGGCGCGTGCCTGGACTCCAGCGTCGGCAGTCGAGGGTGGCGTCGTGCGTTCGCTGCTGCTCGATCGTGGCGGCGGCTATCTGTGGGCAATCCACGGTAGCGAGGCGAATCAGATCGATGTCTTGTCCGGGATGGTGACGCGGAAAAGCGTAGCGCTGCCGCCGGAAGCGCATGCCGTCGGAATAGATTCCATTCACGGTACGCTGTGGATACTGACGGAGTCAGGTGCGACCCTGTATGACCGCGACGCGCGGATCGCGGCGGCTGTACCGGTGTTGCAGTCCGAATTGCAGGCGCCGCTGTTCCTGGCGCCGGAGGCAGGGGTTCCCGTCGCCTGGGCTGGCGATCGCAGCGGAGTGGCGCTGCTCAATGCGCAATCGCTGCAGTGGATTCGACTCACGCAGGGTGGTGCCGCGCGTCGCATTGCCGTGGCGCCTGGGTGGTTGCGACCCACACTTTCCGTCGATCGGCTGTGGCCGGAAATGCGGCTGCGTGTCGATTCGTCCTGCGGGTCTTCGCCCTGCACGACCGATGCGCGCTATTTCGACCAAATGCGGCTTCGGGCGACCGTCGATGGCAGCGACGTTTCGGCCGCCTTTCGAAGCGATTCCGCCACGAATACGGTGACCGCTGCGACGACCGCTGAGCTTCAGGTGCATGGGCGGGAGTTCGCGGCAACGGTCGTGGATGCCTATGGCCTGGTATCCGAACCAGTCTTGGCCGACCTCGCCGATGCCGCAAACGCTGGTCACACGATGCGTCGCGAGGCGAACGTCGCGCCGACGGTCGCAATTACCGCGCCGGCGAACAACGCGGTGTATGTCGCGGCGGCCACGATTGCGATCGCTGCGTCCGCCTCGGCTAGCGGCGGCAGCGTCACCAAAGTCGAGTTCTATCGCGACGGGGTGTTGTTGTACACCGACACTTCCAGTCCCTATACCTACACGTGGTCCAGCGTCGCGGCCGGTACGTACAAGCTCAGCGCCAAGGCCTACGACAATGCCGGCAGCAGCACGACCTCGTCGCTGGTGACGGTTCAGGTGAAGACCAATGTCGCGCCGACGGCCAAACTGACCGCGCCAGTCAACAACAGCAAATTCACGGCACCGGCAACGATCAATCTGACCGCGACCGCGACGGATACCGACGGAACGGTCGCCAAGGTCGAGTTCTACAGTGGGACGACGAAACTTGCCACTGCCACCAAGGCTCCCTACACCCATGCCTGGACAAATGTTGCGGCCGGCACCTATGTGCTCTTGGTCAAGGCCACCGACGACAAGGGGGCGGTGACGACGTCGACCGCCGTGAACGTCACGGTCAACAAGCCGCCGTCCGCGAAGATAACGTCGCCAACAAACGGCGCGAAGTTCGTCGCGCCGGCAACCATTGCCATCAAGGCGAGTGCGATGGACACTGACGGCACGATCGCCAAAGTGGAATTCTTCGCCAACGGCGTTCTGCTCGGCCGGGACGCGACTTCGCCGTACAGCTACAACTGGGTCAATCCGCCGGTCGGTACGCACGCGCTCACCGTCAGGTCCACCGACAATCTGGGCGCAGCGACGACGTCGACGGAAGTAGCCGTGACAGTGGGGGCCAACATTGCGCCGGCGGTGGCGATCACCGCTCCGGCAAATGGCGCAACTGTGATCTCCGGCGCGGCCGTGGCCATCTCCGCGACGGCGAGTGACACCGATGGTACGGTCAAGAAGGTCGAGTTCTACGCGGACGATGGCGGCAGCAACGTGCGCATTGCCACCGACACCACCGCGCCCTATGCGGTAATCGGAGGCTTTGTCGCCGGAACGGTCACACTGACCGCAGTGGCGACCGACGACAGAGGAGCGACCACGACCTCCGCGCCCGTTCTGGTGACGATCGCGGCCAACCAGTTGCCCATCGTGACACTGGTTGCGCCACCGATCGAACAACTGATCGTGTCGGGTGCACCACCCGACATTCCACTGGAGGCGACTGCGATCGACAGCGACGGCAGCATCGTGGCCTTTCGCTTCTACATGCTGCCTGACCCTTCCCCTGACGGCGTGCCGGTGCTGCTGGCTTCATTCGGCGGGCCGCCCTACAAGTGGCTCTGGCCCGCGGTGCCGCACACGCAGCCTTACGGATCGGCGGATTCCTACTTCGTCTGGGCCGAGGCGATCGACGACAGTGGCGGGATCGGTACTTCGGAATGGTCACGGATCAGAGTCTTGCCCACCACCCCGCGCACGATTCGAATCGTGGCACCAGGGGAAGTCGGCAATGGAAGTGCGGCGATCTTTCGCGCGCCTGCCACGATCGTCCTGCGTGCTGTGGATTCCGGGGGCAATGGCACCGATCCCGTGTCGAGAGTGGAATTCATTGCCGATGGCAGTGTCGTCGCTACCGTCAATTCCCCGAACGGTTCCGACGGCGAGTATGTAGGCGTCTGGAAAAACGTACCCGCGGGCACGCGCAACCTGGTCGCGCGGCTGACCGATACCGGCGGCTCGACCGCGACATCGGACCCGGTGACGATCAGGATCGTCACTCCCAACGTGCTGCCGCAGGCGACACTGACCGCACCGACGCACGCGCAGGTGTTCTACAACTATGGCCATGGCGTGAACATTCCGGTGTTGGCGGAGGCGACCGACACCGACGGCACTGTCACGCAGCTGCGCTTCGTCGACAATGGCCGGTGGTTTGACTCATCCTCTGTCGAACCGCATGCCGCGACGCTGGCCGCGGACCCGGGACTGCATGTGCTGACCGCGCAGGCCACCGACGACCGCGGCGCCGTTGCCGAGTCGATGCCGGTTTTCGTCAGCGTCGCCATCGGGCCGCGCGCGCCCGCGGTGGTTCTGACCAGTCCGGCGCCCGACAGCAGCTACACGACCTCGTCCACCATCACCATGACGGTCGACGCGGTTTCCCCGGACGCTCCGATTGCTCAGGTCGATTTCGTCGTCGGGCCCTATGTACGCGCAACCCGGACTTCGCCGCCATTCACCTATTCGACGCCACTCGACACAGGGCAGCATGTCCTGCGCGCGATCGTGCGTGTTCCGTTCGCGGCGCCCGTGTCGTCGGCGCCGGTGGTGATCAATGTCGCCGCGACCGGCGCGGCGGCGCCTTCCGTGGCGCTGACCAGCCCCGAAGACGGCGAAGTCTTCATTTCCCCTGCCGCAATTCCCTTCGCCATCACTTCCGACCAGCCGGCTCGCGTGTCCAGCGTCCAGTATTACGCGGGCACCGCCGAGGCGACGTGGTCGCAGCAGGCGCCGTTCGCGGCAACGTGGAACACGACCAGCGTCGGCACGCACATCCTCTCGGCATCCGCCTACTACGACGGCAATTCGCGCAAGGTCACCTCGCTGCCGCGCACCGTTGAAGTCCGCGCCAGCGAGTTTGCCGAATTGAAGTCGCCTGCGGCAGGCGCCGTGATCGGTCCGGGGGTTCCGCTGGAACTGATCGGGCAGGTCGGCCTGCGCAAGGGTGTGGCACGCATCGAATTCCTGGTCGATGGCGCCGTCCTCGGCAACGTGAACGTCGTCGGCAGCCCGATCGTTGCCAGCGCCAGGCTGAATTGGAACGGTGCCCCCGGCGGCACGCATGCGGTCGAAGTCCGGGGCTACGCGGCCGACGGGACGTTTCAGGGCATGTTGCCGGTCAGCGTCCGGATCGCGAGTGTCAGCGTCACCGTCGTGGAGCCCTATGCTGGCCAAAGCTATCTTGCTCCCGCCAGCATCCGAATCACGGCCAATCCTGCGTCGGGGTCGGGGACGGTCAGCCAGGTCGACTTCTACGGTGACGGCGCCCTGCTCGGCAGCAGGACCGCCGAACCCTGGACTTTCAACTGGTTTGCGGTCGCGGTCGGGAGCCATGACGTCAGCGCGCGCATGCGCGACAGCAACGGCGTCTGGACATCGTCGGCACCGGTGAGCATCGCCGTGCTGGAGGCTCCCGCCGTGACGCTCGATGCCGGCGCAGACGGTGCCAGCGTGGCGGATGACCGGGCGTCCATCGGCGGGGTCGTCCAGGCGCCGGCCAATGCGGCGGTCATTGTCAACGGGCGGCGCGCGCCGCATGATCGCGATGGCCGATTCTTCGCCGATAACGTGCACCTGACGCCGGGGGTCAATTCCGTGACCGTTGTGCTCAACACGCTCGATGCGCCGCCCGTTGTCCGTACCATCGCCATCACCAGCACGGGGAAGGCGCCATTCGATGTGCGCGTCGACGAGCCCGAGGGGCTCGCGCCCTTCGCAACCCCGCTGCGCATCGTCAATCGCGGCAATGTCGCGTTCGGGCGCATCGAGATCGACACCGAGGATGACGGTGTACCCGACCTGACCCTGACCAGCCTCCAGGACGGCGAGGCTGTGGTCGACTTGAATTATCCGAATCCCGGCATCTATACCGTCGGAGTGCTTGTATTCGACGCCGCCGGAATCGTGATCCAGTCCGCCAAGCGCAAACTCAGAGCAGTGGGGCGCGATGAACTCGCCTATCGGGTCACCGACGTCTACCGGACCCTGGTCGACCGGCTCGCGGCAGGCAATGCGAGCGCAGCCGTCGACATGTTCGTCGGCGACGCCCGGAACCGTTACGCGCAGGTGCTGGCCGACCTCGACCTACCCTTGCCCGCCGTTGCGGCTCAACTCGGCACGCCGATCGATGGCGTCGTTGCGGAAGACTGGGCCGAATTGACGCTGCTGCGTCCAACTGCCGACGGCGACCGGCTGTTCATGGTCTACCTGATTCGCGGAGGCGACGGCCTCTGGCGTGTGGAGGGCATGTGAAGCTCGAACCTCGCGCATGGCGGCAACTCGCCCTCGCGCTGGCAGCGGTTGCCTTCGCCGGCGCGGCGTGGCTGCACGCAACGACACCCACGGAAACGCGCGGCCGCGTCGTCGACCAGGACACCGGCGAACCGATTGCCGGAGCGATCGTCGTCGCGCGCTATTTCGGCGGCATTGCCTGGGGCGGCTCCAGTTGCAACCGCGCCGAATCCGCGATCTCCGATGCCGATGGCTGGTTCACGTTTCCGATCGATGTCGCCGCAGGAGGGACACTGATGGAGGCGTACAAGCGGGGGTATGACCGGGGGAACAAATCGAAGGCGGCTGTCCCCGATAAGACGTTGAGCGGGAAGTGGCGTGTATCCAATCTCAAGTGGGATGAGAATAATTTGAATGGACGATCTGTCGGACTTGAGCCCGAAATATATGGATCCGAGGAAGAGGCGCTGGCTGCGTCCGGCAGGGAAAGCAATGTGCATTTGCGCAAGTCGTCGGGGTCACGCGAGGCGCGCCTGGACATGCTGCACATCTTTCAGACCGATTGCGGGGGGCCAGCCAAGACATCGCCGGGGCTCGTGCCGTTCATAGAGGCAATCCTGGCCGAGCAGATCGAGTTGAATGACGACGAGGCACGATTGCGGCGGAACCCGCGGCTCTCTGGAAACGGCGCTTGGCGAACCGCGAAATTCCAGGAAACAGGGAAGTGACAACATGACCAAGTCGCGCATCGCATCACGGTCACCGCGGACCCTGACGCTGTTGACAGTCGTCAGTCGGCCGGTGTCGTGCTACGAACTGTCGACGCACGCGGCGCTGACACGCGAAGCGGCGATGGCGTCCAGACTGTTTCCAATGTCGACCGGCAGCGACGAGGGCTCCGTCTTGCTGCAACGATTGGGATTGGGCGACCAGGCGGATTCGCTGGGTGCCGTCTACATAGACATGGCGCGCGGGGATGCAGAGGAACGGTCGATCTATCCCTGCGGGCTACGCGAAGATTTGCGGCAGACAAGATCTATGACGCCAACCGGAATTAAGAGCACCAAGCCGCGTAGCTTCCATCGCTCCCCGCCTGGCTGATGCTCGGCGCCATACGCGAAGACGACGTCCCTTTCGATCCCGGCGAAGAGGAGAACACGCCGCAGGACGAACCATCGGGACCGTTCGCGCGCGTGCTGCACCATTTCTTCGATCCCTACAACAATCGGCCGCTGACCATCGCTACCAAGGTAGTTGGCAACCGTGCGCCCGACTGGGCGATCGACGGATCGGGAAACACCTATGGCACGGCCAACGGCTTCAGCGTCGGCATGGCGCGCGAGGCGATGTGGCGCGCGACGACGCTGAAGCACCCGCCTGGCGCACCCGGGGCCACCGGCACACTAACGGACCTGGCGTTCGAGGCCACGCCGGGCCTCCCCACGCGCGAAGCGCTGCGTACCGCGTATTGGGCCACGGTCTTCCGGTCGCTGGGAGGGGTCGTCCATCTGTTGCAGGACATGGCGCAGCCACAGCACACGCGAAACGACGCGCATGCCGGGCTGGGATGCGTCGGGTCGGCGTGTGCCGGCGGTCACCGCAGCTATTACGAAAGCTATGTCGAGGCGAGGATCAAGGGTGCCAAGCAATTTCGATTGCGCGAACGTGCCTTTCGCGATTGGCTGCGGCACGAGGAGATTGAGGATATTACCGTTTTGCCTCCGGCGCTCAAAGGCTATCCGATTCCCCGCTTTGACGGCTATCGCGACTATTTTTCCGAAGCGACCGGCGCCAGTAGTGCAGGAGGGTCGGGGCTGGCAAGCTACAGCAATCGCGGCTTCTACTCGGCGGGTACCAATGCGCTTTCGGGAGAGGCGTTCTGGTACGCCTCTCCGACCCCCAACCCAGGTGACACCTATAGCGTCACCCGAATTCCCGCAGGGACGGTGAGGAACGCAAGTGACGAGCGCGTTGAACGAGGCACGCTCGACCTGCTGGCCGGCCCCGTCCCCGACACCCTCAATCCGACACTCACCGAAACCGCGGTTCTGACCACCCGCGGCGCCTTCGACCAATTCATGCGGCCTTCGAAATATCAATACACGCTCAACCACTACGTTTACCGGGATCAGGCTCGCCTCCTTCTGCCCCGTGCCGTCGCCTATTCCACCGGCCTCATCGATTATTTCTTCCGGGGGGCGATGGAGATCGGCCTGCCGGATGGCGGCGTCTATGCGGCCAAGGAAGCGTCGGCGACAACCTGCGCGAGCCCTTGCGGCTTCGACCGGCTCAAGCTGAAGCTGACCAACACGACGCCCGGCGAGTCGATGGGTCCGGGTACGCTGGTGGCGGTGGTCAAATTCCACCGCAACGCCTGTTATCGGGCGGATCTTTCGGGCGAGCCCGGCGGCGCGAATTTCGCCGGCAACAGTTGTCGCGTTGCGGAAGAGGAGATCGTGGTTTCGGACGCGTTGCCGCTCGCGACGCTGGCGTCCGACTCGGTTACAACGCTCGATTTCAGGTTCTCGCAGGCAGCTCCCATTCCGATCAACGCCACCGACGTGTCGTTGCAGGTGGTGTTTCGCGGGAAGCTGGGCGGCGAGGCGGACGCGGTGGCGGTTACCACCAGGAACATTGCAGAAACCCAGTATGTGGCGCTGGAAAATTCGACGGACTACCGATTCAACTCGTCGATCGGCCAGTATGTGGCGCAGCCGGCAGCGTCCTGGTCGGTGTTCTCGGACATCAAGGTGAGTTTCGGCAGCGCCAATCCGCCCAAGCCGATAGCGACGCTCAACACGTTGAATGCGCCGGGCTACGCGCAGCTGGCGTATCTGAGCGACGTGGCGGAGTTGCCCTTGAAGATCGATTTCACCGCAACCCAGATCAGCGGCGGATATCCGATGCAGATACCTCTGCCTGCGTTCGAATTCTATCTGCCGAAGGGAACCGGCAAGACCTATGCAAGCACCTGGCCAGTCGCGCCGGCTCGAGGGATGCTGCGCCGATTCGTGTACAGCCTTTCGGCAAGTCAGGAATACGAGGTCAACCTGTGCTCGGCTATATTCAAGCCGCCGCAATGCAACGACGCATCGCTGTCACCACTGTCGGCTGCAAATGCCGGCAAGCTGACCGTCGAGCTGCAATGAACTAGGGAGGTCTGGACACGAAGTGTTGCTGCTGCAGTGCGCTGCGCTGCGGGGCGGAGGAGCTCGACTCCAGTCGATCATGGATCGCAGCCCCGGTGGAATCTGCGGCCAGTGCGGCCGCAGGCTGGATGCCAAGCCAGCGTCCAGCGCCAAGACTACGTTCCGCGTCGAGCCCTAATTCGGCGCCGGGCCCCGATTCAGCGTCAAGCCCTCGAAGTGGCCACTCTCAGCGCCGCCAGCAGCCGCGCCTTCTCGCCCAGCACCTTGTTGGCGTAGGAGTTGCTCTCGTCGTTGGACGAGCCGTTGTAAAGCTGCAGGCCGGCGATCAGGCCGCCGCCGCGGCGGATGTATTCCTGCAGAACCTTGGCTCCGATGCGGATGTTGGTGTCCGGGTGGAGTGCGGATTCGTGCTCGGGCGCGAACTTGTCGGTATGGAAGCGCGGGATGACCTGCATCAGGCCGACGGCGCCGGCCTGGCTTTCGGCGACCGGATTGAAACTGGACTCCACCGCCATGACCGCGACCAGCAGCATCGGGTCGATGCCGTGGCGATTGGCTTCGCGCCAGGCCTGGCTCAGGTAGTCACGGGTGGCGCGCCTGGATACGCGGTACTTGCGGGCAATGACGCCGGTGAGGGCGTCGATCTGCTGGTGGGGGATGGCGTCCTGCTGGCGCGGCAGGAGGCTTGCGGGCTGGGCGGCGCGGGGCTTGGTTGCGCGGACGGCATCGACCTTGGCAGATGGGGGTACCGGCGAGAACGCCACTGAAGCGGAAAGTATCGCCCCGGCACCCAGTGCGGAAAGCAGATAGGCGAGCGGTCGTATTCGACCGGAGACGTGGCGGCCGAATCCGGTCGGCGCCCCCTGGAATGCGAAAGCTGCGGTGGACATTGCAAACACTCCTCATGTCTATCCCGGCTGTATTGCGACCAGGCGCAAAAGTGTCGCCAGGTAAGCCGAGGTCATGTTGCTATGCAGTAAAGAACGGGGTAAATCCCCATCCGGCTATTTGCTGATTTCGGACGATTCGAACCGTCTTTTCCGTCGATTCAATTGCTTAGAGAAAAACAGGCGGCCAGCGATTATACCAAAACCAGCCGGTTTTCCGGTCATGGGGTCTGCGGGCGGGTGTCGTACGCAAACCGTGCCGCTGTGAAAAAGTGCCACAGGCACCAAATCGCGGCGGGACTGTGACGTCCGACCGGGCGGTTCGAGCCGCGCCGCGCCTGCTGGAAGTGGCAGCGTCGATTCTGGCCGGAATCAATAGAATAAACAATCTAAACAATGGTTTGACTGCGTCGAAATGATGCAGCTGTCGTACCTGCAGGGCGCGCGCAGGATTGCCGCGACCGTCTGGCGGGTCACCGCGGCATCCCCCACGCTTCGGTACTCGCCTGAAATGGCGTTCCAGGTGGACGGTTCAGGTTTGCGGTTCCGGCCCGTTTATGCGGCGCCGCACAATTTTTTCTTCAATGGCCTGGCATTCGGGTCCGGAGAACTGCGCGACCAGCCGGTCGATGAACACCCGGGTGCGCGCCGGCATCAGGCGCCGGCCGGGAAAGACCGCCCATGCCGTCTGCGCGGGCGCGTGCCAGTCGCCGAGGATGCGCAGCAGTTCGCCGGACTGCAGGTAGGGTTCCGCGAAGTGATCGGTCACTATCGCTATGCCGGCGCCGGCCAGGGCGAGGCGGCTCAGCACTTCGGGCGAATTGATGGTTGCGCGGCCCGGCGGGAGGCCTTCCCAACGGGCGTCACCGCGGGCAAGCACCCAGAGCATCGGCTCGCCGGAACGGGTCAGCAGGCGCAATGCGTCGTGTTCCATCAGCGCCTCGGGCTCGGACGGTGCACCGCGCCGGGTCAGGTAGGCGGGCGCCGCATAGAGGCCGGCCGAGAACGTGGCCAGGCGCCGCGCCGCCAACGACGCTTCGTCGGCGAGCTCCCCCATTCTGATCGCCAGGTCGAAGTTCTCGCCGATCAGGTCGACCCGCCGGGCCGAGAGGTCGATCTCCAGCTCGATGGCCGGGTAGCCGGCAATGAAGTCGGCGAGAAACTGGCCCAGGATGGCGTTGGCGAAGTCATTGGGCATTGAAACGCGCAGCCGCCCGCCGGGTTCTGCTTGGCGGTGGGCGGCGAGCGCGGCCGCCGCGGCGACGTCGTCCGCGACCCGGCGCGCATGCTCCAGCACCCCGAGGCCGAAGTCGGTGATGCTCAATTTCCTGGTCGTGCGCAGCAGCAGGCGCTCGCCGAGTGCCGTTTCCAGCGCGGCGATACGCCGGGAGACGGTGGACTTGGGCAGGCCCAGGCGGGCAGCCGCGCGGGTGAAACTGCCCTCGTCGACGACGCGAGCAAACAGCAACAGGTCGTTGGGTTCGGGATTCACGGCTGGAACAGGTTGGACGGCCGGTAGCGGGTCATTACACGGTGATCGGTTAAATTGAGATCAATAGAGAGAACATGGAGTGGTTTGTCACACCTATTCACGCGGGCAGTCCGAATATCTCCACCCAGCCATGGAATTTCGTGAAGAAATGAGGCCCGTTGCCTTATGATGAGCGATCTAAGGAAATAATGAACGCAGATAATAACTTATCTGTGTCGATGGGAGCCGACCTGTCCGAGGTTATTGTCTACGTAGCGGAACAATCATATCCATTTTATCGTCTTCTGCCAGCGAAGTGGAACAAATATAGTCGAATCACCGACCCACCACTCCAGAGGACCCGCAATGAACATTCTGCAGATCAACTCCAGCGCCCGTGTCGATGGCTCGCATTCCACCCGGCTGGCGCGGGACATCGTCGCCCGGCTGCGTCTGGCCAACCCCGGCGCCCGACTGACGGTCCGCGACCTCGCGGCGACGCCGCACCCGCAACTCGACCAGCACGCGCTGACCGCGCTGTTCGCGCCGGAAGACCAGCGCACGGCCGAACAGGCGGCGCGGGTCGCACAGGACGATGCCTTGATCGCCGAGCTGCAGGCCGCAGATGTGGTCGTGCTGGGTGTGCCGATGTACAACTTCGGGGTGTCGGCGCAGCTCAAGAACTGGATTGACGCGGTGTCGCGGGCCAAGGTGACGTTTCGCTACACGGCGACCGGACCCGAGGGCTTGCTCAAGGGCAAGAAGGTCTACGTCGCGCTCACCCGCGGCGGCATCTACCGCAACACGCCCAGCGACTCGCAGGTACCCTACCTGAAGACGGTCCTGGGATTCCTGGGCATGAGCGACCTGCAGTTCGTGTACGCGGAAGGCCTGGCGATGGGCGCGGAGGCGGAGCGCGCGGCGCTGGCCTCGGCCAACGACCAGATCGCCGAAGTCCTGGCGGCCTAATCCGGCGGACCACCGATCGGCAAGCGAATCGAATCGAACAAGAGGAGCAAGCGATGAACACCACGACCCTGACCCCGGCCCATGCCGCCGCCGTCTCCCGGGCGCGCGATGTCGAACGCGTGGTCGCCGGCCAGGCGACGTCGGATGGCGCCGGCGTCAAGCTGACGCGCGTGCTGACGCAACCGCTGCAGCGCCGGCTGGACCCCTTCCTGATGCTCGACGCCTTCGGTTCGGACGAGCCGGAGGACTACCTCGGCGGCTTCCCCGACCATCCGCATCGCGGCTTCGAGACGGTGACCTACATGATCGCCGGGCGCTGGCGGCATCGCGACAGCGCGGGCAACGAAGGCCTGCTGCAGAACGGCGGCGTGCAGTGGATGACGGCCGGCAGCGGCCTGATCCACTCCGAGACGCCCGAGCAGGAGGACGGGCGCGTCGAGGGCTTCCAGCTCTGGCTCAACCTGCCGGCGAAGGACAAGATGCGCACGCCCTGGTACCGCGACATCCAGAGCGAAACCGTTCCCGAATACACGACCGCCGAAGGCGTGCTGGTGCGGGTGATCGCGGGTTCGAGTCACGGCGTCGCGGGCGCGATGCAGCGCGAGCACACCGAGCCGCTGTACGTGGACCTGCACATTCCCGCCGGCGCGACCTTCGCGCAACCGCTGCCGCCCGGACACAATGCCTTCCTCTACGTGTATCGCGGCGGCGTGCAGGTCGGCGGCACGCACGTGCCGGCGCAGCGCATGGCGATCCTCGGCAATGGCGCGGACCGCGACGGCGTCGTGCTGCGAGCGGATCAGCCGTCTCGCGTGTTGCTGCTCGCCGGCAAGCCGCTCAACGAACCCATCGTGCAATACGGCCCGATGGTAATGAACACCAGGGAAGAGATCCAGCAGGCGTTCGTGGACTACCAGGCGGGGAAGTTCACGCCGGCGACGTAGCTCTCGCAAGACCGCTGCAGTGAACCATCGGCGATTCCCGCACAAGCCTCGAATCGGACAACCTGTGCGTTTTCGGTGACAATTAGAAGTTGTCCCTAGAAAACCGCACGATGAATTCCGCCATCACGTCTGTTGCCTCCGGCCTCGCCCAACTCGCTGTGGAATTCGTTGGCACCGGCACGCCCGTCGTATTTCTGCATGCGGGTGTCGCCGACCGCCGGATGTGGCGCGAGCAGCTGGAGGCGCTGTCGCAGCAGGACGGAAAGTACCGTGCGGTGGCCTACGACCGCCGCGGCTATGGCGACACGCTGCATGTCGAAGAGCGCTACGCGCAGGTGGACGACCTGCTCTGCCTGTTCGATGCTGTTGCGCCCGGCGGGAGAACGATCCTGGTCGGCTGCTCGCAGGGCGGGCGCATCGCCATCGACACGGCGCTGGCGCACCCCGGGCGCGTCGCCGCCCTGGTGCTGATTGCGCCGGCGATCAGCGGCGCGCCGCAGGTGACGGCGTTTCCTCCGGCCATTCAGGCCTGGATCGACAAGGTGGAAGCGGCGGAAACGGTTCTCGACGTCGACCGCGTCAACGCGCTCGAAGCGCACGCCTGGCTCGATGGCCCACTGGCGCCCGAACGGCGTGTGACTGGCGCGGCGCGCGAACTATTTCTGGCGATGAACGAAATCGCCTTGCGCGCCGAACGGCGGGGAACCGAGATCGAACCGGCGCCGGCGTATCCACGCCTGCACGAACTCGACCTGCCTGTGCTGGTAGTCTGGGGCGAGCACGATTTTCCGCACATCGCGCAGAGTTGCGCGGACCTGGCTGCCAGGCTGCCGCACGCACGCGTGCTGAAAATGCGCGATGCGGCGCATCTGCCCAACCTCGAACATCCGGCCGAATTCAATCGCGACTTGCTGGAATTCCTTGACAGTGTCGGCGGCTAGTGCTGTCGGCAACTCCATTCACCACGTACGAAAGTTCAAATTGACGAGAGCTGCGGCACTTTCCCTTTTTCTTGGTGTTCTGGCTGTGACGGCCGGACATCCTGGCATCGCGGCCACCAAGACCTCGGCGCCGGCGCCCGTTGCGGCGGAGCGCGTGTCGGCCGAGGTCTGGCCACGCCACGTCACGCTTTCTGGCGCGGCGGTCCTCGTCTATCAACCGCAGGTCACCGGCTGGATCGACAATCGCATCGATTTTCGCAGCGCCGCGGCGATCAAACCCGCGGGCGCGAAGGAAGAGACCTTCGGGGTGATCGAAGCCAGCGCGCGCACGATCGTCGACAAGGTCAGCCGGACCGTGGGTCTGGCCGACCTGAAGATCACCAAGAGCGATTTTCCGGACCTGCCCGGTCGCGGTGCCGGCTATGCGACGGAGCTGCAGAAGCAGATGGCGCCGGGGGTGCGCAATCTCTCGCTCGCGCAATTGGCGAAGTCGCTGTCGGCGGGCAGTACCAAGGCGACACCGATGGCGTTCGAGAACCGGCCGCCACGAGTCATTGTCAGCGAAGTTCCAGCAATATTGGTGCCGGTCGATGGCCCGCCGGTGTGGAAGGCGGTTGCGGGCGGTGGTGGATTCTCACGGGTGCTCAACACGCGGGCGCTGATCGTGAAACAGGCATCCGCGCCGCAATTGTTCATGCACGTATTCGACGGCTGGTTGTCCTCCACCTCGCTCGACGGGCCCTGGAAGCGAGTACCAACGATTCCGGCAGGCATCGATGCCATGGCCGGCCAGGTTGCCGCCAGCGGAGTCGTCGACCTGCTCGACGGCGGACCGCAGGCCAACCCGAAGCCATCGCTCGCGCAGGGCGTGCCGGCGATCCACGCGCCGCAGTCACCGGCCGAACTGGTCGTCTTCAATGGCAAACCCGAATTCGTGCCGATTGTCGGTACCGGCTTGCTGTGGGCCGCCAATACGACCAGCGATATGCTGCGTGCGGGGGAGCGCGGTGACTATTACGCATTGCTCGCCGGCCGCTGGTTCCGGTCCGCCGCGTTGACGGGACCGTGGACCTTTGTCGCCAGCGATGCGCTGCCAGCGGACTTCGCGAAGATTCCGCCGACGTCGCTTGCCGGGGCCGTGCTGCCGACGGTCGCAGGGACGCAACAGGCGCGCGAGGCGATGATCGCCAACCTGATTCCGCAAACGGCAACGGTTCCGCGCAAGAACGGACCAACATTCAAGCCGAATTTCGACGGCAACCCGCAGTTGACGCCGATCTCCGGCACCCAGATGGCGTATGTGCAGAATTCGTCGGTGCCGATCATTCGCGTGGCGCCCGACAGCTTCTACGCGGTCAAGGTGGGGATCTGGTTTACCGCGTCGCAACTGAACGGACCTTGGTCGGTCGCGACCTCGGTGCCCGCGGCGATTTATACGATTCCGCCGGCCTCGCCGATCTACTACGTCACCTATGTCCGCATCTACGGCGCGATCGCCGATGCCGTATACATGGGCTACACACCGGGCTACCTGGGCGCGATGATCGCCACCGGCGGCACCGTGGTCTATGGCACCGGCTACAGCTATGCGTCGTGGATCGGCAATGCCTGGTATCCGGCGCCGGCGACCTACGGACTGGCCGCGGCACCGGTGTTCAATCCGCGTGTCGGCTATACCTACGGTTTCGCGATGGGGCTGGCGACCGTGGCTTGGACGCAACCGTATTACGGTGGCGCGCGATTCCATCCGGCGTACTGGGGCGGCTACCCATGCTGCGGCTCGGCCAGCGCTAACGTGTATCGCGCATGGACCGCGCCCGCGAAGTCGGCGCCTGCGCAAGATGTGGGCGCGCCGACAGCCGGCAATGCAGCGGGCAATGCAGCCGGTGGTAGTGTTGACACCGGTCGGGCGTCGACCGATGCCGCAGGGGGCATCGCCTTGCCGGCAGCGGCGATCAACGCCGCGCTGGCCAATCCAGGCCCGCAGTACAGCACCTATGTCGACCAATCGTCGCGCGGTTACGACATGTCGATGGTGAACAACCAGGACAGTGCGAATCGTGGCAGTGGCGCGAGTGGCAACACCGCGGCCGGGCCAAAGTACATTTCCGCCAACGCCTACTACGCGAGCCTCGGCAAGAGCGGGGCGTGGAAGCCGGATACGGTTGCCAACACCACCTATGCGCACAGCGATGGCAGCGTCTACCGGCAGGCGGACAACGGCTGGCAGCAGCGCAACTCGTCGGGATGGACCAGCACACCGGCCGCGCCGCCGCCGGTGGATGCGCAGGCGCAGGCGCGCGCGCAGTCACAGGATTCGGCGGTGCAAGTCGCGTCCTTCGGCATGAGCAACGCGGATCGCTTCAGCGGAAAACAGGGCGATGGCTGGAGCGCGCGGGACGCCGGTTCGGGGGGCTACAGTCGCACGCTGGGTGGCGACGGCGGCATCAGCGCCGAATATCGCGCCTACAACGACAGCGTGCAGAACGCGTTGTTCGACGTTGCCGCGTACGGCGGCGTTTGCGGCAACGGCGTCTGCGTCACCAATGGGGCCTACGGCTGGGGTGGACGGTATGGCTACTAGCCTGCCGCTTCATTTCACGAGGTAGCGCGCGAGGCGGGTGAAGTCGGGTTCGACGCCGAGCCCCGGCGCATCCGACAGCGTGACCCAGCCGTCGTCGACCGAAAACGCGAATACATCTTCGCGCAGCGGATTGGGATTGGCGTCGACTTCGGCCCAGCCATGCGCGCTGCCGCTGCCGGCCAGCGCCTGCATCGACGCGGCGAGGCCCACGCCGCCGGCCAGCCAGTGCGGGCAGTAGGCGACGTTGCACGCGGCGGCGTGGCGCGCCACGTCGAGTCCGCCGCTGATGCCGCCCCACTTGCCGACGTCGGGCTGCACGAATTTCAGATACCCGGCATCGAGCGCCGCGACGAACGCGTCGCGGCCACGCAGATTCTCGCCGGCGGCGAGCGGGATGGCGCTGGCCGCGGCGAGCGTGCGCCAGGCCTCGGACGACTGGTCGGCACCGATCGGTTCCTCGATCCAGTGCGGCCGGCAGGGTGCCAGTTCGGCGATGCGCGCGGGCGCATCTTCGGGCTTCCACGCCTGGTTGGCGTCGCACATGATGGTCGCCTGCGGTCCGAGCGACGAGCGCAGTGCGGCGAGGTTGGCGACGTCGCGGTCGCGGCCGAAGCCGACCTTCAACTTGAAGGCGCGATAGCCCTCGGCTTGTTTGGCCAGCGCGATCTCCACGACGCGCTCGGGACCGATGCCGCTCGCATAGACGCGCACCTTGTTGCCACCGCCCAGATGTTTCCACAACGGGACGCCGGCGCGACGCGCGGACATATCCCACAACGCCTGGTCGACCGCGCCGGTGATCTGCGCGAACGGGCCGGGCTCGCCGCACTGGATTGCCATGGTGCGCGTGCGCGTGTCGAGCAGCGTGCGCACGAGTGCCGGGTCGTCCGCTGTCGCGCCGATCAGCAGCGGCGCGAAGATGCTGTCGACCAGTCGTGCGCGGTGCTCGGCGCCGACCTGCGGGAAATTGCCGAAGACCTCGCCCCAGCCAGTGGCGCCGTCGCTCGCGGTCAGGCGCAGGAACACGGCCGGGCGATTGGACATGCTGCCGAAGGCATTGCCCACCGGCTGCGCGATCGGCGCGCGCAGCACCCAGCATTCGACGGTCGCGATACTCGACGTCATGATGTTTGTCCGGCGTTTGACTCCGCGTAGTCTAATCTGCCGCCGGTATTCGCGACCAGGCAATGCGAACGAGCGGCTCGACCTGAACGACCAACGACGGAGGCATCCAGCATTCCCGGGCGCCAGCGCGGCTGGCGCATCCGGGATGGAAACTCAGGGTGACTTCGCCGGCAGCTGCACGACCTTGTCGGAGTCGATCCGGAAGGCCATCAGGTCCTCGCCGATGAGCAGCGGGCCGTCGTAGGTCTTGCGGGTCATCTCGAACACGTCCTTCTCGGTCACCGGCGGAATCGCCGGCGTGCCGAGCAGCACGAAGTGGTAGTACACCGCCTGCTTCGGCTTGACGCGGCTGAACACCACGCCGGCCTCGTCGGGCTTGGTGTGGTGGTCGAGGATGACCTTGAATGTCGGATTCTTCAGCAACTCCTCGCGCACCGCGGCGACCTGGTGGATGAGCAGGTCGGTGCCCGCCGCGTGCTTGATCAGGTTTTCGCTGAAGCGCGTGTCGCCGGAAAGAGTGACCGAGCGGCCGGCGTAGTCCACTCGATAGCCGAAGGCGGGCTTGAGCAGCTCGCCGTGGTCGACTTCGAAGGCCGACACCTTGACACCACTCTTTTCGTAGACCACACCTTCGCGTACTTCGGTCACCTCGGCACGAAGGTTGGCCGGATCGAGGTCCTGGTCGGCGATGCGCGCCTTGATGTCCCAGTCGTAGGCCTTGGCCAGGCCGTCCATCATGCTCTGGCTGCCGGCGGGACCGTAGACGCGAAACGATCCCTTGCGCTGGGCGTAGGGCGCCTGGAGCCAGCCGGTGAGCCACAGGTCGGGAATGCCGCTGACGTGATCCGAATGCAGGTGGGTCACGAACAGCGCGTTGATGGCACCGAGCTTGACTCCCGTCTGCATCAGCCGCTGCGTGACGCCGCGCCCGGAATCGAACAGCAGGTTCTGGCCGCCGACCTGTACCAGCACGGCTGGACCGAAGCGACGCATGATCGGCACCGGACTGCCGGTGCCGAGCAGCGTGACGCGGAACTCGTCGGTGGCCAACGGCTGCGCCCCTGCGGGAGCGGTGGCCGACGCGGCGACGGCAAACAGGACCAATAGCAGCAGGCGGATCGAGTTCATGGTTGCTCCATGTGATTTTTGATTGTTGGACGGTTGATGCGCCTGAACGGTCGCGCGGGTCCGGCGAAGGTACGGCCAACACACTTTGTTCACGATGCGCGCTGTATCGATCTGCCTAACGTAGACGCAGGCACCCGGTGCGCTACCCATGGCTGACGTTCCAGACCTCGGTCAGCGTGGTCCCTGCAGCGCGAATCATCTTCGAGATCGGGCAGTACATCGCCAGCTCGCGGCGCAGCTGATCCATCTGCCCGGCGTCGGCCGAGGTGGTCAGGTCGATGGTCATGGTGATCGCCGGGAACGGCAACGCCACGTCCTCGGCCAGCGTGACGCCGCGGCGGTCGAAGTCGGCCTCAGCGCGGATCTTCATGCTGGCGATCTCGACGCCCATCCGGTGCGCGACCTTGTGGCTGATGACGTTGGTGCAGCCGAGCAACGAGGCGATGAACGTTTCGGTCGGACTCATGCCCAGATTGGTTCCGCCGCGCTCGACCGGCTCGTCGATGACCGAGGTCAGGCCACGAATGAACACGTCGGTGCGCGAATGCGAAACCGCGTCCGCGTCCATGCGCATCTTGACCATCAACTTCTCTCTCATCACCACCATGCCGGTTTCCTTTTCTATGAGTGAACGGCGCGCTCAGTCGACGCGCCGGTAGCTTTCGGAATAGCGCACGGTAAGCGTGCAGGAGCCTTCGTTGAGCAGCCAGGGTCGGACGCGGTAGCTGCGCGCGCCGCTGGCGTGCATCGGGTCGGCGTCGGCGATCGACTTCGCCTCGGCGAGCGACGCGGCGCGCACGATGATCATGCCCTCGCCGCTCCACTCCCGTTCGGCGTCGTCGGCGAAGGGGCCGGCCGCGAAGGTGATGCCACGGGCCTCGAGGTCCTTCTGGTAGGCGAGGTGCGCGCCCAGGTGCTCCTTCAGCGTGTCGAGTCCACGCAAAGGCGTGGTCAGGATCACGTATAGGCGCATCGCCAGCAGCCCCTTGGCCATGACGTGGTCGATGTGTTCCTGCCAGCTGCCTTTGTCCATGTTGGTCTCTGTCGGTTGCTTTCGGTGGGTCAGAGCAGCGCGAGACTGATGCCCGGGAAGAGGATGAGGAGGATCAGCACCAGGAGCATGACGGCCGCGAAGGGCAGGGCGCCCATGAAGACGTCATTCAGCGTCACCGAGGAATCATCGATGTTGGCCTTGATGACAAAGCAGGAGATGCCGAAGGGCGGCGTCAGCAGGCCGATCTCCGCGCCGACGACGGTGATGATCCCGAACCAGATCAGGTTGATGTCGAAGGGCTGCAGTGCCGGAAGAAACAGCGGCACGACGACCAGGATGATCGAAGCGGTGTCGATGATCGTGCCCAGCGCCAGCAGCACCATCACGTAGATGACCATGAAGCCGGCGAAGGACAGGTTGATGGCCGAGAGCCATTCGCCGAACAGCGTCGGCAGGCCTGCGATACCGAGCATGCGGCTGTAGATCGACGCGGCGATGATCAGGAAGAGGATGTTGGCGGTGATGTGGCCGGTGTCGACCAGCGCGCCCCAGACCGCGCGCGGCGTCAGGCGGCGCTTGATCAGCCCGAGAATGGCGGCGACGACGGTGCCCGCTGCGCCGGATTCGACGGGGGTCAGGATGCCGCCGTAGATGCCGCCCAGCACCACCAGCACCAGCAGCGCGACGGGGCCGAGCTTGGACACGGCATCGCGGCCCAGCTTGCCGAGCGCGGGCCGCGGCGCTCCGGTGGGCTCGCCGCCGACGAAGCGCGGCGCGATCACGGCGAACAGCACGATGGCGCCGCAGAAGGCGGCAGCCAGCAGCAGTCCCGGAAAAACGCCGGCCAGGAACATGGCGCCGACCGACTGTTCGGTGACCACCGCGTAGATGATCAGCATCACCGACGGCGGAATGATCATGCCCAGTACCGAGCTGCCGGCGACGATGCCCACGGCGAAGCGCTTGCCATAGCGGTAGCGCAACATTTCGGGAATGGCCACTTTTGCAAACACCGATGCCGAGGCGATCGACGAGCCGGTCACCGCGGCGAACACGGCGTTGGCGGCAACGGTGGCGATACCCAGGCCGCCACGCATGCCCTGGAAGATGTCGTTGGCGAACTCATAGACGTCGCGACCCATGCCGCAGCGGCTGACCACCAGCCCCATCATCACGAACAGCGGCACGGTGGCAAAGGCCTCGTCGGTGACCGAGTCGGCGATGGCCAGACCCAGCAGGTTCAGCGCGACGTCGATGTTGCCCTTGAGGATAAGGACGCCGATGAAAGAGGTCAGCCCGAGCGCGATGGCGATGTGCACGCCGGCGTAGATGAAGACGACGATGGCGATGACCGAAGCGATGCCGACCGGGATGCTGCTCAGTTCCATGGACGATCCGGGGTTGTTCCAGAGTGTCGGGACGGGGTTGCGCCAACCGGCGGCGCATCCCGCGACCCGGGATTCAAGTCGTGCTGTCGCGACCGGCGGCGAGGCGCAGCGAGCGGACCGCCTGGCGCAGGAATTCGATCAGGCAAACCGACAGGCCGAGCACGATGATGGCCTTCACCGGCCAGACGATCACCGTGAACACGCCCTGGTTACCGAGGTAGGAATTGCGTTGGATGGCCTCGACCAGCAACGGGATCGAACCCCACAACCCGAGTCCCATGAAAATCGCGCCCAGCAGTGAGAACAGCGCTTCCATCGCGTAGGCGATCCGCGGACGCTTTGCTCCGACCAGGCTGAGCACCGAATCCGCACGCGTCAGCCGCCCGGTTCGGATGGCATCGGCCAGTTGCAGAAACACGATGCCGAGGATCGAAATCTGGATGAGCTCGGTCACGCCGGCGATGGGGTGGGAAAAGAAGCTGCGTCCGAGCGCGTCGGCCGTCACCATCAGGACCAGGAACAGGATCCACAGCGACCCGAGCGCGTTCATGCCGATGATCAATCGGTTGAACGCGCCCTTGGGCGCGAGTCTGTCCGGATCTGCTTCCGGTTCTTCGACCGACGCGGTCATGCTGCGCTCCGCTTTACTCGCGATCCCACTGCCGTTCGATCGGCTGCTTGGCCGCGCGCATCGCGTCCATATAGAACGTGAGCATTGCGGTGCCCTGCGCGCCTTCCTTGTCGAGGCCCGCGGCCCATTCCTTGGCGAGGTTCGGCAAGTCCTTGGCCCACTTGGTGCGCTCGGCCTTGGACAGGTCGTGCACCGTGCCGCCAGCCTTCTTGTAGGCGGCCACGCTCGATGTGCCTTCTTCGGTGGCGATCTTGGCGAGCAGGTCGCGGTACTCGATGGCCACCGCCTGCAGCACCGTCTTCACCTCGGCGGGCAGCTTGGCCCAGGTGTCGGCATTCACCGTCAGCACCTTGGTGTTGACCGCGCCGATGTCGGCGTTGAGCATGTTCGGCGCGACCTCGGCGATCTTGAAGGTGTCGGCGGCCTCTGGCCACAGCATGCAGCCTTCGGTAACGCCGGTCTGGATCTGGTTGTAGTAGCCGGTCAGCGGGCCCGCCACGCCGACTGCGCCGACCGGCGCCAGGTAGCGCAGGTTGAAGCCGGCGCCCGAGATCTTCAGCCCCTTCATGCCGGCAAGGTCCTTGACCACCGGCTTGGTGAAGACCTGGTAGGTGTCGAGCACCACCGAGTTCGTCAGGTAGACCTGGTTGTACGAGGCGAAGGTCTTCTTGATGGCCGGGAACTTGTCGGCCATTTCGTCGATGGTGCGCGCCACCAGCGCCGGGTCGTGGGTGACGAAGGGCGTGGCATAGGCCACCGCCAGGATGCGCATCTTGTCGCCGTAGATGGCGGTGGTGACGATGCCGATGTCGCCGAGGCCCTTCTGGATGCCCTCGAGCACGCCGTTGGGCTTGACGATCTGCCCGCCCCAGGCCTGGTTCCAGCGGATCTTGTACTTGTTGTCCTTGGCCAGGCGCTTGTCGACCTCCGGAATGTAGAACTCGATGAACTCCTTGATCCAGAGCGACTTCGGCGGATAGCCATCGACCGCGGTGAGATTGATCGTGGTCTGGGCCACGGTGGACAGCGGGGTCAGGGCCACGGCCGCGGCCATGGCGACCATCAACGAACGAATCTTGACCATTTCTTCCTCCTGGGTGAACGCTCGCCGTGATATGCGGCGGTCGCGGTTAATCGGCTGTTGCTCATCTGGATCGCTTGCCGGCCGCCGCCGTGGCGGACCCGTTGCGCGGGCGACCGGATTTCGTCCGCTCCGACGGGCTGCCCGGCACGTCGCCGGTTTTCAGAATGATGTCCGCGGTCAACCGGTAATGCTTGTTCAGCAGCGCGACCGCGCGGTCGGCATCGCGTGCCAGTACTGCCTGCACCAACGACGCGTGCTCGCCCTTTTCCTTGCGCTTGGGGTAGATGCGCTGGACCGCGAGTTGGCGGTAGCGATACGCCTGGTCGGCAAGCTGGTCGCAGAACGTAAGCAGCCAGCGCGAGCCGCAGCCGGCAATCAGGCTGCGATGGAAGGCGCGGTGCAGGCGCTCCCACTCGGGATTCTCGCGATACTCGTCGGGCGAGATCGAGCGCGGGATGCGCGACAGGCGATGCAGCGCCAGGATCACGCCTTCCTCCCAGTCGTGGGTGAAGGTTCGCATCGACTCGCGCAGCCCGATTTCCTCGAGCCAGCAGCGGGTGCGGGTCAGCTCGACCAGGTCCTCGGCGCTGGCCGCGGCGACATAGAAGCCGCGCTGGTCGCGCCGGCTCACCAGTCCGTCGGCGGACAGGCGGCTCAGCGCTTCACGTACCGGACTGCCGCCAGCGGCATAGCGTTCGCTGACGAACTCGATGCGCAGCTTGTGCCCGGGAGCGAGCTCGCCGCGGAGGATGTCGCTGCGCAAGCGCTCGTACACGCTGCTCGCGAGCGTGGGGGTGATCTCTTCCTGAACGCCGGCAATTACGGAGGAATCATCCATCGCGCAGCGGGACTCCACGGGTTCCGGGTGACGCAGACACGCGCCCCATCTTGGACGCATTATCGACGAAAATGCTGAATTTGTACATTTTGTCGATATTATTTTAGAATGCTCGAATTCCTCCCGGCCGGCCGCGGACAATCTGCGCCGGCTGCCCCGGTACCTTTCGACGCGGAGCGCTCGCATGCGCAACATCAGTCTGGACAACATCACGGATACCGTGCGCGCCTCCTTCGACGGCGCCGCCGATGCCCGCTTTCGCGAGGTGATCGAGGGATTGGTCACGCATCTCCACGCCTTCGCCCGCGAGGTGAATCTCACGCACGAGGAATGGGACGCGGGGATCGACTTCCTGTGGCGCGCGGGTCGGATCAGCGACGAGCGCCGCAATGAATTCATCCTCACCAGCGACGTGCTGGGCCTGTCGTCGCTGGTCGACATCCTCGACGGATCGGCGAGCGGCACCGAAAGCAGCGTGCTCGGGCCGTTCTATGTGACGGGCGCGCCAGAGGTTCCCGTCGGCACCAGCCTGGTCGGCGACAACGCCGGCGAGCGTGTACTGATGCATGGCCGCGTGCTCGACACCGCCGGGCGGCCGTTGGCTGGCGCGCTGCTCGATTTCTGGCAGACCGACGCCGCCGGACTGTATTCGCAGATGGACCCGTCCCAGTCGCCGATGAACCTGCGCTGCCGGATGCACACCGATGAAGAGGGTCGATATGCACTGGTGACGGTCAAGCCTCGCTATTACTCGGTGCCCTACGACGGCCCGGTGGGGGACCTGCTGCGCAATGGCGGCCGTCACGCCTGGCGGCCGTCGCATTTCCATGTGGTGGTGACCGCGCCTGGCCATCGGCGGCTGGTGACCGAGATCTTTGCCGACGACGATCCGTACATCGACGGCGACGCGGTGTTCGGCGTGCGCGACGGACTGGTCGCGCATTTCGAACGGCGCACCGATGCGGCCGCAGCCGCGCCCTGGAAGGTCGAGGCGCCGTACTTCGAGGTGAACTTCGACTATCGCCTCGATCCCGAACCGGCCGCCTTATGAGTGCTGCTGCCCAGTGTGCTGCAAATCCCGGCGAGCGCACCGGCGCCGCACCCGCCCGGCTCGACCGCCTGTCCGCACCCGCGCTCGATCTGCTGTTCCGCGAGGCGCGCTCGCACAAGGCCTGGCTGCCGAAGCCGGTACCCGACGAGCTGCTGCGCGAGGTGTTCGCGCTGGCGCAGTGCGGGCCGACGGCGACCAACAGCCTGCCGATGCGCGTGGTCTTCGTGCGCACGCCCGCCGGGCGCGAGCGCCTGCGGCCCGCGCTGCACAAGGGCAACGTGCCCAAGATGATGTCGGCGCCTGCGACGGCGATCATCGCCTTCGATCTTGCCTTTCACGAGCACCAGCACCGGACGTTCCCGCACCGTGATGTCGCCGCCGAATATCGCGCGGACTCCGCGCTTGCCGAGATCACCGCGCTGCGCAACAGCACGCTGCAGGGCGCCTACCTGATGCTGGCCGCTCGCTCGCTCGGACTCGACTGCGGGCCGATGTCTGGTTTCCATCACGACATGGTTGACGCCGAGTTTTTCGCCGGCAGCAACCTGCGCAGCAATTTCCTGTGCAATCTCGGCTATGGCGATTCCGCCGCGCTGCCGGCGCGCCTGCCGCGATTCACCTTCGACGAATCCTGCACCTGGGCCTGAGTCCGGCCCCTGGAGAATCTCTGACATGACCCCCAATCCCCTGCAAGCCGCGCTGCGCAAGCAGCAACAGGTGCTCGGCACCTGGATGTCGCTGGACAGTCCTGTTGCCGCCGAGGCGCTGTCGCTGCTGCCCTACGATTTTCTGGTGGTCGACATGGAGCATGCGCCGACCGGCATCGGCAGCGCGCTGTCGCAACTGCAGGCAATCGGCCGCGGCGGCGTCGAGCCGATCGTTCGGGTGCCGTGGAACGACGGCGTGTGGATCAAGAAGACGCTGGACATCGGTGCGCGCAACATCCTGGTGCCGATGGTGCAGAACGCTGACGAGGCGCGTACCGCCGTGGCGGCGACGCGCTATCCGCCGCAGGGCACGCGCGGCGTGGGCACTCTGCACCGCGCAGGCAGCTTCGGACTGAACCCGAAGTATCTGCAGGAAGCCAACGACGGCATTTGCGTCATCGCCCAGGTCGAAACCGCCGAGGCGCTCGCCTCGATCGAGTCGATCGCCGCCGTCGATGGCGTCGACTGCATCTTCATCGGGCCCTCCGACCTGTCGGCGAGCCTGGGTTTTCTTGGCCGTGCCGACGAAAAGGAGCCGCAGGCGGCGATGGCGGCGGCCGCCGCCAGCTGCGTGCGGCTGGGCAAGTCGGTGGGCATGCTCGCGCCTTCGGTGGAGGCGGCAAAACGCTACATCGCCATGGGCTACAACTTCGTGGCCATCAGCGCGGACATCGCGCACATGCTGCGTGCCGCGCGCGAAGTGCTGCGCGGCATGGGTCGCGACGCCTGAGTTTGCAGCAGACCTCCGATCGAAATAGTCAACTGAAGGAAGAATGTGGCCAGCGCACAAAGGGCATTGATTGTCGGAGGCGGCACCATGGGCTGCGGCGTGGCCGTCGTGTTCCTCGCAGGTGGCTGGGACGTCGACGTGGTTTCGCCGACCCTGGCGACCAGAGAAAGCTTCGCCAAGCGCGCCGGGCAGGGGCTCGCGCGCATGAGCAAGACGCTGGATCCCGCGCGTCTGACCATCCACGCCGACTACGCGGGCGTGCCCTGGGCGGACATCGATATCGCGGTGGAGAACGTGAATGAGGACCTGGCACTCAAGCAGAAAGTATTTGCCGACCTCGTCCACCACAGCAAGCCGACCACGCCGCTGACCAGCAACTCGTCGTCGTATCCGATCAGCGAAATCGCCATGGGCCTGCCGACGCAGGAGCGGATGATGGGCCTGCACTTCTACATGCCCGCGTTCCTGGTGCCACTGGTCGAGGTGGTGCGCGCCGAAGCCACCGACATCGCGCTGGCCGAACGTGTCGGCGAGTGGATGTGGGCGCTGGGCAAGCGGCCGGTGCAGGTGAAACGCGACATCGAGGGCTTTCTGGCCAACCGCATCCAGCATGCGCTGATCCGCGAGGCGGTCAACATGCTCGAACTCGGCATTGCCTCGGCGGAGGACATCGACGCGGCGATCCGCTACAGCTTTGGCTTTCGCCTGGCCGCCGCCGGTCCGCTGATGCAGCGCGAGCACGCCGGCTGGGACATGTCGTATGCGGTGGCCAAGAGCCTTTATCCGCATCTATCGAGCATGAGCGCGCCACCGCCGGCGATACAGGCGCTGGTAGACCGTGGACATTTCGGCATGAAAAGCGGCCACGGTCTCTACCCGTGGGATGCCGAGTCCATTGCCAAGGAAAAGGAGCGCTACGAAAAGGCGCTGCAGGCGGTGCTGGCGGTGTTCGAGCGCGAGGGACTGCAGTAGTCGAGGATCCACCGCGTCCCGGCGCCGGCGCGGACGAGTTGCCGAATCGATCGCGAGGCGCGCTGCGTCGCCGCAGGAATGTGCCCAGGTGTTTCTTGTCGCAGTACTCGAGCGTGACCTTGCCGGGCTCGAAGCTCGCCTTGGAGACGGTTCCCGGTTATCTGGAAGTGTCGGCCATGACGCCGGACCATCCACCGCCCATCGCCTGAAACAAGGTCGCCGTATCGGCGTAGAGGTCGCCCTGTACCCGGGCGAGTTCCAGTTGCGCGTCCAGCTGTCGGCGCTGCGCATCGAGCACGACGTAGTGGCTGACGCCACCGGCGTTGAATCGGTCAATGGTGATGCGATAGGCGTCATTGGCGCGCGCGGACTGTTCGCTGCGCGCGGCGATCCCGTTTGCGTCGGACTCCAGCGCGCGCAGCACGTCGGCGACATTCTGCAGTCCCTGCAGGACGGTCAGCCGGTAGCCGGCCGCGGCCTGCTCGAAGGCGGCCTCGGCGGCGCGCTGGCGTGCCTTAAGTTCGTTGTGGCGAAAGATCGGCTGGACCACGTTGAGTCCGATGTTCCAGATGTTGATGCCGCTGCCGAGCACATCGGAAATATCGAGCTGGCTGGATGAGAACGCGCCGGAGACGATGAGCCTGGGGTACAGGTCGGCGGTGGCGACACCGATCCCGGCGCTGGCCTTGTGCAGCAAGGCCTCGCTGGCCAGGATGTCGGGTCGCCGACGCACCAGTTCGGAGGGCACGCGCAACGGCAGTTCCGCGGGCAGGCGCAGGTCGGCAAGGCGCAGCGCGGACGCGGGAGCTTCCGCCGGCGGGCGACCCATGAGCACGGCGAGTTGGTGTCCTGCTTGCGCCAGCCGGGCCTGCAACACCGGCAGGGCGCTTTGCGACTGCGCCAGCAATGCCTTCTGGTTCTCCACGTCGAGGCGGGCCGCGCCACCGGCTGCGTAGCGCTGCTCGACGACGGCGAGTTGCTGACGCTGCGCGGCGAGCAGCATGTCGACGATTTCGATCTGCGCGGCAAGCGAGGCTTCGCGGATCGCCGTCACCACGACATTGGCGGCGAGCGTAAGGCGCGCGCCCTCGAGTTCGTAGGTCCGGTAGTCCACCTCGGCGGCGTATGACTCCAGATCGCGCCGCGTGCCGCCGAAAAGATCGAAATTGTAGGAAACGTTGGCGCCAAGGCTGAACACGTTGAACGGGCCGGGATTGGGCGCCTCGGGAAAACCGAAAGTGGCGGGATCGATGCGCTGGCGCACCGCACCGAAGGTCGCATCGACCTGCGGATAGGTGGTCGCGCCGGCGCGCGCCGTGCGCAGTTCCTGCGCCTGCACCAGGCGGGCGCGCGCCTGGTCGAGTGTCGGACTCCGGTCGAGCGCACTCCTGACCAGCGCATCGATCTGCGACGACGCGAACACCGTCCACCATTCGGCCGGAATGTCGCGCTTCGGCACCAGGCGGGGCAGGCCGGCCGCGACCGGCAAGCCGCCCTGCGTGTAGCCGTCGACCGTCGGCGGCGCGGGTGCGCGAAAGTCGGGGCCGAGCGTGCAGGCGGCGAGCCCCAGCGTGCAGGCGGCGATCAGTGCGCGTTGCCGGCGGCGGCGTGCGAGCGGATGGCAGGTCGTTGCCGACATGGCGTTCAGTCCAGCGTCCGGCGATAGAAGCGATTGGCAATGGTCATCACGATCAGCGTGAACAGCGCCATCGGCCACAGGTTGGGCCACAGGTCGACCCACTCGTTGCCCTTCAACAGGATGCCGCGCACCACGCGATTGAAGTAGGTCAGCGGCAGCGCGCTGCCGAGCACCTGCGCCCACTCCGGCATGCCGCGGAAGGGGAACATGAATCCCGACAGCAGGATGTTGGGCAGGAAATAGAAAAAGGTGAGTTGCATCGCCTGCAGCTGGTTGGCCGCCAGCGACGACATCGTGATGCCGACGGTGAGATTGCAGGCGATGAACAGCAGCGTCGCACCGTAGAGCACGCTGATGCTGCCGACAAAGGGCACGTCGAACAGCACACGCGCGGCGATCAGGATGATCGTTGCCTGGATCAGGCCGATGACCACGTAGGGAACGATCTTGCCGGTCATGACCTCGAGCGGCGTCAGCGGCATCGCCAGCAGGTTTTCCATGGTGCCGCGTTCGCGCTCCCGGGTGATGGCGAGACCGGTCATCAGCACCAGCGTCATGGTCAGGATCACGCCCATCAGGCCCGGAACGATGTTGTACTGGGTGACCGACTCCGGGTTGTACAGCCGGTGCACGACGACGTCGAAGGGAGGCGGCGCGCCGGCGAGCGGCGCCAGCGGGCCGGTCAGGTCCTTGCGCGCGACAATGTCGGCGAGACGATTGACCGTGGCGAGGGCCGCGCCGGTGGCGGTCGGATCCGACGCATCGGCCTCGAGCAGCGCCGTCGGCCGTTCGCTACGCAGCAGGCGGCGGGTGAAGTCGGGCGGGATCGACAGCACGAACTGCACGTCGCCGCGGGCGAGCGCGTCGCGCCCCGCCTGCTCGTCGGGCAACTCGCCGACGATGCGGAAGTAGTCGGAGGTGCGCATCGCCTGCACCAGCGAGCGGGTGAACTCGCTGTGGTCCGCGGCGATCACCGCGGTCGGCATGTGCTTGGGATCGGTGTTGATCGCGTAGCCGAACAGCGTCAACTGGATGATGGGGATACCCACGATCATGGCGAAGGTCACGCGGTCGCGGCGCAGCTGCAGGAATTCCTTGCCGACCATCGCCCACCAGCGCGAGAACGAAAACCACGACCGGCCGCCGGAGCTGCCTGGCAACGCGCGCCGGGAATCGTCGTGTCCGGCAGTGGCCGCGGTGTTGGCGTTCACGCCTTCCCCCAGTTGTCAGTCGCGCCCTGCATCAGGTGGATGAACACGTCCTCGAGGCCCGTATCGACGCGTTCGTAGCGATACTTGCCACCGGCAGCGATCTCGCGCAGCGCGCGTTCGATCGCCGCGGCGTCCTTTCCGGTGACGTGCACGGTCTCACCGAAGGCGACGGTCTGCTCGACGCCGGGCATCGCCCGCAGACGTTGCGCGAGTTCGTTCAACGCCGGTCCGCGGACCGCATAGGTCACAAGACCCTGCGCCGCGATCACTTCTCCCGCGGTGCCCTTCACCAGAAGCCGGCCATAGGCGATATATGCAAGCTTGTGACAGCGCTCCGCCTCGTCCATGTAGTGGGTGGATACCAGCACCGACACGCCCTGCGCGGCCAGCTGGTGCAACTCCTCCCAGAACTCCCGCCGCGCGTTCGGGTCGACACCCGCGGTCGGTTCGTCGAGCAGCAGCAGGCGCGGCCGGTGCAGCATGCACGCCGCCAGCGCCAGCCGTTGTTTCCATCCCCCGGAAAGCGTACCGGTCAGCTGTTTTGCCCGACCGGCAAGTCCCAGTTCCTCCAGCGCCCGGTCGACCGCCGTGCGGCGGTCGGGCATCGAGTACACGCGCGCGATGAAGTCGAGGTTCTCGCGGATGGTCAGGTCTTCCCAGAAGGAAAAGCGCTGGGTCATGTAGCCGACGTTGCGCTTGATCGCCTCGGCCTGTTCGCGCAGGTCGAAGCCCAGGCAGGTTCCGTTGCCCGAGTCCGGCGTCAGCAAACCGCACATCATGCGGATCGACGTGGTCTTGCCGCTGCCGTTGGGACCGAGAAAGCCATAGATCTCGCCGCGCGCGACTGACAGCGAAAGGTCGACAACCACCTGCTTGGCGCCAAAGCTCTTGTTGAGGTCGTGGACGTCGATGACGGCGTCGCCGGCGGCAGGAGCGGTCATTGCAGCCTGACGGACACCGGTTGCCCGGGATGCAATCGCGCCGCGTTTTCCGGCGATGGATGTGCCTCGACCATGAAAACGAGCTTGGCGCGGGTCTCGTTGCTGAAGATCACCGGCGGCGTGAACTCGGCCTCGACCGATACATAGGTCAGCTTTGCCGGAATTTCGGCGCCACAGCCATCGCAACGAACCGCGACCGCCTGCCCGATCTTCAATCCGCCGACGATCGCCTGCGGGACGAAAAAGCGCAGCTTCACATTCTGCGGCGGCAGCATGCGCACCACCGGAGCGCCGGCCGCGACCCATTCGCCCTGGCGATAGAGGGTGTCGACGACCCGGCCGGCCTGCGTGGCCAGCACCGATTTCTGTTCCAGCCGCCAGCTCGCCTGTTCCAACGCGGCACGCGCAGTCGCGACCTGCGCCTCCTGCGCCTTGATCTGGTCGGTACGGCTGGGCAATTCGGCCACGACCAGTTCGCTGCGCAATTGCGCCACCCGCGCCACGCTGGCGTCGCGCGCAGACCTGGCGTCGTCGCGTTGTCCGCGGGGAATGCCGCCGGCCTTGAACTGGGCTTCGTCGCGCGCCAATTGCAGCTCGAAGCGGTGCGCTTCGACCTCGGCTTGAACGAGTTGCGCGCGGATGACCTCCAGTTCCGGCAATCGGCGGCCCTGCCTCAGATCCGCAAGCTGCGATTGCGCGACCTTCACCTGCTCGGCCGCCTGGCGCTGCGCAGCGGCCTCGCTCACCGCGTCGAGCGCGTACAGCGGCGCCTTTGCGGTGACCTGATCGCCGCGTTTGACGGCCAGCGCTTCGAGTTGCCCGGCGATGGGCGAGGCCACGTTGACGAATTCGCCTTCGACATAACCCTGATGGTCGGGCGCGGTTGCCGGCGTGCAGGCGCCGACGGCGATGACCATGATCGCGATTGTCCCACGGGCAAGCAGCTGCGGCGCAACCTGTCTCATCTGGATCTCCTTGGCCGCGGCACCGGAGCGAGTCCCGCGGTGAGTACCGTCAGTGCATGCTGTTCCAGTTGTGCCGTGGTCAGTTCGGCCAATGCGGGAATGCGCCCCCATACCGAACGCAACGCCAATGGCAACATGACCGCGCCGGAGATGGACAGGAAGGCGAGCCGGGCATCGACTCCTGCCGGAATCCGGCCGCGTTTCTGGTCGCGCGCGACTGTCTCGGTAAGGACGGCAACCGCGGCCATCGGAAAGTGCCTGAGCATGCGCTCCCGCAGTGTCCCGCCTTCACTGACGATCTCGCGAATCCAGATCGGCGGCATCCACGGCATGGTCGCGGCGGCGGCGAACAGGCGGCGGACGATGGTGGTGATCATCGTCGATGCGTCGGCATCGGGTACCGGCGCCGCGAACACTGTGGTCGCGAAGCGCGCCAGCCGCTCGTCGACCACGGCGTCGAGCAGCTGTTCACGGCTGCGGAAGTAGTAATGCACCATCGCCGGCGTGACGCCTGCGCGTTCCGCGACATCGGCGGATCGGGTGGCGGCCGCGCCGCGCTCGGCGACCAGGCCGACTGCGGCGTCGAGCAGCGCTTCGCGCGCGGTGGCATCGCCGCCGCCGACGGGCCGGCCGCGTGCTGGCTTGGCGGACTTTCTTGGATTTGCCATGCGCAGAGATTAAATCAACGATTAATTAATTACAAGAGGGGCGGACACTTGCCGAGGGCGATCGACGTTCCACCGGCCGCGGCCCGGCGCGGTAAGCGCAAACCCGGATCGCCTGCTACATTTCGTGCGGATGAACGCCATCGCCCAACACCGCCAACTCTCGGCGCCCGACCTGCAGAGGATCCTCGGAGTCACCCAGGCACTGGCCTCGCCGTTCGACCTGACCACGATGCTGGCCGAGGTGGTGAACGCCACCACGCAGGTGCTCGATGCCGAGCGTGGCTCGGTATGGCTCTATGATGCCGCCGCCGACGAACTGGTGCTGAAGGTAGCCACCGGTCTCGACTCCGTGCGGCTGCCGGCCGGCAAGGGCATCGTCGGTACCTGCGCGCGCACGCTGCAGGTTATCAACGTGGCCGATTGTTACGCCGATTCGCGCTTCGACCCGGCGCTCGACAAGGCCACCGGCTATCGAACGCGCTGCCTGCTGACCTTGCCGCTCGTCGGCCACAAGGGCGAGCTGGTGGGTGTGTTGCAGGTGCTGAACAAGAAGGGGCGCAGTTTCGGCAGCGACGACGAGGCGCTTGCCATGGCGCTCGCCGCGCAATGCGCGGTTGCACTGCAACGCGTGCGGATGACGGAGGCAATGCTCGAAGGTGAGCGTCTGCGCAACGAACTGGAAATGGCTCGCACCGTTCAGCTCGCCACGCTTCCAGCGACCATGCCCACCGTTCCCGGTTACGATGTCCACGGCCTGTTCCGGCCGGCCGACCTCACCGGAGGCGACACTTTCGACCTCGCGGTCATGCCGGATTCCCTGCTGGTGGTGCTGGCCGATGCCACGGGTCACGGCATCGCGCCGGCACTTTCGGTCACGCAGATGCAGGCCATGCTGCGGATGTCGTTGCGCATGGGGGCCGACCTCGAAACGGCGTTCATGGAGGTCAACAATCAACTGGCCGACACGCTTGCCGACGACCGGTTCATCACCGCGTTCATCGGGCAGCTTGACGTTGCCGCGCACCGCTTGCGCTTCCATAGCGCCGGCCAGGCGCCGATCCTCCATTTCCAGGCCGCCACCGGGACCTGTGCGAGATACAAGCCCACCAGCTTCCCCCTGGGCGCGATGCCCATCGTGTCGCTGCGTCCGGCGGTGACGCTGGAAATGCTTCCGGGCGACATCCTGATACTGCTGTCGGACGGCGTATTCGAATACCATGATCCGGATCGCGAGCAGTTCGGCGAGGCTCGTGTCGAGCAGATCGTGCAGGCCCAGCACGGCAAGTCGATGGCCGAACTGGCGACCATGCTCCTCGATGGAACGAATGCCTTTGCGCGGGGCGCGCCGCAGGAGGACGACATCACGATGGTGCTGGTGAAACGCACGCTGCCGCAGACCGCCCTGTCCCGTTCGTTCGCCCGCGGCTTCGGTTCGCTCGACGCCATTTTCGCCTTCACCGCCGACGCGTTCACCCGGCTTGGCGTTGACGCCTCTATGCTGCCGACCATCGACCTGGTGGTGGAGGAGCTGTTCACGAACATGGTCAAATACAGCCCCGAGAGCGATGCCGAGGTGGACGTCGGGCTGGAACGCATCGACGATGGCGTCGAAGTGACGCTGACCGATCATGATGTCGAACCTTTTGATGTGACCCAAAGCGCCTGAGGTGAACGTCGACCTGCCGATCGAACAGCGCAAACCCGGCGGACTCGGTTTGCACCTTATCCGGCGATTGACCGATTCGGTTGAGTACCGGTATTCCAGCGAGGACCGGCGAAGCCGGATCATCATCAGAAAAACCCAACCGGGGCCAACGCCGGCCGGGAATGACGCGAAGACTGGGGGGAGCGATGCTGGCAATTGACTATGGTGCCGACGGCGTCGTTGTCGTTTCGGGGCGACTCGATGCAGCCCAGGCGCCCACTGCCCAGGCGTTTCTCGATGGGGTCCAGGGCACGGTAGCGCTGGACTGCCGGAACCTGGAATACATCTCCAGCGCGGGCCTCGGAGTGCTGCTCAAGACCCAGAAGCGGCTGCTGGCCTCCGCCGGCAAGCTGCGGCTCATCGGTGTTGGCCGCCACCTGCAGGACATCTTCAGCTACTCGGGATTCGACCAGATTTTCGAGATCGAGCCGGCGCAATAGGCCTGCGGACCAACTTTTCCGGCCGACAGGTGTAATTGTGGATGACGGGACCGATGCGGCGCTGGTGGCGCGTTTTCGCGGCGGCGACCGGGAGGCCTTCGCCGAGTTGGTGATCCGCTACCAGCGGGCCGTCTACAACGCGGCGCTGTGGATCCTGCGCAAGCCGGAAGACGCGAGCGACATCGCGCAGACGGTGTTCCTGAGGGTGGCGGAACGGCTGGACGAGTACGACGACCGGTACAGGTTTTTCAGCTGGATCTATCGCATCGCGGTCAACGAATCGTTGAACCTGCTGCGACGGAACGGTCGGACCGAGGAACTCGACGACGAAGTCGACCTGCCTGGGTCCGAGCGCGACAGCCCCGAGCGGCGCGCCGACGATGCCGAGTCGTCGGTCCGGATCCGCGAAGCGCTGAACCGCCTCCCGGCCGGCGATCGGATGGTCATTGCGCTCCGGCACTTCTCGGAGTGCAGTTACGAGGAAATTGGACAGATCCTGGACATTGACGAAAAGACCGTGAAGTCCCGCCTCTACGAGGCGCGGCAACGACTTCGCGGGATGTTGAAGGACCTACGGAATCCACAGACATGAAACACCCCGACCACACCCTGCTGATGCACACGGTCCTCGACGGCGAGGCGAGTCCGGACGAACGCCGGGAGCTCGAGCGCCTGCTGGCGGCCGATCCCGCGGCGCGCGCCGAATTCGACGGATTGCGTCGTGTGTTCGAAGGGCTGGACAGCCTTCCGCGAGCCTACCCACCGGAAGGGCTGGTGGCCTCGGTGATGCAGCGACTCGAGCCGTCCGGGGTGCCGACCGACCGACTTGACCAACTTTCCACGCGGCCCGGTGTATTTGGGCTAGCATCCGACGATTCCGGCGCTGCGCACCGGAGAATGACCGCCAACGGCCCCCGGGTTTCCCGTGCAGGGCCTACCTACAGGGGTGAATTCATGAGCGATAACAAAGACAAGGGTGGAACCTCCCGTAACCGTGGGATCTGGATCGGCGCCGGCATCGCGGCTGCGGCGTTGGCCGCCGTCATGTCTTCGGGCGTCGTCAATTTCCCGCCGGACGGCAAGGATGCCAGCGGCACGATCGTTCCCGCGCAGCGCTATCGGGCACCCCAGAACAGCGCCAGCGATGTGAAGCTCGGCGACCCCGCCGCCGCGCAATCCAGACAGGCCGACACCGCGGCCGGCGCCGCTGGCGCCGAGAACGCCGCCCGGCAGCAGGGCACGGACAACGAAGCCCGCGCACGGGGCACGGACAACGAAGCCCGCGCACGGGGCACGGACAACGAAGCCCGCGCACGGGGCACGGACAACGAAGCCCGCGCACGGGGCACGGACAACGAAGCCCGCGCACGGGGCACGGACAACGAGGTCCGCGCACGGGGTACGGACAACGAGGTCCGCGCACGGGGCACAGACAACGACGCCCGCGCACGGGGCACAGACAACGACGCCCGCGCACGGGGCACGGACAACGAAGCCCGCGCACGGGGCACAGACAACCAGGTCCGCATGCAGGGTGCTGACAACGCGGCCAAGATGCGGGGCGCGGACAACGCCGTCCGGATGCAGGGTGCTGACAACGCGGCCAAGATGCAGGGCGTGGACAACGCCGTCCGGATGCAGGGCGCGGACAACGCGGCCAAGATGCAGGGCGTGGACAACGCCGTCCGGATGCAGGGCGCGGACAACGCGGCCAAGATGCAGGGCGTGGACAACGCCGTCCGGATGCAGGGTACGGACAACGCGGCCAAGTCGCGATAGGGGTTTCTCCTGCCCCGCGATCCGGGGCATGCTTCGCCAGTAACCGCCCTCGTCGAGTTTGACGAGTAAACCGCCGGCCTTCAGCGCCGGCGGTTTGCATTAGTCGCCCCACCCGGTATCCTTCGGCGGCGCTTCGTTGGCGCGCCAGGGGATATTGCAATGCGCGTGACGCGCGGCCTCGTTCTGTGCCTCTTCTTCGCTCTTGTCTCGGCGGCCGCAGCGGCCGACAAGAGCCCCGTCTCGATGTCGTATGTCGAAACGAAGGACCTGACGCTCGTCTATTACGACCCCCTCGGCTACCTGGTGCCCCATGCCGTGGGCACCTTCACCCAGGCGCTGGCCTGGCAGCGCCGGATGTTCGGCTGGACGCCCTCAGAACCGACGACGATCGTGCTGAACGACTTCTCGGACACCGGCAACGCCAGCCAGAGATCCGCGCCGCACAGCAGGCTGGTCTTCGACATCGCGCCGCCGTCGCATGCCTTCGAGACCTTTCCCGCGACCGAACGGCTGTTCTTCCTGATGAACCACGAGATGGTCCATGTCGCCGCCGGCGACGTCGCCTCCGCGGACGACCTGCGCTGGCGGCGCATATTCCTCGGTAAGGTGGCGCCGAACCGGCAGAATCCCGAGACGCTGCTCTACAGCTACCTGACGATTCCGCGCTTCAACTCCCCGCGCTGGTACAACGAGGGCGCGGCAGTCTTCATGGAGACGTGGATGGCGGGTGGGCTCGGCCGCGCGCAGGGTGGCTACGACGAAATGGTGTTCCGGACCATGGTGCGGGACAACGCCCATTTCTACGATCCGCTGGGCCTGGCGACCCGCGCGATCCGCGTGAACTTCCAGGCAGGCGTGAACGCCTACCTCTACGGCACGCGGTTCGTCACCTATCTCGCCTACGTTCATTCGCCCGAAAAGGTGGTGGCGTGGATCCGGCGTGACGAGGGAAGCCGGCGCAACTATGCCGACCAGTTCGAGCAGGTGTTCGGCCTTCCGCTGGACAAGGCCTGGCAGGACTGGATCGTCTTCGAGCGGGATTTCCAGCTGCGCAATCTTGATGCGGTCCGCAAATTCCCGGTCACGCCGCTGCAGCGGCTGCCGGCGAAGGCGGTGGGGTCCGTCTCGCGGATGTTCTACGACGAGGCGGGCGGAATCCTCTATGCCGGCTATCGCTATCCCGGCGTGATCGACCAGATCGGCGCGTTGAACACGCGCGACGGTACACTCAGGCAACTGGCGGAAATCAAGCGCGGCACGCTGTTCTCGGTCACCTCGCTCGCCCACGATCCGGAGGGCGGCACGCTCTTCTTCATCAACGACAACGTTGCCTACCGCGATCTCATGGCGATCGACCTGAAGACGGGCGAAGAGCGCATGCTGCTGGAGGATGCGCGCATCGGCGAAATCGTCTTCAATCCGGCCGACCGTTCGCTCTGGGGCGTGCGCCAGTCCAACGGACTGGCCTCATGGGTCCGCATTCCCTATCCCTATTCCACGTGGGAGGAGGGGAAGCCGCTCTCCTACGAAACCATTCCCTACGACCTCGACATTTCGCCGGACGGGCGGCGGCTCTCGGCCTCGGTGAGCGAGGTAAGTGGGGAGCAGTTCGTGCGCGTGTGGAACATCGACCAGCTGCGCGCCGGCGATCTCAAGCCCGTGTCGGAGTTCCGCTTCGGGCAATCGGTCCCGGAGGGTTTCGTGTTCTCCCGGGATGGCCGCTATCTGTACGGCAGCAGCTACTACACCGGGGTATCGAACATCTTCCGCTACGACATCGCCACCGGCGAGATCGAGGCAGTGTCCAATGCGGAATCCGGCTTTTTCCGTCCGGTCCCGCTGGCCGACGGCCGGCTGCTGGTGCTGAACTACACGGGAGAGGGTTTCGTTCCGGCGATCATCGACGCCAAGCCACTCAAGGATGTCGGTGCGATCACCTTCCTCGGCGCGCAGGTCGCCGAGCGGCATCCGATCATCAAGACCTGGCAGGTCCCGCCACCGGGTTCGGTCGATTACGAAAAGGAAATCATAGCCAGGGGCCCCTATGCGCCGCTGCGCGAACTCGTGCGCGACAACGCCTACCCGGTGCTGCAGGGCTACAAGAATTCCGCCGGCATCGGCTATCGCGCCAACTTCTCGGACCCGGTCCAGTTCGCTTCCGTCGGCGTCACCGCCGCCTACACGCCATCGGGCAGCCTGCCCGCATCAGAGCGCGGCCACGTTGACATCAACGGATCGTACCTGGGCTGGCGGGCCGAAGCTTCCTGGAACCGCTCCGACTTCTACGACCTGTTCGGCCCGACCAAGCGCAGCCGCAAGGGATATGCCGCCAAGCTCGGCTACGACTGGCTGCTGATCTTCGACCAACCGCGGAAGTTTGAGGCCGTATTCGACGTGGCGTACTACGACCAGATCGACCGGCTGCCCAACGCCCAGAACGTCGACACCGATTTCACGCGGCTGGTCACGGGGCTGGCCGGTCTTCGCTACTCGAATCTGCGAAAATCGCTTGGCGCGGTCGACGACGAAAAAGGGCTGGCCTGGTCGGTGTTCGCGCAGGGCAGCCGCGTGAGCGGTCAGATCACGCCGCAGATACTCGGCACGCTCGATTTCGGCGTGCCGCTGCCGATTCCGCATTCCGCACTGTGGTCGCGGACCGCGGCGGGGGCTGCGGACGGGAGTCACAATCAGACGGTTGCGAATTTCTACTTCGGCGGATTCGGCAACAACTATGTCGACGACAAGTCGATCCAGCGCTATCGCGAGTACTACTCGATGCCGGGCTTCAAGCTGCAGGAATTGAGTGGTCTCAACTTCGTGAAGGAGATGGTCGAGTGGACGGTGCCGCCGGTCGTCTTCGAGTCCGTGGGCACGCCGGGCTTCAACCTGACCTGGCTGCGCCCGTCGGTCTTTGCCGCGGCGCTGTGGACCGAGCCGACCGACAGCGCGCTGCGCAAGTCCTACACCAGCATCGGCGCGCAGGCCGACCTGCGCTTCACGTTGATGCACTGGTACGACATGACGCTGTCCATTGGCTATGCGGTCGGCCATCAGGGCAGTCAGCGCATGGGCTCAGAGTGGATGGTCTCGCTGAAGATCATGTAGGCGCGCATGTGGGCTGACCTGCTCCCGCGCCTGCTCGTTGGCCTCCTGCCTGTGGGGTGCTTCCTCGCAACGCTGCTCTTTCTGGACAGCTACAAGCTGGTGAAACTGAACGCGGTGATCGCAATCGTCGTGAGCGGTGTGGCGGCCGCCGGTGCGAGCTACGTATTGAACGCCTGGACACTCGAGCTCATCGACGTCGACCTGGCGAAGTTCTCGCTGTATGTCGCACCGGTCACGGAGGAACTGCTCAAGGCGCTGATGATCGTCGCGCTGATCCGCACGCATCGCATCGGGTTCCTGGTCGATGCCGCGATCTGCGGCTTCGCTGTCGGTGCCGGATTCGCGCTGGCCGAGAATCTCTACCTTCTCGACGTGTTTGGCAATGCCGGACTCGGGACCTGGGTGCTGCGCGGGTTCGGCACCGCGATCATGCACGGTGGCGCCACCGCCATTTTCGCGGTAATGGGCCTCGCGATGCTGGAACGTTCGCCCGGGGCGTTGTTGCGGGCGCTGCTGCCGGGCCTGGGACTGGCAATCGTCGTCCACTCGGCGTTCAATCACCTGCTGGCGACACCGCGGGTGGCGATGCTGGCGGTGCTTGTCGTGGTCCCTTTCCTGCTCTATACGGTATTCCGTCGCAGCGAGCGGGCCGTCGGAAACTGGCTCGGAAAGGGTTTCGATGCCGACGCCGAGATGCTCGAGCTGATCAACTCCGGCCGCCTGTCCGATTCGCCCGTCGGGCAGTACCTGCATACGATGAAGAAGAAATTCCGCGGACCGGTAGTCGCGGACCTGCTTTGTTTTCTGCGCCTCTACACGGAACTGGCGCTGCGGGCCAAGGGTGTGCTGATGATGCGCGAAAATGGTTTCGATGTTCCTGTCGACGAGGAGACCGGCGCCAAGTTCGTCGAGATGCGCTACCTGGAACAGAGCATCGGCAGGACGGGACTGCTCGCGCTTCATCCGATGCTGCACATGAGTCGAAGGGAATTGTGGCAGCTCTATATGCTGAAAGACTGACTCGCGTTCGGGCGCCACCCCGTCAGAACGCGACCCGGTCCGCACCCTTGAGGCCGAGGATCTGCCGTGCGTCGTCTGGCGTGGCGACCTCGAGTCCCAGCCCTTCGATGATCTGGCGTGCCGCACGAACCTGCGCGGCGTTGGATTCGGCGAACTTGCCCGGTCCCAGCCACAGACTATCCTCGAGACCGACGCGCACGTTGCCGCCCATCGCTGCCGACATGGCCGCGATCGGCAACTGGTTGCGCCCTGCGCCGAGGACGCTCCAGCGGTACTGGTCGCCGAACAGCCGGTCGGCGGTGCGCTTCATGTGCGCGACGTCGTCCGGGTGCGCGCCGATGCCGCCGAGGATGCCGAACACGCTCTGGATGAAGAGCGGCGGCCGGACCACGGCGCGTTCGAAGAAATGGTGCGCGGTGTAGAGATGCCCGATGTCGTAGCATTCGATCTCGAAGCGCGTGCCGTTGTCGGCGCAGGCGGTCAGGATGTGCTCGATGTCGGCGAAAGTGTTGCGGAAGATCCGCGAGTCGGAACTGGCAAGATATTCGCGTTCCCAGTCGAAGCGGAACTCGGTGAAGCGCTTCAACATCGGGTAGAGGCCGAAATTCATCGAACCCATGTTCAGCGACGCCACTTCCGGCTTGAGCTGCAACGCCGGCTGCAGGCGTTCCTCGATGGTCATGGTCGCTGCGCCGCCGGTGGTGAAATTGATGACCACGTCGCAGCGGCTTGCGATGTCGGCGGCGAATTCGCGAAAGTACTTCGGGTCCTGCGTCGGGCGGCCGTCGACGGGATCGCGCGCATGCAGGTGCACGATCGCCGCGCCGGCTTCGGCGGCGCCGACGGCGGCGTCGGCGATCTCCTGCGGCGTGATCGGCAGATGCGGCGACATCGACGGCGTGTGGATTGCGCCGGTGACCGCGCAGGTGATGATGACTTTTCGGGTTTGCGCCATGTTCGCGGTTCCTAGGTGATGGATTGTTCGCGCTTGTGCCGGGCCAGCGCCAGCAGGCGTCGGTCGCGTCGCTGCATGCGCTGCCTGATCGCGGCATCGGTCGGCGGCGCGCCGAGTGCGGCAACGACGCGCGCCGCCTGCTCGCCGCGCCAGACATCCGGGGAGGGAGGGTCGGCGGCCAGTCGCTGGTAGAAACCGCTGTAGCGCGCGCAGTAATCGGCAACGCCGCCGGGGGCATTGAGCTCGATGGTCTCGAACGGTCCCATGAACGACCAGCGCAGGCCCAGGCCGTGCGCAAGCGTCTTGTCCAGATCCTCGGGCGAGACATAGCCTTCGCCCACCAGCCGCATGGCCTCGGTGAGCAGCGCGCCCTGCAGACGATTGAGGATGAAACCGTCGATTTCGCGCTTGACCAGGATGGGCACCTGTCCAATCTCGGTCAGCACTTCGCGTGCCCGCACCATGGTCGCCGCGCTGGTCCACGGCGCGCCGCAGAGTTCGACCACCGGAACAAGGTGCGGCGGATTGACCGGATGCGCGACCAGGCAGCGCGCGCGTCCCGTGAGCGCTTCGGTGAACTGCGATGCACAGATCGCCGACGTTGAACTGGCGAGTACCGTCGCCGGAGGCGCCAGCGCATCGATGATGCCAAAGACCTCGCGCTTGATGTCGACCGCTTCAGGCAGATTCTCCTGCACCCAGTCCGCATTCGCCACGGCGGCGTCGATGCGATCACTGGCCGAGATTCTCGCCAGCGTCCCCGCGGCGTCGTCGATGAGCCCCGCCGCCTGCTGGTCGGCCAAACTCGCCTCGATGAGCCCGCGTGCGGCGTCGAGTTGGGCGGGTGCATTGTCGTACATTCGAACCTGCCAGCCCGCCCGGGCGAAGACCATGGCCCATGCGCGGCCAACGAGGCCTGTGCCGATGACCGCGGCTGCTCTGTTCATGTCGTCGTTCCCTGCCTTGTCCCTGCGTGCGCCCGCCCGCGCCGGAATGGGCGGCCGGGCAGCGGCCTGTGGTCGCGCGTCGGAGCGAACCCGGCGGCGCAATCGCAGTTATAGTTGATCGCTGGATCCTTGTCACCAAGGCGGACGCTGCCTTCGCGTGAACGCCCGCCCGAGATACCGCCCGAGATAACGGAGAAGTCATGGACCTGAACATTCCCGACTTGCGTGTGCTGGTCACCGCCGGTGCTTCCGGCATCGGCCTCGCGACCGCGCGCGCCTTTGCCCGCGAGGGTGCCCGCGTCCACGTGTGCGATGTCGACGCGGCCACCTTGGACGCGATGGCAGCGAGCGATCCCGGCATCGCTCGCAGCGTCTGCGACGTGGCTGATCCGGCCGCTGTGGCGCGTCTCTTCGACAGTGTCGAGGCGACGCTCGGCGGGCTCGATGCGCTTGTGAACAACGCCGGCATCGCCGGACCGACCGCGCCCTGCGAGGAAATCACGCTGACCGATTGGGAGCGCACGCTCGCCGTCAACCTTACCGGGCAGTTCCTGTGCGCGCAGCGCGCGATCCCGCTGTTGAAGGCCAGCGCCAACGCCAGCATCGCCAATCTCTCCTCGGCGGCCGGCCGTTTCGGCTTTCCCCAGCGCACGCCCTATGCGGCGGCTAAGTGGGGCGTGATTGGCTTGACCAAATCGTTGTCGATCGAACTCGGCCCGCATGGCATTCGCGTCAACGCAATCTGTCCGGGCTCGGTTGCTGGCGCGCGCATTGATGCAGTGTTTGCCGGCAAGGCGGCGTTGCGCGGGGTCGCGCCGGAGGTCGTTCGCGCCGAAGCGCTCGGGAAGGCGTCGCTTGGGCGCCTGATTGCCGCCGACGATATTGCCAATGCGATCTTGTTCCTCGCGTCGCGACTCGGCAGCAACATCTCGGGCGTCGCGCTGCCGGTGGACGGGGACACACAGGCATTGGTCTGACGCTTCGATGCCCGGCGATGCCGGTCGCGCCGCGGACGCGGCCTGCCGCACACCGGCGCACGGGTTCCCGCAGTCAGTCCCGGCCGATTTTCAGCACCAGCTTGCCCGTATTGCCACCGCGAAACAGCATCAGCAGCGCATCGGGAAAATGATCGAGGCCGGTCACCACCTCCTCGCGTGACTTGAGCTTTCCCGCCGCCATCCAGCCAGCCATCACGCGCGCCGCCTCGCCGTAGCGCTCGGCGTAATCGAACACGACCATGCCCGTCATGCTCGCCCGGTTGACAAGCAGCGACAGGTAGTTGGCGGGACCCTTGATGCCGGTGGTGGTGTTGTACTGCGAGATCGCGCCGCAGATCACGACGCGCGCATGCCGGGCAAGGCGCGCGAGCGCTGCATCCAGAATGTCGCCGCCAACGTTGTCGAAGTAGACGTCGATGCCCTGCGGACAATGCTTGCCGAGTGCGCGGCGCAGGTCCTCGGACTTGTAGTCGATCGCCGCATCGAAGCCGAGTTCGTTCACCAGAAAATCGCATTTGTCTTTGCCACCGGCGATGCCGATGGCGCGACACTCGTTGATCTTCGCGATCTGACCGACGATCGACCCGACCGCTCCGGCGGCGCCCGACACCACGACCGTGTTTCCCACTTGCGGCCTGCCGACGTCCAGCAACCCGAAGTACGCGGTCATTCCCGGCATGCCGAGAGTACCCAGCCAGACGGACAGCGGGGCGACACGCGGATCAACCCGCTGCATGCCCTTCCCGGTGGCGATCGCGTATTCCTGCACGCCGAACGCACCGACGACGTGATCGCCCACCGCGAAGGCGGCGTGCTTCGATGCGATGACCTGTCCCGCGGCGCCTGCGCGCATCACGTCGCCCAAGGCGACGGGCTCGATGTAGGATTTGCCTTCGCTCATCCAGCCGCGCATCGCGGGGTCGAGCGAAACGTAGTGCACCTGCACCAGCACTTCGCCATCGGCCGGGTCGCGCACGGACTCCTCGGTCAGCTGCCAATCGGTCGGCTTGGGCAGGCCGACCGGGCGTGCGGCGAGGCGATATTGTCGGTTGAGTCGGGCCATGGTGTTCTTCTCCACTGTTCCAGCCTAGGATAGCGCAGCACCTGCAGCGGCGGCGGCCGCAGGCGTAATATGAACCTCCGAGCAAGAAGTGCCGGCCTGCGCCGCAGGCCGCCTGACCATGTCCGATACGCGCAGCTGGGCCTTTCCGACGACGATGCAGCCGCATGCCTCCGAGGTCGACTTCGATCTCGAGCACGCGACACAGGCGGTCGTCCACCTGTCGGTGCGCATTCCCGAAGATGCGTTCACCGCGCCGGTGCTCGGCACCGAGCGTGAGGGCAATGGCGTCGTGATCGGCGACAACGGCATGATCGCCACCATCGGTTACCTGATCACCGAGGCAGACGCGATCTGGATCACCGCCAGCGACGGTCGCGTGGTGCCCGGACATCCGCTGGCCTACGATTTCGCGACCGGATTCGGTCTGGTGCAGCCGCTGGAGCCATTGGGACTCGCGCCGATTTCATTGGCGGAGTCGACCGCCGTCGAGCCCGACGACGACGTGTTCGTGATTGGCAGCGGCGGACGTGCGCATGCGTTGAAGGCGCAGGTGTTCGCGCGGCGCGAGTTCGCCGGCTTCTGGGAGTATCTGCTCGACGAGGCCTTGTTCACTTCGCCGCCGCATCCGGAATGGAGCGGCGCCGCGCTGCTCGACGGCGATGGCCAGCTGATCGGCATCGGTTCCCTGTTCGTGCAGGAAGCGGACGACGATGACGTGCGCAAGGGCAACATGTTCGTCCCGACCAGCCTGCTCAAGCCGATTCTCGAAGCGATGGCGCGCACCGGGCGCTCGCCGCATCCTGCCCCGCCGTGGCTTGGCGTGTACACCAGCGACGAAAACAATCGCCTGGTGGTCGGCGAACTGGCGAAGGATGGGCCGGCGGAACGCGCCGGCGTCCGCATGGGCGACACCATCGTCGCGGTCGGCGATCGGCGCGTGTCGGGGCTTGCCGATTTTTTTCGCAGCATGTGGCAGCTTGGCCCCGCGGGCACCGAAATTCCGCTGACGCTGGCCCGCGGCGAGTCGCTGCTGCCGGTGCGCGTGCGCTCAGCGGACCGCAGCGACTATCTCAAGAAGCCGTCGCTGCAGTAATCACTCCGGCGGTCGCAGCAGGTGCCACCTTGTTGCCGCCTGGAACGCGCGGCCGATGCGCACCAGCATCGCCTCGGCAAACGGCGCGCCGATCAGTTGCACGCTGACGGGCAGGCCATCGGGGGCGAGCCCCGCGGGCAGCGCCAAGCCGCAGGCACGCAGGTAGTTGACCGGACGGGTGAGTGCGGCCAGCGGCGTGGTCGCCTCGTCGACGTCGGCGACCGGGGTCGCGGTGATCGGCAAGGTGGGCGTGAGCAGCGCGTCGCGCCCCTGCATCCACGTTGCGAACTGCGCCTGCGTGCGGCGCATGTCGGACAGCAGTTGGAGGTAGTCCGCGGCGCTCACATCCTTGCCGCCCAGCGTGCGGCGGCGCACCCAGGGGTCGATCGGCAGTTCGACGTCCTCGATGTAGCCGCGATGGAAGGCATAGGCTTCGGCGGCGAGAATGCGGCCCAGGCGACCGGCGAGGTCGTCGAAGTCGACCGGAACGCGCGCCACGTCGATGCGCGCGCCCAATCCGGCGAGTACTGCGATGGCGTCGTCGCGGGCACGCACCACCGCCGGATCGATATGCGACGGAAACTGTTCGCTCGCCAGCGCCGTGATGCGCAGTCCGCGCACGTCGGCGAAGCCGGCGAGCGCCCCCGCGAAATCGACCTGCGGCGCGGCAAGCGTGGCGCTATCCTGCGGATCGGGACCGGCCATCGCCGCGGTCAGCAGCGCGACGTCCTCGACCGTATGCGCCAGAGGGCCGACCGAGTCGAGCGACGGCGACAGCGGCACCGCGCCGTGCAGGCTGACCAGGCCGAAGGTCGGCTTCAACCCGGTCAGGCCGCACAATCCTGCTGGAATGCGTATCGAACCACCGGTGTCCGAGCCGATCGCTGCCGGAACCAGACCGCCGGCCACCGCGACCGCAGACCCGCTCGATGATCCGCCGGCTACGCGATGCGTTGAGCGGTCCCACGGATTCCACGGCGCGCCCATCGGTGCATTGCGGCCCCAGCCGCCGAAGGCGAACTCGACCATGTGCGTCTTGCCCAGCGGAATCATCCCGGCGGCGACGAGTCGCGCGACGGTTGTCGCCGTGGTGTCGGACCGGCGACCAAGCCAGGACTTCGACCCCGCAGTCGTCTGCCGACCGTCGATGTGCAGCAGGTCCTTGAGCGCGATCGGCAGGCCGTGCAACGGACCACGAACCACGCCGACGCGGCGTTCGAGATCGGCCGCATCGGCCAGCGCACGCGCGTCGTCTGCGTAGACTTCGATGAAGGCATGAAGCTGCCTGTCGAGCGCGCCGATGCGTTCGAGGCAGGCGTCGACGATCGCGCGCGAAGTGGTCTCGCCACGGTCAAGCATGGCGGAAAGACCGGTGAGCGATTCGAAGGGAAGTTGTGTCGGCATGGGTCGCGCGCAGGTTCTTCGGCAGGGCAAGGTGGAACGCTTGCGTCGATGCAATGTGCAGCGATTATGCCTCGACAGCCCGGAAGGACGCGTGTTACGTTCGCGCTTCCTTGGCGCAGTATGCACCTTGCCATTGCATTACAAAGACATTGCAATATGAACGGCGCCAGCCTCCAGATCGACAACATTTCCAAGTCTTTTGGTGCGCCGCAGCGTGCGCTGACGGCTGTCGACATCAAGCTGGCGCCCGGAGAGATGGTGGCGCTGATCGGGGCTTCGGGCTCCGGCAAGTCGACGCTGCTCCGGCACGTAGCTGGATTCCTGGAGGCGGATGCGGGATCTGGCGCGATCCGCGTCGGCGACCAGGTGATGCAGGACCGTGGCCGGATGGCTTCGGGAATTCGCGCCAAGCGCAACAAGGTCGGCTTTGTCTTCCAGCAGTTCAATCTGGTCGGGCGCCTGTCGGTCATGACCAACGTGCTGGTTGGCCTGCTCGCCCGCGTACCGGCCTGGCGCAGCCTGCTGATGCGTTTCACCGACGCCGAGAAGGCCGAGGCGTGGACGGCGCTGAAGTCGGTGGGCATCGAAGGCATTGCCTGGCAGCGCGCGAGCACGCTCTCCGGCGGGCAGCAGCAACGTGTGGCCATCGCCCGCGCGCTGGTGCAGCATGCCCGGCTGATTCTCGCCGACGAGCCGATCGCCTCGCTGGACCCCGAAAGCGCGCGCAACGTGATGGAGATCCTCGCGCGGATCAACAGCGAGCGCGGCATTACCGTGCTGGTCTCGCTGCATCAGGTCCAGTTCGCGCGGCGATATTGCCCGCGCACGGTGGCGCTGCGGCTGGGCGAGGTGGTCTACGATGGTCTTTCCGCCGACCTCACGCCGCAGTTGCTGCGCAATCTCTATGGAACCGCCGTCGAGGAAATGCTCGACGGCACCGAATCCCTTTCCGCCGTGACGGACGATCCGTTGCTGGCGGCGACCCTTGCGGCCGAGTCGGCCGCGTCCGCCTGAACCGCCGTCCACCAACCCGAGGAGAAACCGGATGAAACGAGCACTTCGCATCCTGCTGGGAGCCGCCGCCTTCGCCGCGGCAACGCTGTCGTTCGCTCAGGAAGAGATCAATTTCGGCATCATTTCCACCGACAAGAGCGCGGCGATCAAGTCGCTCTGGGATCCGTTCATCGAGGACATGAACAAGCAGACTGGCCTCAAGGTGAAGCCGTTCTTCTCGACCGACTACACCGGGATCATCGAGGCGCAGCGCTTCAACAAGATCCAGGTCGCCTGGTACGGCAACAAGAGCGCGATCGAGGCGGTGGACCGCGCCAACGGCGAGGTGTTCGCGCAGTTCATCGACCTGCACGGCACCCCCGGTTACTACAGCTACCTGATCGTGCACAAGGACAGCCCGATCAATTCGGTCGACGACATGCTGAAGAACGGCAAGAGCCTGACCTTCGGCACCGGGGATCCGCAATCGACCTCGGGCACGCTGGTGCCGGGCTACTACGTGTTCGCGCAGCGCAACCTGGACGCGAAGGATGTGTTCAAGGTGGTTCGTCCGGCGAGCCATGGCGTGAACCTGCTGGCGGTGCTCAACAAGCAGGTCGACGTCGCGTCCAACAACAGCGAGGAACTCGACAAGTTGAAGCTCAAGGACCCGGCCAAGCGCGAGGAGGTCAAGATTATCTGGACCTCGCCGCTGATTCCGCGCGATCCGTTGGTCTGGCGCAAGGACCTGTCGCCCGAAACCAAGAAAAAGATCAAGGACTTCATCATCGGCTACGGCAAGGATGACCGCGAAAAGGCGATCCTCAAGGGCATGCAGCAGATCGCGGGCTTCAAGGAGTCCAGCGACAAGCAGCTGATCCCGATCCGCGAACTTGAACTGGCCAAGGACAAGCGCAAGGCCGAGACCGACACCACGCTGAGCGCCGCCGAGAAGGCCGCCAAGATCAAGGCGATCGACGAGAAACTGGCCGCGCTGGCGAAGCAAGGCAAGTGACCGCCGCCAACCCTCCCGCCGCCGCGCTCGCGCCTCCGGGCGCGGGCCGGCGTACGCTCATGCAGGCGTTCGGCTGGGCGGTGTTTGCGCTGATCCTCGCCTGGGCCTGGAAGGGCGCGGACATGCGCCCGCTGGACCTGATCAGGGACTCCGGAAACATGAAAGTCTTCCTGACGGAATTCTTTCCGCCGGATTTCCGCGAGTGGAAGAGCTATATGCGCGAAATGGTGGTGACGCTGCACATCGCCATCTGGGGGACGGTGCTGGCGGTCATCTGCGCGGTGCCCTTCGGGCTGCTGTCGTCGTCGAACATCGTCCCGGTCTGGGTCTACCAGCCGGTGCGCCGGCTGATGGACGCCTGTCGCGCGATCAACGAAATGGTCTTCGCCATGCTGTTCATCGTCGCTGTAGGGCTTGGCCCGTTCGCCGGCGTGATGGCGCTGTGGATCCATACGACCGGCACGTTGGCGAAACTCTTTTCCGAGGCGGTCGAGGCCATCGATCCGCGCCCGGTCGAGGGTGTGCGCGCCACCGGCGCCAGCGCAATCGAGGAAATCGTCTACGGCGTGATCCCGCAGGTGATGCCGCTGTGGATCTCGTACTCGCTGTATCGCTTCGAGTCCAACGTGCGTTCGGCATCGGTCGTGGGCATGGTTGGCGCCGGCGGCATCGGCGTCATCCTCTATGAAGTCATCCGCGGTTTCGAATACGCGCAGACCGCGGCGGTGATGCTGATCATCATCGTTTTCGTGACCTCGATCGACCTCATGTCGGCGCGCTTCCGCAAGATCTTCATCTGAACGTGTCCTGGCGTTATCACAATCCGGTGGCGGTGCGCTTCGGCTGGGGTGCGCTCGACGAGTTGCCCGGGCTTCTCGCCGGACGGCGCGCGGTGCTGGTGACGTTTCCGGAGGCGTCGCAGACCGGACTTCGCGCGCGACTCGCGGCGCTGATTGGCGAGCAACTGAACGAGATCGTCGAGGACATTGAGCCCAATCCCGAGGTCGAGTGGTTTCGCGGTCGCTACGCGTCGTTCTGGCGCCGCAACCGGGGATGCGTCGTCGTCGCGGTTGGTGGAGGCAGCGTCATCGACACCGCCAAGCTGCTGCAGGTGGGCGTGGACGGCGGTGATTTCGCCGCCTATTTCGCGGCGATGCAGGCAGGACGGCAGCCGCAGGTTGCGGAGGCGTTGCCGCTGATCGCGGTGCCGACCACCGCCGGCACCGGCAGCGAGGTGACACCCTGGGCCACGCTCTGGGATCGCAGTTCGGCGACGCCGAAGAAATACTCGTTGCACGTGCGCGAAACCTGGCCCGAGGCGGCATTGGTCGATCCGTCGCTGGCGCTTTCGGCGCCCGCCGCAGTGATGCGCAACAGCGCGCTGGATGCGTTGTCGCACGCGCTGGAATCGATCTGGAACGTCAACCACAATCAGATTTCGGACGCGCTGGCGGTCGAGGCGGCGCGCGGTGTGATCGCCACGCTGCCGGCGCTGATCGACGCGCCGGACTCGCAGGCGCTGCGCACCGCCATGTCCCGGGCGAGCCTGATGGCGGGCCTTGCCTTTTCCAACACCCGCACCGCGCTCGCACACTCGGTGTCCTACGAGATGACGCTGCGCCATGGACTGCCGCACGGGCTGGCCTGTTCGTTCACGCTGCCGCTGGTCTGGCGCCTCGCGCAAGGCGCCGACGCGATGCGCGATGCCGTGCTGGCGAGAGTATTCGGCGAGGGCGTCGTCGATGCCCCGGCCGCGCTGACGGCGTTCCTGCACCGCGTCGCCGTGGGCACGCGGTTCTCCGACTACGGTGTGCCGGCGGCCGAGGCGCGCGCGATGGTCGCCGACGCGCTGGACGGCGTCCGCGGCAGGAACTTCATCAATCCGGCGCCGGCGCTCGACGCATTGACCTGGTGAGCCGGGCGGCCACGTACGCGCGTCCGGCATCGCAACGCGATGCGAGCCGCAGGGAGTCGCGGCTGTCGGGGGTCGCGGCGGGGCCGCACATAGTCTTGAGCTATGGAGATCATTAGATCATTCAATTTGATTAATCGCTTGCGGACCGGCACCATAGTTTTACCGACAACATTCTATTAAGGAGTCGTGCCATGTCCCAAGTACCGTTTCCGAGCCTCGAAGGCAACAATGTCCCGCAGGTCAGCTTCCGCATCCGTCGTGACGGCGAGTGGGCGAGTGTGACAACCGACGAGCTTTTCGCCAACAGGAACGTCGTCGTTTTTTCGCTGCCCGGCGCCTTCACGCCGACCTGCTCGTCGACGCACCTGCCCCGCTTCAACGAACTCGCGCCGGCCTTCAAGGCGCAGGGCATCGATTCGATCATCTGCGTTTCCGTCAACGACCCGTTCGTGATGGAGGCTTGGGGGCGTGACCAGGAAGCCGAGAATGTATTCCTGCTCGCCGACGGCAATGGTGAATTCACCGAAAAGATGGGGCTGCTGGTCGACAAGTCCGACCTCAATTTCGGCAAGCGCTCGTGGCGCTACTCGATGCTGGTACGCAACAAGCGGATCGAGAAGCAGTTCGTCGAGCCGCAGGAGCCGGGTGATCCGTTCAAGGTGTCCGATGCCGACACCATGCTCGGCTACATCAATCCGAAGGCGAAGAAACCCGACCAGGTGGCGATCCTCACCCGCGACGGCTGCAGCTTCTGCGCGAAGGCCAAGCTGGCGCTGTCCGAGGCGGGCTACGACTATGCGGAGGTTCCCTTGCAGCACACCGTGCGTTCACGGGCAGTGGGCGCGATCGCAGGCGCGGCCACCGTGCCGCAGGTCTTCATCAACGGCCGCCTGATCGGCGGGACCGAGGAGCTCGATCGCTGGCTGCGCCGCGCGGCGTAGGCCGGGCCCGTGCACCGCGCTGCGCGACGCGAAGGCGAAGCTCGGCTATGCGGACACTCCGGTTGCAGAGCAGCCGGGCTGACGCCCGGGGCTTGCGAAACGCCTGATTGCAACGTCGATACCGGCGGGTGACGCCTGCGCGCTATCCTTGCGCGCATGACGCTGCTCTCCATCAAGGACGCCGAACTCGCCTTCGGCCTGCATCCGCTGCTCGACCGCGCCAGTCTCATGTTGGAGGACGGCGAGCGTCTGGGTCTGATCGGCCGCAACGGCACCGGCAAGTCGTCGCTGCTGCAGGTCATCGCCGGCACGTTGGCGCTCGATGATGGCGAAATCAAGGCCCGCGACGGCCTGGCGGTGGCGCTGGTGGAGCAGGAGCCGACGTTGCCGCCGGCCTCGTCGTTACGCGAAAGCCTCGCGCTGCGCGGACATCTGGAACGCATTCACGACGAGCGCGAGCGCTGGCGGATCGAGGCGCGGCTGGTGGAATTCCTGCACCGCTTCGGCCTCGACGAGGGCGCGGCGCCCGAGACTGCCTCCGGCGGCGAGCGCAAGCGTGCGGCGCTGGCGCTGGCCTTGGCGCTGCAGCCGATGCTGCTGCTGCTCGACGAGCCGACCAATCACCTCGACATCGACGGCATCACGCTGCTCGAAGATCTGCTGCTCAAGGGTCCGACGGCGATCGTCATCACCCATGACCGTGCGTTTCTCGACCGCGTCGCCACGCGCATCGTCGAACTCGACCGTGGTCTGCTGCGCTCCTATCCCGGCAATTTCGCGGCCTACGAAACTCGCAAGGCGGATGAGCTTGCCGCCGAGGCGGTCGCGAGCCGGAAATTCGACAAGTTCTGGCAGCAGGAGGAGGCGTGGATACGCAAAGGCGTCGAGGCGCGCCGCACGCGCAACGAAGGGCGGGTGCGGCGGCTGGAGAGCCTGCGCAGCGAGCGCAGCGCCCGGCGCGAACGCATCGGCCAGGTGAAACTCGCCGTCGACGCCGGCGAACGTTCCGGGCGACTCGTCGCCGAGTTGGAGCAGGTCAGCAAGGGATTTGGCGAACGCAAGGTCGTTGCCGGCCTGTCGCTGCGTCTGATGCGCGGCGATCGCCTGGGGCTGATCGGTCCCAACGGCGCCGGCAAGACCACACTGCTGAAACTCATCCTCGGCGAACTCGCGCCGGATGCAGGCACCGTGCGGCTGGGCACGCGGCTTTCCGTCGCCTACTTCGACCAGATGCGCGCGGTGCTCGATCCCGAATGCACGCTGGTCGAGACCATCAGCCCGGGCTCCGACTGGGTGGAGACTGCCGATGGCCGCAAGCATGTGCTGACCTACCTGAACGATTTCCTGTTCGCTCCGGCGCGCGCGCAGGCACCGGTGAAGATGCTCTCCGGCGGCGAGCGCAACCGCTTGCTGCTGGCGCGGCTGTTCGCGCAGCCCGCCAACCTGCTGGTGCTCGACGAACCTACCAACGACCTCGACATCGATTCGCTGGAACTGCTTGAGGCCACGCTGGCATCGTATCCGGGCACGCTGCTGCTGGTCAGCCACGATCGCGCCTTTCTCGACAACGTCGTCACCCAGACTGTGGTGGCGGAGGGCGGTGGACTGTGGCGCGAATACGTGGGCGGTTACAGCGACTGGGTGGCGCAGCGGGCGCAGGCCGCACCGAAGCGTCGTGGGGCGGAGGCCATGACCGTGACAGCGACAATGGTGGCGACATCCCCGACCAGGCGTGCCACCCGCGCCAAGCTCTCGTTCAAGGAGCAGCGCGAGCTCGAACAGCTTCCGGGTGAAATCGAAGCGCTGGAAAGCGAGCAGCACGCGCTGACCGAGCGCATGTGCGCGGCCGACTACCACCGGCAAGGTGCGGAAGCCATCAAGGCCGACCGTGAGCGGGCCGAGGCGATCGAGCACCTGCTCGCGCGGAAATTCGAGCGCTGGTCCAGCCTCGACCAGCGGGCCTGACGGACGCTCGCGGGGGCTTGGTTACAATGGCCGTCATGATGACCTATCCGCATCTGCTTGCTCCGCTCGACCTCGGCTTCACCACGTTGCCCAACCGCGTCCTGATGGGATCGATGCACACGGGATTGGAGGAGGCGCCCGACGGTTTCGCGCGCATGGCGGCGTTCTATGCCGAGCGCGCTCGCGGTGGCGTCGGGCTGATCGTGACCGGTGGCATTGCTCCCAACCTGTCCGGGCGCCTGGAGCCCAGGGCGTCGCAGTTGTCGTTTCCGTGGCAGGTCGGGCGACATCGGGTGATCACCGACGCGGTCCATGCCGCCGGCGGCAAGATCGCGTTGCAGGTGCTCCACGCCGGCCGCTATGCCTATCACCCGTTCGCCACCGCGCCGTCGGCATCGCGCTCGCCGATCACGCCCTTCCGCGCGCGCGGACTCACCGGCTGGGGCGTGCGCAAGACCATTGCCGACTATGCGCGCTGCGCGCGGCTGGCGCAGCGCGCCGGCTACGACGGCGTCGAGATCATGGGCTCCGAGGGCTACCTGATCAACCAGTTCATCGCCCCGAAGACCAATCACCGGACCGACGAGTGGGGCGGCAGTTTCGACAAACGCATTCGCTTCCCGGTCGAGATCGTGCGCCGCACCCGCGCAGCGGTGGGACGCGACATGATCATCATCTACCGGTTGTCGATGCTCGACCTGGTCGAAGGCGGCAGCACCTGGGACGAGGTCGTGGCATTGGCGAAGGCGGTGGAGGCGGCGGGCGCGACGCTGATCAATACCGGCGTCGGCTGGCACGAGGCGCGCATTCCAACCATCGCCACCATGGTGCCGCGCGCGGCCTTCGCCTGGGTCACCCGCAGAATGAAGTGCGAGGTGGGCATTCCGCTGATCACCACCAATCGCATCAATGATCCGGCGGTGGCAGAAGAGGTCCTCGCGCGCGGCGATGCCGACATGGTGTCGATGGCGCGTCCGTTTCTCGCCGATTCGCACTTCGTCGCCAAGGCCGCGGCCGGGCGCGCCGACGAGATCAACACCTGCATTGGCTGCAACCAGGCCTGCCTCGACCAGATTTTCGCGCGCCAGATCGCCTCCTGCCTGGTCAATCCGTTTGCCTGCCACGAAACCATACTCAAACTGGAATTGACCGAGGCGCGGCGCAAGGTCGCGGTGGTTGGCGCGGGTCCGGCCGGGCTTGCCGCCGCGGTGACTGCGGCCGAGTGTGGCCACCAGGTGACGCTGTTCGATGCCGCCGCAGAAGTGGGAGGACAATTCAATCTGGCAAGGCGCATTCCGGGGAAGGAAGAGTTCGCCGAGACGCTGCGCTATTACCGCACGCGGCTGGGCAAACTGGGCGTGCGGGTCGAACTCGGGCGTCGCGTGGGGACCCGCGACCTGATGGAATTCGACGAGGTGCTGGTCGCCACCGGTATCGTGCCGCGCCGGCCGGACATTCCCGGCATCGATCATCCGATGGTCGCGAGCTACGTCGACATCGTCGAAGGTCGGCGCGTTGCGGGCGCCAGGGTCGCGCTGATCGGTGCCGGCGGCATCGGTTTCGACGTCGCCGAATTCCTCACCTCGGACAATGCGCCGGATGGGCATGCGGAAACGGGAGCCCTCGACGATCCTGCCGGCACGGCCTTTCGCAGGGAATGGGGTATCGATGCGGCATTCGCCGAGCGTGGCGGCGTGATGCCTGTGCAGGAGGCACTGCCGCCGCGGCAGCTATGGCTGCTGCAGCGAAAGCGCAGCAAGGTCGGCGCGGGACTGGCGAAGACAACCGGCTGGATCCGCCGCACGCTGCTCAAACGCCGCGGTGTTGCGATGATCTCGGGTGTCGACTATGAGGGTATCGACGATGCCGGCCTGCACATCCGGGTCGATGATGTGGTGCAAACGCTTGCCGTCGATACCGTGGTGATCTGCGCCGGGCAGGAACCCAGGCGCGATCTGGCCGATGGACTGACCGCGGCCGGTATCCGTCACCAGCTGATCGGTGGCGCGGATGTGGCAACGGAACTCGACGCGCGGCGGGCGATCGACCAGGGGACGCAGGTGGCGTTGGCGCTGTAGCAGCGAACTGGCTCGGCACCGGCCCTCAGGTAATTTCGCCTGGTGCAATATTGTTTCGCGAACAGCGTGCCTTGCGCGGTCGCGATCGCATTACCCGGGCCGCACCCCAGCGGCGCGGACATCTGAACCGGGAGATACGACCATGTGCGAAATCTGCGGCGATGCAGGACACCAGCCGGCGCCGACGCGCCGAAATTTCCTGAAGTCGGCCGCGGCCGTGTCGCTGCTGCCGTGGGCGGCGTCGCGAGCATGGGCGGCAGATCCGCCCAAGGCGGGCGAGGTCGCGCCCAACAACATCGCGCCCGGCGCGGCGCTGAAGCGCCTGATGGAAGGCAATGCCCGCTACGTGGCCAACAAGCCCACTGAGCGCGACTTCACCGCCGGGCGCGCCGCACGGGTGCTGGCACAGCATCCGATCGCAGCCATCCTGAGCTGCGCGGATTCGCGCGTGGCGCCCGAACTCGCGTTCGATCTGGGGCCGGGCGATCTGTTCGTGGTGCGCGTCGCCGGCAACTTCGTTGCGCCCAGTATGCTGGCCTCGCTGGAGTACGGCGTGCGTTTCCTTGGCGTGCCTTTGGTCATGGTGCTCGGCCACACCAATTGCGGCGCGGTGGGCGCGGCGATCAAGGTGCTGAAGGACAACGTCGATCTGCCCGGCCATCTGCCCGACCTGGTGCGCGTGCTGAAACCCGCGGTGATCGTCGCGGAGAAGACCCGCACCGGCAATCTTCTCGACAATGCCATCGCCGAGAACGTCCGGCGACAGGTCGCGGCGCTGAAGGAGGCCACGCCGATCATCGACAAGGCCTTTGCCGGCAAGACGATCGACATCGTCGGCGGCGTTTACGACCTGCCGACCGGACGCATCGCGCTGGTCTGAGGTTTCTGCGGCGTCAGGGTCCGGCGGCGCGTTCCGGCAGAATGCCTTCGGGAATGCGCCGGGCGATCGCGGTTCTCGCGGTTGCGGTAAGGCGTGCCGAAAGTTCCGGCGTCATCGGCAGCGCTGCCGCGAACCGCTGCTGCGCGACGCTCGCCGCTTCCCGCGCAAAGGGTGTGGGCACCGGCGGAAGGCGGCGCAGCGACGCGAAGATGTCGCTGCGATCGGCCGGATTGCCGGTGGTCTGCGCGAAGAACGGCACGAAGGTGCTCCCGAACGCAACCAGCGCCATGTAATCGCCGAGAAACAGGCTCGTGCCCGCGATGGGAGCAGTGGCGTAGTCGAACGGCGTTACCAACGATTGCTCCTGCCAAGCCACGCCGTCGGTCGACGTGGCCAGCCAGTAGTCGGTGAGCAGCGTGTTTCGGTCCGACGTGTTGGCGCGAAAATCATAGTAGCCGACGCCGATCACGCCATCGTCGCGTATGGCGACGCTCGGCAGGAAGGCCGCGACGGTGGGGTCGCCATTGACGCGCACCGGCGCTGACCACGTCAGTCCGCCATCGGTGGACCGCGTGAAGGCGATGCCATCCCGAGTTCCGCCGCTGAAGCGGGCGTCCTGCCAGACCGCCGCCAGCACGCCGTTGCGGCCCGCGGCGATCGCGCCGGTGATCACACCATCGCGGATCGCTTTTCCGGTTTCCGGGTCGTTGGTGCCGACGCCCTGCATGGGCGAAACCGTGGCCGGCGCCGACCAGGTCGCACCCTTGTCGAAAGAGCGCATGACCCGCAGCCGCAGATTGGTCGGGCCCGCGTTTTCGATTTCGGTGAACGACAACACCAGCGTCCCATCCGGGAGCACGACGATCAGGTTGTTGATCGTCTGGGCGGTCGCGCCCGGATTGTAGATCTCGCGGGCCGGCTCCCAGCTCAGCCCGCCGTCCGCGCTGCGCGCGAGCCACGTCGGGCCGTTGGTGGTGCCCAGCCGATCCCACACTGCGTACACGAAACGCGCATCGGTCGGATCGGCAGTGATGGCGTTCTTGTCGTTGAACGCCGCGTCGTCGTCGCGGCGCAGGGTGATCGGGTTGCTCCAGGTCCGGCCGCCGTCCGTGGAGCGTGATGCCAGCATGGCGTTGTCGCCGTTGCTGCGGTTGTTGAAGGCCAGCGCCATCCAGTGCACGGTGCCGTCTGGCGCAAAACTGACCCAGGGATCGGTCGCGCGCTCGTAGTCGCCGTCGTTGCCGGGATTGCCGCCAGAACAGCGCGAAAACGGAACCGAGATGCGCATCCACGTGCCGCCGCCGTCCATCGAATACGCGCCGCCGAGTCCACGCGCGCCGCCGTTGGACCAGCGGTCCTGCTGCCAGACGCCGACCAGATTGTTCGCGTCCAGCGGATTGACGGCGACATAGGGCTCGACCTCGGCGCCGACATGGACAATGCCGGTCGAGGCCACGCCGTCGCAACCGGGCGCGTAGGGAGAGGCACCGGAAGCGCGGGTGAGCGCGTCGAGATTCACGGCCGCCGGGGAACACATGCTCGCGGAATCCGGGCCATAACCTTCCGCGAGGTAGCCGGCGGCGACCATCGCGGTCTTGATCCCTGAGTCGGCCGTTAGGCGGTGATTCGAGTCGGCGCGCTGGTTCCACAGACGGAACACCGGGACCGTTCCGGCCGGGCAGGCACCGGTGCCGGTATCGGGCAGCGCGGCGTAGAAGGCATTCGGCGATTCGTGGATGTAGCCGCTGTAATTGGGGTCGGTCAATATTTTCGCCAGGATTTCATTGCACTCGGCCAACGATGCCGAAAAGAAATGCGAGTCGCCGTGCTGCGGCGGAATGTAGAAGCGGCATACCGGATTGACGCCGGGCCCGCCCTGCGCCTGATCGGCATGGACGAGGAAACCACGGCCGGTGCGGGTCCAGCCGGGAAAGCGTCCGGAGTCCAGCGCGTCGATGTCGGCGGCGAGCGAACTCACGAAAAAATGGTCGAAGCCCTTGTTGTAGAACTCGACCGCGGTATCGGTGGCGCGCGCGCCGGCCGAGCCGAGCGTGAGGGCCACGGCGAGTGGAACCGCAAGACAACGGCGCATGGTCATCGGGGGCCTAGGGTGACAGGATGGGACGCTGGAGTCTAACAATCGCCTGCCGCTGGTCCGGCATCCGCTAGCCGCCGGACGCGTCGCTGCGGCGCATGACCTCGATGGTCAGCCGCAGGAGCTTGGCCAGCGACTCGGTATCCGGCAACGTGTCCTCGGTCACGCCGATCGCGCGCAGGTAGGCCGAACCCGCGCGCAGCGCCCGCGCGCGCGCGTCGAGCGGAACACCGGCGTAGCGCGATCCGTAGGCGAGGCGCAGCGCATCGGTCAGCGCCAGCGCCAGCTTCTCGGCCAGCAGCGAGCCGGCCGGCTCCTCCATGCGCATGGCGCCGTGGCCGGTGAGCAGCCAGTGCAGGTTGATGTTGCCGACCTCGGCGAGCCGAAGCAGGTAGTCCTGCGTGGCCGAGTTCCGGCGCTCGGCGTTGGCCACCGAGTTCTCGTGCACGCCGAGCAGAACAGCGAAGGCCTTCTGCGAGCGCGCACCGCGCACCAGGCGCAGGCGCTCGCCCAGCGTCACCGGTCTCGCTCCGTCGGGCAGTGCGCGAACCACATGGCGTCAGAACCTGTGTGTTGTAAATATGTCGGCGACGATCGCGGCCGATGGCGGATTCTTCTTGCGCCGAGGGCATCGACGACACTATTATCGCAGTAACCATTCTCCTCGCGGGCTTAACCGTCTCAACCACATCCATGCTGACCGATAAACGCACATTCGAAGGCTTTGCCAAGGCGCACCACGCGCCGGGCCGCGCCATCGATGTCGCCAATTGGGCCATGCAGCGATGCGGACGTTCGCCGGTCATTACCGGCGTACCGACGACGCAGTAGCCCCACCCGACCGGAAGACATTCCGCCGGGAGGACAGGCGGAACAGTCGGAAGGTCGTCGAAGTAGCAACTTCTTCCCTCCGAACGTTACGCCAGTCGCAGTGGACTGGGTATTTGCACGACCACGCGCATCCGGCGCGCGGTCGACGCAGAGGAAAGGAGCGCGAACGATGACTGCGATGAATCGATTTCCCTTCGGGATCCCGGTCCTGCGGCTGTGCTCGGTCGCGCCCGTTTCGGCGATGGCGTCGCGCGCCATCGGCGCCGTCCTGTCCGGACAGGCGGCCGGCTGCTTCGGCAGTGCGACCGGGATGAACCAGGAGATCAAGGCTGGCCGGCATCGTGCCGGGAGGAGGGCAATGTAGCGCGCCCGACATCCCGCGTGGAGCTCCGGCGGCCAGGCAGGCCCCGGGCGAAATGTGTCCTGTGGCCATAAGAATAGACAACTAGAAGGCACACAAAATGACACGGCTATTGGAAGAATTCCAACGGCCCTACGGACGGGAACGCGGCGATTTCGTGCACGTGGGGCGCGAAGGATCGTACTGGCAGGCGGCGGATGGACTGATCGTCCGCCGGGCGGCTGCGGAAACGATGCGCGAGGCGGAGGCGGCCGCGAGAACGCTGCTGGACCTGGCGATCGCCTACGCCAGTGGCAGGTAGGGTTGCAGCACCCCGGCGGCGACGCCGGGCGCAGGACTCCGGCTGCGGGCCGTTGCGGGTATACCGCAGCGGGCTACGGCCGGAGGCAGGACCGGCGCGCCATCCGGCGCGGCGGAACGGAAGACATCGAAACGGGCCGGCGCGAAGACTGACGTTGCGGTCCGCCCGGCTTGCCGCCAGGTTCAGGCGGGGAGGTGCCTTTATGAGCATCAACCATCCCCGGGGGTGACTCCGGGAAGCAGTACCGGCGATTTCGAAGGCTGTGCGCGGCCTTCCCAACCGACCATCGGGATCGCCGCCGTGGTGCCGGAGTGCCGGTGCCACGGTCAACAGTCGCGGAAGCCCGGCGGGATCCCCCCTCCCGCCGGGTCCGTGGCGAAGTCCGGGCGCCAGGAACCCGGTGCACGATCGTGCGTCGAAACCGGATTGCCCCGGCCAACCCACGGTTGGCGGGATGTCGTTTCCGGCCGCAGTTTCATGCATACTTTGATGCACGATCGCTGGCCCGCTGGGTGCATGCCGGAATCGCCGGCCCTACCGTCACATGGAACCACTCGTACTCACCGTCGACATGGCAGGGCTGCCGCAGGCCTGGGTGGCACTCGAAGAAGCCATCACCTATCACGCCAAGCAGATGGTCGCGTGGTCGATCGGGCGCGAGGTGCGCGAGTTCCGCGGCGGCTGGCAGAAGAACGGCGAGCGTTCGCGGCTGGCCACCAAGTCCATCCTGGCCATCAAGGGAACCGGCGCCGGCGCGCATCTGCATGCGCCCGGCCTCACCAACTCGATGCTGTTCGCGCGCGACCGCCAGTTGTGCGCCTACTGCGGCGCGGCGCCTGCTGCTGCGCGACCTCTCGCGCGACCATGTCATCCCGGTCTCCCGCGGCGGGCGCGACATCTGGACCAACGCCGTGACCGCCTGCCGCAGCTGCAACACCCGCAAGGGCGGGCGTACGCCCGAGCAGGCGCACATGCCGCTGCTGTACGTGCCCTACGTACCCAACCGGCACGAGCACTTCATCCTGCGCAACCGCCGCATCCTCGCCGACCAGATGGAATACCTGCTGGCCGGCGTGCCGCGCAGCAGCCGGCTGCACGCGGCCGAGGACACCGATGGCGGTCGCGGCGGCCGCCGCTGTCGGCTGACCCCGCAGCGCGTCCCGGCGCTGCGGCAATCGTTGCCGCGCTCAGGCGGTTCGTCCTGCGGTGCTGTGTCGCCTGTCGTAGAATTGCGAATCCGCGCGACGCGGGTCCGGCACGGCGCCGGCCGACAACAATCACGATCTCCGGGGTGAGGCAATGTTGAATCGACGCGATGTGTTGAAGACGATGGCGGTGGCGCTGGCCTTCGCGCTGGGCGCGGGCGCGCAGCCGGCGCTGGCGCAGACCAAGACCAAGGTGGCGGCGATCTACACGGTGCCGGTCGAGCAGCAGTGGGTCAGCCGCATCCACAAGGCGCTCAACGCCGCCAAGGATCGCGGCGAGATCGAATACGTGTTCTCGGAGAAGGTCGCCAACGCCGACTACGAGCGGGTGATGCGCGAGTTCGCCGAGAAGGGCAACACCTTCATCGTCGGCGAGTCCTTCGCGGTGGAAGCCGCGGCGCGCAAGGTCGCCAAGGACTATCCGAAGGTCTCGTTCCTGATGGGCAGCTCGGGCAAGCCGCAGGCGCCGAACTTCGCGGTGTTCGACAACTACATCCAGGAGCCGGCCTACATCACCGGCATGATCGCCGGCGGCATGACCAAGACCAACAAGATCGGCATGGTCGGCGGCTACCCGATCCCCGAGGTCAACCGGCTGATGCACGCGTTCATGGCGGGCGCCAAGGAAGTCAACCCGAAGGTCGAGTTCATGGTCACCTTCATCGGCTCGTGGTTCGATCCGCCCAAGGCCAAGGAAGCGGCGTTCGCGATGATCGAGAAGGGCGCGGACGTCATGTACGCCGAGCGCTTCGGCGTGTCCGACGCGGCCAAGGAACGCGGCAAGCTGGCCATCGGCAACGTCATCGACACGCAGGCGCAGTATCCGGAAACCGTCGTGGTGTCGGCGCTGTGGAACATGGAACCCACGATCGACACCGCGCTCAAGGCGGTCAAGGCCGGCAAGTTCAAGGCCGAGGACTACGGCCAGTATTCGATGATGAAGCACAAGGGCTCCGAGGTTTCGAAGCTCGGCACCTTCGAGGCCAAGGTGCCGAAGGATCTGCAGGCCAAGGCTGCGGCCAAGCAGAAGGACATCCTCGACGGCAAGTTCAAGGTGCCGGTGGTCGAGACCGAGCCCAAGTCGACGGCCAAGTAGACAGCGTGCGTCGCCAAGGCGCCCCGGTACCCACCGGGGCGTTTTCGTTTCCGCGCCAGCGCATGACCACCGCCGACACCGCGCCGGTGCTGCGCCTGACCGGCATCACCAAGCGCTTCGGGCCGCTGCTCGCCAACGACGACGATCACGCTCGATGTCGCGCGCGCCGAGGTGCTGGCGCTGCTGGGCGAGAACGGCGCCGGCAAGTCGACGCTGGTGTCGATCCTGTTCGGCCATTACCTGCCCGACGCCGGGACCATCGAGGCCTTCGGCGCGCCGCTGCCGCCGGGCGACCCCGCCGCGGCGCTGGCCGCGGGCATCGGCATGGTGCACCAGCACTTCACGCTGGCCGACAACCTGTCGGTGCTGGACAACGTGATGCTCGGCACCGAGCCGCTGTGGCGCCCGGCGTCGCGCCGGGCCGCGGCGCGCGCGCGCCTGGTCGCCACCGGCGAGCGCTTCGGCCTCGCCGTGAATCCGGACGCGCGCGTCGGCAGCCTGTCGGTGGGCGAGCGCCAGCGCGTGGAGATCCTGAAGGCGCTCTACCGCGATGCGCGGGTGCTGATCCTCGACGAGCCCACCGCGGTGCTGACGCCGCAGGAGGCGGAGTCGCTGTTCGCCACGCTCAAGCAGACTGGTCGCGCAGGGCCTGGCGGTGATCTTCATCAGCCACAAGCTGCCCGAGGTGCTGCGCGTGTCCGATCGCATCGCGGTGCTGCGCGGCGGGCCGGCTGGTGGCGACGCTGGACGCGGCGGATGCCGACCGCGACCAGCTGGCCGAGCTGATGGTCGGACACGCGGTGGCGCGCGCGGTGCCGCGGCCGCACGCGCCGGGCGACGTGGTCTGCGCGCGTCGAAGGCCTGCGCCTGCGCGGCGCGCTCGACGGCGTGTCGCTGGCGCTGTCGCGCCGGCGAGATCACCGCCATCGCCGGCGTGTCGGGCAACGGCCAGCAGGCGCTGGCCGACGTGCTGTGCGGACTGCGTCGCGCCGGACGCGGGCAGCGTCACGCTGGCCGGCCGCGCGCATGCCCGCCGATCCGCGCGCCTGGATCGCGGCCGGGGTGGCGCGCATTCCCGAGGATCGCCACGCGGTGGGCACGATCGGCGACCTGCCGCTGTGGGAGAACGCCATCGCCGAGCATTACCGCGGGCGCTTCGCTCGCAGCGGCGTCGTGCGTCGTCGTGCGGGGCGCCGCTTCGCGGCAGAGGTCGATCGAGGCCTTCGACGTGCGCGCGGCGCGCGGCGTCGACACGCCGACGCGCACGCTGTCCGGCGGCAACATGCAGAAGCTGATCCTCGGCCGCGCGCTGGCCGGGGCGAAGATCGACGCCGCGTCGACGCCGCGCTGATCGTCGCCAACCAGCCGACCTGGGGACTGGACATCGGCGCCGTCGCCTTCGTGCACCAGCAGTTGCTCGATGCCTGCGCGCGGGGCGCGGCGGTGCTGCTGATCTCCGACGACCTGGACGAAATCTTCGCGCTGGCCGATCGCATCGCGGTGATGCACGCCGGCCGGCTGACCGCGGCCCGGCCGCGCGGCGAGTGGGACGTCGCGTCGATCGGACTGGCGATGGCCGGCTCGGCCGCTGCGGGAGAAGCCCATGCGGCTTGAGGCGCGCGGCGAGGTCTCGCGGCTGATGCAGGTCGCCGCGCCGTTCGCCGCGGTGGCGTTCACGCTGCGTCATCTCGTCGCTGTTCGTGGCCTGGGCCGGCGCACCGCTGGGGCAGACCTACGCGCTGATCTTCGAGGGCGGCTTCGGCTCGCGCTTCGCCTGGAGCGAGACGCTGACGCGGGCGACGCCGCTGATCTTCACCGGACTCGCGGTGGCGGTGGCGTTTCGCGCCCGCTTCTACAACATCGGCGCGGAAGGCCAACTCTATGTCGGCGCGCTGGCGGCGGTGGCGGTGGGCGGCCTGCACGGCGGCAGCGGCTTCGACGCGCATCCGGCATTGCTGTTTCCCGCGATGATGGCGGCGGCGATGGCGGCCGGCGCGCGCGCTGCTGATCGTCCCGGCGCTGCTGCGCGAGCGCTTCGGCGTCGACGAGGTGGTCACCACGCTGCTGCTCAATTTCGTCGCGCTGCTGTTCGTGTCGCTGATGCTCGACGGGCCGATGAAGGATCCGCTGGCGATGGGCTGGCCGCAGAGCGTGGCGCTGCACGATGCGCTGTCGCTGTCCAGGCTGATCGAGCGCACGCGCGTGCACACGGGCCTGCTGTGGGCGCTGGGCTTTGCGGTGCTGCTGTGGGCGCTGATGAAGTATTCGACCTTCGGCTTCGCGGTGCGCGCGGTCGGCGCCAACGCGCGGGCGCCGCCTTCGTCGGCGTGCCGGTGCGCCGCACCATGCTGACGGTGGCGCTGCTGCTCGGGCGCGCTGGCCGGTTTCGCCGGCGCGATCGAGGTCGCCGGTCGCGCCGGCTACGTGACGCTCGACATGTCGCCCGGCTACGGTTACACGGGCATCGTCATCGCCATGCTGGCGGGATTGAATCCGCTGGGCGTGGTCGCGGCGGCGATCTTCGTCGCCGGCGTGCTGGTCGGCGCCGACAGCATGAGCCGCGGCGTCGCCGTGCCCACCTACATCGCCGACGTCATCGTGGCGATCGCGCTGCTTGTCGATGCTGGTCGCGACCGCGTTCGCGCGCTACCGGCTGCGGTGGAACTAGGAGACCCCGAATGTTCGCCGACATCGCCGGCATGCTGGTCAACGTCGACTTCTGGGTCGCCGTGCTGCGCATCGCCACGCCGCTGATCCTCGGCACGCTGGGCGTGCTGCTGTGCGAGCGCGCCGGCGTGCTGAACCTGGGCATCGAGGGCATCATGGTCGCCGGGCGCCTTGACCGGCTGGCTGGCGGTGCATGCCGGCGCGGGGCTGTGGACCGGCGTGCTGGTGGCTGCGCGCGACCGGCGCGGCCTTCGGCCTGCTGCACGCGTTCCTGACGGTGCCGCTGGCGCTGTCGCAGCACGTGTCGGGACTGGCGATCACGCTGTTCGCCAGCAGCGTGTCGTACTACGCCTACCGGGTGAGCTTTCCCAACGTCTCCACGCCGCCGACCATCGAGCCCTTCGCCGAAATGGCCGCGCTGGGCATCCCGATCCTCGACCGGCAGACGCCGATGACCTTGCTCGCGCTGGTGGCGGTGCCGGCGCTGGCGTGGTTCCTGTATCGCACGCCGCTGGGACTGGCGGTGCGCATGGTCGGCGAGAATCCGGCCGCGGCGGAGGGGCAGGGCCTCAACGTCAACGCCATCCGCACCGGCGCGATCGTCGCCGGTTCCGCGCTGATGGGCGTGGCCGGCGCCTTCCTGACGCTGTCCGCATTCAACGCGTTCTTCTTCAACATGGTCAACGGCCGCGGCTGGATCTGCGTCGCGCTGGTGGTGTTCGCCAGCTGGCGGCCGGGCAAGGCGCTGGCCGGCGCGCTGCTGTTCGCCATCTTCGATGCCATGCAGCTGCGGCTGCAGCAGGGCGACAGCGAGGGCGTGCCCTACCAGGTCTACCTGATGCTGCCCTACCTGTTGTCGATCGCCGCGCTGGTGCTGGTCGCGCGACGCGCGAGCTACCCGCAGGCGCTGATGAAGCCGTATCGCAAGGGGGAGCGCTAGAGCGCCGGCTACGGTTTCTTCGGCAGCTCGATGCCCGGGAATATCTTGATCACGGCGCTGTCGTCTTCCCTGGCAAAGCCCGCCGTCGACGCCTGCATGAACATCTGGTGCGCGGTGCTCGACAACGGCAGCGGGAACTTGCTGGCGCGCGCCACGTCGAGGACGATGCCCAGGTCCTTGACGAAGATGTCCACGGCCGACGTCGGCGTGTAGTCGGCGGCCAGCACGTGCGGCATCCGGTTCTCGAACATCCAGCTGTTGCCCGCGCTGTGGGTGATGACGTCGTAGAGCAGCGGCGGCGTCCACGCCTTCGCGCAGGCCCAGCGCCATCGCTTCGGCCGCGGCGGCGATATGCACGCCGGCCAGCAGCTGGTTGATGATCTTGACCTTGCTGCCGGCGCCGGCATGGTCGCCGAGCCTGTACACTTTGGCGGCCATCGCCTTCAGCACCGGTTCGGCGCGCGCATAGGCCTCGGGCCTGCCGGCGGTCATCATGGTCATTTCGCCGGTTGCGGCCCGGACCGAACCGCCCGAGATCGGCGCATCGAGATAGAGCAGGCCCATGTCGGCCAGTCGTCCCTCGAGCGCGATCGACCAGTTGGGATCGACGGTCGAGCACATCACGAACACGCTTCCCGGCTTCATCGCGCGGCGCGCAACCGTCCTTGCCGAACAGCACGCCTTCGGTCTGCGCGGCGTTGACGACCACCGATACGATGACGTCGCAGTCCGCCGCCAGTTCCGCCGCCGACGCGCAGGCCACGCCGCCATCGCGGGCAAAAGCCGGCGCTGGCTTCGGGCCTCACGTCGAACACGCGGACCTTGCGGCCCGAGCGGCGCAACGACCCCGCCATGCCGCTGCCCATCGCGCCCAGACCGATCACGCCTACGTTCGGTTCCATCGCGCTGCCCCGCTTCTGAGCTTTCCGAACAGGCAGTGTACCTAGTTCGGTACCGGGTGGTCGGGCGTCAGCAGCTTCGAAATTTCGGTGATGATCTCGTTGCCGGGCCCTATTTCCGGAGGAGACGCGGGGGAGAGCGATACTGTCACGGCGAGCGATAGTCCGGTCGTCGGATCGTAGGCCGTCGTCGTGTACATGCCCCAGTACGCGGCCCGCTGGACGATCCATGGTGGGTAGACCAGCGTCCCCAGCCCGAAATAGCCCTTTGCGGTAGTGCCGCCGAGCCCGACATTGACCGGCGACACGATCTCGGCGCGCATTGCCGGCGAGAGCAGCGACCCGGTGCCGAACGCCCGGTTCCATTTGCCGAGGTCGCAAATGTTCATGGTCAACGCCGCCCAGGAGACAAACGAGGGATTCCAGTAGGTCGAATCCTGGAAGTCGTCTTCCGTCAGGGTGTGCAACACCGGCAGCTGCGGGTTTGCGTCGAGCTGAAATCGGGTATCGCGCAATCTCAACGGATCGAGAATCAGTTCCTGCAACAGGACGGCGTACTTCTTTCCGCTGGCCTTTTCCAGCACTGCACCCAGCATGACGAAGTCGGTGTGGGAATAGGCCCAGCCCTGCCCGGGATCGAATTCCCGTGGCTCCTGGTACGGCGGGACGCTGCGCGCGATGAGATCGTCCGCAGTCCAGACCCGCAGCGGGTTCACGGCGAGATCCTGTCCGAAAGGCGGCAGGATGTAGTCACCGAAGCCGGTCGTCGACGCGGCAAGCATTCGAACTGTCGCCAGGTCCGCTTTCGGATAGTCCGGGTACCACTTCGAAACCCGATCGGTCAACGCGATCCGGCCCGGATCCTGTTCGACCATGCGCAGCAGGGTCGTCGACAGGAGCTGCCAGCCGATGCCGCCCACCCGGAAGTGCATCTCGGTCGTGGCCGGTACGCCATTGGTCGACATGCCGAGCGCGGTCCGATAGAGCGGCCTGCCGTCCTGCTCGACGCCGAGGATGATGGCATTGAGCTTGTACTTTGTTCTTGATATTGTCGAGCGTTGCCGAGATCGCCGCGGATGTTGCCGCCGGAGCTTCCATGGCGGAATCGCATTGCGCGACGACCGTGCCGCCGCCGCACCCCTGAAGGACGCCGAAGCATGCGGCCAGGATCAGCAACGATGCGAACTTTTTGCGTGAAATTTTCATGCCGCAGAATATCAGACTGTACGATTGAGCGATCGTCAGGACGTGCTTGCCGGGCCAATCCGGAACTGCGTGCACTTCTGTTCGCTGTCGCGGTCCGCGCGCCACTCCTTGCCTAAGGCGGCGCGCACATGACGACGAGGTCCGGGCCATCGCCCTCCGCGAGCCAGCCCATGGCGACCATCTGATCGCGCGTCGCGCGATCGGTCATGTAGCGGTGATTGGCATCCGGCCGATTGCTGAAGACACGATAGACGGGTATCAGTGCGCCGGGACAGATCCCGGCGGTCGGCAGCACCATGTGGAAGAATGGCGAGGCCTCCAGCACGAAGCCCGGGTTCTTCGATGCCGTGGATGCGCATTCCAGCGGTGCCACGGCCGAAGAAGTGCGAGTCGCCGAGATCCGGTGGAATGTAGAAGCGGCATACCGGCGAGGTGCTCGCGCTGCCGGACGCGAACACGTTGAACGCCTTGCCTGTGCGCGTCCACTGCGTAGGCGTCAGCCCGGCGTCGAGCCTGGCCTGCTCTCCGGCCAGCGGCGTGACGAAGTAGTGGTCGAGGCTCGCGTTGTAATACTCGACGGCAGCAATCTTCGCCGGCGGCGGCGTCGACGTCAGCCCGCCCAGGCGAAACTGCAACGGCATCAGCATGGCCTGCTTCGCCTGGTTGATCGTCTGCCAGTCGTCGTTCAGGATGCCGCCGGTATCGCCGGAATTCGGATTCCACGACCAGAACGTCCAGTGGATGCCGTCGGCGCCGGTGCCGAGATAGTCTGCAAGCGCGGTCAGCCATTGCTGGTCGGACGTCGTCACGAGCTTGGTGCCGAACTCGCCCACCAGCACCGGCGCGATGCCGGTTCGATGCAGATAGCCCCAGGTCGCATCCCACAGCGCCGGCAGGTTGGCCGGATAGTCCGGCGCCGAGAACCACGGCTGCGCGTGCACGCTCGCCGGATAGTCGTGGGTCGAATACACCAGCCGGTTCGGGACGTTCAGCCGGACTGGCGCAGCACCGGCGCCGGCGAGGTTGCCGCCCCACCAGTAGTTCTGTCCGGCATGGCTCTCCACGCCTTCGACGATGATCAGCCAGTTCGGATTGACGGCGAGAATCGCGTTGCCCGCACGCTCGGCCGCAAGGCGCCAGTCCCGCGCGAGGTCGCCGCATCCCCAGCACGCGGCACCGTGCGGCTCGTTGTGCAGGTCGGCGCCGATCACCGTCGCGTTGCCCGCGTAGCGTGCCGCGAGCATCGTCCAGTCACGGATCCAGCGCGCCTCGTCGTAGCTCGCGGTGTACCAGAGCTCGGACTGGCCGGCGGCGTCCGGACGATGCCGGTCGAGCAGGATGCGCAGGCCGATCTCGCCGGCGTAGGCGACGATCTTGTCCATGATCTGCAGGCCCGTCAGGCCGGCGAGGTCGGGGTTCTGCGAGAAATCGATGCCGTTGGGCGTGCTGCCCGCGTCGAACAGCTGGTTGCTGTAGGGCAGGCGGATCGTGTTGTAGCCCTGCGCCTTGATCTGGTCGAGCATCGAGCGGTAGCCGCGCGCCCAGAGGCCATGCGGCGCGAAGTTGCTCGTTTCCAGGCCGAACCAGTTGATGCCCGCGATGCGGATCGGCCGATTGGCGCTGTCCTCAATCCGGTGGCCATTCGTATGCCAGTAGCCGTCGCCGACGGCAGCTGCCGCCACGGTAGAAGCTATCATGCATGTGAACAGGGCGCCGGCCGCGAACACGATGGCACCGCGGATGAATCCGCTCGCAGGCGTCGCGTGCATGAAGGTCTTTTTTTCCAGGAAGACAGGGAGGTGTCGGGCGTGATGTTAACCCGGCGCGTTGACGGGAAGCTCGGCGCGGGCCACGCCGTCGCCTGAAACACGTTGCCCCTGCCGGAAAACGCGGGTATGGTTTCCGCGTCAACTCGCGCCGGCAAATGGCGCGATCGGCCGCGCGGGCGGAATGTCCGGTTCAGTCGTTGCGGCTGTGCGGCCTCGGCATCCGACCCTCGGGAGGGGCTCATGCGGACCTCGATGCAGCGCGCGTTCGTCACACACATCGGATTGACGCTGGTCCTGGCGGCGATCATTGGCGATGCGCACGCCAGTGACGTCCACGGTTACCGCACCGATACCATCGTCGCTTCGAATCAGAACGAGTGTGCGGGTGTTCCCGCATGCATGTCCGCCACGGCGGCCGGCGTCATCGTGCCGGCGCGGGGACGGAAATCGGAGCGATTTGCCTGTCCGGCCAGCCACCCGAACCTCTGGGCATGGGACGCCGCGCAGCACGAGCACATCATGGTTCAGCTGGTCGCCGTCGACCAGTGGACGGCGACCATCGAAGGCGTGAACGCCACCAGCGTGGCGGGACAGTTCATGGTCTCGCTCGGCTGCTCGACCGAGCCCTACAACGGCAACGGAATTCAGAAATCGCGCCAACTTGCCCCGACCGCGCAGATGCTCGAACAGAGGTCGTCTTCGCGGCCTCCCCACTGGGGTCCGGGCGAGGTCGCCAGCGACAATCCATGCGACGGCGTGCCGGAATGTCAACTCCAGCCACAGGCTCCGTTTTCGATGAGCGGGTGGGAGACGACTACGAAGGCCTATCACTGCAAATCGCCCTATCCGTTCGCATGGGGCATGGGTTATTCCCAAACCGGCTCTCCGTCGGTCAGCGCGATCGGGGGGGAAGATGGGGCGACCCCGGGCACAGAGGGCATTTTGCTGACGAATTGGAATCCGTTTCAGAAGGACGAGGTGCGCATCACCGTTGCCTGCAGCAAGAAAAACGAATTCGGCGGCGACTGCGGCGCCACGCAAAAGGATCCCGGATGTCCGGTCGTGGCAGGCTCACAGCACAATTACTGCTCGTCCGGCCCGGTGCCTGTGTGCTTTCAGACCTACCAGGAGCGGTGCGCCTCGAACAACCAGCTGTTCAGCTGCACGATCGACCTTCTTGTGGCCTGGTGCAGTCCCTGCCCGGGCTAAGACTTCGAGGCAGTCTGTCCAGACGTTCTCACGGTGTCGGACTCTTGCGTCCCCGGGAAACCGCAACGGTCAGCCGCCGATGTGCCGACCCAGGAAGCGCTCCATCGCCTCGTAGAACTCGAAGCGGTTTTCCTCGTTGTGGAAACCGTGGCCCTCGTCGTCCTTGACGATGTACTCCACCTCGACGCCGCGCTTGCGCATCGCCTCGACCATCTGGTCGCTCTCGGCCTTGACCACGCGCGGGTCCTTCGCGCCCTGCGCGATCAACAGCGGCGCGGTGATCCGGTCGGCGTGGAACACCGGGGAGGCCGCCTTCAGCATCGCCTCGTCGGCCTCCATGTCACCGACCATTTCGTGCATCATCGCCAGGAACGGCTTCCAGTACGGAGGAATGGTGCGCATGAAGGTCAACAGGTTGGATACGCCGACGTAATCCACGCCCGCGGCGTAGAGCTCCGGCGTGAACGCCAGTCCCGCCAGCGTGGCGTAGCCGCCGTAGCTGCCGCCGTAGATCGCGACCCGCTTCGGATCGGCGATCCCTTCCTCGATCAGCCAGTGCACGCCGTCGGTGACGTCGTCCTGCATCTTGCGGCCCCATTCGCGGAACGAGGCTTCCCAGAACTTGCGGCCATAGCCGATCGACCCGCGGAAGTTCATCTGCAGCACCGCGTAGCCGCGACTGGCCAGGAACTGCACCTCCGGGTTGAAGCCCCAGACGTCGCGCGCCCACGGCCCGCCGTGCAGGTTCACCACCACCGGCAGGTTGACCGGCGCAACGCCCATCGGCAGCGTCAGGTAGCCGTGGATCACCAGGCCGTCGCGTGACGTGTACTGCACCGGCGTCATCGCGGCGAGCCTGTCCTCGGGCAGCCACGGCGTGACGTCGGCCAGGAATTCGAGCTGCTTGGTGGTCTTGTCGTACAGGTAGCGCTTGCCGCGCGTGCGGTCGCTGAAGGACGCGACGATGAACTTGTCCTCGGCCTTGTTGGTCGACGTCAGTTCGATTTCATAGCCGGGCAGCTTCGCCTCGAGGTCGCGAAACATCGCCTCGGTCTCCGCGTCGAAGAACCGGCGTTCGGTTTTCGCGGTGACCCAGCGCGCCGTCGTCAGGACCTTGCGCTTGCGCGAGATAGTTGAGGCCCTCGACGTCGACCTCCGGATGCTCGACGAGCAGCCTGCCCTCCTGCGCGGTGGCGGGATCGAATTCGAAGATCGCCGCCTTGTCGCGGCCCCGGTTGGAGGCGACGTAGAGGCGCTGGTTGTCGAAGGTGAAGAACAGCGGCGAGACCGTTTCCTTGAAGTCGGTGGTCAGCAGCGGCCTGAACTCGTCCTGCTCGGTCGCGCGGTACAGCAGCGTGGTGGTGACGCCGTCGGCGGTGCCGGCCACGCGCAGCTTGCCGTCGTGATCGGTGCCCCAGCTGACGATGTTGCCGGGGTTCTGCGCGATCAGCTGTTCCTCGCCGGTGCGGACGTTGATCCGGAACACGTCGAACACCTCGGGGTCGCGGCGGTTGTGCGAGACGATCAGGTGGTCGTCGTCGTCCTCCAGGTCGTCCACCACCTCGGCGCGCACGTGTCTCGCCGGGCGTCAGGTCCTTGAGGTCGGCGCCGAGAATGTCGATCGAGACGACGTGAAAATTCTCGTCGCCGCCGAAGTCCTTCTCGTAGACGATGCGCTCGCCCTTCCAGAAGTAGCCGCTGATGTCGCGCGCGGTTTCCGAGGTGACGCGCGTCACGTCCCCGCCCGCCAGCGGCCGCACGAACACGTTCATCCGTCGCTCGTAGGGCGCGGTCCAGGACAGGGTGCGCCCGTCCGGGGAGATCTGGTGGCCGGCCTGCTCGGGATTCCTGAAGAAATCGCGCAGCGGAACCTTCGCGGTAGCTGTGGATGACGGCATGGAACGTTGCCCTCGGGCTTCGTGGGAATCACGCATGATAGTCGCAGCGTCAGACCGGGTCGGTCACCGGCGCCGATTGATTCCGCGCGGCGCACGTTCACCTGGACCTGCAGACCCAGGAAGTCGGACGCCGCACCCTTCCCACGAACCCGACACCGGCGCAGCCTGTTCAGGCGTGCGCGTGACGGCGACGCGGATCAGGTCGGTGCCGCCGTACAGCGTGTTGGTGGGGTCGAACGGCACCCAGCCGGCACCGGGGAGGTAGACGTGCAGCCAGGCATGCGTCGCGCCCGATCCGCGCATGCCACCCGCGTCGTGGCTCTGGATGTCGATCGGACTGGCCACGCCATCCTCGGGCAGCTGCGGTTGTTCGAGCGACTGGTCGTAGATATAGCCGGACACGAAACGCGCCGCCATGCCCAGTGCGCGTACCGCTTCCATCATCAGCAACGCGAAGTCGCGACAGGTGCCGGTGCCCAGCTGCAGCGTCAACGACGGCCGCTGCGTGCCCATGGCATCGCGTGCCGCGTAGTTGAAGTCACTGCGGATCCCTTCGCACAGGTTGACCAGCACGTCGCGCGTGTGGATGCGGCCACGCTGCGGCATGAACTTGGCCATCCAGTCGCGTAGCATGCCAACGTCCTCGGGGTACTGCGCGGGCAGAAAGCTCGACAGATCGGCGCGGCGTTCGTCGGTGTACTGGAACGGGTAGAGTTTGGCTTCGGGCGAGACCGGCAACTCGTGATTCTTGACGCCCAGGTGCTCGATCGCGAAGCGCGCGATGAAGCGCAGCTCGTCAGCCGGGATCATGGGCTCGACGATCGTCAGCGAATTCGAGAATACGTCGTGCATCCAATGCTGCCGGCTGTGTGGCGACACCTCCAGGCTCGAGCTCAGTACCTTGAGGTCGTGCGCCGCGCGCGGCAGGAACGCGACCCGATGCGTGGAAAACGTCACTGGACGCGCATAGCGGTAGGTGGTGGTGTGTTCGACTTCGAGAACAATGGACATGTGGGCCTGGATTGGATAAACAGCAAAGTGGTCGGGCGGAGCGCATTGTCCCCTGCGCCGGTGTCTTCGGGGCAGTGCTCACCTGGCCAAGGGACGGAGGAATCCGTTGCCGCGACGCGCCGACCGGCGCACGGTAGCATGTCTTGGCTGACCCGGGCTGACGGTTGGTCGGCTGCGTCTGGCCTGGCCGCGACAGGAGTCGATGAGATGAAGCAGAGTGCGGAGTTGCTTCGAAGGATGAAGGGGGTCACGCCAATTGCGATGCTGACCGCCTACACGGCGCCGGTTGCGCGTTGCCTTGAACAAGCCGGGATCCCGGTGATTCTGGTCGGCGACTCGGTCGGCATGGCCGAGATGGGCTTCACCAGCACGCGTGACGTCACCATCGAGCACATGCAATACCACGTCGGCGCCGTGCGGCGCGGCGCTCCGGGCACCCACATCGTCGGAGATTTCTCCTACCGCAGCGACAGTGACCCGGCGACGGCGTTGAAGAACGCCCGCTTGCTGCTTGAAGCAGGCGCCGACAGCGTCAAGCTGGAAGGGCCGAAGCTCGAGGTGATCCGTCACCTCGTCGACCACGGCATTGACGTCGTCGGGCACACAGGACTCACGCCGCAGACCGCGACGAGCTTCAGGCAGGTCGGACGCGCTCCGGAGGACGCCAGCCGCGTGCTGAAGGACGCCGGGGACATCGTCGAGGCGGGCGCGTTCATGCTGGTGCTCGAACACATGCCGGATGACCTCGCCACGGCGATTACGCAGGCCGTTGCCGTGCCGACCATCGGCATTGGCGCGGGCAGGTCCTGCGACGGCCAGGTGCTGGTCATCAACGACGTCATCGGCCTCGGCGACAGGTGGCCGCCGTTCTCGCGGCAATACGCCCACGTCACGAAAACGATTGTTGCGGCGGCGCAGGCGTTCGCGGACCAGGTGAAGGACGGGACCTACTAGAATACTGTTCAGCCACCGAACTCCCCCCACAAAGGAGCCAACCCATGTCCGACCGCACCGTCCGTCTCCATCGGGTGCTGCGTGCCAAGCCCGAAAAGGTCTATCGCGCCTTCCTCGAGGCCGGCGCGATGGCCAAGTGGATCCCGCCCTACGGCTTCACCTGCGAAGTGCATCACCTGGACGCGCGCGTCGGCGGCACGTTCCGGATGTCCTTCCACAATTTCACCAGCGGCAACGGCCACTCGTTCGGCGGGGAGTACCTCGAACTGGTTCCGCGCGAGCGGATCCGGTACACCGACAAGTTCGACGATCCGAACCTGCCGGGCGTCATGGATGTGACGGTCACGCTGAAGCCGGTCGTGTGCGGAACCGAGTTGAGCATCGCCCAAAGCGGCATTCCCGAAGTGATACCGCTCGAGATGTGCTACCTCGGCTGGCAGGAATCGCTGGCGCAGCTGGCAACCCTCGTGGAACCCGAGATTCCCGGGATAGTCGCGGCGATGCAGGGAAATCCTGAGCGCGAAGTCATCCGCGCAGCGTCCGGCGACCAGGACTACGACGCCTTTTCGCAGTTGATCGGCGAATACGTGGCGTGGCTGCGCTCGCGCTATGAGCACGATGCCTGGATCGTCACCGAGGTTCTCGACCGGCAGTCGCTGACCGGGGAGCTGGCGGAACTCCCGACGGTCTACGGGCCGCCGATCGGACGCGCCCTGGTCGCCGATCACGACGGCGAGATCCGCGGCTGCGGCGCGTATCGTCGGTTGGGCGACGACAGCTGCGAGATGAAGCGTGTCTATGTGCCTGCGCGGTTTCGGGGCGCCGGCCTCGGGCGAATGCTGTGCGATGCGCTGATCGCCGCCGCGCGCGAGGATGGCTATCGGTCGATGAAACTCGACACCGGAAGCATCCTGACCGAGGCGATCGGCATGTACCGGTCGCTGGGTTTCAGGGAGTGCGCGCCCTACATCGAGTATCCGGCGAAGCTCATGCCCTACTTCGTGTTCATGGAGCTGGAGTTGGTACCGGCCTGATCCGCAATTCGATGAACCAAGCGGTGCCCGTGCCGTGCAGGGTCCGATTGAATGCTGGGTCAGGTGAGAACTAGAGCACCGAAGGAATCAGTGCCTTGGTCCGGCGCATGTAGGAGAAATGGTTCTCGCCGAAGTGACCCGACCGTCACGGTTCCTCCAGCTTCAGCTGTACGGTGCCGTTAAAAGTCGATTGCTCGCTGCCCGCAGAAGAAGGCGCGAATACAGTCGATGAAATCCCAGCAGCGCGTGGAAGGCGAAGCCCAGGCGAGGTTTGCGTCCCGGCCCGCCCGATCGGGGTACGACCGCGGAGCCGAAATACAGAAGCGTGCCCGCCGCGCGCGAAGGCTCTCCGGCGGGTGACGCCATCAGCCAGGATCGCGTGCGACCCGTGAAGTCCGCGAGCAGCAACTCGGACGCCGTCTGAGACTCCACTCGCCACGCCGAAAACGTCGTGGCTTCGCCGACCGCGAGTCGCCGTGCGTCAGCATCGGTTGCCGGCCGTGAGGCGAGGTACTTGAGCAGCGTGCGTTCGACCTTGAACAAGGTCGACGTGTAGAACGCCTCGACGAACGCCGCTTGGGACACCAGGCGAGGCACTTCGGTGACATAACAGTCGGCAAATCCAGTGGCATCCTTGTACCTGCGCAACAGCGCGTTCGGTGGAATGTCACAGGACTGGATGGTGGTCATCGTGGGGGCGAACGGAAACTGGGGTTCGAGCGCGAACCGTTGAGGCAGATCGTTGCCGTGGGTCAGGATATCGCAGATGCACGGTCGGTCCTTGCCCGGTGCTGGGGCGGGCGGCTGCCGTCTCTGTTCCGGCCTTCAGGTGAGGGCGGTCGGGTCACTACGCGCCATGGTGGTCCCGAGGGCAGGTTGCGGGCGTGGGTTGCTGGCCTTCCGTGGCTTCGCGAGGGGAGGCATGTCACCTGTATGTCACCTGATGGCGCTTCGCTTCCGGGCCGGCGGACTTCATACTGGATGGCAGCATGAAGATGCACGGCCATCGGCGCTCGGTTTCCCCCTGCTGGGCGGGGCGGATCGGTGGCGTAGCGATCCGCCCGCATGGCATCGAGCTGCGGATGTCGTCGCTCGACGGGGATGCGGCGGATTGCGACTGGCTTCCAGCGTAACGCAACTCCATTTTCCAGGGGCAACGATGACAATCTGCGGAACATCCAAAATGCACTCGCTGGCATCGCGACTTGCTATTGCCGCAATCTTGACTACGTTCGGAATGGTGTCAATTGCCTCGGCGCAAATTTTAGTTGTGTCGAAAAAGGCTGCTCAATTGATAGCTGCAAATGACGCCAAGAAAGACGCCGCCTTCTTGAAACAATTGTCTTTTATTTTTGAAGTATTTTTTGGCATCCCTGTTTACACCCCCCCGTCCAAAAGGATAACCGAATCGATCGCCAACTACGGTGCACTCGCGCTCATTCCCGGCACCACTGGTTCTGAGGACTGCCTCTTTTCTCTTGGCAATGCATTGGCCCCGTCCGGAAAATTTGTCTACATGAGCGGCGGTATAGGCTTGCCAGGAAGATTGTGCGGATTTGCGATCGACCCAAATACGCTGGCGTGGACCCCGGTCACGCCGCCAGGTGCCAAGCCGGCCGCCGTGGGTAGCAACCCCCGTGCGGTCGCAATCGAGCCTTCAGGACGGTTCGTGTACGTGGCGGGGGATGGCGGCGACGGGACAATCTCAGGTTTTGCCATCGATCAGGTGACTGGCGTGCCCACGCCCTTGGCCGGGTCACCGTTCCCGACAGGCGGCAGTCTTCCGGTTCCTGTGGTGATCGATCGCAGCGGACGCTTCATGTATGTGGGGCAAAGCGTCGGCAATTTCGATGGCTCCATCGCTGTGTTTGCGATCGATGCCGTCACCGGCGTCCTTTCGCATATTCCCGGATCACCATTTCCCAACATTGCCAATGGTGGCCGCATTGCAGCGCTGGCGCTCTCGCCGGACGGTCGCTTCCTGTTTGCCGGCGGATCGGCGCTCGAGACCTGGGCGGTGAACGCCGTCACCGGCGTGCCGACACGCATCGCTGCGCGCGACGGCTATTACTATGGCCTGACGGTCGACCCGACCGGCCACTACCTCTTCGGCGTCAACGACGTGGATGGTCTGCTGCGCGGATTTTCCATCGCCGCAAATGGAGTACTGGCGCCGGTCGGAGCGCCGCAGGCGATCGGCACGGTATCGCGGTCCGTCACCGCCATCACAAGTGTCGCGGATCTGGTCTACGTCGGGAATCCGACGACGGGCACCATCTACGGCTTTCGCCTCGACCCGTCCACGGGCGCGCTGACATCGGTCGCCGGATCACCGTTTGCGGCGGAGCCGCTGGTGAGTGCCCTTACCGCCAGCGCAAATTTGCCGCCTTCCATTCAGGTCGATGCCGGCGACAATGTCGTGGCTTCGGTGGACGTATATGGCGGGCGACCGCCGTATACGTGGTCCGTCGTCAGCGGCGCCTTGCCGCCGGGATCAGCACTCAACGCGACCACCGGCGTTTTTTCCGGAATTCTCAATGTCGTGGGCACCTATACGTTCATGGTACAGGTTGCCGACAGCCTCGGCGCGATCGCTTTCACCACCAAATCCATCACCGTCGCCGGCAGCGCGGTCGCCACACCCGTCCCCGTCATCGAGTTCTACAACGCTTCCCTCGACCACTACTTCATCGCCTACGCCGCCGACGAGATCGCCAAACTCGACGACGGCACCTTCAAGGGCTGGGCGCGCACGGGGCTTTCCTTCAAGGCCTTCGCGGGCCCGGCCGGCGGCGCGACGGCGGTGTGTCGCATCTACATCCCGCCGGGCAAGGGCGACGGCCACTTCTTCGGCCGCGACAAGAACGAGTGCGACGGCACGATGACCAAGAACCCGACCTTCATCCTCGAGTCGGACGCCTTCGTCTATCTCTATCCGCCGACGCTGGGCACCTGCGGCGCGGGCCAGGTGCCGGTCTACCGCGTGTTCAGCAATCGTGCGGATGCGAATCATCGATACACGATCGACCGCGCGACGCGTGACGCGATGGTGGGCAAGGGTTGGCTCGCCGAGGGTGATGGTGCGGATGTCGTGGTGATGTGCGCGCCGTCGTAACCGGCCGTCCCGGATTGCAGTGGCGCGGCGGCGCGTCGGCTTGGCGCCGGTGACGCACCGGCGACGCCGGCACGACCTGACAACTGCGAGAAGGTGCGGCGTCAGCCCGCAGCCTGACGCCGCGCGCAAAGCGCCACCCAGCGAGGATCATCGTGCAGGCCGGCAAGGCTGGGGTCGACGGTCAGCATCACCATGTTCGGATCGCGGCGCTCGAGCGCGTCGTCGAGATGCGCGAAGGCGCGGTCAACACGGCCACAGCGCGTCGCGACGATGGCCAGCACATAGGGTGATACCCGGTCCGCGCCGAAGCGCTCGAGCGCCATCGCCACCGTCGCGTCGGCAGCGGCGACATCGCCAGCCAGTCCCTGCGCCGCTGCGAGGCAGACATGAGCGTTCGGATGGCCGGGCGCGAGTTCGCACACGCGGCCGTAGAGTTCGACCGCCCGCTGAGGATCGCCCGCCAGCATGGCGATGAGCGCGGCCAGGCCGTTGGCGGCCGGGTTGTCGGGCGCGAGATCCCGCATGCCTTCGAGTTCGGCCCCGGCGTCGGCAAAGCGGTGCTGGGCGATGCGCAGGTTGACCATGTGCATGCGCGTGTTGACGTACAGCGGATCGAGCCGCCGCGCCTGCAGCAGTTCGCGCTCGGCCTCGTCGAGTTCGCCACGCGCGAACAGGTGGAAGCCGAAGGCGGAATGGACGAAGGCCTGTTGCGGCGCGACGGCGAGCGCGCGGTCGAAGTGCGTGCGTGCGGCGGTCCAGTCGAATTCGTACTGGTGCAGCACGGCGCCCATCAGCGCGTGGGCGGTCGCCTGGCTCGCGTCGAGGTCCAGCGCACGGTGCAGCGCTTCGGCTGCATGATCGGCAGCCGGCCGCGGGTCGCCGTGCCAGCCAGAGGCGAGATTGAGCCAGGCGCGGGCCATGCCGACCAGCGCGCCGACGTGGTCAGGTGACTCGCGCAGCGCTGCGTCGAAGCGCGCCAGCGCCGACTCCAGTGTCGCCTTCGACAATGGTTGCCGCAGGAAATACTCGCCACGCTCCACCAGGTCCCGCGCGCGCCGGGTCGCGGCGTCAGTCGGACCTTCGCGCCGGCGCAGCATCGGCACATAGCTGCCGACCGGCAGGCTGATTTCCAGCGCGGCATCGCGGCCTTCATCGGCGTAGTAGCGCGCCAGCCGCTGCCGCAGTCGTCGCACCTCGACGCGCACGATGGTGTCGCGGGCAGGGTCGAAGGCGCCGTGCGGCCGCTCGAACACCTCGACCGCGAGAACCTGTTCCTTTAACGCGCCGGCATTGCCGGCTACCGCCTGCTCGACCAGGTACCTCAACAACTGCTGATGGCGGCGGGACGACCGGAACGACCGGCTGCCGAGGATGCGCGCGAGTTCGCCTTGAACGAGCGCGGGCGCAATGTCGGCATCGGAATGGATGGCGGCAGATGGCTCGTCAGTACCTGCGGGGTCGGACATGGCACGGCGGTGGGCGCGATGGCGCGATGGCGCGTCCGGCAAGTGTAGCCCAGCACGGGCGCCGCGATCGTGGCGGCGACGGTGGTGGCGCGCTCATCGTCGTCGTACCTGCAGAGTGCGCCGCCGGCCGCGCCGTATGTTCCGGGAGCAGCCGTGATAGTGTTCGATTTCCATTCGCTGTGAGGCGCTTCAGTCATGGATCGGCGGACCTTTGTCGGCGTCGCGGTGGCGATGGCCGGAATACCGGTGCTCGTCGGCGAAGCCCGATCCGCCGGACTTCCGCGGATTGGTTACCTCGGCAATGGCAGCCAGTCGACGGGGTCGTCCGGGCTCGCGGCGTTCCGGCAGGGGTTGCTCGACCTGGGCTGGATCGAGGGCCGAAACGTCATCATCGAACATCGTTGGGCGGATGGGCATCCGGACCGGATTCCGCGCCTCGTCGCCGAATTCGTCCAAACGAAGGTCGATGTCATCGTTGTGTCCGGCCCGCAGGCGATCGCCGCCGCGCAGAAGGCAACCAGCACGATTCCCGTCGTCTTCGTTTACCTGGCCGATCCGGTCACGAGGGGGTTCGTGCGGAGCCTCGCGCGCCCCGGCGGAAACATGACGGGGTTGGCCTCGCAGTTCGAGGAACTGATCACCAAGCAATTGCAGCTGCTGAAGGAAGCCGTACCCAATCTTTCCCGAGTGGCCTTCCTGCGCCATTCCGCAGCCTCGACGGCCATCCTGTCGGCAGCGGAATCCGCGGCGCGGGTTCTTGGCCTCGCGGTACAGACGCTCACGGTCGATGGCGAGGCCGAGTTCGAGAGCGCCTTCAAGGCGGCGAAGGGTGAGCGTGCGGGTGCCGTCCTGGTGCTGCCGTCGCCGTTCCTGGGCGCTCGGCGCGCACGACTGATCGACCTCGCGGCGCGGTATCGCCTGCCTGCGTTCTACGAACTCAGGATCTATGTGGTGGACGGAGGGCTCATGTCCTACGGACCAAGCAACAATGACCTTTATGGCCGCTCCGCGAGCTATGTCGATCGGATCCTGAAAGGGGCCAATCCCGGCGATTTGGCCATCGAGCGCCCGGCGCGGTTCGAATTCGTGATCAACCAGAAGACCGCTGCGGCACTCGGCCTTGCCATTCCGCAGTCGCTCCTGGATCGGGCGGACGAAGTGATCCGGTGATCGAGAACCGCCGGCAGCTCGGGCGCAATGGCGCGCCGGATCGGGCGCGGTCACCGGCACGCCCAAAGACCTGCCCGGCAGGTCCCGCACGCTCGCTGTCGGGCGCGAGTCGCACTCGTACACGCTTCCCTCGACGCCGGAAGTGGAAGTGCGTGTCCGGCTCCTAGAGCCGGCGAATCCCGAGCCCGTCGAACTGAAGGCCCGCGTCAGCGCGCCCACGCCGCGAGGAAACCCGAGGCGCCGGCCCAGAACGCGTCCGGCATGCTCAGCGTGTTGTGATCTGTGGCCGGCACGACCAGCCAGGTCTTCGGTCCGGCCCAGGCGTCGTAGAGCGCCGCTGAACGCTGGCGCGGAATGATGGAGTCGTTGTCTGCGACGATGGCCAGCAGCGGCATCGGCGCGCGCTGCGCATCGTCGAGCGAATCGAAGCGATGGCGCAGCAGCAGCGCGACGGGCAACCAGGGATAGTGCGTGCGGCCCACCTCGACCATGCTGTCGAACGGTGAGACGAGGATCGTTCCGGCCAGCGGCCGCGCGGCGGCGAGCTTGACCGCGACACCGGTGCCGAGGCTGCGGCCGAAGACGACGATGCGGTTGCGATCGAGTTCGGGTCGTGCGGCCAGCGCGTCGAAGATCGCCAGCGCATCGGCAACCAGCGCTGCCTCACCGGGTTTACCCTCGCTGTTGCCGTAGCCGCGATAATTGACTGCGACGATCGTCCAGTCGCGCGGCCAGCGCGCTTCGGCGAGCATCCACGAGACCTCTTCCGCATTGCCGCCGAAGTACAGCACCACCGGCGCGGGCGCTGCGGGTACTGTGGGCGCTGCGGCCTGCGCCGGGCGCAGCCAGCCGCGAAGTTTCGTGCCGTCCCCAGCGACCACTTCCAGCGGCTGCGCGTTTGCCGGCAACTGCGTGGTCGAGGCGAGAGGCTGGGGAAAAAAGATCAGCCGGTCTTGCGCGAACCAGGCCGCGGCGGGCACGCCCAGCACAAGGGCGGCAACGAGGACGATCCATTCCATTGGCGTGCGCATGGCGGGGGACGCGGTTGGCGTCCTGCCCTTGATTATGGCAGGCACATCGGCACCGCGAGCGGTATAGTCGGCAATTGGAGTGCATGCCATGACCACTGAATCCGCGCCGACCAAGCACATCCGGCTGACCTCGCATCCGGTCGAGGGTGAGCCGGGCATGCTGCCGATCTCCTGGGGGCAGGCCGAGCCGCATCTGCGCCGCCCCGTCGTCGGCAGCACGCACAACCGCAGCCAGCGCAACGTCATCGGCACGCACAGCGGCTCCTACGGCGTCTATCGCGCGCTCGCCGTCGCCGCCGGCGCGCTGACGCGCAGCCACCGTCCCGACCTCACCAACACCATGCCCACCGACCCGCTCGGTCCGTACCCGGCGTGGGGCGACCCGGCCAGGATCGTGTCGATGGATCCGTTCGGCGCCATTGTCGCCGACGTGTTTCGCGAGGAGATCGCGCAGGGTTACGACATCCGGCCGACCATCGCGGTCACCAAGGCGCACATCGACCTACCCGAAGTGCGTGAGGCGATCGCCGCGGGCCGTCTGGTCGCCGACGGGCGCATCCTGCACGCCAACGGTTCGGCGGTGGTGACCAAGGCGGCGATCGAGCCGGTGTGGTGGCTGCCCGGCGTCGCGCAGCGCTTCGGCTGCAAGGAGGCCGACCTGCGCCGCGCGCTGTTCGAGGAAACGGGCGGCATGTATCCGGAACTGGTCACGCGCAGCGACCTCGAGGTATTCCTGCCGCCGATCGGCGGGCAGACGGTCTACATGTTCGGCAATCCGCATGACCTGGCCAACCCCGAGGTGACGCTGACCGCGCGCGTGCACGACGAATGCAACGGTTCGGATGTGTTCGGCTCGGACATCTGCACCTGCCGGCCCTACCTGACGCACGCCATCGAGGAGTGCATCCGCGGCGCGCAGGACGGTGGCGTGGGACTGGTCATCTACTGCCGCAAGGAAGGCCGCGCGCTGGGTGAGGTCACCAAGTTCCTGGTCTACAACGCGCGCAAGCGCCAGGAAGGCGGCGATTCGGCGACCAACTATTTCCTGCGCACCGAGTGCGTCGCGGGCGTGCAGGACATGCGCTTCCAGGAATTGATGCCCGACGTGCTGCACTGGCTGGGCATCCGCCGCATCCATCGGCTGGTGTCGATGAGCAATCTCAAGTACGACGCCATCGTGAACTCCGGCATCGAAGTGGGCGAGCGTGTGGCGATCCCGGATGGACTCATTCCGCTGGACGCGTCGGTGGAAATGGACGCCAAGAAGGCGGCGGGTTATTTCACCGAGGGCGTTGTTCCGGACGCGTTGCAACTCGCGCAGACCAAGGGCCGGGTCTTGTGACGGCGGCCGTCGCCGTCTCGCCGGTCGCGGCGCTGCGGTCGACGACGGCAATCCGCGAACGCTGCGCCAACATCGCCGCAGCCGTCGGCGCGGGAGAATCGGAAACGTTTCGTATCCACCGCGACCGCCTCGCGGATGCGGCGGATCGCGTTGCCGCGGTGACACTTCGACGCTATCCGACGCTGGCCATTCCCTATCACAGTCGCTGGCGTCATTTCGAGGCGGGTGGCGTGGACCGCCGGGCCGAACTCGATCTCGCGCTGGCCGGGCGCAGCGCCGCCGAGCGGGCGCGCGCGCATGTCGATCTCGCCGTGGTCAGCGTGCTGCTCGACGCCGGCGCGGGTTCGACGTGGGGCTACGACGAGGCGCAGTCGGGACAGCGCTTCACGCGTTCGGAAGGACTGGGCGTGGCCAGCATGCGCGCGTTCATGCGTGGCACCTTCTCGTCCCGCCGCGACGATCCGTTGCGCGTGGATGCGGCGGCGCTGGCGGTGCTGGACGCGGACACGCTGGCGGAGATGTTCCAGGTCGACGCCGGCAATCCGCTGGTCGGTGTCGATGGGCGTGCCGCGCTGTTGCGGCGACTGGGTGCGGCGCTGACGGCACAGCAGGAAACATTTGGCGATGCCGCGCGTCCCGGTGCGCTCTTCGACACGCTGACGCGCAACGATCCACAGGCAACGGTGGCGGCGCCGGAGATCCTGCGCGCGCTGCTCGATGGACTCTCGGCGATCTGGCTGACCGGCAGTGCTCTTGACGGCGTCGCGCTGGGCGACGCTTGGCGCCATCAGAGGGCGGGCGGCGCCGGACCGACGGCGGGCTGGGTGCCTTTTCACAAGCTGTCGCAGTGGCTTGCCTATTCGTTGTTCGAACCCTTCGAATGGGCGGGAGTCCGGCTGACCCAACGCGACGCCCTGACCGGGCTGCCGGAGTACCGCAACGGCGGCCTGCTGCTCGACACCGGCGTGCTGGCGCTGCGAGACGCTGCGCTGGCGAACACGGCGCTCGCGGTCGGCAGCGACGCGGTGGTCGAATGGCGCGCGCTGACCGTGGCGCTGCTCGACGAACTGGCGCCGCTGGTGCGCGCCCGTCTGGACTCGCCGGACCTGCCGTTCGCCTGCATACTCGAAGGTGGCACCTGGGCCGCCGGCCGCGAACTCGCGCAGGAATTGCGCGGCGGCGCCCCGCCGCTTCCCATCCGCAGCGACGGCACCGTATTCTGAATCGATCCGTTGTGACCTGACCCGCTACGCCGCATACAGGAGACCTCATGCCGTCCAACGAACACGTGCTCGACCATCCGCTGATCCAGCACAAGCTGACGCTGCTGCGCAAGCAGGAGACCAGCACGACGAGTTTTCGCCGCCTGCTCACGGAGATCGGCGCGCTGATGGCCTACGAGGTCATGCGCGAAATGCCCATGCACGACGTGCAGATCCAGACACCGTTGGAGACGATGAATTCGAAGCTTATCGACGGCAAGAAGCTTGTGTTCGTGCCGATCCTGCGCGCCGGCATGGGCCTGCTCGACGGTTTCCTGCAGGTGGTGCCGGGCGCGCGTGTCGGGCACATCGGCCTCTATCGCGATCCGAAATCGTTGGTCGCAGTCGAGTATTACTTCAAGATGCCCAGCGGCATGGCGGAACGCGACGCGATCGTGCTCGACCCGATGCTCGCCACCGGCAACTCGGCGGTGGCTGCGGTCGAGCGGCTGAAGGAAGCCAAGCCGCGGTCGATCCGCTATGTCTGCCTGGTCTCCTGTCCCGAGGGCATCCGGACCTTCCATCAGGCGCATCCGGATGTGCCGCTGTACACGGCGGCGATCGACCGCGAATTGAACGACCACGGCTACATCCTGCCCGGACTTGGCGACGCCGGCGACCGGATCTTCGGCACCAAGTGAACGTGCAGCTGCTCGTTCGCAACGCGTCACTGCCCGATGGGAGAACCGGGCGGGACGTCCTCGTCGCCGACGGCCGCATCGTCGACGTGGCACCGCGGATCGATGCCACGGCCGAGCACACGGTCGATGCGCAGGGTCAGCTGTTGTCGCCGCCCTTCGTCGACGCGCACTTCCACATGGATTCGACGCTGACTTACGGCTTGCCGCGAGTGAACGCCAGCGGCACGCTGCTCGAAGGCATCGCGCTGTGGGGCGAGCTGAAGCCCACGCTGACGCAGGAGGCCATCGTCGAGCGCGCGCTGACCTATTGCGACTGGGCGGTGGCGCGCGGGCTGCTGGCGATTCGCTCGCATGTCGACGTCTGCGACCCGCGGCTGCTGGCGGTCGAGGCGCTGCTGCATGTGCGCGACAAGGTGAAGCCCTGGCTAGACCTGCAGCTGGTCGCCTTTCCGCAGGACGGCGCGCTGCGCAGTCCCGGCGGACTCGCGCAGGTGCGCCGCGCGCTGGACATGGGGGTGGACGTCGTCGGCGGCATTCCGCATTTCGAGCGCACCATGGCCGAGGGCGCGGAGTCGGTTCGGCTGCTGTGCGAACTCGCGGCGGAGACCGGCAAGCAGGTGGACCTGCACTGCGACGAGACCGACGATCCCATGTCGCGGCACATCGAGACGCTGGCCTTCCACACCCAGCGGCTGGGCCTGCATGGTCGCGTGACCGGTTCGCACCTGACGTCGATGCATTCGATGGACAACTACTACGTATCCAAGCTGTTGCCGCTGATGCGCGAAGCCGGCGTGCATGCGATCGCCAATCCGCTGATCAACATCACGCTGCAGGGACGCCACGACACCTACCCGAAACGCCGCGGCATGACCCGCGTGCCGGAACTGATGGCGGCCGGCGTGAACGTCGCCTTCGGCCAGGACTGCGTGATGGACCCGTGGTATCCGCTGGGCAGCGCCGACATGCTCGAAGTCGCGGCAATGGGCCTGCATGTCGCGCAGATGACCGGCGGGGACGCGATGCGGGCCTGCTTCGACGCGGTGACCGCGAATGCTGCCAACATTCTGCGGCTCGACGGCTACGGAATCACCCCCGGAATGCGCGCGGACTTTGTGCTGCTGCAGGCGCGCGATCCGGTCGAGGCCATCCGCCTGCGCGCGACGCGGCTCAAGGTGTTTCGTGCCGGCAGGCTGGTGGCGGAATCGCCTGCCGCCGTCTCGACGCTGCACCTGCCGGACCGGCCGCGTAGCGTCGACTGGACGCTGGGCGACCGCGGCGGAAAGTGAACCCGTGTCGCTTCGGCATCGGGCTGGCGCTGACCTGCCTGACGTTACCGTTCGGTGTGGCCGTCGCCGCGGGCATCGAGATCGCGGCCGAGCCCGATGCGCTGGTCAAGGCGATGCGCGGCCGGAGCATCGTGCTGCTGGGCGAGGTGCACGACAATGCCGCACAACATGCGCTGCGCGCCGCCGCATTGCGGCTACTCATCGCCGAAGGCGCGCGGCCGGCGATTGCCTTCGAGCAGTTCGACCGCGAGCGGCAGGCCGACATCGATCGCGCGAGGCGCGAGCGTCCCGGCGACGTGGACTACCTTATCGCACAGGGCAAGGGCGCGCCGAGCTGGAACTGGCCGCTGTACCGGCCCTTCATCCAGCTGGCGCTGGACCACGACCTGCCGATCGTCGCCGCCAATCTGTCGCGCGGCGAGGCGATGCGCCTGGCGATGGATACGGCATCGACCGGCGCCGGTTCGCCTTACGACAGCCTTTCCGCGGATTTCCGGCGGGCGCACGAGGACATGATCGCCAAGGGCCACTGCAACCTGCTTCCCACCGCGGCGCTGCCGGGCATGGCCGTCGCGCAGGTCGCCCGCGATCGCACGCTGGCGCAGGCACTTGGGACCTGGGCCGGGCGCGGCGTGGTGCTACTTACCGGCAACGGCCACGCCCGCACCGACATCGGCATACCCCACTGGCTGAGCGCGGACGAACGCGCCGCCTCAGTTGCCATCGGCCTCCTCGAACGCGACGACGCGGATCCCGACCGGGATTCCGCGGACCGGTTCGACGTTGTCGTGCTGACGCCGGCCGCGGCGCGACCGGATCCCTGTGTGGAGCTGGCGAAACGGATGGGGCCCGGCGCGGGTAAGGATCGCGGGGTCCACGCCGACTCACCCTGACCGATTCGACGCGCGGCCCATGCGTGTGCCTGATCGTGCTTGCCGCATCGGGTCTGCCACATCGGGTCTGCCGTATCAGACCTGCCTGAAGGCCTGCGTTGTTGCGGCATAATCAACTGTTCGCCCAGCCCGACCGAGAATCTACGCCGCGCCCAATGGAATCCATCTACTACGTCATGGCCTGGGCTTGCCACCGCAAGTGCAAGCACTGCTACGAGGACCGCTTCCGCCCGTATATCCGCGGTGAACTCGAATCCGTCGTCGCCGAGGCCGAGCGCAACTATCCGCGCATCCTCGCCAACCTGCCCGAGCGCATGACCTACGTCGACCTCGACGATCCGCAGCCCGACGGCAGCTTTCCGGAAAAGACCGGCCGGGTGATCCTCTCCGGTGGCGAGTCGCTGCTCGATCCGGTGCGTGAACGGGTGACCTACAAGGTGATCGAGGGCCTGCGCGACCGCTATGCCGGGCAGGGTGGGGTCAAGGTCGTCGTGCAGACCACCGGCGACCTCCTGACCGACCAGATCGTCGCTGACCTGCTCGAACGCGGCGTGTGGATGATTTCGGTGGCGAGCGTCGACGACTTCCACGTCGGCCTCGAAGGGCCGGTGAAGCAGAAGGCGTTCATGGACAAGCTCACCGCGTTGTTCGAACGCCACGGCATGAAGAAGTCGGGCCTGTTGGCGACTACGCGCAACTGGCACGAAGAGGAAGGTCCCGTCTACAGCTTCTTCGGCGCGACGCCGGATTCGTGGATCGGCAAGCTGTGGCCGCGCGGGCGCGCCTGGCAGAACAATCTGTCGCACGCGACACTCGTCGACAACTTCTGCAACCGCTGGTCGGGCGGACTCAACTTCCTGCGTCATCAGTACAACGGCTCGGAGGTCTCGATCGAACCCGATGGCGCGGTCTATCCGTGCTGCATCAAGACCAAATTCCCGGTCGGTAGCCTGCTCGAGGACAACCTGATCGAGATCCTCGATTCGCTCACCGGCGTCCCAGCCTATGAGGCGATCACCATGGGCCACCCCGAGCGCATGGGTCTGACCGACGGCTGGACCGAAGCGCGCTTCGTCGCCGAGTCGATGACCGCGAAACCCGACGGCTCGCCCTACCAGAATCTGTGCATCGGCTGCGACCGCTTCCACGAGGAGGTGCTGGGTCCCGTGCTCGAAGCGGCGCGGGTGCGGCGGCAGGTGGCCAAGGGGCGCGTGCCGGATGCGCCGCGAAAGATAACAAAGATCGTGGCGGTCAACGCCGGGGACGATTGATCCGATGCTGGCGAGAACATTGATCGTCGCGCTTGCCGCGCTGGTTGGAATGCTCCCGGCGGCCGCGCAGGACGCGAAGTGGAACGAAGTGCTGGCCAAGGCGCGTGGCCAATCGGTCAACTGGAACGCCTGGGCCGGCGACGAGAAGACCAACGCCTTCATCAGCTGGGTCGGCGAGGAGGTGCAGCGCCGCTACGGCGTCAAGGTCAACCACGTCAAGCTCAAGGACACGGCAGAAGCGGTGACCCGCGTGGTCGCCGAAAAGGCCGCCGGACGCGAGCGCGACGGCTCGGTCGACTTGGTCTGGATCAACGGCCCCAACTTCCTGGCGCTGAAGCAGCAGAACCTGCTGTTCGGTCCCTTCGGCGCGCGTCTGCCCAACGCCGCGCGCATCGACACCACCAACATCCGCTCCAACGTCGTCGACTTCACCATTCCGGTCGACGGCATGGAGTCGCCGTGGCGGCGCGCGCAGCTGGTCTTCGTCCACGACAGCAAGCGGGTCAAGACCACGCCGCGTTCGGTGCCCGAGCTGCTCGCCTGGGCGCAGGCGAATCCCGGCCGCTTCACGCATCCGAGCGTGCGCAATTTCCTCGGCTCGACCTTCCTCAAGCAGGCGCTGTACGAGTTGACGCCGGACCCCGCGGTATTGCAGCAGCCGGCGACCGACGCCAACTTCGCCGCGGTCACCGCGCCGATGTGGGCCTGGTACGACCAGCTGCGGCCCAGGCTGTGGCGCGGCGGCAGGCAGTTTCCGGAAAACGGTCCGGCGCAGCGGCAGCTGCTGAACGATGGCGAGATCGACATCCTGATCTCGTTCAACCCGTCCGAGGCGGCGGTGTCCATCGGCGCGGGCCTGCTGCCCGACAGCGTGCGCACCTTCGTCTTCGCCAAGGGCACCATCGGCAATACCAGTTTTGTTGCGATTCCCTTCAATGCGGCCAACAAGGAAGGCGCGATGGTCGTCGCCGACTTCCTTCTCGAACCGGCCACGCAGGCACGCGCGCAGGACATCCGCCAGATGGGCAATTTCACTGTGCTCGACCTGACCAGGCTGACGCCGGCCGAGCGCCAGCGCTTCGCGGAGCTGCCGAATTCGCCGGCGCTGCCGACCAACGCGGAACTGGGTACCACGCTGCTCGAGCCGCATCCGTCGTGGATGACGCGCGTCATGACGGAATGGGAGAAGCGCTACACCCACTGAGCGCGCCGCCGCGCCGCGGCGGATTGCGCTTCGCCCCGGCGCTGACGACCGGCGTGCTGCTGCTGCCGATCATCGCCGGCTTGCTGGGCACGTTGCTTCCCGCTTTCGGCTACCTGCCGGCGATCGGCGGCCACGCCTTCAGCCTCGATGCCTGGCGAAAACTTTTTGCCTATCCGGGTTTCGACACCAGCCTTGCGGTGACGCTGTTCACCGGCCTTTTCGCCTCGCTGCTGTCGGTCGCGCTGGCGCTGTCGTTCTGCGCCTGGGCGCACGGCAAGCCATGGATGCGGCGCATCGGCGGCGCGCTGGCGCCGGTGCTGGCAACACCACATTCCGCACTGGCCATCGGCTTGGCCTTCCTGATCGCGCCGTCGGGTTGGATCGCGCGGGCGATCTCGCCCTGGCTCTCCGGCTGGGCGCTGCCACCGGACGTGGCGACTGTCGGCGATGCGGCGGGACTGGCGCTGGTGCTGGCGCTGCTGCTCAAGGAAGTTCCCTACCTGATCCTGATGACTATCGGCGCACTCAACCAGGTGCCAGCGCGCGAGCACATTGCGGCCGCGCGCGCGCTGGGCTATCCGCCGGTCGCCGCGTGGTTCCGTGTCGTGTTGCCGCAGGTCTATCCGCAGATCCGCCTGCCGATCTACGCGGTGATCGCGTTCTCGCTGTCGGTGGTCGACGTGGCGATGATCGTCGGGCCGACCAATCCGCCCACGCTGGCGGTGCTCGCCGTGCGCTGGTTCTTTGACGCCGACATCGCGCACTATTTCCCTGCTGCCGCCGCCGCGACCCTGTTGTTGCTGCTGGTGCTCGCCTGCATCGCCGGATGGCATGGCTTCGAACGCGGCGCGGGCGCGCTCGGCCGACGCGTTCTCGCGCGCGGCCGGCGCGGCGGCGTCACCGCTGCCGGGGCCGGCGTTTCGTCGGCGGTGGTCGTCGCGCTGCTGCTCTTCTCGCTGCTGGCGCTGATCGGCATGGCGCTGTGGTCGGTGGCCGGGCAGTGGCGCTTTCCGGATTTCCTGCCGCTGGACTGGTCGCTGGCCAACTGGTCGCGCCGCATGCAGGGGCTGGCCGATCCCGCACTGAATACGCTGATCATCGGCGCGCTGGCGACCACCATCGCGCTGGTGTTGGTCACCGGCTGCCTGGAAAACGAGCAGCGCGGCCATGCGCGCGCCGGCACTGCATCACTTTGGATCCTCTACCTGCCGCTGCTGCTGCCGCAGGTCGCCTTCCTGTTCGGCGCGCAGGTGCTGCTTGTGCGCTTCAATTTCGACGGCACGCTGGCCGCGGTCGTCTGGGCGCACCTGGTCTTTGTGCTTCCCTATCTGTTCCTGTCGCTGGCCGACCCGTGGCGCGCGCTCGACCCGCGCTATGCGCGCAGCGCGGCGAGCCTGGGCGCCTCGCCCACGCGCGTGCTGATCGCGGTCAAGCTGCCCATCCTGCTGCGCCCGGTGCTGATCGCCTGCGCGGTCGCCTTTGCCGTCAGCGTCGGCCAGTACCTCGCCACGCTGTTCGCCGGCAACGGCCGCGTGCCGACGCTGACGACCGAGGCGGTGACGCTGGCCGCGGGCGCGGACCGGCGCATCACCGGCGCCTATGCGCTGGTGCAGGCGCTGTTCCCGATGCTGGCCTATGTCGCCGCCGCCGCGCTGCCGGCGCTGCTCTTCGCCAACCGGCGCGGGCTGGGGGGCGAGCGATGAAGACGATGGGTGCAACGGACGTGACCGGAGATTGCATTGCCGCTCACTTTCACCAGTCGGCAGTGATTTGCGCTTTTCTAGCGGTCGCGCGGCGCGGCACCTTCCTTCGACTTCATCGGAGCAGGCACTGAAAGCGATGGGTGCGACGCTTCAACTCGACGCTTTGCGCATCGACCTCCACGGCCGCGAACTGATACCGCCGCTGAGCGTCGCGGTCGCGCCCGGCGAATGCGTGACGGTGATGGGTCCGTCGGGCTGCGGCAAGTCGACACTGCTCGCCTATGTTTCGGGATCGATCGACCCGGTGTTTCGCGCCTCGGGACGCGTGACGGTGGGCGGGCGCGACATCACCAGTCTTGCGCCCGAGCGTCGCCGCGTGGGCATCCTGTTCCAGGACGATCTACTTTTTCCGCACCTGTCGGTGGGCGAGAACCTCGCTTTCGGGCTGTCGGCAGCGGTACGGGGAGGCAAGGCGCGTCGCGAGCGGGTCGAGCAGGCGCTGGTCGAGGGCGACCTTGCCGGCTTCGCCGACCGCGATCCGGCGACCCTCTCGGGCGGACAGCGCGCGCGTGTCGCGCTGCTGCGCACGCTGTTGTCCGAACCCGAGGCGCTGCTGCTCGACGAGCCCTTCAACAAGCTCGACGCGCAGTTGCGCCAGGATTTCCGTCGCTTTGTGTTCGACCACGCCGCCGGGCGCGGGCTGCCGGTGCTGCTGGTGACGCACGACGCCGAGGATGCGCGCGCGGCCGGTGGTCCGGTGGTCGATCTCGCCCGGCCCTGACTCGAGGCCTGCCTCGCGGCGTCAGCGCGCGGGTGGCGGATTGCGCAGCAATTTCGCCGGGTCGTAGCCCAGCGCGGGGAGCCGCGCGACGATTCGCTGCAGCGTCGCCTCGTCCAACGCGGGATCGCGCGCGAGGATCCACAAGTACTCGCGCGACGGTTCGCCGACGACGGCGTAGCGGTAGTCGGGATCGAGATCGATCACCCAGTAGTCGCCCCAGACCAGCGGCAGCCAGGAGAGCCACGCCGGCGCGAAACGTACCTCCAGCTTGGCCGGCGCCACGACGCGCGCCTGGCCCTTGGCCTCCATCATGCTGCCGTCGGCCTTGCGGCAGGCATTGACGACCTCGATGGTCCCGTCCGCCTCGCGGCGATAGCGCGCCGTTACGTCCGACACGCAGTTGCGCTCGAACACATTCGGATAGCGCGCGATCTCGTGCCACTGGCCGAGATAGCGGTCCAGGTCGAGCGCGGGAACCACCGGCAGTGGGGCGGAGGCCGCCAGCGCGACGCCGGTCGCGAGCAATGCGGCGATGAAGCCGTTGAGTCGAAGGTGCATGGTGGGCCAGTCGGATGGGAAAGTGACAGGCGTCGCGCCGGCTTCACCGCGGCGAACGGCGGACACCTTGCCCGCGCGGCGCTTGGACGTCAGGTGTGGGTAGTCTAAACTGCGTTTCGCCCACCGCACCTGTCGTTGGCGTGTTCGGGCCATGGACACTCGTCCATCGACGCGTGCATTGTCTCCCCTGAAACCTGCGGCCCGGATCGAGTCGACAAGCGCTGATGCCCGAAACGCGGAAAACGAAGAAGGCGGCAGGAGGACGAAAGCCGGCAACGCCAGCGAAAGAACTGACCGTCGGCGCCACCATGGGCTTGGCACTGGAAAATGCCCGCCTTTTCGACGAGACGCAGCGGCTGCTGAAGGAAACCGAGCGCCGCAGCGCCGAGCTGGCGGTGATCAACACCATCCAGCAGGGCATGGCGAAGGAGCTCAACTTCCAGGCCATCGTTGAACTCGTCGGCGACAAGCTGCGCGAGGTGTTCAACACCGGCGACATCCTCATCGCCTGGCGGGGCCCGGACTATCCGTTGGTGCACAGCCTGTACGAGTACCAGCGCGGAGTCAGGATCTCCGTGCCGCCGGTGCGCGTGGATCCGCAAGGCCGGATGTCGAGGGCGTTCGACGCCAGGCGTCCCGTCGTCGCGAACAGCCGCGCCGAAATGAAGGCCTGGGGCTTGCGCGATGTCGTGGGCAAGGAGGCGAGTCTGTCGACTGCAATGGTTCCGATTTTCGTCGGCGAGCGCACGATCGGCGCCATCGCGCTGCAGAATTGCGAGCGCGAGAACGCCTTTGGCGAGGCGGAAGTCCGACTGCTCACGACGGTCGCGGCGAGTATGGGCGTTGCGTTGGAGAACGCGCGCCTGCTGGACGAAACCCAGCGTCACGCCAGGGAAGTGTCCGAGTCACTGGAGCGGCAGACGGCGACCGCCGAAGTGCTGCAGGTGATCAGCGGCTCGATGGCGGACGCGAAGCCGGTGTTCGAGAAGATCCTCGACAGCTGCCGGCGGCTGTTTGGCGCGGGCGACCCGGCGGTGTGTCTGATCGACGGCGACATGCTGCGCATCGGCGCCTACCGCGGCAAGTTCGCGGAAGAAGTCGAGCAGGCATTTCCGCGCCTGCTCGCCGGCACCATCAGCGACATGGCGGTGCGGCAGGGTTCGGTCATGTATCGACCGAGCGTGCTCGCGGCCGACGACATGCCCGACTATATCAAGGAGGTCGCGCGACGACGCGGGGACTTCTCCGTCGTGAACGCACCGATGACGTGGAACGGCCACGGCATCGGCACGATTGACATCATCTGCACGCCACCGCGCCACTTCTCGGAATCCGAGCTGACTCTGGTCAAGACCTTCGCCGACCAGGCGGTGATCGCCATCCAGAACGCACAGCTGTTCAACGAGACGCAGGAGGCGCTTGCGCACCAGACAGCCAGCGCCGACATCCTGCGGGTGATCAGCGGCTCGCCGACCGACGTGCAGCCGGTGTTCGAGGCCATCGTCGCCACGGCCTTGAGGCTGTTGGCCTGTGATTTCACGTCGCTCCTCCGCTGCGACGGCGCTACGTTCTCTCCGGCCGCCAACGCCATACCGGGTGGTGTTCCGCTGGACTCGCCCGATCGCAACCTACCCGTCGATCCCGCGGCCAATTTCCCGTCACAGGTCATCGTGTCGAGGTCCATGCTGCATATCCCGGACTGGCAGGCGATCGATCTGCCGGCTCACGAACGCGCCGTCCGCGAACGCAGGGGGATCAATTCCTCGCTCATGCTCCCCCTGCTGCGCATGGACGAATGCATCGGCGTGCTGGTGCTGGCGCGCGAGAAGGCTGGCCCCTTCACCGACAAGGAAATCACGCTCGCCAGGACGTTTGTCGACCAGGCGGTGATCGCCATCGAAAACGTTCGGCTGTTCAACGAGACCAAGGAGGCGCTGGAACAGCAGACGGCCACCGCCGATATCCTGCGGGTGATCAGCGGCTCGCCGACCGACGTGCAGCCGGTATTCGACGCGATCGTCGCCAGCGCGGCCCGGCTGTTCGGCCGCAAGGCGGCGCTGCGCACGGTCGAGGGCAACGGGCTGCGCCGGCGGGCACGGAGCTACGAGGCGCACGACGAATTCCACGGCGCGGACCTGATGCCGATCGACCGCAACAGCCTCGTCGGGTGTACCGCAATCGAGTGTCGCGCGCAGCAGATCGCCGACACCCATGCGCCAGGGACCACGCTCTACGCGCGCGTCAACGCGCCACGATTGGCGTTCCGTTCGATCGCATCGGCACCGCTCGTCCGCGACGGCGTGGCGATTGGTGTCATTTCGGTGTCGTCCCCGGAACCGGGGGCAATGTCGGACAAGCAGATGACTCTGTTGTCGACCTTCACCGACCAGGCAGTGATCGCCATCCAGAACGCGCGGCTGTTCAACGAGACGCAGGAGGCGCTGGCACGCCAGACGGCGACCGCCGACATCCTGCGCGTGATCAGCGGCTCCCCCACCGACGTGCAACCCGTGTTCGACGCCATCGTGGGAACTGCGGTGCGGCTCTTGTCCTGCGACTTCGCGATCCTCATCCGCTGCGACGGCAGCACCTACACGCCCGCGGCAGGCGCCCTGCGCGACGGGCCGATGACGGATATGGGACCGCCGGTCGTGACGATCGACCCGGCCCGCAATTTTCCGTCGCGCGCCATCGTATCCAAGGCGGTACTGCACCTGCCGAACTGGTCGGCGCTCGAACTGCCCGAGCACGAGCAGATCATTCACGAACGATTGAACGTCAACTGCGCTCTCTACATTCCCCTCCTTCGTGACGACGAGTGCATCGGCCTGATGGCGCTGGCGCGGGCGCAGGCGGTCGCCTTCAGGGACGCGGAGATCGCGCTCGCGCAGTCCTTCGCCGACCAGGCGCTGATCGCGATCGAAAATGCGCGACTGTTCAACGAGACGAAGGAGGCGCTGGAACAGCAGACGGCCACGGCCGAAGTGCTCAAGGTCATCAGCAGTTCGGTGGCCGATGCGGCGCCGGTTTTCGAGGCGATCGGCAAGGCGTGCCAGCAGCTCTACGGCAGCGACCAGGTGGTGATATCGCTGGTGCGAGAGGACGGCCAGGTGTTCCATGCGACGCACACGATGCCGCCGAATTTCACCGCAAAGGAGGTGGAACGGTACTGGACACGGCTGGACCGGGAATATCCGCGGCCGCTGGCGCAGTCGTACCAGAGCTACCCAATCCGCAAGAAGCGCGTCGTCCACTATCCCGACATGATCAATGGCCCGGGCGTGCCGGACCCGATGCGCCAGTTCGCCCGCGAGCTCGGCAATTTCTCGATGCTGATCGCGCCGATGCTGTGGGAGGGCAAGGGCATCGGCACCATCCACGTGGTGCGCATTCCGCCCAGGCCCTTCACCGCCAAGGAGCAGGCGCTGCTCGCCACGTTCTGCGACCAGGCGGTGATCGCCATCCAGAACGCGCGGCTGTTCAACGAGACGCAGGAGGCGCTGGAACGGCAAACGGCCAGCGCCGACATCCTGCGCGTGATCAGCGGCTCGCCGACCGACGTGCAGCCGGTGTTCGAGGCCATCGTCGGCACGGCTCGTCGACTGCTGGCATGCGATTTCACCACACTGTTGCGTTGGGATGGCAGCACCTATTTCCCGGTCGCGGCAGCCACCGCGGAGGGCGTTCGCCCGGCCGACAAGTCGGTCGGCGTGCCCATCGATCCCGTCGCCAACTTTCCGTCGCGGGTGTTCCTCGGCAAGACCATGCTGCACATCCCGGACTGGACCGCCGTAGAGCTTCCTGTTCATGAGCAACGTGTTCACGAGGAAACCGGGATCAAGGCATCGTTGTTATTGCCGCTGCTGCGCCAGGGCGAATGCATCGGCGCGCTCGGGCTGACACGCTATGCGGCGGGCGCCTTCAGCGACAAGGAGATCGCTCTCGCGGAATCCTTCGTCGACCAGGCGCTGATCGCCATCGAAAACGTGCGCCTGTTCAACGAGACCAGGGAGGCGCTGGAGCAGCAGACCGCCACGGCGGAAGTCCTGAAGGTGATCAGCAGCTCGGTCGCAGACACCGAGCCGGTGTTCGACGAGATCATGCGCAGTTGTCAGCGCCTGTTCGCGACTGGCCAGGTGGGCATCGCGCTGATTGGTGCCGATGGCTTGATGCACTTCGACTCGAGGCTCAAGGACGCCAAGCTGGCCAGCCAATGGGCCGTGAATGCCGACGCGGCGGTCAAGGCGCAGTTTCCGCGACCGGTCGAGGAGTCCATCCATGGCTACGCGATCCACAAGCGTCAGGTCCTGAATTATCCGGACGCGCTGCATGGACAGGACATTCCCGAAGGTCTGCGCCGCATTGCCGAAGAGATCGGCAATTTTTCGCTGCTGGTCGCGCCGATGTTGTGGAACAACCAGGGGATCGGTGCGTTGCAGGTTGTCCGCGCGCCGCCTGCGGCGTTTTCCGACAAGGACGCTAATCTGCTCAAGACCTTCGCCGACCAGGCGGTGATCGCGATCCAGAACGCGCGGCTGTTCAACGAGACGCAGGAGGCGCTTGCGCACCAGACGGCCAGCGCGGACATCCTGCGGGTGATCAGCAGCTCGCCGACCGACGTGCAGCCGGTGTTCGACGCTATCGTCACTGCGGCGCTGGGACTGCTGGTCTGCGACTTCACCGTGGTTCTGCTTACCGATGGCAAGACCTACTCACCGGCGGCGGCGGCCAGGAAGGACGGGTTGATACCCCGCGATCTGCCGGAGGTTGCGCCCGTCGACCCCGAGGCCAATTTTCCGTCCCAGGTAATCGTCGGCAAGAAGATGCTGCACCTTCCTGACTGGGATGCGATCGAGCTTTCCCCGCACCAGCAACAAATCCAGGCGCTGACCGGGAACAAGGCGTCGCTGCATTTGCCGTTGCTTCGCCAGGGCGAGTGTATCGGCGTGTTGGTGTTCGCGCGAAAGGTGGCGAAGGCGTTCAGTGCGGCGGAAATCGCCATGGCGAACTCCTTCGCCGACCAGGCGCTGATCGCCATCGAAAACGTGCGGCTGTTCAACGAGACCAGCGACGCGCTCGCCAAGGTCGAGGAACGCACGCGCGAGCTGACCGAGTCACTCGACTACCAGACCGCGATCAGCGATGTGCTCCAGTGCATCAGCGAGTCGCCGACCGACGTGGCGCCGGTGTTCAACGCGATCCTGGAAAGCGTGGCCCGGCTCTTCGGCAGCCCGCTCGCCGCCGTGTTCCGATTCGACGGCAAGCTGGTCCACCTGGCTGCGACGCACAACTGGTCGCCCGAGGCCATCGAGGATGCGCGCCGGCTGTATCCGGCGCCGCCCAACCCGGGGATGCTCAGCGGACGCGTCATCATGTCGGGCAGCGTGCAGACCGAGGTGGATACGTTCGCCGATCCGGAGTACGACCAGGCCGCGGCAAGGCTCGGGCATTGGCGGCGGATGATCGGCGCGCCGCTGCTCAAGGACGGCCAGGCCGTAGGGGCGATCATCGTTGCCTGGCCCGATCCGGGGAAGACGCCGCAGCGGCAGATCGATCTGCTGAAGACGTTCGCGGGGCAGGCGGTGATCGCCATCGAGAACGTGCGCCTGATCAGCGAAACGCAGGAGGCGCTGGAGCAGCAGACCGCCACTGCCGAGGTGCTGCAGGTGATCAGCAGCTCGGTCGCCGACGCGATGCCGGTGTTCGACAAGATTCTCGAAAGCTGCAAGCACCTCTTCGGCAGCGACGAGATGGATGTACTGCTGGTCGATGACGATGGCCAGTTGCAGATCGCCGCCTATGTCGGCAAGGCCCACGACGCCGTGGCCGCGACGTTCCCGGCGCCGGTGGAAAAGACGCCGGCCGGTCGCGCAATCCGGGAGCGTCGCGTCGTTCACTACGCCGATGTGGTGAATGGCGAAGACGTGCCGAAGGCGGTGCGCGAGGTTTCGAGAATCGCCGGCTATCAAGCGATGGCATTCGCGCCGATGCTGTGGAAAGACCGGGGCATTGGCGCCGTCGGCATCGCACGCTCACGCGGCGCGTTCTCGGCCAAGGAGCTCGCGACGCTGCAGACTTTCGCCGACCAGGCGGTGATCGCCATCCAGAACGCGCGGATGTTCAACGAGACCAAGGACGCGCTGGAGCGGCAGACGGCGACAGCCGAGGTGTTGCGGGTCATCAGCGAGTCGCCGACCGATGTGCAGCCGGTGCTCGACGCGGTCGCGGAGCGCGCAGGAATCCTCTGCCGGGCGGACGGCAGCCGCGTCTGGCTTGTCGCCGACGGCCAGCTTCGCGCAATGACGAGCTATGGGCCGCTTTACGAATCGATGAGCGGAGTCGAGACGCTGGCGATACGCCGGACGTCGATCGGCGGGCGGTGCGTCGTCGATCGCTGCTGCATTCACGTCGAAGATGCGTCGCGGCTGATCGACTCGGAGTATCCGGACATTCGCGAGCTGCAGGAGAAGTACGGGTTTCGCACCGTGCTCAACGTACCGCTGCTGCGCGAGGGTGAGGTGCTTGGGGCCATCTCGCTATTGCGCAACGAGGTGCGTCCGTTCGCACCGGCCGAGATCCGCTTGCTCGAGACCTTCGCCGACCAGGCGGTGATCGCCATCGAGAACGTGCGGCTGTTCAACGAGACCAAGCAGGCCCGCGCCGCCGCCGAAGCCGCCAATGAGGCCAAGAGCTCGTTCCTGGCGACGATGAGCCACGAAATCCGCACGCCGATGAATGCGGTGATCGGCATGAGCGGACTGCTGCTTGACACCAGGCTCGACACCGAGCAGCACGACTACGTTTCCACCATCCGCGAGTCCGGCGACGCGCTGCTGACCATCATCAACGACATCCTCGACTTCTCCAAGATCGAGGCGGGGCGCATGGATATCGAGGCGCATCCCTTGGACTTGCGCGAATGCGTCGAGTCGGCACTCGATCTCATCACCTCGCGTGCCGTTGAGAAGCATCTGGATACGGCCTACGTCTTCGAAGGCGATGTCCCGGCGGCGATTTCCGGCGACGTCACACGCCTGCGCCAGATCATCCTGAATTTGCTGGCCAACGCGGTGAAATTCACCGACGCGGGCGAAGTGGTGCTGACGGTGAGTGTGAAGCCCGCCAAGGCCGACCATGTCGAGCTCACCTTTGCCGTGCGCGATACGGGCATCGGCCTCTCGGTGGAGGGAATGAGCCGGCTGTTCCAGTCGTTTTCTCAGGCCGACTCGTCGACCACCCGAAAATACGGCGGCACGGGACTTGGCCTGGCGATCAGCCGCCGGCTGGCGGAGTTGATGGGCGGGCGCATGTGGGCACAAAGCGACGGCGTGGGCAAAGGCGCGACCTTCCTGTTCACTGTCGTTGCACCTACTGCCCAGCTTCCCGAGTCGCGGCGGCGCGATTTCGTCGGCGAGCAACCGGGACTGTCCGGCAAGCGCGTGCTGGTCGTCGACGACAACGCCACCAACCGCCGCGTGCTGTCGCTGCAGACCGGCAAATGGGGCATGTCCGCGCGCGCGACTGAGTCGCCGCAGGAGGCGCTCGACTGGCTGGCCGCAGGTGAGGAATTCGATCTCGCGATCCTCGACATGCACATGCCGGAAATGGATGGCGTGGCACTGGCGAGCTGATCCGCGAACGCCGCGCCGCGCTGCCGCTGGTGCTGTTTTCCTCCCTCGGACGACGAGAAGCGGGCGACGCCGAGAAACTGTTTGCCGCCTACCTGACCAAGCCGATCCGGCAGTCGCATCTTTTCGACACGCTGATGGGCCTGCTCACCGACGACGCGGCGCCCAGGCCCGCGCCGGCGCCGGACAAGCCGCTGCTCGACGCCGGGCAGGCGTCGCGCCATCCGCTGCGCATCCTGCTGGCCGAGGACAATGTGGTGAACCAGAAGCTCGCGCTGCGCCTGCTGCAGCAGATGGGTTATCGTGCGGACCTTGCCAGCAACGGCATCGAGGCCGTCGAATCGGTCGAGCGGCAGACCTACGACGTGGTGCTGATGGATGTGCAGATGCCCGAGATGGACGGACTCGAGGCCTCGCGGCAGATCACCGCGCGCTGGCAGCCCGGCGCGCGACCGCGCATTGTTGCCATGACCGCCAACGCCATGCAGGGCGACCGCGAAATGTGCCTGGCCGCCGGCATGGACGACTACCTGACCAAGCCGATCCGTGTGGAGCGGCTGGTCGAGGCGCTGAACGATGCACCCGCCCGCAAGGATCGCTGATGACCACCCCGACCATCGACCGCGGCATCTTCACCGCTCTCGCCGAGGCGACCGGCGCTGACTTCGCACGCGAGCTGATCGACACTTTCCTGCAGGAAGCGCCGACCATGCTGGCCGAGCTGCACCGCGCGGCGACGGCGCAGGATGCCGCCGCGTTCCGCCGCGCCGCGCATTCGCTCAAGTCCAATGCCAACACCTTCGGAGCGATGGACCTAGCGACGATGGCCCGCGCGCTGGAGATCGAGGGCCAAGCGATGCCTGACGAGCACAAGGCGCATTCGCTCGACGCACTGGACGAGGAATACGCGCGCGTCGCGCTGGCGCTCAACGGGTTGCGCGATGAGTGATCTGCGCCACGCGCCCGCGCGCCTGCTGGTGGTGGACGACAACAAGGTCAACCGCCTGCTGCTGACGCGCAGCCTCGAACTGCAGGGACACAGCGTGTCCTCGGCAGAGAACGGCCGCGTTGCGTTGGAGATGTTGCGCAAGGATCCGGTCGACCTGGTGCTGCTGGACATGGAAATGCCGGAAATGGACGGCTTCCAGGTGCTCGAGCAGATGATCGGCGACGCGCAGTTGCGCGACATGCCGGTCATCGTCACCTCGTCGCTGGAGGGCATCGCCAATGTCGTGCGCTGCATCGAACTGGGCGCCGAGGACTATCTGGCCAAGCCGATCAATCCGGTGCTACTGAAGGCCCGCATCGGCGCGAGCCTCGAAAAGAAACGCCTGCGCGACCAGCAGAAGGAACTGGTACGCCGCTTCGCTGCGCCCGAGGTGGCGCAGGACCTGCAGGACTCCGGCTTTGCGCTAGGCGGCAAGCGGGTCGACGCAACAGCGCTGTTCTGCGATATCCGCAACTTCACCTCGCTGGCCGAGACCCAGCCGCCCGAGGAGACCATCGAACTGCTCAATACGTACTACGCACTGATGTTCGATGCGATCGGCGGGCAGGGCGGCATGGTCACCATGATGATGGGCGACGGGTTGATGGCGGTGTTCGGTGCGCCGTCGCCCCTGCCCGATCATTCGCAAAGCGCGGTACGCGCGGCGCAGGAAATGGTCGAGCTGATCGAACTGTTCAACCACGAGCGGCAGTCCATCGACAAGCCGACCATCGCCATCGGCGTCGGCATCGCCAGCGGCGAGATGGTCGCCGGCTACGCCGGAACGCAGCAGCGGGCGACCTACACCTGCATCGGCGATACGGTGAACCTCGCCGCGCGGCTGGAGCAGCACACCAAGGTCGCGGGGCGCCCCATCCTGATCGACGGGGCGACGCGCGCGCGTCTGGCCGCCGACGTCGGCGTCGAGGCGCTGGGCTTCATGCAGTTCAAGGGCAAGGCCAATGCCGTGGAGGTGTTTGCCTTGGCCGGATCCGCGTCCCAGACCTAGATTCGTGCGGTCCGGCCGGCTGGCTGGTATGCAAATTGCATCGGGCAGGTCATAGCCACCATTGCCAAGCCTCATCCGATGGAACTCAGCCTAGTCGACATCACTCCCGGCCCCCAAAGCGATCCGCCCCGCAAAGAGCCGGAATCCGGCGCTGCCCCACAGATCAGCGCGCCCAACATCAAGTTGGTCGGCGCCGTCGATCCGGTGCCGGCTGATCCGTTTCTTGACGAGGCGCGACGTGAATACCAGGAGGGACGCGTCGATCTGCCGCTGTGGTCGCACGTGATTTCCAAGCAGACTGGCGACCAGCAGGAGGTCGTGGACGCCTATCTCAAGGCTCGCGCCACTTCCCTGAGGCTTGAGCATCGAGAGCGCGGCGGTGGTCCGCTGAAGCCACGACTGGACGCCGCCAAGGCGCCGCCACGACCACAGGAAGCCGCGCCTGCGACGACCCAAGCGGCCGCCAAACCATCGATACTGGCCCTGCTGCACGACCCAAAGATGCGCAAAACTGCCCTGTTTGCGCTGCCGGGGCTGGTCCTGCTGATTATCGCTCTGGGGTGGATGCTGTCCGGAAACAAGCCGGACGCCACGCAAAATGGTTCAGCCGGTTCGAACGCCGCGACCGTCGCACCCAAAACAACCAAGGCCGTGAAGCCCGCGCCGGTGGACCGACCCAAGGAGGTTGACCCGATGGTGGCGCTGGTGGCCAGGATTCAGGATCTCAAGGCCGCGGGTAACTGGAACGTCTTTGTACTTCATGCGGCCGAGTGGACTCGCCAGCAGCCCCAGAATGCCGCAGCGTGGCGGGAGTTGTCCTTCGGGTACTCAAGTCTGAACCAGTACAGCGATGCGCTGGAGGCGGGCACGAAGGCAACGCAGCTGGCCCCGCAGGATCCGCTGGGCTGGCGCAATCTCGGACAGGTGAATCTCGATCTGAAGGAACCTGAGGCGGCGCTGGCGGCATTCGAACGTGCCGTTGCGCTCGACGCCGGCGACCTGAGCAGCCAGCTCAGGATTGGCGAGATCAACGCGCAGTTGAATCGCCTGCCTCAGGCGCGCGCGGCCTATGAAAGCGTGCTGGCAGCCAACCCGGACAATCCGGACGCGCTGTGCGGCACTGTGCAGGTGGCGCAGCGTCAGGGTCGTGGGAAGGAAGTCGAGAACGCGGTCCGCGCGCTGCGCGGAACCGGTTTCAAATGCGATGACAGCATCGCTGCCGCTGCCGCTGCCGCGCCCAAGGCCCTTCATCCCGGAGCAACCATGGTCCCGGCCGGTTCGGACGCTGTTGTCGCCGTTCCCAAGGCGCATGGTGCCGGGAGCGTTTCGCGCAAGGCGAAATAACCCGACGCAGCTCGCATGGCACTCGCCTGAATTCGCGCCAGTCGGCGGCTGGGGCTAGAATTCGTCCCGTTGGCAACAGCAACGGGCAGGTGTGGTGATGAATCTGGATTTGTCGCAACAGCAAGCGGACCGGTGTCCGGCCCGACGGCTGCAGGTTATCGGATACCGATGATGCAGGCGCTGCGCTTTGATCGGTACGGGGCCGCCGACGTTCTGCAGCTTGCCGACGTCGCCGAACCGACGCCCGGCGCCGGTGAGTTCAAGATCCGCGTTCACGCCGCGTCGCTCAATCCCCTCGACTGGAAGATCCGCCAGGGCCACCTGCGCCTGCTGCCGAAAGGGCAGCCGCCGCGCGGCCTCGGCTGTGATTTCGCAGGCACCATCGTCGGTACCGGCGGCGGTGCGCCGGACCGGCATGTCGGCGAACAGGTGTTTGGCAGCCTCTCTCCGTTCGCCCGCGGCGGCGCGTTTGCGCAGTACGTGATTGCACGTCACGACCAGATCGCGCCGATTCCCAAGGGAATCGACTTCGCCGCCGCCGCCGCGCTGCCGGTTGCGGCCGGAACAGCGCTGCAGGCGCTCGCCGATGTCGCGCGACTCACTGCCGGACAGCGGATGCTGGTGACCGGTGCCGCCGGCGGAGTTGGCCATTTTGCCGTGCAGTTCGGCAAACATCGCGATGCGACCGTGGTCGGCGTGTGTAGCGGCGTCAACACCGAGTTCGTGCGCTCACTGGGTGCGGACGCGGTGATCGATTACGCCAGCGACGACTTCACTGCGCGCGCCGATCGCTTCGACGTCATTTTCGACGCGGCCTGCGCATCCACGTTCAAGACATCGCGCAAGGTTCTAGCGCCGACAGGGATCTACATCAACACCTCCGGCAGCATTGGCGCGGTCGCGGAAGTCGTGCGTGACGGCATCGTCGCGCGCCTGACGTCGCGCCAGCGCGCGGTGGCATTTGCGCTCAAGGCGGGCGAGCCGCTGTGGCAGCGGCTGGCCCGATTGGCGGAAACCGGTGCGCTGCGACCGCACGTCGAACGCACGATTTCGCTCGACGAGGTTCCTGCGGCGCTCACGGCCATGGAGGCCGGACATGGTCGGGGCAAGACCGTGGTGTTGTTGCCGGAGTGAGCGAATGGCCTTCGGTGCAGCGCGGTTTTCAGCCCGGCTCGCGGCCGCCGCGTGCGCGATCGACGACCCTGTCCGGATCGAGGTGGCGTTCCCAGTAGTCCCAGAGCCGGCCTGCGTAGGATTCGAGCGCAGGCACCTTGATTCCCGAACCTTCCAGTGCCCGCGCCGCTTCTGCGCTGTCGAAGCGTGTTGGCCAGTCGATCACCATCATCGCATCGCGCGGAATGCCGAGGTTGGCCAGCACCGCGTCGGTGATGCGACGGACCGGCCGCAGCGCGGCGATGCCCACGCGAATCCGTTCCGGAATACGGCGGATCGCACGCATGCCGATCCGCAGGCGCATCTGCGGCGCAGCCGCGGCACGGGCGAACGTGTTGAACGCTTCGTCGACGCGGTAGGACGCGGGATCGGTCAGGTGGAAGCATCCGCCGTCCAATCCTCCCCTGTGTGCGATATGGTCCATGGCGTCGGCCACATAGTTCACCGGCACCAGGTTGATCTGGCCACCCTCGATGCCGACCAGCGGCATCCACGCCGGCAAGTATCGGCCCAGTTTCTGCAGCGGCTTGAAAAAATAGTAGGCGCCGTCGATCTTGTCGATTTCGCCAGTCTCCGAGTGTCCGACGACACCGCTCGGCCGGTAGATTCGAAAGGGCACTGCGCATTCGCGGCGCACGATGCGCTCGGCCTCGTACTTGGTCCTGAAGTAGGGATGGTCCGGCAGCACCGCTTGCTCGAACATGTCCTCGCGGAAGACGCCGTCGTAGAAGCCGGCTGCGGCGATCGAGCTGACATGATGGAAACAACCGGCACCGAGCTTTTGCGCCAGCCGAACCGCGCTGCGCGTACCCTCGATGTTCGAGACCTCTTGCTCTGCGGCCGACGCGTTGAGGTCGTAGACCGCCGCTACGTGAAAGAAATGGGTGACCCGGCCCTTGAGACGGGCGGCGTCGGCCTTCGACACGCCGAGGTCGGGTGCGCCGAGATCGCCGACGACGGCGATCAACTGTCCGGCAGATGCGCCGAGGTGCTGGCGCAAGGCATCGAGCTTTCGCTGCGAGCCCTCGCGGACCAGCGCATGGACGGGCTCGCCGCGCCGCAACAGGTTGGCGACGAGAAAGCGACCGATGAAGCCGGTGCCGCCGGTGATGAAATAGGCCATGTGCTGGTTTCCGGATCGATTTATGAATTCGCGCTGCGCTCGGCCATGGACCGTGGCTGGCGACACCCTGCGATTGAACCCGTTTCCGGGCGATGCCGCCCCCCCTGATTGTGGGGCCTGTCGTGGCACCACCGACGTCTTGACAGGTGCAGGTCGCGTCGGTAGCGTCAAGCCGGGACACCGGACGCGTGTCCGACGAGGACACCCAATCCCGATGGTTGCCACGCACCGAACCGCAGCGGCACGTCTCACCGAGCCCGACGCCATGTTCCTGGCGACCAAGATCGCGCCGCCGCGGGTGAATGCGCGCTGGGTGCGCCGACCCCGGCTGTTGTCCCGGCTGGGCGTTCCGGCGAAATCCCGCGTCAATATCGTTCACGCCGGACCCGGATTCGGCAAGACGGCGCTGCTGGCGCACTGGCAGCACGATCTCGGGCGGGCGGGCATTCCCGTGGCCTGGCTCTCCGTCGATCCGAAAGATGATGACATCCACATCTTCATCGCCTACTTGGCCGCCGCGATCAATCGCGTATGCCCGGAGGTGGGTCGCGACGTCATCGACCTCATCACCCGCAGCGGCCAGCTGGTCCAGCCGGCGTCGCTGCTGGTGCCGCTGGCCAATGCGCTCGCCGAGTTTCAATCTCCGCTGGTCCTGATCGTCGATGATTTTCATTTCCTGACGTCGGGCGCGATCCAGGACTGGGCGATGGAATTTCTCGAATGCATGCCGGAGAACCTGTCGATCGCGGTCGCGGCACGAACCTTCCCCCCGCAGCGGCTGTCGCGCCTGCGCGCGGCCGGGCAGATCGAGGAAATCGGCCCGGATGATCTGGCGCTCAACTTCGAGGAAGTCAGCGAGTGCCTGGCCGCGACCGGCGAAGTTACGCTCACCGCGGGCGAGGTCGACGCCGTGCACGGACGCACCGAGGGCTGGGCAGCGGGGCTGCAGATGATCAGCATTGCTCTGCGCGGCAAACGCAGCGTCGGCACTTCGATCGAATCCTTCACCGGTACGGCACGCACCGTCAGCGGCTACCTGCAGCAGGAGGTCCTTGCCGGCCTGCCGGCCGAGCTGCGCGAATTTCTCGGGCGCACGGCGGTACTCGACCGCTTCTGCGCCGACGTGGCCACGGTGGTTGCGGGCGTCCCGAACGCCGCGCAACTGATCGCCGAGGTCGAGCGGCGCGAATTGTTCATCCTTCCGCTCGACGGCGAAGGCCGCTGGTACCGGTACCACCCGCTGTTCGCGGACTTTCTCATTGCCGAACTCAAACGGAGGGAACCGCAGGCGCTGGCGGGACTGCACGCGCGCGCCCGGCAGTGGTTCGCGGCTCAGGGCCTCTGGCGGGAGGCGGTGCACCACGCCATCGAGGCGCAGGACTTCGACAGCGCGGTCGAGGTCGCCAATCGATGTGCGATGAATCTGGTCCGCGACGGCGAGTACTTTGTCCTCCGGTCGCTGCTCACGCGCCTGCCGATCGACCTGCAGCGCAAGTCGGTGCCGCTGCGGCTCGCCGAGGCGTGGTTGCTTGCCTTGAATGGACAGGGCGACGCGGTCGACGCGATCCTGCAGGGCATCGACGCCGAGTCCGAGGCTTCCGGGGCGGCGGCGCATGCGCCGGAGATCCAGGCCATCCGCTTGACGCTGGCCTATGTCCAGGACGACTCGGAACGGATGGCGACGCTCCTGCGCGAACCGCAGGGCAATCAGGTGGGAGTACAGCCCTGGGTCGCCGACGTGCTTAGGGTCGGTGCGGGCGTTTTTCACCTGTGGCACGGCCGCTATGCGGAGGTGCGGGATTCCATCGCGTGCACGACGGTGTTCAAGCGGGTCTTTCAGCTTCTGCTGTTCGGTTGGAGCTGGTGGCACGAGGGACGGGTCGCCGAAGCCGAGACCAGTTGGCACGCCGCCGCCGATCTCGCCGACAGCGAATCCGGCGCCCGTTCGCTGGCCGCGTTGCTGCCGCGCATCCTGCTGGCGCGGCTCGACTACGAGGCGGGTCGATTCGATCAGGTCGAACGCGCGCTGGCGGGGCGGATCGGCGTGCTCGAACAGGTATGCACGACGGATCTGATGGCCGGCGCGACTTACGCGCTCGCCTGGAGTCGTGCGGCGCGCGGCAAGGCCGAGGACGCGATCGCGCTGTTTGACCGGATGCGCCTCCTGGGTGCGGAACGCGGCTGGGTGAGGATGGAGGTTGGCGCGATCGTCGAACTGTTGCGACTCACCACCGGCACACGGCCGGATCAGGCGGCGTTCCTGGCCAAGCGCCTGCAGGCGATCGGCCCGGCGACTTCGCGCAATGACTTTTCGACGCATTGGCTGGGTGCCAGGCTTTGTGCATTGGGCGTTGCCTACCATCGTGGCATGACCGGCCTGGGCGACGACCATGTGCGGGCGCTGGAGGCGGTCGTCCGGGATCTGTGCGATCTGGGTCCGCCGCCGGACAGCGTCACTGCGCTGCTGATGCTGGCGCAGTGCTGGCATGTGCATGGGCAGCGCGATCGCGCATTGGAGGCGATGGGGCGGGCGCTGACCCTTGCTCAGGGTCTCTCATTGGTCCAGACGATCGTCGACTGCGGCGATTGGGCGCAGGAGTTGGTACACGAATTGCAAACGAAACCGGACGGTCGACCGGCCGGCCTGCGCGACGACTACCTGCAGAGCCTGCGGCGTTCGGTCGGTGACGAGTGCCCGCCGGTGGCCACGGTTCCGGCCTCCGCGCAACCGGACGCGCTGGTCGAGCCGCTGACGCGCCGCGAGCGCGACATCCTGTCGCTGGTCGGCCGCGGCCTGTCCAACAAGGAAATCGGCCGGGCGCTGCAGATCGGCCCAGAGACCGTGAAGTGGCATCTGAAGAACACCTTCGGCAAGCTCGGCGTCGCGACGCGCATTCAGGCGATGCGACGCGCCGCGGAACTCGCGATCGCTGACTGAATCGGGTCACCGCCTGTTCGCCATGGAGCGGGCGGGCGGCAGGCTCTGGCGGATCCGCGTTGCGGCGGTCGGACCCTGCCGCGATTCGTCGCGCAATTGCCCACTGCATGACCGCTCGCGCCCCCCTACCGGGGGGGCCGAGGCGCGTTGTCGCTCGCTACGATGGCCGCTCTGTTACCTGTCGGGTGCGACCGTCATGCGAAAACTGAGTGGTCAGGATGCCTTGTTTCTCCACGTTGATCGGCCGAATGCGGGTACGCACGGCACGATGATCTACATCTACGATCAGAACGACGTACCGGGTGGAGCGCTGCGCTTCAAGCAGATCCTCGGGCACATCGAGCAGCACCTCGACCTTGCGCCGTTCTTTCGCCGCCGGATCGTGCAGGTGCCGATGAGTCTTGGTTACCCGTACTGGGCGCTGGACGAACAGTTCGATCTCAATTTCCATGTCCGCCATTCGGCGTTGCCCAAGCCCGGCGACTGGCGGCAATTCTGCATCCTCGCCTCGCGCATCCACGCGCGGCAGATCGACCTCTCGCGCCCGCCGTGGGAAATGCACGTCGTCGAGGGCCTGGACAACATCGACTGGTTGCCGCGCGGCAGCTTCGCCATCATCACCAAGGGCCATCACGCCGCGATGGACGGCAGCGCATTCGCCGAACTGACTTGGGCGCTGCACGAACTGGCGCCGAAGAAGGGCCGGCGGATGCCGGTATTGAAGAAGACCAGCATCATCCAGCAGGAGGTCGCGCCGGGCACGCTGACATTGCTGGCGCATGCACTGCAGGACAATCTTGCCGCGCCGTTGCGGATGGCGGGTCCGGCGGCCAAGGTCATGCCCAAACTCGGCGCGATGGCGCTGTCGCAGGTGGGCAGGATCCTTGGCGGCAGGATGCAGAAGGGGGTGAAGACGCGCTTCAACGCGACAATCTCGTCGCAACGCGTGTTCGACAGCGCCATTTTCGACTTCGAGAGCCTCCGGCCGATCCGGACTGCGGTCCCCGGCGCCACGGTGAACGACGTGGTCCTCGCGGTCATCGGCGGCGCGATGCGCAAATTCCTGGAGGCCCAGAAGGAATTGCCGAAGACAACGCTCAAGGCCATCGCGCCGGTGAATACGCGTACCGAAAAGGGCGTGGCCGGCGACGGCAACAACATTTCGACGCTGCCCTTTCCCCTGCGCACGGACATCGAGGATCCGTTGGAGCGTCTGCGCGCCGTGCACGACGCAACCGCGAGCTCGAAGGAGGCCGCCAGGGCGATCGGCGCGGCCGAACTCACGGACCTCTCGAAATTCGCGCCGCCCGCCACGCTTGCGTTCGCCGGACGGTTAGTGTCGCTCGCCGGACTCGGCGGGGCAGACCCGTTGCTGTTGCATCACACCATCGTCAGCAACGTTCCCGGTCCGAAGGTGCCGATCTACATGCTTGGCGCACGCATGCGCTACTGGTCCTGCGTGGCGCCGATCGGCGATGGCTCGGGTCTCTTCCATGCGGTCACCAGCTGCGACGGCAAGCTGATCGTCTCGCCGACGAGCACGCCGGAAATGCTGCCCGATCCGGGCCAGTACACGCAGTGCATCCGCGAAAGCCTTGCCGAAATGGTTACCGCCGCGCTTATGGTTCTCGAGCCGGCAGCGCCGATGGGCAGGGCCGGCAAGCCCGGAGGCAAGACCGCCTCGCCGAGAACCGGCTCGCGCAAGACGCGGCAGAGGTTGCAAGAAAAGCGGCCGTCCGTGTCCATAGTCGCCAAGACCTGAGCACGTCAGGCGCCGCCGACCGAACATCATTCGAAGGAACACCGTCATGAAACTCAATTTCGCCCGTGTCGCCGCAGCAACGGCGCGCCAGTATGCCGATCGCGAGGCGCTGGTCAATATCGAACGCAATCGCCGCTACACGTTTCGCGAGTTGCACCTGCTGACCAATCGCATCGCCAACATGATGCTGGAGAAGCTTGAGCTCCGGCGGGGCGACCGCTACCTGCTGATCCTCGACAACGACAACATGGGCCTGCTGCACCACTGGACGATTTTCAAGGGCGAGGCGGCGGCCGCGTTCACCAACTTTCGCGACACCTGCGACGAGCATTCGTGGCAAATCGACTGGATCGAACCCAAGGTCGTGTTCCTGGAGGTTGCGCTGGTCGACCGCCATTACGACATGCTGCGGGAACGCGGTGTGCAGATCGTCTGCATGGATCCGCTTCCCGGAGTACGCGAGGGGCTTCACTATTTCTGGGATCTGCTCGATGGCGTATCGGATACGACGCCACAGGTCGAAAGCGACACGATCCGCGACATCCTGCTCTATCGCTTCACTGGCGGGACCACCGGCAAGGGCAAGTGCGCCGAGTACACGATCGACAATTGGCTGGGCTGTCGCGACTCGTTTTACGCTGCGCCCGACCAGGTGTTCTCGCCGACGACGCGCAATCTGCAGTTCGCGCCGCTCAGCCACGGTGCCGGAATGATGGTGCTGCCGACTTTTTTCCGCGGCGGCTGCCTGATCACCCAGAACATCCCCGATCTCAGGCATTGGTGCAGGGCCGTCGAGGCGGAAAAAGTCACGGTGTCCTTCCTCGTGCCGACGCTGCTCTACCGCTTGCTGGATCTGGAAGAGTCCCGCAACCACGACCTGTCGTCGCTGGAGACAATTTTCTACGGTGCCGCGCCGATGAGTCCGGACAAGCTCAAGCTCCTGCGTGCCCGATTTGGCGGCATCTTCATCCAGGCCTATGCTGCGACGGAGTCCTCGCTTGCGGTAGGCATCCTCGACAAGGCCGATCACGAATTCGACGCGGGCGATGACACGAAGCGGCTGTCGTCCGCCGGCCGGCCCGGTCCCGGCGTCGAAGTGATCGTCGCCGACGACGATGGCCACGAGCTGCCCATCGGGGAGATGGGCGAACTCTGGCTGCGAACGCGCGGCACGATCGGCGGCTATTACAGGAATCCGGAAGGCACCGCATCCGAGTTCTGCAACGGGTTCTGGAAGTCCGGCGACCTGGGCTACATGGACCCGGACGGCTATTTCTACATTGTCGACCGCAAGAAGGACATGATCATCAGCGGCGGCTTCAATGTATATGCCATCGAGGTCGAGGCGGCGATCAATTCGCACCCGGGCGTCACCATGTCGGCGGTGGTGGGCATTCCGCACGACGAGTGGGGCGAGGTCGTGCACGCCGAGGTCATTCTCAAGAAGGATGTCCAGGCCTCCGCCGAGGAGCTGATCGCCCACGTCAAGACCCGGATCGGCAGCTACAAGGCGCCCAAGTCGATCGCGATGGTCGCCAATCTGCCGATGAGCGTCGTCGGCAAGGTGCTGCGGCGTTCGGTGCGCGAAAAATACTGGAAGGACCGCGAGCGGCGCGTTTCCTAGGCGTTGGGATCCGCCGCAATCGGCGGTCGCGGCAAGCCCGCACGCCGCGCCGGCACTCGCGCGGCTAACCGGCGAAGGGTCGCCGGTGCCGGTCGAAGAACCCGGCCATCGCGCGCAGCGCGAATTGTGCCTCGGGCAGGAAGCTGTAGATCGGAAACACATGCGGCATCTGCCGCCAGACCTGCAGCACCACATCGCCGCCGGCGGCGCGCGCCAACGCGGCGATATTCACCGAATCGTCGAGCAGCACCTCGGTGCTGCCGACCAGGATCTTGAGCGGTGGCAGTCCGTTGAACTCGCCACGCATTGGCGAGACATGCGGGTGCGACAGTGCCTGCGGGTCGGCATACTGTCGTGCCACCTGATGGAGGGCGTCGATCGGAACCAGCGGATCGGCCGCGGCATTGCGGCGGTGGCTGTCGCCGGAGAACGTCAGGTCCGCGCCCGGCGACATGACGATCGCGCATGCCGGCAGCGGCAACGCCTGGTCGCGCGCGCGCAGCAGCGTCACCAGCACCAGATTGCCGCCGGCGGAATCGCCCATCAGGCAAAGCTGGCCCGGATCGCATCCATCGTCGAGCAGCGCGCGGTAGACGGCAAGGCAATCGTCGGTTGCGGCCGGATGGCGATGTTCGGGCGCGAGCCGGTACTCGGGCAGAACGACCGTTGCGCTGAAGGCCTCGGCAATGCGCTGCGCGAAGCGCCGATAGCTTTTCGGCAGGTGAACGCAAAAGCCACCGCCGTGCAGATACAGCACCCTGCGCTCGATCGGCGAAGGCCTGGCCGGAAAGATCACGTCGCAGGGGACGCCTGCGATGGTCCGCCGCTGCATGGCGCCGGACCTGGACCGCCCGGAGCCAAAGCTCGACAGTTCCAGAATCCGTGCCACCATGCGTGCGGTGCGTGGCGACAGCCCGGCACGACCGACGGGGTGTTTTATCGCCAGGCGGGTGAATCGATTCAGCAGGGAAGCCTGCCAGCTGACGCCGCCCGGGCGGTCGAAGGCGTGGGGCGTTTCGGCGGACTCCCTTGCCTCGGGTTTTTGGGGGGCACGCGGACATCCAGCGACCCGCCTCGCCGTCATCGCAGCTCTGCGCCTCACTTCAGCGGGCGCGCATTCTGGTCGCCGCGTCGAGTCGGATCGTCTCGGCGTTGACGTAGGCATTCTCGATGATGAAGGCGCAGCAGTGGGCGAACTCGCGCATGTCGCCCAGTCGCCTGGGTGCCTCCATCTGCTCCTTGAGCGAATTCAGTACTTTTTCGTCCAGCGCCGCGACCATGGGCGTCAGGAACAGCCCGGGCGCGATGGCGTTGACGCGCACGCCGATCGCGCCGAGTTCGCGGGCCGCCGGCATGCTCATGCCGATGATGCCGGCCTTGGTCGCCGAATATGCGCTTTGGCCAACCTGGCCTTCGTAGGCCGCGCCGGAGGACACGTTGATCACGACGCCGCGCTCCTCGCCGGCCTCGGCCTCGTTCCTGGCCATCTGCTCGGCACATTTGGACATGACGTTGAACACGCCGTTGAGGTTGACCGCGGTGACCTGCGCGAACCGGGCCAAGGGCGTCGCCTTGCCTTCCTTGTTCAACAGCTTGAAGGCGACCGGCAGTGCGGCGCCGTTGATGCAGACGTGAATGGCCCCGAAGCGCGCCACTACCGCATCGACAGCGCGTTGTACCGACTCCTCGTCGCCGACGTCGGTTTGCACGAACATCGCGCGCTCGGCGCCAATCTCGGCGACAGCCTTTTCGCCGGCGTCGCCGTTGAGATCGAGAATGGCGATGCGGGCACCTTTTCCCTCGGCCAGATACCGGGCGGTGGCCAGTCCGAGTCCGGAAGCGCCGCCGGTGATGACGACGACCTTGTCCTGAATGCGCATGATGAGAGGTCCTTGTGAACGGTTGAGTCGGTGGAACGATGGGGGGGGGTCGGGCTGGGCGCCGGTCAGAACGCGTTGACGCCGGTAAGCGCGCGGCCGATGATCAGTTGCTGGATCTGGGTCGTGCCCTCGGGAATCGGCACGATGATCGCCTCGCGCGCGAGCCGCTCCACCAGGAATTCCTTGGTCAGGCCGTTTCCGCCATGGATCTGCACAGCTTGACGCGCGATGGTCACCGCGGCTTCGCAGGCAAAGTACTTGGCCATCGCCGCTTCCATCTCGGCGGGCGCGCCGGCCTCGATCATCGACGCCGCGCGATAGGTCAGGAGGCGTGCGGCATCGACGTTGGTGGCCATCTCGGCCAGCATGGCGGCGATCAGCTGGTGGCCCGCGATCACCTTGCCGTGCTGCCGGCGCTCCCTGGCGTAGTTCACCGCCTCCTCCAGTGCGCGGCGGCCGATGCCCAGACCCTGCGCGGCGACGAAAACACGCGAACGCTCGAAGACCGCCAGCGTGTTGCGCAGCGCGTCGCCCTCCTTGCCGATCATGTTGGCGGCCGGCACCCGGACGTCGTCGAGGAAGATTTGCGCGGTCGACTGACCGTTGCTGGCGATCTTGTGAATCTCGCGGACGTCGTAGGGATGATCCTTGCGATCGAGCACGAAATGCGACAGCCCGCGTCGGGGGTCGTCGCTGGTGCGCACCGTGCAGAGCAGGAGGTCGGAGTAGGACCCATTGCTGATCCAGGTCTTTTCTCCGCTAAGGATGTAGTCATCGCCGTCGCGGCGGGCCCGCGCCTTGATCTCCATCACATTGGAACCGACGTCGGGCTCGGAGAACGCCATGCTGCAGAAGAGCTCGCCGGCGACCAGGCCCGGCAGATAGCGCTCGCGGATGTGCGGCGGTGCCAACTCCGATAGCATTCTGGCGCTGAAGGTGTTGATCAGTATGACTGTCGACATGTCGATCGAGCAGGCGGCGACTTCCTCGAACAGCATGGTCAGAGTGAGAAAATCGATACCCAGGCCGCCCTTGTCCTCGCCGACCGCACCCGACACCATGCCGAATTCGGCCAGCGCGGTGGTGAGTTCGCGCATCCTCTCCTTCGGCACCAGCCCGTTGTCGCGATACTCCTTGCGAAAGATCGGGTCGACCTTGTCGGCCAGATAACGCTTCAGGCCGTCGACGGCGGCCTGCTGTTCCTCGGTTCTGAATACATGTCCCATTGCGCTCTCCTTGCCCGGATCGGTGCTCAGCGGCCTGCGAAATTCGGCGGGCGTTTCTCGGCGAAGGCCTGCAGGCCCTCGTGGAAGTCGTGCGAGCGCAGGTGCTGGCGCAGCAGCACCTGCTCGTGCAGCAACGCTTCGTCGCGGGTCTTGTCGGCCGAGGCGCGCGCCACCTGCTTCATGCGGCGCAACGCCAACGGGCTTTTCCCGGCGATGTGGTTGGCCAAAGCCAACGCGGCGTCGGCGAGCGCATCGTCGGGATGAACCTCGCACACCAATCCGCAGGCTTTCATGTCGGCCGCCGAAAGCGCCTTGCCGGTGAGCAGCAGGTACATTGCCACGTTCAGCGGAATCAGCCGGGGCAGGATTGCCGCACCGCCGCCACCGGGGAAGACCCCGTAGTTCGCGTGCGCGTCGGCGATCGTGGCGCCTTCCGCCGCGATCAACAGGTCGGCACACATGGCAAGTTCGAGGCCGCCGGCCATGGTCGGGCCGTTGAGCGCGGCGATCACCGGCTTCGGAAAATTGCGCAGCTGGTCGAGGACAAGCTTGGCGCGATCCAGAAAATCCGCCTCGCCGGGGGCGAGCTGCGGTCCCGCGAGCATTTCCTTCAGGTCCGCGCCGGCGCAGAAGGCGGGACCGGTCCCTGTGACGATCAGCACGCGCAGGTCGTCGTTGACCGCGATCTCGGCCAGGCGACGATTCAGATCGACGAGGATCGCCAGATTCAGTGCGTTCATCGCCCTGGGCCGGTTCAGCGTGAGGCGGGCAACGGGACCCAGCATCTCGAATAACAGCACGTCTTCGGTCATTGGAGTTCCTTGAGGATAGTGCCGGTGGCTCGCGGTGGTCGGGCATCGGGCAGCAGCGCGCTGATCTCGGCTTCACCAAGGCCCGCCGCGCGCAGGATGTCGTGGCCATGCTCCCCCCGACGAGGCACCGGACCCGGTGCGCCGGATGGCGTAACGGAAAAACGTGGAGCGGGCGCCGCCTGAATCACGCCATCGCGCTCGGAGTAAATGCCGCGTGCCGCCATGTGCGGATGCGCCAACGCTTCCGCCGGCGTCAGCACCGGCGCGAAGCAGGCGTCGCTGCCCTCGAGCAGGTCGACCCAGTGCTGGCGCGGCTGGGTGGCGAACAGCGCGGCCATGCGCTCGCGCAATGGCTGCCAGCACCGCGGATCGTAGGGCGTGCCGAATTCGGGATCGGTGCCGAGTCCCAGTTTGGCGAACAGCAGTGCGTTGAATTGCGACTCCAGCGCGCAGATGCTGACGAAGTGGCCGTCGGCGCAAGCATAGGTGCCGGCCCAGTGCGGACCGTCGAGCAGACCGCGGCCGCGCTCGAAGGGCAGCTGTCCGGCGGCATGTGCCGACAACAGCAGGTTCATGAGATTTGCGCTGCCGTCGACGATGGCGGCGTCGACCACCTGTCCCATGCCGGTTTGGCGGGCACTGAGAATGCCGGCGAGAATACCCATCGCGAGATAGAGCGCGCCGCCGCCCAGGTCGCCGACCAGCGTGGGCGGTGCCATCGGCGGCGTGCCCGGCGTCCCCGAATACCAGAGCGCGCCGGAGAGCGCGATGTAGTTCAGATCGTGACCGGCGGCCTGCGCCAGCGGTCCGTCCTGGCCCCAGCCGGTCAGGCGGCCGTAGACAAGGCGCGGATTGCGCGCGAGGCACACCTCTGGCCCGAGACCGAGGCGTTCCATGACGCCGGGACGCATGCCTTCGATCAGCGCGTCGGCGTCGTCGATGATCCGCAGCACCGCGTCGATCGCCTGCGGCGTCTTCAGGTCCAGCGCCAGCGAACGCTTGCCGCGATTGACGATGGCGCTGCTGCCAAGTTCGAGCAGGTCAGTCATGCCGCCGGCGCGCTCGATCAGGATCACCTCGGCGCCCATGTCGGCGAGCAGCATGCCGCAAAACGGCCCCGGCCCGAGTCCGGCGATCTCAACGACGCGGATGCCTTTCAGAATACCCACGATGGCATTTCCCGATTGTCCACAATTTTCCGGCGCGTTGCTGTCGCCAATTCCGATTCAACCCATGACGCGCGTTGCGATCGCCGCGATCTTCGGCGGTGGGATCTGGTAGAGCATGGCCAGCGGATCGGTGGCGATGGCCATGACGATGCGCTCCATGTCGCCTGCAGGTATCGCAAAATCGGCGAAGTGCGCCGGCATCCCGACCTCCAACTGCAGCCGCTTGATGCGGGCGATGACCTCGCGCACGGTGGCCTCGGGTTCGCGGGCGGTCACTCCGAAGGCCTTGGCCAACTGGGTGGCGTAGGGCAGGTAGAACCCGATCATCTCCTCCATCACCACCGGCAGCAGTACGCCGTTGGCCCGGCCGTGCGGGATGTGATACAGCGCCCCGAGCGCATGCGAACAGTTGTGCACCAGCGCCGGGCCGATCGCGTTGTTGAGCGCCAGCGTGGCCATGGCGGCTGCCTGCAGCATGTCCTCGCGCGCCTGGAGGTTGCGTCCATCCCTCACGGCGACCGGCAGCGCGGCGAGAATGCAGTCGATGGCGCTGTACGCCAGTCCGTTGGTGAATGCGTTGGTGACCGGATTGACGATGGTCTCGACGGCATGGGTCAGCGCATCCATGCCGGTGTCGGCGGTGATCGCCGCGGGCAGGCCGACGGTCAGCTGCGCATCAAGCAGCGCGATATCGGAATCGAGATAGGGCGCCACCAGTAGCGCCTTGACGCCGGTGCTGTCGTCGAAGATCACCGCGCCGTTGGTCATTTCCGAGCCGGTGCCGGCGGTGGTGGGGATGCTGATGTGCGCTATGCCGGTCGGCGAACCGGTGCTGTCGATGCGGATGCCGGCAGCCAGCACGTCGCAGATGTCGGTGAGGCCGTGCGCCAGCGCATATTTAACGCCCTTGGCCACATCCATGGCGCTGCCGCCGCCAAGTGCGACGATGGCGTCGGCGCTCACTTCGCGGGCGTAGCGCGTCGCGGCATTGACGCAGTTGCTGCCGGCGTCGGGCAAGACGTCGGTGAACACGCCGGCCAGCTGCAGCTGGTTGCCTGCCGCAGCGTCGCGCAGCACCTTCGCCACGCGCTCGACGAGGCCGATCTTCTCCAGGCCCTTGTCGCTCAGTAGCAGGACGCGCCTGGCGCCCAGCGAGACCAGCAGCGCCGGAAGGCGTACTGTGGCCCCGACCGCGCAATGGACGCGTGTGCGCGCCCAGAATTCGAAATAGCCTGTGGACATGGACTTCCTTGACGGTGATGGCGACAGGTCGCGCGATCCGGATCAGGCCGACCCGTGCACGACGCCGTAGGTCATGGTCTTTTTCGCCGGATCGCGTTGGAACGCGGTCACGATGGCCTTGGTCTCCAGATACGCCTCAAGTCCGGCAACGCCGAGTTCGCGGCCGACACCGCTTTGCTTGTAGCCGCCAAAGGGCACGTCGCTGCGCAGCATGTGCCAGTCGTTGATCCAGATCGAACCGGCGCGCAGGCGACGGGCGATCCGTTGCGCAGCAAGCACGTCGCCGGTCCAAACGCCGGCCGACAGGCCGTAAGCGGTGTCGTTGGCAATGGCGATGGCTTCGTTCTCGTCGCGATACCGGATGATCGCCACGACCGGGCCGAAGATCTCTTCGCGCACCGCATTCATCCGGTTGTGGCAGTCGGCAAGCACGGTCGGCGCAATGAAAAAGCCGCCCTCGCAGCCGGGCACGCTCACCCGTTCACCGCCGCACACCACCCGTGCGCCTTCATTCACCGCCGAGCGGACATACCCCAGCACCCTGTTGCCATGGCCGGCGTGGCACATCGGCGAAATGCTGGTGGCGACGTCGAGCGGGTTGCCGACTCTGAGCGTCACGGCGATCTGCGCGATCCGTTCCACGAAGCGGTCGTGAATGCTTTCATGCACCAGCAGGCGTGTGCCCGACTCGCATGCCTGTCCAGCATTGAGCATGACGCCGAACAGCGCGCCATGCGCCGCCGCGTCGATGTCGGCGTCCCCGGTGACGATGGCGGCACCCTTGCCGCCCAGTTCGAGGGTGACGCGCTTCATGGTGGCGGCGGCGCTGGTCTGGATGTGCCTGCCGACGGCAGTGGAGCCGGTGAAGGAAATCTTGCCGATGCCCGGGTGCAGCGTCATTGCCTCGCCGACGACTGAACCGACACCGTTGACGAGGTTGAGCACGCCCGGCGGAAACAGCGGGCCAAGCAACTGCGCCAATCGCGTGGAGGTGTTCGGCGTGAGCTCGGACGGTTTGATGACCACGGTGTTGCCAGCGGCGAGAGCAGGCAGCACCTTGGTGAAGAACATCAGCATCGGCATGTTCCAGGCCGGAATCAGGCCGCAGACGCCGATCGGTTCCTTCACCACCTTGACGTCGGTCGGTTCCGGCAGGGGCTTGGCCGGCAGGTTCTGCACGAACGGGTAGGTCTTGACGAGGTCGGCCATGGTCATGATGGCATCGACGATCATCATCACATCCAGGTTGCCGATGCGACGCACGGTGCCGCCGGAACTCAGCGCTTCGAGATAGACGAGTTCCTGCGCGTTCTGCTTGACCACACCGATGAACCGGTTGAGCAGTGCCGAGCGATCCGCCGGGGTCAGGTCGCGCCAGGCTGGATTGTCGAATGCGCGCTGCGCCGCGGCGACCGCCAGGTCGACGTCTCCGGCGGTACCGCAGGCGACTTGGGCAATCACCTCTCCCGTCGCCGGGTTTTGCACGTCCAGGTATTCGCCGCCGCCGGGCGCGACCGACTTGCCGCCGATGTAGTGATCAAGCCTGGGAGTTGCCATGGGTGCTTCCTTGTCGTGTTTGGCCCGCCCACCGTCGAGTTCCGCCGAGGGCGGACCTGGGTCCTATTCAGGCCGCCGTTGCCTCCGACGCCACTGTCGCGACCTGCGTTGGAGAGTGACCGATCGGGCAGGCAGAATTGCCCCCCATCAGGGGGGCTTGCGGTGGGGGGGGCGAAGGTAGACTTGCCTGCGTCGTCAATCGTGTCGCCGGCGATGACCGGCGCGTTACCGCAAGGCGTGGTTCGAGGCATAATCGCGCCTTTCGAAGTCCGGCCCAATCCAACCGCTGCATCGAGGGATCGAGCATGAAACAAGTATCGAAGGCAACAGGTGCAGTGGTGAGAGCCGCAGCAATTCTGGCGCTGGCCGGCCTGGCCATGGCGCCGGTCGCGGCGCAGCAGGTCACCGGCGTCCTGGGTTCGCCCAGCGCCACAACCACGATCGACGGCAACCAGCTGCCGCCGCCCCCGCCGAAGTTCGGCGGCGTGATCAGGGAGAGCTACAAGGACTCCAAGCCCTGGTGGCCGCCGCGCGTGGTGCCGAAAAAGGGCGCGCCCAACGTGCTGCTGATCATGACCGACGACCAGGGCTATGGCGTGCCCGGAACCTTCGGCGGCGTCGTCCCGACCCCCACGCTGGACCGCATCGCCAAGTCCGGCCTGCGCTACACGCAGTTCAATTCGACCGCGCTGTGTTCGCCGACCCGCGCGGCGCTGATCACCGGGCGCAACCACCATTCCGCGGGCTTTGGCGTGATCACCGAACTGTCGACGGGCTACCCCGGCTACGACTCGGTGATCACCCCCGACAAGGCGACCGTCGGCACCATCCTGCGCGACAACGGCTATGCGACCTCGTGGTTCGGCAAGAACCACAACACGCCAGGTTTCCAGTACAGCATCGCCGGGCCGTTCACCCAGTGGCCGTCGGGCATGGGCTTCGAATATTTCTACGGCTTCATGGGCGGCGAGACCGACCAGTGGACGCCCTATCTGTTCCAGAATCACTCGCAGATCTTTCCCTGGATCGGCAAGCCCGGCTACAACCTCACCACCGACCTGGCGGACGAGGCGATCAAGCACATGAAGCTGCTCGATGCAGTGGCGCCCGAGCAGCCGTTCTTCGTCTACTACGTGCCCGGTGGAGCACATTCGCCGCACCAGCCGACCAAGGAGTGGATCGACAGGTTCAAGGGCAAGTTCGACATGGGCTGGAACGTCCTGCGCGAGCAGATCTTCGCCAATCAGAAGCGGCTCGGCGTCGTGCCGGCGAACGCGCAGCTCACGCCATGGCCCGACGAGCTGGCGAAGTGGGACAGCGTGCCCGCCGACCACAAGAAACTCTTCGCGCGCCAGGCCGAGGTTTTTGCGGCCTATGCGGCCTACACCGACCACGAGATCGGCCGGGTGATCCAGCAGGTCGAGGATATGGGCAAGCTCGACAACACGCTGATCATCTACATCAGCGGCGACAACGGCACCAGTCCCGAAGGCTCGACGGTGGGCACGCCCAACCAGATGACGGCCTACAACGGCGTGCTCGACGTGCCGGTGGCCGAGCAGCTGCAAATACCTTGACGTCTGGGGTTCGGCGGCGACCTATCCGCACATGGCGGTGGCCTGGTCCTGGGCCTTCGACACGCCGTTCAAGTGGACCAAGCAGGTGGCCTCGCACTTCGGCGGCACGCGCCAGGGCATGGCGATCTCCTGGCCGGCGCGCATCAAGGACACGGGCGGCATCCGCACACCAGTTCCACCACATCATCGACGTCGTGCCGACGATCCTCGAAGCCACCGGAGTCAAGGCGCCGGCAGATGGTCGAACGGCATCAGAGCAGAGGCCGATCGAAGGCGTGAGCATGGCCTACACCTTCGACAAGGCGAACGCCAATGCGCCATCGACGCACACGACGCAGTACTTCGAAATGGCGAGCAACCGCGGCATCTACCACGACGGCTGGTACGCCAACACCACGCCGCCGGTGCCGCCGTGGGAACTGAAGGCCGCCGAGCTGCCCGACGTCGAACGAGCTACAAATGGGAGCTCTACAACCTCGACCGAGGACTATTCGCAGGCCAATGACCTGGCGGCGAAAATGCCGGCCAAGCTGAAGGAGATGCAGGCCATCTTCCTGCAGCAGGCCACCAAGTATCAGGTACTGCCGCTGGACAATCGGGCGTTCTCCCGCGCGGTTACGCCGCGGCCCAGCGCGACCGCGGGCAAGACAGTGTTCACCTACAAGGGCGAGAACATCGGCATCCCCACCGGCAACTCGCCGAGCATCCTGAACAAGTCGTTCACCATCACCGCCGAGGTCGACGTGCCGGCCGGCGGCGGCGACGGCATGATCGTCACCGAAGGTGGACGCTGGGCCGGCTACGGTCTGTACATCCTCAAGGGCCGGCCGGTGTTCACCTACAACCTGCTGATGCTGCTGTCGGCGCGCTGGGCCAACGATGCCGAGCCGCCGCTCACCACGGGCAAGCACACCATCGTGTTCGACTTCAAGTACGACGGCCCCGGCATGGCCAAGGGCGGCACCGGCGTGCTCAAGGTCGACGGCAAGGAAATCCGCACGCTGGCGCTGCCGAAGACGATCCCGTTCCTGCTGCCGCCCGACGAGACCTTCGACGTCGGCGCCGACACGCGTACCGGCGTAAACGACCTCGATTATCAGGTGCCGTTCCGCTTCAATGGCAGGATCGACAAGCTGACCATCCGGCTCGAGCCGCCCAAGCTCACGGCGGAAGAACAGAAGACGGTACGGAAGGCGGTCGCCAGGGCAAAGGACTAGCCCTGGTTGAACAGAGGGTCGCCCGGTGTCCGCGCGCAAGCTGGCGCCCCGGGTGAATGCGGCGGCGCGCTCAGGCGCTCCGGAAAGCCAACATCAAGGGGAATTCGGAATGAGCAGGTCAATTCTTGCAGCGATGGCGGTATCGGTTGGCATCGTCGCCGGTGTCGCAATGGCCCAGACCGGCATGTTGCTGGATTATGCGGCGGACCAGATGGTCCAGAAATTCCAGACTTCGTCCTGCGAGCAGCTCAAGGCCAAGCAGAAGATGCCGCAAACGGACAAGGAGAAGGAGGCGGCGGAGTTCCTGCGCAATGACGCGCAGGCACGCGAGGTCTTCGTGAAGAAAGTCGCCGCGCCGGTCCTGAACAAGATGTTCGAATGCGGGATGATTCCATGAAGTCACCATGCACCGACGAAAAGCAGGGGCGCATGGGCGTTCGTCACGAAGCGCCCGAGGCAACCGAGTCGTTGAGGAACGCAAAATGAACAAGCCAATCCGCATCGTCCTGATCCTGGTGGCGGTGATCGCCGTCGTCGCTGCCGCTGGCTGGGTCAACCGCGGCAGGCTCGTGGATCTTGCGGGCGACGAAGTGATCCGGAAGTTCCAGTCGGCAAGCTGCGAGCAGCTGAAGGCGGCGAAGGATGAGCCATCGTCCTTGACCAAGAAGGTCGCCCTCATGTTCCTGCACAGCGACAAAGACGTGCGCGTGGCCTTCATCGACCGGATCGCCGCACCGGTCCTGAACAAGATGATCGAATGCGGCATGGCGCCTTGAGTTCCGACGCGCTCAGGAAGATCCTCGTCTTCTCCTCCGCCGTCGAGATCGCCACCGGCATCGCGCTGCTGGTCGTTCCGGCGTTGGTTGTTGGCTTGCTGCTGGGCGGTGAGGTTTCCGGCCTGGGCAATGTGATCGACCGCTGCTTCGGCGTCGCCTTGCTCGCCCTTGGCATCGCCTGCTGGCCAGGTCGGGGCAGCATCGATGGCATGTCGTCCGCCGTCAGGGCGATGCTGGTCTACAACGCGCTGATCGCGCTGTTGCTCGGCACGTCGGCCGGGCTCATGAACCTCACGGGCCCGCTGCTGTGGCCGGCGATTGCCTTGCACGCCGTGGTGGCGCTCTTGCTGTTGCGGTCGTGGCGCATCGGGGGCCGCGCCAAGTGATTGGTTGAGTGAGGTCAACCCGCCATTCTGGCGCGCGTGCTAGCTTTCTCATGGGGGCTGTCGGAATGCGGCGGTTTTTCGAGCCGGTTCTCAGTTGGCCGCCAGGCAGCAACCTTCATGAGCCAGACCGCCATTCGCGTCCGAGTCCTCATCGGCGCCATCCTGATCCAGCTGATTCTTGGCACCGTCTACGGCTACAGCATTTTCTGGCGGCCGCTCGACTCGCAGGTCTTCCCGGCGGTTGTCACCGAAGCCCAGTTCCAGAAGCTCGAAGCGGGCGGCGCGCAACGCAGCGAAATCACGGTGGTCGCGGACGACGCCGCGAAAAGGCGCCGTGAAGCCGAGCAGCAGGGCTACCTCAAGTATGCGTTCTCGATCTGCATTCTCTCCTTTGCGGCGACGATGGTGGTCGCGGGACGCGTGCAGGATCTGAAGGGTCCGCGTTTCACGGCCACAGTCGGCGGACTGCTGATGGGCGGCGGCTTCATCGTTGCTGGACTCATGAATCATTTCATCGTGTTCTATCTCGCGCACGCGGCGTTCGCCGGGGTGATCATGCTGCTGCTGCTGTCGCTGTTCCGCATGCTCACGCGCAGCGCCAATGCCGAGCAAAGAGCCATGCTGCGCGACGTGCCGATCGCTATCGTCGCGGCCTGCGTCGTCGCCGCGGTGCTGATGGGACAGCGCTACGTCGGACAACTCGGCCAGATCGATCGCCTGTTCATGCTTTGGGGTACCGTGGGCTTTCTGGCCGGCGCGGGCATCGGCTTCGCCTACGTGTGCCCGATTGCGGCGCTGATCAAGTGGTTTCCCGAACGCAAGGGCCTGGTCAGCGGCATCGCGGTGGCCGGCTTTGGGTTCGGCGCGTACATCTTCAGCCATCCGGCATTGCCGTTCAGCGCCGAGACCTACCTGCGCACGAACGGCATCGTGTCGTTGTTCCTGATCCACGGATTGGTTTCGATCGTGGTGATCACGCTGGGCGCCTCGCTGCTGACCAATCCGCCGGACACGCCACAGGCAACCGTCGAGTCGACGTGGCAGGACACGCTGCGCCGTCCCGCGTTCTTCGCGTTGTGGCTGATGTTCTTCAGCGGCGCCATGGCCGGCCTGATGGTGATCGGGATCCTGAAGGGATTCGCGGGTGAACAGCTGGTGAATGCCGCAGGTGGTGCGGCGGCGATCGGCAATGTGAATGCCAAAGATCTCTTCGACCGTGGCGTGGTCGTGGTCGGTTGGCTGGCGGTGTTCAACGCGCTGGGCCGGATCGTCTGGGGGATGATTTCGGACCGGGTTGGACGCACCACGGCGTTCGTCGCCATGTTCCTCTTCCAGGCCGCGATGATGTTCGTGCTTGGCGGGCTCGACACCGAGTTCTCGCTGGCCGTCGGTGCCGCCATCGTCGGCTTCAATTTCGGTGGAAACTTCGCGTTGTTTCCGTCGGCCACGGCCGACCTTTTCGGCGCGAAGAACCTGGGCGCCAACTATGGCTGGGTGTTCACCAGCTACGGCATCGCGGGCGTGGTCGGCATCGTCGCCGGCAACGCCGCCATGACGGCCACCGGGAACTACGCCGCGGCGTTTTCTCTGGCCGGAACGCTGTGCATCCTGTCGGCCGCGCTTGCCATCGGCATGCATGTGCAGAAGCGGCGCGCGCTGACGCAGGCGGCGACGGGGCAGGTGACCAGGCCGGCGTAGTCCAAGTCATCCGCGACGTGTTTCGCATGTTCGGCGATCATGGGATCATTGGTCCCTTGATCGACAACCGCACAAGGCGCTCCATGGGCAGGACCGGAACACCTATGGCATTGCTGCTGGCGCTGGGATTTGTGGTGAGTGTCGACGCGTCGGCGCAGGGACCGACCCCGGCGCCGAACGCGGCATCGACGCCATCCACCGCCAGGGTCGACGTCGATGTGCTGACCGGCGCCTGGGTCCGGCCCGATGGCGGCTATCTGATCGTGATCAAGAGCGTCGGGGCGAACGGCCAGCTCGACGCGATGTACTTCAACCCGAAACCGCTGCCCTTTGCCAAGGCACGGGCGCTGCCCGAGGGCGGGACGCTGCGGGTGTTCCTGGAAATCCAGGCAGGTGGCTACTCAGGCTCGACGTACCAACTCACCTACGATCCTGTCAGCGACCGGCTCAACGGAATCTACTACCAGGCCGTCGCGCGACAGAAGTTCGAAGTCTTCTTCACTCGGAAAACACCCTAGCCGCTCACCGCCATCTATTTCATGACAGCGCAGCCCCGGGAGAGTTCGCGTCGGCGGTCGGTCTTGACGATCGCTGGGCGCGCCGCCAGGTGGCCGGCGGAAGACCGACCAGACGCTTGAACGCGCGCGCGAACGCGGCCTCGGAGTCGTAGCCGACCTCCTGGGCAATGGTCGCCACGGTGGCCCGGCCTTCGCGCAGCAGGCACGCGCCGCACTGCATGCGCCAGTTCGCCAGGTATTGCATCGGCGAGTGACCGGTCAGCTTCACGAAGCGCTCGTGCAACGCCGAGCGCGAAAGCCCTACCTGACGGCCCAGCTCTTCGATCGTCCAGGACTCGGCCGGCCGTTCATGTAGCAACCCGATCGCCTTGCCGACATGCCGGTCGCGCAGCGCCGCGAGCCAGCCCTGCGAATCTTCCGGCAGCGACTCGAGGTAGCGCCTCGCCGCATCAACGAAAACCATCTCGCTGACCCGTTCGAGCACTGCCGCACCGCCGGCCCGGTGTTGACGGGATTCGGACACCGCCTGGTGCAGCATCGGCGCAACCCACGCTCCCATGCCGCCGACGTTCAGGCTCAACAGGCGCGGCAGCGACTCGATCAGTGGGTTGTACGGATGCAGATCGCAGCCAATGAATCCGCAGATGACGACCGTGCTCGCCTCCTCGAGCGGGAGCGTCGTCGCCGGCAACATCGCTCCGCCGCGGTAGGCCACCGAAATGGGCTTGGGTTCGTCGCGCGTCGCGAGCAGCATGTCACTGCTGACCTGTGGTGCGCGCATGCCCGGCGCGCTCGACAGAACATGGGCGTCACCCCGTGGAAACATCACGATGTCACCGTCGCCCAGGCGAACCGGTGCCGCGCCGTCGGTCGCCACCCAGCAATTGCCCTTGGCGATCAGGTGGTAGGCCAGCATGTGTTCCGCGCCCGGCATCACGATGTCGACAATTTCGCGGGTTGGGGGTGATTCCGCGACCCAATCGTCGCGACAGCTGACGTAGAAGAAGACCGCGCCGCGCAAGCGCACGCTGCGCAATACGTCTGACAGGGGGTCGTGACTCATGGCGGGTAGGTGCAGACGGAGTCTCGGTCAAGTGCGGCTGACAGGCGATCAAGTGACGCGCCAATCACGGACGCGTGGACAAACTTGAACGACTTCGGGTGAAGCGTCAATGCCTCCCACTCGAAAGAATGGGCCTGTGATCGCGAAACAACATCCTACGCGACCGCCGGCCCGCCACGCAGGCCGATCACGATTCCTACAGGAGGAGATTATGGATCACGTTCTGGACAAGCCCGTTTCCGCGCCGGATTTCGTCGCGATCAAGCAACGCCAGCAGGCCACCTGGGCCAGCGGCGACTTCGCGATCATCGGCACCACGCTGCAGATTGTCGGCGAGACCCTCGCCGAGGCGGCCGACGTTTGTGCCGATGAGCGCGTGCTCGATGTTGCGGCCGGCAATGGCAATGCAACGCTCGCCGCGGCACGCCGTTTTGCGAAAGTCACGTCGACCGATTACGTACCCGCGCTGCTCGACGGGGGACGTGCGCGCGCGCAGGCCGATGGCCTGGATGTGCAATTCAAGGAGGCCGACGCCGAACAACTGCCCTTCGACGACGGCAGCTTTGACGTCGTGCTGTCCACGTTCGGTGCGATGTTCACCCCGGACCACGCCCGCGCGGCCAACGAGATGCTGCGAGTGCTGCGCGACGGCGGACGCATCGGCCTGGCGAACTGGACACCGGAAGGCTTTGTCGGTCGGCTGTTCAAGGTGATCGGCGCGCATGTGCCGCCGCCGGCCGGACTGAAATCGCCAGCGCTCTGGGGAACCGAATCGCATGTTGTCCAGCTGTTCGGCGCGCGTGCCGCGAATATTCACTATGAGCGACGCATCTTCAACTTCCGCTATCGTTCGGCGGCGCATTGGATGCAGGTGTTCCGCGATTTCTATGGACCGACGCACAAGGCCTTCGCGGCGCTCGACGCCGGCGGTCAGCGGGCGCTGGAGCGCGATATCACGTCGGTGCTCGAGGAAATGAATGTCGGCGGCACGTCGTCGCTGGTCGTACCGGGCGAGTACCTCGAAGTGATCGTCACCAAAGGCTAGGAATCGGACAACCCTTCGGGCGAAAAAAATGAAGCCGATGCCTGCGCTTCGCGCGGAATGAAAAGCTCCGGGATGCGCGATTGCGCATTCCGGGGTTGCAGGGACCGCACGCAGGCTGCCTTAGCAACCGCGCGCGAATGCCGATCCTGTCCCCAGGCAGGTGCTACGGCGGCGCGCACATGACGACGAGGTTGGGTCCGTCACCCTCCGCCAGCCAGCGCAGGGCCACCATCTGATTGCGGATCAACAGATCGATCATGTAGCGATGGTTGGCATCGAGGCGATCGCTGAAGACGCGATAGATCGCGATCGTGCCCGCCGGGCATACGCCCAGGACCGGCAGGAACAGATGCATGAAATTCGGATCCTCCAGGACAAAGCTCGGATTGTTCTGGCCCGTCGAATTGCACTCCGCCGTTCCACGCCCGAAGAAATGCGAGTCGCCCAGCCCCGGAGGGATGTAGTACCGGCACACCGGTGAGGTGCCCGCCTGCGCGGTCGCAAAGGCCTTGAACGACTGGCCGGTACGTACCCAGCCCTTGATCTGCGTGCCCGCGTCGAGGAGCGCGATCTCGGTCTGAATCCAAGTGATGAAGTAGTGATCAAGCGATGCGTTGTAGTACTCGATCACCGTCACCGTACCCGACGGCGTGCCGGGGCCGGCAGCCGTGCCGGCCTGGTTCACGGTGAAGGTCTGGCCGGCAATGGTGATGGTGCCGGTGTCGGTCGATGCCTTGGGATTGGGATCGACGCTGTAGAACACGGTCACATTGGAGCCGGAAAACGTCACCGAGCCGTCGGGGTTGGCCGGACCGGCGATGTGGATCCAGCTGACGTTGCTCTTGACCGAGATGGTCCCCGAGGTGCTGCAGCCGGGTACGATGGCCACCGTCACCGAGAAGCCGCTGCCGCCGGCGTTGGGAATCGAGGCGCTGGTCGGATTCAGCGTGTAGGCGCACGCGGTCGAGCCCGCGCCGGCCTGGTTCACAGTGAAGGTCCTGCCGGCAATGGTGATCGTGCCGGTATCGGGCGTCGGATACGGATTGGAATTCACCCGGTAGAACACGGTGCTGGACCCGGCGATGTTGGAGAAATACGTCACCGAACCGTCGGAGTTGAATGGGCCGCCCTGGAGCTGGATCCAGGGGGTGTTGCTCTTGGCGTCGAAGGTAGGCGCGGGGGCGCAGCCCGATGGGCTGTTGCTCACACTCACCGCCACCTTGAAGCCGCTGCCTCCGGCATCGGAAATCGAGGCGCTGTTCGGACTCAGCGTGAAGTTGCAGGGGGGCGCGCCGGCCTGGTTCACGGTGAAGGTCTTGCCGGCGATGGTGATCGTGCCGGAGCGCGACGTTGTATCCGGATTGGGATCGAGGTTGTAGCGCACGGTCGCGCTGGTCCCGAAATACGTCACCGAGCCGTCGAAGTTTGCTGAGCCCTGGAGCCGGATCCAGGGGGCGTTGCTCTTGGCAGTGAAGCTGCCCGAGGTGATGCAACTGGTCGGGATGGCCACGTTTGTCGAGAAGCCGCTGCCGCCGTTGCTGGAAAGCAAGATCGTGCTGGTTGGATTCAGCGTGTAGACGCACGTCTGCGCCTGTGCCACTGGCGCCAGGATGGCCGTTGCGAGGATCAACGCGGCGAACGGCATCGACGGCACCCGCCAACGGCGCGGTCGCAGGAATGGAACAAACCATAGACACCGGCTTAGGATCGCGCTGAACAACGAATTCTGCGAGCGCGAATCGTGAGCCTTAACGTTGGGCTTCCACATGGCGTTCCCCCTGTCGGATTGCAGCCAAATCGTTTTGCGGGCCTGTCGAGTGCTCGTCAGGCCGACGCAAAATCTGCACACGCGATCAGCCCGAGCCGCAAGACCAACATCGGCCGCTGTAGGGCAACACACATGCTCTTTGTCCGAGAATACTACTGATTCAACGGTTGGGGAAATTCCCCCGGATGCGCAGTCGCGGGTGCCGGCGATGAAGTTGTAATACACCGGCAGCGAAGTCATCGGTACTGCAGCTGTCCAGTCACCATCCGCAGCGAACGTCGGTCGCGGCTTTCGCCGCCCATACCGACGCCTGGTCGGCATAGACCTGCGCGAGGCTGTCCACGCCAATCTGCTCGGAGCCGTACGGACAGCCCCGCGTGACTTTTCCGGTGAAATGGCCGGCCACATCCAGGCGATTGGCGACCGTCAGCGCGTCCTGCCCGGTGGCGCCTCCGAGCAGATCGAGCGTGATGGTCTTGATCGTCGTCTGGCCGGTGGCGAGCAGGTTCAGGTAGTACTGCTTGCCGCCGTCTTCCGGGTCGCGGCCCAGCGTCTGCTGGTAGAGGCTGACGACGAGCTGCTCGTCGGTCATGCCGCCGTAGCGGCGGTCGAACTCGTCCGAGCTGCCGAAGGCATTGATGATCGACGCCAGCGAACCACCCTCCATGTCCATGCGGCGCGCCCAGTACGCCAGTCCTTCGTGATCGGCCGGCCGGCCGTAGTAGGCGATGTAGGCACGGCGCACCCATTCGTTTGCGTTCGCGCCCCCAGCGCCGGTCTGGTAGGCACCGATGTCGGTAACGTTGCTCCATGACCGCGGGTAGCCGGGCCCACGCTGGTCGGTGGTCAGGTTCTGCGGGTTGCTGCCGGCGCCGATGGCGGGGCTCCCACCCAGCAGCGCATGGGTAGCGGTCGGTCCGCCGTTGTCGGACAGCGCGGCCAGCGACGGATTGGTGTTGTGCAGGTCGGAGCCGGCCAGGAGTTTGCAGTTCTGCGCGCTTTCCAGATTGTGGCCGCCGGAGATCAGCGTTGCGGTGTTGGAGATCACGCAGTTCGCGCCGCCCACCGGATTGGCGATGATGGTGGAGGTGATGTTGACCGTTGTACCGGACCCGGCGAAGAACTGGCTTGAGCCCGTGTTGCTGGCAATGGTCGAGTTGACGATGGTCGCGGAACCCGATTCGACGGCGATGCCTGCGCCGGTGCCGCTGACGGTGTGCAGGTTGCCGCTCACCGTCGAATTGACGACGGTGAGCACGCTCTGGTTCTCGATCCCCGCGCCGCCGGGGCCGACGCTCGCGGTCTCGTTGCCGCTGATCGTGCTGTGGCTGATGTTGACTGTGCCCGCGGTGTTGCGAATGCCGCCGCCGCCGAAGGTGCCGAGATTGTCGACCACCGTGCTGTCGACGAGATTGAACGTCGCGTCGTCGGACACGCACACGCCACCGCCGCTGCCGTTCACGACTTCGTTGTCCATGATGACGCTGCCGTTGACGGTGACGACGGCGGGGGCGCCCGTCCCTCGGACGAAAATTGCGCCACCGACGCAGACACCGAACGCTCCCTGGTTCGTCACGACGAAGCGCCCGTTCTGCAGCACCAGATTGTTCAGGATTGCCTGGCCGCCCTGCAAGTTGAAGATCTGGGTCGCCAGTCCGCCGTCGATGATCGTTTCCAGCCAACTGCCGTTGCCGTTGATCGTGAGGACGTTGGACGGGTTAGTGGTACTCAACGGGCCCAGCGATAGCGTGTAGGTGCCGGCGGGGACGTTGATCATGTTGACCCCACCCAGCGCGTTGGCCTGCTGCACCGCCGCGCGCAGCGTGCACTTGCCGCTGACGGACAGGCACAGTCCGTCGCCGAGGGCCACGTCCGGTTCGTCCAGCGCGCTGTCGACGGCAAAGACGGCGCAGAAGGCCGGTGCGCACGCCAACGCAAGCGCAGTGGCCAGTACAACTGCAGCAGAGCTCAGTCGCATCGGGGAGGACTCCGGTGGTTTGGATTGTCGGTGGCAGGCACACCGCCCCCGAGTGGGCAATGCTAGCAAGGACGGGTGTGCGCGCGCGGCGCGCCGGTCGGGAGAATGCTCCGCCTGTCCGGCGGCCGTACGGGTGGCCGCCGCCCACGACCTGTCGGTGGCCGACCCGTAGGCGGCTGGCGGCGCCGAATACTCTACGGCGGGTTCTTCGCCCGCATGGCCGAACGCATATCCTGCAGCTGGGATCGCAGCCACTGGCCGCTCGGGATGCTCGCCGCTCCACCGCACCTGACCAGATAGGGCTGGCCCGACATGCTGCTGCCCGAGGCGGCCAACTCGATGAACTGCTCGGTGGTTTGCACCAGGTCCCGGTCCTCGAGGTATTTGAGCTTGCGCAGCAGATGCGGTTTGACCTCGGGCGCTGCGTACCACGTACCGTTGCGGTTGAATTCACAGCCCGAAGTTTCGAGCCTGCCCAGCAGGCCGTCGATCTCGGTCTGGACGGCGGGAACAAGCGGCGCCGCGATTGCCGCGGTCGCGAGCAGCCAGGCCAGCAGCAGCATCGGCAGGCGCCCCGCGAGCGCTGCCGCGTCCGCCACTCGATATGCCCCGATGCTGCCTACAGCAGCCATTCGATGGGCAGGATCGACAGCAGCTCGACGCCCATGCGCGTCGACCAGCTCGTCTCCGGCTCGGTGTCGTAGCGTTTCTCGCCGGCCGCGGTCCGCTCGATCCATTCGAGGTTTACACCGTCGGCTGCCAGCCGGACCTCGTAGGCGATCTTCGGCACTTCGACATCGAAGAATCGGGTCAGCCCACCCGCCAGCACCGGATTGCTGATCACCAGGCCCATTTCGGTGTTGAGCCGTGCCGAGCGTTGATCGAAGTTGAACGAGCCGACGAAAATCCGGGCGCCGTCGACGGCGAGCGTCTTGGCATGCAGGCCGGAGGCGGAGCCGGATCCGAACCTGCGGCCGGAGACTTCCGCTTGCATCGTAATGGTTGGCTTGATTTCGTAGAGAAGTACGCTGGCCAGGAGCAGGTCCCGGCGGCGCTTCGCGTAGCCGGAATGCACCGATTTCTCGTCTGACGCCGAGAGCGAATTGGTAAGGATGCGCACGGCGACGCCGCTTTTCGCCAGTGCGGCGAGATGCTCGGTGCCGCCGGAGCCGGGCACGAAGTACGGCGACACGAGATCCAGCGTCTTTTCCGGATGGCCGATCTTGCGCACCAGCGCCGGAAAGAGCAGCACATCGGCCCTTTCCGTGTTGTCGAGCGTCTTGGCCGGGTCGTCGTAGACGATCTCGGCGCCGGCCCATTCGAAGGCACGCTTCCGGTCGAGCAGATCGCGCAGCAGCGGCGTCGCGCGGACCGCCTCGAGATAGGTGATCGATAGGGGATCGGCGCGATTCGCCGCGAACCTGGCTTCGAGATCGGCAGCGGCGCCCGGCGCCGGCGCACCGACGAATTCCGGAGCCGGGTAGGACGATGCGCTGTTCCAGTAGACGTCGAACTCCCTGGACACCTCGGCCACAGCCGGTCCCACGGCAAGCACGTCCAGGTCGGCGAAGGTGATCCCGTCACCGGCGCCAAAGTACTCGTCCGCAATGTTGCGTCCTCCCACCACCGTGGCCTGATTGTCGACGGTGAACGACTTGTTGTGCATGCGCTTGTTCACGCGCGTGAAATCGGTCAGGAAGTTGAGCGCGCGATGGTCGCGATTGGTGACCGGGTTGTAGAGGCGCACCTGGATGTTTGGGTGAGCGTCGAGCGCGGCGATGGTCGGATCGAGTCCCTTGGTGCCCAGGTCGTCGAGCAGCAGGCGAACTCTTACCCCCCGCTCGGCCGCTTGCCAAAGCGCCTGGAACATCAGGGTGCCTACCTGGTCGCCGCTCCAGATGAAATATTGCGCGTCGAGGGATCTTTCGGCGGCTTCCGCGAGCAGGACACGCGCGGCGAACGCACCGCGGGGGTCGGGCAGCGAGTGGATCCCGGTCTTGCCCGGATTCGCCGCAACGAGTGGGGCCACCCCGCGGCCGAGCCGCGTCCCGGCAGTATTGGTCAGGGCGGTGGTCTCGACGCGATCCTTCGGAGGAGGCAACGTGGCGCAGCCCGAAGCGACCAAAGCGAGCGCGATCAACAAGGAAGCCAGGCGGCGGTTCATTTGGGCGTTTTCAATTTGTGCCGGGAGTGCGAATTTCGATGATGAGATTGAGACAGCGGCTGGAACTGCAAGATTCATGTGGGTGCGCCTTGCGGTTGAGATCAACCACCGGTCATCAAGAAACGACCCTTGAACTTTATCGTGAACCGGGCCGTGGCAGCATGTCATCAGCGCGGCGGGTACTTCCATTACGCGGTGATGTTGCACATCGTCTACCCGGCAACGAACGCGGCGATGCACCTGCTCGCGCCGCGGGCCTTACAAGGCGGTGAACCACGGGCGGCCGGCGTTGGCCGTCAGATCCAATTCGCCGGTCGGGATGTGGCCGCCGGGGCCTGCCGCCATTCGCAGGTTCGCGAAAAGTCCTGCGTTTTCATTGGGGTAGGGCAGGAAAGAAAAAAGGCCCGGAGGGCATCCGGGCCTTTCGAACTTGGTGGAGACGAGGAGGATCGAACTCCCGACCTCCGCATTGCGAACGCGGCGCTCTCCCAGCTGAGCTACGTCCCCACGAGGGGGGCGATTATAGCGCGGACGGCTTCGGGCCGTAAACTTCTGCCGATTTCAACGACCCAGTAGGGGTTGGAATCCGGCGGAGCCAGTCCCATCTAGGTTTCTCGCTTTACCTCGCCCTTATCCTTGTCCTTTCCTGCTTGCACCATCAAGACGTGGCCACTCTCATCGAACTCATCCAGCACTACGGACTCGCCGTCGTGTTCGTCAACGTGCTGCTGCTGCAGGCGGGCCTGCCGGTCCCGGCCTACCCAACACTGATCGTCACCGGCGCGCTGGCGGTGGTCGGTGGAGCCTCGGTGCCGGCGCTGATCGGTACCGCGGTTGGGGCGGCGCTGATCGCCGACGTGGGTTGGTTCCTGGCCGGCCGCAGGTTCGGTAGCCGGGTGCTCCGGACGATCTGCGCCGTGTCACTGTCGCCGGACTCCTGCGTCACCCAGACCGAGTCGATTTTCGCCCGTTGGGGCGCCAGCTCGCTTGCAGTGGCCAAGTTCATCCCGGGATTCGCGTCGGTGGCGACGTCGATGGCCGGGGTGGTCGGCCTGCCGTTGTGGAAATTTCTCGCCTTGGACATCGTTGGCGCAGCGCTCTGGTCGGGCGTCGCGATCGGGTTGGGATATGCGTTCAGCAACGCGATCAACGAGATTCTGGCGGCGTTCGAGACCATCGGCCGCGTCGGCCTATGGCTGATCGCCGCCGCGTTCCTGATCTACCTTGCGGCGAAGTGGTGGCAGCGCGAGCTGTTCATCTGGCAGTTGCGCATGGACCGTGTCGACATCGATGAATTGCACGAAATGCTCGCGGCCGAACGCGCGGCGAAGATCATCGACGTTCGCTCGCCGATCTCGCAATCGCTGACCGGCCGCATCCCCGGCGCGATCACCGTCGACGTCGAGAAATTTCAGATCGACCTGCTGAGCATCCAGCCCGAGGACGAGGTGGTCGTCTATTGCGCCTGTCCGAACGAATACACCGCAGCAAAGCTGGCGAAGGCGCTGATGCGGCATGGCTTCAAGCGCGTGCGTCCGCTGCTGGGCGGAATCGATGCCTGGATTGAAGCAGGACACGAGGTCGAGCAGGTCTGACGTTCTCGACGGCGGCCTGCTAGAGTGTGGCGATCTACGATCGCCACACCACCGGACCTGCCATGACCAAGATCGCCATCCATTCGCCCAACGCTCCGGCCGCCATCGGCCCCTACTCGCAGGCCATTCGCGCCGGCGACACCGTCTATCTGTCCGGGCAGATTGGACTCGATCCGAAGTCGGGCAATCTGGTCGATGGCCTCGAGGCGCAGGCGCAACGGGTGTTTGGCAATCTGCGCGCAGTAGCACAGGCGGCAGGTGGAAGCCTCGACGACATCGTCAAGCTGTCGATCCTGATGGTCGACCTGGCCGGCTTTGCCAAGGTCAACGAGATCATGGCCGGGCAATTCAAGCAGCCGTATCCAGCGCGGGCGACCTATCAGGTTGCCGCGCTGCCCAAGGCGGCGCTGATCGAGATCGAGGCGATCATGGTGTTGCCGGAAGCGGCGGCCGCAGCGCAGGCAGGCGGACCGGAGACCATCGGCCAGACCAGGGGACCCAAGGGCCAATAGGGCGAGCATCCCGGCGCGCGCAATGGCCCGGTTGGCGAAGACTGCGAAGGAAGCCAAGCCTGCGAAGCCGGCGGGCCGCGGGCTCGCCGACCAACTGGCGCGGCTCGGTGTCACGCGCGACGCCGACCTGGTGCTGCACCTGCCGCTGCGCTACGAGGATCACACCAGGATCGTTGCGCTGACGGCCTTGCTGCCCGGCCTCGCCGTGCAGGCAGAGGGCGTGATCGTCAACACCGACATCCAATACCGGCCGCGGCGGCAACTGGTCTGCCTGCTGGCGGATCCAGAACAGCGCGAAGCGCAACTGGTGCTGCGCTTTTTCACCTTCTATCCAAGTCAGCAGAAACTGCTGCAACCGGGGACGCGGCTGCGCGTCTTCGGCGACGTTCGGCCCGGTTACTTCGGCCTCGAAATCGTGCATCCGCAATTCAAGGTGGTCGAGGAGGGCGCGCCGCTGCCCGACCGCCTGACGCCGGTTTATCCGACTACCGCGGGCTTGGGCCAGGAAACGCTGCGCAGGGTCGTCGCTCGCACGCTGGCTGGGGATCCCGCGCTGACCGCGGAGACGCTGCCCGAGGACGTGATCAGGCGCCGCCGGCTGTGGAAATTCGATGACGCGGTGCGCTTCCTGCACGCGCCGCCGCCACGGGTTTCGGAGTTGACGCAGCGCGCGCTCGACGCGCGCACGCATCCCGCGTGGACGCGATTGAAATTCGACGAGCTGCTGGCGCAGCAACTGTCGCTGAAGGCGCATCGTCAGGCGCGCTCGCTGCGCCGCGCGCCGGTACTGACGGGTACCGGTGTGCTGACCCGACAGCTGCTCGAGCGCGTCGGCTTTGCGATGACACGGGCGCAGCAGCGGGTGTGGCGCGAGATCGCGCATGATCTGAAGAAGACCTCGCCGATGCAGCGGCTGCTGCAGGGCGATGTCGGATCGGGCAAGACCGTCGTCGCCGCGCTGGCGGCGCTGCAGGCGATCGAATCGGGCAAGCAGGTTGCCTTCATGGCGCCCACGGAGATCCTTGCCGAACAGCACTACCGCAAGCTCGCGGCCTGGCTGGACGGACTGCCGGTGCACTTGGTCTGGCTGTCGGGGTCGGTGCCGGCCAAGGCGCGGCGCAAGGCGCTCGAAGCGCTGGCGAGCGGCGAGGCGCAACTGGCGATCGGCACGCATGCGTTGTTCCAGGAAGGCGTGGAACTGCCCAACCTGGGGCTGGCCATCGTCGACGAGCAGCACCGCTTCGGCGTCGCGCAGCGGCTGGCGCTGCGCGGCAAGGCGCTCGCCGATGCGCATCAGCTGATGATGAGCGCGACGCCGATTCCGCGCACGCTGGCGATGACGTTCTATGCGGATCTCGACGTTTCGGCCATCGACGAAATGCCGCCGGGGCGCACGCCGGTGGCGACCCGGCTGGTCAACCAGAAACGCCGCGGAGAAATCGTCGCGTGGGTGGGCAAGGCCTGCGCGGAAGGCCGACAGGCGTACTGGGTCTGCCCGCTGATCGAGGAATCGGAAAAGCTGGAGCTGCAGACCGCGGTGGCGCTGCATGCGGAATTGACCGCGGCGCTGCCGGCGGTGAAGGTGGGCCTGATCCACGGCCGAATGAAGTCCGACGAAAAAGCGGCCGCGATGGCAGCGTTCGTCGCCGGCGAGACCGGCGTGCTGGTCGCCACCACGGTGATCGAAGTCGGCGTCGACGTACCCAACGCGTCGATCATGGTCATCGAACACGCCGAGCGCTTCGGGCTGTCGCAGCTGCACCAGCTGCGTGGGCGGGTCGGTCGCGGCGCGGCGGAGAGCAGCTGTGTGCTGCTGTTCGAGGAACCGGTGGGCGAGGTGGCCAAGCTGCGCCTGAAAGTCATCTTCGAGAACACCGACGGTTTCGAGATCGCGCGCCAGGACCTGGTCATCCGCGGCCCCGGCGAATTCCTGGGTGCGCGCCAGTCCGGCGTGCCGCTGCTGCGCTTCGCCGATCTGGAACACGACGTGGCGTTGATCGAGCAGGCGCGCGATGTCGCGGAACAATTGCTGGCGCACGAACCGGCCGCCGCGCAGGCGCATCTGGAGCGCTGGCTGGGCGGCAAGGTGGAATTCATCAAGGCCTGAGAGAGTTGCTTGCGCGCTCCGGTTCAGAACGGGCCGGACGGTGCTGTGGCATTGATCGCGGCCTGAGGCAGGTAGGCGGTCCGGCCTCACGCGCGGTCGGGTGTCGGTAGAATCCCCGCCATGCCCGAGACGCTTCCCACGACCATCGAGGTGTTCGACGAACGCCTGCGCCCGGTGGTCGCGCAGGCGCCGCAACTCGAACGCCTGTGCACCGGCGCGATCTGGAGCGAGGGTCCAGTGTGGCTGCACGAGGACGACAGCATCCTGTGGAGCGACATTCCCAACGACCGCATTCTGCGCTGGTCGGAGGCGGACGGCATGAGCGTATGGCGCGAGGGTGTCGAATTCACCAATGGCCACACCCGCGACCTCGACGGCAGCATCCTGCATTGCTCGCACGGCCTGCGCGCGGTGTTCCGCACCCGGCCCGATGGCGGCGGGCAGCAGATCGTGTGCGAACGTTGGCAGGGCAAGCGCTTCAACGCGCCCAACGACATCGTGGTGAAATCCGACGGCACGATCTGGTTCACCGACCCGCCCTACGGCCTGATCATTCCCGAGGAGGGCCACGGCGGCGAGTCGGAGATCGGCGACTGCCTGGTGTTCCGCTTCGATCCGGCCAGCGGCGCGCTGGACCCGGTCACCGCGCTGCCGGATCATCCGAACGGCCTCGCCTTCTCACCCGACGAGTCGCTGCTCTATGTTTCCGACACATCGGGCGCGCTGCCCGCGCACGGGCTCAATCACTGCATCTGGGTATTCGATGTCGTGGCGGGGCGCGAACTTGCCAATGGCCGGGTGTTCGCGCAGGTCAGTCCCGGCGTGCCCGACGGCTTTCGTCTCGACCGGCAGGGCTTCATCTACACCAGTTCGCTGGACAGCGTGCAGGTCGTCCATCCGGACGGCAGCTTGCTGGGCAGGATCCTCGTGCCGGAAAAGGTCGGCAACGTCACCTTCGGCGGTGCGGCGCGCGACCAGCTCTACATCGCGGCGTCCACGTCGCTGTACCGAATCCGGCTGGCAACCGAGGGTCTGCAAAGACCCTGAGATGGCGTCCAGCGGGGCAGGCGACGACGGTGCGGTCCGGTTTGGATCCCAGGGCATTGCCCGTTTTGTGATCCAAATCAAACCTTTGGCGTCACCATCCTGCCCTCGGCCGCACTCGCCGAGGGTAAAAAGGCGCTAAAATCGGCGGCCATGACGCTCTATACGCTCGGCCTGAACCACACTACCGCGCCCATCGAGGTGAGGGAGAGGGTTGCGTTCTCGCCGGATGCGCTGACCGACGCGCTGCGCGACCTGACCGGCGCACGGGGTGTGACGCGGGGCGTGAAGGAGGCGGCGATCCTGTCGACCTGCAACCGCACCGAGGTCTATTTTCACGGCAGCGAACCCGAATCGGTCGCGCAATGGCTGGCGGGATTTCACAATCTTGCGCCGGCGCAGATCGAACCCTACGTGTACACGCTGCCGCGCGACAAGGCGGTGGCCCACGCCTTCCGTGTCGCCAGCGGACTCGACTCGATGGTGCTGGGTGAGCCGCAGATCCTGGGCCAGATGAAGCAGGCGGTGCGCTCGGCCGAGTCGGCTGGATCGCTCGGCCTCGTACTCAATCGCCTGTTCCAGCGCTCGTTCGCCGTCGCCAAGGACGTGCGTACGCAGACCGACATTGGCAGCGCGTCGATCTCGATGGCCGCCGCTGCGGTGAAGCTGGCCGAGCGCATTTTTCCGACGATCGCCGACGAGCGCCTGCTGCTGATCGGCGCCGGCGAGATGATCGAACTTGCGGCGACGCATTTTGTCGCGAAGCAACCGAAGTCGGTGACGGTCGCCAACCGCACGCTGGAACGCGGCAGCATGCTTGCCGATCGCTTCGGCGCCGGCGCGATCACGCTCAATGAATTGCCCGAGCGGTTGCACGAATTCGACATCATCGTCACCTGCACGGCGAGCACGCTGCCCATTCTCGGCAAGGGACTGCTGGAGCGGGTGGTCAAGCAGCGCCGGCATGCGCCGGTGTTCATCGTCGACCTGGCGGTTCCTCGCGACGTCGAACCGGAGGCGGGAGAGCTCGACGACGTGTTCCTGTACACGGTCGATGACCTGTCGTCCATCGTGCAGGACAACCTGCAGATCCGGCGCGAGTCGGTGGTGCTGGCCGAGCAGATGATCGCCGACCAGACCACGCATTTCCTGCGCTGGATGCAGGGGCGCACGCTGGTGCCGACGATCAACGCGCTTTCCGGCCACCATGACGAACTGCGCGCCGTGGAACTCGAGCGCGCGCGACGGATGCTCGCTGCCGGCACGGCGCCCGACCAGGTGCTGGAGATGCTGGCCCGCGGGCTCACCAACAAGATGCTGCACGCGCCGCTGTCGGCGCTCAATGCCGCCGGCGACGCCGAGCGCGCGGAAATGATCGCGGTATTCCAGCGCGTCTACAAGCTCGATTCGCCCGACTCCGACGAGCATTAGCTGCGCCACTGGCGCGACGCGTCGTTGCCGGTCGGCGGCGACGCCATCCTTCCGACGATGCATGGCCGCTGCTGCGATCGCTCCATTGCCGCGGTCCACGGTGAAATTGCTCCCCTTGCCACAAGTCCTGCCCACGGCGGGTCGATCCGATGAAACCATCACTGCGCAACAAGCTCGAAACTTTGGCCGCGCGCCTGGACGAACTCGACCACCTGCTCGGTGCGCCTGAGGCGACCGCCGATCTCGACCGCTACCGAGCGATGTCCAAGGAGCGCGCCGACCTAGCGCCGGTGGTCGAGCGCCATGGCGAGTTGGGCGCGGCGGAAGCCGACCTCGCCGCGGCGGCCGAACTTGCCGCCGATCCGGGCATGCGCGAGTTCGCCGAGGAGGAGCGCGCGCTGGCGCAGGCGCGCATCGCCCTGCTGGAAACAGAGCTGCAGGCGGCGCTGCTGCCGAAGGATCCCAACGACGAGCGCAATGTCTTCCTGGAGATCCGTGCGGGTACGGGTGGCGACGAATCGGCGCTGTTTGCCGGCGACCTGCTGCGCATGTACGTCCGCTTCGCCGAGCGGCACCGCTGGCAGACCGAGATCATCTCGGCTTCGACCAGCGAACTGGGCGGTTACCGCGAAGTCATCGCGCGCATAGTCGGGCAGGGTGCGTATTCGAAACTCAAGTTCGAGTCCGGCGGCCACCGCGTGCAACGGGTGCCCGAGACCGAGGCGCAGGGACGCATCCACACGTCGGCGTGCACGGTGGCGGTCATCGCCGAAGCCGATCCGATCGCCGACATCACCATCAATCCCGCCGACCTGCGCATCGACACCTTCCGCGCGTCAGGCGCCGGCGGCCAGCACGTGAACAAGACCGACTCCGCGGTGCGCATTGTCCACCTGCCGACAGGGTTGGTTGTTGAATGCCAGGACGACCGTTCACAACATCGCAACCGGGCGCAGGCGATGTCGGTGCTCGCTTCCCGGCTGGTCGATCGCGAGCGCCAGGAGCGGCAGAGCAAGGAGGCCGCGCACCGAAAGTCGCTGATCGGTTCGGGCGATCGCAGCGAACGCATTCGCACCTATAATTTTCCACAGGGCCGGATCACCGACCACCGGATCAATCTGACGCTGTACAAGATCGATGCCATCATGAACGGCGAACTCGACGAGGTCATCGCGGCGCTGGCGCAGGAATTCCAGGCCGAGCAGCTGGCGGCATTGTCGGGAGAGGGTGCATGAGTGCCGCAGGTCGGGGGGAGCGTCCAGCCCCGTGGCTGGAGACGCTGCGCCTGTCGCTGCGCGAATTCGTTCCCGACGACAGCGAAGACCTGTTCCGCCTGAACAGCGATCCACGCGTGATGCGCTTCGTCGGCGACGGCAGGGTGGTCAGCCGCGAACGCCATGCGCAGATCATGCGCCGCGTGCTGGGCTACCCACGGCATTATGCGGACCTGGGATTCTGGTACACCACGCGCCGCGACACCGGCGCCTTCGTCGGCTGGTTCGCGCTCAAATACGCCGGTAAGAGTCCCGACATCGAGGTCGGCTATGTACTCGCGCCGGAGGCCTGGGGCCAGGGCTATGCGACCGAGGGTGCCAGCGCGCTGGTGCAGTTCGGCTTCGAGGACCTCGACCTCGACCACATCATCGGCGTCACCTATCCGAAAAACTTCGCCTCGCAACAGGTGTTGCAGAAGGCGGGATTGGAAGATCGTGGCTGGGGGACCTACTACGACCGGCGGCTGCGCCTGTTCGGTGCCGACAATCCGTACCGTGGAAACACCGGGTGGGCGTGACGGTCGGCGGCGCGCTTGTACAGTCTGGCCTGGTCCCGATCGACGCGCAGGTGCTGCTGGCGTTCGCGCTGGAGAAGGATCGCGCCTGGTTGATCGCCCATCGAGGCGACGTGCTGCCGCGCGCGCAGATCGATGCCTTCATGGCGCTGGCCAAGCGTCGCCGCGACGGCGAGCCCGTTGCCTACCTGACCGGCCTGCGCGAATTCTGGGGACTCGCGCTGCGCATCACGTCCGATGTGCTGATCCCACGACCCGAGACCGAGACGCTGGTCGAGCTGGCGCTCGAATGGCTGCCACACGAGGGCGCACCGCAAGTGCTCGATCTCGGCACTGGTTCCGGCGCGATCGCGCTGGCCATCGCCAGCGAACGTCCGAACGCGCGCCTGCTGGCGACCGATGCGTCGACGGCGGCGCTAGACGTCGCGCGCGACAATGCGCAGCGATTGGTGCTGCGCAACGTCGAATTCATGCGGGCGCACTGGTACGACGGCGTTCCGGCCGAAGGCTGGAACATGATTGTCGCCAATCCTCCCTACGTCGCCGCCGGCGACATGCATTTGGCCGAAGGCGACCTGCGCTTCGAGCCGGCGGGAGCGTTGGCCTCGGGCGCCGATGGCCTCACGGCGCTGCGAGAAATCATTGACGGCGCGCCGGCGCACCTGGCGCTGGGTGGCATGCTGGCGGTCGAACATGGCTACGATCAATCGCAAGCAGTGCAGGAACTCCTGCGTGTCGCCGGGTTCGGTGCATTGGTCGTGCGCCGCGACCTGGCCGGCGTGCCACGCGTGGCGGCGGGAACCTTCGGCGCGTGAGGAAATCGTCATGATGACTTCCGGCGATCCCCCCGGACTCGGACGATGACTTCTGGCCATTCTCGGCACGGACTCGACAGCCCCGTCTGGTCGTGCCTCACGACCCGGCACGCCCATCTTGCGCAAGGCGGGGCACTGGCGCGCCGTTACCCCGCTGCGTTTTCGCCCATCGCCGGACTGCCGGAGGTCGGACCGTCCAGCATCGCGGCGCTGGAGGCATTGGTCGGGATCGGCGACGACGTGGGGATGATCGGGCCCGCGGTGCCGGCGCTGCCGGGGAATTGGGAAACGCTGCTCGACTCGCGGCTGACGCAGATGATCCGTGTCGACAGGTCACCGCTGCCCGAGGGCGACATCGAGGCATCGACTCTTGGCGCCGCCGACGTTCCCGACGTGCTAGCGCTGGTCGAACTCACCAAGCCGGGACCCTTTCGATCGCGCACCATCGAACTTGGCAGCTACCTCGGCATTCGCGATGGCGGACGGCTGGTTGCGATGGCGGGCGAGCGAATGTGGATCGGCGAGTTTCACGAGGTCAGCGCCGTCTGCACGCATCCGGACGCGCAGGGACGCGGTTACGCGCGGGCCCTGATGGGCCGCGTGATCAACCGGATGTTGCGCGCGGGCGAGACGCCATTTCTGCATGTCGAAAGCAGCAACCGGCAGGCGATCGACATCTATCTTGCCCTCGGCTTCGTCCGGCGCGCTGAATTCCCCCTGTTGTTCGCGAAACGGATCAGCTGATGTCCCCATGTCCTGAACCGTGCGCGGACTTGGTGGCGGAACCGGGCCGGGCCTGACGGGCACGCGCCGTCACCTGCCGGGTCAGCGTCAGCGCGAACAGTACGAAGAAAGCCAACATGCCATTGTCACCGGAGGAACTGCAGGAAATCGCCGCGCGCACGCTGGCGCACTACGACCGGCGCGCGCGCGATTTCTGGGAGGGTACGCGCGATCACGACGTCAGCCAGAACATCGCGGCGTTGCTTCGATACATTGAGACGCCGCCGCCTTTCGAACTGCTGGACTTCGGCTGCGGACCGGGACGCGATCTGATGACCTTCACTGCCCTCGGGCATCGCGCAAGCGGCCTCGAAGGCTCGGCGCCGTTGGCGGCAATGGCGCGCACGCACAGCGGATGCGAGGTGTTCGAACAGAATTTTCTCGAACTGGAGCTGCCGGAAGGCCGCTTCGACGGCGTGTTCGCCAATGCGGTGCTGTTCCACGTCCCCGGCCAGGAACTGCCGCGTGTCCTGGCGCAACTGCTTCGGACGCTGAAGGCCAACGGCGTGCTGTTCTGCTCGAATCCGCGCGGCGACGGCCAGGAAGGCTGGAACGGCGACCGCTATGGCAGCTATCACAGTTGGGAGGCGTGGCGTGATCAGATGACGGCGGCCGGATTCGTCGAATTGACCCACTACTATCGGCCGCCGGGGTTGCCCCGGGAGCAGCAGCCGTGGCTGGCCAGCGTGTGGCGCAAGCCGGTACGCTGACCGAAACGGTAACTACAAAAGGCGCCGCACCGCCATCAGCGCTGATGCTTGTCGGGCTGCTCCAGGGCCGCCGAGATCACCCCGAGCCACTCCCTTTCGTCGATCGCGGCACCGGCGGCAAGTCCACTTGTGAATGCATCCCGGGGCAGCGCGGCCTCGAGTGCTGTGCGCGTTTCGGTCACCAGGCGCTGCTCGTTCGCCTGATGCGGCGTGCCGAAGCGCGCCCGCTCGGCGTCCGATGCGCCGAGCAGCAGGGCAGCGGTGTCGAGTCGCCCGCGACGCCAGAAGAAGTACAACCATTCCTCGACATAGGTGTATCTGGCGCGGCGCATGATCGGTATGGCTTCGCGAGCGACAGCCGATGCTTCGTCGAGGCGGCCCATTTCGCTCAGGATGCCGATCAGGTTGGCGAACAGCATGGCCATGTCGCCGGGCGGCGCTGGCTTCGTGCGAAATTCCTCGGCGAGCTTGACTCCCTCGCGGGCAGCGTCTTCGATCGGCCCGACTTCCCACAGGAGATCGACGACGCTGTTTCGGGCAATCGATTCGAGGCGCCAGTCTCCGATCGACGCACCCACCCGGACGGAATCACGGCAGATCGCGAGCGCCTCGCCCATCCGGCCCGCGCTCCGGGCGAGTGAAGCCTCGCGCAGCAGCATGCGATAACGAAATTCCACTGGCCAATCCGGCCGAAGATGACCCCGTGCCTCGTCAAGGGCCGCCTGCGCATCCGCAAAATTTTGCTGCGCCGCGAGGTGCCGCGAGAGATTGACCAGGCAGGAAAATATCCGACGCGGTGCACCTGCGGCACGGTACAGGGACAGGGCGCGACGGGCCGCATCCAGCTGCAGCGTACGCAGCACGTGACCGGTCATGTTGGTCGCGGCGATGGACCCCCAGTAGCGTGCCGCGACGGCGGGGTCGATCGCATCGCCTTCGAATTCCTGTTGCAGCGGCAGCAGCCAGTCGACGCACTCGACGGCGTAGTCGATGAGCGAGCTCGCGTACGCCGCGAGTGCCGCCGCGACCTGAGGGTCGCCTGCCTCGCCGTTCGCCCATGCCCGGGCTGCCCGCAGGTTGTCCAGCTCGGGCAGCGCCATCGCAGCGAACTGGTCGCTACGAAGTTCGCAATCGATGTTGAGGGCATCGACGCGTTCCAGAAAATTGCACATCGCTCGTGCGTGCCGCTTCAGGGTCTCCGCAGTCTCGCCCTCCGCCAGCTGTTCCAGCGCGAAGGCGCGAGCCGACTCGAGCAGCCGATAGCGCGGCGTGTCGCCGGCGTCCGCCACGACCAGCGACTTGTCGACCAGCGCGCTCAGGTGGTCGAGTACCGCCCATTCGTCGAGGTCGGCATCGCCCGCGACCGCCTGTGCCAGCTCCATGGTGAAACCGCCGGCGAATACACCCAGGCGCCGGAACACCGCGCGTTCCGCAGCGTCGAGCAGGTTGTGGCTCCACTCCAGCGCGGCGCGCAGCGTCTGGTGCCGGCGCAGGGTTGCGCGCGAGCCGCCGGTGAGCAGCTTGAAGCGTGCATCGAGCTTGTCGCGCACGGGGCGTAGGCCGAGCGTGGCCACGCGGGCCGCCGCCAGCTCGATGGCCAGCGGCAGGCCGTCGAGCCGGCGGCAGATGTCGATGACCACGGGAAGATTTTCGTCGGTCAGCGCGAAACGCGGGTCTGCCGCGCGTACGCGCGCTTCAAACAGGGCGATGGCGCCAAACTCGCTCACGTCGCCTGCGGTTGCTTCCGGAGGCAGCGACAGCGGCATCACCCGGTATTGCTGTTCGACCGGCAGGTGCAACGGTTCCTGGCTGGTCGTCAGCAGCCGGACGTCGGGCGCGCCAAGAAGGATTGCCTGTGCCAGCGCCGCGGCCGCGTCGAGCAGGTGCTCGCAGTTGTCGAGCACCAACAGCAGGTTTCGCTGCGCCATGCCGGCGACCAGCTCGTCGAGCGCCGCGCCCTGTCCCGTCAGCTTCACATCGAGCACCTGCGCCACCGCGTTCGGCAGCAGCGCGGGATCCGACATGCCGGCCAGTTCGATCATCCACGCGCCGTCCGGCCTGCGGCCGGAGAGTTGGTGCGCCATCGCCTGCGCCAGACGGCTCTTGCCAATGCCGCCGGCGCCCACCACGGTCACCAGTGCATGTGCGTCGAGCAGGACGCGCAGCGACGCCAGGTCCGCGTCGCGACCGAAGAGCGACGGCAAGTCCACGGGGAGATTGGTGCGCCGCGCGATCTGGACGCTATACGATTTCGCTGAAGGTGTCGCATCAGGGGTCGCCGTGCTCTGCAGCTCGTCGGCGTCGTCGTCGAACTCGGCGGTGAACCGATAACCGCGCCCCGGAATGGTCGCGATGACCTGCGGGCCCAGCAGCTTACGCAGCGCGCTGATCTGCACTTGCAGGTTGTTTTCCTCGACCACCAGGTCCGGCCAGACCAGATTCAGCAGGTCGTTCTTGGACACGAGCTGGCCCGCGCGTGCGGCCAGCGCCACCAGCAGGTCGAACGCACGCGCGCCGAGATTGACCGGTGCACCGTCCTCAAGCAGGCGGTGATTCCCCGGCTGCAGCTCGAAGCGGCCGAAACGGTATGACGGCAGATGTGCGGGGGTTGCGGCGGGACTGCTCAACAAAGGGCTCCCGAGTACGTGGCAGGAGTCTAGCCCTTCATGCAGCCCCAAGAAAGCCGGGAATCGGGGGTGTTCCGCTACACTGGCAGACGACAGCAACGGCCTCGTGCAGATCCCCGCAGATAAATTTTTCCAAGGCATGAGCGACTCCGCCGCACCACAGACAGGTTTGGTCGAGGCCGCCACCCGGTTGGATCGCCTGGTCGGGCTTGGCGGCTTCGTCGCGTTCTTCGGTGCCGGCGTGTCGATGGCCGCCTGCTATTTCAAGTTGATCGCGGGCGTGTTCGCGATCACCTTGGGCGTGTCCTTGTTCAGTCTCAATGTGCATGTGCAGGCCGTCCTCATGTGGGCATTCGTGCTGGTCGCCGTAGCCGGGTTGGCCGTCGACCGGAAAAGGCATGGCAGGAATGTCGCTCTGGCGATGGGCTGCCTGTCCTTCGTCTTCATCGCCGGGACGCTCTACACAACCTATGACCCGAGAGTTGAAGTAATCGGCTACCTGCTGCTCGTCACCGCTGCATTTCTGAACCAGTACTATCTGATGGACAGCCTGCGGCGCCGTCTCGTAATCCAGACGCAGGAAGTCGAACGGCTGAACGCCTCGCTGGAGTCAAAGGTCGCGGCGCAGGTGGCCGAGATCGAGCGCCTGGCCCGGTTGAGGCGGTTCCTGTCACCCGAGGTGGCGGACCTGATCACTCGCGAAGGTGATGAAGCGCTGCTGCAAAGCCACCGTCGCCTCGTGACCTGTCTGTTCTGCGACATCCGGAACTTCACCGCCTTTTCCGAGGACGTGGAGCCGGAGGACGTCATGGATGTGCTGCAGGACATCCACGGGCGGGCCGGCCAGCTGGTCGCCGATCACGGAGGAATGATCGGGTACCGATCGGGTGACGGCTTGATGGTGATCTTCAACGACCCCATGCCCTGCGAAGACCCAGTGATGCAGGCTACGACGCTGGCATTGGAGCTGCATGCCGCATTCGCGCAGATCAGCAGGCACTGGGCGCAGCTCGGCTATGACCTCGGCTTCGGCATCGGGATTGCGCATGGTTATGCCACACTTGGCATGATCGGCTCCGCGGGACGCAACGACTACACGGCGATCGGCAGCGTGGTCAATCTGGCGTCGCGGCTCTGCGATGCGGCGGCCAACGGCCAGATCCTGGTCGACCCGCGCGCCCTTGTCGAACTCAAGGGCCGCGCCGAGGTGGCGTCGATCGGGCCGCTGGAACTGAAGGGTCTGGGAAAAGCGGACGCCGTGTTCAACGTAACCGGCCTGCGCGAGGCGAGTTAGGGCGCGGCCGATTGCGGCGCTGCACTGGAGGCAGCGCCACACGGGTGTTCAGTATCTACTTCCCCGCCAGCGCCGCGCGGTCGGCCTCTCCGCCCATCGGATCGATGCAGATGTACGACGGCCGCTGGTCCTCGATGGCGTAGGCGGGCAGGTTGGACTGCGACGAGCAGACGCGCCCTTCCTTGGTGAAGGAGAAATCGCGCAGGAAGGTCACCCGCGTCGGGCTGGGATAGCTCAGGAAGGTCTTGGTCGCCGGCGTGAAGCGCAACACGCGGTCGGCGTTGTTCGCCGCCATCCATACTTCACCGGTCGGGCGCCAGACGTTGAGTGCGTACGGTGTCTCGTATTCGCCGTTGGCCACACCGGGAATCTTCCAGGAGTCGAACTTCGCCGTTGCCGGATCGAAGCGCATCAGTGCGCCTTCGTCGAACGAGGGAATCCACAGGATGCCGTCGTTGTCGAAGCGCGGGCGGCGCGGGCCGCGCAGCGGCGTGTCGAACTCCTGCACTTCCATCGTCCGCGGGTCGACGCGGCCGATCTTGTTGGCGTAGAGCTTGGCGTACCAGATGCTGCCATCCACCGGGTTGACGTCGATGCCGTAGGGAAAGGCCAGCACGTCGTAACCCAGGAAGCGGTGGTGCGAGAAATGGATCATCAGCGAGTTGTCGGGGAACCATGCCGACACGCGCAGCAGCGTGGGCAGCAGCATGTCGCTCACCCAGCGCCAGAAGCCGTTGTGCGGCAGGCGCGTGACCGTCATCTGCTCGGTCTTCGGATCGAAGCGGCCGAGCTGGTTGGACGCAACGATGGTAAACCAGAGGACGTCGTTCTTGTCGACGCGGATGGTGTGCGGATAGAGCGCGTCGTTGGGCACCGGGTAGACCTTGAACTGCCTGGTCTCTGGGTCGAAGGACATCAGCGTCGACGACAGCGAGTTGGTGATCCAGATGCGCCCGTCCTTGGTCTGCGCCATGCTGTGCGGGCCGTGCTTGCCGGTGTAGATGCCGATGGGCAGTTCCATGCCCGAGAACTTGCCTGCACGCGGCAGGTTGCTCGCCGGCAGGTCGACGATTTCGATCGTGCCGGTCTTCGGGTCGAGGATGTAGAGCTTGTCGTGGCCCTCGTCGGTGCCGTAGAGCAGGCCGTCCTCGGCGACGTCGAGGTCGTGAATGAAGGTCAGCGGTTCGCCGACCAGCCATTCCTCGACCTTGCCGCGGGCGAGTTCCGCCGTCGCGCCGTAGTCATGCTTCGCGTCGATCGGCTTGCCGTCGAAGTGCTTGCTGAGCACGCCGGCGAAGCGATCCTTTTCGGCGCGCGTGAGCATGACCAGGATGCCTTCCATCTTGCGGATGGTCGACAGCCACATGTCGTGGCTGCGCGGCGCGCGCGTGGTGGAGTTGCCGATCTGGTGGCAATAGTTGCATTGGCTGACGTACGCGGCGCGGTCGGAAGCGCTCGCCCAGGGCAGGCCGGCGTTGTGCGCCGACGCCGACAGCGCGTCGGAGGCGGACTCCTTCGACGCGAAAGGCTTGAGCTGGAGATCGAGCTTGTTGACCGCGTCGGCCGCGCTTTCGCTGCCGACGGTGCTGTCTTCGTAGTTGGCCAGTCGCGCCCGCACGTCGAGCTTGCCGGCGTAAGGGGTGCGAATGGCGTAGCTGCCGTCGGCGGCCGTGTAGACGGTCTGGCGGGTGGTTTTTTCGGCGTTGAACACGGTCACCATCGCGCCGAAGGCGGGCTTGCCGTCGGGAAGGGTCACCGTGCCGGTGAACGACGCGGCCTGAACGGTCGGGACCGTCGCGGCGACCATGACCATGGTGGCGGCCAGCGTGGCGGCCGGCAGGACGAGGAAACGCGTGATCCGGTTCATCATCGTCACCTCATGCCGCCCGCGGATTGAACCAGGCGAACAGGTACTTGCCCTTGTGCAGCGAGTGCATGATCGGCACTGCGAGGACGGACATCAACGGTCCGCCGCAAAGCAGGTTGGCGAGCAGCATCACGCCGGCGATGTCGAGCTTGGTGTCGCCCAGCCCGTCGCCCAGCCACAGCACCAGGATCAGGATGAGGCCGCTCACCTGGTTGATAAGGACGATGCGCTTGAACAGCCCGAAACCGCGGCCGCGCCAGAGCAGCGCGGCCTGCAGCACGAGGCACAGCGCCGGAACGTAGTAGGCGCTGGCGGACCAGCCCAGCGCGGCCATGATCGCCGCGCTGATCAACAGCAGCACGGCGTAGATTTTCACCTGTGTCGGTCGACGTTCGGGATTCATTGGCAAGTCCTTCCTGCGGGGCGCCTGGAGCCGGAGGGCAAACGCACCGTCGGAGGGTTACCGGTCAACCGGCGGGACGGGCGGCAGGACAGAATATGCCACGAGAACCGGGCAAAATCCCCCCACAAGACGAGGGGGGCAACGGTCCGCCGGATGCTCGCGGACCGCAATCCAGGAGTCGCTACTTCTTGAGTTTGGCGATGCCCAGCATGCTCATCACCTGTTTCTCGAAAAATGGCTCCGAGGTTCCCTTCTTCATCTTGCGCAGGAAATATTTCTCGAATGCGACCTTGGCCAGGTGGACCCACTTGCCTTCGGAGAACCAGTTGACGTTGCGGGGCGGAATCTGCGGCAGCGCGACGAAGGCAATGCCGGTGTCGCCCATGTCGGCCAGGCACACGGCGTTCCATGTTGCCTTCGTGTCGCCGGTCTTGCCATCGAGTTCCGCGCGGATGTTGAGTGCAGTGGCGGTGACCATCGACTCGATCATGAAGCCGGTCTTTGGCGCGCCGGTGGGCACCGGAGTCGGCTCGACGGGCGGGATGGCCACGCACACCCCAACCGCGTAGATGTTCCGGTACTTCGGATTGCGCTGATTCGCGTCGATCAGGATCATGCCGCGTGGATTCACGAGGCCCTCGATGCCGAACACCGCATCGATGCCCTTGAACGCGGGGAGCATCATCGAATAGCTGAAGGGCAGCGTGTGCTCCTTCTTCGGCTTGCCTTCCTCGTCGTGCTCGGTCACGTACATCGTCCCGGCCTCGACCCTGGTCACCTTGGCATTGCAGATCCACTTGATGTGCTTGTCGCGCAGCGCCGACTCGAGCATCGATTTCGAGTCGCCCACGCCGCCCAGTCCCAGGTGCCCGATGTACGGTTCGGCAGTAACGTAGGTCATCGGCACCCGATCGCGGATCTTGCGGCGCCGCAGGTCGGTTTCCATGATGAACGCGAATTCGTAGGCCGGGCCGAAGCAGGAGGCGCCCTGCACGGCGCCGACGACGATCGGACCAGGATTGTCGACGAATGCGTCCCACGCCCCGGCGGCGCGCGCCGCGTGGTCGACATGGCAGATCGACTGAGTGTAGCCCTCGGGACCGAGCCCTTCGATTTCGTCGAACGCGAGCTTCGGTCCTGTGGCGAGGATCAGATAGTCGTAGTCGAGCAGCGTGCCGTCACCGAGTTCGACCTGGTTGCGCTCGGGATGCACGCGCTTGGCGCCCGCCGGGTTGAAGTCGATGCCCTTTTTCGCGAGGTAGTCGGCGGCAGGAAATTCGATCTCGCTGCGCTTGCGCCAGCGCACCGCCACCCACGGATTGGACGGCACAAAGTGAAAGTTCGGCCCGTTGTTGACCACGGTGAGCTTGTCGCCGGCCTTCAGCTGCTCCCGCATTTCGTAGGCCATGGGCATGCCGCCCAGACCTGCACCGATGATGACGATGTGTGACATGGCTGACCTTTCTCGCGGTCGAGGTCCGACCGATAGAGGGAAAATCGAGTTTAGGACGATAGTGCTGCGCCGCCATGACCTGAGTCAACCGGAAGGGCCGGCGATCGTCCACGGCAGCGTCACGGAATCCACAGCTTCGAAATATGCCCGAGGCATGAGCGAATGCCCGCTGGTGCATAATGACACTTGGATCATTCGAGCCGGAACAATCGCAATGAATCCTTCGGGTCCTGCTGTTGCCGTGCTGTTTGCCGACGTTGCCGGAAGCACCCGTCTTTACGAGGAATTGGGCGACGCGAAAGCGCTGGCTGCGATCAGTCGTTGTCTTGAACTTGCCCGGGAAGCCGCGACCGAGTTCGGTGGCCGGCTGGTCAAGACCATCGGGGACGAGGCGATGCTGGTGTTTCCGACGGCGGACCAGGCTGCCGCGGCCGCCGCGGAAATCCAGGGCAGGATGTGTGACCTGGCGGAGGTCGACAAGCTCCACCTCGCATTTCGCATGGGCTTCCATTTCGGCGACGCGATCGAAAGCGATGGCGACTTGTACGGCGACTCGGTCAACACCGCGGCGCGGATGGTCGCGCTGGCGAAGGGCGGCCAGATCATTCTGTCGGCGTCCACTGCGGAGGCACTGTCCGCCAGTGTGCGCTGGCACCTGCGTGCGCTCGACGTGGTGAGTGTGAAGGGCAAGGAGCGGGACATCGACATCATGGAACTGGCGTGGCAGGACCCGGCTGACCTGACGACGATGGCGATGCGGCCGCGATTCCGCGCGGCCGAGCTCGAGCTCCGGCATGGTGAGCGCACGATCCGGCTCAACGAGGATTCGTTGTCGCTCACGCTGGGTCGCGAGCCAAGGAACGATGTGGTGATCGCAGACATACTGGCATCACGGGTTCACGCCAGAATTGAACGCCGCCGCGACAAGTTCGCACTGATCGACCAGAGCTCCAACGGCACCTACGTCACCGTCGATGGAGAACGCGAATTCCTGCTGCATCGCGAGGAGCTGTTGTTGCGTGGCAGTGGCCGCATCAGCTTTGGCCATGCTCATGACGACGATCCTGCCGAGACGCTGTCGTTCAAATGCGCGGAGAATCTGCGTTGAGCCTGAAATGCAACCGGAAAAATAGGAGCGCAACGATGAAATACGGCATGGTGGTGGCGGCAATGTGCGCGATCGTGAACGGCGGATTCGTGGCCGGCGCCGCGGCGCAGACGAAGTGCACCGACTGCGGCGTCGTGCAGTCGATACGCGCCGTCGAACAGAAGGGGGAGGGTTCGGGCGTGGGGATGGTCGCGGGTGGGGTCCTCGGTGGCGTGCTCGGCCACCAGATCGGTGGCGGCCGGGGCAACACGGTGGCGACGATCGCGGGGGCCGGTGTGGGCGCCTACGCGGGGAACCAGGTCGAGAAGAACGTGAAGAAAAAGACGACCTGGTCCGTCGCGATCAAGATGGACTCGGGCCAGCAGCGCACCTTCACCTACAGCAATCAGCCAACGGTCAGGGAAGGTGAGCGCGTCAAGCTCGTCGACGGAGGCAAGCGGCTCGCACTGGTCGCCAAGTAGAAATCTCGCCATCTGCGAGGAGACCGGCCCGCGACGGCGTGCCGCAGGACCGACGCTGTTCGTTCTCCCTTGTCCTGACCGCCGCGTGTCTGCGGACCCTGCGGCGTCAGCCCGCGCGGCCAGCCCCGCGTGGCAGGATGCTGATTCGCTCCCTGACTTCCTTCGCCCCCGGGACGGTTTCGGCGGCCACGCACATGGCCTGCTTTTCGTCCTGGTTGTAGGCCATGCCCCACAGGTGTACCACGCCGTCGGAGACCACCACGTTCAGGTAGAGCATGCGTGCGCCGGTGGCCTTGATCGCGTCCCGGACCGCCTGCCGCAAGTGCAGGTCGTCGGCCTCGAGCGGGGCAGGCCTGGGCTGCGCGACCAACGCCTGCAGGATGTTCGCGCGGCTCACGATGCCCACGACCTTGCCGTCGCGCAGCACCGGCACGCGCTTGATGCGGTGCTTCTCCAGCAGGCTCGCGACCTCCTGCAACGGCGCCGACTCGGCTACGCTCACCACGTGGCGGCTCATCACGTCCCGCGCGTGCAGGCCGTGGTGCTTGACGAACTCGCGCGCCTCGTCCCGGGGATCGGAGATCAGGGTGAGCCACCAGGACGGATGGCGCTCGGTGCCCGACTCCGGGCGGCGCATCAGGTCGCCCTCGCTCACGATGCCGAGCAGCTTCCCGGCGTCGTCCACCACGGGGGCCGCGCTGATATGGCGGTCGAGAAGCAACCGGGCGATCTCCACCACCGTCGCATCCGGCGAGATGGTGAGAACTGGGCTGGTCATCATGTCCTTGGCTAGCATGCTGAATTTCCTCCCGGGGCAGGTTACTGAATGCTCGCCACTGCGTCATCGAGAATCAGATCGCTGGCCCGCTCCGCGATCATCATTGCTGGTGCGTTGGTGTTGCCGGAAACGAGCGTTGGCATGATCGAACAGTCTACGACGCGCAGCCCCGTCACGCCGTGCACGCGCAACCGCGCGTCGACGACCGCCAGCGGATCGTTGCCCATGCGACAGGTGCCGGACGGATGGAAAATGGTCGCCCCGCTGGCGCGGCACCAGCCGAGCAGGTCCTCATCGCTGGCAAGGCCCGGACCCGGCTTGTACTCCTCGCGAACGTAGGGCGCCACGGCGGGCGTGGCGGCCAGGCGTCGCGCGAATTTCACGGCCTCGATGTTGCAGCGCCGGTCTTCATCGGTCGACAGATAGTTGGCGGTCATGGCCGGCGGGTCGAATGCGTCGGCCGACTTGATGCGCACATGTCCGCGGGAGCTCGGCCGGAGCTGGCAGACGCTGAGCGTGAATCCGGAGAAGGGATGGGGCTTGGCGCCGGCCTGCTCCGCCGACAGCGTTGCGATGTGAAACTGGATATCGGGTCTGGTCGACTCGGGCAGCACGCGCGTGAAAAGACCCCCCTGGTTGATTCCGATGGCGAGAGGTCCTTCGCGAAGGAGCAGCCACTGCAGCCCGATTTTGGCCGAGCGCCACCACGATGCCAGGTCGTCGTTGGTGGTGATGGGCTTGGTGCACTTGTAGACCAGGCGCATCTGCAGGTGGTCCTGCAGATTTTCGCCGACGCCGGGGCGGTCGGCCACGACCGCGACGCCGCGGCTGCCGAGAAGCTCCGCCGGCCCCACGCCGGAGAGCTGCAGCAACTGCGGGCTTTGCAGCGCGCCCGCGGCGAGGATCACCTCGCGGCGAGCCTGCGCGGTGACCGTCCGCACACCCTGGCGGTAGCGAACACCGGTGGCGCGCGTTCCCTCGAAGACGATCTGTTCGACGTGCGCGTCGGTCTCCACGCTCAAGTTGGTGCGCCCGCGAGCGGGCTTGAGATAGGCTACCGAGGAACTCGAGCGCCAACCCTTTTTCGTGAACAGCTGGTAGTACCCCACTCCTTCCTGGGACGTACCGTTGAAGTCGTCGTTCCTCGGCACGCCGAGTTGTCCGGCTCCGTCGATGAGGGCATCGATGAGTTCATGACGGCCGGGGATATCCGAGCAGGCCACTGGCCCGTCGCTGCCATGCAGTTCGGAGGCGCCGCGCGAATTCGACTCGAGCTTGCGGAAATAGGGGGCTACGTCCTTCCAGCTCCAGCCGGCGTTGCCCAGCGCCGCCCAGTGGTCGTAGTCCTCGTGCTGGCCGCGGATGTAGATGAGCCCGTTGATCGACGAGGAGCCGCCCAGACAGCGCCCGCGCGGCCAGTAGATCCTGCGGTTGTCCATCCCCGGATCCGGTTCGGTCTCGAAGCGCCAGTTGTAGACCGGATGAAACATCGTCTTGCCGTACCCGATCGGAATGTGAATCCACAGGTAGTCGTCCTTCGGGCCCGCCTCGAGCAGCAGCACCGAATGGCGCCCACCTTCCGACAGGCGCGCCGCCAGCACGCATCCCGCGCTGCCGGCGCCGACGACAATGAAGTCGTGGGTGGGTTCGGTCACGCCGTCAGATCTCCACGGGCGCGCCCAGCGCGAAACGCTCCTGCGGAAAGTACTTCGCCAGGCGGTCGTCGGCGGTTCTCGCGTGCGCCTCCATGCCTTCGAGCCGGGAGATGCGGGCGGTCACCTGCGCGATCTCGTGGTTCGCTGCGCGTGTCATGCGCTGCCAGGTGACGGTCTTCACGAACTTGTGCACCGAGAGGCCACCCGAATAGCGCGCCGCGCCACGCGTGGGCAGCACGTGGTTGGGTCCGGAGGCCTTGTCGCCGAATGCGACCGTCGTCTCCTCGCCGAGAAAGAGCGAGCCGTAGCAGGTGAGCCGCGAGAGCCACCAGTCGAGGTCGCGCGCGTGCACTTCGAGGTGCTCGGAGGCGTAGCGGTCGGAGACCTGCGCCACTTCCTCTGCGGTGTCGCAGACGATCACCTCGCCATAGTCGCGCCAGGCCGCGCCGGCCGCGTCGCGCGCAGTCGCCGGGAGCGCCTCCACCAGCACCGGCACGAGCCGCATCACCTCCTCGGCGAGTGAGCGCGAAGTGGTGAACAGCCACGCGGGCGACTCGTGCCCGTGTTCGGCCTGGCCGACGAGGTCGGAGGCGACGATCGCCGCATCGGCGGAATCGTCGGCGATCACGGCCACTTCCGACGGGCCGGCAAAGACGTCGATGCCAACCTTGCCGAAGAGCATGCGCTTGGCTTCCGCGACGTACTTGTTGCCGGGCCCGACGATGATATCCGCCGGCTTGCCGGTGAACAGGCCGTTGGCGAGCGAGGCGATCGCCTGCACGCCGCCCAGCGTCATGATCGTGTCGGCGCCGGCCACCTTCATCGCGTAGAGCACCTGCGGGTGGATGCCCTCGCCCCGGTAGGGTGTCGAACAGGCGATCACCGTGGGTACGCCCGCTGCCTTCGCGGTCGCGATCGCCATGTAGGCCGACGCGATGTGCGCGTAGCGTCCGGTGGGCACGTAGCAGCCCGCGACGTTCACCGGGATGAGGCGCTGGCCGGCAACGAGGCCCGGATGGATTTCGATCGAGAACTCGCGCATGGAGGCAAGCTGTGCCTCGGCGAAGCGGCGCACCTGGCCCGCCGCGAACTCGATGTCGCGCTTGACCTCCGGGGCGATCGCGCTGGTGCGTCGTTCGATCTCATCGGGCGTGACGACGATTTCGCCCGTCCATTTGTCGAGTTTCTCCGCGTACTCGCGCACCGCCGCTTCACCACGGCGATCGATCTCGCCCAGCATTTCCTCGACGACTTTCCGCGCGTTCCCGGTCTCGGTTTCCGGCGACTTCGCAGCCTTCTTCAAATAGTTGATTGCCATGTTTTCATTTCCCGTAGATGAGTTCGGGTAGCCACAGGACGATCTGCGGGAACGCGATGATCAGCACCAGGCCCGTGAGTTGCAGGACCATAAACTGGAGCATGCCCTTGTAGATGTCGGTAAGCTCCCACTGCGGTACCACACCTTTAAGAAAGTAGGCCGACAACGCTACCGGTGGCGACAACCACGCCGTCTGCAGGTTGACCGCCACCAGGATTCCGAACCAGGCGAGGTCGAAGCCCAGCTTCTGCACCAGCGGCAGCAGGAAGGGCACCACGATCAGCACGATCGGAACCCATTCGAGCGGCCAGCCCAGCAGGAAAATCAGCGCCATGATGATGAACAGCATCACATAGCGGTTCAGCTCGAGCTGGAGGAGCGCGTCGGTGAGCATCGTGGGGGTGCCCAGGCGGGCGAAGACCGCACCGAAGAAATTCGACGCCGCCACCAGGAACAGGATCAGCACCGATATTTCGAGGGTACGGATCAGCGATTCCTTGAAATTCGGCAGCGTGAGCCTGCCGTAGGCCGCCGTGAGCAGCAGCGCGCCGACGGCGCCGCAGGCCGCACCCTCGGTGGGCGTGGCAAACCCGAACACGATGCTGCCGAGCGCGGCGAGTACGAGTGCGGCCGGCGGGACCAGGCCCAGGAAGAACTGCTTCCAGACCTCGGCCATGTTCTCGGGATGGTCCTCGAGCGGCAGCGCCGGTCCCAGCGCGGGGTTGATGATGCAGCGGATCATCGCGTAGGCGGTGAACATCAGCGCCAGCATGATCCCCGGAAGGATGGCTGCGGCAAACAGCGTGGTCACCGGCACCTCGAGCACCGGCCCCATCACCACCAGCATGATCGACGGAGGGATCAGGATGCCCAGCGTGCCGCCCGCGGCGATGAGGCCCGACGAAAGCTGCACGTCGTAGTTCGAGCGCGTCATCGACTTGCCCGCCATGATGCCGAGGATGGTGACCGAGGCGCCCACGATCCCGGTGGCGGCGGCAAAGATCGTTGCCACGAACATCACGGCGAGGTAGAGCGAACCGCGCACCCGGGCGAGTATTTTCTGCACGGCATCGAACAGGCGCTCCATCAGGTTCGCCTGCTCCATCATGATGCCCATGAAGACGAACAGCGGCACCGCGGACAGCGTCTGCTCCATCATCGTGGCGTTGAACTGCAGGGTCATCAGGTAAAAGACGAGTTCCCCGAAGCCCCAATAGCCGAAGACGATGCCCAGAAACAGGAGTGTGAAGGAGATCGGGAAACCGATGAAGATGCCGGCAAGCATTCCGCCGATCATCAGGAGGCCGATCATTTCGGGGCTCATGTCGGCCACTTTCCGGCGCGCGCCGCGTGCACGCTCTTCAGCAATTCCGAAAAGCCCTGGATGATCAGGAACGCGATGCCGATGGGGAGACAACTCTTGACCGGTCCGAGCAACGGCATCCACGCGGTGTCCATCCCGCGTTCGGCGCGCTCGACCGCCACCCAGGCCCACTTCGACGATACGTACAGGAGAATGATCATCGCGGGGAAGTAGCAGGTGACGTAGAGCAGGGTGTCAACGCGGCCCTGGTTCTGGATCGACCATTTCCGGTAGAGGAAGTCCGAGCGAATGTGCACGCCCCTCGCCAGCGCATAGCCCGCGCCCAGGATGAACAGCGCGCCGTAGAGCATCCGGCTGATGTCGTAGGCCCACGCCGTTGGCGCCGTGAACGCGTAGCGTACGAAGACCTCGTACACCATCGCGAACATGAGCGGAACCGTGAGCCAGCTCACCACCCTGCCTACCCACAGACTGAAGGTGTCGATGGCGATGATGGTGCGCGACATCCACGGTGGCATGTCGTCGGGCAGGCCCGTGGTGACGTCGGCACGCCCTCCCGCGATCATCTCGTCAGTGAGATTGGGGGTTTCAGTCATGACTTTGCAACCTCCTGTCGGAGCAGCGGCGCCTCGAGGGCGGGCTCGTGCTGCCACAGGCGCGACACGACATCACGCCCGAGCGGCTCCTGCGTCTGGAACTGCGGCCGTGGGCGAGCACGACACGCCCGACCACGGCCGCAGCGAATTTGCCGTTGCGGCTACTTCTTCTTCGCCTTGGCCAGGTCGTCCGCGTAGGCGGCGCCCAGGGCTGCGTTCGATTTCTGCGCGCCAGCCCAGAAGGGAATCGCGACATCGGCGAACGCCTTTTGACTATCCCAAACCTGCTTGAAAAAGGCGTTGTCGGCTGCGTTCTTCTCGAAGCTCTTCTTGGCCGCGGCGCCGTATTCCTTGAAGTATTCGGCCGGCGTGTCGTGCAGGATCACGCCGTGCTTCTCGGTGAGCTCCTTCAGCGCCTTGCCGTTCTCCAGGATCCGGTAGGCCACGGTCTTCATCAGCGAAGCATTGGCCGAGACTTCGATCGCCTTCTGCTGGCCGGGCGAAAGCTTCTTCCACACGTCGCCGTTGATGTAGAGGTCGGCGTTCACCACCACCTGATGCAGCCCCTGCAGGTAGTAGTGCTTGAGCACCTTCTGGAAGCCGAAGGTCATGTCGGGCTTCGGGCAGCACCATTCGGCCGCGTCGATCGTTCCCTTTTCCAGCGCCGGCAGGATGTCGCCACCGCCCATCGCGACGGAGGCCACGCCGATGTCCTTGTAGATCTGGCCGGGGATGCCGGGAGGCGTGCGGAAGCGAAGCTTCCTGAAGTCGGCCATGCTGTTGATCGGCGTCTTGAACCAGCCTAGCGCCTCGGGACCGACCGGTTGCAGGATGAAGCCCTTGATGTTGACCTTCATTTCCTTCCACAACTGGTTGTAGAGCTGCTGGCCGCCGCCGTACAGATACCAGGAAACCCACGCGAAGTTATCCATGCCCAGGCCCGAACCTGCGGCCGGCGAACCAAAGAGCGTGGCCGCGGGGTGTTTGCCGGACCAGTAGTGCGTCCATGCGAAACCGCCTTCGATCAGGCCCTTGTCGACGGCGTCGAGCGTGTCGTTCACCGCGACGATGGCGCCCGCGGGGAGGACTTCGAACGTGACGGTGTTGTTGGTGAGAGCTGCGACATCCGCCGCGAATTCCTTGAGCATCGTCACCTCGTCGGCCGAGGTCGGGATCACCGACTGCACGCGAATTTTCACGGGCTTGTCGGCAGCCAGCGCCAGCATGGGTGCGAGTGCGAACGCCGCCGCCGTGACCAGCGCAGGGGCAAGGTTCCATCGGAATTGCACCATGGGATTCTCCTCATCGTGTGGGCGTCCGTTCGACGACGGGCGCGCCGGTTCGTCTTACCCGTCGAGCCACGGCGGGAAGCGCAGGGACTGCCAATAGGCGGCCTCCAATTGAAAGCGCTTGCAGACAGGATAGGCAGGGTGCGCATCACTCGTCAAGACGCACTGCAACATACGGCTGGCCACAAGCGTTTTCAGTCTGATGGTACAGTCGCTGCATGACCCGCACGCCGAGTCCCCGCCTCGCCGACGTGGCGCGCGCCGCAGGGGTCTCGCTCGCCACGGCGTCACGCGCGCTGTCGGAGCCCGCGATGGTCCGCGAGGACACTCGCGAGCGGGTGCGCGAAGCCGTCGTCATGCTGGGCTATGTACCGCACGGTACGGCGCGCGCGCTCGCCACGCGCCGCACGCGCACCATCGGCGCGGTGTTCCCGCCTGTGGACAATCCCATTTTCGCCAGCGCGACGCACGCGCTGGCGCAGGAGCTGGCTGCGGCCGGCTACACATTGCTGCTCGCGAGCCACGATTACGACTTCGACGCGGAGTTGGCTGCCACGCGCGCGCTGGTGGAACGTGGCGCCGACGGCATGGTTCTGGTTGGCCTGGATCACCTGCCGGAGACCTTCGGCGTGCTCGCGCGCGCCGGGGTGCCCTACGAGATCTCGTGGTCGCTCGACCGCGCCGGCCGCCACCACTGCGTCGGCTTCTCGCATCACGCCGCCTCGATGCGCGTCGTGCAGCACCTGCTTGATCTCGGGCACCGCGAGATCGCCGTGATTGCGGGCGACACCAGACACAACGACCGGGCGCGCGAGCGTCTCGCTGGCGTGAAGGACGCGCTCTCCTCGCGCAATCTCAAGCTCCCGGCGCGGCGCGTCGTCGAGGTGAGCTTTTCCGTGGCCAACGGCCGCGCGGCGTTGGCAAAGCTTCTCAATAAGGCCCCGGGCTTCACCGCGGTGATCGGCGGCAACGATCCGCTCGCCATCGGCGCGATGTTCGAATGCCGTGCGCGCGGCATCGACGTGCCGGGCGACCTGTCGATCGTGGGCTTCGACGACATCGAACTCGCCGGAGAACTCACGCCGGGCCTCACCACGGTGCGTGTGCCGTCCGCGGACATCGGGCGCGAATCGGGCAGGAGATTGCTCGAACGTCTCGCGGGAAAACGTGTTCCGCGGGCGAAGGAGATGCCCGCACCGTTGGTCGTGCGCGGAACGACCGGGCCACCGCGGCGGCGCTGACCCCCTGCGCGATCGACGCCGCGAAGTCGATATCGCGACATCGCAGGTTGCGTAAACGAATCACGATCCGCAGAATGGGTCTGCTTGCCCTATCTGTTTCCTTCCCACCCAAATGCCTGCAGCCGCTCCTGCGGAATCACGTCCGCTCACCGGAAACGTGACCTTCCTGTTCACGGATATCGAGAGCAGCACCAGGCTATGGGAGGTCGACCCCGACGCGATGAAGGTGGCGATTGCCCGGCACGACGAACTGGTGCGCGACGCCATCGTCGGCGCCGGCGGCTACGTATTCAAGACGGTGGGTGACGCCTTCTGCGCGGCCTTCGCGCAGGCCGCCGACGCGGTCGCCGCGGCGCTGCGCGCGCAAACGGCGCTAGCCACGGAACCGTGGCCGAAAATAACGCCCATCAAGGCGCGCATGGCGCTGCACACCGGCGCCGTGGAAAGCCGGGACGGCGACTATTTCGGTCAGCCGATCTACCGGTTGGCCAGGCTCCTTTCCGTCGGCCACGGCGGGCAGACGCTGCTGTCGGAGGCGACCTCCGAACTGTGTCGGGACTCGCTGCCCGAGGCCGCATCGCTGCGCGACTTGGGCGGGCACCGACTCAGGGACCTGGCCAGGCCGGAACAGGTTTTCCAGCTTTGCCACCCGGCACTGCCGGGCACCTTTCCACCGGTCAGGTCGCTGTCGACGCATCCGAACAACCTGCCCCATCAACTGACGAGCTTCATCGGTCGGGAGCCGGTGATCGCCGAGATCGAGGCGCTGCAGGCGCGGACCCGATTGCTCACGATTACCGGATCCGGCGGCGCCGGCAAGACGCGCCTGGCCCTGCAGCTTGCAGCCGACCTGCTCGCAAGGTTCCCGGCCGGTGCCTGGTACGTGGAACTCGCGCCGCTTTCGGATCCGGGTCTGCTGCCGCAGACCGTGGCCACCGTCCTGGGTGTGAAGGAAAAGCAGGGCCAGCTGATCACGCAGACGCTGGTCGAACACATCGGCCGCAAGCAGCTGTTGCTGCTCTTCGACAACTGCGAGCACCTGCTCGACGCCAGCGCAATACTCGCCGATGCGCTGCTGCGGCAATGTCCCGGCGTGCAGATCCTCGCCACGAGTCGCGAAGCGCTCGGCATCACCGGGGAGCAGTCGTATCGGGTGCCGTCGCTGTCGTTGCCGGCGCGCGAGAAGGCCGTGACAGCGCAGAGCCTGCTTGCCTGCGAGTCGGCCCGGCTCTTCAGCGACCGCGCCTCGCTGGTGCGCGTGGATTTTCAGGTCACCGACGAGAATGCGCCTGCGCTGGCGTTGCTGTGCCACCGGCTCGACGGCATTCCACTGGCCATCGAGTTGGCGGCGGCACGGGTGCGTTCGTTCTCCGTCCAGGAGATCGAGAACAAGCTGGGACAGCGTTTCGCGCTGTTGACCGGTGGTTCGCGGACCGCCTTGCCCCGCCAGCAGACGCTGCGCGCGCTGGTCGACTGGAGTTACGACCTGTTGACCGATGCGGAACGCCTGCTGTGGCAACGGTTGTCGGTTTTCGCCGGTGGCTGGACCGGCGCCGCCGCGGTGCAGGTCTGCGCGGGCGAGGGCATCGACGCGGAGGAAATTTCCGACCTCCTGAACGCGCTCGCCGACAAGAGCGTAGTGATGGCCGAGAATCTCGACGAGTCGCCGCGTTACCGTCTGCTCGAGACGCTGCGGCAATACGGCCGCGAGCGGCTGGCGGAAAGCGGGAGCATCGGGTCGATACGCGAACGTCATCGCGACTGCTTCCTGGCGCTGGCCGAGGAGACGGCGCCGAAACTGGAGGGTGCCGAACAGGCGGCGTGGCTGAGTCGCCTTGATGAAGAACACGAGAATCTGCGCGCGGGCCTGGAATGGTGCCTGTCGGAAGAAACATCGGAGCTGGGGCTTCGGTTGTGCGGAACCCTGCAACGGTTCTGGATTGCGCGGGGAGATCTTTCGGAGGCCCGGGACTGGTGCGCGCGCATGCTTGCCAGGCCGGGTGCCGGTGCGGCCACGATGGCGCGCGCGAAGACGCTCAATACGGCGGGTGCGCTTGCCATCTATCAATGCGACTACCCCGTTGCCCGGGAACGATTCGAGGAGGTTCTGGCGATCACCCGGCGACTGGGCGACCGAAAGCGAATGGCGGCCTCGCTCAACAACCTCGGCGTGGTGGCTTTCGAGCAGGGCGATTTTTCCGCTGCCCGCGCCTTCCACAAGGAGAGCCTCGCGCTGGTGCGAGAACTGGGAGACCGGATCGGCATCGCCAACTCGCTGGGAAATCTTGGAAGCGCCGCTTTCGATCAGGGAGACGATGAGGCGGCCCGGGCGAACTTCGGGGAGTCACTTGCCCTCTGGCGGGAGCACGGTGACTGGTCCAATATCGCGGCAACACTGCAAAACCTGGGCCTGGTCGCCCGGAATCAGGGCGACCTCGCCGCCGCCGGGACGATGCTCGAGGAGGCCTTGGCAATTGCGCGGAAGTTGGGGGACCGGGGTGGCGTCAGCCGATCGCTGGGTGGCCTGGCCACGGTGGCCGTTGACCGGGGCGAGCATACGGCCGCGCGGAGATTCGATCGGGAGCGCCTGGCGATCTCGATCGACTTGGGCGATAGGCGGGGAACTGCCGGTGCGCTGGAGTGCGCGGCGGAAATTGCGGCCGCACTCGGCAACGCGGCCGGCGCCGCCCGTTTCTGGGGCGCGGCGGAGCGACTCCGCGAGGAGATCGGGTCTCCGCAGCCGCCGAGGGAGCTTTCTGACTACGATCAGCGAGTTGTCGCAGCGCGCGCCGCACTGGGCAACGACGATGCCTTTGATCGCGCCTGGGCCGAGGGTCGCGCGTGGACGCTTGAATACGCGATTGAACGCGCGATGGAAGACACCGCGGACAACGGCTGACGGCTGTTAAGGGACGCGCGCCTGCTCGATCAGCCAGTCGGCGAAGGCACGAACCGCGGGACGCCTGGCCGCCTTTGGTTCCAGCACCAGGAAGTAGGCGCGCGCGGATGATCGCTCTTCCTTGAGCGGCGCCACCAGAGCGCGTTGCATCAACAGCGCGTTGACCAGCGGATGACGACCGAGCGCGACGCCCTGACCGGCGACCGCCGCGGCGATCGCCGTGTCGTAGTTGGTGAATGTCAGCGATTGCGCCGATCCCAGCGAGCCGATGCCGACCGCCTGCGCCCAGAGTTCCCATTCGGCCTGAATTCCTGCGTCGCGCGGGATGTCGACCTGCAGCAGCGTGTGCCTCAGCAGGTCGACAGGAGTCTTCAGCGGGCGTTTGCGGTCACGCGCCAGCGCCGGCGCGCATACCGGTTGCACGGTTTCCTGGAACATTGGCGTGCCCAACGCGGCACGGGCGGGCGCATAGCGGATCGCCATATCGAACTCGTCGTCGGCGAGATCCCGCTTCTTGAGCGAAGCATCGATGCGGACGTCGATGCCCGGATGCAAGGCCACGAAAGCGGCGAGACGTGGAATCAGCCACAGTGCGGCGAAACCAGGTGTGGTCGTCAGCGCCAGCACCTCGCGCCGCATTGGCGCGCGGATCTCGCGCACCGTATCGCGCAGACCTTCGAGCGCAATGCGTACCGATTCACCGAGACGCCTGCCGTCGTCGGTCAATTCGATCGCACGATGGCGACGGCGAAACAGCGGCACGCCAAGTTCCTCTTCAAGCATCTTGATCTGCCGGCTGACTGCCGACTGGGTGAGGAAACGCTCGTCCGCGGCCTTGGTGAACGACAGGTGTCGTACCGCCGCGTCAAAGGTAGGCAGCAGTTCCAGCGGCGGCAACCGGGAGGGTGTTTTTCGCATTCTCAATGGGAATGTTATCAATTCCAAATGATCGTTTGAATTCCCGGGTCTCCACCCAGATCATAGAGGTGTTGGCAGATCGATCCTCGGTTCCATGCATTCCTGGATCGAATCCAAAAACAGTCTACCGGATATTCCGGTGACCTGTCCGGCGGCAGGAACCGCGCAGTCCCGGATGCCGGGAACGTGGTAACCGGCCACCGGACATCAACTCCAAGGAGCCACCATGCCGCTCGACCTGCGCAATACCCTCCCCGCCGAAGTCCACCGCGGCTCCGTCCGTCCCCGTGCGACCCCGCGGCGAGTCTCGGGTCGACCGCCAGCAGCGGCCAACGACCAGGTCGCCCTCGCCCGCGAAAGCCGCATCGTTGACCCGATGCTGCTCGTGTATCAGGAGCGCGTGTTGACGTTCCAACTGCTCGTGCGGAAACTTCGTCTCGGCATGGCGTCGCTGTTGAAGGGCGCGTAGCAACGCGGGTCGGATTGTGGGCCCGGTCTTCGAGGACCGGTAGTCCCGCGTTGAGAATCGCCTGCGCCTGTCACGGTCCCATCAGTACAGCCGGATCCCCACGTCGAAGTGCCAGGTCCGGCGAATCTCGATCACGTCGTACTCGCGGGCGAGGCCCGGCGGGAAAGCCTGATAGGGCTTCTGGCTGTCCACGATGCGTCGTATCGCCTCGTCGATGGCCGCCACACCGCTGGATTGAACGATGGTTACCGACTCCACCGAACCATCGCTACGAATAGCCACCGTCACGAGGGGATTGGTGTGAGGCTGCTTCACGGCTTCCCGGACCATGTCGAACGTCATGTTCATCTGGATCTTCCGGCTCCAGGCCTCCGCGTACAGAATGAGTTCCGCGTTGGGGTCGGTGCGGCCCCAGAGCCTGTATCGTCGTACGGTGCTCCACGAGGGTGGCAGGCGCGCTGCAGCTTCACGCCGGGCGGCCTCCGCGTCCAGTTGTCGCCCTATCGCCCGCAGCAGCGCTTCCCGTCTTTCCTCCCGCGCTGATTCAGTCTGTGTGGCCTCGGCTCGTGCCGCTTCGGCGCGTGCAGCTTCGGCGCGTGCAGCCTCGGCGCGTGCAGCCTCGGCGCGTGCGGCTTCGGCTCGTGCGGCTTCGGCGCGTGCGGCTTCGGCGCGTGCGGCTTCGGCGCGTGCGGCTTCGGCGCGTGCGGCTTCGGCGCGTGCAGCTTCGGCGCGTGCAGCTTCGGCGCGTGCAGCCTCGGCGCGTGCGGTCTCGGCGCGTGCAGCTTCGGCGCGTGCGGCTTCGGCGCGTGCGGCTTCGGCGCGTGCGGCTTCGGCGCGTGCGGCTTCGGCGCGTGCAGCTTCGGCGCGTGCAGCTTCGGCGCGTGCGGCTTCGGCGCGTGCAGCTTCGGCGCGTGCAGCCTCGGCGCGTGCAGCCTCGGCGCGTGCGGCTTCGGCGCGTGCGGCTTCTACTCGCGCGGCTTCGGCTTGTGCAGCTTCGACTCGCGCAGCTTCGGCTTGTGCAGCTTCTACTCGCGCGGCTTCGGCTTGTGCAGCTTCTACTCGCGCGGCTTCGGCTTGTGCAGCTTCGACTCGCGCAGCTTCGGCTTGTGCAGCTTCGACTCGCGCAGCCTCGGCTTGTCCAGCATCGGCGCGTGCGGCTTCAGCTCGTGCAGCATCGGCGCGTGCAACCTCCTGCCGCGCGTTTTCGGCCCGCGCCGCTTCCTGGCGGGCCGCCTCCAGCTGTTCAGCCTGCCGTTGCTCCTCCTGCGCGGAAGGATCGAGCTTGGCCGGTTCAACGACTCGCTCGCCGGCCTCCTGGTCAATTCGCGGATGCTCGGCATCGCCAGCATCCCGAAGTGACGGCATCACAGTCGCAGGGTCCGAAACGCTTGGCGCTGCGGCGATGACGGGCGTCGGCATCGCTGGAGTGACGGGCGTGACCCAAGTGTCTTCGTCGGTCTGCTCCAAAGCGATCACGGCCGGCGCGGGAATCGGCGGGGACGCCGTGTCACCGGGCCGATCGGCGTGCTGCGGTATTTGCGCGGGGGCCGCATCCGTCGCCGCGTCCAACTTTGGATTGGCCTTTGCCTTCGGATTGGCCTTCGCCTTCGGAATGGCCTTCGCCTTCGGAATGGCCTTCGCCTTCGGAATGGCCTTCGCCTTCGGAATGGCCTCCGGCGCGATCGTTGTTGCAGTTTGCCGCGGGGTTGGCGCAAGGGACACGGATGGCGTTGGTGCCGGCCCACTGACAGCAGGCTGCTTGACCAATGCCTGGTGCAACGACTCCGCAACAGCCCTGGCCGCCGGCGCCGCCGGCGCCGTGGCCGCGACAGGCGCCGGCGCGAGCACGACGTGCAGATCGGGCACCTCGATTCGTCGATCCTGCCAGGGGAAGCCGAAACCCGGAAGCCAGTGCCCCTGGCCACCGAAGGTCAGGCCCAACAGCAACATGTGGATCAGCAGCGACAACAGCAGGGCTTGCGCCAGTCGCCTGTACTCAGGGCTCATGCGTTGGCTGCCGGCGCGTCGCTGGAACATGTGGAACTCAAGCGTGCTCCGCCGCCGCAGCCCGAGCCCTGCTGCTGGCGTGAGGCGGGACGGCACCATGTCCTGTGCGCCTATCGACCCGACGGGCCCACCGGTCATGACCTTGCCAAAACGCCTCTGGGGCTTTCGTGAACGGCATCCGGTCCATTGTCCTATCCAAACCCGTCAGACTTGGGGTCGATTCTCACATGTCCGAACGATCCGTCGACGCGGGGAGAGCCATTGCGCACCGAATCTTCGCACCGATCACTGGTGTGAACGAGCGCTGCTCTCCTTCACCCGACCGGTGGTGGATCGCGAGTCAAAGCACCGCCGTGTGCGAAGATACAGACTGGGTTTCGCACTCCAACAGGGGGACTACCATGAATCCACAGCAGTACGAAAAGGTCAAATCCGCCAAGGGCTTCATTGCAGCGCTTGACCAGAGCGGCGGCAGCACGCCGAAGGCGTTGGGCCTGTACGGCATCAAGCCGGACGCCTATTCGGGCGATCAGCAGATGTTCGACCTGATCCACGCGATGCGCACGCGGATCATCACCAGCCCCGCGTTCAATGGCGATCGAATCCTGGGCGCGATCCTGTTCGAGCAGACGATGGACCGCGAGGTCGAGGGACGAGGCAGCGCGGATTACCTCTGGTCCGTCAAGCAGGTGGTTCCTTTCCTGAAGGTCGACAAAGGCCTCGCCGACGAGGCGAACGGCGCGCAGATGATGAAGGCGATGCCCGACCTGGACGCATTGCTCGCGCGTGCCAAGGGCAAGGGCATATTCGGGACCAAGATGCGCTCGGTCGTGAAGCACGCCAACGCCAAAGGCATCGAGGACGTCGTCGCCCAGCAGTTCACGATCGGCAAGCAGATCCTGGCGACTGGCCTCATGCCCATCCTGGAGCCCGAGGTCGACATTCACGCCACTGACAAACAAGGCGCCGAGAGGATCCTGAAGGCGGTCATCCTCAAGCACCTGGATACTCTTGGACCGCAGCAACAGGTGATGCTAAAGCTCACCATTCCATCCGTCGACGATTTCTACGCGGATCTCGTCAAGCATCCGAAGTTGCTGCGCGTGGTTGCGCTGTCAGGAGGCTACGCGCGCGACGAGGCGAACAAGTTGCTTGCGAGCAACCATGGTGTGATCGCAAGCTTTTCGCGGGCGTTGACCGAAGGTCTCACCGCGCAGCAGAGCGCCGAGGAATTCAACAAGGCGCTGGATGCATCGATCGCCAGCATCTACCGGGCTTCGGTGACCTGATCTCATGAGGCGCCGTAGCGCGTGGAATGGGCCTCCTCGAAGCGCGCGCGGGCGCTCATCAATTCCGTGTGTGGCCCCTGGGGAAAGGCAAGCACCGTCAGCGCCCGATGCGCCGCCCCGACGTAGGCATTGCGCATCGTCGCCAGGCGATCCGAGGTCATTGGCGTCAACACATGCTCGTAGACAGAGGTATTCGCGGCGGGACGTCCGACGCCGATCTTCACCCTCCGGAACCCGATGCTGGAAAAGGCGGAGAGGACCGAGCGAACGCCGTTGTGTCCGCCATCGTTGCCGGCAATCCGGGAGAGGATCACGCCCGGATCGAGGTTGAGGTCGTCATGCACGAGTACGCAGTCCGCCGGACCGAAGCCCAGCCGGCCGCTTAGCGCCTTCAGCGCGGGCCCCGTATCGTTCACGTTGACTCGCGGCTTGACGAGGTGAACAGTCCCGCCCTGCAGGGTGGCCGTTGCGACCAGCGCCTCCGGCTCCGGGACCCATTCGGCGTCGAAGAAGCGCGCGAGCAGGTCGACCACCTCGTGCCCAACGTTGTGAGGCGAATCGTGGTACTGGTCGCCCTGGTTGCCGAAGCCGACGACTGCCTGGATCCAGGGTTTGAGTTCTTCGCGTGATTGCGCGGGAGCCGTGGACGCCGGTTCCGGATCGGGAACGTCCGCGGCGGCAGGGTGCTCCTGCGCAGGCCTTGCGCTGATCCGCGTCAGGCGATCCATGGGCACGCCCTTGAGCAGGACAAGGTCACCCGGGCGCAAGATGCCGGCGAGATGCTCGCTGGCCCCGTCGATCGCGTAGAACGCGTGGAGCGGTGTCCCGGGAGCGGATTTGCGTGCAGGCTGGGCCTTCGACGCTTTCGAGCCCACGAACACGACATGATCGGCGGACCTGAGCGCCTCCTTCGCGACGGTCACGTAAGCCTTTTCTGAGGCACCGGTGTAGTCGGAAATCGTGCCCATCACGATGAAGCGCCGTGAGGCGCGCGCATTCCGGACAAACGCGAAGGCAAAGGGAATGGTCCAGTACGGGCTCTTGGCATCATCGAATACGAACGTCACGCCATCGATACGCGTCTCGGGACACATCCGATTCGCGAATGGAGGCACCGACCGGATTGCCTGCGCCGTCTCGGCAAGCGACATACCCATGGCGATCCCTGTGGTGATCGCCGCCAATGCCGCGGGCACCCAGTGCTCGCCGCACAGGTCGGTCTCGACGGCCGCGATCTGGTCAAGGTACGAGGCGGTGAACGACAGGCGCGCTGGCCAGATCGCACTGATGTTCCCGGCGCGCACCATCGCATCGGGTGCGACGCCGAACGTGAGCACGCGGGCCTCGCAGTGGTCGCGCATCGCCAGGACGAGCGGATCGTCGGCGTTGAGCACCGCTGTCCCCGACTTCGGTAACCTCTCGATCAGCTTGCGTTTTTCGCGGGCGATCGCCTCCATCGACCCGTACGAGCTGATGTGGTCGCTGCCGATGTTCGTTACGACGCCGATAGTTGGCCGGATCAACGCCAGCGCCAGATCGATCACGCCGGTTCGGTACTTGCCGATCCCGACCTCCTGCACGTTGTACCGGTCGCCGGGACGCACCTGCAGCAGCGCCGGCGCCGTGTGGTAGAACTGATTCAGGTTCTCCGGCGACTTCGTGCCGCGGAATCGCGACGCGAGCACGCCGGCGATGAGTTCCTTCGCTGTCGTCTTGCCGCAACTGCCGGTGACCGCGATGAACTCGCAGGTGCGTAGCAGCGGCCGGTACGCGCGTACGAGCAACGCGGCGGCGGCGCCACGGACGCGCGCGACATACCAATCCTGCCTGCGATAGATCCCGGCGACAAAACGGCCGAGAGTGCCGGCGCGTTCGATGCGGGCGAGCAGAGTACCCACTTGCATCCCCTTCGGCTACGGCCAACCGGAAAAGCCTACCATGTCCGGCAGGTGGCCCGGTCAGGTGCGGGCGGCCCGCCCCTTCATTCGAATCAGCTCTTGAGACAGCGTTTCCGGCGACTCGCCTCCGAAGCGCATCCGCAGCCAGGTTTCGGTGGCAACAAGGGTAAACTGGTAGTAGGGGTGCCCCGCCAGCAATCCGAGAATGTCCGCCTGATCATCGGAACGCCATTTGAGCAACTCCGCGAGTCGACCATTGCGCAGGAGGCCGGTCGTCCCGTTCCACATGCCCGCGTCGACATTGAACCCGATCTTCGGGAGGTGGACGACTTCCTGTGGTAGTCGTTTCGCGGCGAGATTCTTGACGAGGCGCTTGGTAACTCCGCCGCGGTATTTGGCACTTACCGGAAGGTGCAGTCCGAAATCGATGAGCGCGTTCTCGAGAAACGGGACGCGCGCTTCCACCGAATAGTGCATCGTCATCTTGTCGATGGATCCGAGATGTTCGCGCAGGTGCACGTACATGTCCTGGAATCCCCTGGCCAGGAACGCGCGATCCTCGTGCAGCGGCAAGGCGTCCAGCTTGCGGAAGAGCCGGGCTTCGCGCAGCTGACGCCGCGCGCCGTCGATCAACGTCACGTTGGGCGCATCATCGTGGCCGAAGGTCGCCGCGAAGGGATCCTCGGCCAGTTTCGCGAGGTCCAGCGGCTGCAGGAACGGGTTGAACTTCGCGAGCATGCGCGTCAGGCGGTTGTTTCGGATCCAGCGGGCGTGGAGGCGTCGTCTGCGCCACTTGCGATAGGCGGCTACATGCCAGTCGTAGCCTCCGAAGAGCTCGTCCGCGCCGTCGCCGGTGAGAACGACCTTGAAGCCATCGACGTGAACCGCTTCGGCAACCAGCAGCGCCGCGACGTCCTGGGAAAAGTAGGGCGGCTGATCGTTCGCGAGGATGGCCGTCGGCAACAGCCGGAAGTACGCGGCTGCGTCGACATTGATCGGCCGAAGCTGGACCGACAGCGCGTCGCACACCGTCTGCGCGCGGCGAAGCTCTTCGTGGTTACTGCCCTCGATGTCCGCCACGTAGGACACGAGATCCGGCTTGACCTCCCTGGCGAAGGCCGTCACTAGACTCGAATCGAGCCCCCCACTGCACATGGTCGCCAGCGGTGCATCACTCACCAGATGCATTTGCACGCTCGCGGCGAGCCGTTCCTCGAACTCCTCGGCGTGCCCGTCGAAATCGCGCACGTCGCTCTCGGCGATTCGGGCGACATCCACGTCGCGCAGAATGTCGAAATACACGGTGCAGGTCTCGCGACCGTCCCTGATGCGGTGCAGCGTGCCGGGCAGGATCGCTTCCACGCCCTTGTAAAGGGTCAGCGATCCCTCGAGGCGTTCATAGATCAGGTGCGTGATGATCGCGTGCGGATCGGCCTCGCAGGGGATGCGCGGGTGGGCGAACAGTGCCTTCTGCTCCGAGGCAAAGGCGAACGTTCCGGCCGCGCGGGCGACGTACAGGGGCTTGATGCCCGCGCGATCGCGGGCGAGCCACAGCGACTTGTCGCGCCGATCGAAATACGCGAACGCGAACATGCCGTTCATCTTCGGGACGGCGCGCTCCGGTCCCCATCGATGAAGCGCATGCAGCACGACCTCCGAGTCCGAGTCGCTGCGAAATTCAGCGCCTTCCCGCTCCAGTTCGGACCGAAGTTCACGAAAATTGTAGACCTCGCCGTTGTAGGTCAGCGCGCCAAGCCCGTCCTGGGTCACGAACGGCTGATGCGCGCGCGAGGTCAGATCGATGATGCTGAGGCGCACATGGCCCAGCGCAATGGTGTCAACTGCCCAGACGCCGCGGTCGTCCGGCCCCCTGTGCGCAAGCAGAGAGAGCATGCCATTCAGCACCCGAACAGGGTCGGCGTTCTGCTCTCCGGCAAACCCCACAATTCCGCACACTGCTTTCCTCAGAGATAGTGGATTTGATACCTCAACGTACGTCCGAAAGTAGCGTAGCACGGCTTGACTTGCGCGGGCCGCGCCCAGGTACTGGCCGCTGGGATCAATTCGAGCGGCTGAGGTAGTTTGGCAGTACCCGGCGGCGGCCTGGGATCACCAGGCACCGCTCGCCTCGTCAACGGCGGCGTCCCGGCAAATTGACATGTGAGGGTGACCATCTGGAACTGGCCGAATTGCGACCGTCGATCATCGCCGACACAGATCCGTTTCGACCAGCGGCACGCCAGCCACGTCGCACGTCGTACCAGCGCATGACCCCACCCCCCAACCTGCATCACCCAGGTGCGCGGGTATTTCCTATCCCGGCGGCATTCCGGCGAATTGAGGCAGCGGCCCGGTGATGTCGAACCAGTGGGCCTTGTCTGCGACGAAGATGTGTGCCTGGGCGCACATGCCCGGATCGGTATCGAGCGATCCCGCGGGGATCGCGACGATGCCGCGCTCCGGGGACGGCCTGGGCACCTTCGCGCCACAGCGCGAGCAGAACGCGGTGGTGTGGAAGCGTGCATCGGGCAGCTTGTATTCGGTCACCAGCGCCGCGCCGCGCACCCAGCGGAACTGATCGAGCTTGTAGAAGACGTTCGTGGCGTGCGCCGCGGCACGGCCAAGGCGGCAGCGGCTGCAGTGACAGTTCATCATGCGCACTGGTGCGCCGGTGATCTCATAACCGATCTCGCCGCACAGGCAGCTGCCCTCGGTGATCCCCGCGCGCGGCGTCACCTTGGGACGGGTGACACCTTGGGCGCCGAAACCCGGCGGGTAGGCATCGAACTGCGGCAGGTCGTCTGTGATGGCGTCCCAGGGCGCCTTGGAGCCGACGAAAATATGGCTCTGGGACATAGTGCCGAGTTCATCCTCGAAGCTCGCTGCGGGTGCCGCCGCGATGCCGGCCTCGGGCATGGTCACCGGCCCCGCGGAGCCGCACGCGCGGCAGAAGGTGCGAGCCCCGTTCGGTGATGACTGATAGTGCCCGACCTGGTCTTCGCCGGCGATCCAGCGGAAGCCGGCGATCGGCCCTGCGATGAACGATGCGAAGCCCGTGCCGTGGTACTTGCGGCACATCGAGCAGTGGCAGTGAAACATCGCGCTGGACGGCGCTTCCAGCTCGTAGGTCAATGCACCGCAAAGACATCGTCCCTTGGCCACGGTTCTCTCCTTGTGCCCAATAATCGGCAGGCGAACCGCGCGAGGTTAACTCACGACCGCATTGGCGTCGACCCGCGTCGCCGGTCTGCCCGGGCGCCTGTTTGTTGATCGCAGTCGGCAATCCTGCGTTGTTCAGCGCAGCGATTCCGGCAGCAGCACGCCGAGCTTCGCCGCCCAGGGCTCGAGCAACGGCGCAATCGTTGGATGCAGATTGACACCGTTCGCCTGCTGGTCACGATACCGTTTCATGCCGTTCTCGCCCGGTACCCGCACCGGCGGACCACCGGGACGCGGCCTGGCGTCGTGGCAGGCGTTCACCAGCCAGTCGGTCTGGCGATTGAAGTCGTCGGCGCCGCCGAAAGCCGCCGGGTCGAGCACCTGCGCGAATACCGTCGCGCCCCAGCCCTCGGAGGGGTCGGCGCGACCATGGCCGGCGAGCGCCGCCGTACAGGCCTCGATCAGCAGCGCCAGCGCATAACCCTTGTGGCCGACGTCGAGGCCACCCAGTGGCAGCAGCGTGCCCTTGGGTTCGGCGAAAAGCACGGTGGGATCGTCGGTGGCGTTGCCCTGCGCATCCTGCACCCACGGATGCGGCAAGCGGCCGCCTTCCTTGTACACGCGGTTGGTCATGCCATTGGTGGTGCAACTCGCGGAAATGTCGAGCAGGATCGGATCGCCCGAGGTCGGAATTCCGGCGGCCATCGGATTGGGCGTAAACACCGGCGTCACGGCGCCGAAAGGCGCCACACTGCACGCGGCGGGGTCCGAGCAGAACAGTAACGCCATCAGACCGCGGTCCGTCACCCGCTTCAGATAGGCAGCGAGGCAGGCGATGTGATGCGAGCGACGGATCACCACCGTGCCGGTGCCGTAGGTGGCGGCCATTTCCGACGCCTTGTCGAATGCGCGCAACGTCAGCCAGGGTCCTGGCAGGCGTCCACCGTCCCAGGTCTCGACCGCGGGACGCTGGCTGACGATCCTTGGCGCGCCGTCCTTGGTCATCGTCCCCTTTTCGATTTCGGCGAGATAACCGGGCAGAAGGGCAAGGCCGTGCGTGTTGTGCCCGAGAAGATCGCCGTCGACCAGTACTGCCGCGACATCGCGGGCGATATCCTCGCGCAGGCCGACGCGCATCAGCAGTGTGTGCGCGAAGCCGACCAGCGCGTCGGCGGGGTAGCGCGCCGCTTCCTCCGGGGGGCGAGCGCCTTGACGCGGCTCTGCGGCGCTCATCGCGCGCTCCAGCCGAATTTTCCGTACAGCGCGAGGCCATCGCGCGCACCGCGCGAGAGCACCCAGGTGTCGGAGCCGTAGAGCAGCACGTTCACACCCTGCGCAGTAAGCCGCGCGGTCTGATCCTCGGACATCGCCGTGGTTCCCACCGCCTTGCCGGCAGCGCGTGCAATCGTCGCGGCGCGTTCGACAAAGGCCTGCACGCGCGCGTCGTCGACCTGGCCCGGTATCCCCAACGCGACCGAGTAGTCGAACACGCCGAGGTAGATCAGGTCGAGTTCTGGTATGTCCACAATCTGCGACAACTGCTGGGCTGCCGCGGGCGACTCGATCAGCACACCGGTGAACGGGTAGCCCGGCGCGTACTTCGGCTGCGGCGGCATGCCATAGTTGCCGCCACGCGTATAGGGATTGAAGCCGCGCGTGCCGGCCGGGGCGAAGTGCGCCATGCGCACCGCGCGTCGCGCCGTCTCCGCGTCCGGGATCTGCGGCACGACGATGCCGTCGGCGCCCAGATCCAGCGCGCGCTGGATGAAAAAGGCATCGGCGCCGGGTGCGCGCACCAGCGGGCAGGCGCCAGAGGTCTCGCAGGCGGTGATTGCCGCCTCCAGCGTGGCGAAATCGAAGCCGCCGTGCTCGCAGTCGAGAATGGCGAAATCGAAACCGGCCGCGGCGATGGTGCCGGCGGCCTGGGCGCTGGGCAGCACCGACCAGATGCCGGCGATGGGACCGCCACGCGCGAGTTTCGCGCGCAACGGATGTATCGATTCGGTGGTGGATGTCACATGACCCTCGCAGGTGCGGCGTTGGCGAATGCGCGTCTTGTTGACGCGGAAGAGCGATTCGCCCACGATTCTAGCGGAACCCTCCAACGACCATCCGCCCGGCCCGACGCGCGCGGCGACCGACCCTCCTTCCCGCCCCGTGCTTCCCTCCTCGCTGCAAATCAGCATCGTCACGCATCGCCCGGACCTGAAGCTGCTCGAGCGCTGCCTGCGCAAGCTCGTGCTGGCGATCGGCGCGGGACGTGAGGCGGGCGCGATGCGCACCGTGCACCTGGCGATCATCGACAACAGCGAGGATCGGGAAGTCGCCGATCGGGTGAACGCTCTGGGCAAGACCCGCTTCTCGGATTCCAGCGTTCACGTCACCTATCTGCACGGCCACGCCAACATCGGCTACGGCGCCGCCCACAACCTCGTCCTGCACGGCACCGGATCCGATTACCATCTGGTGCTCAACCCGGATGTCGAGGTCGCGCCGGACGCGTTGGCCAACGGCGTCTGCTGGCTGGATGCGCATCCGGAAGTCGGCGCGCTGGCGCCGCGCGCGCGCCGCGCGGACGGCAGCACCGAATACCTGTGCAAGCGCTATCCGGCGATCTTCGATCTGTTCCTGCGTGGTTTCGCGCCGGGATTCGTGCGGCGGATGTTTCGCAGCCGGCTGGCGCGCTACGAGATGCACGACCTGATGGACGTGGATCCGCCCCAGGACGTCATCGGCATCCCCGCGCTGTCGGGCGCGTTCATGCTGGTCAAGCGCGACGCGATCGATCGCACCGGCGGATTCGACCCACGGTTTTTTCTGTATTTCGAGGATTTCGACTGGAGCGTGCGCCTGAACCGCGTCACCAAGACCGCCTATGTGCCGTCGGTGGAGATCGGCCACCATGGCGGCGGCGCGGCGCGCAAGGGTGTGCGTCATATCGTACTGTTCGTCAAAAGCGCGTTTCGCTTTTACCAGCGACACGGCTGGAAATGGTTCTGACAGCCGACGCGGGCCTGGTCGTGGTGACCGGTGCGACGGGGCTGCTCGGCCGTGCAATTTGCGCGCGCTGGCGCGCGTCGGGGAGACCAGTGCGCGGACTGGTGCGGGCGCTCGGGGCCGACACGGTGGCGCGCCCGGAGTTCCTGCCCGTGGGGGATCTGTCCGGCGCATCGCCCGCGGCGCTCCGGAATGCACTGGCGGGTGCGCAGACGGTCGTCCATCTCGCTGCGCGCGTGCATCGCTTTGCCGCGGACCAGGGGTCCGACGCGTCGCGGGCGGCGTATCGGCACGATAACGTCGAGACCACGCTGCGGCTCGCCCATGCCGCTGTCGCAGTTGGGGCGCGGCAGTTCGTGTTCGCGAGCACGGTCAAGATCCATGGCGAATCTTCCCCGCCGGGACGACCGTGGCGCGAAAGCGATCCGGCGGACCCGCACGACGACTACGCGGCAAGCAAGTGGGAGGCCGAACTGCGCCTCGCGGCCTGGGCCGAGGAGTCCGGAATCGCGGTGACCGCGCTGCGCCTGCCGTTGACCTATGGTCCGGGCGTCGGCGCCAATTTCGCCGCGCTCATGGCTGCGATCGAGCGCGGCGTGCCGCTGCCGCTGGCGGGGATCGACAACCGTCGCAGCCTGTTGTTCACCGGAAACTGCGTATCGGCGCTGGATGCCTTGCTCACCACCCCCGAAGAGGCCGCACCGGCGCGTCTGACGCCCTACCTGCTGGCTGACGCCGAGGCGGTTTCCACGCCGCAGTTGGTGAATGCGCTGGCGCAGGCGCTTGGCGTGCGCGCGCGGCTGTTCCGGCTGCCCGTCGGATTGCTGCGCCTTGCCGGCGCCTGCGCCGGACGCGCTGAGTCCATCGACCGGCTCGCCGGTTCGCTGGAAGTCGACACGACGGCGTTTTGCGGTCGGTTCGACTGGATGCCGCCGTTCACGCTGGCGCAGGGACTCGCGCAGACCTGCGCCAAGGCGTCGCCGCTATAATCGACGATTCCCTTTCCACGAATCCTGCCATGAATTCCCGTACCGACGGCCGCGAGGCCGGGCAACTGCGCCCGTTGCGCATCACCCGTGGCTATACCCGCCACGCCGAGGGCTCGGTGCTGATCGAGGTTGGCGGCACGCGCGTGCTGTGCACGGCCAGCGTCGAGGAGGGTGTGCCCGGGTTCCTGAAGGGCAAGGGGCAGGGCTGGCTGACGGCGGAGTACGGCATGCTGCCGCGCTCGACCAACACGCGCATGAAGCGCGAGGCGGCGGATGGTCGCCAGTCCGGACGCACGCAGGAAATCCAGCGTCTGATCGGCCGCAGTCTGCGCGCGGTCACCGATCTTGCCGCGCTGGGCGAGCGCACGCTGAAGATCGACTGCGACGTCCTGGAGGCGGACGGTGGCACGCGTTGCGCGTCGATCACCGGTGCCTGTGTCGCGGTGGCCGACGCCATCGCCTGGTGTCGCGGGCGCGGACTCGTGAGCGGCGAGCCGCTGACCGATTTCGTCGCCGCGGTTTCGGTGGGCATTGTCGGCGGTGTGCCGTTGCTCGACCTGGACTACGGCGAGGATTCGGGCTGCGACACCGACATGAATGTGGTGATGACCGGCAGCGGCGGATTCGTCGAGCTGCAGGGAACCGCGGAGGGCGCGCCGTTCACCCGCACTGAAATGGACGCGCTGGTCGAACTCGCGCAGGCTGGCATCCGCGACCTGATCGCGGCACAGAAGGCCGCGCTGGCGCGGTGATCACCCGCATCGTCCTTGCCTCCGGCAACGCGGGCAAGCTGCGGGAATTCCGGCGCCTGCTCGAGCCGCGCGGCATCGAGGTGGTGCCGCAGGCCGAACTTTCCATCGGCGAGGCGGATGAACCTCATGTGACCTTTGTCGAGAATGCGCTGGCCAAGGCGCGGCACGCCAGCGCTGCCTCCGGACTGCCGGCGCTGGCCGACGATTCCGGCGTCTGCGTCGCCGCGCTCGGCGGTGCGCCGGGCGTGCAATCGGCGCGCTTCGCCGGTGAGCCGCGCTCCGATGCGCGCAACAATGCACATCTGGTCGAGTCGCTGCGCGGGGTTGCCGACCGCCGCGCCCACTACGCCTGCGTGCTGGTGCTGGTCCGCCATGCCGACGACCCCGAGCCGCTGATCGCCGAAGGATCGTGGCATGGCCGTATCGTCGACACGCCACAGGGCGACGGCGGCTTCGGCTACGACCCCTATTTCCAGGACGATGCGACCGGGCTCACCGCCGCGCAACTTCCGCTGGAACTCAAGAATGCGCTGTCGCATCGGGGCAAGGCGATGCGCGTGCTGCTGACCCGGCTCGATGCGTGCGGTGGACTGGCGTGAGCGGACAGTCCGTGGAAGCCGGGACCAGGAGGAGCGCGAAGTGAGCGCCGGCGCGCCAACCGTCGATGCCGGAACCGAGCCGCGCTTCACCGCGCTGCCGCCGCTGGCCTTGTACGTGCATCTGCCCTGGTGCGTGCGCAAGTGCCCGTATTGCGACTTCAATTCGCACGAAATGCGCGACGAAATCCCCGAGGCCGCCTACGTCGCCACGTTGTTCACCGATCTCGAGAGTGCGCTGCCGGCGATCTGGGGTCGCAAGATCACGTCGATCTTCATCGGCGGCGGCACGCCGAGCCTGTTCTCCGCGGCGGCGATCGACGAATTGCTCGCCGGCGTTCGTGCCCGGTTGCCGGTGCTGCCCGACGCGGAGGTCACGCTGGAAGCCAACCCCGGGACCTTCGAGAGGCACAAGTTCGCCGGCTATTTCGCCGCCGGGGTGAACCGCCTGTCGTTGGGCGTGCAGAGCTTCGACCCCGCGGCGCTGAAGGCACTGGGCCGCGTGCACGACGCCGACGAGGCGCGCCGCGCGGCCGAGGCGGCGCTGATGATTTTCGGCAACGTCAACCTGGACCTGATGTTCGCGCTACCCGGCCAGAGCGTCGACGGCGCGCGCGCCGATCTCGCCGCGGCGCTCGCCTTCGCGCCGCCGCACCTGTCCTTCTATCACCTGACGCTGGAGCCGAACACGCTTTTCCACGCGCATCCTCCGGTGCTTCCGGACGAGGACGAGGCTGCCGACATCGAGGAGGCCGTGCAGGCGATGCTGGCCGGGGCCGGCTACGTGCACTACGAAACCTCCGCGCACGCGCGTCCCGGCCGCGAGTGCGCGCACAACCTCAACTACTGGCGCTTCGGCGACTACCTGGGCATCGGCGCCGGCGCGCATTCGAAGATTTCCTCGCCGGGCGGCATCGTGCGCGAGGTCCGCTGGAAGCAGCCGCGCCAGTACATGACGCAGGCGGCAGCAGGATCGCCGTTGATGGAGCGCATCGAGGTCAACCGCGACGAGATCGGATTCGAATTCATGCTCAACGCGCTGCGCCTGACCGAAGGCGTGCCGGCGGCGCTGTTTGCCGAGCGTACCGGCTACCCGTTGGCCATCGTGGCGCGCGGGCTCGAACGGGCGACAGCGAAGGGTCTGCTCGACGCCGAACCGGCGCTGTTGCGGCCAACCGCGCTGGGCAGGCGATTCCTGAACGACCTGACGCAGTGCTTCCTGCCGGCCGGCGGTTCGGGAGGCAGGATCGCGCCGCTGCTTCGGCGCGACGTCGCGGATGCGCAGCCATCGCCGCCGAGCGGCCATCGTCCGGCGAAAGCGGGCCCATGAACCGAACGCCGAAAAGCGATATGCCGACGCTGTGCCGCAGCGACCTCGAATCGGGCCGCATGCGCGAGCTGTACCGGCAGGCCATCGGCGACGATGGTCATGCGCTCGACGACGAACAATTGTCGGAGTCGTTGACCGCGACGGTGGCGGCCCGCCCCAAGGGTGCCGGCTGGTGGATATTCGCCTACGGCTCCCTGCTGTGGAATCCGCTGTTTCCGTTTGTGGAGGCGCGTCCCGCGATGCTACGCGGGCTGCACCGGCGCTTTTGCCTCTATTCGATGGCTTCGCGCGGAACCCCGAGCGCGCCGGGGCTGGTGCTGGGACTGGATCGGGGAGGCGCCTGCACCGGTGTCGTCTATCGGCTGCCCGCACCGGTCGCGCTCGAAGAACTGCACCTGCTGTGGCGGCGCGAAATGGTCGTTGGATCCTATCGGCCGAAGTGGGTGCAGGTGCGCTCGGGACAGCGCCAACTGGTCGCGCTGACCTTCACCGTCCGCCACGACCATCCGCAGTACACGGGCAAGCTGCCATTGGCGGAACAGGCGCGGGTGATCGCGACGTCAAGAGGCGCGTTCGGTTCGTCGCTCGACTATCTCGAACGCACGCGGGTCGCGCTGGTCACGCACGGCATCGTCGACGCCTATCTGGAGTCGCTGGCGCGCAGCGTGGCAGAGGTTCGCCGTCCCGGCTGACCTGCGGCGTGGCCAGGCAGCCATGCAGAAATGCAACGCGTTGGCGTGAACGACGCCAACGATGTCTAGATCGAGATGTGCCGGCCGCCGTCGACGCGGATGGTCTCGCCGGTCACGTAGCGGGCATCGCGCAGCAGGTAAAGGACAGCGCCGGCGATGTCTTCCGGGCCGCCTTCACGTCTCAGCGGCGTATGCGAGATGATCCGCTGGCGGGAGAGTTCGTCGAAGGACTCGTCGTCCGGCCACAGCACCGGGCCGGGCGCGACCGCATTCACCCGTACCTCCGGCGCGAGTTCGCGCGCCAGCGAGCGCGTCAGTCCGATCAGCCCGGTCTTGGCCACCGAATAGACGGTGTAACCCTTGAGCGGGCGGTCGGCATGGATGTCGGCGATGTTCACGATTGCCCCGCCCGACTTGCGCAGCGCCGGGGCCGCCGCCTGCGCGAGGAAGAGCGGCGCCTGCAGGTTGGTGCCGATGAGATCCTGCCACTGCATCGGCGTGATTTCGCCGACCGGCGTGGCGAAGAATGACGACGCATTGTTGACCAGCGCATCAAGCCGCCCGAAAGACTGCAGCGTCTGTTCGACCAGCGACGGCAATTTGCCGGTGTCGAGCAGGTCGGCCTGGATCAGCGAAACGGACTTGGCGCGCAATCCGTTCAACTCGGCCTGCAGCAGCCGCGCCTCACCCGCCGAGGCGCGATAATGCAGCATCAGGTTCGCGCCGGCGGCGTGCAATCCGCGGCAGATCGCGGCGCCCACCCGTTTCGCGCCGCCGGTGATCAACACGACCTTGCCCTGCAAGCTATGCTCCAGCGTTAGACTCCGCGGCAATCTAGCATATTGAAGGACCGCGGGCGACCGCGCCACAGCGACCTTGGCTCGACCCTCCACCGCGCCGTTGCCAGAACCCGACGCCGTCGCCCGCGCGCACAGCGCGCGGGTGGTCGCCGACGTGCGCGGCGCGATCGAAGGCGCCGGCGGCTTCATCACCATGGCCGGCTATCTGCAGCGGGTGCTGTACGCGCCGGGACTGGGCTACTACGTCGCCGGTGCGCGCAAGTTCGGCGCTGCGGGCGACTTCGTCACCGCGCCGGAAATGACGCCGCTTTTCGCCCGCGCGGTAGCCGTGCAGGTCGACGCGATTCTGCGCGTTTCGGGCGCGCGGGAAATCGTCGAATTCGGGGGCGGCAGCGGCGCGTTCGCCGTGGATCTGCTCGCCGCGCTGGAGGCACGCGGCGCGTTGCCGTCGCGCTATGTGATCGTCGACCCGAGTCCGGATCTGCGCCAACGCCAGCGCGCCCTTGTCGTCGAGCGGCTTCCCGGATTGCTTGATCGCGTCGACTGGCAGGACGCGCCTCCTCCGAGCATCGACGGCGTGGTTCTCGCCAACGAGGTGCTCGACGCGGTGCCGCCGCAGGTCATCGAGCGTCGGGGAGGCGTCTACTTCGAGCGAGGCGTCGCCTGGGACGGCGCGCTGCGCGAGGCGGCGCGGCCTCTGCCGCCGGGCCTGCTGCACACGCTCGCCGAGGAACGCTTCCCGCCGGAGGGCGACTACTTGAGCGAGATCAATCCGGCGGCCGAGGCGCTGGTCGAGGATATCGGCAGGCGCATGCTGCAAGGCGCGATGCTGCTGTTCGACTACGGCTTTCCGCAAGGAGAGTACTACCATCCGCAGCGCAACCGTGGCACGTTGATGGGCCACTATCGGCACCGAGCGCATGCCGACCTGTTTCTTTGGCCGGGCCTGTCCGACCTGACCGCGCATGTCGATTTCACCGCCATCGCGCTCGCGGGAGAGCGGGCCGGACTCAGCGTCGCCGGCTACGCGCAGCAGGCGCCATTCCTGGTCGGCTGTGGCATTCTCGAACAGTTGCGTGAGACCGGCGAACCGACTACGGCTGCTTACTTGCGCGAGGCCGCGGCCGTGCAGAAGCTGCTGTCACCGGCGGAAATGGGCGAGTTGTTCAAGGTCATCGCGCTGGCACGCTCCATAAACATCGCCTGGCCAGGATTCGCCGTGACCGACCACTCCCATCGACTCTGACCACGAGCATCGACCCTGTCATGGATACACCCATCGCCTTCGACAGCCTGTGCCTCGGCAGTTTGCCTTTGCGGCACGCGCGCTACCGGCCACGCAACACTGCGGTGGTCGTCACCGGTGGTGGCGGCGGTACCGGCGAGCTTCGCTTCGACTGGCGCGAATTCAATGCCTACGTGAACCGCTGGGCGAACGCGCTGGCGCAGCTCGGTGTAGGTCGTGGCGACCGGGTCGCCACCGTTCTCGGCAACGGTGCGCCGCTGCTGGCGACCTACTGGGCCTGCGCCAAGCTGGGCGCGGTGGCGGTGCCGTTGTCGCCGTTGCTCGCCGCGCCCGGGCTCGCGTCGCTGCTCGCCGATGCGCCACCTGCCGTTGTCGTTGCCGACGGCCACGCCCGACCGATGCTCGACACGGTACGCGCAGGTCTTGCGGACGCCGTCCGCTGGGTGCTGGTCGACCCGGCGCCTGGTGAAGGGGCGCAGGTTTTTCACGATTACTCGGCGCTGCATGCGGCGGCGAGCGATGCCGAACCGCAGGCGAGTGTTGCGGCCAGCGATCTGTTCACACTGATGTACACGTCCGGCACCACCGGCTTGCCCAAGGGCATCCAGCACACCCACTTCATCCGCGCCATGTACGCGACGACCATGGCGAATGCCTGGCGGATGGCGCCGGAGTCGGTGGTGCTGCACGCCGGCGCGATCGTGTTCAACGGCGCGATGGTGACCATGTTTCCGACCTTCATGTGCGGTGCGACCTACGTGTTGCATCGTGTCTTCGACGCCGGTGCGTTCATCGAATCGGTGGAGCGCGAGCGGGTCACCCACACCATGCTGGTCCCGGCGCAGGTGATCGCGATCCTCGATCATCCTGGCTTCGATGCTGCGCGTCTCGCCTCGCTGCAGATGGTGCTCTCGCTCGGCGCGCCGCTGCACCAGGAACACAAGGATCGCCTCAATCGATTGCTGCCAGAGCGGTTCTACGAACTCTACGGCCTCACCGAGGGCTTCATCACCGTGCTCGACCGCGACGACGCGTTGCGCAAGTCCGGCAGCGTCGGCGTGCCGCCGCCGTTCTACGAAATGCGCATCGTCGGCGAGGATGGGCGCGAGTTGCCGGCCGGGGAGACCGGTGAAATCGCCGGCCGCGGGCCGATCACCATGCCCGGGTACTTCAATCGTCCCGAGGAGACCGCGCGAGCGCTGGCTGACGGCTGGCTCTCCACCGGAGATCTCGGCTACGTCGACGAGGACGGCTTTCTGTATTTGGTCGATCGCAAGAAGGACATGATCGACAGCGGCGGCGTCAAGGTCTATCCGAAAGACATCGAAGAGGTCGTCGCGCATCATCCGGCGGTGCGCGAAGTCGCTGTTTTCGGCATCCCACACGACAAGTGGGGTGAGACGCCGGTCGCCGCGGTGGTGCTGCGCGAGCGCAGCGGCGCTGACGCGGGGGCACTGCGCGACTGGATCAACGCGCGCGTCGCGGCAAAATACCAGCGCGTCGACCGCGTGCTGATCTACGATGAGTTCCCGCGCAACGCTGCCGGCAAGACGCTCAAGCGCGAAATGCGTGCGCCGTTCTGGGAGGGGCGCGCGAAGGCGATCTGACCGCACTACCTATGCAATGGCCGGCGACCCGAGTGCCGTCGATATAGGTCCTAGGATTTGCTCTTCATCCGGCTCAGCAGGTCGGCGAACGGCCTGTGCGTGGCTGGCGCAGCGGCAGTGCCACTGGGTGATGCGCCGCCGCGGGCCGCCTGTTCGAGCTGCCGGGCGTGCTCGTTGTCGTGGCAGTACAGGCACAGCAGCTCCCAGTTGCTGCCGTCGGGTGGATTGTTGTCGTGATTGTGGTCGCGATGATGGACGGTCAGCTCGCGCAGGTTGGCGCGGTCGAATTCGCGGGCGCAGCGGCCGCAGATCCATGGATAGATCTTGAGTGCCTGCTCGCGGTAGCCGGAGGCGCGCACGTCGGCGGCACCGCGCGCGGCGGCAACGATCCGGTCGAGTTTCGCCGCGTCGGGGCGGCCGGTGTTCGAAGGCATCGGGTTCTCGCTGCTGTTGCCATTGTGCCTCGCGCAGACCGTGGTGAAAAGCGGCTGGACATTTACGGTCCCCGTGCAGGCGCCGAAGGGACACTGCCAGCGGCGCCGGCATGGGGACTCGCGCCGTCGGCGGGTGGATTTGTCGCATACCGCTGGTCCGCCGGCGTTCTTCGCCGTACAGTTGACGCCATTGCTCCTTCGCGATTCGGGCCGAGCGCCTGCTTTCCGTGCACAACACATCCGCCTTCACCACCTATCTCTTTACCGACATCGAAGGGAGCACGGGGCTCTGGGAAAGCGCGCCCGAGCGCATGTCCGCCGCGCTGGCCAGTCACGATACGGTCGCGCGCCGCTGTGTGACCGCGCATCGCGGCACCTACGTCAAGTCGACCGGTGATGGCATGCACGCGGTGTTCGCAGACCCGCTTGACGCGGTGCGCGCGGCCGTGGCCATGCAATTGGCGCTCGCCGATGCGTCGGCGACCGATGGTGTCGCCTTGAGTGTGCGCAGTGGATTGCATGCGGGGGTGGACACGCGGCGGGACAACGATTTCTTCGGCAATGCGGTCAACCGCGCAGCACGGGTGATGAGCATCGCGCACGGCGGGCAGATCCTGCTGTCGCAGGCCGTCGAGAAATTGATCCGGGAGCGCCTGCCGCCCGAGTTCTCGCTGCAGGACTTGGGTGCTGTTCGCCTGCGCGGGCTTGCGCAGGCCGAGTATGTGTACCAGGTCGTCCATCCGCGCCTGCGGCAGGTGTTTCCTCCGCTGCGCATGCTCGAGGCGACACCCAACAACCTGCCGCAGCAGCTGACCTCGCTCATCGGGCGCGATGACGATATCGCTGCGGGCAAGCGGCTCATCGACAATGACCGCATGCTCACGCTGCTCGGCATCGGCGGCATCGGCAAAAGCCGCCTGTCGCTGGCCATCGCGGCGGACCTGCTGGACTCGTTTGCCGACGGTGTCTGGTTCGTCGAACTCGCGCCCGTAACGGATGCGCGCCTGGTGCCGCAGGCGATCGCCTCGGTACTCGGCGCCAGGGAGCAGCAGGGCCGCCAGATGCGCGACGCGTTGGTCGAATTCATTCGCGACCGGCAATTGCTGCTCGTTCTCGACAACTGCGAGCACCTGGTGCAGGCCTGCGCGCAGATCGCGCGTGACCTGCTGGAAGCCGGTCCGAAAATCAAGATCCTGACGTCGAGCCGTGAGCGACTCAACGTACGCGGCGAGAAGATATACATGCTTGAGCCGCTGGCGGTGGCAACGCCGGAGCAGAAGCTGACGACGGAAGCGATCGCGCAGTTGGCCGCCGTGCAATTGTTCGCGGATCGGGCGCGGGCCGTGAACCCCGATTTCGCGGTCACCGACGACAACGCCTTGGCGGTGGTCGAAATCTGTCATCGGCTCGATGGCATCCCGCTCGCCATCGAACTCGCGGCGGCCCGCATGCGCGCGATGTCGGTGCACAGTATCGCGGAACGTCTCGACGACCGTTTCCGCCTGCTGCGCGGCGGTGACCGCACGGCGCTGCCGAGGCAGCAGACGCTTCGGGCGCTGATCGACTGGAGTCACGATCTGCTGGAAGCCGGACAGCAAATGCTCTTCCGGCGGCTGGCCGTCTTCGCGGGCGGATTCACGCTGGAAGCAGCCGAGGCGATCGGCGAGTGTACCGACATTCAGGAATCAGCCGTCCTGGAAATCCTGACCGACCTCGTCGAAAAATCGCTGGTCCGGGTCGACACGGAGCGGGAGCGTTACCGCATGCTGGAGACCGTCCGCGAATACGCCGCAGACAGGCTCGAAGCGAGCGGCGAGGATCAGTCGATCCGGAAGCGCCATCTCGAGCACTACCTCCAGTTCGCGGAAGCGCTGCAGCCACGCCTCACCGGTCCTGAACAGGGCTACGCGCTGGCCAGGCTCGACCTCGATCGGGAAAACATTGCGGCCGCGCACGCGTGGTGCGGCAAGGTCGGCGGCGGAGGCGAGGCCGACCTGCGCCTGGTGCGAGCCATCAGCCGATATTGCTTCATGCGCGGCCTGCTGGCGATGGGGCTCCAACTGATGCTCGACGCGCTTGCTCGTCCCGAGTCCCAGGTACGAAGCTTGGCGCGCTGTCAGGCGCTTTCCGGCGCCGGGCAGTTCGCGATACGCATGGGACGCGAGGACGAATCGCTGCGCTATCTCGACGAAAGCCTCGCCATCGCGCGCGAGCTCGGCGCAAAGGAACGCATCGAAATGGTGCTGCAGCCGCTCGCGATGCTGAAACTTGGCCGCGGCGAAACTGACAACGCGCTGGCGCTTCTGGAGGAGGCGTTGGACATGGCTCGAGGCATGGGCGCGAAGCGTGAGGTTGCTGCAGCGCTGTCGGCTCTGGTACAGGTCCACCGGGTCCGCGGCGCATTCGATTCCGCGGTCCTGCTGTGCGAGGAATCACTGGGGCTTGCCCGCGAACTGGGCGATACGGAGAACATCGCCGTCAACCTGCTCAATCGCGCGATGGTCTCTCTGCAGCAGCAGCAGCCGGGACCCGTCAGGGCAATTCTGTCGGAGGCGCAGGACCTGATCGAGCCGATCGAAGCCCTGACGGCCGGGCAGAGCCTGCTCGAAGTGGCGGCCGGCCTGGCAGCGGCGCGGTCGGATTGGGCGCGTTCCGCGCGCTATTTCGGCGCCGCCGAGGCGCTCGCCAGACGCACCGGCCTTCGCCGCGATCCTGCCGACGAGGCATTCGTCCAGCCCTTCGTCGCGGCGGGCCGTGTGGCGCTGGGTGCGGGGGCGTTCGCGCATGCCGAGGCGGAAGGCCGCGCGCTCGAATATGGCGATGCCATGGTCGAATTGCGCGCCTGGTTCGCCTCCGCGGCCTAAACGCTCCGGGTCACTCCGCCAGCGTGGACCGCCATCCATGATGACTGCTGCCGTCGTCGAATCCGCTTCCGTTCTCGTGTGGCCGACATGTAACGGCGTCTTCAGAATTCGTTGAAGATCGCCGGATCGGGGGAGTCGAGAATGACCGGCGGATTGGCGCCCCGCATGCGGACGCGGATCTTGTAATCGAACGGGCCTTTCTCGACCAGCGTGTTCACGAGGGTGGCCTGCTTTTCGCGGACCTCGAGATCCTTGAACACCTTCTGCGGGTTTTGCGAAGGCACCTTGAAGATCACAGGATCGGCGAAGCTGGGAGGCGGAGCTGCTGGCGCGTGTTCGAAATGCCAACTATGGCCACCAGAAAGCATCCAGCGAATCTTCACCTCTTCGTTGCGCTCGCCGTGGACGACCATCTCCCCGGTATCAACAACGACCTCGCATTTCTGGGCGGTGCCATTCCAGACGACATACACCCGAATGATGCAGTTTTCTCCGCCACAGTGGCTCCGTGGGCGTTGTTTTCCGCGATCCGGGCAGTCCGCTTGCGTGAGTACGGCCCCAGCGCTGCCGTCCTTCGGTGCCCCCATTGGGGCACATCCCGCGACGATGACAGCGGACACCGCCGCACAAAGCAGGTTCAGGTTATTCATTGCTGATCTCCCGTTTGCTGTGCGAATCAGCGCTGCTCATTCCCGTCGTGGACGGACGGCAACGCGAGAATTCCGCGACCACTGGCCGCGTATACGAATTGTCGACCCTTGGCAGGGAATAGCAAGAGCGACGGCGGATGAGGCGCCGGCGCCTACGCCAACGCCGCTCCTGATCGGCTTCGCCTGGCTGTGGCTAGCGCAGCAGCGGCCGGGAGGCGACCTGCGCCTCTATCTTGGCCATCATCTCGTTGTACCCGGCGCCACCGATGCCACCGTAACGGCGCTTGAACTCCGCCTCGGGCATGTATTCCGGCAGGTCGGCGACATCGGGCATGAAATCGCTTTCCCTGACGCCGCCGGCAAGCGCCTGCGCGAGCTTGCGCGCCCGCTCGGGCGACTGGCTGGCGATTTCGCCGAAGCGCGTCCCGGCGCGGTCGGCGCCGATGTCGTTGAACGAAAAGCCGCTGCCGCCGCGCGAGTCTGCGACCTCCTTGTGCAGGCCGACCGCATCGGCGAGCGGGCTGCCTGCCTTGGCGGCGATCGCCGCGGAAATCAGGAAATGCTTGGGAAAGTCGTCACGGCCGGCAAGCGTTATCGTGCGTCGCGCGGGCTTCGTCCATGTCGCCGCTGCCGGCGCAATTGCCGCCAGTTCGGTTCCGTTGGCATAGAACGCCAGCACGACGATCGCCGCGTGGTTTTCCGCGATGGTATCCCCGTTGGCGCCGCGTTCGACAACGGTTTGGAACAACGGCGGCATGAGCGCGGCAAGCGAGACCTTGTTCGACGCTTTGGCCAAGGTATCGACGAGCCGGTCGTGATACGCGCGCAGTCGCGCCTCGTCCGCAGGGGACAGTACGGCGGCACGCACGCGTTTCTCGATGTCGCCGCTCCAGGCGTAGGTCACCGTAAGGCGCCCGTCGGTGACACTCGCGCCCTTGACGATATCCGCGGCGAGTTCACCTCGGCTGGTCGACGCCATCCGCCGAACGCCCTCCCGCAGCAGGTAGTCGGCAATGATCGCAGGTACCGGCAGACTTCCGATGCGAAGATGGTCGAAGCGCGGCAGTTTTCCGGTGTCGCGCAACTCGGCGTCGACGTTCAGGTAGCGGCCGAACGGGCTGCGCGGGATCTCCGCGCTCGCTTGCAAGCTCACGGTACCGGGCCGCAACGCCGCGCGCGCACTGCCCCCGCCGAAACGACTGGCGGCGTAGTTCAGCATCAGGCTGAGTTCCTGCTCAGTGATGGCGACGCTGCGCGAACCGTCGGGCCGGACCTTGCGCGGGTCGTGCTGGTCGATGATGCGTTTGGCGTTGGTGATGTCCTGCGGCGTCAACTTGACGCCGGGCGGGACCGAGGGCGCGTCCTGAAAACAAAGCCAGACCGCGGTGATCGCCAGCGCGGGCAGGGCGAACAGCAGGAACAGGAGCGTGCGCGCAAGAACTTTCATTCCATTGCAAAGGATAGGCGTTTCAACCGAAGGACAGGCGCTTCAATCGCGCGAGGCAGGGCACGAACCTGAGTGTGGTGTGGCCGGCGGGATGGGTCAAGCGACGATTCGTGGTGGCGACGCCGCCTTGACACCACCCGTCGAAAGCTCGCAGTCTTTCGGTCCGCGAACAGGAAGACGGACGATGGATTGTCGTCGCGCCGGTGTTTGGGGGACGCCGCGCCATGAGCGAGGCGATCGCGCGGGGCGGCTTCCGCGTTCAGCCGGCCGAGGGCGAAAAACCTCAAGCCACCCGCTGCCAATCAGCCGCAGCCGCCGCTCTCCGTGGGGATGCGCCACGCGGCTGCAGGGAGATTGCAGCCGTCAGGCGTTGGCGTGATGTTCGAGGTAGTGCTTCAGCGTGAGCTTCAGCAGGACGACCCGCTGCAGGTCGCCATGGGTGCGCGCATGCTGAATGTCGTCCACGATCATTTGCTTGATGCGCATCTCACCGTCCGGGGTCTGAATCAGGTAATGGCCCAGTTCCAGCGCGACGATGTCCGGCAAATGCTCATGCGCTCCGATGGCCTCGATTTCGTCCTCGGTCAGGTCGGACAGCGCGATACAGTCATGTAGTGACAGCATGGCGGCGCCTCGTGCTTCGAGTAAGGGGATACAAGCGTGCCCGGTTGCGTCGCGCCGCGTGTTGATCGACCTCAATTCCCACGCTAACCCTGAAATATCCATCACTGACCGGCACCGAAATGGGATCGGCCTCGCTGGCGTCGGCGACGCTCAGAAATACGACGACAAGCGCGCGGGGCAGCCCGTGGCCGCGAAAAGACCACGCTTGACCCGCCTCGATGAAGATCAGGCCCGCGCGCTTGAATTGCCTATCCGACGATCTGCATTAGGGAAACGCTCCTGCAAGCTGACCGAACCAGCTTTTCTTTCCAAGCGACCGGACAGGCAGATCAACAAACACCTTCACGCCCGTCGAGTGCTGATGGTGCTCGGGGAACACTGCGTAGATGTCAGCCTCGGGCATCTGGTGCTGTGACAGGACCTGAATGATGCGGCCACTGTGACGATAGCGCTCGATGTCCCATTCGGTGCGCATGAGGATACCGTGACCTACGCGACGGCGAGCCTCACCTCGCGCGGCCCGTCTACCCGAGCGTAAACGCTTCGTGCACGGCGCTTTGCACGCCTCCACCCATGATGGGACCGCCCCCGGCGACATAGATGAAGTCGCCGATCGCCACCGCGCCCAGTCCGTGTCGCGGCGCCAACTTCCGCCACGGTCCGCCGGTCAGCGATAGCGCGAAGCAATCGCCGTGCGGCCGGCGATTCTGCTCGATGAAACCTCCGATCGCGTAGAGCGTGCCATCCAGCACTTCGACGCCGACGTGATTGGCGCCGCGCGGCAGCGGGGTGGCGGTCGTCCAGGCATCGGCCGATGCGTCGTACACGTGGTGATAGGGCCGGTCGACGCGCTGGTCGCCGTAGCCGCCGAGGAGATGCATCCTGTTCTGGTACGCGGTTGCCCAGGCCATCTCGCTGCGCGGGGAGGGAAGCGGCGCGCGCGCGATCCAGCGTCCCTGTGTGGCGGCCTTGGGCGCAGGGCTGTCGAACACCTGTTGGGTCGCCGCGTTCTCCGGCAGGCCGATCCGTCCGGGCTCCTTGAGGCTCTCGTACATGCCGCCGTGGGCGGCATGACCCTGCGCGAGCGCGGACCCGGCAACGAGGAGTCCGGCCGAGCCGAGCAGGAACGATCGTCGATCGATCGGAGACACGGTCAGGCTCCAAGGCGGGCGGGGCTCGCAACATGCGGGAAGGCCCGCGTCCGATGACAGTTTGCCAGTGATTTCCAAGAACAGGATAGTCCGAAGAATTCCGGCAGGTCACGGAAGCGGCGAAAGATGCATCGTATGCAACCAAGTGAATTCCCTGTCGCATCGATCGTGCATTGCGCCCATGATGGATCGGTCCGATTGACCAGCACTGGTGCGGCTTTCCAGCGGGTCGTCTGCAGTGCGTGTGCACTCACATTTGAGCATCAGTTGGCGTAGCATCGGGCGTCGGCTGCATTCAGGACGAGCTGTTCGCAATGCTTGCGATCAGCGGGGGTGTTGTGTAGAGTATTGTGTAAGGAGATACACATGGCCACCAATCTCGCTCTGGACCCCGAGCTCATCAACCGTGCAGTAAAGGTGAGCGGGGAAAAAACCAAAAAGGCGGCGGTTACTCGCGCCTTGGAAGAATTCATCACCCGTCGCAGCCAGACGCGTCTGGTGGAACTGATGGGCAAGCTCGAATGGGACAAATCGTTCGACTACAAGTTGGAGCGCACTCGTCGGTGACGCTGTTCGTCGATACCAGCGTTTGGTCGCTGGCATTCCGCCGCGATCAAGCCTCAGCCGCTCCCGAGGTACGCAAACTGCGCGACGCACTTGAAGGCGGGGAAACCATCGTGATCACCGGTCTCGTCCTGCAGGAATTGCTGCAGGGATTTGCGGGACCGCGCGCACGCAAGGACATCATCGACCGGTTTACGGCCCTGCCAATCCTCACTCCGGACCGCCAGGATCACATCGACGCTGCAGATCTGCGGAATCGATGCCGTCGTGCTGGAGTGCAGATCGGCACGATTGACGCTGCGATTGCACAGCTCTGCATTCGTCACCAACTTGCACTCCTGAGTACTGACAACGACTTCGTACTTGCCGCGCGGCACTGCGCGCTTCGCGTGTGGAACGCATCGCGTCCAGAACAATAGTTTCTGCGCCACCTGTGGCCATGCCGACAACGCGGCACGTTGACAGGTCGCGTGGCGTCGGCGACAGTCGTTGCAGGGCTACAGTCATTCCGTCGTGCGTAGCGCCATCGTCGTGGCAGTGGCAAGCTGCGCACGCAACATCTGCACGTCGACGCGCTCTTGGGCAGGCGCGCTTTCCAGTCCCTCGATGCGCAGTGCATGGAAATCGAAGCCGACCTTGTGCACCGCCGCTTCGAGGGTTTCGATCTGGTCCGGCCGGTACGAATCGCCGTTGCGCAGCGGCCCCAGCAGCATGAACCCGGCCAGCCTGCCCCGTTGGCTCATCGGAAAGGCCCAGGCGGCGGAAAGTACGACGGCGCTTGCGCGAACGCGCAAAGCCTTGTCGTGCGCCCGTAATGCCAGCTCCGTTTCGTGGTTGGCATCCATGAGGTCGAGCGCAGCAACGAAAAGGCCGCCCAGCGCGTGTGCATCGCTTGCGTGCCCGGCCCCTTGACGATGAGCCACAGGTCCAACTCGCGCACGGATCATGGCACGCTGGGGGCCGCGCTCCGGTTCCTGCTGCTGGGCGGCCTGGTCGCGGCTGACGGCGCTCGGCGCGCTGGTCGAGCTCGCGCACGGCTACGTCAATGGCACCGGGATGGGCTATTCGTTTCAGTCGCTTGGAGATGAGCGGCAGCGCCCCGAAATCATCCCGGAGCTGTCATCGTGCCGATGGGCGCGAGTCCTCCCCCGAGGGCGCGATATGATTGGACTCCCATTGGTAGATGAGCTGGACGAATGAACCGGCGAGAAGTCCTGCTGAACGTTGTCGTGCTCGCAGCCACTTCGCCCCTTGGCGCGTTCGCCCAGTTTCGTACGGGAAAGTTCGCCCGGGTCGGCATGCTCTTCGGTTCCACGGGAAACGCCGGGCTGGCGCGGCCGTTGCCGGCGGCGCTGAGCGAGCTGGGCTGGGTTGAAGGCCGGAACGTCGTCTATGACTGGCGGATCGTCGATGGCCGCCCCGATGAATTACCCAAGTTGGCGGCGGAACTGGTGGAACTCAAGCCGGACCTGATTGTCGTCCCGACCGAACTTGAGGCTGCAGCGGCATTCGGCGCGACGCGTTCCATCCCCATCGTGATCGCGTCGGCGAGCGACCCGATCGCGAGCGGCTTTGCCCGCAGCCTCTCGCACCCTGGCGGCTCGGTGACGGGAATCCATTTGCCGAGCCGGTACTCGCGTCGAAGTTGGTCCAGATCCTGTACGAGGTCAGCCCGAACACCAGCCGTCTGGCCAGCGTCTACGACGACCGATGGAAAAGCTACGAACCCTTCCTCACGGCCCAGCAAGCGGCTGCGAGCGTGCTCGGCCTGGCCTTCCGCAAGTTCCCCGTGGGCAGCACCGGCGATCTCGCTGCGGCGCTCTCGACGATGGACAAGGGGCATTTCGACGCCATCGTCATCGCTCCGAACGGTGTGCTTGCCGTGGAGGTCGGCCGCATCCTTCGTTTTGCGGCGGAACGTCGCCTGCCGATGGCGTTTCCTATTTCCTGGCCGGTGGAGCGCGGCGGGTTGCTCTCGTATTCGCCATCGGTCGCCGATCTGCTGACCCGCGTCGCCGCTCTGGCTGACAGGATACTGAATGGGACGAAACCGGCGGACCTGCCGTTCGAGTATCCGACCCGATACGAGCTTGCGGTCAACCTGAAGACCGCCAGGGCGCTCGGAATTGAGCTTCCGCAGGCGGTGCGAGTGCGCATCGACCGGATAATCGAATGACGGGTCGCCAGCGGTCTTCTGCAATTGCGTACGTTGCAGACCGCCGACTGAACACAGAAGCAATTTGGAAGCGACAGAGGATGTATCGTATCGGCTGAATGAGTCGTACTTCGCACCGCTTCTACGTGGCCCCGATGATGGATCGGTACGATTGACCAGCACTGGCGCGGGTTTCCAGCCGGTCGTGTGCACATACTGTGCAGTGACCAATGGCATTGCACTTGTTGGCAATGCACTGCAATTTGCTCATTTTGCGGGACGGTGAAGCGAGAAATGTGGAAGTAGATTGCTTAAAGAGGAGCGCCGACTTTGACGATCGACATCTCCCAGTTGAACGCGAGCGAACTCATTCGCCTCTATCGCCGACGCGAATTGTCGCCGGTCACCGTGGTGCAGGATGCGCTCGATCGGATTGCGAGATTCCAGCCGCAGATCAACGCCTTCGTGCTGATCGACGCGGGAGGCGCGCTTGCCGCCGCTCGCGCCTCGGAAGCGCGCTGGACCAAGGGTGGGCCGCTTGGCTTGGTTGATGGACTGCCGGCCACGATCAAGGACATCATCGATGTCGAGGGGCAGCCAACGCGCAAGGGCTCGCTCACCACACCCACGACACCGGCGGCACAGGATGCCCCTGCGGTAGCACGACTCAAGGAACAAGGTGCCGTCATCCTCGGCAAGACAACCACGCCGGAGTTCGGCTGGATTGGCGCCTGCCATTCGCCTTTGACGGGCATCACCCGAAACCCGTGGAACCTCCACCGCACCACCGGCGGCTCATCCGGCGGTGCGGCTGCAGCGGCATTGCTGAATCTCGGCGTGTTGCATCTTGGCACCGATGGGGCCGGGTCGATACGCATTCCGTCGGCGTTTACCGGCGTGTTCGGCATCAAGCCGAGCTATGGCCGGGTACCGGCCTATCCGGCGTCGGCCTTCACTGTGCTTGCGCATCAAGGACCGCTCACACGAACAGTCACCGACGCCGCGCTAATGCTCAGCGTCATCGGACAGCCCGATGCGCGCGATGCCACCGCCTGGAACACGCCGGCGCCCGACTTTCGCCTCGGCCTCGAAGACGGCGTGCGCAACCTGCGCATCGCCTGGAGCCCGCGCCTCGGTTACGTCAGGGAACTCGACGCCGACGTTGCCGCAGCAGCGCACAAAGCTGCACAGGTTTTTGCGGATCTCGGCGCACAAGTCGAAGAGGTCGATCCCGGATTCGCCGAGCCGATCGAAATGGAGCAGAAGATCTGGTACGGGGTTGCCTCAACCCTTGTCGACCTGGTGCCGCTGGCGGAGCGCGAAAAGATGGATCCGGGCCTGCGCCGGATGGCGGATGTGGGCCGGCGTGTGACGCTTGCCGAGTATCTGGCGGCGCATTCGCGGCGGGCCGCTCTCACCGAACACATGCTGCGCTTTCACGAGCGCTACGATCTGTTGCTGACGCCGCAGATGCCGATTCCGGCGATCGAGGCGGGATGCATCACCCCGACGAATGGACGGTTCGGCGACGAGTGGCTCAATTGGTCCCCCTACACCTATCCGTTCAACCTGACGCAACAGCCGGCCGCCTCGGTGCCCTGTGGATTCTCATCCGACAAACTGCCGGTCGCGTTGCAGATCGTGGGGCCGCCGCGGAACGATGCGCTTGTGCTGCGCGCTGCCCGCGCATACGAAAGCGCCTGTCCGTTCAGCACGCTGCCTGCGCCTTTGTGAATCGCGCCACCTCGACCCGGCGCTTCTTCGATCATACCGGCAAGCGTGTTGACGTGTGCTCGCCCGAATTCTTGGGCGTAGACACCGACGTTCTTCGAACAAGCAGATCCTGCTGGAAGCGGATTCTCCGACGAACAGTAGTTCAGTCGTGTCGCAGCCAATCGGCTCGATGCGATGCTGCCCGGTGCGCCAATGGGTTCCGGCCGTGCCCAAGCGCCTGCGATACTCGCGCGGGTATCAGGCATGGCGGCCGCCAGCGCGAGTCGTGCGGCCTTGACTCCCAAACTCCGAACGGCTTCTGGAGAGATTGGACCGCGTCAGCCGGTCCCTTGCCGCCTCATCCGGGCCACGCCAGCGGGAAGCGGGGACCGGCCAGTGGCTCGCCGTCGACGAGACCGTACCAGGCACGTTCGTTCTCGCGCACCGCGGGTAGGCGGAAGCGCATGCCCTCGCCGGCGAAGCGCAGCGCCCACGCCCGCCTGCACAACGCGCTCGCATTGCCGCCGGTACCGTGAATCGTGGCGGGATGATGCGCGATCACATCGCCTACCCGCACCGGGCAGGCGACGACTTCGCGCCCATGCGCGGCGACCAACGCGTCGGCTTTCTCCCCGCGTTCGCGCCACCCGGCACAACTGCGGTGCGAACCGCGCAGGAATTGCAGCGGGCCTGCCTCTTCCGGAACATCGCCCAGTGACACCCACAGCGAGCATCGTTGCCAACCGGTCATGACGCCACCGCCGTCGTCGTCGTGCCATTCCGTGGGTTCACGTGTTCCCGGCTCCTTGACGAACATGATGTCGTCGACGAAGCGGGCCGTGTCGGAGCGCATGAGCGCCGCGGCGATGCCTCCGGTGGCGCCGCGCAACGCGAAATCGAGCACCCCGGCGTCGCGGTGCGCCGTGTTGAAGTAGACATGAAAATGGCCACGCTCCCGGAGTGTGGCGGCGTAGGGCCTCGCGCCGAATAATGCAGAGGGTGTGGTGGGCGTCTGTAGGCGCACCGCCTCTTCGGTGATATCAAGCGTTTCCGGAAGCTCGAGAATGCGCTTGCAGGCGTCCCGCAGCGACTCGAGCCAGGGCGACGCGAGGACGTCGCGCAGCACGACGTAGCCGTCACGTTCGAAGGCCTCAATTTCAGCGGGGCGAACCGCCCGCAACGGCGCGCGATCAGCGCGGTCATTCACGACGCCGGCTCCGGGTGTCGCGGCGCACCGGGTTCCGGGCGATCAACCGGTGGCCAGACGAGCGGAAAGCAGGGTCCGCTGAGCGGATCGCCGTCGGCGAGATTGTATCGTTCGCGCGGTTCACGGCGCGTCGGCCGCAGCAGGAACCGGGCGTCGTCTCCGGCATATCGCAACGCCCAGGCGCGACGCGGCAGCGCGCTGCGATTCGGTCCGGCAGCGTGAATCGTGTCGAGATGATGAACAACGACGTCACCGGCGCGAACCGGACACGACACGACGTCGCCCGCATGCGCCGCGGCCAGCGCCGTCGCGTCCATTCCACGCGCGCGCCAGCCGGAAAAGCGTCGATGCGAGCCGCGCAGGAACCGGACGGGACCGGCGTCTTCTGTCACATCGGCCAGCGACACCCACACTGAACAGCGTTGCCAACCGGTGACGACACTGCCGCCGTCGTCGTCATGCCATTCGGTCGCCTCTTCGGTGTGCGACTCCTTGACGAACAGAATGTCGTCGACGAAGCGCGCGCTGACCGAGCGCATCAGGGAAGCGGCGATGGCCCCTACTGCGCCGCTCAACGCGAATTCGTGCACGGCGGGGTCCCGTCGGGCGGAATTGAAAACCATCAGGAAGCGCCCCCGCCCCGCGAGCAGCGCGCCATAGGTCGGCGCGCCGAAAAGGCCGGATGGCTTGGCCGGCAATTGCAGTCGCAGCGTCTCCTCGGTGATATCGACGGCTTCCGGCGCGGCGAGCAGCCGCGCACAGGCCCTGTCGAGTGCGGTGAACCAAGCGGGCGAGAGCACACCGGGAAGCACCACGCAGCCATCGCGCTGGAACGCTTCGACTTCCTCAGGCGTGGCATCGCGCAGCGGCATCCGGCCGGTCATGGCGGACCTCCCGGATCGCGCAGGCCGAGATCGGCAAACGTGTCGCGGCGAACGCGGCAGGGGGCGCATCCGCCGCACGGCACCGGGCCGGACAAGTGGCAGGACCACGTCAAATCCAGCGGCACGCCCAGCGCGATTGCGATGCGCACCACCTGTGCCTTGCCGAAGCCGACTAGTGGCGTCCGCAGCAGCGGCGGGCGATCGAGCCCGGTCGCCAACGCGGCGCGAAACGGGCCGAAGAAACGTTCCGTGCAATCGGGGTGGTGCCCATCCGCTGCAGTCGCACCGAGGTAGAGCCGGTCGGCGCCGCGTGATTCGGCGACGCTGGCACCAATCGCCAGGAACACGAGATTGCGCGCGGACACGTAGTTGGTGTCGTGTTCGCTGGCCTCTGGCACGCCGCAGCCGAGCAATCCGCCCTGGATCCACCGGCGCATGTCAAGCGACACCACGAGCATTTCGCAGCCGAGCGCCGTTGCCACCGAGTCGAGACGCGCCAGTTCGATCCGGTTGCGCTGGCCATAGTCGAGCCCGAGCGCCAGCACGGGCCCGGGGCTGCGCCTGGCCAGTGCAAGGCAAACCGAGGAGTCGATGCCGCCCGATGCCAAGACCACTGCGCCGCCACCGAACGCGCGCGGCTGGCTCGATTCGGATACGCCGCCGTTCAGCATTGCGCTGCCGTCGGCCAGGATGCCGGCAGGCGCCGCCGCTGCAGTGCAACGCCCGTCACCGACCGGGACTCCCCGGCAATGCCAGCGCCAGATGCAGTCCGCCATCGCGCATCATCAACCCCAGCCGGCAGAAATCGGCCAGGATCGAGGTGATCGCGTCGGTGGCGATGTCGAGCCGTCGGCCCAACTCCGGCAACGAGATCGGCCCTTCGCTGCAGGCCGCATAGATCGCGGCATGTGGATCGTCGAAGCGGTGGTTGACCGGCGCGAGCGCGCTGCGGCGGTCCTCGATGTGCAGCAGTCCGGGCGCCCACCAGAACGTAAGGCTCGGCCGCTCCGCCGCCTTCGAGCGATCGTGCCAGGACCCAAGCGCGCGCACGAGTTGCCCATAGGCATCGTCGGGCAGGCTTCCCTCCAATTCGCCCGCGAAATGATAGGCTGCACTCGCGAGATCCACATGCCGCGGGTAGGTGTGCGTGTAGCCTGGCTCCGGAACTGCGCGGCCGCCACGCACGGGGAACTGGGCGGGATTCTCGAAATATGGACTGAACCGCTCCAGGCCGATGCGTACGAATCCGCCCGGCGGGTCGAGATGGACAATTTGTCGCGCCAACTGCGCCTGTCCGTCGTAGTCCTTTACGGTTTCGCCGGGAAACCCGAGAAGGACGTTCCAGTAGGTCTCGATGCCGTAGTAGCGCGCCCAGCGCAACAGATTGACGTTGGTCGCGGCCTTGGTCCCCTTGAGCATCAGCCGCAGCACATGCGAGCTGAGCGATTCGATACCAGGCTGCAGTGCGCGCACGCCGGCCCGATGCAGCAACCGCAGTTCGTCGCGCCCGAGGTTTGCCTTGGCCTCGTAGAAAATCCAGTAGTCGACGTTTGCCGCGGCGAGCGGCGCCATCACCGTACGCAGGTGGTTGGGGTCAAGGATATTGTCAGCCGCGTTGAATGCCAGGCTATGGTGCCGTCGCGCCAGAGTCTCCAATTCCAGCAGCACGCGCTCCGGCGATTTCGATCGGTACGCCATCGTGCTGCCATTGAGACCGCAGAAGCGGCAAGTCGCCTTCTCGCCCCACCAGCAGCCACGGGAGCTTTCGAACGGCAGGTCGACCTTGCGCACCGCGTCGGCGGCAAGCAGCTGCAGACGTGTGGCCCGCTCGAAGTACTCACGGTAGTCCGGCACCGGCAGCGCGTCGAGATCCTCGAAGGGAACCCCCGGCGGGCCCGCGGCGAACCGGCTGTTGCGTCGACCGAGCACGCCGGGAACCACAAGCGCATCGCCGCCGTCTGAGAGCACTCGCAGCACGTCGGCGAAGGCGCGATCGGCTTCGCCGGACACGGCAAGGTCGATCCAGGGGATTGCCTGCATCCATGCGGGTCCCATCGGTCCGTCGAAATTTGCCCCGCCGAACAACGTTACGATGTGCGGATGCATCGTCTTGATCCGGCGGGCAAGCGCGAACGACGCGACGTTCTGCTGGAAAGTCGACGTGAAGCCGACCACGCGGTAGCGAGACCAGTCGATGCCGGCCATCAATTCGTCGAGATAGGCCGGGATGACGGTATTGCGAAGCTCCCGCAGCTCGTCCGCCGACATGGCGATCACCTCGAGCGTCTCACGACTGAGCGGATGGAGATCCTCGGGCATGGTTCCCGCCGGATCTGGCGCGTCGTCGGCAAACGCGGCAACAGAGAACAGCCAATCGCCGAACATCGGATTCCGGGTGCAGGCAAGGTGGTGGTAGCGTTCGACGCCGATACGCCGGACCAGGTCGAGGTTCAGGTGCAGGGTGGTGATCGGAAATCCGTGCGTGCGTGCGATCTCCGCCAGCAGACCGAGTTGCAACGACGGACGCGTGGATAGCGCGAAAGGCATGGTCACCAGTGCCACCGGGAACGCGGCGCGCCGCGCGCGGATGGCGGGATCCAGCGCAGCAACATTGCCACAGACCGGTCGGACAAGCGCCACGGCAGCGCTCCGTTCCAGCCGGTGGACGGTCCTGGGCAGGTCCGATTCGCGGGTCATCGGCTAGGCTTGCGGCAGCTGTCCGAGAGGGTGTCTAATACGATTGTCTATTACACAAGGTAGCAGACAATCACTTTTCTTTGAACCTTCATTTGAAGTCGGAGGACATCATGGACAAGCAGGAAGACTTGGCGACCGTCGGCCGAGAAGACATCGAATCGCTGGCAGAAAAGCTCGACGCGCTTGCGGTCACGTTGAACGAGGGTGAACGAGCCGCGTTGGCGCGGGTGATCCTCAACGCCGCGTCGGCGTCGCGGACCGAGAAGGTATCCGACTTCACCGGGCCGTTGGCCACCAGCCTGGGCGTGGGCGCCAATTTCACCCCGAAGGGCCAGGGTTCTCCGGTCGCGCCGATCACGCCCGCCGAATTGCGCTCAAAGGAACGCGTGTTCTTCCGGGGCGTGAGCCGCTGATTCCTCGCCGGTCCGGGGCCGGGCAAACCACCACCTGCCTCACGCCCGGTCGCGATTGTCGGGTTCGGTGTCGCGGATCGTCTCCCCCTCGATCACGCGTCCGCCCGGCGGTCGCTCGCGCATCTGCCGGCGCAGTTCACGCGTTTTCCACCAAACGTAACCCCAGACCAGCAGCCCGATAGTCGCCAGGAGCGCGAACACCAGCAGCGAAAGCGTGAAGGCAGCGACCAGCATCACCGCACCTGCAAGCACCGCGAGCACCCGGCCAAGCAGACCCGACGCATGCCCGCGCACAGGTGCATCGCTACCTGGTTCACCGGTCCCGGCTGGTGTGGGGTGATTTCCGTCCGATCGCATGAGTTGGCCAGTCTTAGTCGGCGATGCTGGCATAAGAATACCAGTCACCAGAAGGACTCACGGTCTCGTACTCGGGGCCGGCAACCCATACCAATGGTCGCATTTGCTGCTACCTAGACGTCGCGACGTGATTCCCGGCTTTAGAAGCGGTTGGATTTGGATTTCGGGGTTGAAAATCATGTCGGGTGAGGCACACGATTGCGCGACTGCTTCAGCGATCAGAGTTGCTGGCGCGGCTTTCAGCTGGTCGGGTGCAGTGTATGTGCAGCGGCCGGTGGCATCTTTTGGAGCATTGCCTGGCCGCGAGGGTGAAAGGCGCCACGGCTGAGAAATGGGGTTTCCGCTGGGTTTCTGCTTTCGGCCGATTCTGTTGAAAAACCCACCGTTGGAATGAGTTTGTGGGCACCGGCATTGTTCGATTCCGGTGGTCCTTGCTGAATATTCTGTGGTTTTGAGTCGGAGTCGTTGCCCGACTCGCCCTTAAACGGGTGCTAGTTCCTCTTTCGTTGTTATCGGTGCAAGCCACTTCGCCATTCGTCGAAGATTTTGCGTGGTGGCCGCCATCAGGAACTCGTCTTTGGCACCGCTAAGCCCCCTCAGTCGTAGGCGGTCGAGCTTCATGATCCGCTTGAGGTGCGCGAACAGCATTTCAACTTTCTTGCGATCTTTGCGCGATTGTTTGTAGCCAGTAGTCTTGGCAACGTCGCGGGCGACATTCCGCGCCGATTCATGCACGCTGCGGGCGATTTTTCGTGTCGGTGTGTTCGGGCAGCAGCGATCCTTCATTGGGCAAGCCGAGCAGTTGGCCTGGTTGGAGCGATAGATGATGGTGTCGGCTTTGGTAACGTGAGTACGCAGGTTCTTGAAAGTGCGCCATTGGCTGCGCAGTGCGCGGCCCTGCGGGCAGCGGTATTCGTCGGCCTGCGCGTCCCACGCGAAGTCACTGCTGGATAACGTGTCATCGCCGCGCTGGGTTTTGTCCCACACCGGTACATGCGGCTCGATCTGCTTCTCGTCCACCATCCAGCCCAGTAGTTCAGCCGCACCGTAGGCCATGTCGCCGATCAGGCGGTCTGGCGTCAAGTCGAACCGTTCCTGTACCCGGTCAATCATTGTGCGGGTCGCATTCACTTCATCGGTGCGCAGGGCGGGTGTCGCCTCAACATCCACAATGATGCCGGCGTCGACATCCACCAGATAGTTCGTGGAGTAGGCATAGAACGCCGGCCCGCCGGGTGCCGCCGTGTAGCGCGCGGCGGGGTCCGTCAGTGACACCGATTTCGGTGGTGTATCCGTTGGATTGGCCGCTTCCAGTCCAGCCACGTATTCGCGAACCGCTCGGCTCGCGCCGTCGCCACTCTTCCAGTTCATGGCCTCTGCGCCAGGTACACCGCGGGCACGATTGGCATCTGCTCGGACGACGCTTGCATCGATGGCGAAGCCTTCTCCCCCGACCATGCCCTCGGTCATGCAGCGGTGCAGCACACTCTCGAAGACATGCCGAAACGTATCGCTTTCCCGGAAGCGACCGTGGCGATTCTTGGAGAAGGTCGAGTGATCTGGAATTCTGTCTTCCAATCCCAGACGACAGAACCAACGATAGGCAAGATTCAGATGGACCTCTTCGCAGAGGCGGCGCTCGGACCGGATGCCGAAGCAGTAGCCAATGATCAGCATCCGGATCATCAGTTCGGGGGCAATCGACGGCCGACCGGTGCTGCTGTAGTAGGTGGCGAGATGCTGACGCAGCTCGCTCAGATCAAGAAAGTGATCCACCCCGCGCAGCAGATGATCAGCAGGAACGTGATCTTCAAGGTTGAACGAATAAAACAATCGCTCTTGATTGCCGCCCTGTTCGCCCATCATGTCGATGCTCCCCCGTCATCGCCGAGCTGATTACTCAGACGCGCTTATTCATCGACAGTTCAGGGGTTTTTCAACAAAATAGGCCAGGAGCAGTCGTTCGCGCCGGCAAAAGCTCGGTAGCGCTCGCGCCCCGAGCGCTACCGAGGTGTCCAAGGGATGATCGGCACCGCCGAGATCGCATTCATCGGCGAGCCTTCGATCACACGCTTGCTGATCGCGACGTAGACCAGGGTATTCCGCTTTGCGTCGAACATCCGGACAACCTTCGTGTTCTTGAAGATCAGTGAGGTACTCTCACTAAACACGCTTTTTTCTTGGTCGATTTTTGATGGCAGCGTGATTGGGCCGAATTGATGGCAGGTAATCGAAAAGCGGGAGGGATCTTCAGCAACGCCGACCGCGCCTTTCCATCCTCCCGTCTTCGCCTGACTGATGTGACAGGTGACGCCTTCGATATCCGGATCGTTAAACGCCATGACGCAAACCTTGTCGTTAGGCGAAAACAGGTGAAAGGTTGTCGAAGTGCAGCCAACCTCGTCGGCCCGCGCAAGCGTGGCGAGAGACAGCAAGATCGCAGCCATAGAGCCGCGCGAAACGAGTAACAGAATGGGGGACATAGTGAAGGCGATCGAAGAAGGAGAGAGGAATCATAAACTCCCATGTCCGATATGGTTGGATGTACCCGGATCGTGGGCGCCGAAGGGATAAGTCTACGGCGTTCTCATTCGGGTTGCCGGTCTGTCGCCTGGTGGCGGAATTGGATTGCGCCAATCGTTCGGCGTAACGAGCCACGGCTCTCGCTGGGCTATAGCAGCTATCGAGACGGGTTCCTCTCGGCCGAGGGTGTGTGAAAACTCTTTGAGGCGGTTGTTGTCAGAGTTGGCAGAGTTTATCGCTGGAGCCGACGATGACGCGATTCATAGAGGGGGAAGCGAGGTCGCAGTCCGTGCTGTTTCCAGAGTGCCTTGACGACTGGATTGCCGACGACAATCCAGTTCGCGCGGTCGATGCCTTTGTTGATGAGCTTGATCTGGCCGAACTGGGCTTTGAGGGCGCGGAGCCAGTGGCGACAGGACGGCCGTCGTACCACCCGGCGGTGTTACTGAAGCTCTACATCTACGGCTACCTGAACCGCATCCCGTCCAGTCGCCGGCTGGAGCGGGAGGCGCAGCGCAACGTCGAATTGATGTGGCTCACGGGAAGGCTCGCGCCGGACTTCAAGACGATCGCCGACTTCCGCAGGGCGAACGGGGTCGGCATCCGCAACGTGTGCCGCCGGTTCGTGGAGTTGTGCCGAGAACTGCGGCTGTTCAGCCAGGCGATCGTGGCGATCGATAGCAGCAAGTTCAAGGCGGTCAACAGCCGCGATCGCAACTTCACTCCGGGAAAGGTCGACAAACGTCAGCAGCAGATCGAGCAGAGCATTGAGCGTTACCTGGCGGCGTTGGAAACGACTGACCGGACCCAGCCGGCCGAGGTTGAGGCTAAGACCGAGCGGCTGCGGGAGAAGATCCAGACGCTGCGCGAGCAGATGCGGCGAATGGATGCGATCCGCGAGGAGCTGAAGCGCCAGCCCGAGGAGCAGCTATCGCTGAGCGATCCGGATGCGCGGTCGATGATCTCGCAGGCGAACGGCACCGGGATGGTTGGTTACAACGTCCAGGCCGTGGTCGATGCCAAGCACCACCTGATCGTGGCGCATGAGGTCACCAACGTCGGCAGCGACCGGTCGCAACTCTACAAGATGGCGAACGCGGCGCAGGAAGCGATGGACAAGCAGCGCCTTCAGGTCTTGGCGGACCGCGGCTACTTCAACGGCCCGGAGATCAAAACGTGCATGGAAGCCGGCGTGACCCCGCTCGTTCCTAAGCCGATGACCTCGGGCGCGAAGGCGGAAGGTCGCTTCAGCAAGGCCGACTTCATCTACATCGCGAAGGATGACGTGTATCGGTGCCCGGCCGGCCAACTGGCCAAGTACAGAATGACGACGGTGGAGAGAGGCCTGACGCTTCACCGATACTGGACCTCCGCATGTCCCAGATGCCCGCAAAAATTGGACTGCACTCCCAGCGACTATCGCCGCATCACCCGCTGGGAACATGAAGCCGTTCTGGAGATGATGCAGCGGCGGCTGGATCGGAAACCGCAGGCGATGACGCTACGCCGACGAACCATCGAGCATGTGTTCGGAACGCTGAAGCAGTGGATGGGGTCGACGCACTTCCTCACGCGCCGACTGCAGCATGTCGGCACAGAGATGAGCTTGCAGGTCCTCGCCTACAATCTCAAGCGAGTCATTAACCTGCTCGGGATGGCCAAAACCATGAAAGCGATGAGCCTGCTGGGTGCCTGAGGGCGCTTGTTGCGGTTCCTCGGGACTCGGCCCCGGGATCGCCCTCCCGCCATCGCAACGCTAACGCCGTCAACCCCGGCCAAGGACCACCGCAAGCCGAACAGCAGCAGCGTTTCCACACACCCTCGGCCGGGGGCTGACTTCGTCAAACTTTACCCACCTGGCCGGTATCGGATCGGTTACCTGCCGTTCGACCTCGCTATTGTTCGAGCCGCTGGATGACCGCATCTGGCCAATGCTGTTGAAAAACCCCTTGAAAGTAGGCGCCTGGTCGCTATGCTGAAAGCAAGGCGTTCGAGAGGGAGCGACGGCGATGATGGGGCAACGAACGAGCGGGCAGAAGCCGTTGTTCTACTCATTCAAGCTCGACGATCACGTCCCGGCGGATCACCTGCTGCGGGGGATTGATCGTTGCCTTGACCTGGGCGAGTTGAGGCATCACCTCGCACCGTTCTACAATCATACGGGGTGGCCGTCGATCGATCCTGAGCTGATGATGCGGATGTTGATCGTCGGTTACAGCTTTGGCATTCGTTCCGAGCGCCGGCTGTGCGAAGAGGTCCATCTCAATCTGGCCTATCGCTGGTTCTGTCGACTCGGCCTGGAGGACGCGGTACCGGACCATTCGACCTTCTCGAAGAACCGTCACGGCCGATTCCGGGAGAGCGACGCCTTCCGGCAGTTGTTCGAGAGCGTGGTCGAGCGATGCATGAAGGAGGGATTGGTCGGTGGCGAAGGCTTTGCCATCGATGCCAGTGTGATCAAGGCCGACGCCAATCGCAGCCGCAGTACGGCGCGCGAGGAGGTGGACCTGCGCGACCCACAGCACGCGACACGGGCCGTGCGTGAGTATCTGGCTGCACTCGATGCACAGGGAGAGCCAGTCACTGTTCCGGCGTCGATCTCGCCGACGGATCCCGGTGCGCGGTGGACGGCGGTCGACGGTCCGGCGTTTTACGCCTATTCGACCAATTATTTGATCGATGTTCGGGCCGGCATCATCGTTGATGTCGAAGCGACGCCCACTTTGCGGACAGCCGAAGTCAAGGTGACACGGACGATGATCGAGCGGGTGGAGGAACGGTTCGACCTGAAGCCGGAGCGGCTGATCGGCGACATGGCCTACGGTAATGCCGAGCTACTGGGCTGGATGGTCAACGACAAAGGAATCGAGCCGCATGTGCCAGTGTGGGACAAGACACAACGCGACGACGGAACGCTATCCAGCAGCGACTTCGAATGGGATGAACAGCGCCAACGAATACCGCTGCCCACAGGGACAGCCGCTGCGGAATGAATGGCGGATCTTTAAGCGCCCACGTACGCGCATCACCAAAGCCAACACCATCATCTATCATGCCAGCCAAGCCGCTTGCAGCAAGTGTCCGATGAAGCCACATTGCTGTCCAAACGCTCCGAATCGCAAAATTGCTCGGAGCGTCCATGAATCCGCACGCGATGTCGCACGTGACATCGCCAAGACCGATGCTTACAAGCAATCACGCAAGGATCGCAAGAAAGTGGAGATGCTCTTTGCGCACCTCAAGCGAATCCTGAGACTTGATCGACTGCGCCTGCGTGGCCCGAACGGTGCTCACGACGAGTTTCTCCTGGCGGCGATCGCGCAGAACTTGCGACGAATGGCAAAGCGATTGTTCTCTGCAGAACCAGAAGTGACCAACATGGCGATCTGAAGCGGCGAAGAACTGGGTCGCCAATACAAAAAGAGAGCCCTCAACTACCGACCCACTTCCGCTGAACGCCCGCGGCACCACCGCCTCGCCCAATCATGGCGTTTTTCCACAGCATTGGTCGCAAGCAGTCATCCGCGGTTGCGTGCGTGCTGTGTGCACAGGCGTGCAATGGTATCGGAAGCCACGCACGCGCGACGAGGGTCAAACTGAGGCGGGTATGGCGCCATCCGGTCCGGGCGCAGGCAACTGGGCGTAGCACAAATGTGCTACAATCCATGTTTTGCACGGAGCGTCGCATGTCCACAACCACCATTCGACTTCCGCAGGACCTTAAAGAACGCATCGCGCGTGCGGCCGAGCGGGCAGGAACCACCGCGCACAGTTTCATCCTGGAAGCGATCGCGGAGAAGGCCGAACAGGAAGAGCTCCGGGGTGAGTTCCAGGATACGGCCGAGCGCCGATACGCCGCAATAGTTGCTTCCGGCAAGACAGTGCCGTGGAATGAAATGCGTCGCTATCTTGAGCAGCGTCTATCCAGTGACAAGTCGACGAGGCCGAAGCCGCGAGTGCTTGCGCGGTAGTCATGTCACGCATCGAACTCGCACCGGAGGTTGGCGACGATTTCGATCGGATTCTGGAACACCTCCTCGCGCATCAGTTGACGGACGCGCCTTCACACATTGAAGACATCATTCGGGCAATCGATGTGCTCGAACGCAATCCGCTGATCGGGCGCCCCGTGCGGGCGGACCTGAGAGAATTGGTGATCGGACGTCGTGCCCGCGGCTATGTCGCGCTGTATCGATTCGTTGCGGAACTTGATGTGGTGTTTGTGCTTGCTATCCGCGGTCAGAAGGAGGCGGGGTATGCAAGAACCGAGACTTGAGCGGAACTGCGACCTCCAGATCGCATGAATCGTGCGGGCAAAATATCGTATGGGCCGAATGAACTCCCTTTCGCATCGTTTCTGCGCGGCCCCGATGATGGACTGGACCGACCGGCATTGCCGGTTCTTCCTGCGTCTCATCTCGAAGCACGCGCGTCTCTACACCGAAATGGTCACCGCGCCCGCGCTGATGCACGGCGACGTGCCACGACATCTCGACTTCGATCCGGCCGAACATCCGGTGGCGCTGCAGCTGGGCGGCAGCGATCCGGCGATGCTGGCGCAGGCAGCGACGCTGGGCGCACGCTGGGGCTATGACGAGATCAACCTCAATTGCGGCTGCCCGTCCGAACGGGTGCAGAACGGCAGCTTCGGCGCCTGCCTGATGGCCGAGCCGAAGCTGGTGGCCGACTGCGTGGCGGCGATGCGCGACGCGGTGCCGCTGCCGGTGACGGTCAAGCACCGGATTGGCCTCGACTCGGACGAGGATTACGGATTCGTCCGCGACTTCGTCGGCACGGTCGCCGCGGCGGGGTGCGAGGTATTCATCGTCCACGCGCGCAACGCGGTGCTGAAGGGACTCTCGCCCAAGGAGAATCGCGAGGTGCCGCGGCTGCGCTATGAGGTGGTGCACAGGCTGAAGCGCGATTTTCCTGCGCTGACCATTGTGCTCAACGGCGGCCTGACGAGCTGGCCGGCGATCGAGCGGGAACTCGAACTGGTCGACGGCGTGATGCTCGGGCGCGCTGCCTACCATGACCCGATGCTGCTTGCCGGCGCGGACTGGCGGCTGTTCGGCGACGAGTCGCGTCCACCCAACCGGCCCGGCGTGCTGCGTGCGCTGATGCCCTATGTCGCGGCACAGGGCGCGCGCGGCGTGCCGCTGCGCTCCATCGCGCGGCATGTGCTGGGCCTCTATCACGGGATGCCCGGCGGCCGCCGCTTCCGGCAGATTCTCTCCGATGCGGTACGGTTGCGCGACGCTGGACCGGAACTGCTGCAACAGGCGTTGGAAGCGGTTGAGCCGGCGCTGGACGATGTGAGTTGATCGGCCGCCACCGGTCACGCAACAGCGCGTGCCGCTTCTGCGATGGATCGCGTTTGCGCATCAACGAACCGGTGAAGGGTCCGACGCTTATTTGGCTCGAGGGTAGATTTCCGGTGATCGGCGATAGGCGTCGGCGCAACGCTCGGAACAAAACCACGGTTCGGCCGGCGTGTCCTTGCGGTAGGCTGCATACGGCGCGAGCATCTTGCACACCGGATCGATCCAGGCGGGATCGAAGGCCGGTGCGAACTCGATGGAATAGAGCGACACCTGGTCGGCTATCGATCGCAGCGCCAACTTCCCGATGTCCCGGACGACGATGCCAGCTTCCGCGGCGACGTCGGCAACGGACTGGGGTGCCAGCAACTGCCCCGGCGACGCGAGCGCGGCGATACGCGCCGCGACGTTGACGGTCGAACCGAAGATGTCTTTCGATCTGCGCAGCACGGGGCCGTGGTTGATCCCGGTCCTGGTCAGCGGAATCCGCGGCTCGGCCTGGCAGGCAGGAATCAGGCGCCCTAGCACCTGGATGGCGGTCGCCGGGTCGGGAAAACCAAACATGGCTTCGTCGCCGATCCACTTGATCGGCGGTCCATGCCCATCAAGCGCCTGGCTCACCAGCTCTTCAAAGCGCTGAAGCACCGCGATTGCGGAGGCATCCCCGAATACATCCGTCAACGCGCTGAAGCCAGCCAGATCGACGAACGCGACGGTTGCGACCGCGGACTCGAAGCCGTCGGCCACGCCTGAACTTTTCTCCATGGCGGATTGTGGTGCGGGCGGTGGTGCGGGTCAATGGTCTGTTCGCGGTCTCCGGAAGAGCGGCATCCGGAAAGAAACGGCGCGGGACTCAGCGCTTCCCACGGCGATGCTTGCGCCCTGATTGGTGAGGCCGGTTCGAACCCGGCGATCGCGGCGGGTCGGCTTCGTCGGCGCCGCCGGGCATCGCCTTCAGGAAGCGGTCGGGCGCGATCTCGGTGACGATCGTCGCCGCGATGTAGACGGCCACGTAGAACAGCGCGCCGTAGGGACCGAAGAAAAAGCCGATGCCGAGGTAGACGAACATCAGCAGCGCCATCCAGCGCAGAAAGACCAGCGCGAAGCGGCGCTTGAGCCGCAGCTCGTCGGGCGTGTGCACGCGCAGCGCCCGGTAGAGGTCGCGGCCCGACCAGAAGGCGGCGATCGCCTGCAGCATCAGGCCGGCGCGCAGCTGCGGATCGGCCAACAGCACCTTCCAGTCCGCATTGCTGCCAGCGAATACGAAGATCAGCGGCACGCCGAGCGGAATTGCGAACATCGCAGCGATCAACAGCGCGGCGCCGACATAGCCGACTTCGGCGTTGGCGCGCGCCGCCCAGCCTTCCCTGGTCGGCGGCGGCAGGAAGTGGCGCGCCAGACCGGCGAACATCACCGCCATCGCCAGCAGCGTGTCGACGAAGTAGAGCACCAGCACGGTCGGCGCCGACCAGCCGAGGAGGACGATCCCCGCCAGCGGCACGATGTTGCGCGCGACCGCGTTGGCGTAATCCAGCGGGGACAGCCGCGGGGTCACTTCATTTCGTCGGCGATATGAGCGCGGATGATGCTCTCGAAATCGACGTCGGCGCGCATGCCCAGTGCAGGGCCGAGCACGGGCGCAAAGTTCGCCGGCCAGGTCGAGACGATGCGGTCGATGGCCGAATCGAAATTCCATTTGACGCGAGCGGCGACTGCATCGCCGGCGACGCGGCGCAGCGCCTCGACCATGTCGCCGACGGCCACGCAGATGCCCGGGACGTTGACCGAGCGCGACTGGCCGAAGGCCGAGGCCGGCGCCTCGTGGCCGAGCACCAGGTTGTCGACGACGGCGCGCGGCGACTGCAGCCACATGCGCGTGGTCGGCGCCACCGGGCAGGGCGCATCGACGCCCGAGAGCGGTTCGCGAATGATGCCGCTGGCGAAAGAGGACGCGGCCTTGTTCGGCTTGCCCGGACGCACGGTCACCGTCGGCAGGCGCAGGCTGCGCCCGTCGATGAAACCCTTGCGGGTCATGTCGTAGACCAGCAGTTCGCCGACCGCCTTCTGCATGCCGTAGGAAGCCTGCGGCGTGACCGGCGCGTTGTCGGGGACCGGGTCCGGCAGCTTGCCGCCGAACACCGCCAGCGAACTGGTGAACACGAACTTCGGTGGCGCGGCGAGGGTGCGGCAGCGTTCCAGCAGCAGACGCGTCGCGTCCAGGTTGACGCGCATGCCGATGTCGAAGTCGGCCTCGGCCTGGCCGCTGACCACGGCGGCGAGGTGAAATACGCTGTCGGTGTCCGGCGTCAGCGCTTCGGCGACGGTCGCCGGATCGGCGAGGTCGCCGGCGATGCTGGTCACGCGCCGGTCGGAAAGCGCCGTGGCGGGGGCGACGTCGAGCAGGACCAGCGAGGCGATCTCGCGGACGCGTCCCGCAGCATCGGTGAGCGTGCCGCGTTCGAGGAGTTTGCGGGCGAGGCGAGTGCCCAGAAAGCCGGCACCGCCGGTGATGACAATGCGCATGATCGGAGTCGTCGGGAAGTGAAGGGTGGCGCCATCATAGCGGTCCTTTCATGTGCCGGACGGTCACATCCGCTGTTGCGCTGCCTCGATGGCGTTGCCGACATAGGCAGCGTAGAAATCCGGGGTCATCAGCCCGACCAGCGGGCTGCCGAGCGGCGTGCCTTTGGCGTCGACAAGAATGATGGTCGGCGTCAGCGTCGTGCGAAAGCGTGCCGCCAGCGCGCGGTGGGTCGTCGCCGCGCCGCTGAAATCCCTGACCGGCAGATTCTGGTCCACCTCGACCTGGCGGAAGATCGCCTTGGCGCGCCATGGATCCTCGCCACTCATCGGCACCAGGTACTCGCGCAGCGCGCGTTCGCAGTACGGGCAATCCGCGCGGTCGAAGAAGAGCAGGATCGGCGTGCGCGCACGCCTGGCTGCCGCGGCGTCGGCGGCGAGATCCTTCGCCGCAGGCAATTGGGCGCGCTGCTGATTGGCCGCCCGCGCACCGGGCCCGGCCGCCGCGACCATGCATGCTAGAATTTTCCACATGGCCTGACGCCGTGCGGGTGATTGACCCACCGCAGTGTCTCGCCCTTCCTGCCGCCTCGCCAAGACATGTCTCCTACACGTGTGCCGCGCCGCCTGACCATCGCGACGCGGGAATCCGCGCTCGCACTCTGGCAGGCGGAGCATATTCGCTCGCGCCTTTCGGCATTGTATCCGGGCATCGTGGTCGAGTTGCTCGGCATGACCACACAGGGTGACCGGATCCTCGACCAGCCGCTGGCGGCAATCGGCGGCAAGGGGCTGTTCATCAAGGAACTCGAGGTGGCGATGGCCGAGGGCAACGCCGATCTCGCCGTGCATTCGCTGAAGGACGTGCCGATGACCATGCCCGCAGGCTTTGTCCTGGCTTGCGTCACGGCGCGCGAGGATCCGCGCGACGCGTTCGTGTCGTCGCGTCACGGCAGTCTTGCCGAGCTGCCCAAGGGTGCCGTGGTAGGCACCTCGAGCTTGCGCCGCGAGGCACAGCTGCGCGAGCGGTTTCCGGAACTGGTGATCGAGCCGTTGCGCGGCAATGTGAACACAAGGCTGCGCAAGCTGGATGAAGGTCGGTACGAGGCGATCATCCTGGCGGCAGCGGGGCTCAAGCGACTGGGTTTCGCGAATCGGATCGCGTCGCTGCTGGAAGCCGACGAGAGCCTGCCTGCGCCGGGTCAGGGCGCCCTGGCGATCGAGGTCCGCAGCGACCGGAAGGAATTGGTGGCGGCGTTGGTGCCCCTGGCTGATCGTGCCACTCTGCTGGCCACGGCTGCGGAGCGCGCCTTCTCCCGAGCCTTGGGCGGAAGCTGCCATATGCCGCTGGCCGGTTATGCCGTTTGGGAGGAGGGATCGCTGTGGTTGCGCGGCCTGCTGGCAAGTCGCGAAGGCGACGACGTGCTGCGCGGCGAGATCGATGCGCAGGTCGACGACGAGACCGGCGCGGAAGCGCTGGGCATGGCGCTTGCCGACCGTTTTCTGGCGCAGGGCGCGGCGCGGTTCATGACCGCGTGACGCGCGCCGTCTGGTGAGCGGCTCCGCTTCGGGCACCTCGTCGCCGCTGGCCGGGGTGGGCGTGATCGTGACGCGTCCCGCACGGCAGGCGGCGGGCCTGGCGCAGCAGCTCGTGGTGCTCGGCGCGACGCCGATCATTTTTCCCGCGATTGCGATCCTGCCGCCGGCCGACCGGTCCGCGCTCGACGCCGCGCATGCGGGACTCGACCACTACGACGTGGCGATCTTCGTGTCGGCCAATGCCGCCGAATACGGCGTGCCCGCTGCCGAACGTTGGCCGGTGCGATTGCCCGCCTATGCGCCCGGACCCGGGACCGCCGCGGCGCTGGTCGCGGCAGGACTCACCGATGTGCGGATTCCGGCGACGACCTTCGACAGCGAAGGGTTGCTGGCGCTGCCGGAATTGGCCGACGTTGCCGGCAAGCGCATCGTGGTCTTCCGCGGCAACGGCGGTCGCGAGTTCCTCGGCGACACGCTGCGCACGCGCGGCGCGACGGTCGACCACGTCGGCTGCTATCGACGGGAATTGCCGCGGGGTGGCGCCGACGGCCTGGTCGAGGTGCTGCGCGACGGCCGCGCGCAGGCGCTGACACTGACCTCCAGCGAAGGTCTCGACAATCTGATCGCCTTGCTCGATCCGGCTTCGCGCAAGTTGCTGCAGGCGCTGCCGGCCTTCGTGCCGCATCCGCGCATCGCCGAGCATGCCTGCGCGCTGGGCTTTCGGGCGGTCGCCACGCAGGGTGCCGACGCGGGGCTCATCGGCGGATTGCTAGAATGGTTCTCCGCCCACCCGATCGACCGAAAATAACGCCATGTCCCAGCCCGATATCATCGTCACCGCGCCACTGCCGCCGTTTCTCTACGACCCGCTCAAGGCCGACTTCCGCTGCCACGACTACCATCTGGCCAGCCACAAACCGGGCCTGCTCGCTGCCGAGGGTGCACGCATTCGCGGCCTGGTGCAGGGCGGCGGTACCGTGACCCCGACGTCGCTGCTCGACGCGTTGCCGAAGCTGGAGATCATTTCCGTCTTCGGCGTCGGCTATGACGGCGTCCCGGTCGACTATTGTCGCCAGCGCGGCATCCAGGTCACCCACACGCCGGATGTGCTGACCGATGACGTCGCCGACGTTGCCGTTGCGCTGATCCTGATGACCGGGCGCGGTTTCGTGCGCCTGAATCGTTTCGTGCAGGCCGGCGAGTGGGAAAAGCACGGCCCCGAACTCACCACCAAGCTCGGCGGCAAGCGCGTGGGTATCCTCGGTCTCGGGCGCATCGGCAAGGCAATCGCACAACGGGTAAGCGCGATGGGCATGCAGGTTGCCTACACCGGGCGCAAGCCGCAGGACGTTCCCTACCACTATGTCGCCGGCCTTGAGGCGCTTGCGGCCGAGGTGGATTTCCTGGTCGTCGCCTGTCCGGGAGGCGAGGCGACGAAGAACGTCGTGAATGCGAAGGTCCTAGCAGCGCTGGGCAGGAAGGGCACGATCGTCAACATCGCCCGCGGTTCGATCGTCGACGAACCCGCACTGGTCGCCGCGCTGCAGGCGGGCACGATCAAAGCTGCGGGGCTCGACGTCTTTGCCGATGAACCGCACATTCCGGCGCCGCTGCTGGCCATGGACAACGTGGTACTGCTGCCGCACGTCGGCAGTGCGACGCGGGAGACGCGCCAGGCAATGGGCGACCTGTGCAAGGCCAACCTGGATGCCTGGTTCGGCACCGGCAAGGTACGCACGCTGATTCCCGAACTGTCGTAGCGCTGACGATCGGCGGATCACCGACCGCCGCAGGGCGCCCGCGGGGCGAACTCGCCTTCTAGGGCGACGGCTCGCTGGCGGCGGCCGGCGGCTTGGTGCGTTCCGCCGGCTGGAACAGCACGGCGAACAGCGACGCCATGACCAGGGCCAGCGCGATGAACTCCGTGGGTCCCGGCCGCTCGCCAAGGAACAGCATGCCGGCGAAAACACCGACGACGGGCACCGGCAGCGACGACAGCGACGACACGGCCACCGGCAGCGTGCGCGCGAGCGTGAACCACGCCCAATGCGCCAGTGTGCCGGCGAGGAAGATGTTGTAGGCGATTGCGAACCACGTCGTGCCCGACAGGTGCAGCAGATACGACGGCGGGTTCGGATCAAGGAACGGCGCCAGAATGGCGAGCGGCAGCCACCCGATCAGCATCATCCAGCCAACAAGCGTGTTCTGCGCGACCGGCGGTTTCCACTTGCGCAGCAGAACGGTGCCGGTTGCCCAAAGTATGGCGGCGCAGAGAATCATGATCGCGCCGAAGGGTGTTGTGCCAATGTGGCGGATGTCCTCGCCAAGCAATACCGCCATGCCGGCCATGCCCAGCATGAGTCCGACCCCCTTGCGCAGGTTGAGCGGCTCGTGCAGCACCGCCATCGCGATCAGCGTGGCCCAGATCGGCATCGTGTAGGCGAGGATGGCGCTGCGGCCGGCCGGCAACAGCTGCACGCCGAAAAGCACAAAGCCGTTCCACCCGGCGATGTTGAACAGGGCGAGCACCACGATCCTGCCCCACCACTCGCGCGGAATGCGGATCGAATCGCCGCTGCGCCTGGCGATGAGCAGCAGTCCGAGCGCGGCGAGCGGCAAGGTGATCGAGCGAAACGTGAGAGGTGCCAACTCGGCGACACCCATCTTGAGCACTGGCCAGTTGCAGCCCCAGACCAGCGTCAGCACGGCGATGGGGATAAAGGCATGCGCCAGCGGATGCGCCACGGTAGGCGCGCCGGGCGCGTTCATCGTGCCGGCGGCGCGTCGCCGTATTTCGACAGGTGCAGCGAACGGGCCTGCGTGACCCAGCCGTCGCGCCGGATGCGGCCGGGAAATTCCGGCAGCCTGGCGTCGAATTCGTCGATGTCGCGCTCGTTCCAGCGCGCGATCTGCCGATAGGAGTTCACGCCAAGCTGGTGCAGCATGCGTTCGAGGACGGGACCGACGCCGACGATGAGCTTCAGGTCGTCCGGAGCGCGCGGACCATCGAGCAGCGCCGGCATCGCGTTGTCCTCGAGATCGATGACGATGTCGCGGTAGCGCGCGGTCTCGCCGCGCGTCGTCGCGAGTTCGCGCAGCAGGCTGCGGCGATCTTCTGCGAAAGTCTCGAGCTGGATCCGCTGCGCGTCGCGGCTGGCGCCGGTGCGCCGCAGCGCCGCGTTCTCCGTCGTCAGCGCACGGATGAGCCGCGCCTGTTCATCCTGCACCCCGGCGGCAACGGCGGGATCGGCGACGTTGATGTTGGCGACGGCCGGGCTCCTGACCACAGCCGCCGTTGAATTGGAGTCCGGAACCCGCGCCGGTGGCGGTGCGACCGTGACGGCCGGGCGCAGCAGCATCGACGATGGCGCAATGGATTCGCGTCGTCCGCGCACGATGCCGATGCGATAGGCGATGACCAGGCCCACCACGATGGCGAGCACGACGAGCAGCGTAAGGCCGTTCAAGAGTCTGCGATTTCGATGCGTTGGCGCACCCTGGGCGGGCGGCGCACTGGTGGACATTGTAAGCGAGGCCCGCCCGCGGCGGGCGCTTGTCGCAGCGGACGGAGGCGGGCCGACTGCTAGAATGCACCGAGCGACTTTGGCCCGAAACCCGACTGCAATGGACGAATCCCAGAACGCGAAGGCTCCTGCAGTACCCGATCCGGAGCCGGCGAACACGACGCCGGCGGCCGCCGGGTCGACGGACGTCCCAGAGATGCCGGGGGGCGAGGAAACTTCGGGCGCCGCCGGGGGGCCAGAGGCATCCACGGCGCCCGGGGATTCGGTGGCTCCGGCGACTGCAGCGACGACCCCTCGTCCCGTGGGTCGCGGGGTACTGGCCCTTGCTGCCGTCGTGATATCGGTCGTCATCGCGGGCGCCTGGCTGGAGGGCCGGCAATCGCAGAAGGCGTTGCGCGCCGAGGTGGCCCAGCGACTTACCGCAGCGGATGCGGCGCTGGCGCAGGCGACCGCGCGCGAGTCGAGCCTGGCCAACGAGTTGCGCGAGGCGCAGGCCAAGCTGGCGCTGGTCGAGGCGCGCGTCGCCGAGTCACAGACCCAGCAGGCCTCGCTGGAGGCGCTTTACCGTGAATTGGCGCCGTCGCGCGACGAACTCGCGCTGAACGAGATCGAGCAGGTGTTGCTGCTTGCCGGACAGCAGCTGGCGCTGGCGGGCAACGTCCAGGCCGGCCTGGCTGCGCTGCAGCTGGCCGAGGCCAAGCTGGCGCGCGTCGACCGGCCGCAGCTCGTTTCGCTGCGGCGGGCGCTGGCACGCGACATCGACCACCTGAAATCGGTACCCTATGTCGATACGGCAGGCATGTCGCTGAAGATCGACCAGGCGGCGGCGGCGATCGACGGCCTGCCACTGGCCAGAGATGAGCGCCTGCCGGCGCCCGAGCCGTCGCCTTCGCCCGCGCAGGCGCCGCAGGACGACGCGCATTGGCGCGTCCTGTTGCGCGAAGCCTGGGCGGAACTACGCAGTCTGGTCCGGGTGGAGGTTGCCGATCGCCCGGCGGCGCCGCTGGTCCCACCGGAGCAGAGTTATTTTCTGCGCGAGAACCTGCGGCTGCGCCTGCTCGCCGCGCGCATCGCGCTGCTGTCCGGCGATGTCGGGGGATTCAAGGCGGACATCGCGGCGTCGAACGCCTGGACGAAGAAGTATTTCGACACGCGTGCCAAGGCGGTGACCACATTTTCGACGACGCTCACGCAACTCGCGGCCACGCCGATGCCTACCGAGGTTCCTGATCTGTCGGCCAGCCTGAACGCACTGCGTTCGATCCAGGCCTCGCGCGAACGCGCCGCCGACAAGACGGTCGGCGGCCCGCGGCCCACGCGATGAAGGCAATCCGCGCCTGGCGGCGGAGATGTGGATGAGATCGCTTTTTGCGTTCCTGCTGCTTGCCGCGCTTGCGGTGCTCGCGGCGCTGCTGTTTCGCGTCAACGCGGGTTACGCGCTGTTCGTCGCGCCGCCGTATCGGGTCGAGGTATCGCTGAATGCTTTTCTGTTGCTGGTGATCGGCGGATTCATCGTCTTCCACCTGCTGCTGCGGCTTGCCACGCGCATCGCCAGGTTGCCGGCAGATGTGCGGCAGGCGCGCCGTCGCCGCAATGTCGAGAGCGCGCGCGCGAAGCAGGATGCCGCTACCGTCGCGCTGCTCGAAGGCCGCTATGGCAAGGTGCGTCAGTTCGCCGACGAGGCGCTGGCGGTGCCGCAATCGTCCGGGCTGCCCGCGCTCCTCGGTGCCCGCGCCGCGCTCGACATGCGCGATTTCGACCATGCCGAAACCATGCTCGCGCGGCCGGACGCGAACGTCAACAGCCTGATCGTGCCGCGGCTGATGCTCGAGGCGGAAATGGCGCTGGAGCGCGGACAGCCGGGCGGCGCGCTGGCGAAGCTGGCCGAGATCAAGCGCGAGGCCGGGCTGCACACGGCGGCGCTGCGGCTCGAGTTGCGTGCGTTGACGGCAGCCGGGCGCGACACCGAGATACCGGCGCTGGTCGCGCAACTCGTGAAACGCAAGGTCTACGACCCCGAGCAGGGCGAGATCCTGCGGGCCAGCGCGCATGCGCAGGCGCTGGCCGGCCTGCGGCTGGAAGCCTCCGAGTTGCGCGCCTACTGGAACAAGCTATCGGAGACCGATCGCACCAATCCGAATGTGGCGCGCGCTGCGGCGAGCAGCCACCTCGCGCAGGGTGGCGACCGCGAGGCCGCGGAAATCATCGAACGCTGCCTCGAGCGCAACTGGGATTCCGCGCTGGTCCGGCTTTATGCGCAATGCCGGGCCGCGGACGCGACGCGGCAACTGCAGACGGCCGAGCGCTGGCTGGTGGCGCACAGCCGGGATGCGGCGCTGCTGTACGCGCTGGGTACGCTGTGCGAACGCGAATCGCTTTGGGGCAAGGCGCAGACCTATTTCGAGGCGAGCCTGGCGCTGTCCGATCAGTGGCGCACGCACGTGGCGCTGGGCGAGCTGTTTGCCAAGCTCGACCGCCACGACGAGGCCAATGCGCATCTTGCCACCGCGCTCAGGCAGGCACTGGCGGAACTCGATTCGCCGCAGCGCTGATCCCGGACATCGCACCGCGCCGCAAGCCGCAGTCCAGCCGGCGTGCGGTCAGGCCGCAGGATCGGCCTGCGCGCCGTAGGTGAAGCTGTCGGCGTAGAACGCTTCATCCGAGAGGCTGCAGCGGGTGGTGAAATCGCGCCGCGCGGCGTCGATCATCAGCGGCGCGCCGCAGGCGTAGACCTGGTAGCCGGACAGATCGGGGAAATCGGCCATCACCGCCTCGTGGACCAGGCCGGTCCGGCCCGGCCAGCCGTCTTCGGCACGCGGTTCGGACAGGACCGGAATGTAGGTGAAGTTCCGGTGCGCCTGCTGCCAGGTTCCCGGCAGATCCGGCAGGTAGAGATCGGGCAAGGCGCGCGCGCCCCAGTAAAGGACCATTTCCCGATCGATCCGGTGATGCAGCGCGTGCTCGATGATCGCCTTGATCGGCGCGAAGCCGGTACCGCCGGCGACGAAGATGATCGGCCTGTCCGATTCTTCGCGCAGATAGAACGCCCCCAGCGGGCCCTCGAAGCGCAGGATTTCACGTCCCTTGTACTGGTTGAACAGCGCGTCGGTGAAGAATCCGCCCGGAACATGGCGGACATGCAGCTCGAGCAGCGAATCGTCATGCGGAGGCGTGGCCAGGGAAAAGCTGCGCCGCTTGCCGTCCTTGAGCAGCAGATCGACGTATTGTCCGGCCAGGAACTGCAGCCGTTCGTTGGCCGGCAACTTCAGCCGGATGATGGCGACGTCGGCCGCCGCCTTGTCGATCGATTCGATGCGGCAGGGCAGGCGCTTGATCTGGATGTCGCCGGCCCGGCGCACTTCGCGGACTTCGATGGTGAGCGTTGTGCGCGGCTTGGCGCAGCAGAACAGCGCCAGTCCGGCGCGCTTTTCGTCTTCCGTGAGCGTCGTCGCCTGGTGCGCGCCATAGTCGACTTCGCCTTCGAGGATGCGACCCTTGCAGGTTCCGCAGGCGCCGTTGCGGCAGCCGTAGGGAAGCAGGAGGTCGGCGCGCATGGCTGCTGCAAGCACGGTCTCGCCGTCCTCGCAGGGGAAGCGGTGGTCGCTGGGCTTTATGGTAATCTCGAAATCCATTGCGATTCTTCCTCGTCGCGCGCCGCCTCGCGGCCGTGCGATCGGTTATCGGCGGCGTGATCAGGATTCTGTTGATCGGATGCGGGGATGTGGCACTACGCGCAGCTGCGTTATTGCGCGGCCGCGCCCGTCTTTACGGTGTCACGCGTCGCGAGGCGGATGTGCCGCGGCTGCGTGCGCATGGCATCGTCCCGATCGTGGCTGACCTCGACACGTTTCCGACGCTGCGCCGGCTGTGCGCCGCGCCCTTCGCCGTTCTGCACTTCGCGCCGCCGCCCTCCGAAGGCCGCGACGACCCGCGCACGCAAAAACTTCTCGCAGCACTGACACGGGCGCAAATTATACCCCGGCGCTTCGTCTATGTTTCGACCTCGGGCGTCTATGGCGATTGCGCCGGCGCAAGGATCGACGAGACGCGGGTGCGGCGCGCGCAGACACCACGTGCGCGCCGGCGCGTCTGCGCCGAGGACCGCCTTCGAACCTGGGCCACCCGCCAGGGCGTGCGGCTCGCGGTCCTGCGCGTGCCGGGCATCTACGCGCAGGCGCGCCTGCCACTGGAGAGGATCCGGCAGGGCACGCCGGTGCTCAATGCCGACGATGACGTGTTCACCAACCACATTCATGCCGACGATCTGGCGCGTGCAGTGGTCGCGGCCATCTTTCACGGGTGCGGCAATCGAGCCTACAACGTCAGCGACGACGCCGAGCTGAAGATGGGTGGCTGGTTCGACGCTGTCGCCGACGCATTTGCGCTGCCGCGGCCGCCGCGGGTCAGCTGGGAGGATGCCGAACAGCGCATCGCGCCGATCCTGCTATCGTTCATGAGCGAGTCGCGGCGTCTGTCCAACCGGCGAATGAAGCGCGAACTGCGCGTGCGTCTGGCCTATCCGACCCCACAGGTCCTGCTGACGGAGGTCGCGCCGCGCGAACTCAGGAAACAGCTGGCGCTCGGCTTGTGAACGGCTCCGCCACACCGGTACCGCTGACGTGGCGGCAGCGTCTCGACGCCTACGAGCGCCTGGTCCGGCTGGACAAGCCGATCGGCATCCTGTTGCTGCTTTGGCCGACGCTGACCGCATTGTGGATCGCCAGTTTCGGCAAGCCTTCCGGGCGCCTGCTGCTGGTGTTCATCCTCGGCACGGTGATCATGCGCTGCGCCGGATGCGCGTTCAACGACTGGGCGGACCGGGGCTTCGACCCGTACGTCAGGCGCACCGCGGGACGGCCGCTTGCCACCGGCGAAATCGCGCCCTGGGAGGCGCTGGCGGTGGCCACGCTGTTCGCCGGAAGCGGCTTCCTGCTGGTCCTGATCGTGACCAATATTCCCACGGTGCTGATGTCGGTGGTGGCGCTGGTCATCGCGATCGCCTATCCGTTCTTCAAGCGCTTTTTCGCACTGCCGCAGGCGTTCCTGGGCGTGGCCTTTTCCTTCGGCATCCCGATGGCGTTCACCGCGGTGGTCGGGCAGATATCGCCGCTGGCGTGGGCGCTGTTCGGACTCAACCTGTTCTGGGTCGTTGCCTACGACACCGAATACGCGATGGTCGATCGCGAGGACGATGCCAAGCTCACCATGCGCACGTCGGCGCTCACCTTTGGCCATTTCGACATTCCCGCGATCGCGATCTGCTATGCGATCTATCTCGGCGGCATGGCCGGGGTCGGGCTCTGGGTCAACTACGGACCCGGATACTACGTCGGACTCGGGGTTGCCGCGCTTCTGGCCGCTTATCACCTGTGGTTGATCCGCGGCCGCGAGCCGGCCGCATGTTTTCGCGCCTTTCTGTCCAATCACTGGCTGGGTTTCGTGGTGTTCGCCGGCGTGGTCGTCGACCACGCGCTGCGGCTTCGTGCCTGGCCGGCGGCACTGTAGCGCATGGCCATCCAGCGTCGCCGTGGCCTGCCTCCGGTCCTGGCCCCGGACGCGCGCATCCTGCTGCTGGGCAGCTTTCCGGGCGATGCCTCGCTTGCGGCGCGCCAGTACTATGCGCATCCGCGCAACCATTTCTGGCCGCTGCTCGGCCGCGTGCTGGGCGAGTCGCTGGTCGATCTGACCTACCCGCAGCGGATTGCGCGCATCCAGGCGCACGGCATCGGGCTCTGGGACACCATCGTTTCCTGCGAACGACCGGGCAGTCTGGACTCGTCGATCCGCGCCGCCATGCACGCCGAATCGCGCCGGGTACGCCGGTTGGCGCCGGGGGTCCGGCTGGTGTGCTTCAACGGCAAGACCGCGGCGCGCGCCGACGCCGCGTGGCGCGAGGCGGGCTATGCGACGCTGGCGCTGCCGTCGACCAGCGCGGCGTACACGCTGCCGTTCGACAGCAAGCTGGCGGCCTGGATCAGGATCAGGGCCGGACTCGCCGACGATCCGCAACCGGTGACACCGTGTGCGCGCAGCGAGCCGGCATCGACCTCCGGACGTCCGCGGCGCGCGGTCGCCTCGCGATGATTCTCCCTCGTCTCGGCGAAGTCGCTCGCGCCTGCCTGCGCAGTTGCCTGCCGTTGACACTGGCATTCGCGCCGCTGGTTCACGCGGTGCTCCCGGCGCCCGAACGTGTCACGCTGCCGTCGCTGGAGCATACCGCTGCCGGCGAAGGGGTCATGATCACCGCACTCCTGTTTCGACCGCCGGCGGCAGGCAACAGGGTTCCACTGGTGATCGCGCTGCACGGATGCGGCGGCATGTACGGCAGGCGCGACGGAGGCGAGGCGCAGTTGACGACGCGTTTCGCGCGGTGGACCGACCTGATGCTGGCCGATGGCTATGCGGTGCTCTGGCCCGACAGCTTCAACCCACGCGGGCGGCGCGAAGTGTGCACGATCCGCAGCGGCGAGCGAACGATCAATGCGGCCATGCGCAGGCTCGACGTGCTGGGCGCACTGACGTTCGCCGGGCAATTGCCGGAAATCGACGTCGCACGCATCGCGCTGGTCGGCTGGTCGCACGGCGGCAGCACGACGCTGGCGACGATCAATGGCGCGAACGCCCGCGTGGCCGCGTATCGTTCGCAGGCCGACGCGGCGCCGTGGCTCCGCGCCGCGGTCGCGTTCTATCCGGGTTGCGCCGCCGCGCTGAAGGCCGGAGCGAGCTGGCAGCCCGCCGCGCCGCTGGCGATCCACATCGGCGAACTCGACGACTGGACGCCGGCTGCGCCCTGCGTCGCGCTCGGTCAGGCGATGCGCGAGCGCGGGGCCGCGGTCACCGTTGACGTCTACCCGGACAGCTATCACGGTTTCGACTCGCCCGCCGGCCGCGTGGTGCTGCGCCGCGACGTCCCCAATGGCGTTCGTCCGGGCGAAGGCGTGCACGTCGGACCCAACCCGGCGTCGCGCGGCCTGGTCACCGAACGAGTGCGCGAATATCTGGGCCGGCAGTTGGCAGTGCGTGTCGATTCCAGCACTTCGGCTACGAAGCCGACAACCTCCAGCAAGGACAAGCCATGAACACGCAATTCCGCGACCGTATCGTTGTTGTGACCGGCGCATCCAAGGGCATCGGCTTCGCCTGTGCGCAGGCCTTCGTCACAGCGGGGGCGCGGGTCGCGCTGGTGTCGCGCAGCGAGGCGAATCTGGCCCTGGCCATCGGGAAACTCGCGGGAGGAGCGCATGCTCCGCTGGCGATCGTGGCGGATCTTTCCAACGCCGACGACGCGCAGCGCGCCATCGACGAAGCGGAGCAGAAGCTCGGCCCCATCGACGTGCTGGTGAGTTCGGCCGGCGCCGCCAAACGCTACGTTCCCGCCGATCTTTGCGCGTCGGCGTGGCGCGATGCGATGGATGCAAAATTCTTCGCCACGCTGCTCCCGGTCGACGTCGTGGTCAGGCGCATGGCGGCACGCGGCCGCGGCGCGATCGTCGCCATCATCGGCATGGGCGGCAAGCACGCCAATCCCATTCACCTGCCGGGTGGCGCAGCCAACGCCGCGCTGATGCTGGCGACCACGGGGCTGGCGGCGGCCTATGGTTCCAGGGGCGTGCGCATCAACGCCATCAGTCCGGGCGGCACGCTCACCGGGCGCGTGCAGCAGGGACTGGCGGTGGAGGCGAAGCTGACCGGCGCCAGCGAGGAAGAACTGCTGGCGAAGCAGCAGGCGCGCATTCCGCTGGGACGGCTGGGCACGCCCGAGGAGGTCGCGCAGGTCGCGCTGTTCCTGGCGTCGGACGCGGCCAGCTATGTGACCGGCGCCATCATCCCGATGGACGGCGGCACGGCGGCGGTGATCTAGGCGGTGATCTAGACCAACGCCTGAGGCCTGCGCACCATCCAGACTGCGGCAGCCCCGAACGCTGCGCTGCCGGCGAGCAGCAGCAGCGCCGCGTCCCACGACTGCGCCGGGTCACCGGCGACCCGGCTCCGGTCGAGCACCCAGCCCACCAGCGGCTGCAGGATGCCAGTGCCGAGGAAAATGCCGACGTTGACCACCGACGTGGCGATGCCCGAGTGCTCCGGCCGGTTCACTTCCTTGGCCACGGTCCAGGACAGCGTGAAGCCGGGGATCAGCAGTCCCATCAGGAAGAACCAGGCCAGCGTTACCGGCAGCGGCCAGGCTGCGTGCAGCAGCCACGGCAGCCAGGTAAGTGCATAGAGCAGCGTGCAGATGCGCATCAGCCCGCGGCGATTGCCCAGCCGATCCGACAGTGCGCCGATGGCGAGCGCGCCAACGGCCACGCCGAGCAACAGCAGGCTCGTGTGCTGTGCGGCGACCACCCGTGTCATCCCGTACACGTCGACCAGATAGGGCACGGCCCACAGGCCGGCGAAGGCGAGAAAGCTGGCGCCGACGCCGACGTTGACGAAGAATCCCGGCCAGGTTGCCGGATTGGCGAGGACGTCGCGCAACGCGCGCGTCCAGTGCGTCGTGGCGAGTGCGCCTCCGGACGCCGGGTTCACCGGGGCGAAGCCGGCCTGCTCGGGCCGATCGCGGACGAAGATCCAGGTCGCGGCGGCGAGTGCCAGCGACAGCGCAGCGAGCCCGACGAACACCGCACGCCAGTCGGCGACGGTGATCAGCCAGGCCAGCGGCGCGCCGGCGACCACCGCGCCCAGATTGCCCGCGAACATGGTGACCCCGGTCAGCGTGGCAAAGCGATTGGCGGGAAACCAGACCGCGCTCACCTTGAGAATGGCAATGAACGCCACCGATACGCCGATGCCGACCAGCGTGCGCCCGGCCGCGGCGATTTCCCAGGTGGGCGCCAGCGCGAAGGCCAGCGACCCGATCGCCGCGATCAGGCTGCCACCGGTCAGGATCCGCCGCGGGCCCAGCGTGTCGGCGAGCACACCGACGGGGATCTGCAGCAGCGTGTAGACGTAGAAATAGGTCGCGGCCAGCGTGCCCAGCGTCGCCGCATTGATCGCGAACGCCTGCGTCAGTTCGGCGGCGATCGCCGCCGGCGCCGTGCGGTGGAAGAACGACAGGATATAGCCGGCCAGCACGATGCCGAAGATCAGGCGCCGGGCGCGCAGGAAGCCGGCAGTGCGGGCGGCGGCAGCGGACGGCATCGTTCATTGTAACGTTCGCTAGAATGGTGGCGTGCGCGGATGTTCCGCCTGCGAACCCTTCCTGCCGAAACCCATCCCTTGGCCTACCGCGACCTTCGCGACTTCATTGCCCAGCTCGAAGCGATTGGCGAGCTGCGCCGTATCGCCGTGCCGGTGGACCCGAAGCTCGAGATGACGGAGTTGTGCGACCGCATGCTGAAGGTGGGCGGGCCGGCGCTATTGTTCGAGCGCCCGACGGGAGACCTGCGCGGCCCCGACGGCAACGCCATACCGGTGCTCGGCAATCTTTTCGGCACGCCGCAGCGGGTGGCACGGGCGATGGGCGTGGAAGGCGACGACTGGCGCGAGGCGCTGCGCGAAATTGGCCGCTTGCTGGCCTTTCTCAAGGAGCCCGACCCGCCGAAGAGTCTGAAGGACGCCTGGCAGAACACCCGTCCGGTATTCATGAAGGTACTCGACATGGCGCCGAAGGAGCGCAGTTCTGCTCCCTGCCAGCAGGTGGTTTGGGAAGGCGCCGACGTCGATCTGGCGCGCCTGCCGGTGCAGACCTGCTGGCCGGGCGACGTGGGGCCGCTGCTCACCTGGGGGCTGACCGTGACGCGCGGCCCACACAAGAAGCGGCAGAATCTCGGCATCTACCGGCAACAGGTGATCGCCCGCGACAAGGTGATCATGCGCTGGCTGGCGCACCGCGGCGGCGCGCTGGATTTTCGCGATCATGCGCTGGCGCATCCGGGCGAGCCCTTCCCGATCGCAGTGGCGCTGGGCGCGGACCCCGCGACCATCCTGGGTGCGGTGACGCCGGTACCGGACTCGCTGTCCGAATACCAGTTCGCCGGTCTGTTGCGCGGCGGGCGCACCGAAATCGTCAAATGCATTTCGCATGACCTGCAGGTTCCGGCCTCCGCCGAAATCGTGCTCGAGGGTTTCATTCAGCCGGACCCGACCGACCCGACCGGCTACGAGACCGCTGCCGAGGGTCCCTACGGCGACCACACGGGCTATTACAACGAGGTCGAGCGCTTCCCGGTGCTGACGCTGGAACGCATGACGCTGCGCCGCGATCCGATCTACCACTCGACCTACACGGGCAAGCCGCCGGACGAACCAGCGATGCTGGGCGTTGCGTTGAACGAAGTGTTCGTGCCGCTGCTGCAGAAGCAGTTTCCGGAGATTGCCGACTTTCACCTGCCGCCGGAGGGATGCTCGTACCGGCTGGCCGTGGTGTCGATGAACAAGCAGTACGCGGGTCACGCGAAGCGGGTGATGTTCGGCGTCTGGAGCTTCCTGCGCCAGTTCATGTACACCAAGTTCATCATCGTCACCGACGCCGACGTCGACATCCGCGACTGGAAGGAGGTCGTCTGGGCACTGACCACGCGAGTCGATCCGATGCGCGACACGCTACTGGTGTCATCGACGCCGATCGACTACCTCGATTTCGCGTCGCCGGTGGCCGGGCTGGGCAGCAAGATGGGCATCGACGCGACCAACAAGTGGCCCGGGGAAACCGCCCGCGAATGGGGGCGACCGATCTCGATGGATGCGGCGGTGAAGGCGCGCGTGGACGCGCTGGTCCGCGAACTGAAACTCCAGCCTTGAAACCGCCGGAGCGGCGCTAGCGGTCGCCGGCCGCGCGCCAGGCGCGAACGATACGCACCGCCGACAGAAGCATCGCGGTGTTGCGCATGATGCGCCGCAGCCGGCCCCCGCCCATGAATGGCAGCAGCAGCCCGATCAGCGTCGCCGCCAAGGTGCGGGATCGTGCGCTGCGTTCGGCAGGCGCCGGCGGCGAGATGATGCCGCGCGCCTCATGCCAGGCCAGCAGCGCCTGCATGCGATGGAGATCGGCTTCGGCAATCAGCAGCGCCTTGCGCTCGGCAAGTTCGTCGGAGCGCCTCATGGCACGGGCGGAGGATCGCTGGGACGTGGGCGCAAGGCGACAATCGCCGCACGGTCCTTGTCGAGTTCAGCGATGGTCGTCGCGAAGGGCGTGGGAGCGAGTCTGTCGATTTCGGCTCGACGCCACAACAGCAGCGCAGCCACGACCGCGAAGGCGATCACCACGCCGATGATCGCCGGCAGGCGATAAGTGTCCCAATAGAAGACGACGACGCCGGCAGCGGCAAACAACAGCGCGATCAGCACACATCCGACCGCACCCACCAGCAGCGCCAACTGCCGGCCGACACGGGCGCGTTCCTCGGCGTATTCGACGCTGGCGAGCGAAAGGCGGGTACGAACAAGTCCGAGCAGTGCCTCGGACAGCCGCGCCACCGCCCCGCGCAACGAGGGGCGCTCCTGCTTGTCCGGGGCAGCGCCGCCGGTCATCGGTCGCTGGGCGGTCGCAATCGAATCAGCGGCGGTTCATCAGCAAGCCGACGACAAAACCGACGGCTGCCGCGGCGCCGATCGCCTGCCAGGGATGGTCGTGGACATAGTCGTCGGTGGCGCGCGCTGCCTGCTTGGCGCCCTCTCTTGCTCGTCCTTCGAGTTCCTGCAGTCGCAGCTTGGCGGAAAGCAGGCGGGATTCCACCTGTGAGCGCAGATCGCGCGCCTTTTCACCGGTTTCCTTGGTTGCCTTGTCGAGCAGTGTTTCCGCCTCGGAAAGAACCGAGGAAAATTCATCGACGAGCTTGTCGCGGGTGTTTTCGTTATTCATGATGAGCATCCTTTCTCTGATGGAAGGATCGAAAGAAATCGCGGCCGCCGCCTGAGCCGGGCGAAAAGCGCTCGTTGGCGGGGCAAGTGCGCCCCTTGGCGAGGCAAGTGACCATTATAACGCTGTTCGGCAAAGAAGGCGTCCGAGCGGCCTGTCGGGCATGGCGGTCGCGCTGTCGCGCCATGGCGTCGTCCGTCGCCGCGGCTATTGACTGCGCCTGGCGCCGGCCCCATCTTCGAGACTACGGGCGCCGACGTTCGGCGCGTCACGTCGACGGGAGATGACCGTGGCCGAGTTTCCTGCACCGCAGCCGGTTTCCGGCAATACCAGTCCGCCCATCACCGCGGGCGTGCTTGCCTACGCGTTGTTTGCCATCGCGGCAATCGTCGCTCTCGCATCCTCGGGACTGCCGATGATCGCGCCGCTCACGGGCTTGGTGGGCATCGCCGGCGTCATCGTCTGCTACTTCAACCGCGCCGACGCCGTGGGCACCTGGGTCGGCTCGCACTTCACCTGGCTGATCCGCACTTTCTGGTGGTCGCTACTGTGGGCAATTGCCGGCTGGATGGTGATGCTGACACTCGGGTTGATCCTGATCGGCATCCCGATCGCCGTCGCGATCTGGTTCGTCGCTGGCATCTGGGTCATCTACCGCGTGATTCGCGGCTACATGTTGTTCAAGGACAGCCGCGCCATACCGGGCGTCTGATCTGCCCGGCGTCCGCCGCCGCGCCTGACCCGGCGCGGCAGGGAACGCGACCGGACCGGTGGATCGGTCAGGTGGCGTTCGCCGGCGGTACCGCCGGGGTGTGGCCGGCCAGGCTCATCGGCGCAGTTGTGGATTGTAGCGGCCGGCCTGGTGATAGACCCATTGCACCAGGTAATCCAGTCCGGCGCCACCCTTGGCCGCGTTCGGATGGTTGATGATGGCGACGACGATGAAGCGGCGCCCCGCGGGGTTGATCACATAGCCGGCCATTGCGCGCACGCCTTCAAGCGAGCCCGTCTTGAGCAGTGCCTGTCCGGCGGCGGCAGTGTTCCTGAAACGCCGTTCGACCGTGCCATCCACTGCGGCGACCGCCAGCGAGTCGACGAAATCTTCGCGGAACGGTCCCGCGTACGCGGTCGCCAGCAATTGGGCCAGCCCGCCCGCGGTCGCCCGTTCGTTGCGCGACAGGCCGGAGCCGTTTTCCAGCACCAGCCCGGGCATCCGAATGCGCTTGTCGTTCAGCCAGCGCTGAACGACGTCGGCAGCGAGGCCGGTGGTGGCCGGCGGTGGATGCGCGGTGGAGGCGAGCGTCAGGAACAGCTGCCGCGCCATTACGTTGTTGGACAGCTTGTTGATGTCGCGCACGATTTCATGGAGCGGCGGCGACATCAGCACGGCGAACGGCGCCGTCGTGCGCGGGGCCAGCCCTTCCTTCAGTTTGCCGGAAAAATCTCCACCCGCCTCGCGGAAATAGGTCGAGAACATGCCGGCCACGTAATGCGGGTGATCGAGCAGCGCCAGATTCCAGTCGCGCTCCGCGCAGGTTTCCGCGTAGCGGCCGGTGAACGCCGCGCTTGCACTTGCGGCGTGGTTGGTGAACGCCGCACCGAGCATGCTGCGCCAGTCGCCGCATTCGCCTGTAGCGAGTGCTGGCATGCCCTCGAGCACGACCTCGGGCAGCGGCGGCTCCGTCCGGACGCTCACCGCGCCGCGCTTTGCATCCGGCGCAAACACGAATCGCACCGCATTGAAGTTCACCAGCAGCGCGTCCGGTCCGACGTTGTATGGACGCAGCGGCTCGTGGTCGAATGCCGCCGGGTCGTGCGCCCCGGTCCTGAAATAGGTCCGGTCGAGCACGAGGTCTCCGTCGATCTGTTCCAGGCCGCGGGCGCGTAGCTCCGCCATGAATGCCTTCCACCGCTCGATGGTGATCTTGGGGTCGCCATAGCCCTTGAGGATCAGGTCGCCCGACAGCCGGCCGCCTTCGAGAGGCCCGCCCAGATAGGCCTCGGTGCGCCAGCGATAATCGCGCCCGAGGAGATCCAGCGCAGCGTAGGTGGTGATCAGTTTCATCACCGAAGCCGGGTTCATTGCGCGATCGGCATCGACGGCGAACAACGGCCGGGCCGCGCCCGCTTCGCGCACGACCACGCTGATACTCGACAGCGGAATGCCGGTGTCGAGAAACGCGCGCGCGACGCCTGACGGCAGTACTGCACGCGCAGGCGTCGAAAGCAGCGCGAACGCCAGCGCCAGGGCGATGGCAAGCGCCTTGCTCATGCGCGATCGAGGATGTCGCACACGCCTCCCACGAGCAGCGTCATTTCCTCGTCGGTCAGGCTGTAGGGCGGCATGAAGTAAACAGTGTGACCGATCGGTCGCAGCAGCAACTCGCGCGACAGCGCTTCGGAAAAGAACCAGCGGGCGAAGTCCGCGCGCCCGGACGCAACCTCGAAGGCGGTGATCATCCCGGTGCGGCGCAGGTCGCGAACGGTCGGATGCGCCGCCAACGGCGCCTGGATGCGCGCCCAACGCGCAGCGCGGAGACGGTTTGCGGCGATCACGTCGTCGTCGCGAAAGATGTCGAGCACGGCCAGCGCGGCGCGGCAGGCGAGCGGATTGCCCGTGTACGAGTGGGAGTGCAGGAAGCCCCTGGCGACATCGTCATCGTAGAACGCGGCGAATACCGCATCGCCGGTCAGCACGCAGGACAGCGGCAGCACACCACCGGTGATGCCCTTCGACAAGCACATGAAATCGGGGGCGGCAGCGTGTGCCTGTTCCCACGCGAACAACGTGCCCGTGCGTCCGAAGCCGGTCATGATCTCGTCGACGATCAGGTGCACGCCATGCGCCGCGGTGATCTCGCGGGCGCGGGCGAGGTAGTCGGCGTCGTACATCACCATGCCGGCGGCGCCCTGCACCAGCGGTTCGATGAACAGTGCCGCGGTGGTGGCGTGATGCCGCGCCAGATGCGCGTCCAGCGCGGCCGCCGCAGCATCGACGCCGATGCCGCGGCGCGGATCGGGGCAGGGAACGGTCGAGTTCCGGTTGAGCAGTGCTGCATAGGTGTCGCGGAACAGCGCGACGTCGGTGACGGCGAGCGCGCCAACGGTCTCGCCGTGATAGCTGCCGGCAAGGCTGACGAAACCACGCTTGTCCGGTTGACCGGTGTTGCGCCAGTAATGGTGGCTCATCTTGAGCGCGATTTCGGTGGCCGAGGCGCCGTCCGATGCATAGAACGCATGGCCAAGACCCGCAGGAGCGAGCGCGGCGAGGCGCTCGGACAATTCGACCACCGGCGCGTGCGTGAAGCCGGCCAGCATGACATGGTCGAGCGTGTCGAGTTGCGCATGCAGCGCGGCCTTGATGCGCGGTTCGCCATGGCCGAACAGGTTGACCCACCAGGCGCTTACCGCATCGAGGTAGCGGCGGCCGTCGAAGTCGTACAGCCAGGCGCCGTGCGCGCGGGCGATCGGCACCAGCGCCAGGCTTTGGTGCGCCTTCATCTGCGTGCACGGATGCCAGACCGCGGCGCGGCTGCGCGCAATCCACGCCTCGTTCACGGCGGTCGGGGGGTCAGGGGCGGCCAAGGTAGATGTAGAAGCTCGACTGGTTGCGGCTGGCGCGGCCATAGGCAAGATAGAACGGACCGAGCCAGGTATCGGCGGCGACGAACACACTGCCGGCATACAAGAGGCCGCTCGCGGAGACGTCGCCGCGCGAGTTCCAGACGTTGCCGGCTTCGACGGACCCTCCGGCGAACATGCGACCGACGACCGGAAGCTGACCGAGTTGGTGATAGTAGACGGCGCGGCCGAATCCGACATAGTTGCCGGAGATCTGTTTGGTGCGCAACCCCGACAATTGCAGGAATCCGCCGAGGTCGAAGTCGGTCAGCACATCGGCATGCTCATGGTTGACCGCGCCGGCACGCGCGTAGAGATTGAGGAAGCCGTTTTTCCACAAGTTGACGGCGCCATTGGCCGTGATGCCGAGGCGCGAACTGTCGTCATCCTCGTTGAAATTGATGCCCTGGACCGTCAGATCACGTCTGCCCCAGAACGCTTCCGCCAGAACGCGCAGACCGCTGCGCGGAAAGTATGGGTGGTCGAGGCTGTCCCAGCGCAGCAGCAACCGCACGCCGGTTTCGGTGGATTTGTAGGTCGGATAGATCGGGTCGGCCACTGCGGGGTCGCCACGGTAATGGAGCCACTTCAGTCCCAGACGGATCTCGCCGAGCGTGCCTAGCGGCTTGCCCAGATCCAGTCCCGCCGTTTCCGTCAACAGATCGTATTCGGCAATGCGCTCGTCGCCCTCGAACAGGTATTCCGGCGCACGCTGCCACAGGCCGTAGGCCGATGCGAACATGAAATTGCCGGGCGAGAGCGGTTGGTAGAACTCGGTGGCGTAACGTCGCGTCTGGCCGAGGATGATCTCGTTGGACCATTCGGCGCCGTAGCTGTTGAGCCAGACGCGTCGATGGCCGGCCAGTACGTTGAACGTCGAGTCACCCTGAAAATCCGACGCGAGGTTGAGACCGAAGCGCAGGAAGTTCGGCCCCCAGGATTTCTCGGTCACATTGACGACCACGCCCTGCTGCCGGCCTTCGGTGACCAGCCGGTAGTCGATCGACTCGAAGTCGCCGCGACCATAGAGGTGCGCCAGGTCGCGTTCCAGCGTCTTCAGCCGGAAGGGCTCGCCCGGCCTGGTGTGCATCTGCGCCTCGAGCACTTTGGGATTCGCATAATGCGTGCCGTCGACACGCACGAAATCGACGATGGACAGTTCGGCCTCGCGCGGCGCGTCGAAGCGGCGCTGGTACTGCGCGAACTGGGCCGGCGTGGAGGCCAGCGTGGCGAGGCGTTCGCGCACGGCCTCGGCGGCAGCCACGCCCAGGTCGATGAACCTGTCCGCCTCGGCAAAGTCGAGGAAGGTGAGATCGCCGAGGTCGGGCGAGATCAGGATGTCCTGCGGCCGCAGATTCGCGAGTTGGGCGCGCACGTTCTGCTCGGTCAGGATGTTCACCATCTGCGCTGCGTAACCGACCACCGAGGACAGTTGTTCGCGGGTCATCAGCGGCGTGCCGATATTGACCGCAATGACGATGTCCGCGCCCATTCTGCGCACGACGTCGACCGGCAGGTTGTTCACCAGGCCGCCATCGCCGTAGATGCGCCCGTCGATCTCGACCGGCGCGAACATGCCGGGGACCGACATCGAGGCCCGCATGGCCTTGTAGAGCCGGCCGCTCCTGAACTCCACTTCCTTGCCGGACACCATGTCGGTGGCCACCGCCCGGAACGGCACCGGCAACAGATCGAAGTTCGCAATGTTGTCGACATTGCGAGTCTGCTCGTGCAGGTAGAGCTCGAGATTGCTACCCGACAGCGCGCCCTTGAAGGTCTCGAACTTGCCGTCGCGGATGCCGACTTCGAAAGCCAGCGGGAACGCCGATTCCTCTTCCTTGCGCCGAAAGCCGACGTCGCGGCGCGGCGGACTGTCGGAGAGCAACGTCGGCCAGCTCAGGCCTTCAAGCTGGCGCTCCATCTCGTCCGGCGACATGCCGCTGGCGAAGAGGCCGCCGACGATCGCTCCCATCGACGTGGCGGCGACGTAGTCGATGGGCACGTTGAGCCGGTGCAGGACCTGCAGCACGCCGACGTGGGTCAGCCCCCGCGCGCCTCCTCCGGAGAGCACGAGACCGATCTTCGGGCGGGCAGGCCGGTCCGGCGTGCCGGCCGGTTCCAGTGCGCCGGGGGTCGCCGGCTGCGCGAGCACGGGCGCCGTATTCGTCAGCAGCGTGCAGCAGAGTACGAGGGCGGCGGCAAGACGCACGTTCAACGCCGGCCGCGCGAGCGGCCTGGGGCGAGGCCTTGCTGCATCCGCTGCAACGCAGCCACGAGTTCGCGGGCGATGCCGGGTTCGCGCACCGAATGCCCGGCATCGGGTACGACGATGTACTCGGCTTCCGGCCACGCCTCGGCCAGTGCATCGGCGGTCACTGGCGGACAGACGACGTCATAGCGTCCCTGCACGATCGTGCAGGGAAGGTGGCGGATCGCGGCGACGCCATCGCGCAGCTGCTCCGGCGCCAGGAACGCGCGATGCACGAAGTAATGCGCTTCGATGCGCGCAATCGCCAGCGCGGCGGTGTCCGAGTCCATCCGGGGAAGCGAGTCGGGCTGCGGCAGGAGCGTCGAGCAGGTGCCCTCGTAGCGATCCCAGGCATGCGCTGCGGGAAAGTGCACGGCGGGGTCCGCGTCGGTGAGGCGGCGGTAGTAGTTGACCAGAAGGTCCGGGCGCTCGCTTTCCGGCAGGAATTGCTCGAACGCGCGCCAGGCTTCCGGGAAGACATTGCGCATGCCATGCATGAACCAGTCGATCTCGCGTGCGCTGGCGAGGAAGATGCCCCGCAGCACCAGCCCAAGCACGCGATCGGGATGCGCCTGCGCGTAGGCAAGCGCCAGCGTCGACCCCCACGACCCGCCGAACAGCAGCCAGCGCTCGATGTGCAACGCTTCGCGCAGGCGCTCGAGGTCGGCGACAAGGTGTCCGGTGGTGTTGTCGGTCAGCGAAGCAACCGGCGTGGAGCGGCCCGCGCCGCGCTGGTCGTAGAGTACGATGTTCCAGTACGAGGGATCGCCGTAGCGCCGGTGATGCGGCAGGCAACCGCCGCCGGGTCCACCATGCAGGAATACGAGGGGCACGCCGGACGAATTCCCGCTGGTCTCCCAGTACATCGTGTGCACGGCATCGAGCGGCAGGCGCCCGGTGGCATATGGCTCGAGTTCGGGGTACAGCGGCGCGTCCGGGTTGTCGCGACGGAGGGAGTCGATGGGGGACACGGTGAAGGGCGGCGATACGCAGCGCTGATTCAGCGCGAAAGCGGTTCCTGGAAACGATTGTCGACGTCGATGCGGTAACCGTTCGCCAGACGATTGGTCTCGTTGGCCAGCGCCACCACCGCCATAAGTTCGTTGAACATCGGCGGGGTCATGCCCTTGCCGCTCGCGCTGGTGGTATGCGACAGGATGCAGTACTCGCAATTGTTGGTGACCGACACGGCGACGTAGATGAGTTCCTTGGTCAGCGCGTCGAGTTCGCCCGGCCGCATCACCTCCTTTGCCGCCGACCAGACGCGCTTCAGCGTCGCCGGATCATTGGCGAGGACCTTCCAGAAATTATTGACCCAGTCGACCTTGCGGGTCGTCATGATGTCGTCGAAAACTTCGCGGACCTCGGGTGATGCCTGCTCGTATTCGATGATGGGGACGATGGCCATGATGCGGCTCCTGCTGGATGATCGACCAAGGGAAGTATGCAACAGAACGTCGCGGCGCAAATCCTGTGCGTGCGCCTTGACGATGACGCCGCCGCGCTGGCGGCATCGTCAGCCGGCGGCCCAGGGCGTCTTGAGGCGGGTGAATTCGAGCCGGTAGACGGCGCGCTCGGGGACCGTGGACTCGTGTGCCGCGAGCGCGGGTGCCAGTTCGTCGGCAATGACGTCGACATCGGGCACGCCGTTGCCCTCGATCAGCACAATCCACGCGGGGACGGCGGTGCCGGCCGCTCGCGCCTGGCGTTCCGCGGTCTCGATCGCGCTGGCTGCAGGATCCGCGAGGCACAGGTGCACGCCGGTAACGCCCCTGCCGAAGGCCATCGGTGGCAGGATGCGCCGGCGCAATGCGTCCAGCGCCGCGTCATGGGCGGATTCGTCGATCGCAAAACGCAGCGTCAGCATGACGCCGCCGCTGCCCACGCCCTGTGTGTACGCGACGCGACATACCGAGCGGGCGACATTGCGAAACGCCGGCAGCACCCGCTTGGTCCAGGCCGTCGGCGCATTGAGGCGATTGAGGTAATCCTGCCCGGTCAGGATCTCGGGGCTGTCGGCCTCATAGAGGTTGAAGTATTCGGGGGCGCCGCGAATGGCGACGTAGCGGCGGCCGCGGCGGAATCCGGCGATGCCGACGCGCTCCGGCATGTGTTCGCGGTTATGCCATTCGTGAAAATCGTCCTTTGCCGCCGGATCGAGGTCGTGCCAGATGGCTACCACGCCCATGCCGGCAAGGCTCATCGCTTCTCCGCGAGCATGGTGGCGGCGCGCGACCGGTTCATGCCGCGCGGTCGAGCGTTATCGACAGCGCGCCGAGATCGCCGTACCTGACGGTCAAGGGAACGCCGATGGGGACGTCGAGAATTCCGCAATAGGAACCGGTGGTGACGATCTGCCCGGCGCGCAGCATTTCTCCACGCCCCGCCAGGAAATTAGCGAGCCAGACCAGCGGCCGCAGCGGGTGGCCATCCTGGTGCACGCCGTCTCGATTGAGCAGAGTACCCGACGGCGTGGTGATCGCGATGGGCAGGCGGTCGAGCGCCATGTCGAGGGCGCCATCGAGCACCGGCCCGATGTAGAGCCCCTGATTGGCAACGAAATCGGCGAGCAGTTCCGCAAAGCTGACCTTGGTTGGATCGACGTACCGGGATCCGATCAACTCGAGGACCAGGCGGGCCTCGCGTACCGATGCGCGCACTTCGTCTTCGCTGTAGGGGTTGGCGCGCGGCGGCAGATCACGGTCGAGAACCAGCGCAATCTCGGGTTCGATCCTGGCGAGTTCCCCGGCAACGACTGCCGGATGCTTGGGCGCTGAGATGATGGTCGTCGCAAAGATGGGTGCGGCAAGAATGGGACGGGCCTCGGTGGGCACCGAACACTTCCAGCCGCCGACTGAACCGCCCAGCAGCGCCATGACCCGGCGCTGAATGGCGAGCGATGCCTCGAGGTCATTCGGGCGGCAGGCTTCGGGAATCCCGGGGCAGGTCGTCTGGTCGCGGCGTGCCGCGGCGAGAAAGGCGGCGGCGGCTTCGATCGGAGCGGTGGTCATCGTGACAATTTCCGGGCATTTGGCCAAGGCGCGGCGAGGAATCCGCAGGAATCTGCATTTTGTCACAGCTTGGTCGCATGCCGCATGCGCTATGCTTCAATTCTTCCCGAACGCATCGAGGACCTGCCGAGAATCATGGTGCAAAGACTGTCGCGCGCATGCCTGCCCGCGGACGAAAAACACGCGTTACTGATCGGCCGGGCTTTCGTGCCCTCTCTGGGTGGTCCCGTGCCGGTCTGCCTGCGCGGTGAAGACCTGTGCGACCTGACTGCCGTTGCGCCCACCTCTTCGCAACTTTGCAATCTTGCCGACCCCACGGCCGCCGTGCGTGGCGCGGTCACCGGTTCGCGGATCGGACCGCTTGCCGAGATCCTCGCCAACTCCGATGAGGATGCGCGGGACCCGCTTCGTCCCTGGCTGCTGGCCCCCTGCGACCTGCAGGCGATCAAGGCCGCCGGCGTGACCTTCGTCGCCAGCATGCTGGAACGGGTGATCGAGGAGCAGGCGCGCGGCGATGCCGCGAAAGCGCAATCGGTGCGCGCGGCGATCGTCGCGGTGATAGGCGACAACCTTGCGCGCATTCGTCCGGGGTCGGAGGAGGCGGCGCGACTCAAGGAAGTGCTGCTTGCGCAGGGCGCGTGGTCACAGTACCTCGAGGTCGGCATCGGGCCCGACGCCGAGATCTTCACCAAGGCGCAGCCGATGTCCGCGGTGGGACTCGGCGCGCTGGTGGGCATCCATCCCAAGTCGGAATGGAACAATCCGGAGCCGGAGATCGTGCTGGCGATCGGCAGCGCCGGCAAGGTGGTCGGCGCGACGCTGGGCAACGACGTCAATCTGCGCGATTTCGAGGGGCGCAGCGCGTTGCTGCTGGGCAAGGCCAAGGACAACAACGCATCCTGCGCCATCGGGCCGTTTATCCGCCTGTTCGACGAGAGCTTCGGCATCGACGACGTCCGCCGCGCGGAGCTTTCGATGCGCGTCGAGGGTCCGGAGGGTTTCGTGCTGGAGGGTGCGAGCTCGATGGCGATGATCAGCCGCGATCCGCTGGACCTCGCGGCGCAGGCGATCGGTCCGAATCACCAGTACCCCGACGGCCTCATGCTGTACATGGGCACGATGTTCGCGCCGACGCTCGACCGGCATGGACCGGGACAGGGCTTCACGCATGTCGTCGGCGACGTCGTCACCATTGCCACGCCTAAACTTGGCGCACTCATCAACCGGGTCGAGCGCACCGACCACATCGCGCCGTGGACGTTTGGCGTGGGCGCGCTCATGACCCACCTCGCTCGCCGTGGCGTTCTTTGAACCATCCAGGAAATCCGACATGACCGACATCTTTCGTAACTACATCGGCGGCGAGTGGGTCGCCGGCAATACCGTTTCCATCAACCGCAACCCGTCAGACACCAACGACGTGGTCGGCGAGTACGCGCAGGCGGATGCCGCGCAGACACGCGCGGCCATCGCCGCGGCGAAGCAGGCCTTCCCTGGCTGGGCGGCAGGCTCGATCCAGGAGCGGGCGAACATCCTCGACCGCGCCGGTACCGAGATACTCGCGCGCAAGGACGAACTCGGCGCACTGCTGTCGCGCGAGGAAGGCAAGACGCTGCCCGAGGGCATCGGCGAGGCCGCGCGGGCCGGGCAGATCTTCCGTTTCTTCGCCGGCGAAGTCCTGCGGCAGGCGGGCGAGCGCATCGCCTCGGTGCGCCCCGGCGTCGACATCGAGGTCACGCGCGAGCCGCTGGGGGTTGTCGGCCTGATCACGCCATGGAATTTTCCGATTGCGATTCCGGCGTGGAAGATCGCCCCAGCGCTGGCCTACGGCAACACCGTCGTCTGCAAGCCCGCCGACCTGGTGCCCGGATGCGCCTGGGCGATCGCGGAAATTCTGTCGCGCGCGGGACTGCCGCCGGGCGTGTTCAATCTGACCATGGGCCGCGGTTCGGTGGTGGGCGAGGCGCTGGTCAACGATGCCGACGTTGCGGCGATCAGCTTCACCGGAAGCGTGGGCACCGGTCGCGCCATCGCCGCCAAGGCGGTCGCGCGCATGGCGCGCATCCAGCTGGAAATGGGCGGCAAGAATCCGTTGGTCGTCCTCGACGACGCCGACCTTCCGACCGCGGTCAACGTGGCGGTCCAGGGTTCCTATTTCTCGACCGGGCAGCGCTGCACCGCGTCGTCACGGCTCATCGTCACGGCCGGCATTCACGACCGCTTCGTCGCCGCGGTGACCGAGAAGCTCAAGTCGCTGAAGGTCGACAATGCGTTGCAGACGGGGACCGACATCGGTCCGGTGGTCGACGAGTCGCAGCTCGATATCGATCGCAAGTACCTGGCGATCGGCGCCGCCGAAGGCGCGACGCTGGCCTGCGGTGGCGAGACGCTGACGCGTGCGACGCCCGGCTATTACCTGTCGCCGGCGCTGTTGATCGGCGCGAACAATGCGATGCGCATCGCCCGCGAAGAGATCTTCGGACCGGTGGCCTGCGTCATCCGGGTCAAGGATTACGACGAGGCGCTGGCGCTCGCCAACGACACCGAGTTCGGCCTCGCCTCCGGCATCGTCACGACTTCGCTCAAGCACGCGACGCATTTCAAGCGCAACGCTCAGGCGGGCCTGCTGATGGTCAACCTGCCCACCGCCGGCGTCGACTATCACGTGCCATTCGGTGGCCGCAAGGGTTCAAGCTATGGGCCGCGCGAACAGGGCCGCTACGCCGCGGAGTTCTACACCACGGTCAAGACGGCCTACACCGCCGCCTGACGGGGCGGCCTTTCAGGGCGCCGGCCGCGTTGCGCGCGGCCGGGGCTTCCTAGCGCCTGCCCTTGAAGGCGACGACCTTCTGCTTCTGTTCGCCAAGGCCGTCGATGCCCAGCGTGACCACGTCGCCGGCCTTGAGAAACTGCTGCGGCTTCATGCCCATGCCCACGCCCGGCGGCGTGCCGGTGGTGATGACGTCGCCCGGCAGCAGCGTCATGTAGCGCGACACGTCGGCGATGAGGTCGGCAACGCCGAAGATCATCGTCCTGGTGTTGCCGGTCTGCTTGCGCTCGCCGTTGACGTCCAGCCACATGCCGAGGTTCTGCACGTCCTTGATTTCGTCCCTGGTCACCATCCAGGGGCCCATCGGGCCGAAGGTGTCGCAGCCCTTGCCCTTGCTCCACTGCGAGGCACCACGCTTCAGCTGGAACTCGCGCTCGGACACGTCGTTGATAAGGCAGTAGCCGGCGACGTGCTTCATCGCATCCTTCTTCTCGACGTGGCGCGCGGTGCGGCCGATAACGATGCCGAGTTCGACCTCCCAGTCGGTCTGCTTCGAGTCCTTGGGCAGCATCACGCTGTCGTTCGGGCCGACGATGCAGGTCTGCGACTTGTAGAAGACGATCGGATGCTCGGGGATCGGCGAGCCGGTTTCCTTGGCATGGTCGATGTAGTTGAGGCCGATGGCGAGGAACTTCGACGGCGTCGCCACGCAGGGGCCAAGGCGCGGCTTGCCCTTGACCAGCGGCAGCTTCTTCGGGTCGAGCTTGGCGAGCTTGGCGAGTTCCGCCGGTGCAAGCGTTGTACCGTTGATGTCCTTGACCTTCTTCGACAGGTCGCGCAGTTTGCCGTCGGCATCGATGAGGCCGGGCTTTTCCTTGCCGGCGGGTCCAAAGCGTACGAGTTTCATGAAAATTCCCCGAGTCGTGTAAAAGAAAACATGCAAAGTCGGGCTGGCTACGCCAGCCCGGGTCCACAAGAAGTTTTAAATTGTCATGCCGCCGTCGACGGAAAATGTCTGGCCGGTGGCGAAAACGGATTCGTCGGAGGCCAGGAACAGCGCGATCGGCGCGATTTCCTCGGCCTTGGCCAGCCGACCCATCGGCTGACGCGCGATGAACATCTTGCGTGCCTCGACCGGATCGGGATAGGCGTTGATGCGGTCGGCGAGCGAGGGCGTGTCGACCGTGCCCGGGGCGATGGCATTGCAGCGGATGCCCTTGAGCACGAAGTCGGCCGCCACCGCCTTGGTCAGTCCTACAACCGCGGCCTTGGAGGTGCCGTAGACGAAGCGGTTCGGGATCCCCTTGATCGAACCGGCGACCGATGCCATGTTGATGATCGACGAGGCGCGTCCGGTCTTCTGGAACTTGTCGAGCATCTTCGGCAGCGCCGCCTGGATGGCGATGTACATGGCACGCACGTTGAGGTTGAAGCTGAAGTCCCAGTCCTTGGGCGCGCATTCGAGGATGGTGCCGTTGTGCACGTAGCCGGCGCAGTTGAACAGCACGTCCAGCGCAGGCAGTTCTTCCATCGTCGCGCACACCGCGGCGTCGTCGAGCACGTCGAGTTTGCGCGTCACCACATTGGGCACGCCGGCGAAGGCGTCGAGCAGCTTGGGGTTGACGTCGGTCGCGTGGACCGTCGCGCCTTCCTTCGCCATCTGCATTGCGCTGGCGAAGCCGATGCCCTGGCCTGCCGCGGTAATCAGCGCTGTCTTGCCGGCGAGTCGTCCAGACACTTTTGTACCTCCATCGATTGTTTGACTTGGTCAGGGCGGCATCGAGACGCCCGCACTGGGCAGGTGGGCATCCGCAATTACTTCCCAGGGTCGACTGGACATCCCGATGCCGTGCCGGTCGCTCAGGCTGTTTCTGCAACCACCGGATTGCGCAGAATGCCAATGCCCTCAATTTCGATTTCCATTATATCGCCCGGGACCACGGGGCCGATGCCGGCGGGCGTGCCGGTGATGATGACGTCCCCGGGTTCCAGCGTGATGGCCTGGCTGAGATACGACACCAGCGTCGGGACATCGAACAGCAGGTCCGAAGTGTTCGAGTCCTGCCGAACCCGGCCGTTGACCCGGGCCATGATGCGAAGGTTGGATGGGTCGAGGTCGGTGACGATCACCGGACCCAGCGGGCAGAAGCTGTCGAAGCCCTTGCCGATCACCAGGCAGCCCAGTCCCATTTCCTCACGCTGAATGACCCGCTCCGAGATGTCGTTAGCGCAGGTATAGCCCAGGATCGCCGAGGCGGCGTCGGCGACCGCGACCCGACGGGCGCGGCGGCCGATCACCACGGCCAGCTCTGCTTCGTAATGGACATCCTTGCCCTCGACGGGATAGATGACCGCTGCATCTGGCCCGATGATCGCGCTTTCCGGCTTCATGAACAACATCGGGATGCGCGGCGTCGCCGAGCCGGTCTCGCGGATATGGTTGACATAGTTCAGGCCGACGCCGAACACGCGCCTGGGCTCGACCGGCGCGAGCAGGCGAGCGTCTTTCAGCGGGAAACGCTCACCCGCCGACACTGCGCCGCCAAACGGCGTGCCGCTGACCGGCTGAATCTCGTCGTCGCCCACCATGCGGCCGTACTGTGGACCCGTTTCCGCTTCAAAGCGTAACCACTTCATTGTGTTTCCTCCGCTGGCGGTGTTCGCCGACCGGGCTGAGGGTCAAGCGAATCGCGACTGTTTCCGGCAGGTTGCCCGTGCCCGGCGATGTTCAGGCTCCCGTCACGGCAACGTCCGCCGTGCCAATCTGTCGCGCAACGCGCCCAGCCGCGCCGGACCGATGTCGCCGTCGTGCGCAATCACGCAGACTTCCAAAATCACTGCATGCTCCGCGTCGAGTAGGCGCGCGCTGCGGCGAAACGGGCCCCAGGTCATCACGCCCCAGTCGGACACAAACCACCAGCCCTGGTCCTGGTCGGTCAGCGGCATCAGCGCGACGCCTGCTTCGCGGCCGCCGCCCACCGGACCGATGTAGTCGATCCAGGCGGCAATGGGCGTTTGCGTGGATTCCGTTGGCTGCCCGAATTCGTTCAGCGCGCGGCCGCCGGCCTGAATGTTCATGGACTCGCTGACGCGGGCGTTGAAATAGGCATGGCGCGTCGGCCCCAGCCGCACCGGCCACTCGCCGTGCCGTAGCGTCGAACGGATGCGCAATGCCGTCGCCTCGGCGGTCTGCTCGACCAGCATTGCGCGCGACTCGCGCAGGATCTGCCGTCCGTTGGGCGCCGCCCATTCGGCCGGACCCTGCCAGTCGAGTTCCTGCCGGATGATCGCGCTGCCGCTGGAATCGGACTCGAAGACGCAGGCGCGCTCGACAATGTGCCCTGGCGCGCGGCCCTGGAACACGTCGTTCAGGTAGAAGTTGTACGTGTACTCCTCGGTCTGCCCCTCGCTCGCCGGGACCAGCGCGTGCACGTGATCGGCACCCAGCCACAGCGATTGATGATGCGGATGGTCGGCGGGCGCCTCCGAGGTCACCAGGTGACCGGCGGGCGTGAACAGCGGAAACACATAGCCGCGAAAGTCGCCCTGCGTGAGCCCCAGCACCAGCCGCCCGTCGTTGCGTAGGTAGCGACGGTGCGTGCGCGCCCAGGCGCCTTTCGGTAGCGCGATGTTTCCCTGATCGAAGGTGAAGGCCATCGCGTCAGGGCCCGAACAGGCGGACGATGCCGACCGTGATGTCCGGAACATAGGTCACCGCCATCAGCACCAGCAGCAGCGCCCCAAGAAACGGCAGGATCGCGCGGAAGACATCGGTCACAAGCACGTCGCCGACGCGCGCCGTCGTGAACACCAGCATGCCCAGGGGCGGGGTCAGCGCGCCGATCACCAGGTTGAGCACCAGCACGATGCCGAACTGCACGGTATCGATCCCGGCGGCCTTGACCATCGGCACCAGGATCGGCACCAGGATGACCATCGCCGCGATCATTTCCATGAAGAGTCCCACCACCAGCAGGAAGCCGTTGATCAAGGCCAGCAGCAGCAGCGGATTCGACGCAAGTCCGCCCAGCGCCGCGGCGACCTTCTGCGGCACCTGTTCCACGGTCAGCGTCCAGGCGAAGGGCGAGGCCGCGGCGATGATGATGGCCACGGCAACGGTGTCACGCAGCGAATCGCGCAGCGCCACGAGCGTGGCGGCACCGGTCAGCGCGCGGTAGAAGAAGAGGCCGCAGAAAACCGCGTAGGCGGCGGCGATCGCACCGGACTCGGTTGCGGTGAACACGCCGAAACGCACGCCACCGACGATGACGATGGGCAGCAGCAGCGCCGGAATTGCCTGGACGAAGGCGTTGCGGCGCACCGCGGCGGAAGCGGGGTCGAGGTCGCGGTCCCGTTTGCCGGAAACGAGGTAGACGACCAGCGCCAGCGCGCAGGCGGTGAGCAGGCCGGGCACGATGGTGGCGATGAACAGCGCCCCCACCGAAGCCTGGGCCAGCGCGCCGTAGATGATCAGGCCGAGGCTGGGCGGAATCAGGTTGGCCAGCGACGCCGAGGCACTGGTCAGCGCGCAGCTGAACGCCGGCGTGTACCCGCGCCGGGACATTTCCGGCACCATGATCTTGGCGATCGCGGCCGCGTCGGCCATCGACGAACCGGAGACGCCGGCCATCATGGTATTGGTCGCGACGTTGACCTGCCCGAGTCCACCGCGCAGGTGCCCGAACAGCGAGCTGGCGAAATCCACCAGGCGGGTGGTGATCCCCGCGGCGTTCATGATCGCCGCGGCCAGGATGAAAAAGGGAATGGCCAGCAGCGTGAACGAGTTGAGCGCCGAGCCCATGTTCTGCGGAATGGTGATCAGCATCAGGTCGCCCTGCCCGGAAAACGCGGCAAAGGTCCCGAGCACGAATGCGAATGCGATCGGCACTTCCAGCGCGATCATCGCCGCCGCGACGGCCATCAGCACCCACGCGGCGTTGCCGAGCTGCAGATAGGGCGCGCCGTAGAGCCAGCCGAGATAGACGGCGCCGCCCGCGAGTAACGGCGCCCAGTTGCGCCACGACCAGCCCCAGTCGCGGCTGCGCAGCAGCAGAAGGAAGCCGAGCATCAGCGCGCCGCCCGCGGGCACAGCGGCATACAGGTATTTCAGCGACCACTGCAGGCCGGGCGAGACGTAGGTGGTCTTGCCCACGAAGGAGATGCCCTCGAACAGCAGGATCATCGCCGCCGCGGCGGTACAGCCGTCGACCAGTGCCCTATGCCATTGCGCATTCGTCGACGACAGGCCGGTTGAGAACGTCTGGATCGCGATATGCCCCTTGCCGCCGACCAGTGCGGCGGTGCCGAGCAACACCGCCCAGACGAACATCCACTGGGCAAACTCCTCGGGCCAGGACAGCGAGTTGTCGAGTCCGTAGCGAAAGAAAACCTGCAGCAGCGCCACCAGAGCCGACAGCGTCAGCAGCGCGGCGGCGACGGACTCCACCACCAGCGCCGCCACGCGCGAACCCGCCGGGTCGGCAGGCGGAGCGCCAACGGGCCGCGGATCAGACTGTGATTCCGCGGCCATGCGTCGTCAGCCGCGCAACGCCGTGATCTTGACGATCATCGCCTTGGTCTCCGGACTCTTGGCGCCAAACTCGTCGAACAGCGAAGCGGTTGCCGCGAGCCAGCGCTGTTTTTCCGCCGCACTCAGCCGGTGCACCGCCACGCCCGCCTTTTCCAGTTGGGCGAGCGCATCGTTGGCCTTGGCGCGATTCAGCGCGCGCTGCTCGGCGAAGACCTCCTTGGCGGAATCGCGCACGACCTTCTGCAAGTCGGGCGGCAGTCCGTCGAGCCAGGCACCGTTGACCCGGATCGCCTTGGGCAGGAACCAGTGGCCCGTCAGCGTGAGGTTCTTCGCCTGCTCGTACCACTTGAATCCCAGGATCGAGAAGTAGTCGGCCTCCAGTCCGTCGATGACGCCTGTCGACAGCGCGGAATACTGCTCGGCGTAGGGCAGCGGCGTCGGGTTGGCGCCGAGTTTTTTCCAGAAATCCACCCACAGCCGCAGTTCCGGCGTGCGGATCTTGAGTCCCTTGAGGTCCTCGAGCTTGGTCACCGGACGCTTCGACAGCAGGTGACGAAAGCCCACTTCGCCGTAGGCGACGAATTCGACGCCCGTCTTCTTGCGCGCGATTGCCGAGATGTCCTGACCGATCGCGCCCTGCAGCACGCGGTCGACGTGCCCCTCGTCGAGGTACATGAAGCCGGGCGCTCCAGCGGCGACCGCGATTTCCGGCGCGACGGCCTCCTCGGTGTCCGGGCCTCCGGCGGTGATCTGGATGGTGCCGATGCGGCTTTGCTCGATCAGCTGCGTGTAGCTGCCGAGCTGCGATGCCGGGAAGTGTTGGGCATCGATGCGGCCGCCGCTTTTCTCGCGCAGCGCGGCGACGTACTTGTCGAAGGCGACGGTCATCGGCGAGCCGATCGCCTCGGAGTGGGCGATGCGGCAGGAAACTTTGGTTTGTGCTCCGGCCAGTCGTGGCACTGCCAGAGCCAGCGTGCCCGCACCTGCGGCAGCGATCAGGCGACGACGTCCGATTCCGGTGAAAGGCGCGTAATTTTCCTTCATGGCTTCCTCCTGTTGTCTACGAGCACACGGGGTACGACTCTTGTCGAGATTTCGAACAACTCTCCTGGCAGCCAGTACGTTTCAGCGTTGCGATGTGCCTGGATCGGCCCAGTCGCTGTTGGGCACGTGCGCGTACCAGCCCGGGCGGCCGGGATCGCGATCGTAGGGATATCCGCCGAGCTCTCGGTACAGCTCGTGGTAGCGCGCCAGCTTGCCGTGGTCAAGTGTGACGCCCAGGCCCGGCGCGTCGGGCACGCGGATGGCGCCGCCCTCGTAGCGCATCTGACCGCCGACGATCACGTCGTCGGTCAGATGATGGTAGTGCGCGTCTGCCGCATAACCGAGGTTGGGCACCACCGCGCCCATGTGCAGCATCGTGGCCAGCTGGATGCCGAGCTCGCCCGAGCTGTGCACGGCCACGCCGAAGCCCATGGTCTCGCAGACACCGGCAGCCTTGATGCAGGGACGGATGCCGCCCCAGAAGGTGGTGTCGAGCAGGATCACGTCGACCGCGCCGCTGTGGACGTTGGCGGCCAGCTGCTCGAAGTTGACTACCACGGTGTTGGTGGCAATGGGCAGCGGCACGAAGTCCTTGAGGCGCTTCAGTTGCGGCATGCCCCAGACCGGGTCCTCGAAATAGTCGTTGCGGATGTCGAGGATGTTGCGGCCGAATTCGATCGCGTCGGCCAGCGACAGCGCCGAGTTGGGGTCGTAGCGGAAGCGTTCGCCGGGCAGCGAGGCGGCGAGCGCGCGGTAGCAGGCAAGCTCGTGCGCCGGCGGAAAGACGCCGCCCTTGAGCTTGTGCGACGTGAAGCCATGCTTCGCTTTCAACGCCGTGGCGTTGGCGACCAGCTGGGCGGCGGTGCGCACCTCGCCCTCGCCGGTCTTGTCGTTCGGATAGCGGAAGAACAGGTAGCTGGCGAATTCAACGGCGTCGCGCAGCTTGCCGCCCAAGAGCGCATGCACCGGCACGCCGAGCTTCTGGCCCATGATGTCCAGGCAGGCGAACTCGATGGCCGCGTGCAGCTGCGTGCGGTTGTTGTAGAGACTCGCCGTGGGGTTGCAGATCTTCAGCCGCAACGCCTCCAGCGCGAATACGTCGTGCCCGTCGAGATAGGACATGAGCCCGGCGAAGGCGCGCGTCGCGTCCTCGCCGCCGCCACCCATCTCGCCAAGGCCCACGTAGCCGTCGGCGGTCTCGACCTCGACGATGGTGCGTACGAAGCGCCCCCAGTGCGCGCCGTTGCTGTGCCGCAGCGGCGCCTCGAGCGGCACTGTGACCGGGGTGGCGCGGATGGCGGAGATGGTGGTCGCGGGCATGGTGTGCAATCGATTGACGCGGGGAGGCGGAGCAGCGACGCTCACGGTGCGCAGCGGGCGAATCCGCCTATCGCGAGCGCGCCGTAGCCGACGCCATCGCATTCTAGTCGAGTCAAATTGGTAATACCACTTGACCAGTCAAGCGACGGGCGCTAGCCTAGCCAATCTTTCCTTGTCAAGACGCCAGTCGCAAATCTGCGACGCCAATCCATGCCCTTCCAGAGCATCGAGCCACGCCGGCTATACCGCCAGATCGCCGACCAGATCCGAGCGCTGATCAAGAGCGGGGAGTTCCAGCCTGGGGCGCGCCTGCCGCCCGAGCGTGACTTGGCGAAACAGCTGGGCGTGTCGAGGCCATCGGTGCGCGAGGCGCTGATCGCGCTGGAAGTCGAAGGATTGGTCGAGGTCAGGATCGGTTCGGGCATCTATGTCCAGCCGCCGGAGGGGCGCAAGGACGGTGACGACGTCAGCGATGCGACCGCCGGCCCCTATGAGTTGCTTCGTGCACGCTATGTGATCGAGGCCGAGTGCGCGGCGCTGGCCGCCAAATCGGCGAAGAAGGAGCAACTGCAGGCAATCAAGGATGCGCTCGCGGTGATGGAAGAGGAACTCATCGACGAGAAGCAATCGCTGTCCGGCGACCGGTTGTTCCACCTGCGCATCGCCGAGGCCACCGACAACGGCGCGCTGGTTGCAGTGGTGAAAATGTTGTGGGACGAACGCACCGGTCCGCTTTATCAGCAACTTGAGCACCATTACGACACGCCGTTGCTGTGGAAGGCGGCATTGGAAGAGCATCAAGCGATCCTGGTAGCCATCGCCGCCAAGGATGCGCGCGGTGCGCGGGCGGCGATGCAGCGGCACATGAATCAGGCGTATAAGAGATTTTCCGTGGGCTGGGACACACTGAAATAGCCCCGGCCGGAATCGAGGAGCAGACGATGACCAAATCCATGCTGGCCTGCCGCATCCACGCCAAGGAAGACCTGCGGATCGAATCCGCCGACACGCCGGAGGCGGGGCCGGGCGAGGTGCTGCTGCGTCTGGGCGCAGGCGGCATCTGTGGTTCGGACCTGCATTACTACTACGAAGGTCGCAACGGTAATTTCATCGTCCGCGAACCGCTGATTCCCGGGCATGAGGCGTCGGCGATCGTGGCCGGCATCGGCGCGGATGTCACGCGGGTCAAGGTCGGCGACAAGGTCGCCGTCTCGCCGTCGCATGCCTGCGGCCGCTGCGAGTACTGCCGGGAAGGCCGCGAACACCTGTGCTCGCAGATGCGCTTCCTCGGCAGCGCCAGCCGCTATCCGCATGTGCAGGGCATGTTCCAGGAATATTTTGTGATGGGCGAGCGGCAATGCTATCCGGTCGCCGGCGATATCTCGCTGGGCGAACTCGCTTTCGCCGAGCCGCTGGCGGTCGGCCTGCATGGCGTCAATCGCGGCGGCGACCTGCTCGGCAAGTCCGTGCTGATCACGGGCGCCGGCACCATCGGCTGCGTGACGGTGCTGGCGGCGCGCCTCGCCGGCGCCCGCAGGATCACCGTCACCGACGTGCTCGATCGCCCGCTGGCGCAGGCGAAGCTGGTCGGCGCCGATGTCACGCTGCGAGCGGACCGCGAAGGCGATGCGCTGCGCGAGCCGCAGTTCGACGTCGCCTACGAGGTTTCCGGCAACTTCAACGCGCTGAAGACCTGCGTCGCCGCGACCAAGCGCGGCGGCGTGATCGTGCAGGTGGGCACGCTGCCGCACGAGCCGCTGCCCTTCGTCGTCAACGAGTTGATGGCCAAGGAGCTCGACCTGCGCGGCGCATTCCGCTGGGGCATCGAATTCGACTGGGCGGTGGAGTACCTGTCGACGCGTCGCGTCGACGTGCGTCCTCTTCTGTCCGGGCAGTATCCCTTGCACGACGCCTTGGCGGCCTTCGCCGCGGCGGCGGACAAGAGCAAGAGCACCAAGGTACAGGTAGTCTGCAATTGACCGTCGTTGGCGCCGCGCGTTCGGCGCCGCTTAACCGCACTGAGGAGGATCCATGCGTATTCTTTCGAAACTGATACTGACGACCATCGCTGCGGCCGCGGTGATCGCGGGCGGTCCCGCGTTCGCACAACAGAAGCTCAAGTGGGCGCACGTCTACGAAGTCAGCGAGCCGTATCACAAGTGGTCGGTGTGGGCGGCCGAGGAGATCAAGAAGCGCAGCAACGGCAAGTTCGACATCACCGTCTATCCGGCCAGTTCGCTGGGCAAGGAAACCGACATCAACCAGGGCATGGCACTGGGCACCGTCGACATGATCATCAGCGGGCCGTCGTTCGCCGCGCGCAGCTATCCGAGGCTCGGCATCGCCTACTATCCGTTCATCTTCCGCGACGGCGAGCACCTGCTTGCGTATTCGAAGAGCGATGTGTTCAAGGAAATGGTCGATGGATTCCGCGACAAGACGGGTATCCAGATCACCGCCTACACCTACTACGGCTCGCGGCACACGACATCCAACCGGCCGTTCACCGACTGCGCCGGCATGAAGAACCTGAAGATCCGCGTGCCTGACGTACCGCTGTACATGGCGACGCCCAAGGCCTGCGGCGCCAACCCGACGCCGATCGCCTTCGCCGAAGTCTACCTGGCGTTGCAGAACGGCACGGTCGAGGCACAGGAGAATCCGTTGACGACCATCGAGGCCAAGAAGTTCTATGAAGTGCAGAAGGCGATCATGCTGACCGGCCATATCGTCGACGGTCTGACCACCCAGGTTGCCCCGCATGTCTGGAGCAAGCTCACGCCGCAGGAAAAAACGATGTTCACCGAGGTCACCCGCGAAGCCGCGGCCAAGGCCAGCGCCGACATCAAGGCGCGCGAAGGGGAGCTTGCCGACGAGTTCAAGAAAAAGGGCCTGCAGGTCATCGCCGTGGACCGCAAGAGCTTCTCCGACGCGGTGCTGAAGAACTCCCCGGTCGACAAGATGGGCTTTACCAAGTCGGACTACGACCGCATCGTCGCGATCAAGTGATGTCCGCCCCGGGTTCGCGGCGCCATGCGCCGTGAACCCGGCAGCGGAATGAAGCACCCCGGGCGAGCACGGAGCAGGTTGCGCCGATTCATGTCGACGCCTCCGGAATGCCGCGTCGCCCGGGCCAACTGCAAGACAGCGAGGTTGCATGAGCGCCAGCAATGATCCCGCGCAGGACGACGCGCCGGTTCTTGACGAGTCGGGCCGGCTGCATTCCGTCGACGCCCCCGTCGACCTGTCCGGTTACCGGTGGGAGGACTGGTTCACGCTGGTCGTGTTCTGGCTGCTGGCGGCGGACGTGTTCTACCAGTTCTTCACGCGCTATGTGCTGGAGGACTCGGCGGCGTGGACCGAGGAAATCGCCCGCTACCTGCTGATCGTCGTCACCTTCGTCGGCGCTTCGATGGCGGTGCGCCGGAACACCCACATTCACGTCGAGTTTCTGTACCACTATCTGCCTGCGCCGGTGGGCCGCGCGATGTCGGCGATCGTCGACGTCGTGCGGATCGCCTTTCTCGGGTATGCGACCTACCTCAGCATCATCCTGGTTCCGAAAATGCAGAATCTGAAGATGACCGTGGTCGACTTCCCGATGAGCTATGTCTACGGCTTTGTCGCATTCGGTTTCGCGATGATGACATTTCGGTCTATTCAGGTCGCCTACCAGCACCGCAAGCAGGGCTGGAGCGTGCTCGAGCGCCCCGACGAAGCCCACCTCTGACCAGCCGCCAAGGATTCCGGGAAAATGAACAGCATCCTTCTTGGTGGCTTCATCGCACTGATGGCGAGCGGCATTCCGATCGCCATCGCGATGTGCATTGCTTCTCTGCTCTACATCTGGATCAGCGGCACCATCCCGCCGTTGACCGTGGTTCACCGGATGGTGGGCGGCGTCGACAGTTTCCCGCTGCTGGCGGTCCCGTTCTTTATCCTCGCCGGCAACCTGATGAATTCGGCCGGGATCACCAACCGGATCTTCAATTTCGCGCTGGCGCTGGTCGGCTGGCTCAAGGGCGGCCTGGGCCATGTGAACGTCGTAGCCAGCGTGGTCTTCGCCGGGATGTCGGGCACCGCGGTTGCCGATGCCGGCGGGCTGGGCACCATCGAGATCAAGGCAATGCGCGACCACGGTTATCCGGCGGAATTCGCGGTCGGCATCACCGCCGCGTCGTCGACGCTGGGACCCATCGTCCCGCCGTCGCTGCCGCTGGTGATCTACGGCGTGCAGGCGAACGCCTCCATCGGCAAGCTCTTCGCCGGCGGGATCCTGCCGGGCGTGGTGATGGCGCTGTTCATGATGGCGATGGTCGGCTATATCTCGCACAAGCGCGGCTATGGTCGGGACCTGGTTTTTTCCTGGCCGAGAATGGGCCTGGCATTCTTCGAGTTGGGCGCCGTCGCGGTCACCGCCGTGGTGTTGTACTACCTGTGGTCGGCCGAGACGATGTCGGGATGGCTGCGTTTCGGCGCGCCGCTGCTCGCCGTGATGGTCGCCGATCGCGTGTTCAAGTTCGAGGCCTTCATGGCGCTGCTGACGCCGGTGATCCTGATCGGGGGGATGGCCAGCGGGCTGTTCACGCCCACCGAGGCGGCCGTCGCCGCGGTGGCCTGGGCGCTGTTCCTGGGATTCGTCTGGTATCGCTCGCTGAGCGTGCGCATGCTGATGAAGGTCTCGATGGAAACCATCGAGACGACCGCGGTCGTCCTGTTCATCGTCGCCAGCGCGTCGATCTTCGCCTGGGTGCTTACGACGACCCAGGTCACCGACAACATTGCCAGGATCGTGCTTTCGATCAGCGACAATCCGCTGGTTTTCCTGCTGCTCGCCAATCTTTTCCTGTTGTTCGTAGGTTGCTTCCTGGAGACGATCGCTGCGATCACCATTCTCGTTCCGGTGCTGGTGCCCATCGCGCTCAAGCTGGGCATCGATCCGGTTCACTTCGGGCTGGTCCTGGTGTTGAACCTGATGATCGGCCTGCTGACCCCGCCGATGGGCATGGTGCTGTTCGTACTGCAGAAGGTCGCTCGGCTGTCGTTCGAGCAGACGGTGCGCGCGGTGGCGCCGTGGCTGGCGCCGCTGCTGGTCACGCTGGCGCTGATCACCTACATCCCGCAGATCGTGCTCTGGCTGCCCGACCTGATCTACGGCAAGTAGCGCGGTGAGCCCGATCACTCGCGTCGAGATCATCCAGGTCGACCTGCCGCCGAAGGTCGTCCGCACCGATGCCATCCAGTCCTTCGTCACGCAGGAAACGCCGTTGGTTCGCATCACCTGCGCCGACGACGCGACGGGCACCGGCTACACCTACACCATCGGCACCGGTGGGTCGTCGGTGGTGGCACTGTTGCGCGACCACCTTGCGCCGCGACTGCTGGGCCGTGATGCGGACGAGGTCGAAGCGATCTGGAAGGACCTGTTCTTCGCGACGCACGCGACCGCCGTGGGCGCGATCACCAGCCTGGCGCTGGCCGCGATCGACACCGCGCTGTGGGATTTGCGCTGCCGCCGCGCCAGTCTGCCGTTGTGGAAAATGGCCGGCGGCGCGCAGCGAAAGGTTCCTGTCTACACGACGGAAGGCGGCTGGCTGCACCATCCGGTTGAACAACTGGTCGACGAGGCGGTGGCCGCGCGTGCGCAGGGCTTTCGCGGCGCCAAGACCAAGGTCGGCAAGCCGTCGATCGCCGAGGATGTCGCGCGGCTCGCCGCCGTGCGTGCGGCAGTTGGCGACGATTTCGAACTGATGGTGGACGCCAACCAGGCGTTCACGGTGGCCGAGGCCTGCCGCCGCGCATACGCCTACCGGGATCTGGGCCTCGCCTGGTTCGAGGAACCCCTGCCGGCAGAGGACCTCGCCGGTCATGTCGAACTCGCTGCCAAGGCCACGATGCCCATCGCGGTCGGCGAGTCGCTCTACCACCCGGCGCATTTCCGCGAATACCTCGAGCGCGGTGCCTGCTCGATCGTCCAGGTGGACTGCGCGCGCATCGGCGGCGTCACGCCCTGGCTCAAGGTCGCGCACCTTGCCGAGACATTCAACGTCCCGGTTTGCCCGCATTTCCTGATGGAACTGCACGTATCGCTGTCGGCGGCGGTGCCCAACGGCGCCTGGGTCGAGTACATCCCCCAGCTGGATGCCGTCACCACGTCGCGGATGGCGATTCGCGACGGCCATGCCATTCCGCCCGAGGCGCCCGGCCTCGGCATTGACTGGGATTTCGGCGCCATCGACCGCCTGGCATCGGCGCGCGCGACGATTTCCTGAAGGAGTTCCAAGATGCTTACCCGCAGCTCGCTCACAATCCGCCTGCATCCCGACGACGACGTCGTCATCGCCCGCGCCCAGCTGGTCGGCGGCACCCGCGTGCTCGATGAGGACGTGACGGTCTCCGGTCTGGTTCCTCCGGGGCACAAGGTCGCCACGCGCGCCCGCAAGAAGGGCGACCCGGTGCGCCGCTACAACCAGATCATCGGTTTCGCCAGCCGCGACATCGCGCCGGGGGAGCACGTGCACCTGAACAACATGGTCATGGGCGATTTCGACCGCGACTACGCCTTCGGCGTCGACGCGAGGCCGACGCAGTACGTCGCCGAGCCCGCGACCTTTATGGGTATCGTGCGCGCCGATGGTCCCAACGCGGGCCGCGTCGCCACGCGCAACTACATCGGCATCCTGTCGACGGTGAACTGCTCGGCGACGGTCGCCCGGGGCATCGCCGACCACTTCACCCCTGAGCGCCTCGCCGCGTTCCCCAACGTCGACGGCGTCGTGGCGCTGACGCATGGCTCGGGCTGCGGCATGGACACGCAGGGCGAGGGCATGCAGATCCTGCGCCGGACGCTCGGCGGCTACGCGCGCCACGCCAATTTTGCCGGCGTGCTGATGATCGGCCTGGGCTGCGAATCCAACCAGATCAGCGCGCTGCTCGGCGCGCAGAAACTCAGCGAAGGTCCGCTGCTGCGCACGTTCAGCATCCAGGACACCGGCGGGACCGCGAAGACCATTGCCCATGGCATCGGCATCATCGAGTCGATGCTGTTGCATGCGAATGCGGTGACGCGCCAGCCGGTACCGGCATCGCACCTGACCATCGGCCTGCAATGCGGCGGCTCCGACGGCTATTCGGGCATCACCGCCAATCCGGCGCTGGGCGCCGCGGTCGACCTGCTGGTGCGCCACGGCGGTACAGCGATCCTGTCCGAAACGCCGGAGATCTATGGCGCCGAACATCTGCTGACGCGCCGCGCGGTGTCGCGCGACGTGGGCGAGAAGCTGGTGTCGCGCATCCGCTGGTGGGAGGAATACACGACGCGCGAGAAGGGCGAGATGAACAACAACCCGTCGCCCGGCAACAAGGCGGGCGGGCTGACGACGATTCTGGAAAAGTCGCTGGGCGCTGTGGCCAAGGGCGGCACCACCAATCTGGTCGACGTCTACGAGTACGCGCAGGCCGTGACGGCGAAGGGCTTCGTCTACATGGACACCCCCGGCTACGATCCGGTATCGGCGACAGGCCAGGTGGCCGGCGGCGCGAACATGATCGTCTTCACGACGGGTCGTGGATCAGCCTACGGCTGCGCGCCGTCGCCGTCGCTGAAGCTGTCCACGAACACTCTGCTTTGGGTGAAGCAGGAGGAGGACATCGATCTGAACTGCGGCGGCATCGCCGACGGCGACGCATCCATCGAGGAGGTCGGCCGGCAGCTGTTCGCGCTGATCCTTGAGACGGCGTCGGGCAGCAAGTCGAAAAGCGAGAAGCACGGCTATGGACAGAGCGAATTCGTGCCCTGGTATCTGGGCGCTGTGATGTAGGTGCCATCGTCCTGCCCGGCTTGCCGAAATTGCCGGATGTACCCCATACAACCACCGAGTCACTGGAAACATCGTCATGAGCAAAAAGACCCCGAAGAAAACAGCCACGCTGCGCTCCGCGAACTGGTTCGGCCTGGGTGACCGCGATGCGATCGTGCATCGCTCCTGGATGAAGAACCAGGGCATTCCCAACGACCAGTTCGACGGTCGTCCGGTCATCGGCATCTGCAACACCTGGTCCGAGGCCACGCCCTGCAACGCGCACTTTCGCGACCTGGCTGAGCATGTGAAACGCGGCGTCTGGGACGAGGGCGGTTTTCCGATCGAATTCCCGGTGATGAGCCTGGGCGAGACGCTGATGCGACCGACCACCATGCTCTTCCGCAACCAGACGTCGATGGACGTCGAGGAGTCGATCCGCGCCAACCCCTTCGACGGCGTCGTGTTGCTGATGGGTTGCGACAAGACCACGCCGGCGCTGCTGATGGGTGCGGCGTCCTGCGACCTGCCGACCATCGGCGTGTCGGGCGGCCCGATGTTGAACGGCAAGTTCCGCGGCGAGGACATCGGCTCGGGCACGCATGTGTGGAAATTCACCGAGATGCTCAAGACCGGCGAAATGAAGCCCGCCGACATGGTCGAGGTCGAATCGTGCATGTCGCGCTCGCCCGGTCACTGCATGACCATGGGCACGGCGTCGACGATGGCGTCGATGGTCGAAGCGCTGGGCATGGGCCTGCCGACCAATGCGGCGATCCCCGCGGTCGACTCGCGCCGCCGCGTGCTGGCGCGCATGGCCGGCCGGCGCATCGTCGAGATGGTGCATGAAGACCTGAAAATGTCGCAGATCCTGACCAAGCAGGCGTTCGAGAACGCCATCATGATCAACGGCGCCATCGGCGGCTCGACCAACGCGGTCGTCCACCTGCTGGCGATCGCCGGACGCATGGGTGTCAAGCTGACGTTGGACGATTGGGACCGGCTTGGCCGCGATATGCCCTGCCTGGTCAACCTGATGCCTTCGGGCAAGTTCCTGATGGAGGACTTCTACTACGCGGGTGGACTGCCGGTGGTGATCCGCGAGATCGGCAAGTTCCTGCACAAGAAAGCGCTGACCGTCAATGGTCACACGATCTGGGACAACAGCAAGGATGCGGTCAACTACAACACGGAAGTGATCACTCCGATCGCCAAGCCGTTCAAGCCGCAGGGCGGCATCGCGGTGCTGCGCGGCAATCTCGCCCCCGATGGCTGCGTGATCAAGCCTTCCGCGGCCACGCCAAAACTGTTGAAGCACAAGGGCCGCGCGGTGGTGTTCGAGGATGTCGACGACCTGCACAAGCGCATCGACAATCCGAAGCTCGATGTCGACCCGTCCTGCGTGCTGGTGCTCAAGAACTGCGGGCCGAAGGGCTACCCGGGCTTTCCCGAGGTCGGCAATTTCGCGCTGCCCACGAAGATCCTGAAGCAGGGCATCACCGACATGGTTCGCATCTCCGATGCACGGATGTCGGGCACCGCCTATGGCACCGTGTTGCTGCACACCGCGCCGGAGGCGGCGGCAGGTGGTCCGCTGGCGCTGGTCAGAAATGGCGACCTGATCGAGGTCGACGTGGCCAAGCGTCGTGTTCACCTGCATGTCTCCGACGAGGAGCTCGCCAAGCGCAGGACCAAATGGAAGCCCTTGCCGCCGCATGCGGATCGCGGCTGGGTCAAGCTCTACTGCGAAACAGTGCTGCAGGCTGACCGCGGCGTCGACCTTGACTTCCTGGTCGGCAAGTCGGGGTCGAAGGTGGGGAAGGTCAGTCACTGAACGTGGCCACGTCACTTTCGTTCTACCCGATCGCATGGGCGGCAACGACGTACGTCGGCAGGCTGCCGTGACCAACGGCGCACCCGACTACCTCAACCCCGCGCTGCCCGCGAACCTGCGCCGGGTGCGCATGCCCGTCGTCGAGGCGACCGCGGAATCGCTCAAGGGTTACGGGACGCTGGTCGATGACCCGGACGCGTGCCGCATCGAAATCGTGCGCTGGCCGGCGCGCGGCACGCGTCCCGTCGATCCGGATTCGGGTGACGAAGGTGGCACCACCGAGGGCGTGTTCGTCAGCGAATGGAAGGGCGACGTGCTCTATGGCCGCAATGAGGCCGTCGACGGGCACTACATCCTGGCCTACGCCGACGAACCCACCCGCGCGGACGAGTCACACCAGCGCTCGCCGGCGCGCATGCTGCTGTGGCATTGCAACTATCATCCCGACGGCGGGCAGATGTTCTTTCCGCTGGATGCGAAGCCCTTTCATGTGCCGCTGGCGCTGCCCGGCGACGACGTGACGCCCGAGCGCTTCGTCTGTTTCCGCTTCGACGGCAGGCGGGGGCTCTATATCCATCCGGACATCTGGCACGAAGGCGTGTTCGCCTGCGCGGGAACGCAGCGCTTCCTCGACCGGCAAGGCGCCGTGCATGCGCGGGTGTCGGTGGATTTCGCGCGGGAATTCGGCTGCCTGCTCGAGGCGCCGCTGCCGGAGTGAAACGTGGACGTGTTTCCCATCATCGATGCGCATCAGCATTTTTGGGACCCCGCGCTCCATTACTACCCGTGGCTCAGCGCCGAGCCGCGCCTGCCATTCCGTTACGGCGACTACGGATCGATCTGCCGCCGCTATCTGCCGCTGGACTACCGCGCGGACGCCCTGCCGTATGTCGTGGAAGGCACGGTCTTCGTCGAAGCCGAGTGTGACCCCCGGAAGCCGGTCGATGAAACGCGCTTCATCGACCGGCTGCGTCGCGAGTTCGGATTGCCCACGGTGATGGTGGCGCAGGCCTGGCTCGACGCCGCGGATGCTGCGCAGGTGCTCGAACAGCAGGCCGCGTTCCCGTTCGTGCGTGGCGTACGCCACAAGCCGCGCGCGAACACATCACCCAACGAAGCGGCGCCAGGCGGCACGACCGGCGGCCGATGGCGTGCCGGATACGCGGAACTCCACCGCAATGGCCTGCGCTTCGACTTGCAGACACCGTGGTGGCATCTGCCCGAGGTCGCCCGCCTGGCGGCAGACTTCCCCGATACGCCGATCATTCTCAACCATACGGGCATGCCTTCCGATCGCAGTAGCGAGGCTACTGCCGGATGGAAGAAGGCGATGATGATTCTGGCCGGCTGTCCGAATGCAAACGTCAAGATCTCGGGACTCGGCCAGCGTGGGCAAGCGTGGACGGCGGAAGCCAACGGCGATATCGTGCACACGGTGATCGATCTTTTCGGCGTCGAGCGCTGCATGTTCGCCAGCAATTTTCCGGTCGACAGCCTGTGTGCAAGCTTCGCGGATATCTATGGCGGATTTCGCGAAATCACCAGGCATTTTTCGGCCACGGAACAACGGGCACTCTTTCACGACAACGCCATTCGAATCTACGACATGCGATGAAACAACCACTTCCCCGTCTCGCTTATGTCGGCATCGGCCTGATGGGCCTGCCGATGGTCAAGCGCCTGCGCTCACTAGGCTATCCGGTCAGCGCCTACGACATCCTGTCGGAAAGAACGCAGGCGGCACAGGCGCATGGTGCGCGGGCGGCAACGTCACCGGCGGAGTGCGTGCGCGACGCGGAATTCATCCTGCTCAACCTCCCGACGACCGATGCTGTCGAGGAGGCTGTCTTCGGGAAGGAGGGCGTGGCGTTGGCGGTAGCGCCGCCGCAGATGGTGATCGATTTTTCCACGGTCAAGGTTGACACGGGTCGCGCGTTCGCGGCCAGGCTGCGCGAGAAAACGGGCTGCGGCTGGGTGGATGCGCCGGTGTCCGGCGGGCCGCCGGCATCGGGAAGCGGAACACTGACGGTGATGGCGGGTGGAGAGAAGGACGACATCGCCCGCATCGCGCCGCTGATGGCGGATCTTGCCGGCCAGTTCACGCACATGGGCCCTGCCGGCGCGGGGCTGGTCGCCAAGATGATCAACCAGCTCATTGTCGGCAGCACGCACGCGGTGCTCGCAGAAGCGTTGCTGATGGCCGAGGCGGCGGGAATCGACGCCGCCCGAATTCCGGAGTGTCTGTCCGGCGGGTACGCCGATAGCTCACTACTGCAAAGGGTCTATCCACGCATGGTCAAGCGCGACTTTGCACCACAGGGCTACGCGCGGCAGATGTTGAAAGATCTCGAAATGGTCAACGAATTCGCGGGTGGCCTGAAGGCGCCGGTGCCAATGACCGGCGAGGCGCTATCGCTGTACCGGATGTTGATTCTCCAGGGCTTCGCTGAACTCGATACCGCAGCGGTGTGCAAGCTGTACGAGAAGCGGCCGCAAGGCTGAGCGTTCGCCCCGGGAGGTGCCTGCGCCGCGAACTTCATCAGGGCGGCACGCTCAGAACTTGCCAAATTTGTTGTAGGCCTCGACCGGGTCCATGCCGTCGATCAGCGCCCGGCGCATCTCGCTTTCGGTCGAGACGACCTCCTCGGTTCTGGTCACGACCTCTTCCACCAGCGCGCGCGGAATGATCACCACGCCATCACGGTCGCCAAGCAGGTAGTCGCCGCTGCTGATGGTCACGTTGCCGATGGTCACCGGCTCGCCGTAGCTGTCGGGAATCCAGCGCTGGACGATATCCGACGGCGTCAGGAAAGAACAGAACACCGGAAAACCCTGCTGCATGACCAGGTCCGTGTCGCGCGAGCCGCCATCGACGACATAGCCCAGTACGCCGCGCGCCTGCAGTGTCTGCGCCGACAGCTCGCCCATCAGCGCGACGTCGTGATTGTTGGGCTGGCAGACGATGACATGCTCCGACGGCGCGCGGGCGAGCAGCGTGCACCAACCGAGCAGCGTTTCATGCCTTGTCCTGGTGCGGTCGATGTGGCCCGACACCGTCCACACCGGACCGGCCAGCTTGCTGCCCGGCGCGATGGCCTTGATTGCAGGCGGCAGCACGATGTTCTCGTGGCCCATCATGCGCAGCACGTCGTGCACAGCGCCGGTGTAGCAGGCGGCGAGCCGCTCGGTCAGAAGTTCCATCGCCGGTGTGCCTTCCTTTGGTGAGTTGTTGCGGGGACAGCTGTCAGTCCGGTTGCGCAATTTTCGTTGCCCATGCTTCTCCCGGCATGCCGGGGCAAGTCTGCATTGCGCATGGACGCAGCGCAAGAGCGGCTGTCGCGGGTGCAGCGGATCAGAACAACTCGCCTTGGGCGATGCAGCGTCGCGGCGGTCGAAAAGAGGTGGTGTCCAGCGGCGCGCGGTCGCGCTCGAGTCCCAGGCGCCGGCAGGCGAGATCGAAACGCCGTTCGATCAACTGCGCCACGGCGCCTTCGCCGCGCATGCGCGCACCGAAGCGCGGATCGTTGTCCCTGCCGCCGCGCATGTCCCGCAGCAGGTTCATCACGTGCTCCGCGCGAAGCGGATGGTGTGCCTGCAGCCAGTCGCGAAATAGCGGCGCCACCTCGCGCGGCAGCCGCAGAAGGATCCATCCGGCAGCGCTGGCACCATGCGCCGCCGCGGCTTCGAGAATCGCCTCGAGGTCGCGGTCGTTGAGCTGGGGAATGACCGGGGCAACCAGCACGCCGACCGGTACGCCGGCATCGGCCAGCGCGCGGATCGCCTGCAGCCGCCGCGGCGGCGCCGCGGCGCGCGGTTCGAGCGTGCGCGCGGTGTCCCGGTCGAGCGTGGTGATCGAGACGAAGACGCGCGCCATGTTCTTCGCCGCCATGGGCGCGATCAGGTCGAGGTCGCGCTCGACCAGCGCGGACTTGGTGACGATGGTGAACGGATGGTCGTGCTCGGCGAGAACCTCGAGGATCTGCCGGGTGATCCGCCACTCGCGCTCGATGGGCTGGTAGGGGTCGGTGTTGGTGCCCAGCGCGATCGGATCGCAGCGATAGCCCGGGCGTGCGAGCTCCTGGCGCAGCAGCGCGGCGGCGTCGGGCTTGGCGAACAGGCGGGTCTCGAAATCGAGTCCCGGCGACAGGTCGAGATAGGCGTGCGAGGGCCGCGCGTAGCAGTAGACGCAGCCATGCTCGCAGCCCTGGTAGGGATTGATCGACTGGGTGAAGGGCACATCCGGCGAATCGTTGCGGGAGATGATGGTGCGCGCGTGTTGGACGGACACCGTCGTTTTCAGCGGCGGCAGATCGCCATCCAGCAGATCGTTGGGTGCCGTCGTGTCCGCGTCGGCGGTGGCGTCGGTCGCCGCCGTCCAGCCGTCGTCGCTCGCCTCTCGCGTCTCGCTGCGAAAACGATTTGCCGGGTTGAACGTCGCGCCGCGTCCGCGCAGGGCCGCGCCCGTGGCGGCGCGCCGCTGTCGATCGGGCGGCGACGTTTCCGGGTCGGTGGGCATCGGCGAATCGCGCTTCATCCGGCAAATTCTACGCCGCCGCGGCGTGGCAATGCGCGGCGATTCCGCCTAGAATCGCCGCATCGAGAAAGTTGTCATGAGCAAACCAAAGACCCACCGCTTCGATACGCTGTCACTGCACGCGGGTGCAACTCCCGATCCGGCGACCGGCGCCCGTGCGACGCCGATCTACCAGACGGCGTCGTTCGTGTTTCCCGACAGCGATCACGCTGCCGCGCTGTTCAACATGGAGCGCGCGGGCCACGTCTATTCGCGTATTTCCAATCCGACGGTGGCTGTCCTCGAGGAACGCGTCGCGGCGCTGGAGGATGGCGTCGGCGCGATCGCCACGGCCAGCGGACAGGCGGCGCTGCACCTCGCTGTCGCCACGCTGCTCTCCGCGGGCGACCACATCGTCGCCTCGCGCTCGCTGTACGGCGGCTCGCACAACCTGCTCGACTACACGCTGCCGCGCTTCGGCATCACCACGACCTTCGTCGACCCGCGCGACCTCGACGCCTGGCGCGCGGCGATCCAGCCGCGCACGCGCCTTCTTTTCGGCGAGACGCTGGGCAATCCGGGGCTGGACGTGCTCGATATCCCCCGCGTGTCGGAACTCGCGCACGAACACGGCCTGCCACTGTTGGTCGACGCGACCTTCACCACGCCCTGGCTGTCGCGTCCCTTCGAGCAGGGCGCCGACCTCGTGTTCCACTCGGCGACCAAGTTTCTGTCCGGACACGGCGTGGTCATCGGCGGCGTGCTGGTCGACTCCGGCCGCTTCGACTGGGACGGCGGCGCGGCGCGGGGAAAATTCCCGACGCTGTCGGAGCCCTATCACGGCTTCCACGACATGGTCTTCACCGAGGAGTCGACGACCAACGCCTTCCTGTTGCGCGCCCGGCGCGAGGGCGTGCGCGACTTCGGCGCCTGCATGGCGCCGTTCACCGCCTTCCAGATCCTCCAGGGCATCGAGACGCTGCCGCTGCGGATGGACAGGCACGTCGCCAACACCCGCAAGGTCGTCGCCTTCCTGGCCGAGCATCCGTTCGTCGCGTCGGTCGGCTATCCGGAGTTGCCGGACCATCCGGATCACGCGCTGGCGCAGCGTCTGCTGCCGCGTGGTTGCGGTGCGGTGTTTTCCTTCGCCATCAAGGGCACGCGCGCGCAGGGCCGAAGATTCATCGAGACGCTGAATATTTTCTCGCATCTGGCCAACGTGGGCGACGCCAAGTCGCTGGTCATCCATCCAGCGTCGACCACGCATTTCCGGATGTCGGCTGAGGACCTGGTCCGCGCCGGCATCACCGAGGGCACCATCCGCCTCTCGATCGGCCTGGAGGATCCGGACGACCTGATCGAAGACCTTGGCCGCGCACTGCACGCGGCGGGAAAGACCTAGACCCGGTGCCCGCGCGCGATCCATTGCCGTCGCTGTTGCTCGGCGCCAGGGTTTCCGAGCGGTTGGTGCGCCGGCTGGCGCAACGTTGCGAGGTGATCGGGCCGCTGCCCGGGCGCTTCGCGGAGGCGGTGACGAAGCTGTCGGACGCGCAGGCGCAGCAGGTGCGGGTCCTGGTCACGATGGGCACGGTCCACACGCCGCGCGAGGCACTGGCGCGGCTGCCCGAACTTGGGCCTGGTCTGCTGCTACGGCAGCGGCTACGAGGGTGTCGACCTCGCCGCTGCGGCGGAGCGCGGCATCGCCGTCGCGCACAGCCCTGGCGCCAACGCGGCCGCGGTCGCCGATCTTGCGATGGGACTGATGATCGCCAGCATCCGCCGGATCGTCGCCGGTCATGAATACGTACTGCGCGGCGACTGGGCCGCGAAGGACAGAAGGAGCCTGCCGATCGTGCGCGGACTCACCGGCCGCCGGGTCGGCATCTATGGACTGGGCGCGATCGGCGAGCGGATCGCGCGCCGGGTGGCTGGATTCGAAATGGAGCTTGCCTATCACAACCGCAAGCCGCGGACGGATGTCGATTACCCGTGGTTCGCCACGTTGCGCGAACTCGCGCAATGGGCGGACGTGCTGATGATCGCCGTGCGCGCCGGTGCGGACAATCGGCATGCGGTGGACGACGAGATCCTCGCGGCGCTGGGCAGCGACGGACATGTCGTCAATATCGCGCGCGGGGCGGTCATCGACGAGGCCGCGCTGATCGGCGCCTTGCGCGACGGCGTCATCGCCGGTGCAGGACTGGACGTCTTCGAGCACGAACCCGTGGTGCCGCCGGAATTGTCGGCACTGGCCAACGTCGTGCTGACGCCGCATCATGGCGGCGGCTCGCACGAAGCGCAGGCGTCGATGCACGACATGGTCTGCGCCAACGTCGAGGCATTCCTCGCCGGTCGGCCGCCGCCGACGCCGGTGCCCGGGTCGCAGGCCGCGACAGCGGCCGGGCGCGGTCGCGTGAGGCCGTCGGCGATGCGCCTGACGGTCGACGACACCGAGATCTACGCCTACACCGGCGCGCGGGCGCTCAATGCCGCGCTGCCGACGATCATGTTCGTGCACGGTGCCGCGCACGACCACAGCGTGTGGGCGCTGCAGTCGCGCTACTTTGCGCACCACGGGCGCAACGTGCTGGCGGTTGACCTGCCCGGTCACGGACGATCGGCGGGCGTGCCTCTGGACGTCGATCGAGAGCATGGCCGCGTGGCTGCCGCGGGTGCTCGACGCCGCCGGAGTGAAACGGGCGGCGCTGGTCGGCCACTCGATGGGCGCGCTGGCGGTGCTGGCCTGCGCGGGGGACTTCCAGGAGCGCGTCGCGAGGATCGCGCTGCTCGGCCCCGCAGTGCCGATGGGTGTGAGCGATGCGCTGCTCGACGCCGCGAAGGCCGGTGACCATCTGGCTTATGACCTGATCACCGGCTGGGCGCACAGCGCGCCCGCTGCAGCTTGGCAGCAACCCGATGCCGGGAATGTGGATGACCGGTGCGGCATTGCGCCTGCTCGAACGCTCGCGTCCCGGCGTGCTGCACTGCGACCTCGCCGCCTGCCGCGCGCATCTGACCGGACTCGACGAGGCGGCGCGCGTGGCCTGTCCCGGCGCTGGTCATACTCGGTGCGCGTGACCTGATGGCGCCACCGAAGGGCGCGCAGGCGCTGCTCGCGGCGCTGCCCGACCGGCAGGTCCAGACATTGCCGGACACCGGGCATTCGCTGATGGCGGAGCGGCCGGACGCGGTGCTCGACGCGCTGCGCGCATTCCTGTAGCTGCGCGCGGTGCCGGCCGATCGGCAGCGGGAGCCGGTACAATCGATCGACGCGATGCGGTGAAGGCGCCGCGAGGAGGCGATGCATGCCGGAGGTCCAAACATCCCCGTCCAAGATGCCAGTGGTCCGTGTCGTCGGCGCCGGCGCGCCGCTGCGCTGGCTTGCCGCCGGCTGGCGGGACTTCCGCCGCCACCCGCTGCCGAGCGCCTTCTACGGCGCCTGCTTCGCGTTCATGGGTTTCGTGATCTGGATCGTCTTTCGCTTCGCCTACCAGTACGTGTCGGCGCTGGTGACCGGATTCTTCCTGGTCGGACCGTTCCTCGCCATCGGCCTGTATGCGCTGTCGCGCCGCGACGAGCGCGGCGAGCCGCCGTGGCTGGCGCCGACGCTGGATGCCTGGGCAACGAACAAGGGCGCCATCGGCATGTTCGCTCTGGTGCTGGCGGTGATCCTGCTGGTCTGGGCGCGAGCATCGTTGGTTGTCTTCGCGCTGTTTTTCACGCAGGATCTGCCGAGCCTGACCGATTTCATGGCGCAGATGCTGTCGTTCGCCAACATCGAATTCCTGCTTGCCTACCTGTGCGTGGGTGGCTTCTTCGCGGTGCTGGTGTTCGCCATCAGCGTGGTGTCGGTGCCGATGATGCTCGACCGCAACACCGATGGTATCGTCGCCGTGCTGACCAGTCTGAAGGCCTTCGCCGCCAACGTTCCGGCGATGCTCGTCTGGGGCACGCTGATCGTCGTCCTGGTCGGCGTGGGATTCGCGACCTGGTTCGCCGGGCTGGTCGTGGCGACGCCGGTGATCGGCCACGCCACGTGGCACGCCTACCGCGAACTGGTCGAATGACGGTGCCGGGCGATCAGCTGCCCGTCTTGGCGCGCCACTTGATCGAGCATCCGATCGACGCGTTCTGAAGCTCGGGCGCGGACTCGCCGCGGGCGACCGCTGCCATGGCGTCGTAGAGCTCGCGCGGCGCGTCGATGGCGCCATTGCGTCCGGCTGCGTCGAGGCGGCCCCGGTAGACCAGGCGCAGGTCGCGATCGAAGCCGAAGAAGTCCGGCGTGCAGACGGCGCCGTACGCACGCGCGACGTCCTGCGTCTCGTCCAGCACGTAGGGGAAACCAAAGCGCTCGCGTATTGCGATCTCCTTCATGTGGACGAAGGAGTCCTCCTCGTAGTCGGCCTGATCGTTGCTCATGATGGCGACGCTGTTCACGTTGAGCGCGCGCAGTGCATCGGTGTCGCGGACAATCTTGCCGAGGATGGCCTTGACGTAGGGGCAGTGATTGCAGATGAACATGACGACCAGGCCGTTGCGTCCATGAACCGATTGCAACGTGTGCCGGCGGCCATCTACTCCCGGCAGATCGAAAGGCGGGGCGGGCCAGCCGGGCTGTCCGGGAGGCGTGGTCAGACTTACCATGAGCGTGCTCCAAGCGAGGCGTATGGCAGAATCCTAGCATCGTGTGCAACTGTCCGTCGTCCTTTCGCTACGGGTGCCGCCTGCGCAGTGCCTTCGCCCGCCGATGAGCACCCCCCGGTTTTTTGTCGCCTCGCCCATGGATCAGCAAGCCGTGGGGCAGGAAATCCCTCTGCCAGAATCGGTTGTCCGTCACGCCTGCCGCGTGTTGCGCCTCGCCGCCGGAGACGCGCTGACGCTGTTCGACGGCGAGGGCGGCGAATATGCCGCCACGCTGACGCGCGTCGATCGGCGCAGCGCCTGGGCGCAGGTGCAACAATTCAGTGCACTGGAGCGCGAAAGCCCGCTGCCGCTCACGCTGGTGTTGGGTGTCGCCGCGACGGACGCGATGGATTACGCCGTGCGCAAGGCGGTGGAACTGGGTGTGTCCGCCATCCAACCGGTTGTGGCGACGCGCAGCGCGCGCATGCCTGCCGGCGAGCGCGGCGAGAAGCGACTGACGCACTGGCGGCAGATCGCCATCGCCGCCTGCGAGCAATGCGGACGCAACCGCGTGCCGACGATTCACCAAGCCGATTCGGCCGGACAATGGCTCGCCGATCGTGACCGCGCGCGGCCCGGATTCATGCTGGCGCCCGAAGCGGATCGATCCCTCGCACAATGCCCCGGGCCTGCCGGAGAGTTCGATGTGGCGATCGGACCCGAAGGTGGATGGACGGACGAAGAGCTCGCCATGGCGAGGTCCGGCGGCCTGACCGCAGTCAGGTTCGGGCCGCGCGTGTTGCGCACCGAAACTGCGGTTGCGGCGGTGCTGGGGACCGTGGGCGCGCTCTGGGGCGATTGCCGATGATCGGGAAGTGGCTGGTTCCGTTCGCCATGACGACTCTGTTTGGCGGCTGCGCCTACCTGCCGTTCCTGCAGGTGGCGCCGGCCGACTATCGTTACGTGGTCCTGGGTCCCAACGGGGTCGCGGTCGCGCGCGCGATCACGAGTCAGGCGAACTGCCCGGCGATCGAAATCGACGGCGCAACGCGATCGATGATGGTGCGCATGCCGTCGCAGACAGTGCCGCTGCGTCCGACGCGCAGCGACCCGGCGATGTCCAAACCCTCGGCGTTTCCGGTGACGACCTGCGAAGCGCAGATTCCCGCAGGCGCTCGCAGCGCCGCCATCGGCGGGCGCGCCTTGCCGTTGCCGAATGCGAAGCCGCAGCGCATTGCCGTGATCGGCGACACCGGCTGCCGGATCAAGGTGAGCGACAATGTATTCCAGAATTGCGACGATCCCGCCCAATGGCCGTTCGAGCGCATCGCCGAAGCCGTGGCGGCGCTGGCGCCGGATCTGGTCGTCCATGTTGGCGACTACCATTACCGCGAAAACGCCTGTCCGGCGATGCACCCCGGCTGCTTTGGCAGCCCGTGGGGTTATGGCTGGGATGCCTGGCAGGCCGATTTCTTCTATCCGGCGAGGCGGCTGCTGGAAGTTGCGCCGTGGATCGTCGTGCGTGGCAACCACGAGTCCTGCAACCGCGCCGGACAAGGTTGGTGGCGTTTTCTCGATCCGCGACCGCCGAGCCCGGGGCAGGACTGCAACACGGCAGAACATGACGGTGTCGGCGATTTCAGCGAACCCTACGCCGTGCCTCTTGGGGAAAATGCGGATGCGCAATTCGTCGTGTTCGATTCGTCGCGGGTGGGAATCACGGCACTGACGCCGGATTTGGCGATGTACAAGACCTACCGCGCGCAGTTCGAACGCGCATTCGCGCTGGCGGCAGCGAAGCCGCAATCGCACCTGGTGCTGCACCATCCGGTGCTCGGTTTCGCGGCGAATCCGAACCAGCCCGCGGCGCCGTATCCGGGCAACCGCGGCCTGCAATCGGTGCTCGAATCGCTGCAACCGACCACGTTGTTCCCGCCCGGCGTGCAGGCGCTGTTTTCCGGACACAACCACGTCTTCCAGGCTGTGACCTTTGCCACCGGGCAGCCGCCGCAATTCGTATCGGGCAACGGTGGCGACACGCTGGACCCGCCGTTTCCGGTGCCGTTTCCGGCGGGCGTCGAACCTGCGCCCGGCGCCGTGATGACTGACTTCCTGGGCGCCGATCGTTTCGGCTTCATGATCATGGAACGCGCGGAAGGCGGTTGGCGGTTGGACGCCATCGACGTCGACGGCAAGCTGCTGACAACCTGCGTGCTCCGACAACGGGTCGCGCGCTGCGCGCCCGTCGCGGACTCGCGATAGTCGAACCGGTTCAGCGCAACCGGTCTGCCGGCAAGGGCAGCGCTGGAACTCCGGCCAGCACCAGCGCGGTCGTGGTCAGTTCCTCCCACGCGCTGCCCCGGCCGATGCCCTTGGCGAGCGCGTCGAGGCGCGCGGCGGCGAGCAGCAGTTCGGGTATCAGCGAGGGTGCGACGCGCCGCAGCGCGCGCTCTAGCGCGCCCTGCCGCCTGCCCCACACGCGCGCGCTGCGCAACGCTGTCGAGGCCGACGTGCCCCCACGCGTCATCGCCATCACTGCGGCCAACGCGTGCAGGTCCTCCGACAGTTGCCAGATCGCCAGCGTGGGCGCGCCGCCTTCCGATTCGAGGGCGCGCAGGATGCGTACGGTCCGCGCAGCATCGCCGGCAAGCCACGCTTCCGAGAGCTTGAAGATGTCGAAGCGGGCGACATCGCTCACCGCCGCCTCCACGGACTCGTGGTCGAGCGCGCCTTCCGGCAGCAACAAGGCAAGTCGCTCGATCTCCTGCCGCGCGGCAAGAAGGTTGCCTTCGCAGGCCTCGGACAAGAAGGCGAGCGTGGTGTCGGACGCGCGCTGCCCCTGTCGGGCCAGGCGTGTACCGATCCATCCCGGCAGCGCTTCGCGTTCGAGCGCGGACACCGCGACGGTAATGCCCGCGTCTGCGAGTGCCGTGAACCAGGTGGAGGATTGCGTCGCCCGGTCGAGCCGCGGCAGCGTCACCAGCGTGACGTTGTCCGGGTTGGGGCTTGCCGCATAGGCCTCTAGCGCCTTGCCACCTTCGACGCCGGGTTTGCCGGTGGGAATGCGCAGGTCGACCACCTTGCGGTCACCGAACAGACTGGCATTGGCGTTGGCGGCCAGGAAGGCGTCCCATTTGAATCCAGGCTCGACCACCAGCACCTCGCGCTCGGTGGCGCCGGCGGCGCGGGCCGCGGCACGGATGGCGTCGCCCGCCTCCAGCGCGAGCAGCGGCTCGTCGCCATGGACGACATACAGCGCACCCATCTCCCGATCGAGATGCGACTGGAGTTGCTCGGGGCGCAGTTGCATCTGGCGCGAAATGCCTTCCGGCCGGCTCGCCTGGCGGCGCGCCGTTAGGCCGGTTTCCTTGCCGATTGCAATCGACGCACGATCTGCTGCACAGCGTCGGTCTGCATTTCCCGCTGCAATCGCTGCTCCTGCAGGTCGCGCGCCAGCACCTGCGTTTCGTTGAAGGTGTAGGAGCGACGGATGACAATCTCTCCGGCAGGCATCCAGTCATTGCCGTCCTTGTCGCGCAGGCGAAACTGCACGCGCTTGACGAGCTGGTATTCCCGCACCGATCCACCCGAGGAAAGCGTCAGCACCTCCTTGTCGTCGACCACGAAAGGCACGTCGAGGATGACGTCGGCCTTGCCGGGCGCGTCCATGATTTTCGCCTCGCTGGCCGCGTCGAGGGCCCGGGACAGTTCGAGTAACAGCGGCGGTGAGGAAGGTGCGTTGACGAAAATCGACGAGAACGCATACGTCGCCTGCCCTCGCAGCTTGAAGCCGCAGCCGCCGACGATGGCGACGACGGCGGCGAGCGCCAGCAGCGAGGCAAGTCGCGCCCGTTTCGCGGCAAGCGCGCCGACGCGACGGCGACGGGATGAGGACGCCAGGATGCTGGTCACCGGTCAGACCACCACGTTGACCAGGCGGCCAGGCACCACGACGACCTTTTTCACCGGAGCGCCCCCCGCGTGCTTCGCCAGTTCCGGGCTCGCCCTGGCCGCCGCTTCGATTGCACCCCGGTCCGCCGCGGCAGGCACGATGATGTGGCCGCGAAGCTTGCCGTTGATCTGCAGCACCATTTCGATTTCATCCTGCACCAGCGCGGCGTTGTCAACTTCGGGCCAGGGCGCGTCGAGCAGGTCGCCATGCTCAGAAACGAAATCCAGATCACGCCACAGTTCGTGGGTCGTATGCGGAATGACCGGATAGAGCACGCGCAGCAACACCGACAGCCCTTCGCGCAGTACTGCGGCGGCTCCCCTGGCGTCCAGCGGCACGACCTCCAGCGTATTGAGCATCTTCATGCCGGCGGACACCACGGTGTTGTACTGGATACGTTCGAAATCGTAGTCGGCCTGCTTCAACGTCAGATGCAGTTCGCGGCGCGCGGTTCGAACGGTGTCGTCGGCCTTGTCGAAATCGAAGGCGCCGGCAGCCGAATTCACGACGTCCGCATGCGCCTGTCCGAAGGTCCAAAGGCGTTTGACGAAGCGATGCGAGCCTTCGACGCCGGCATTCGACCATTCGAGCGTGGATTCCGGAGGCGCGGCGAACATCACGAACAGGCGTCCGGCATCCGCGCCATACTGGTCGATGATGTCCTGCGGGTCGACGCCGTTGAGCTTCGACTTCGACATCGTCCCGAGCCCGCCATATTCGAGCGCCGAGCCGTCCGCCTTGAGGCGGGCGCCGGTGATGTGGCCGTCGGCGTCGCGGATGACGTCGACGTCGCTGGGGGCGACATAGTCGATGCCGCCCTTTTCGGTGCGCCGGAAATAGCTGTGGTCGAGCACCATGCCCTGCGTGAGCAACCGCGTGAACGGCTCGTCCATGCGCACCAGTTTCAGGTCGCGCATCACCTTGGTCCAGAAGCGCGCGTACAGCAGGTGAAGGATCGCGTGCGTGATGCCGCCGATGTACTGGTCCATCGGATTCCAGTAGTCGTTGCGTGCATCGACCATCGTCGGCGCGTCGGGACAGGTGTAGCGCATGTAGTACCACGCCGAATCGACGAAGGTGTCCATGGTGTCCGTCTCGCGTTTCGCCGCACCGCCGCACGCTGGGCACGTGGTGTTCACGAAATCAGCACGCTTCGCGAGTGGGTTGCCGGAGCCGTCCGGCACGCAGTCCTCCGGCAGCACGACCGGTAGATTTTTTTCCGGCACGGGCACTGCGCCGCATTGCGGGCAATGGATAATCGGGATCGGTGTCCCCCAGTAGCGTTGCCGCGAGACGCCCCAGTCGCGCAACCGGTAGGTCGTTTTCTTCTCGCCCAGGCCGAGCGCCGCCAGATCGGCAGCGACGGCGTCGACCGCCGCAGCGTAGGGCAACTCGTCGTACTTGACCGAAAATACGCAGCGCCCACGCTCCTTGTCGGCGTACCAAGGCTGCCAGGCGTCGGTGGAGAATTGCTCGCCGTCCACGGCGATCACCTGCTTGATCGGCAATCCGTATTGCTTGGCGAATGCGAAGTCGCGCTCGTCGTGCGCCGGAACGCCCATCACCGCACCGTCGCCGTAGCTCATCAGCACGTAGTTGCCGACCCACACTTCGACCGACTCGTTGGTCAACGGATGCCGGACAAGGAGCCCGGTGGCGACACCCTTCTTTTCCATCGTCGCCATGTCCGCTTCCATCACCGAACCCCGCCGGCATTCGTCGACGAACGCCGCGATCCGCGGATCGGCCGCCGCCGCGTGCGCAGCGAGCGGATGTTCCGGCGACACCGCGCAGAACGTGACGCCCATGATGGTGTCCGGGCGCGTCGTGAACACGTACATGCGGCCATCGCCGATCGGCTTGCCGTCGTCGCCGACCACGTCGTGCGGGAAAGCGAAACGCACACCGACGCTCTTGCCGATCCAGTTGGCCTGCATCGCCTTCACCCGATCCGGCCAGCCAGGCAGGCGGTCGAGCGAGTCGAGCAGTTCCTCGGCGTAGTCGGTGATGCGCAGGTAATACATCGGGATCTCGCGCTTTTCCACCGGAGCGCCGGAACGCCAGCCACGCCCGTCGATCACCTGTTCGTTGGCCAGCACCGTCTGGTCGACCGGGTCCCAGTTGACCGCGCCGGTCTTCAGATACGCGATGCCGCTTTCGAGCATCCTGAGGAACAACCATTGGTTCCATTTGTAATACGCGGGGTCGCAGGTGGCAAATTCGCGCGACCAGTCGATCGCCCAGCCCATCGCTTCGCACTGTCCCTTCATGTAGGCGATGTTCTCGTACGTCCACTGCGCCGGTGGCACGCCGTTCTTTATCGCCGCGTTCTCGGCAGGCAGGCCGAACGCGTCCCAGCCCATCGGCGTCAGCACGTTGTACCCGCGCATGCGCATCTGCCGGTACATCATGTCGTTGATTGTGTAGTTGCGCACGTGGCCCATGTGCAGCACGCCGGACGGATAGGGCAGCATCGACACGCAGTAGTACTTGGGGCGGTCGTCGCGCTCGGTGGCGCGGTAGGCGTCGGCGGCCTTCCACGCGGCTTGTGCGGCGGCTTCGATGGCACGATGGTCGAACGGCTTCATCGGGGTTTTGCTGGGACGAGTGGCGAACGTTCGATTATAGCGGCGGGGTGTCGCACGAATCCCGGGTGGAGCACTGTGTTGCCGAAGCGGGTGCGCTTCCCCTTGCGCCGGGACGCTACCGCTTCGACATACCGGCAGGCGCCCCGGCAACCGAAGCCACGGCAATTTCATGCTATTGTCATATTTTTCCGCTGCGCTGCGGCAATGCCCGCACTCTTTGAGGGAAGAACGGCGATAATTGCGCTGTTATTACTGGAACCCTTCCTGCGCAACGGCCTTCCAACCGGGTAGACCGCCGACTGGAACAGATCGACCATCGCCACATGCCACACCGCCTTCGCCTGATTCTTGCCGCCTTGCTTGCCTTCGCGTTCGTGGGCATGTCGGCGGCCGCGCCGGTGAAGACTCAGTATGTCGAGGCCGAACTCGTCGCGGAGCGCACGGCCCTCGTTCCCGGTCAGACGCTCACTGTGGCATTGCGCCTGCAGGATGGCCGAAGGCTGGCACACCTACTGGCGCAATCCCGGCGATTCCGGGCTGCCCACGGTAGTCAAATGGACGCTGCCCGAAGGCGCCGACGGCGGGACCGATACTCTGGCCTGCGCCGTATGCGTTGCCCGTCGGGCCGCTGATGAATTACGGCTACGAGGGCGAGGTGCTGCTGCTCACCGAAATCAAGGCCCCGGCCAGTGCCGTCCCGGGCGAGCCCCTCACGCTGGCGGCCAAGGCCGAGTGGCTGGTCTGCCGCGAAACCTGCATTCCGGAGGAGGCGGAGCTTTCGCTGGTGCTGCCCGTATCGAACCGGTCGGATCCCTATCCGCAGTGGGGACGTTCGATCGCGACGGCGCGCGCGCTGCTGCCCGGCCCGGTTCCGGGCTGGCTCGGCGCCGCCCGCGGCGAAGGTTCGAAGGTCGTGCTGACGTTCGCTGCGCCGGCTGGCGCCGATCCGCCGGGTGAGCTGCAATTCTTCCCCTACGACGAGGGCCGCATCGAGGCGTCCGGCGAGCAGACGCTGGTGCGCGACGCGAACGGAACCTTCGTTCTGACCCTGCCCGTTGCGCACCAGCTCGCGCCCGATTTCAAGCGCGTCGCCGGCGTCATCACGGCGAGCCGGGGTTTTGCGAATGGCAACATGGTCACGCCGTCGCTCGCGCTGGACGTGCCGCTGGTGGGGGCAGTTGTCGCGGGGCCGAAGCCGGTGACGGCGGCGGTTCCTGTGCTCAATCTCGACGGCGCCGCGACAAAATCGGGCGGCGCGGACGTCTCGCTGGCAATGGCGCTGGTGTTCGCGCTGGTCGGCGGCGTGGTCCTGAACCTGATGCCCTGCGTATTTCCGGTCCTGTCGCTCAAGGTGCTATCGCTGTCGCGGCCGGAGCATAGCAGCTGGCGCGCGCTGCGTCTGGAGGGCATCGCCTATGGCGTCGGCGTCGTGGTCACCTTCGTCGGACTGGCGATTCTGCTGCTTGTGCTGCGCGCCGCCGGGGAACAGCTTGGCTGGGGCTTCCAGTTGCAGTCGCCGGCGGTGATCACCGCGCTGGCGCTGCTGTTCTTCGTGCTGGCGCTAAACATGTCCGGCACCTTCGAATTCGCGACCCTGGCGCCGCCCTCGGCGGCCGGCTGGACGGCGCGCAACCGCTATGTCAACGCCGGGCTCACCGGCGTGCTCGCGGTGGCCATCGCCTCACCGTGCACGGCACCGTTCATGGGCGCTGCGCTCGGCTTCGCGCTGGCGCAGCCTGCCGCGCTCACGCTGCTGGTGTTCGCGGCGCTGGGTGTCGGCATGGCGCTGCCCTTCGTGCTGTTGACCTGGTTCCCCGGCTGGCGCCGGCGACTGCCGCGTCCAGGCGCGTGGATGGAAAGGCTGAAGCAGTTCCTGGCCTTTCCGCTGTACGCGACCGTGGCCTGGCTGGCTTGGGTCCTGGGTGCGCAGGTCGACAACGACGCGGTCATGCGCCTGATGGTGACGCTGGTATTCGTCGCCTTTGCGCTGTGGTCGTGGCGGCTGTTCCGCGGCGGCGCCGCACGAGCCTTCGGCGTTCTGGCCGGTGTCGGCGTGGCCAGTGCCATGATCGTCGCCTGGCCGCTGTTCGGTGACTCGCTGGAGGAACACGCAGCCGCCGTGAACTCAGTCACGCCGGCACGCGCGGCGGGTGGTGCGATCGACCCCTGGCAACCCTGGTCGCCGGCGCTGCAGTCGGAACTTGCACAGTCCAGGCCGGTGTTCGTGGATTTCACCGCGGCGTGGTGCGTCACCTGTCAGGTCAACAAGCGACTGGTGCTCAACGATGCGCGCGTCCGGGAGGCGTTTGCGCAGCGCGGCGTCCAGATGCTGCGCGCCGACTGGACGCGGCGCGATCCCGAGATCACCAGGGCGCTCGCCGCGCTCGGTCGCCAGGGCGTCCCCGTCTATGTGCTCTATCGTCCGGGCAAGGAACCGCTGCTGCTGCCGGAAGTCCTGCAGAAGCAGATCATCTATCGACGCGCTCGCCACGCTCTGACCCCGAGCTCGTCAACTCATTACTTTCGAGGACGCCATGATCATTCGAAACAGCCTGAAGCTGCTCGCCGCGTCGATCGCACTTTCCGCCGTTGGGGCCTGGGCCGCCGCCGTCGGCAGCGCCGCCCCCGAGTTCTCGATAGCCGACACCGACGGCAAGCCGGTGAAGCTGTCCGACTACAAGGGCAAGTTCATCGTGCTCGAATGGACCAACCCGGAGTGCCCGTTCGTGCGCAAGCACTACGACAGCAAGAACATGCAGGACCTGCAGAAGGAATGGGGCGGCAAGGACGTGGTCTGGCTGGCGATCAACTCGACCAACACGACCAGTGGCGAATTCAAGACGCCACAGGAAATGGCGGCATGGATGAAATCGCAGGGCGCCGGTCCGAAGGCGACGCTGATCGACTCGACCAGCGCCACCGGCCGCGCCTACTCGGCCAAGACCACGCCGCACATGTTCGTCGTCGACCCATCCGGCAAGATCGTCTACGCCGGCGCGATCGACGACAAGCGGTCGGCCAATCCGGCGGATGCCAAGGTCGCCAACAATTATGTCCGCGCCGCGCTTACCGAGGCGATGTCGGGCAAGCCGGTGAGCAAGGCCAGCACCACCCCTTACGGCTGTTCGGTCAAATACTGAGTTTCGACACGTTCCTCCCGGCGCCAATGGGTGCCGCGCACGGGCATCAACATGACCATCGACGTCTGGCTCGCCTTTTTCGTCGCCTGCTGGCTGATCAGCCTGTCGCCGGGTGCGGGGGCCATTTCCTGCATGGCGGCCGGCCTGCGCTTCGGGCTGGCCCGTGCCATGTGGAACATCGTCGGCCTGATCCTCGGCATCATGTTCGTGCTGACCATCGTCGCCGTCGGCCTTGGCGCGCTGCTCGCCGCGTCGACCATCGCCTTCGACGTGGTCAAGTGGCTGGGCGTCGCCTACCTGATCTGGCTGGGCGTGCAGCAGTGGCGCGCCCCGGTGCTCGTCATCAACGCCGACCGCGCCGCGCGCGATCTTTCCACCTCGCCGCGGCAACTGGTGCTGCGCGGCTTTCTGGTCAACGCCACCAATCCCAAGGGCATCGTGTTCATGCTGGCGGTGCTGCCGCAGTTCATCGATCCGGCGCGGCCGCAGCTCATTCAATACGTGATTTGCGGCGCGACGCTGGTGCTGACCGATCTTGTGGTGATGACCGGCTACACGGGCTTCGCGGCAAAGCTGCTGCGATTGCTGCGCACGCCGAGGCAGGTCCGTTTCATGAACCGCACCTTCGGCGGGCTGCTGGTGGGGATGGGCGCGCTGCTCGCGTCGTTCAAGCGCGCGCTGTAGCGAGAGACGCTTCCATCTCGCGGCGGAAACGCATCGCCGGATCCTGTCCGTCGAACGCCACGCTGTTCCACGGTACCGGCGCATGCGCGGCCTGCGCCAGGTGCATCGAGCCGAACTTGCCCGCGCCGATCAGCGCCACGCGGAGCGGCGTGCCCGCGGCTGCGCGCTGCAGCAGCATGCGATGAAGGTTCATGCACGCATCATGCGGCGACCCGGGCCGGCGTTCAACCGGGGCACGGGCGCCGCCGCGCCGGCCAGGCTACAGCCGCGCGGCGACGGTCGCGCGCCGCGGATGTCCGGCGGGCCGGGCAGCCGATGGACGCGCAGGCGCCGCGGCGAACAGGCGCGCCGCCAACACCCGCTCGGCGACGAGCGCGGCGCGATCGGCGGCGACCACCTCGCGCATCATCGCGCCGGCGATCGGCGGCAGCGTGCGCGCCGCCAGACGAAGAATCGCGAACGTCACGCCGATCCTCGGCTCGACCAAGGGAAGCGCGACGAGTTCGCCGGCGGCGATGGCGCCCGCGCTGGCGGCGAGCGTAGACAGCAGCACGTGGTCGGTCGCGCGGGCGATTCCCGCCATCATCTCCAGCGACTCGCAGGCGACGTCCGGGATCGGCCGTGTCGCGCCGTGCCGCGGCGCGCCTTGAGCAGCGTCTCGGTGATCGCGGGGGTGCAGGCGGCCGGAGCACATGATCGGCCACGCGGCGATGTCCGCAAGCGCAAGCTTGCGCTTCGACGCCAGCGGATGCCCCGGCCTGACCAGGAAGTAGCCCTGCCGTGCCGACAGCACTTGCGTCGCGAGCTCCGTGGCTTCGTTCGCAGCGGGCTGCGCGGCGACGATGAAGTCGAGATCCCGGCGCCGCAACGCGGAGACCAGCGCGACCCAGTTGTCGTTGACCAGGCGAATTCCCACGCCGGGGTTCTTGCGCAGGAACTCACCCACCGCCCCGGCCATGAACATCGACGTCGGGAACGTGCCCGAGCCGATGACCAGACTTCCGGTTCCGGACCCCCGCATCGACGTGACTTCGCGGTCGAGCGCGTCCGCGCGCGCCCAGGAGTTCCCGTGCGTGCACGAGGAACACGCGGCCGAGGTCGGTCGGCTCCACACCGCCCTTGTTCCGGTCGAAGAGCTGGATGCCGGTCCGGCGCTCGAGCTCCTGGATGCTGCGGGACAGCGCCGGCTGCGTCAGGTGCAGCGCGCGCGCCGCACGGCCGAAGCTGCCTTCCTCGGCCAGTGCCCGCGCGTGCCGCAACAGCCGCAGATCGAAGTCCATGCGCCCATGTTATCAAACCCATGACTCGATTCGATTGGACGGTAACGGGCGTGCTCCGGCACACTCGTCGATCGCCGAAAGTCTGCCGATCGCGGCATCGACGCGAAAACCCGGATCAAGGAGCACGTCCAATGGTACGAAACAGGTGGAAGGGATTCCTGCTGGCGATGGCCGGCGCGGTCGTCGCGCTGGCTGCGGCGGGTGGCGCGCAGGCGCAGGGCAAGCCGAACATCCTCGTCATGTTCGGCGACGACGTCGGCTACTGGAACGTCAGCGCGTACAACCGCGGCCAGATGGGCTATCGCACGCCCAACATCGACCGCATCGCGAAGGAAGGGGCGATCTTCACCGACGCGTACGCGCAGCAGAGCTGCACGGCCGGCCGCTCCGCCTTCATCACCGGCCAGTCGCCGATCCGCACCGGCCTCACCAAGGTCGGCCTGCCGGGCGCGCCCGAAGGGCTCTCGGCGAAGGATCCGACGATCGCCAACCTGCTGAAGGCGCAGGGCTACATGACCGGCCAGTTCGGCAAGAACCACCTGGGCGACCGCAACGAGTTCTTCCCCACGGTGCACGGCTTCGACGAGTTCTTCGGCAACTTCTATCACCTCAACGCCGAGGAAGAGCCCGAGAACGAGGACTACCCGAAGAACCCGGAGTTCAAGGCCAAGTTCGGGCCGCGCGGAGTCTTCAAGTGCGTGGCCACCGCCACCGACAGCACGCTGCCCGACGATCCGCGCTTCGGCAAGTGGGGCAGGCAGAAGTGCGAGGATACGGGCCCGCTCAACAAGAAGCGCATGGAATCCATCGACTACGAGATCGCCGACGCCTCGATGGACTTCATGACGCGCGCGAACAAGTCGGGGAAGCCGTTCTTCCTGTGGTTCAACACGTCGCGGATGCACATCTGGACGCACCTGAAGCCCGAGTCGGCCGGCAAGACGGGCCTCGGCGTCTACCCCGACGGCATGGTCGAGCACGACAACCACATCGGGATGATGCTGAAGAAGCTCGAGGAGCTCGGCATCGCGAAAAACACGATCGTCATCTGGACGACCGACAACGGCGCGGAGGTGATGAGCTGGCCGGACGGTGGCACGACGCCGTTCCGCGGCGAGAAGAACACGAACTGGGAAGGCGGCTACCGCGTTCCGCTCGTGATGCGCTGGCCCGGCGTGATCCAGCCCGGCACCGAGATCAACGACATCGTGTCGCACGAGGACTGGCTGCCGACGCTGCTGGCCGCGGTCGGGCAGCCCAACGTGAAGGAGCAGCTCAAGTCCGGCGCCACGATCGGCGGCACGCCGTACAAGGTCCACCTCGACGGCTACAACCTGATGCCCGCGCTCAAGGGCGACACCAAGGAATGGCCGCGCAAGGAGTTCCTCTACTGGACCGACGACGGCAACCTCGCCGGCCTGCGCTACCAGCAGTACAAGATCGCGTTCATGGAGCAGCGCGGCCACGGCTTCGACGTCTGGCAGGAGCCGATGGTTACGCTGCGGCTGCCCAAGCTCTTCAACCTGCGCTCGGACCCGTTCGAGCGCGCGGACCACGAGGGCATGGGCTACCAGCGCTGGCGCATCGACCGCGCGTTCGTGCTGGTGCCGGCGCAGACCTACGTCGGCGGCTGGCTGCAGAGCTTCAAGGACTTCCCGCCGCGGCAGAAGCCCGGAAGCTTCAGCATCGGCGACGCGATGGAGAAGCTCTCCCGGCCCAGCGGCAGCAACTGACCCGGCGCCGGCCGGCGGCGAGGGCTCCGGTCGTCGCCGCCGGCCGGGTTCGAGCTCGTCGCCGTCGCGCCGCCGGGACCGGCGGCGCGCCACGGGCGTTAACGGACCGTCGAGCAGCCCCAGTTCGCCGAACGCCTGCCGCGCGCCCTCGACGCCGACCACGCGCCGCGCGTGCAGGCCGTACCGCGCGGCGGCGTCGACGTTGATGGCGTTGTCGTCGATGAACAGCACGCGCTGTGGCGGCACGTCCATCGCCTCCAGCACGTGCGCGAAATAGTCGGCGTCGGGCTTGAGCCTGCCGACGCGGTGTGAAGGGAAGTTGTCGTGGAAGGCGCGATCCAGCGCCCACTCGCCGGAGAAGCGCGCCCAGTGGATCTCGTTGGTGTTGGACACGCTGGCGAGCCGGTAGGCGGGGGCGAGTTCGGCCAGTAGGTCGGTGGCGCCGGGGAACAGCGCCCGCGGCCACCAGGTGAAGGCCGCGAGGAATTCTTCGGGCGATACCGGCACGCCGAATTCGCGGATCACGTCGCGGGCGAACTCGTCGCGGCCGATGGCACCGGTCTCGAAACGGCGCACCGCGTCGGAGTGCAGCCAGCGCCGCCACAGTTCCTCGGTGTCCCGGATGCCGGGCGACCACTCGAGCATCTTTTCGACGCCGGCGAGTTCGATCAGCACGCCGCCCAGGTCGAAAAGGATCACCTCGATGGTCGGCTTCGTCATCGCGTTCTCGTCAGCGAGGTTCGCCGGGTGCGGCGGCCCCGATGCGCGCGCCTTCCTCCCGGCCGGCCCAGTCGCGGTACAGGAGTCCGTAGAGATCGGAATCGGACACTTCGCCGGCGACGATCCAGCGCTCGCGCAGGTGCCCCTCCAGCCGGAAGCCCAGTCGCTCCAGCGACCGCGCCGACTTCGCATTGCGCGGGTCGATGTCGGCCTCGAGGCGATTGAGCGCAAGTGCGCCGAAGCCGTGGCCGACCAGTGCCACCAGCGCCTCGTGCATGTAGCCGTTGCCCCAATGCGGTCTCGCCAGCGCATAGCCCAGTTCCGCCCGTCGGTTGCTGCGCTGGATGCCGAACAGCGTGCAGGTGCCCACCAGTCCCTGTGCCGGCAGCTCGATCCCCAGCCGCAGATGCGCGCCCTCGGCGCGATCGGCGGCGTCGGCGGCAATCGATGCGCGCGCCTGCTCCAGCGAATCCCAGGGCGGCGAACTCCAGTAGCGCATCACCCGCGGGTCGGAAAACACGCCGAACAACGCCTGTGCGTCGCAGTCTTCGAGCGGCCGCAGGCGCAGGCGTGCGGTCGTCAGGATGACGGCTTCGAGGGCTGGCATGGTGCGCAGTCGCCGGGGTGCGGGCGCAGGCCTAATGCAGCGCCAGCATCAGTCCGATCGGCACGAACACCATCGACAGCACGTTGCCGAGGAGCACGATCGAGGCGACCTTGCCGGGCTCCTGCCTGAACTGCTCGGCGACCATGAAGTTGAGCACCGCCGGCGGCAGCGCACCGAACAGGATCAGCAGCCCCTGCTGCATCCGGTCCAGTCCAAGCACCGGCCCGAGCAGTGCCGCCATCGCGATGCCGGTCAGCGGGCACACCAGCCCGCCGACCACGCCCAGGTGCCAGTCGTCCCAGCGCACCTCGTACAGGCGCACGCCGAGCGACAGCAGCATCATCGGGATCAGGGCGTCGCCGACCATCTTGATGCCTACCGAGGCCCACTCGGGCATCGGCGGATGGGTGAGTGCGAAGGCGAAGCCGACGAACGTCGACCACACCATCGGATTGCGCAGCAGGCTGCCGAAGCGGGCGTGGTGATCGATCATCCACGCGCCGAGCGTGAAGTGCAGCAGGTTGGAGATCGTGAACAGCGCGACCATCGCCGCGAAACCCGACTGGCCGTAGGCGAGCACCGCCAGCGGCAGCCCCATGTTGCCGCAGTTGTTGAACATCATCGGCGGCACGAAGGTGCGGTGGTCGACGCGCAGCAGCTTCGCGAAAGGCCAGGCGAGCAGCCCCGAGCCGAGCACGACGCCGACGCTGCCCAGCATCAGCCAGGTGTAGGTCGCGACGTCGAACTCCTTGCTCGCCAGCGCGGAAAAGATCAGCGCCGGGGCGAGGATGTTCATGCTGATCCGGTTGACCATCGACATGTCGGGCTTCACGCGACGCGCGAAGAGGTAGCCGACCACGATGATCAGGAAGACCGGCAGGATGATGCCGAGGATGCGTTCGAACATGGGTTGGCGCGATGGACGGCGTACCTGGCGAAACGCCGCGGCTGGCCCGTCAGAGGATGTAGCGGGCGAGGTTGTCGTCGCCGGCGATGTCGGCCAGCGTCGCGTCGACGAAGGCGGCGTCGATCGGGATGTGCTCACCGGTGCGCCGGGCGGCGTGGAAGGATACGTCGTCGAGCAGCCGCTCCATCACCGTGTACAGGCGGCGCGCGCCGATGTTCTCCTGCCTCTCGTTGACGGCGAAGGCGATCTCCGCCAGCCGGCGGATCCCGTCGGCGCGGAATTCCAGATGCACCTGCTCGGTGGCCAGCAGGGCGGCGTACTGCCGGGTCAGGCAGGCGTCCGTCGCGACCAGGATCTTCTCGAAGTCGGACACCGACAGCGGCGAGAGCTCGACGCGGATGGGAAAGCGCCCCTGCAGTTCCGGGATCAGGTCCGACGGCTTGGACAGGTGGAAGGCGCCGGAGGCGATGAACAGGATGTGGTCGGTCTTGACCATGCCGTACTTGGTGGTGACCGTCGTGCCCTCGACGATCGGCAGCAGGTCGCGCTGCACACCCTGCCGCGACACGTCGGCGCCGTGCGCGTCGGAACGGGTGGCGATCTTGTCCATCTCGTCGAGGAACACGATGCCGTTCTGCTCGGCGGCGGCGAGCGCCTTGGCCTTGATCTCGTCGTCGTTGAGCAGCCGCGCCGCCTCCTCGTCGGTGAGCAGCTTCATCGCCTCGGCGACGGTCACCTTCTTCTGCTTGCGGCGGCCGCCGCCCATTTGCTGGAACATGCCCTGGATCTGGCTGGTGAGTTCCTCCATGCCGGGCGGGGCCATGATCTCCATCTGCGGGGGCAGCGCGCTCACCTCGATCTCGACCTCACGGTCGTCGAGCGCGCCCTCGCGCAGCATCTTGCGGAACTTCTGCCGCGTCGCCGTATCCGCGGGCTTCATGTCGGCAAAGCTGACTTCGCGCGCGGGCGGGAGCAGCACGTCGAGCAGCCGCTCCTCGGCGTTGTCGGCCGCGCGGTCGCGCACCTTGCGCGTCTCGGCCTCGCGGGTTTCCTTGACCGCGATTTCGACCAGGTCGCGGATGATGGTGTCGACGTCGCGACCGACGTAGCCGACCTCGGTGAACTTGGTGGCCTCGATCTTGACGAAGGGCGCATCGGCCAGGCGCGCCAGCCGCCGGGCGATCTCGGTCTTGCCGACGCCGGTCGGGCCGATCATCAGGATGTTCTTGGGGGTGATCTCCTGACGCAGCGGATTGGGCACCTGCTGGCGCCGCCAGCGATTGCGCAGCGCAATGGCCACGGCACGCTTGGCCGCCTCCTGGCCGACGATGAACTTGTCGAGTTCGGAGACGATCTCCTCGGGGGTCATGTGCGACGACATCGGCGGGGCTCGCAATGGAAAAGAAGCGGCCGCCCCGTGACAAGGCGGCCGCCCGATTGTACCGCGCCGGGCCGCCCCGGCCGCGGCCGGCCGGAACGGCTGACCGCGAACCCGCGTCAGTCGGGAATCGTCAGCGTGTTGCCCGAAAACGTGATCTGATTCGCCGCGGTCGGGCTCGCCGCGATCGGCGGCACGTTGGCCGTGGTGATCGCCGGCGCCTGCCCGGGCGTGCCGCCGCGCGGCACCGTGCGCACGACCTGCGCCGGCGGCAGCGGCACGTTCGACCTGAGGTTCGCGTACATCGCGTCCATCGCCTTGATGAAATAGTGGTGCAATGGGACATAGCGCGTGTCGTAGCCCGGCAGCAGCGGGTTGTCGATGAAGGCGTCGAAGTGCTGCGCGTTGGCAACCTCGATGTAGGAGAGCTTCGACGCCGTCCCCTCGACGATCCTGTTTTGCCCGTAATAGGGCCGCGAGGAGAACGACACCGGGACGAGCGCGTCGGCGCGGCCGTGCACGATGATCGCCGGCTTGCCGCGAAGGTTGGCGTTGCGGTAGACCTCCCTGACGCCCGCCTGCACCCGCTGCGCATCGGCGCCGGTTCCGGTCCACAGCTCGCGCTGGCAGTTCGCGGCGTCGATGTTGAAGTCGGCGATGCCGGTCGAGGACGAGATCGACGCCGGGCTGTTCACCGGTCCGCCGGGAGCGTCGTTGTTGACGATGTTGATGCCGATGGTCGGCGGGACGCCGTTGCTGTTGGAAAAACTCTGCGCCAGCGCGGTGGCCGAGAGCGCCACCGGCTTGCCGGCGGCGTCGGTCGCCGCGAACGACAGCCCGCAAAGGTTGTCCCTGACGCTGAACTTCCCATGCGCGTTGGCGTAGGTCATGGCGATCGACGCCGTGGCGAACGCGTAGTGCGACGCCTGCAGCAGGGTCGACTCGGGCTGCCAGCCGGCGTCGAGCAGGATGTTCAGCGCTTCGGTGGCGAGCTCGGGCGTGGTCGCGGACGTCAGCAGTCCCTTGGCCTTGAGCGACATGCAGCGATTGGTCGCCAGCGTCGTGTTGACGAAGGCGGCGCCAGGCGAGCCGCTGGCCGCCGCGGCGAGCGATGCGCAGGGCTGGAACTGGTTGGCGAGGGTGAAATAGTCGTACAGCGGGCGCCCGGTTCCGACCAGCGTGACGCTGCCGCGCCTGACGATCAGGTTGCCGCCCGGCTGCAACTGCACGTTGGGTTCGGCCACCGCCACGCCGTCGATCAGCCCCTCGGTGTCCTGCTCTGCGGCGGCGATCGCCGCGCCGGCGCCGTTGGACACCGACGAGGCGATGACCATGGTGTTGTCGGGCTTGATGGTCACCTGCGCGCTGCCGTCCGAATTGCGCGGCGCGAATTGCTCGTTCAGCACGTAGAACGCGAAGCGGACGGCGTTGAGCGTGTCGCGGCCCCAGTCCTTCTCCGGATTGTTCTGCGAATGCGCGTGCTTGACCGCGACGCGGTTCGGCGTGGCGGCATTGAATGCCGACAGTTCGGAGGCGGTGAGTTCGGCGGTGAAGGTCGCGTTCCTGCAGAAGGGGCAGGCTTCGGCGCGAACGCCGTTCTGCAGATTGGTCGTGTTCGTGGAAAGATCGTGAATGCCGGTTCCCGTGCCCTTGTCGGTGTAGGCGACCGCGCAGCCGCGCTTCAGGCCCCACTCGCCGGCGCTGCCGATGGCGCCATAGACGCCGCGCGAACCCGACGACGTGGCGGTGACGATGCAGGCGTTGGCGACGGAGAACGACGCCGGGACCTGCACCAGCATGGTGACGTTCTGCTTGCCGGTGCCGTCGTCGGCATAGGCCGCGTATTCGTTGCCCGCAATCTTCCCCTCGCCGAGCGTGGCGTTGCCGTTGACGTCGATGTTGGGGCCGTAGAGTGAGCCGTAGCCGCCGTTGGCGGCGATGTCGAGGATGGCGCGGTAGTTGACGTAGATCGCCAGGCGGCGCAGTTCGGCCGGAGTCGGGGAGTCGGGGATCGCAATCGCCGGCGTGGCGCCGGCGAGGCCGGACTTGCCCAGGCCGGCGGTCAGCAGGTCGTCGGTCGTGCCGTCGTAGGCCGTCTTGGTGACGGTGCCCACGAACGCCGGCTTGGTGTTGGACTCGCGCGCATTGTCGTTGTCGCCGAAACAGGCCGACAGCAGCGCAACGGCGAAGGCCGCGGGCACGAGTGCGCGCGCGGTACGGTCATGACTCATGAAATCTCCCTGTGGAACACGAGAAGCCAAGGGCGGTGCCTTGGCGATTATCGCGCAGCCGGGCGCGCGGCAGCAGGAGTTTTGGCAAGCCTGCGGCGGATACCCTATGATGACGGTCCGGCGCGGGTCGAAACCGTTCCCGCGCCTCCAGGCAAGCAATCTTCGGAAGGACCAGATGAAACTAGGAATCGGCTTGACCGTGGTCGCCGCGCTGCTCGCCGGCTGCGCATCGATGGCGCCCACCGGCCCCACGGCCTCGGCCGTGCTGGAACCGACCAAGGGCAACACGACCGCCGGCATCGTCAGATTCATCCAGAAGGGCGACAAGGTGGTCGTCGACGCGCGGGTGACCGGGCTCACGCCGGGCGGGCACGGCTTCCACATCCACGAAAAGGGCGACTGCAGCTCCGGCGACGGCATGAGCACCGGCGGTCACTTCAATCCGCAGGGCAAGCCGCATGCCGCGCACACGACACCCGACCGGCACACCGGCGACATGCCGATGCTCGTGGCCGACCAGAGCGGCGTCGCCACGCTGGTGGTCGAACTCGACGTCATGACCATCGGCTCCGGGGCCACCGACATCGTCGGCCGCGGCCTGATCGTGCACAAGGATCCGGACGACTACAAGACCCAGCCGACCGGCAATGCGGGCGCGCGCCTGGCCTGCGGCGTGATCAAGCGGTCGTGACCGGGTCCGGCCGGCGCATCGGCGGCGACCGCGGCCTGACCCGTCTCGCGACGGGTGTGGCGCAGGCCGCCGCGCTTGCCGCGGTGGCGCTGGCATTTGCCGGCTGCCAGTCGATGAAGGACGTGGGCACGACGATCTTCCCCAATGCGCCCGGACTCGAGGCCACGCTGCGCCCGGTCGGATCGGCGGCGAGCGGCACGGTGCGCGTTTTCAATCATCGCGACGGCGTGGCGCTGCAGCTGGCGGTCTACAACCTCCCGATGGGCAACTACCGGATCGCGCTGCACGAGCGCGGCAACTGCAGTTCGCCCAACCTGTTCTCGGCGGGCTCGGCCTGGGCGCCGGCGGGTTCGGGCAGGACGCCGCAGGATCTGCTGCCGCCATTCTCGATCGACACCGACGGTGACCGGGATACCTATGTCGCGTACATCAGCGGCGCGCGCACCGAGGGCCCGCTGTCGCTGCGCGGGAAGTCGGTGGTCATCCACTTCGGCTCGAAGATCGACGAGGCCATCGTCGGACAGCGAAACAACCGCGTTGCCTGCGGGGTGCTCGGCGAGATCAAGTCGCCGTTCTGACCGGGCAAGGGCGCAAGCCTCCGAAGCAGGTATCCTTCCGGGTCACACCAACCCGTCGCTCCAGGAAAACACGCATGGGCTTTCTCGCCGATCGCAGGATCCTCATCACCGGCGTCCTCTCGAACCGCTCGATTGCCTACGGCGTCGCGCACGCCTGCCGGCGCGAGGGCGCGCAGGTGGCGTTCACCTATGTCAACGACGACCTGAAGGAGCGCGTGGTCAAGCTCGCCGCGGAGTTCGGCCCCTGTCCGGTGCTGCCCTGCGACGTGACCCGCGACGATGACGTCGACGCATTGTTCGGCGCGCTGAAGTCCGAGTGGGGCGCGCTCGACGGCGTGCTGCACTCGATCGCCTTCGCCCCGCGCGAGGCGCTGGCGGGCGATTTTCTCAACGGCATGTCGCGCAGCGCCTTCGCGACCGCACACGACATCTCGAGCTACAGCCTGGCGGCGCTGGCGCGCGGCGCGCGGCCGCTGATGCAGGGACGCAACGGCGCGCTGGTCACGCTGACCTACCTGGGTGCCGTGCGCGCGCTCGCCAATTACAACGTGATGGGGCTGGCCAAGGCCAGCCTCGAGGCCAACGTCCGCTATCTCGCGTCCTGCCTGGGGCCCGAGCAGATCCGCGTCAACGGCATTTCCGCCGGGCCGATCAAGACGCTGGCCGCGGCGGGCATCGGCGGCTTCAGCAAGATCCTGCAGCTTCGTCGAGAAGAACGCGCCTCTGCGGCGCAACGTGACCATCGACGAGGTCGGCAACGTCGCCGCGTTCCTGCTGTCGGACCTGGCCAGCGCGATCACCGGCGAGATCACCTACGTCGACTGCGGCTTCTCGACGGTGGCCGCCGGCATGGACGACGCCTGACCGCGGCGCGCGGCGCCAGGCTGCGCCTTTCCGGGTTCCGACCGCCATGACGTCCCGCGCCCGCCGCTTCGACGCCGTCGTCATCGGCGGCGGCCACAACGGTCTGGTCTGCGCCGCCTATCTTGCCGCCGCCGGCCAGTCGGTGTGCGTGCTCGAACGCCGCGCCGTCGTCGGCGGCGCCGCGGTCACCGAGGAGTTCCACCCGGGGTTTCGCAACTCCACCGCCAGCTACACGGTCAGCCTGCTCGACCCGCGGGTGATCCGCGAACTCGAGCTGGCGCAGCATGGACTGGTGATCCGCGAGCGGCCGATCGCCAATTTCCTGCCGCTGCCGGACGGCGACTCGCTGCGGGTCGGCGGCGGCCTCGCGGCGACGCAGGCGGAGGTGGCGAGGTTCTCGCGCCGCGACGCGGCGGCGCTGCCGGCCTATTACGCGATGCTCGAACGGGTGGCCGCGGTGCTGCGCGAAATGCTCGGCGTGACGCCGCCCAACATCCGCGCCGGCTCGGTGCAGGACCTGGCCGCGCTGGTCGACCTGGTGAGGACCGGGCGCCGCTTTCGCGTGCTGTCGCTGGCAGAGCGTCGCGACCTCCTCGACCTCTTCACCAAGAGCGCCGGCGACGTGCTCGACCGCTGGTTCGAAAGCGCGCCGATCAAGGCCGCCTTCGGCTTCGACGCGGTCGTCGGCAACTACGCGAGTCCCTACACGCCGGGGTCGGCCTACGTGCTGCTTCATCACGTGTTCGGCGAGGTCAACGGCAAGCCGGGCCAATGGGGCCACGCGATCGGCGGCATGGGCGCGATCACCGCAGGCGATGGCCGCCGAATGCGAGGCGCGCGGCGTCGCGCTGCGCACCGGCGCGGCGGTCGCGCGCGTGCAGGTCGAGGCCGGGCGCGCCACCGGCGTCGTTCTCGACGATGGCGAGGTCGTCGCGGCCGCCCGCGTCGTCGCCAACGTCAATCCGAAGCTGCTGTTCGAGCGCCTGGTCGACCCCGAGCACGTCGACGCCGATTTCCTGGCGCGAATCGCGGCCTATCGCTGCGGCTCCGGCACCTTCCGCATGAACGTCGCGCTGTCGGCGCTGCCGGATTTCAGCGCCAGCCCGGGCCGGGCGCCGCAGCCGCACCACGCGAGCGGCATCATCATGGCGCCCTCGCTCGCCTACATGGAGCGCGCGTATTTCGACGCTCGCACGCATGGCTGGTCGCGCGCGCCGATCGTCGAGATGCTGATCCCGTCCACCGTCGACGATTCGCTGGCGCCGCCCGGCATGCACGTGGCGAGCCTGTTCTGCCAGCATGTCCATCCCCGGCTCGAAGACCTGCAGCCGGGCAGAAGCTGGGACGACGCGCGCGACGAGGTGGCCGAGCTGATGCTGGCCACGGTCGAGAGGCACGCCCCCGGATTCACCGCCAGCGTGCTCGGCCGGCGCGCGCTGACGCCGCTCGACCTGGAGCGCGAGTTCGGACTGGTCGGCGGCGACATCTTCCACGGCGCGCTGTCGCTCGACCAGCTGTTCAGTGCGCGCCCGGTGCTCGGTCACGCCAACTACCGGATGCCCGTTGCCCGGACTGTACCTGTGCGGCGCCGGCGCGCATCCTGGCGGCGGCGTCACCGGCATTCCCGGTCGCAACGCGGCGCGCGAGATCGTCAGGGATGCGCGACGCCGGCGACACTGATCCGGCGATGCAGGCCGACAGCCTCGCGGACCTGCTCGAACGCTCGGCGCGGCGGTGGCCGCTGCTGCCGGCACTGGCCAGGGGAGCGCAGGTGGTCGCCGATTACGCGACGCTGCGCCGGCGCGTGGGCGCGCTGGCGCAGTGGCTGTGCAGCGCCGGTCTGGCACCCGGCGATCGCGTCGCGCTGGTTTCGCGCAATGTTCCCGCCTACGTCGAGGCGCTGTTCGCCTGCTGGTGGGCCGGGCTGGTCGCGGTTCCCGTCAATGCCAGGCTGCATCCAAGGGAACTTGCGTTCGTGCTGGCCGACAGCGGCGCGGCGCTGGCGCTGGTCGACGATGCCTGGATGGCGGCGCTGGCCGCGGGCGAGGGCGAGCTTCCGACCACGCTGCCGGCGACGGTGCTCGGTGGCGCCGACTGGGAGGCCGCGGCCGCGCGCCCGGACGGCAGCCGTTCGCCGTCGTCGCCCCGCAATCGCCAGCGTGGCTGTTCTACACCAGCGGCACCACCGGGCGGCCCAAGGGCGTGGTGCTTTCGCATGCCAACCTCATCGCCATGACGCAGGCCTTCCTGTCCGACGTCGAGGCCATCGCGCCGGGCGACGCGATTCTTCACCCGGCGCCGCTGTCGCACGGCTCGGGGCTCTACGTCATCCCGCACGTCGCCCGCGGGGCAGTGAACGTCCTGCCCGCCTCCGGTGCCTTCGAACCGGAGGAGATCGTGGCGCTGGTCGACGCCTGGCCAGGCAGCCTGTTCTTCGCCGCGCCGACCATGGTCAAGCGCCTGGTCGAGTCGGCCGCCATCGCGCGTGTCCGCCTCGAACATCTCAAGTGCATCGTCTACGGCGGCGGACCGATGTATGTCGAGGACTGCAGGGCTGCGTTCGCGGCGCTGGGGCCGCGGCTGGCGCAGATCTACGGCCAGGGCGAGTCGCCGATGACCATCACCGCGATCGGCCGCGAATGCCTTGCCGATGCCGTGGCCCGCGGTGACGACGCCCGGCTTGCCTCGGTCGGCAGCGCGCAGTCCGGGATCGAACTGCGCGTGGCCGCTCGGGCCGAACGACGACGCGCTTCCGCCCGGCGAGGTCGGCGAGGTGCTGGTGCGAGGGGCCACGGTGATGCAGGGGTACTGGAACAACCCGGAGGCTACTGCGGCGACGCTGCGCAACGGCTGGCTGCATACGGGCGACCTGGGCTGCCTCGACGCCGACGGCTACCTGACGCTCAAGGACCGTTCAAAGGACCTGATCATCAGCGGCGGCTCGAACATCTACCCGCGCGAGGTGGAGGAGGTGCTGCTGGCGCACCCCGACGTCGCCGAGGTCGCGGTGATCGGCCGCGCGCATCCCGAATGGGGCGAGGAGGTCGTGGCCTGCGTGGTGACGCGCGCGCCGTTGCCCGATGCGGCGGCCGCGCGTGCGCTCGAGGCGGCGCTCGATGCGCTGTGCCTCGCGCACATCGCCCGCTTCAAGCGGCCCAAGGCCTATGTGTTCGTGGCCGAACTGCCCAAGAACAACACCGGCAAGGTGCTGAAGACCGCGCTGCGCGATCTCCTGGCGGACCGGGGGCGGCCGGTCGGGCCGCGGCCCGGGAATTCTTCCGAAGTCAGCCGATAAGCCGGGTTCTGTAGCGGCGCGGTTGCCCGCGCCGTGACCGTCATTCTTCTAGGCGCATCGTTGCCGATGCGCTCGAGCCACCTACCCGCGGACTAGACGAGCAGCCTGTGATGCCAACATGCGCGTCCGCTTACTTGGTGTTGCTCCGGATGGAGGTTGCCGCGTTTCACCCGCTTCCCTGTGACGGGAAGCGACTCGTCTCTGTGGCCCTGTTCCTCGCCTTCATCGGCCGCGCTAACGGCGACTTATAGCGTCCGGGAGTTACCCGGCATCCTGCTCTGCGGAGCCCGGACTTTCCTCTCCTCCCCACGGCTTGCGCCGGAGGGAGCAGCGACGGTCTGGCTGGCTTCGGACTGTCGATTTTACGCGCTTTCGGCGTCCTCGACCCGCCATTGCAGCGCTTCCCCGGCACGCAGCGGCACGATGGTTTCGGTGCCGTACGGGTACTCGGCCGGAACGGTCCACGGCTCGCGCACCAGCCGGACGCGGTCGCGGTTGCGGGGAAGGCCGTAGAAATCGGCGCCGAACCTGCTGGCGAAGCCCTCGAGCCGGTCCAGCGCCCCGGCGGCGTCGAAGACCTCGGCGTAGAGTTCCAGCGCCGCGTGCGCCGAGTAGCAGCCGGCGCAGCCGCAGGCGTTTTCCTTGGCATGCCGCGCATGCGGCGCCGAGTCGGTCCCCAGGAAGAACCGCGGATTGCCAGACGTGGCGGCGGCGAGCAGCGCCTGCCGGTGCGTTTCGCGCTTGAGGATCGGCAGGCAGTAGTAGTGCGGCCGCAGGCCGCCGACGAACAGCGCATTGCGCGACCACAGCAGGTGCTGCGGCGTGATCGTCGCGGCGATGCGCGCCTGCGACTCGCGGACGAACGCCGCTGCCTCGCGCGTCGTGATGTGCTCGAGCACGATCCGCAATCCGGGGAAGTCGCGGACGATGCGCTCGAGGTGGGTGTCGACGAACACCCGTTCGCGGTCGAACATGTCGACCTCCGGGTCGGTGACCTCTCCGTGCAGCGACAGCACGACGCCTTGGCGCTCCATGGCGGCCAGCGCCGGGTAGACGCGATCCAGCGCCGTCACGCCCGAGTCGGAGTTGGTCGTCGCCCCGGCCGGGTAGTACTTGACCGCGTGCACGAAGCCCGACTGCCTGGCGCGGCCGATTTCCTCGGCGCGACGTGTTGTCGGTCAGGTACAGCGTCATCAGCGGCTCGAAGCGCGAGCCCGTCGGCAGCGAATCGACGATGCGCGACCGGTAGGCCTGCGCCGCCGCGACTGTCGTCACCGGAGGCCGCAGGTTCGGCATGACGATGGCCCGGCCGAACACCCGCGCCGAGTGGCCGACGACCGCCGCCAGCGCAGGCCCGTCGCGCAGGTGCAGGTGCCAGTCGTCGGGCCGGTCGAGGGTCAGCGCGATGGGTGGAGTCGTCATTGGAACGCCTTGTTTTTGCAAGAGTATACGGCCTGCGCCGATTCAGCCCCCGCGGCGCCTGCGGGGAGTCCGGAAATCTGGCGGCGCGGACTACAGGCAGGCTATAATGGACAATTTCGTAGGCCTGACGGGACGCCGGAATCGGCGGGTTCTGGGGAAGCGGAAGAGGCGCCCGCCGGGCATCTCCGAGGCATCCGACCCGGCCGCCGCGAACCTCATTTGCAGGGTGGAACCAAGAGCATGCCAGCGAAGACCGCAACCGCATCCAAGAAAGTCCGCGAGCTCACCGACGAGGAAATCCTCAAGGCGCCCGAGAAGGACTACATGAACGATGCGCAGCTCGCGTTCTTCAAGAAGAAGCTGCTCGAACTGCGTCTCCAGTTGCTGCAGAACGCCGACGACACCGGCGAGCACCTGCGCGAAAACGAGGTCACCACCGATCCCTCCGATCGCGCGACGCTCGAAGAGGAATACACGCTCGAACTGCGCACGCGCGACCGCGAGCGCAAGCTGCTGAAGAAGGTCGAGAAGTCGCTGCGCATGATCGACGACGGGTCCTATGGCTGGTGCGAGGAAACCGGCGAGCCGATCGGCGTGGCGAGACTGATCGCGCGCCCCACGGCCACGCTCTCGCTCGAGGCGCAGGAGCGCCGCGAGCGGGTCCAGAAGCTGTACGGGGACTGACCGCGCAGCCGGAGCCGCCAGAGCGCCCCGCGCGCTGTGGACTCCGGCAAGGTGCCGGCGAGCGGAGCCCGCAAGGCGGCTCAACCGACGAATGCCCCGGCCGCCGGTCCCGGGGAGGATCCCCGGCCGGCCTGGTCTGACCCCGGTCCGGGCGCGGGTACAATCGAAGGTCCGGCATCCGCATTTCCACCATCTCGCGAGGAGACATCCGCATGTTCACACTGCCCCCGCTGCCCTATGCCGACAACGCGCTCGAGCCCGTGATTTCGGCGAATACGATCTCCTTCCACTACGGCAAGCACCACAAGACGTACGTGGACAACCTCAACAACCTGGTCAAGGGCACCGACTACGAGGGTGCCTCGCTCGAGAAGATCATCAATGAGACCGCGGGCAAGGCCGACAAGGCGGGCCTGTTCAACAACGCCGCGCAGATCTGGAACCATACGTTCTACTGGAACAGCCTCAAGGCCGGCGGCGGCGGCAAGCCCGGCGGGAAGCTCGCTCCGATGATCGAGGCGGCCTTTGGCGGCTACGACAATTTCCGCAAGGAACTGGCGGCGACGACGGTGTCGCAGTTCGGTTCCGGCTGGGGCTGGCTGGTGCAGGACGGTGCGACGCTCAAGATCGTGAAGACCGCCAACGCCGAGGTGCCGTTCACCAAGGGGCAGAAGCCGCTGCTGACCATCGACGTCTGGGAGCACGCCTACTACCTCGACCACCAGAACAAGCGCGCGGCCTATGTCGAAGCTGTGATCGACAAACTGCTCAACTGGGATTTCGCCGAGCGCAATCTCGGCTGACGCCGGTTTGCCCCCCGGAGAACACGCTCCCCGGCGCTTGGCGCCCCGGTGGGCCGCACTCGTGAGCGGACGTTGCCGTATTGCCGGCAACGGTCTGCCTTGTCGCCCCGCGCGCATGGGAACATAATCGGCCAAGTTCATTCCAACGGCATAAGCTGCCGAATTCATGGCGCTTTTTTCCAAGCCGCCCGCCAAGAAGCAGGAGCCGCCGCGACCCGCCGCCAAGCCGGCAGGTCAGCGCGCATCCCCGCGCGCGCCGGTGTCGGCGCGTGATGTCGCCGCGCAGGCTGCCGGGCGCCGGGGCGCCGGCGACCGACCGAAGTCCGAGCCCTCCGGCGATATCACCGTCACCGGCGGAAGTCTCATCGATTGGTCGCCGGCCCGCACCTCGATCGAGGTCGCGCAGGCCAATCCCGGACTATGCGCGGTGCTGGAGAACGCCGCCCTGCTCTATGCCAGCGGGCAGAGCGAGGCCGCCTGCACGCTTCTGCAGCAGGGCGTCGAGTCGGATCCCGAGACCAAGACCTCGCCGCTGGCATGGCTGGCGCTGTTCGACCTGCTGCAGCGAACCAACGACAAAGCCACTTTCGATCGAGTGGCTCTGCAGTACGTGATGCAGTTCGAGCGCTCGGCGCCACCGTGGGAACAACGTGGCGCGCCCATTGCCGCGCCGACCTCGGCCAAGCCGGTCTCGGGTGGGCTCGTCGTGCTGACCGGGAAGCTCACCGCGGCGAGCGCGCCGCAGATCGAGGGCTTGCGCCGGACGATCGCCAAGTCCCCTACCAATGCCCGCGTCGACCTGGCTTCGGTCGCGGGCTTCGACGACGACGGCGCCCGCCTGCTGGCCGACGTACTTGCCGACGCGCGCACGCGGCGGATTCCGTTCAGGGTCCAGAAGCCCGACAAGGTGCGGGCGGCGCTCGATATCCTGGTTCGGCGTGGCCGCGCCGCCGGCGAAGGCGCGTGGCAGCTGTCGCTGGAGTTGTTGCAGTACGGGCAGGACCAGGACGCGTTCGACGAACGCGCCATCGAGTATGCGATTGCCTTTGAACTCTCGCCGCCTTCCTGGGAGCCGCCGCCGGTTGCGGAGTCCGAAGCCGTCGCGCCCGCGTCGGCCACGGCGAATGCGGGTGCGCCCGTCGAGGAATCCGCCGCGCGGCCATTCACCGATCTCGTCGTCTGGACCGGAGTTCTGGTCGGCTCGTCCAGCGCACAGATCGGCCAGATTGCCGAATACGCCCAACGGCATTCGGTGATACCGATCGACCTGTCGGACGTGGACCGCATCGACTTTGTCTGCGCCGGCGCCATGCTCAACGCCATCAATCGCGTCGAATCGCAGCGCAAGGCGGTGCAGCTGGTCGGCGCGTCGCCGATCATCCGGGCGTTGCTGCTGCTCATCGGTATTTCGCCACGGCACTTCGTCAAGAAACCCCAATAATGGCGGGTGGGGCGACCGCCGCAGCTCACGCGGCAGCCGCCCTGCGAGGCGCCTGCCGCATGACCTGATTCACCGCCGCCTGGCGGCCGCGCGGCCTGCCACGCCGTACGCCGGTCCGCGACCAAGGCCACGCGACCGGCAACCACCGACACGGAAAAGAACCATCATGGAAGTATTTCACGGCACCACCATCCTCTGCGTCCGCCGTGACGGCACCGTCGCGCTGGGTGGCGACGGCCAGGTGACGCTCGGCAATGTGGTGATCAAGGCGACGGCGCGAAAGGTCCGGCGGATCTACCATGACCGCGTGCTCGCCGGATTCGCCGGCGCGACGGCCGACGCGTTCACGCTGTTCGAACGTTTCGAGGCCAAGCTCGAGAAGCACCAGGGCCATCTGACCCGTTCCGCGGTCGAGCTCGCCAAGGACTGGCGCTCCGATCGCGTGCTGCGCCGGCTGGAGGCCATGCTGGCGATCGCCGATCACACGGCGTCGCTGGTGATCACCGGCAACGGCGATGTGCTCGAACCCGAGCACGGCATCGTCGCGATCGGCTCCGGCGGCGCGTTCGCGCAGGCCGCCGCGCGCGCGCTGCTCGAGCATTCGACGCTTGCCGCCGAGGACATCGTCAAGCAGGCGCTGACCATTGCCGGCGAGCTGTGCATCTACACCAACCAGCATCACGTGATCGAGGTGCTCCCCGGAACTATCGGCGCGATGACCGCGCAGTGTTTCGATGTCGTCGTCGCCGGAGCCGGGCTGGTCGGGCTTTCGCTCGCACCCGCGCTGGCGCGCAGCGGCCTGTCGGTCGCGCTGGTGGATCGCGCCGCGATCGCGGCGCCTGAATCCGATCCGGACAGCTGGGACGCCCGCATCTACGCGATCAGCCCAGGCAGCGCGTCGTTCCTGCGCGCGCTCGGCGCATGGCAGCTGCTGCCCGCCGAGCGCATTGCCGCGATCGAGCGCATGCAGGTCGAGGGAGACGCCGGAGGGCGCTTCGAGTTCTCCGCCTACGATATGGGAGAACGCGCGCTGGCATGGATCGTCGAGGAGCGTGCGCTGCGCACCGCGTTGCTGCCCGCGAGTCACGCGGCCGGCGTCGCCATGTTCGGGCAGAGTTCCTGCGAGGCGATCGACTGGACCGCGGACGACGCCGTCCTCGACCTGGGCCGGGCCGATACCGCCGATCGGATACGGCTGCGCGCCAGGCTGGTCGTCGGCGCGGACGGCCTGCGGTCCTGGACGCGGCAGGCGGCGGGGATCGTCGCTGAGCCGCGACCCTACGGGCAGACGGCCGTGGTGGCCAATTTCGCGTGCGAACGTGCGCATCACGGCATTGCCCGGCAATGGTTTCGTACCGACGGCGGCGTGCTTGCATGGCTGCCGCTGCCCGGGCGGCGAATCTCGATCGTCTGGTCGGCGCCGGAGGCGCTCGCCGGAGAACTGATCGACCTGTCGGCGGAAGCGCTGGCAATGCGCGTGGCCACGGCAGGCGGCGACGCGTTGGGCGCCTTGGAGCTGCTCGGCACGCCAGCGGCCTTTCCGCTGGCTTTGCTCAAGCTGCCGACGACCATTGCCCACCGGCTCGCTCTGGTGGGCGATGCGGCGCACGGCGTGCATCCCCTCGCGGGACAGGGCGTGAACCTGGGCTTTGGCGACGCGCAGGCGCTCGCCCGGGTCCTGGCCGAACGCGGCCCGGTCGGCTGATCCGGGCGCGCCGCTGCTGCTCGAGCGATTCGCCCGGCGCCGCGCCGAGCCGGTGCTGGCGATGCAGACCGTGACCGACGGTCTGGTCCATTTGTTCGGACCGGCAACGCCCTGGCTGAGAACGCTGCGCAATGCGGGCATGGCCGCCGTCGATCGGCTGCCGCTGATCAAGGGCGCATTGGCGCAACCTGCGCTGCGTTAGACTGTCCTACCGAGTTCCAGCATCGAAACCGGAGATTCCATGACCTACCCGATCCATGCCGCCGCACCGCTGCGCGCGACCATCCTGGCCGCGCTGGCTGCCCTCGCCATTGCCGCGGCACCGACCCACGCGCAGCCGCTGCCCAAGACCGCGGCGCCCGCTCCCGAGGCGGGCAAGGCGGCACCGCCGTCGCCCGAGGCGGCCAGCCTCAAGAAGGTCCTGGAGCAGAAATTCCCTGGTGCGGAGGTCCGCAGCGTCACCAAGTCGCCGTACTTCGGCCTGTTCGAGGTTCTGTTCGACGATCGCATCATCTACACCGATGTCAAGGCCAAGTACGTGCTGGTCGGGGCGATCTACGACACCGAGATCCAAGGTCAACCTGACCGAGGAGCGGCAGCGCAAGCTCAATCGGGTTGACGTGGCCAAGCTGCCGCTGGACCTGGCCTTCAAGAAGGTCAAGGGCAATGGCGAACGCAAGCTGATCGTGTTCTCGGACGTCGATTGCCCGTTCTGCGCCAAGCTCGAGCAGGAACTGAAGAGCATCGACAATGTCACCATCTACACCTTCCTGTATCCGATCGACCAGTTGCATCCGGACGCGGCGCGCAAGTCGCGGCTGATCTGGTGCGCGCCGGATCGGCAGAAGGCGTGGGACGCGTTCTTCGAAACCGGCGCGCTGCCGGACAACAAGGGTGACTGCGACAATCCGGTGGCCAAGCTCGCCGAACTCGGCGCGCGCTACAAGGTGTCGGCGACGCCGACCATGATGTTCGCCGATGGTTCGATCGTTCCGGGCGCGCTGCCCGCGCAGCGGCTCGAGGCCGAGCTCAAGACCGCGGAAGCGGAAGCGAAGAAACTCGCGGCGGTCGCGAAATAGGCATCGCGCGCGGCGACCGGGCCGCAGCGGGACATCGACGCAGGGGACAGGATGGCAATACTCGACTTCATCAAGAAGCAGTTCATCGACATCATCGAGTGGACGGACGACTCGCGCGACACGCTGTCGTACCGTTTCCCGGACGAGGACAAGGAGATCAAGAACGGCGCGCAGCTCATCGTGCGCGAGTCGCAGGTCGCGCAGTTCGTCTACCTCGGCCAGTTCGGCGACACCTTCGGCCCGGGCAAGCACACGCTCACCACCGACAACATCCCGATCCTCACCGACCTCAAGGGCTGGAAATACGGGTTCGAGAGTCCGTTCAAGGCGGACGTCTACTACGTCGTCACCCGGCTCTTCACCGGCAACAAGTGGGGCACGGCCAACCCGGTGATGATGCGCGACGCCGACTTCGGCATCGTCCGGCTGCGCGCCTACGGCACCTACGACTTCCGCATCGTCGACGTGCCGAAATTCCTCAAGGAGGTCGCCGGCACCGACAACCATTTCCGGCTGGACGAATTCAACGACACCATGCGTTCGCGGATCGTCAGCGTGTTCAGCGACGCGCTGGCGGGTGCGAAGATCCCGGCGCTCGACGTGGCCTCGCGCTACCGCGAACTGGGCGAGGCGCTGCTGCCGCTGATCAATCCGGCGATCGGCGAGAAGTACGGGCTGGAGATGACGGCGTTCATCGTCGAGAACGTGTCGGTGCCGCCGGAGGTCGAGCAGGCGATCGACAAGCGCTCGAGCATGGCCGCGGTCGGCAATCTCAACGACTACGTCAAGTTCCAGATGGCGCAGGGGATGGCCAGCGGCAGCGGCGGCGGCGCCGGCGGCATCGCGGCCGAGATGGCGGTCGGCATGGCGATGGCGCAGCAGATGATGAACCAGACCGGCGGCCTGATGGCGCAGGGCACGCCCGGCATTCCGGCGCCTGCCGCGCCGCACCGGTGGCCGCGGCGCCGGACCTGATGACGCCGGCGCAGGTCGCGCAGATGCTCGGCGTCGCCGAGTCGGATGTGCAGGCCAGCCTCGATGCCGGCGATCTCAAGGGCCGCAGGATCGGGACGCAGTGGCGCATCACGCGCGCCGCGGTCGACGCCTTTCTCAAGGGTTGAGAGACCGCAGATGGCGCGCGGCCTCAGGCGGGGCTTGCCCGCTTGGCAGGCGTCGACGAAGGCTGTCCTGACACGGCCGGTTGGCGCCCGATGCTCGTCGCACCGGCGCATCGTCGACGGCACCTTCTGCTGATCGGGGCGGATGAACGAACACGTCGCGATCGCCAAGTTCGCGTGCCCGGCCTGCGGCGGCGAAGCCAACTGGAATCCCGCGCGACAGGAACTGGCCTGTCCGTTCTGCGGAACCACGTCCCCGGCAAAACTCGACGCCGCGACCGGCGCCATCGTCGAGCACGACCTGGCTGCCGCGCTGCGCGGCATCCCCGACGAGGCGCGAGGCTGGAAGGCCGACAAGCGGCAGGTCAAGTGCCAGAGCTGCAACGCGATATCGGTCTTCGATCCGCGAAGCGGCAGGCGCAGAACTGCGAATTCTGCGGCTCGGCCCAGCTGGTCGCCTACGAAGAGGTCAAGCCGGCGTTCCGGCCCGAGAGCATGCTGCCCTTCGCGGTCAGCGAGCCGGTCGCGCGCGAGCGCATCCGGAAATGGTATGGCAGCCTCTGGCTGGCGCCCAACGCGCTCAAGCGGCGCGCGCTGACCGACACGGTCAAGGGCATCTACCTGCCCTACTGGACCTTCGACGCCAACGCCGACGCGCGGTGGACCGCGGACGCCGGCCACTACTACTACACGACCGAAACCTACTCCGAAGGCGGGCAGACGCGCAGCCGGCAGGTGCGCCACGTGCGCTGGGAGCCGGCGGCCGGGCGACTGTCGCATTTCTTCGACGACGATCTGGTCTGCGCGTCGGTGGGCGTGCATCCGCGGCTGCTGCGGGGCATCGAGCCGTTCCCGACCGCTACGCTGCGCCACTACGACGCCGGCTATGTCGCCGGATGGGTCGTCGAGCGCTATCAGATCGACCTGGTCGCTGCGGCGCAGCGCGCGCGCGACGCAATGGACGCGAAGGTGCAGAGCATGTGCGCGCAGGCGGTGCCCGGCGACACCTACCGCAATCTGGCCGTTGACATCGACTACTCGCGGCAGACGTTCAAGCACATCCTGGCGCCGGTGTGGCTGATGAGCTACAGCTACGGCGCGCGGAGTTACCAGTGCGTGCAGAACGGCGTCACCGGCGCCATCGAGGGCGAGTATCCGAAGAGCGCGTGGAAGATCGCGCTGCTGGCGCTCGCCGCGCTGGTCGCGATCGTGATCGTGATGGCGGTCGCCGGCGGGCGCTGATGCAGCACGGCGCATTCGCGCATCCGGCGTTTGCGCCATGGGCGGATCTGCTCGGGAACGGCACGCTGCCCGGATTCGCGAGGCTCGCGGCGCTCGCCCGCGAGCGCGGGCTTGCCACTGCGGACGGCCGGACGCTGGCGTTCGCACAGAGACCGGTCGTGGGCGCGCTGGCCTATGAAAACTCGATCGCCCGCGACGGACTGATCCGGATGCGTCCGGACGACCCGCACGACCTGTTCAATGCGCTGGCCTGGCTCGCGTTTCCACGCGCCAAGGCGGCGCTCAACGCGGTCCATGTCCGCGACCAGGCAAGCGCCACCGGCAATGCCCGCAGCCGCGCCCGCGACGCGGCCACGTTGCTGGACGAGTCGGGGCTGTTGCTTGGCTGCACCGACCCGGAGTTCGTCGGCCTGCTGCGCCGGCGCCGCTGGCGCGAGGTCTTCGTCGAGCGCCGCGACGCTGCCGCGGCGGCGCTGCGCCCGCTGGCCATCGGGCACGGGCTGCTGGTCAAACTCCAGGCGCCCTACCGCGCGCTGACCGCGCACGCGCTCTTCGTCCCGGTCGACGCCGCGGTGACGACGCAGGGCCCGACGGCGGGCGATCGGCGATCGACGCGGCCGCCGTCCGCGCGATCGCCGAGCCGGTGTTCGCACCGGAGTCGTTGCTGCCGCTGCCCGTGGCGGCGTTCGCCGGGTGGGACGCCGAAGGACTCGGCGAGCGCCTGTTCGACGACACGTCGGTTTTTCGTCCGCCGCGTGCTACGCTGTCCGCGCCATGAACGCATCTCGCGCCGCGGCTATGGTCATCGCGATTTCCGGCATCGCGGCCTGCGCGTTCATCGAGTACGGCACGCCCAGGGCCGCGGATGTCGACCGCTCCGCGGGCTGGTTCGCCTTCGAGGCCGCGCCCTGGCTCATCCTTCTGCTGCTCGCCCTGTTCTCGACCTATTCCCGCGCGTTGGCGCTGGGCGCGGTGCTGATGCTCGCGCTCGAGATCTACGCCTGGTGGATCGTGTTCATGCTGCCCGACGGCGCCAACGCGGCAATGATCTACCTGTGGAAACCCCTGCTCGGCGTGGCCATCGCCGGGCTGGCCATGCTCGGCGCGCTGATCATGGCGCGAGCCGCGGATCGGCGGGGCTAGCCGGCGCACCCCGGCGGCTCACGCCGGAAGGCCTTGCAGCGCGCTGAAGAGATCGGCCGGCACCGAGGCGATGGCGTCGGCGCCGGAGAGCTCCTCCTGCGAGCCGTAGCCCCATAGCACGCCGATCGACATCGTGCCGTTGATGCGGGCGGCGCGGATGTCCTGCGCGCGATCGCCGATCATCACCGTGCGCGCCGGATCCAGGCGCTCGGTCGCGACCAGATGCGCCAGAAGTTTGGCCTTGTCGTCGAACCTGCCGGCCAGGTCCGCTCCGTAGATGCCGTCCAGATGCAGCGAAAGGCCGAACAGCTGGACGATCCGGCGGGCATAGACCTCGGGCTTGGATGTGCACAGGAACATGCGGCGCGGCTCGCCGACGAGTCCCGCAAGCGCGGCGTCGATGCCCTCGTAGACGACGTTCTCCCGCCAGCCGATCTCCGCATAGCGTTCGCGATAGAAGCCGATCGCTTCCTCGATCGTGGCGGCATCGTCGGTATCGAGCAGCCAGGCGAAAGACTCCCGCAACGGCGGACCCACGCACCGGCGCAGCGCCGCGGGCTCGGGCCGCGGCGCATCCAACCGCTCGAGCGCGTGGACGATCGATCGGGTGATGCCAGGCAGGTTGTCGGTCAGCGTGCCGTCCAGGTCGAACAACAGCGCGCAATCGCTGCGATTCACGGCGCCGTGCCCTCCCGCAGCACCCGCACGCGATAGCTGACGATCGACGCCTGTCGGCCCGGCCTCCCACTGCAGGCAGTAGCGACGTTCGATCGCGCGAATGAAACACGCCGGCGAATTCGCGCACGGCGGCGCGCGAGATCGGAGAAACGAAGGCGATGCCGTCCTTGTAGTAGAGGCTGAAGTCGACCGGGGCAGTCGCCTCGAAGCGGTAGTCGAGGCGGTAACCCGGCGCCAGCGTCGCGCACTCCTCGTGGATTTCGTAGGGGGCGATCGGCATCGCCTCCACATGCAGCGGCGCGTCGGGCGCGACGCTGTCGGTCGCGCAGCCCGCCAGCGCGACGACCATTGCCGGGGCCAGCAGTCTTCGCCGGGTCATGTGCGCAGCGACCAGCGCCGGCGTTGCGCGACGCGCAGCGAGCGCCAGTCCTCGGCCAGCATCGCGTAGCGGACGTGGTCGCGCCAGCGGCCGGCGATCTTCAGGTAGCGGCGCGAATAGCCTTCGCGGGTGAATCCGACGCGTTCGGCAAGGGCGATCGAGCGCGCATTCGCGGGCTGGACATTGATTTCGACCCGGTGGAGCCTGAGCCGGCGAAAGGCGATGTCGAGCGCCAGCGCCATGCCCTCGGTCATGTAGCCGCGTCCGGCCTGCGCGGCAAAGGCGTAGTAGCCGGCAAAGCAGCTGCAAAACGCGCCGCGGATGATCTCCGAGAGGTTGATGACGCCGACCAGCGCAGCGTCCTCGCGCCGGAACACCAGCAGGCCGACATTCGTCGAGGTCGCCGTGAGCTGCGAGAAACGCGCGATGTAGGCCGCGACCCGGCTCCTGGTGTCCGGCGCGCTGGTCCATGGCCCATGAAGATCGCGGCTGGCGCGGGCGGCAGACATGAACGCGACGGCATCGGCCGGGCGGGGAGGGCGCAGATACACCCGGACGCCGACGAGCGGCGCCGCGGAAACGCGGGTAGGCATAATGGCGATTTTAACGGACGCGAGGGAAGGACCCCAGATGGCGGCATGGGTGGAAGGACGGGTCACCGGCCGGCGGCAATGGACGCCCCGGCTGTTCTCGCTCCAGGTCAGTGCGCCCGAGGTGGATTTCATCGCCGGACAGTTCGGCAAGCTGGCGCTTCCGGGGCCACCGGGCCACGGCGAGGCGATGGTCGGAAGGCCCTATTCGTTCGTGAATCCTCCGGGCACGCAGCCGCACGAGTTTTACTTCATCGTGGTGCCCGAGGGTCCGCTGTCGTCGCGGTTGGCTTCGCTGCCGATCGGCGATCCGGTCTGGCTGGCGCCGCGCGCCAACGGATTTTTCAGCGTCGGCGAGGTCCCTGCGGCGGAGTCGCTCTGGTGTCTCGCGACCGGCACCGGGATCGGACCGTTCCTGTCGATCCTGCGCACCGGCGAGGCATGGACGAAATTCGCCCGTATCGTGCTGGTGCATGCGGTGCGCCATGCGGAGGAACTCACCTATCGCGACGAGATCGCGGGCATCGGTCGCGCACATCCGGAGGCGTTCTCCTACGTGCCGATGGTCAGCCGCGAACCGCATGGCGACGCGCTGACCGGACGCATCCCGGCGGCCATCGCCGATGGCCGGCTCGAGGCGCGTGCCGGGGTCGTGTTGTCGCCGCTGAGCGCACATGCGATGCTCTGCGGCAACCCGGCCATGGTCGACGACACTCAGGCGACGCTGGCATTGCGCGGCATGCGCCGGCACCGGCGCAAGGAGCCGGGGCACGTCACGGTCGAGACCTACTGGTAGGCCGGTGCGGTAGCAGGCGGTCCCCGTGTTCGCGGCGACGCGTGGCCGACCTGGTGGCCAGACCACGGCAATCATCGCTATGCTAGCGGCGTCGACCTATCCGGAGTTCCCGATGGCTGCAAGCCGCAAGCGCGTCACCCGCAAAGCCCCGACCAAGGCCGGACCGGCGGTCCGCGCCACGCCCGCCGGGGAGGCGGACGCCGAATCCGCGTTGCAGGGCGTCGCCCGGCAGGTGCGCTCCTGGTCCGACTCGGTGCTGGGCATCGCCGGCGCCGCCGCCGATGTCTCGATCGGCGCCGCCAAGGCGATTCTGGTCAAGCCGGACCAGCGCCGCGCGCTGGAGAGGACGGGCAACGTGCTGCGAGGAATGCGCGAAGCCGCGGGCCTCAGCCTCAAGGAGGTCGGCGAGGCAATCAATCTTCGCGATCCGACGCTGCTCGAACTGGTGGAAAACGGCAAGGTGGCGCTGCCCTTCGAGGTGATCCTGCGGCTGGCGTCGGTTCTCGGCCGCAACGATCCGATCTCCTTCGTCATGCGCTTCACCCGTTCGTACAATCCCGAGGTCTGGCACACGCTGGAAAACCTGGGCATCGGGCGCTTCGCAGTGCAGGCGGGACGTGAGCGCGAGTTCGCCAACATCTACCGCGGCAGCGACGCCGCGCGGCTGCTGGACGACGCGGAATTCTCGGCGGTGCTGTCGTTCACGCGGGCGGCGTTCGACATGGCGATCGCGTTTCGCGGCGGTTCGCCGCGTCCGGCGCCGGCAGGCGGGAAGCGCGGCAAAGGCAAGTGACGTGCGCCCGGGCGCGGGCGCGACTGCGCGCATGATCGGCTTCGCCGCGCGGAAGCGGCGGGCGTTCAGTCCGCCAGCGTACGGGTGACGACCTCGGTGACGTCCGGCGAAAGTCCGGGCGCCGCGGCAATGCGTTGCAGCGCCGCCTGCATCAGACCGCGCCGGGGTTCGGGAAAGCGCTTCCACAGGTTGAACGCGCCGGCGAGCATCGCCGCGATCTGCGGGTTGCCGGCGTCGTGCGCGAGCACCTGGTCGGCGACGAAGGCGTAGCCGGCGCCGTCGACCACATGGAAGCGCGCGAAATTGCGCAGCGCGAAGGCGCCGATCAGCGAACGGACCCGGTTCGGATTGCGGGCATTGAAACGCGGATGCTCCAGCAGGTTCATGACGCGGTCGAGCGTGTCGGCCCGGTTGGCGACCGCCTGCAGCGCGAACCACTTGTCGAGGACCAGAGGCTCCTCGCGCCAACGCGCCTCGAAACGCGCGAGCAGCTGTTCGCGCTCGGGCGACGCCGAGTCGCGCAACGCTGCCAGCGCCGCCATGGTGTCGGTCATGTTGTCGGCGGCGTCGTAGTGCGCGGCGACGAGGGCGTTGGCAGGCCCGTCGTCGACGGCGGCCAGATAGCCCAGGCACAGGTTCGCCAGCTTGCGCGAGCCGGCCTGGTCGGGTGTCGGCGCGTAGTGGGCGTGAACGCGGCGTGCGGCGTAGACGCGCTCGAATTCGGCGCGCAGTTCGCGCGCGAGTCCTGCCTTGACGAAATGCATGGCGGCGACGATGCCGTCGACGTCGATGACCGCTTCGCTCGCGGCGACGTAGGCGGGGTCGGGCGGCGTCAGCGCCAGCGCCAGCAGCGCCGGGTCGCTGGCCTGGTCGGCGAGCAGCGCCCGGACCATGTCCGCGAGGACGGTGGGCAGCGCCAGGTCGCCTCCGTCGCGATGGGCGGCGGCCAGTTCGCGCAGCGATGCGACGAAGCCGCGCTGACAGGCGTCCCAGCGGTTGACCGGGTCGCTGTCGTGTCGCGCCAGGAACGCGAGTTCCTCGGCCGTGTAGGGATGCTCGACGCGGACCGGCGCCGAGTAGCCGCGCAGCAGCGACGGCACCGGTCGCGCCGTCGACTCCGGTGAAGCGGAACTGCTGCCTTGCCTCGCGCAGGTCGAGCACGCGGGTGGTGCCGACCGGCGCGGCCTCGCCGTCGAGTTTCAACGGTATGTCGCGTCCGTCCGGCGCGACCAGGCCGACGGCGAAAGGGATGTGGAACGGCAGCTTCACCGGCTGTCCCGGCGTCGCGTCCGTATGCTGGGTCACGTCCAGCGTGCAGGTGCGCGTCACCGGGTCGTAGCTGCTGCGCACGTCGACGCAGGGCGTCCCCGCCTGGCTGTACCAGCGCCGGAACTGGCTCAAATCGACGCCCGAGGCATCCTGCATCGCGCGTACGAAGTCGTCGCAGGTGACTGCCTGGCCGTCGTGGCGCGAGAAATAGAGGTCCATGCCGCGGCGGAAGCGGTCGGGGCCGAGCAGCGTGTGCTGCATGCGGATCACTTCCGCGCCCTTCTCGTAGACCGTGGACGTGTAGAAATTGTTGATCTCGAGGTATTCGTCGGGCCTCACGTTGTGCGCCATCGGCCCCGCGTCCTCGGGAAACTGTTCGCGGCGCAGGAATTCCACCGAGGAGATGCGCTCGACCGCGCGTGAATTCAGGTCGCTGGAAAATTCCTGGTCGCGGAAGACCGTCAACCCCTCCTTCAGCGACAACTGGAACCAGTCGCGGCAGGTGACGCGATTACCGGTCCAGTTGTGGAAATACTCGTGGCCCACGACGGACTCGATCGCCACATAATCGTCGTCGGTGGCGGTGGCCGGGTCGGCGAGGACCAGACGGCTATTGAAAATATTGAGACCCTTGTTTTCCATCGCGCCCATGTTGAAATCGTCGGCGCAGAAGATCATGAAGGTGTCGAGGTCGTACTCGCGCCCGTATTTCTCCTCGTCCCAGCGGAACGAGCGCTTGAGGGCGTCCATCGCATGCCGGCAGCGCGGCAGGTTCTTCGGCGTCGACCAGATGCGCAGCGCGACATCGCGGCCACTCATCGTGCGGAAACGGTCTTCCAGCGCTTCGAGGTCGCCGGCGACCAGCGCGAACAGGTACGACGGCTTGGGATGCGGGTCCTGCCAGGTCGCGTAGTGGCGGCCGTCGTCGAGCTTCCCCTCGGCCACGAGGTTGCCGTTGGACAGCAGCACCGGGCAGTCGGCGCGATTCGCGCGCAGCGTCACCGTGTAGCGCGCCAGCACATCCGGCCGGTCAGGGAAATAGGTGATTCGGCGGAAGCCCTCGGATTCGCACTGGGTGCAGAACACCTTCGAGGACAGGTAAAGGCCCTCGAGCGAGGCATTGCGCGCGGGCGCGCTGCGCGAGCGGATCGTGAGCCTTCCTGACGGAGGCGGGGCCAGCACGGTGAGCGTACCCGCGCCGAGGACCAGGCGGGAAGGCGGCAGCGTCGCGCCGTCCAGCTCGACGCGCACATCCACCTGCTGCTCGCCATCGAGGACCAGCGGCACGTCGCGCTCCGCAGGATCCGCGTCCGGATTGCGCCGGAACGCGAGCGTTGCCGTCACCTCGGTGGCCAGCGGATCGAGATCGAAGACGAGATCGACGGCGTCGACCAGGAAGGCCGGAGGCCGGTAGTCGACGCGGCGTTTCACCGAACCGGGATTGTCGCGGGGCAGCAAGGCGGGTCCTGGCCGAACGGCCTATTTCACTTCGATCAGTTCGACGTCGAAGATCAGCGTCGCGTTGGGCGGAATCACGCCGCCGGCACCGCGTTCGCCGTAGCCCATGGCGGGGGGGATCACCAACGTCCGCTGGCCACCAACCTTCATTCCAACCACGCCTTCGTCCCAGCCCTTGATGACCTTGCCGGCGCCCAGGAAAAACCCGAACGGGACCTGCCGATCGCGGGAGCTGTCGAATTTGGCGCCCTTCCCGTCGGGCTTGGATGCGTCATACATCCACCCCGTGTAGTGCACGATCACCGGCTTTCCGGTTTGGGCTTCCGCTCCAGTACCTTGTTTTACATCGATTTTCTTCAATTCTGTGGGCTTGGCATCCAATTTGCTGTTTCCTTGTGCAGTAGGGGTGGCGGCCGTGGTCTGGGCGGTTGCGGGCAAGGCCCAGGCGCCGGCCAAGACCATGAGCATGAAGGCTTGGAAAAGACGCCGCGCAAACCCATCCGCAATGGCAGGGGCGACATCGAAGGAAAGAGGGACTCGTGGCATCCAGCGGCCTTTGCAGGTTGAATTGGAATGGTCGGACCGGTGACCACGCGTGGTCATCGCGCCGGTTCGCTGCCCGAATTGTAGCCGAGGGTGCCGGCGTTTTGCGCCCGAAGGGGTTTTGGACTATAAATCACGGTTCTCCGGCGCGCTTCGCGTTGCCGTCGCCGTATCTCCGGACGCGCGGCGGCGTCGCGACGCATCGAACGCGTCATCCACTGATCATCCACTGACATTGCCATGTTCGGCTTTCTGACTCCGGGAACCAAGGAAGTTGCCGATCCGCTGGTATCGGCGAAGTCCGTGGCCAACTGGCTGCGGCAGTTGCCGGCGCTCGACGTCATCGGCCGGCAGCAGGAGGTCATGCGGGCGTTCGAGGCCATGCGGCAGTCGCGCAAGTCCGTCGAGGTCGGCCGCGTCCAGGCAATCGAGTACCTCGACGCGGCGCTGGGTGCGGACCGCCGTCAGCTGATCAAGCAATACGTCGAGAATTTCGACAATTCCCCGAAGCTGGCCGAACGCATCTGGCAAGCGATCTACGACATGTCGCAGGGCTTCCTGTTCAGCTATCAGGCTGCGCTCGAGGAAGCCGTCCGCCAGAACTCCAATGCCAAGTGGAAGGCGCTGACGCCGCTGTTGTTCGCCAGGCTGATCCACTATTACGGTACCGACGCCAAGCTGCGCGTCTACCGGTTCGAACGCTGGATTCCCGGCAAGTGGATGGAGCTTCACCGGACTTTTCTTCGCGCCAGCGAACTCGGCTTCGAACGCGTGGCGGCGTCCATGCCCAGCGCGGGTCCGAACGCGACGCCCTGGACGATCGAGCAGGAGTACATCAACGTCCTGCTCATCCACCAGCTCAACACCGGCAACATGTCGCCGCCGCAATTGGACTGGGCGATGTCGCAGTTGCGTGCCTGGAGCCGCCGCCTCGAACTCGACTCGGTGCCGCGTTCACCGGAAGGATTCTTCGTCGACATCGCCGGCAAGAGCGGCCTTGGCCGGCGCACGGGCAACGACTCCGGTTCGATGATGCGCTACCTCGATACCACGCCGCTTGCGGATCAGCTTGAACGGGCCATCGCGGCGCTGCGGCAGGCGGAAGCGACCGACCAGGGGCCGGCGGCGCCGATCAACCAGCTGCGGGTGGCCATCCTGGAAAAGGTGGCTCCGTCGATTTCGCCCAACCTCAATGCCGATCTGCGGCGCGATCCGCGCGTCGAATGCGCCATCGCAGCCAAGGTCCGCATCGGCCTTTCGCGGGTGGTGAGCGAGTTGACGCACCAGGATGCGGCGGATGCACCGGTCGAAGGCTCGGCCGAGCAGATCGAGGTGTTCGCAGTCGCCGGTGGCGCGCGCGTGAAGCGGAGGATTCCCGACGAACACGATTCGCTTGCCGCGAGCCTGTCTTCGTTCTCCGATCCGATGTGGCAGATCAAGGACCGCAGCGTTGCGGGACTGCGCATCGCCGCCTCCGGCGGCATCGGCCAGGCACTGACGCTCGGCGCGCTGGTCGCGGTCAAGCAATCCGATCTTTCCGATTGGGTATTGGGCGTCGTGCGCCGCCTCAACAAGGTGTCCAGCGATGAAGTCGAGGCCGGCATGTCGATCATCGCCGACCGGCTCGTGCCGGTGACGCTGCACGCGGTACGGCAGCACGGCGACATGGGATTCGAGGTCGACGGCATCGACGTCTCCACGATGGGCGCGCGGTTCTATGGGCTCTACCTGCCGCCCCCGTCGCGTCCCGACAAGCCGCTGGCCGTGAAGACGCTGATCATCCCGACGCAGGAATACTCCGAGGGCCGCGCCGTGACGCTGTTGACCGGGCGTTCGGTCTACACGGTGGCGTTGCGCCACCTGGTCGAGCAGCGCGCCGACTGGAGCTGGGCGGCGATCCAGATCGTCGAGAAGAAGTCACGCGTCTGACGCGCCTTCCGGCGCCCGGCGGCAATGCGGGTCAGTCGCTGGGCCGGAACTTGAGCGTCAGCCGGCGCTGGAACAGGTCGGCGCGCTCCGGCCGCGGCAGCGGCGACGACTTGAGAATCGCCCGCTGCACGGCTTCGTCGTAGCCGCGCACGCCGCTGGACTTGCGCAGCGTCGCCTCCAGGATCTCGCCGGTCGGCAGCTGCACGACTTCGAAAATGGCTTCCGGGTTGCCGGCGAGGTCGGCCGGCACGATCACATTGCCCTTCACCTTGGCCTGGATGCGACGGATCCAGTCGGCCTCGGCCTTGGACCGTGCCGACGCCTCGGCCGCTTCCCGGGCGCGAAGCTGCGCCTCGCGCTCCTCCTGCGCGCGCGCCTTCGCCTCGCGTTCGGCGAGCGCGCGCAGCGCTTCGGTTTCGCGTTCCCGCCGCAGTTTCGCCTCGGCTTCGCGCTGGAGCCTGGCCTTTGCCTCTTCGTCGCGCTTTTGCTTCGCCCTGGCCTCGTCCTGCCGCCGCTTTTCCTCCAGCCGGCGGCGCTCCTCCTCTGCCTTCTGTTCGCGCAGCTTCTTTTCCTGCGCGACGCGCTCGGCTTCTGCCTTGCGCTTGCGTTCCTCCTCCTGCTTCGCCTTCAGCGCGATTTCCGCGGCCCGGGGGTCCGGCTGCTCGACCTTCGGCTTGGGAGGCGGCGGCTCGGGCTTAGGCTCGGGTTTCGGCTCCGGCGGGGGCGGGGGCGGTTCGGGTTTCGGCTCGGGCTGCGGCGGCGGCGGTGCCGGCTCGACCACGGGTGTCCTCACCGGCGGCGCGTACAGCTCCGCGGTTACGGCCTCCGGCTTGCGGTTCTGCCAGCTCACCGAAAACACCAGCACGCCGACGAAGACGAGCTGGACGATGACCGCCAGCACCAGTGCCAGCCACTTGCCGGTCACCCGGCGCGGTTGCCGTGGCCGTTCGGATTTCACCATTGCGCGGTACGGCCGCCTTCAGCCTGCCGGAGACCGCGCCAGCAGCCCGACCTTCTTCACGCCATTGCGCTGCAGCAGGTCGAGCACCGCAAGCACGTCCTCGTAGCGGGCGTCCTTGCCGGCGGCGATGACCACCGGCTGCTCGGCGCGCTTCTGCTTCTCCAGCACCTGCGCGACGAGCTCGCTGCGGCTGACGCGCACCGCGGGCGCCGTGCCGGCCATGTCGCGCAGCGACAGCGACTTGTCCGGGTTCAGCGTCACCTCCAGCGGCTGCGCCGGCACGGTCAGCTTCGAGCCCACGGTGGGCAGCTCGATCTCGCCAGCGGTGATCAGCGGCGCGGTCACCATGAAGATCACCAGCAGCACCAGCATGACGTCGATGTACGGCACGACGTTGATCTGGTTGATCGACTTGCGGGGTCGGCGCATCGAATTCATTCGCGCGGGCTTCCGTCCTGGGTGCGGGCGTGGGAAACGGACATGATGTTGGGAGGTCCTAGCCCTGCCGCTGCAGGATGTTGGAGAACTCCTCGATGAAGGTCTCGTAGCGCGTCGCAAGCCGATCGAGGTCGTGCGTGTAGCGGTTGTAGCCGACCACCGCCGGAATGGCGGCGAACAGGCCGATCGCGGTGGCGATCAGCGCCTCGGCGATGCCCGGCGCGACGCTGCGCCAGCGTGGCCTGGCTGACGTTGGCGAGGCCGCGGAAGGCGTTCATGATGCCCCAGACGGTGCCGAACAGGCCGATGTAGGGCGACACCGAACCGACGGTGGCGAGCCCTGACGAGTCCCGCCTCGAGGGCGTCGATCTCGCGCTGGTAGGCCGCGCGCATCGCCCGGCGCGCCGAGTCGAGGGTGACCGCGGACGAGCTGCCCTGCTTGCGGTGCTTGGCAGTATTCGCGGAAGCCGGCGGTGAAGATGTGCTCCAGGCCGCCGCCGGTACGCGCCTGCGCGGCGCGCTGGAACAGCTCCGCCAGGTCGCCGCCCTTCCAGAACTCGTCCTCGAAGCGGTCGGTGTCGCGCGCCGCGCGCTTCAGCTGGAACAGCTTGACGAAGATCTGCCACCAGGACCACAGCGAAAGGAGCACCAGCAGCACCATCACCGCCTGGACGACGAACGACGCCTGCGTGATCAGCGTGACGAAGGAAAGGTCTGCATGCACGTTCAAGCGGGAGTCTCCATTCTTGCGGCGAGCGGGGCGGGAATGCGGGCGGGACGCCAGCGCGCGGCGTCGAGACAGGCCAGCACGATCGCGCGCCGACGTCAGAACGAGCGCCGCCCCGGAGCACGTCCTGCCGCGCAACCAGCCGCGCCGGGCCGCGATCGATCGCTTCGACCGTAACCTCGAGCGCATCGTTCAATCGCGCGGGCTGCCGGTAGTCGATCTCGCAGCGATGCACGACGAAGACGATGCCGTGCTCGCGCTCGAAGGCTGCCAGCGGGAAGCCGAGGGCTGCCAGCCACTCGGTGCGCGCGCGTTCCATGAACTTCAGGTAGTTGGCATAGTAAACGACTCCGGCGGCGTCGGTATCCTCGTAGTAAACGCGAACGGGGAACCGGAAGGGTTGCGTGCCGGTCATTCGCCGGGGAAGAGCGTGCCGACACCGCCGGCGGCGGGCGGCGTCAGGCCGAAGTGGCGATAGGAAAGCGCCGTGGCGATGCGGCCGCGCGAGGTGCGCTGCAGGAAGCCCTGCTGGATCAGGAACGGTTCGAGCACGTCCTCGATGGTGTCGCGCTCCTCGCCGATGGCCGCGGCGAGGTTGTCGACGCCCACCGGGCCGCCGGCGAATTTCTCCAGCACCGTGCGCAGCAGCTTGCGGTCCATGACGTCGAGGCCGATGGCGTCGACGTCGAGCATCGACAGCGCGGCGTCGGCGACCGGCCGCGTCACTTCGCCCGTGCCCTTGACCTGCGCGTAGTCGCGCACGCGGCGCAGCAGGCGGTTGGCGATGCGCGGCGTGCCGCGCGAGCGTTGCGCGATCTCGCGCGCGCCATCGTCGTCCACGGCGATGCCCAGCAGCGACGCCGAGCGGGCGACGATGCGGGTCAGCTCCGCCGCCGAGTAGAACTCCAGCCGCGCGACGATGCCGAAGCGGTCGCGCAGCGGATTGGTCAGCATGCCCGCGCGCGTGGTCGCGCCGACCAGCGTGAACGGCGGCAGGTCGAGCTTGACGCTGCGCGCCGCCGGTCCCTCGCCGATCATGATGTCGATCTGGAAGTCCTCGAGCGCCGGGTAGAGGATCTCCTCGACGATCGGCGACAGGCGGTGGATCTCGTCGATGAACAGCACGTCGCGCGGCTCGAGGTTGGTCAGCAGCGCGGCCAGGTCGCCGGGGCGCTCGAGCACCGGGCCCGAGGTCTGGCGCAGGTTGACGCCGAGTTCGTGGGCGATGATGTGCGACAGCGTGGTCTTGCCCAGCCCCGGCGGGCCGAACAGCAGCACGTGGTCGAGCGCCTCGCCGCGCTTGCCGGGTCGCCTCGATGAAGATCGACAGCTGCTCGCGGATCTTCTCCTGCCCGACGTACTCGTCGAGTCCGCGCGGGCGCAGCGCGCGCTCGAACGCCTCTTCCTGCGGACTCGCGGGCTTGGCGGTCACCACGCGGTTGAGGACGTCGGTTTCGATGGCCATGATGCGGATTCTATGCCCCGGCCGAGGTCGAGGGCACGCGGTCAGCCCTTGGCGAGCAGTTTCAGCGCGTGCCGGATGCTCTCGCCGACCGCGAGTGCCCTCGGGCAATTGCTTGACCGTCGCGACCGCTTCCTTGTCGCTGTAGCCCAGCGCCAGCAGCGCGTGCAGGACGTCGCTGCTCACCGGCGGCGCGCGGTGGACGCCGACGACGGCCGTCGAGGTCGGCGCCGAGCTTGTCCTTCAGTTCGAGCATCAGCCGTTCCGCGGTCTTCTTGCCGATGCCGGGAATCCTGGTCAGCCGGCCGGTTTCCTGCAGCGTCACCGCCTGCGCGAGTTCGGCCACCGACAGACCGGACAGCACCGACAGCGCGGTGCGTGCGCCGATGCCGCTGATCCGCAGCAACTGGCGGAACGCGCGGCGCTCGCCGTCGCTGCCGAAGCCGAACAGCAGGTGCGCGTCCTCGCGCACGACCAGGTGGGTGAACAGCACCACTCGCTCGCCGATGGCCGGCAGGTTGTAGAAGGTGCTCATCGGGACGTCCACCTCGTAGGCGACGCCCTGCACGTCCAGCAGCAGTTGCGGCGGATTCTTCTCGAGCAGCGTGCCGGACAGTCGACCGATCATGGTCCGCGATTATCGCATCGACGGGGCCGGCGCCTCGCGGCCGGACCGGCAAATTCGCGTCGTCATGCGCTGGGAAGCACGGCCAGCTGCGCCGGCACCTCGATGAGCGAGGCGAGGATCAGCGGTTGCAGCGCGATCAGGTCGGCCGACGGCAGGTGCAGGTCGGGAACCATGATCGGGACCATGCCGGCGGCCAGCGCCGCCCGCACGCCGGGCTCGGAGTCCTCCAGCACGATGCAGCCCTCGGCGGGTTGCCCGAGCAGCCGGGCCGCCGCGAGGAAGATGTCCGGGGCGGGCTTGCCGCGCGTCACCTCGTCGCCGCCGACCAGCCCGGTGAAGCGCGGCAGCAGGGCCTTGGCGCCGAGCTTCGCCTGCGCACGGTCGCGGCGCGTCGACGTCGCCACCGCCTTGGGGATGCCGGCGTCCTCCAGCCAGTCGAGCAGCTCGACCAGGCCTTCCTTCAGCGCGATGCCCTCGCGGGCGACGATCGCGTCGTAGGCGACGTGCCAGGCCTTCATCAGGTCGGCGGTCGGATAGCTTGGCCCGTAGTGGTCGGCGATGATCGACTGGCAGTCGCGGAAATTGCGTCCGACCATCGGTTGCGTCAGCGTGAGGTCGAACTCCACGCCCATCGCCTGCGCGGCGTCGATCCACGCGCGGGGCGCGAGCCGCTCGGTGTCGAGCATCAGCCCGTCCATGTCGAAGATGACCGCCAGCGGACGCCGGCTAGGGTGCGGCGCGCGGGTCATCGGACGAAGCGTCCGGCGCGACGGCGGAATCCCGACGTCGCCAGCGCCCCGACACCGACGCTGCCGTGCGCATGGCAGATCGCGCAGGCGAGCGCGTCGGCGGCGTCGGCGGCGGGCGCGCCCGACAGGCGCAGCAGGCGCTGCACCATCGCCTGCACCTGCGCCTTGGCTGCGCGGCCCTGGCCGACGACTGCCTGCTTGACCTGGCCGGCCGTGTATTCGTGGACCGGAAGACCGGCCAGCACCGCGGCGGCGATGGCCGCGCCGCGCGCCTGGCCGAGCAGCAGCGTCGAATTCGGGTTGACGTTGACGAACACCTTCTCGACCGCCACCTCGCCGGGCTGCTCCTCGGCGATGACATGCGCGATGTCCCGGGCGATGATGCCCAGCCGCGTCGGCAGGCTGGCTCCGGCGGCGCGGATGCAGCCGCTGGTCACGTAGGTCAGCGTGTTTCCCTGCTGGACGATGACGCCGAATCCGGTGACGCGCAGTCCGGGGTCGATGCCGAGAATGCGCCGCGGATGGTCGTTCACGGGCGTGCCGGCCGGCGCAGCGTCAACGCTGCGCGTCCGGGCGCGAACGCGCAACCGCCGCGAAGGTTCCTAGGCATTCTCGATCGACGCGGACGTGTAGACCTCCTGCACGTCGTCGAGTCCCTCGAGTGCGTCGAGGAGCTTCTGCATGGATTGCGCGTCGTCGCCGGCGAGTTCGACCTCGACCGCAGGCTTCATCGTCACCTCGGCGAGTTCGGCCTTGAAGCCGGACTTTGCCAGCGCATCCTTCACCGTCACGAAATCGTAGGGTCCGGTGATGACCTCGAGGCTGCCGTCGTCGTTGGCGACCACGTCCTCGGCGCCGGCTTCGAGCGCGGCCTCCATCAGCTTGTCCTCGTCGGTGCCGGGTGCGAACACCATCTGCCCGCAGTGCTTGAACAGGAAGGCCACCGAACCGTCGGTGCCGAGGTTGCCGCCGTACTTCGAGAACGCATGGCGAACGTCGGCCACCGTGCGGGTCCGGTTGTCGGTCATGCAGTCGACGATGACGGCGGCTCCGTTGATGCCGTAGCCCTCGTAGCGGATTTCCTCGTAGCTGACGCCTTCCAGGTCACCGGCGCCACGCTTGATCGCCCGCTCGATCGTGTCCTTCGGCATGTTCTGGCCCGTCGCCTTGTCGACGGCCAGCCGCAGCCGCGGGTTCATCGACGGGTCGGCGCCGCCGAGGCGCGCGGCGACGGTGATTTCCTTGATCAGGCGCGTGAAGATCTTGCCGCGCTTGGCGTCGGTCGCGGCCTTCTTGTGCTTGATGTTCGCCCATTTGCTGTGGCCGGCCATGATGTCCTGCGAGGCAATTCGTGGAAGGGCGAAATTATACGCGGGGCGCGCGTCACGCGGTGGCGATGCGCGACCCGGGCGTCTGGCTACAGGATGCCCTGTTGCACGAGGAACTTCTGCAGGACGTCCAGCCGCACGCCGGCATCGTTGATCTCCAGCATGCTCTGCTTGATCGGCAGCGGCAGCGGCAGGACTTCGGCGAGACGGTAGCCGACCCACGAGGCGTCGGCGAAATTGCGTTCGGCCGGAAAATTCTGCGGCCCGATGCGCGCGGCGATGAGCTCGAGCAGGTTGGCCAGCGGCTGGAACGCCGGCGCAAGCTCGACTGCGGGCTCGGCGGCCAGCGGCACGACGTCGCCGACGACGAGACCCCCTGCCGCGACCGACTGCTCGCGCACGCGAAAACGTTCGCCGCCCTCGGTGGCAAGATGCAGAATGCCGGGCTGCGGCATGTCGAAGTCGACGACGCGGGCGAGCGTGCCGACGGTCGCGATCTGCGGCTGCGCCGTCGCGGTCGTGGCCACCTCTTCGCCACGCAGGATCAGGCAGACGCCGAACGGCCTGCCTTCGGCCATGCAGGACTTGGTCATCTCGATGTAGCGCTGTTCGAACACCTTGAGCGGCAGCAGCCCGCCGGGAAACAGCACCGTCTTCAGCGGGAACAGCGGCAGGCCCGCCGCGCGGGCGGCGGCGCGGCCCTTGACGAACGGCCACATCAGGCGGTTCCGGCGTCCGGCGCAGCGGCGCCGGACGCACCCCACCGGGGCACGAGTTCGTGCGCAACTCCGAGCTGGTCGAGCACGCGCGCGACGACGAAATCGACGATGTCGTCGACGCTCGCCGGATGCGTGTAGAAGCCCGGCGACGGCGGCAGGATCACCGCCCCTGCATGCGCGAGCCGGAGCATGTTGTCCAGGTGGATCGCCGACAGCGGCGTCTCGCGCGGCACGAGCACCAGCGGCCGTCGCTCCTTGAGCATGACATCCGCAGCGCGTTCGATCAGGTTGTCGGCAAGGCCGTGGGCGATCGCCCCCAACGTGCCCATGCGTGCACGGACAGACGGCCATGGCGTCCGCGGGATTGGATCCCGAGGCCACCGGCGCCATCCAGTCCTCGCGGCCGAATGCCGTCAGCTGGCCCTGCTCCGCGCCGTAACGCTCCGCGAAAAACCGCGTCGCCTCGCGTGGCTGCGCCGGGATCACCAGCGCGCATTCCTGCTTGGCGACGATCTGCGCGGCAGCAGAGTAGAGCAGGATGACCCGGCAGCGCGCGGCGAGCAGGCACTGCAGCAGCCGCAATCCGTAGGGCATGCCCGAGGCGCCGGTGAAGGCGAGCGTGACGGTTCGCGGCGCGGCCATGGACGAATGATAGCGAATCGCCTGCGGCGCAACGCGCCGTCAGACGAGTTCGCGGTGACGCAGCAGCACCTGCCGGGGGCCGGAAAACGCGCGGGTCAGCCGCTCGGCCAGGTACACCGAGCGGTGGCGCCCGCCGGTGCAGCCGATGGCGATGGTCAGGTAATTGCGGTTGTCGCGCGCGTAGGCGGGGATCCAGTCGGCGACGAAGCGGTGGATGTCCGCGTACATGCGCTCGACCTCCGGTGCCGCCTCGAGAAAGGCGATCACCGCGGGATCGCGGCCGGTCTGCGGCGCCAGCGCCGGCTCGTAGTGCGGATTGGGCAGGCAGCGGACATCGAAGACCAGGTCGGCATCGAGCGGCACGCCGTGCTTGAAGCCGAAGGACTCGAACAGCAGCGTCAGCCGCGTCGGGTCCACGGCGATGAAGTCCTTGATCCACCCGCGCAGCGCCGCCGCGGGCAGGTCGCTGGTGTCGAAGGCAAAGCCCAGTTCCCTCGCCTCGGCGAGCAGCGCGCGCTCGTATTCGATGGCCTCGGTCAGCGTGCGCTCATCGCTCGAGAACGGATGCCGCCTTCTGGTCTCGGAGAACCGCTTGACCAGCGTATCGGTCTTGGCGTCCAGGTAGAGGAAGCGCACGTTCCAGCCGGCCCGGCGGGTCGCGGCGATGACCTCGGCGAGCCCTGGCAGCCCGGGACCCGTCTTCACGTCCAGCGCGACGGCGACGCGCTGCTGTCCGGCTGCTTCGAGATGGGCGGCCGTCGCCACGACCAGCGACGGCGGCAGGTTGTTGATCGCGTAGTAGCCGGAGTCCTCGAGGGCCGCCAGCGCCACGCTCTTGCCGGAGCCGGAAACGCCGCCGATCAACAGCATGTCCATGGTCGGGTTCGCTCCTTCCGCCGAAGGTCTCAGTCGCCGGCATCCAGCAGCTTCTGCTGCCGTTCGATGAACTCCTTGGTGCTGTCGATGCCTCGCTGATTGAGCACGAAGTTGCGCACGGCGGCCTCGACCAGCACCGCGAGATTGCGGCCGGCGGCGACCGGAATCGTCACCTTGCGGATCGGCACCGACAGCACGTCCTGGAAGGTCGCGTTGACCTGCAGGCGGTCGAGCTCGGCGAACGCCTCGTGGCTGTGATCCTCGAGGTGCACCAGCAGCTTCAGCAGCTTGCGCGGCCGCACGGCGGTTTCGCCGAAGATCGTGCGGATGTTCAGCACGCCGATGCCGCGGACCTCCAGGAAGTCGCGCAACACCGCGGGGCAGCGTCCCTCGATCGTGTCCGGCGAGATCCGGTACAGCTCGACGATGTCGTCGGCGACGAGGCCGTTGCCGCGGGAGATGAGTTCCAGCGCGAGCTCGCTCTTGCCGATCGCCGATGCGCCGGTGATCAGCACCCCCATCTCCAGCACGTCGAGAAACACGCCGTGCAGCGTCGTCGACTCGGCGAGGACCCGCGAAAGGTACAGCCGAAGGACCTCGACGATGTACGCCGACGGTTGCGCCGTGGTGAACAGCGCGACGTGATGGTGATTGCACTGGTCGAGCAGGAACTGCGGCACCTCCTCGCCGTCGGCGATCACCACCGCGAGGAGCTCGGGCGTGAACAGGCGGCCGATCGCCTTCTCGAGTCTTGCCGGCGGCAGCGTGCGCAGATAGGCGGCCTCAGCCGTGCCGAACAGCTGGATGCAGAACGGGTGGATCAGGTTCATGTGGCCGACCTGACCGACGGTCGGCTTGAGCGCCGTATCGCCCGTCAGCACCCGGTTGCCGCCCTGCCTGCCGCCTTGCCAGTGCAGGCCCAGGCGGTCGCGATTGTCGTCGAACAGTTGCTGGACGCTGACCTGCCGCATCGCAGCATCGGCACTCACGGTGCCGGCTCCCACTCACGGAACAGCGTGGCGAGTTCCTCGACGCTCGAGGCGTTGGAGAGGCGCTCGCGGAACGATTTCTCGGAGAACATCTGCGCAAGTTCGGAAAGCAGCTGCAGGTGCAGATCGGTCGCCTGTTCGGGGACCAGCAGCACGAACACCTGCGCCACCGGCTTGCCGTCGGGGGAGTCGAATGCCACCGGTTCGCGCAGGCGCAGGAACGCGCCCTTGGCGTCCTTGAGACCCTTGATTCGTCCATGCGGTATGGCAATGCCCTGGCCCAGGCCGGTCGTGCCCAGCTTCTCGCGCGCCGCGAGGCTGGATGCCACCAGGTTGCCGTCGAGGCCGGAACTCGCCGCGAACAGCGCGCCGGCGGCTTCGAAAAGCCGCGCCTTGGACCCGGCATCGAGATCGAGCGCGATGTTTGCGGCAGGCAGCAGTTGAGCAATCTGGTTCATTGGTGGGCTGGGGTCGGCGCGGCCGGCGTCCCGGCAGGGAAGGGGCTCGCTTTGGGTGAGTGGTCGGTCGCGGGTAGCCTCGGGACGACGCGCGCGATTATACGCCCGTCATTCAGGGCTTCCCGCTCCACGCGGGCTGGCCTTCAGTTCGCGCTCGATCGTCTCCCGGTCGGTGCGGTGGTCGGAAATCTTCTCCTTGTGCTTCTGCACCTGCCGGTTGAGCTTGTCGGCCAGCGCATCGATCGCCGCGTACATGTCGGCATCGACCGCCTCGGCACGGATCTCGCGGCCCCGAAGGTGGACGTTCGCCTCCACCTTCTGCTGCAGCTTGTCGACGGAAAGAACCACATTGACGTCGATCACCTGGTCGAAATGCCGATTCACGCGCTCGAGTTTCTCCACGACATAGGCGCGGATTGCCGGAGTGATGTCGAGGTGGACGCCGGTGAGGTTCAGGTTCATCTAATTCTCCTTCCTTGCATGGCAACGGCCCTTGCTGCCGCTTTGTTGCCGGATCGCGTCGGGATCACATCGCCCGACGCAGGTTGACGGGAGGAATGGACAGCGCCTCCCGGTACTTGGCGATCGTGCGGCGCGCGACAAGTATGCCTTGCTCGCCCAGCAGCGCGGCGATGCGGCTGTCGGTCAGCGGCGATTTCACGTTTTCCGCGGCGATCAGCTGCTTGATGAGCGCGCGGATCGCGGTCGCCGAGGCGGCGCCGCCGGTGTCGGTCGCCACATGGCTGCCGAAGAAGTACTTGAGCTCGAAGGTGCCTCTCGGCGTGAGCATGTACTTCTGCGTGGTGACCCGCGAGATGGTCGACTCGTGCAGTTCCAGCATGTCGGCGATCTCGCGCAGCACCATCGGACGCATCGCGACCTCGCCGTGTTCGAAGAACCGGCGCTGCCGCTCGACGATCGCCTGGGCGACGCGCAGTATGGTCTCGAAGCGCTGCTGCACGTTCCGGATCAGCCACTTGGCTTCCTGCAGGTGCGCGGTGAGCTGCTGGTTGGATGCATCGCGGTTTCGCGTCAGGATGTCGGCGTAGATGCGGTTCAGGCGCAGCTTCGGCATGGCCGCCTCGTTCAGCGAGGCCGTCCACTGGTTCCTGACCTTGCGCACGATCACGTCCGGAATCACGTAGTTCGCCTCGTCGCTCGCGAAAGCCGAGCCGGGCCGCGGGTTCAGCGTGCGAATCAGCTCGCGGATGCTGCGGACGCAGGCTTCGTCGCAGTGCAACACGCGGCGCAGCCTGGTGATGTCCCGCGCGGCCAGCAGCGGCAGATGCGATTCCACGACCGTGAGCGCCTGCTCGCGGTAGGGTGTCGAGACGGGCAGCGCCTTCAATTGCAGCGCCAGGCACTCGGCCGGCCCGCGGGCGCCGACTCCCGGGGGTTCGAAGCTCTGCAGGTAGCGCAGCGCGATGGTGAGTTCCTCCGGTTCGAGCGCGTCGTTCTCGGAGAACATCTCGCCGATTTCCTCGAGCGTGGAGGCGAGGTAGCCGTCCTCGTCGACGCGCGTCGATCAGCGCGCCGACGACCTGGCGATCGCGCAGCGGAAGCTTGAGCAGCGCGAGCTGGCCGATCAGGTGGTCGCGCAGCGAACCCCTGGCGGCCTGCTGCGGCAGGAAATCCTCGTCGTCGTCGTTGCCGGTGCTGCTGCCGCCGCCCCAGTCGCCGTCGGTCGCGCCGCCGCCATAGTCGGCAAAGTCGGTCACATCGGGCAGATCGTCCTTTGTCGGCGCGGAATCCACGCCGGCAGGCGCGTCGGACTCCCAGTCGCCGTCGCCGTCATCGTCACGGGCCGGACGCTCGGGCGCGGGCGCGGTTCCGGCGACAGGGAATTCGGCCGGGGGCGCGTCCTCGTCGCCCTCCTCGCGTTCCAGCAGCGGATTCTCCTGCAACAGGCGGTCGACCTCGTCATTCAACTCGAGCGTCGACAGCTGCAGCAGACGGATCGACTGCTGCAGCTGCGGGGTCAGCGTGAGGTGCTGAGTAAGCTTGAGCTGGAGCGTCGGTTTCATCGTACGCGGCTCACCTGCGGAACTTCAATGGCCGGTTCACGGAAATATCGCCAGGAGCACTGCCCGCGGCATTGCGATGCGGAGACCGTTGCTCACAGACGGAAATGCTCGCCAAGATAGACCTTTCGGACATCTTCATTATAGACAATCTCGCCCGGCACTCCCGAAGCGAGGACCCGGCCTTCGTTGATGATGTAGGCCCGGTCGCAGATGCCCAGGGTTTCACGCACATTATGGTCGGTGATCAGGACGCCGATCCCGCGCTCCTTCAGGAAGCCGATGATCCGCTGGATATCCAGCACCGCGATCGGGTCCACTCCGGCGAACGGTTCGTCGAGCAGAATGAATCGCGGCCGCGTCGCGAGTGCACGCGCGATCTCGCAGCGGCGGCGCTCGCCGCCCGACAGCGAGACCGCCGGCGCGTCGGCGAGGTGCGAGATCGACAGGTCCTCCAGCAGCGCGTCGAGACGGTTCGACATCGTGTCGGCGTCGAGATCCTGCAGCTCGAGGATCGCGCGCACATTGTCGGCCACCGTCAGCTTGCGAAATATCGAGGCCTCCTGCGGAAGATAGGAAAGCCCGCGGCGGGCGCGCTGGTGGATCGCCAGTCGCGACAGGTTCTCGCCGTCGAGCTCGATGCGGCCCCCGTCGGCCGACACGAGGCCGACGATCATGTAGAAACAGGTGGTCTTGCCTGCGCCGTTGGGTCCGAGCAGACCTACGACCTCGCCGCTCGCCACGTTGAGCGAAACGTCGTGCACCACGGTCCGCGATTTGTAGCGCTTTTCGAGGCGGTCCGCAGAAAGGTGACTCACGTTCGGCTCATGCGCGTGCCGCTCACTTGGCGACCGGAGCAAGCTCCCCGGAAGGCTTGAGCGACAGCGGCGCCGCGCGCTTGCCTTCGGCGCCCTTGGCGGGGCCCGATTTGCCGGGCAGCGCGTCGCCCTTGGGCTGGAATATGCCCCTGACCCGGTCGCCGCGGCCGACGTCCCCCGCGGCGGGGGGCGCCGCCGACGGACGGCCCTCGGCCCTGAAGACCTCGGTGGCCGCGTTGTAGGAGATGAAATTGCTGCGAATCTCGTCGTCGCCGCGCTTGAGGATGGCGTTGTCGTAGAGCTCGAGCTGCTGCGTCTGGCCGTTGTAGTCGGCCTTCAGCGCCCAGCCCTCGTAATAGCCGTCGTGGTCGTCGCGCTTCTGGCGGAAGGCGAGCGGCGTTCCGTAGGCGGTCGCGGACAGCGTATTGTCGGGATTCTGCGTGAAGTCGATGCGGTTCGCGCGAATGGTCATCGTGCCTTGGGTGATCACCACGTTGCCCTTGAGGACTCCGGTGCGCTTCTCGTAGTTGACCACGCCGTCGTCGGCGGTGAAATTGATCGGCTTCTCGCGGTCCGCCGTCTCCGCCGACGCGACCTGCGCAATGGCCAGCGCGCAGAGCGCGAGCAGGATTCGGAAGGCTTCTGGCAGTCGGGTCATTTGGGAAGGGCCTGCGGTTGCAGCGTGCCGCGGACGCTCGAATCGAGCCGTAGCGTCCTGCTCGCATGGTCGATCTCCATGCCTACACTGTGAATTATTCCACGAGGCTCCTCGATCGTCACCGGGCGATCGGTGCGGGCGAGGTTGCGGTCCGGAAACACCTGCAGGTATTCGGTGGTCACGGTGACCGGGCCCGCCGCCTCTCCTTTCGCGGCGTCCGCATCGGCCTCCCGGGTCGCACGGACATTGCCTTCGAACTTCACTTCCTTGCGATCGGCGGACAGCAGGCCACGGGCGGCCGAGACGCGGAACGCGGGCTTTCCGGGAGGGGTCTGCGCCAGCATCGGCGCTTCGAACTCGGTCGTCTGGTCGTCGCCGAAATGCAGCGCGCGTTTTCCGGCGATCATCTGCCGCGGCCGCCCCTCGGCGTCGAGTTCGACGGCGCGGAAGCCCTCGACGAACAGGTCCGGATCGTGGCGGGTGGACCCGTCCGGCCGGGGAACCGGGGTCTGCACCTGCGAATCGAGCCAGTAGGTCAACGCGGCGAGTCCGCCGAGCAGCACCACCGGCGACCATGCGATGGCGCGATCGAGCAGCGAGCGGGCATGAGGGTCTCGGGTCATGTTCTCTGGTCCTCAGACGGCCTTCGGCGGCGGCGAGGGATCGGCCATATGTCCCTGCGCCGCGAGGATCAGATCGGCAAGTTCGCGGACCGCGCCCTTGCCGCCTTCCCGCGAGGTGATGAAGTGCGCATGCTCGCGCACCGACGCGGGCGCCTGCGGGACCGTGACCGCGAGACCACAGGCGCGGAACACCGGCACGTCGGGCAGGTCGTCGCCGATGTGCGCGCAGTCCTCGGGGGGAATCCAAGCGAGGCGCGCAGCGACTCCCAGGCGGCCAGCTTGTCCGACACGTCGAGCAGGACGTGGGCGATGTTGAGGCGCCGCGCGCGATGCGTGACCGCCGGGGCCGCGCTGCCGGTGATCCAGGCGACGGTCAGCCCGGCGCGGGCAAGCAGGTTCAGGCCTACGCCATCGAGCGCGGAAAAGGCCTTCATCTCGTGGCCCAGATGGTCGACATAGATGCGGCCGTCGGTGAGAACGCCGTCGACGTCGCAGCTGAGCAGGCGGACACGGCGGGCACGGTCGAAAGTATCGGTGGACATCGCGGTTCGCTAGACGATGCGGGCGCGGAAGAGGTCGTGCAGATGCAAGGCTCCAACCAGGCGGCCCTGCGGATCGACGACGAGCAGCTGCGATACCTTCGGCGCGGCTTCCATGATGTCGACGCAGTCGACGGCCAGCGCTTCCGGGCCGACGACCCGCGGCGTGCGCGTCATCAGGTCGGCGACCGGGACGGCGGCCACGTCGCGGGCGCGATCGAGGCAGCGACGCAGGTCGCCGTCGGTGAAGATTCCGGCGACGGTGCCGTCGGCGTTGACGATCACCGTCATCCCCATGCCCTTGCGGCTCATCTCGACGATCGCCGCCGCCAGCGTCGCGCCGGCCGCGCAGGTCGGCAGCGCGTCACCCGAGCGCATCACGTCGACGACCCGCGTGAACAGCCGCCGGCCAAGCGCTCCGCCGGGGTGCGAGCGGGCGAAATCCTCGGCCGAGAAACCGCGGGCGTCCAGCAGCGCCAGCGCCAGCGCGTCGCCCAGCGCCAATGCGGCGGTGGTGCTGGCGGTGGGTGCCAGGCCGAGCGGGCAGGCTTCGGCGTCGACCGCCGCATCCAGGTGGATGTCCGCGGCCTGCGCCAGCGAACTCGACTCGTTGCCGGTGATCGCGACGATCCGCGCGCCTTCGCGCTTGAGCGGCAGCGTCAACGTGACCAGTTCGTCGGTCTCGCCCGAGTTCGACAGCATGATGACGACGTCGTCCGCCGTGATCATGCCAAGGTCGCCGTGCAGCGCTTCCGTCGGATGCACGAAGAACGCGGGCGTGCCGGTGGACGCCAGCGTGGCCGCGAGCTTTCGCGCCACGTGCCCCGACTTGCCGATGCCGGAAACGACCACGCGCCCGCCGCAGCGGAGGATCATGGCCACCGCGGCGACGAACGCGGTGCCCAGCCGCGCCGACAGCGCCTCGATGGCCGCTGCCTCGGTCGCCAGTACCTGGTGCGCAAGCGCGAGCGCCCGCCCGGCGTCGACTGCGCCGGCCGCTGCCACCGATTCCTGTTCCCGGCTGTTCACCGCGCGAGTATAACCGTCGCCCCGGAGGCCCGCGCAGGAGCGAGGTTGCCTTATCATCGTGACTTGGCGACCGCGCTTTTCGCGGTTCGCGGACCGGTGCTCCATGCCTCATTCGCTGCAATTGATCCTCATTCTTCTGGCCACGGCCGTATTCGTCGTGGTCGTCTGCCGGATCGTGCGCCTGCCGCCGATCCTGGGATACCTGATCGTGGGCGTCGTCGTCGGCCCGCACGCGCTGGCGTGGGTGCCCTACGACGAAACCACCCGCTATCTGGCCGAGTTCGGCATCGTGTTTCTGATGTTCTCCATCGGGCTGGAATTCAGCCTTGCGCAGCTGCGCTCGATGCGCCACGCCGTGTTCGGGCTCGGCCTGGCGCAGGTGACGATCACCACCGCAGGCGCGATGATCGTGCTGCACTTCATGGGCTACGGCTGGCCGGCCGGGCTGGTGCTGGGCGGCGCCTTGGCAATGAGTTCCACCGCGATCGCCTCCAAGATGCTCGCCGAGCGCATGGAGCTCGGCACTCCCCATGGCCGCGACGTCATGGGCATCCTGCTGTTCCAGGATCTCGCGGTCGTCGCATTCCTGATCGTGATTCCGGCGCTCTCCAAGTCCGGCACCGAACTTGCCGTGGCGCTGGCGCTGGCGGGCGCGAAGGCGACAGTGGCCCTCGCCGTACTGCTGTACTTCGGCCAGAAGCCGATGCGCGCCTGGTTCCACCTGGTCGCGCAGCAGCGCAGTGCCGAACTGTTCGTGCTCAACGTCCTGCTGGTGACGCTGGGACTCGCCGCGGTCACCGAGCTCCTGGGCCTGTCGCTCGCACTGGGCGCCTTCCTCGCGGGGATGCTGATCGCGGAAACGGAGTTCCGTTACCAGGTCGAGGAAGACATCAAGCCGTTCCGCGACGTCCTGCTCGGCCTGTTCTTCATCACCGTCGGCATGGCGCTCGACCTCGAGGTGGTGACCGCCAATCTGGGTTACGTCGTGTTGCTGCTGACGGTGCCGGTCCTGGCCAAGCTGGTGCTGATCGTCGCCCTTGCCCGGCTGTTCCGTGCGCAGTTTGCGTCGGCGCTGCGCACCGGCTTCTACCTGGCGCAGGCGGGTGAACTCGCGCTGGTGATGCTGGCACTCGCGGTGCAGAACAGCGTGCTGCCGGAAGGTCTGCTGCAACCGGTGCTCGCGGCGATGGTCCTGTCGATGCTCACTTCGCCGCTGATGATTCATTTCGCCGAGCCGGTCGTGCGCAAGCTCACCGCGAACGACTGGCTGGCCCGTGCGGCGCAGGTGACGCGGATCGCGGCGGCGACGATGGCGAGGCAGGATCATGTGCTGGTCTGCGGATACGGCCGCAGCGGGCAGAACCTGGTGCGGCTGCTCGAAGCGGAGGAGGTGCCCTATGTCGCTCTGGATTCGGATCCGGAGCGCGTGCGCGAGGCGGCGGCGGACGGCAGCAGCGTCGTCTATGCCGATGCGGCCAGGCGCGAAGCGCTGGTCAGCGCGGGCCTCTCCAAGGCGCGCGCGGTGGTGATCACCTTCGCCAACACCGCGGTCGCGATGCGCATTCTGCATACGGTGCACCAGCTGCGCCCGGAATTGCCGGTGATCGTGCGCACGCTCGACGACAGCGAACTCGATCGCCTGCTCGACGCCGGCGCGACCGAGGTCGTTCCGGAAGTGCTGGAGGGCAGCCTGATGCTGGCGTCGCATTCGCTGCTGCTGCTCGGTATTCCGCTGAACCGGGTGCTGAAGCGCATCCGGGCGATCCGCGAGGAGCGCTACGGGCTGTTTCGCGGCTTCTTCCACGGGGTCACCGACACCACCGACGGCGCGGACAACATGCATCCGCGCCTGCACACGGTGGTCCTGCCCGACCGGGCGCGCGCAGTCGGCCGCACGCTGGCCGAACTCGACCTCGGCAACAACGTGGAGATCACCGGCGTGCGCCGGCGGGGCGTGCGGGCGCAACGCCCCGGCGCCGATTGGCGCTTCGAGATCGGCGACGCCGTGGTGCTGCTTGGCCGGCCAGGGGACCTGGGCGTCGCCGAGGCCCGGCTGCTCAACGCCTGACCGGGGACCGCCCCGGGGCCGAGCGCCGTTTGTCCAGGGATAACTGACCGCGGGTCATTGTCGACGGATGCCCGGAGCGGCTACAATCCCCGGTTCTTTCGCTCCTTCCCAGGATTCGCGTGGCCTCAGTCGCCGTGCGGCCGACCGCCTCGGGCGCGGCCGCGGTTCCCAATGCCGTCGAGATGGCCGGCGTCACGTTCGGCTACGATCGTGCGCACCCGGTGCTGAAGGGCATCGACATGACCATCCCCCGGGGAAAGGTCGTCGCCATCATGGGCGGGTCCGGATGCGGCAAGACGACGATCCTGCGCCTGATCGGCGCGCAGCTGCGGCAGCAGCAAGGGACGGTACTGGTCGACGGGCAATCGGTCCGGGAGATGGATCGCGACGCGCTGTTCGCGCTGCGGCGGCGCATCGGCATGCTGTTCCAGTTCGGCGCGCTGTTCACCGACATGACGGTGTTCGAGAACGTCGCCTTTCCGATGCGCGAGCACACCGATCTTCGCGACGCGCAGATCCGCGATCTGGTACTGATGAAGCTGCACGCCGTCGGGCTGCGCGGCACCGCGTCGCTGATGCCATCGGAACTCTCCGGAGGCATGGCGCGCCGCGTCGCGCTGGCGCGCGCGGTGTCGCTCGACCCGATGCTCGTACTCTACGACGAACCTTTCGCCGGGCTCGATCCGATCTCGCTGGGCATCGTCGGCCAGCTGATCCGCAGGCTCAACGATGCGCTGGGCATCACTTCCATCGTCGTCACCCACGACGTCTACGAATCGTTGAAGATCGTCGACTACATGTACTTCGTGTCGGAGGGCCGGATCATCGCCCGCGGCACGCCCGACGAGGTGCGCCAGTCCTCCGATCCTTTCGTTCGCCAGTTCGTCGACGGCGAACCCGACGGCCCGGTACCCTTCCACTACCCCGCGCGCAGCTATGCGGAAGACCTTGCTTTCCGTGCCGGTTAGCGTCATCGCCAAAGGGCTGCAGCGGGTCGGCGCCGGCACGACGCGGGCCATCGCGCGGCTGGGCTACGCGGCGCGGTTTTTCGTCTCCGTGCTGGCGCATTCGCCGTCGGCGCTGCGCCGACCTCAGCTGACGATCCGCGAGATCTACTTCTCCGGCGTTCTTTCCCTGGTCGTGATCATGGTTTCGGGGATGTTCGTCGGCATGGTTCTCGGCCTGCAGGGTTACGACACGCTCAACCGCTACGGGTCCGGCGATTCGCTGGGCGTTTTCGTCGGCCTGTCGCTGGTGCGGGAACTCGGACCCGTGGTTGCCGGTCTGCTGTTCGCCAGCCGCGCTGGCAGCGCGATCACCGCCGAAATCGGCCTGATGAAGACCACCGAGCAGCTTTCGGCGATGGAAATGATGGCGGTCGACCCGCTGGCGCGGATCATCGCCCCGCGATTCTGGGGTGGCGTGGTGTCGATGCCGCTGCTGGCGGCGCTGTTCTCGGTGATGGGGGTTTTCGGCGCCTACATCATCGGCGTGCGGCTGATCGGCGTGGACGACGGCACCTTCTGGGGAAACATGAAGGCCGGTATCGATTTCTGGCCCGACGTGACCAATGGCGTGATCAAGAGCATCGTGTTCGGCGTCGCCGTCAGCCTGATCGCGGTGTTCGAGGGCTACGATGCTGCGCCGACCGCTGCCGGGGTATCGGCGGCAACCACGCGCACCGTGGTCTTCGGGTCGCTGGCCGTTCTGGCGCTCGACTTCGTGCTGACGGTGTTCATGTTCCGGGGAATGGCGCCATGAACCCGCCGCGGAAACGTGGCGAACAGGAATGCGGCCGCCGGGATGCACGCGGCAGCGGCCCTGTCGCAGTTCGAGCCGGCCGGGGGAACTGCGCGGGTACGGCGAATTTCGCAATGGGACGGGCCAGCCCGGTCCGGCAAAAGGGGAACAGGCAATGAACCGCGCGACCATCGACATCTGGGTCGGCATTTTCGTGACCATCGGCCTCGGCGCCATCGTGTTCCTGGCGCTCAAGGTCGGCAACCTGACCACGCTGGATGCGGGACCCGCCTACCGGCTGACGGCAAGCTTCGGCAACATCGGCGGGCTGAAGCTGCGCGCCCCGGTCAAGGCCGCCGGGGTCATCGTCGGCCGCGTCGAGAGCATCCGTCTGGATCCGACGACCTACGAGGCCGTCGCCACGCTGAAGATCGACAACGGCTACCAGTTCTCGAAGGACACGATCGCGTCGATCCTGACGTCGGGACTGCTGGGCGAGGTCTACATCGGCCTCGACTCGGGCGGGGATCCGCAGGACCTGGCCGACGGCGGGCGCATCGCCAAGACCCAGTCGGCGATCGTGATCGAGAAGCTCATCAGCCAGTTCCTGTTCGAAAAGGCGGCAGAAGGGGGAGGCAAATGAACCTTGCCCTTGCCAGGGGCGTGGTGCTCGCCGCCGCGCTTTCGCTCGGCGCCTGCGCGACCAGCGGCGGCCGGGTCGATGATCCGCTCGAGCCCTGGAACCGGGCGATGTACGCGGTGAACGAGCCGATCGACAAGCACGTGATGGTTCCCATCGCGCAGGCCTGGGTCGACTACGTGCCCTCGTTCTTCCGCACGGCAGTCACCAATTACATGAACAACATCGACGACCTCTTTTCCGGGGTCAACGGCATGCTGCAGTGGAAGCTCGACAAGGCGGGAAACGACTTCGGGCGGGTGATGATCAACACCGGCTTCGGGCTGCTCGGGCTGATCGACATCGCCTCGGAGGCCGGCATCCCGCGCGGCGAGGAGGATTTCGGGCAGACCTTCGGCTACTGGGGGATCCCGCAGGGGCCGTTCCTGTTCGTCCCGCTGTTCGGCCCGACCACCGTGCGCGACGGCACCGGTACGCTGATGCGCATCGTCTGGTCGCCGACCACCGAGATCCCCATCGTGCCGCTGCGCAACGTCATCTACGGTCTCGGTGCGGTCGACCTGCGGGCGCAGGCACTGGGCACGACCTCGCTGATCGAGCAGGCCTCGCTCGATCCCTACACTTTCGTGCGGCGCGCCTACCTGCAGCGCCGCGAATATCTGGTGCACGACGGCAAGCCGCCGCCGGAAAAGGATGAAGAATGATGCAACGACTGCTTGGCCCCGCCCGCATGCTGGCGGGACTCGTGCTGGCGCTGGCCGCCACGGCGGTGCTGGCGCAGGAGGCGCCCGACGCGCTGGTGAAGCGCGTCTCGCAGGAGGTGATGCAGATCGTGCGCAGCGACCCCAAGGTGCAGGCCGGCGACCAGGCGCGCATCCGCGAAGTGATCGAGACCAAGCTCCTGCCGAATTTCGATTTCGAGCGGATGACCGCGCTGGCGATGGGCCGCAACTGGCGTGTCGCCACGCCCGAGCAAAGACAGCAACTCGTCGGCGAGTTCCGCACGCTGCTGGTGCGCACCTATTCGGGCGCGCTGTCGCAGTACCGCGACCAGACCATGGAATACAAGCCGCTGCGGATGGCCGCCGACGCGACCGAAACCACCGTGCGCACCGAGGTGATCCGGACGGGCCAGGCGCCGGTGCAGATCGACTACGGCATGGCCAGGACAGCCTCCGGATGGAAAGCCTACGATGTGATCGTCGGCGGGGTGTCGCTGGTCACCAACTACCGCGACGACTTCACCGAGCAGATCAAGAGCGGCGGCGTTGACGGCCTGATCAGGACGCTGGCATCGAAGAACAAGGGACCGGGGGCCAAGTGAGCATCGTCTGCGCCGACGGCGGCGAACCCGGAAGTTTCACCGCCGACGGGGATTCGTGGCGGTTCACCGGCGGACTCACGTTCGACGACGCGACCGGCGTGCTCGCCTCCGCCGCGCGCCTGCCGCTCCCGGCCGATGGAATCGTCGACATGAGCGGATTGACGCACGCCGACTCTGCCGCGCTGGCCGTGCTGCTTGCGCTGCAGCGCCGGGCCGCGGGCGAGGCGAAGACGCTGCGCTTCACGAAGATGCCCGAAGCGCTCGGCCAGCTGGCCGGCGTCTACGGGGTCGAGGACCTGTTTCCATCCTGAGCCGGGGAGCATGCGCCGCGGCGCGCCTGCCTGGCCCGGCTGCGCTGCGCGCCCCCGTGCTTTGCGAATGCAATCCATGACTGCCGCTGTCGAAGTCGTCGACGTCTCCCGCCGATACGGCAGCGTGCGGGCGCTCGACGGCGTCAGCCTTTCGGTGGCGCAGGGCGAATTCTTCGGCCTGCTGGGACCCAACGGCGCCGGCAAGACGACGCTGATCTCGGTCCTCGCTGGCCTGATCCGCGCCGACCGCGGCAGCGTGCGCATACTCGGCCACGACGTCATCGCGGATTTTCGCGCCGCGCGACGGAGCCTGGGCGTGGTGCCGCAGGAGCTGGTGTTCGATCCGTTCTTCTCGGTCAGGGAGACGCTGCAGTTCCAGGCGGGGTACTTCGGACTTCGCCGCCAGGACGCCTGGATCGACGAGATCCTGCATCACCTCGACCTGACCGCGAAGGCGAACGCGAACATGCGCTCGCTCTCGGGCGGGATGAAGCGAAGGGTGCTGGTCGGCCAGGCGCTGGTGCACAAGCCGCCGCTGATCGTCCTCGACGAGCCGACCGCGGGCGTCGACGTCGAACTGCGGCAGAACCTGTGGAGCTTCATCCGCAAGCTCAACCGCGACGGCCACACCATCATCCTCACCACGCACTATCTCGAGGAGGCCGAGGCGCTGTGCGGACGCATCGCGATGCTCAAGTCGGGCCGCGTCGTCGCGCTGGACACGACGCGCAAGCTGCTGTCGCGGTTCTCCGGGCTGACCTGCCGCCTCGGCGCCGCGCGCGTTCCGGCGGCCTGGCAGCCACGCGTGCTGCGGCAGGACGGCGGACTCTGGTACCTGGGGCTGGATTCCTACACCCAGCTGGAGGAACTGCTCGCCGCGCTGCGCACCGAAGGCATCGCGGTGACCGACCTGGCGCTCGCCGAGGCCGATCTCGAGCAGGCGTTCCTGCGCATCATGAAGGAGCCGGATCTCGCGCCGCTGGAGCGAATCCCGTGAAGGCGATCGCGGGCTACGGCTGGTTCACGCTGTTCTACAAGGAACTGCTGCGTTTCTGGAAGGTGAGTTTCCAGACCATCGCGGCGCCGATCCTCAGCGCGCTGCTGTTCCTGCTGATCTTCTCGCATGTGCTCGAGGGGCGCGTCGCCGTGTTCGACGGCCGGGTCGGCTACACGGCGTTCCTGATCCCGGGACTGGTGATGATGTCGGTGCTGCAGAACTCGTTCGCCAACTCGTCGTCGTCGCTGATCCAGTCGAAGATCACCGGCAACCTGATCTTCGTGCTGCTCCCGCCACTGTCGGCGCTCGACCTGTTCGCCGCCTACGTTCTGGGCGCAATGGTTCGCGGACTCGCCGTCGGGGCCGGGGTTTTCGCGGTGACGCTGATCTACGCGCCAACGCTGGTGTTTCTGCCGCATCCGTTCTGGGCGCTGGGCTTCGTGCTGCTCGGCAGCGCCATCCTGGGCATGCTGGGCCTGCTGGCCGGGCTTTGGGCGGAGAAATTCGACCAGCTCTCGGCATTCCAGAATTTCATCATCGTGCCTCTGACCTTCCTGTCGGGTGTGTTCTACTCGATCCACTCGCTGCCGCCGTTCTGGCAGGCGGCGTCGCGTGCCAATCCGTTCTTTTATATGATCGACGGTTTCCGCTACGGCTTCTTCGGCGTCTCCGACGTCGCGCCGGGAGCGAGCCTCGCCATCGTCGCGATGGCAGCGCTGGCGCTCGCCGCGCTGGTGCTGAAGCTGCTCGCCAGCGGCTGGAAACTGCGTTCCTGAGGAAATGCCATGGTCACCCCGGAATCCATTCGCGCATCGCTCGAAGCGGGCCTGCCCTGCTTGCACGTCGAAGTGCGCGGCGACGGGCAGCACTTCGAGGCGGTGATCGTCTCCGAGGCCTTCGCCGGCCTGTCGCGCATCAGGCAGCACCAGCTCGTCTACGCGGCGCTGGGTGACCGCATGCGCGAGGAAATCCACGCGCTGTCGATGCGCACGCTGACGCCCGACCAGTGGCCGGGAGCGCCGCGTGGATAAGCTCGTCATCGAGGGCGGGCAGCGGCTGGCCGGCGAGGTCCGCGCGTCCGGCGCCAAGAATGCCGCGTTGCCGATACTCTGCGCGTCGCTGCTCACCGCGGAACCATTGACGCTCACCAACGTGCCGCGCCTGAACGACGTGCGCACGATGGAGTCGCTGCTGTCGCAGATGGGGGTCGCACTGAATGCCGGCGCGCCCGGGCAGGTGACGCTCGACGCGGCGCGCATCGACTGGCCGCTGGCGCCCTACGAACTGGTCAAGACCATGCGCGCGTCGATCCTGGCGCTGGGACCGCTGCTGGCGCGCTGCGGCGAGGCGCGAATCTCGCTTCCCGGGGGCTGCGCCATCGGCCTGCGCCCGGTCGACCAGCACGTCAAGGGTCTCGAGGCGATGGGAGCGGTCATCGACCTCGACCATGGCTACATCAACGCCAAGGGTCGCCTGGCGGGCGCGCGCGTGCTGTTCGACATGGTGACGGTCACCGGCACCGAGAACCTGCTGATGGCCGCCACGCTGGCCGAGGGCACCACGGTGCTCGAGAACGCCGCGCGCGAGCCGGAGATCGTCGACCTGGCGCGTTGCCTGACGGCGATGGGCGCGCGTATCGCCGGGGCGGGGACCGACAGAATCGTCATCGAGGGCGTGCCGAAGCTCCATGCGGCGACGCACGCGGTGATGCCCGACCGGATCGAGACCGGCACCTTCCTCGCCGCGGTGGCGGCGGCAGGCGGCGAAGTCGCGGTGACCGGAACGCAGCCGGAATCGCTGACTGCGGTCCTGGACAAGCTGCGCGAGGCTGGCGCGACCGTCGTCGCCGACAACGATGTCATCCGGCTGCGCCGCGATGGGCCGCTGACCGCAGTCAACGTGCGCACGGCGCCGCATCCGGGCTTCCCGACCGACATGCAGGCACAGTTCATGGCGCTGGCCACCCGCGCCACCGGCACGGCGCTGATCACCGAGACCATATTCGAGAACCGGATGATGCACGTGCAGGAACTGCGCCGGCTCGGCGCGGACATCGAGGTCGAGGGCAACGCCGCGATCGTCAAGGGCGTGGCCAAGCTCACCGGCGCCGGCGTGATGGCGACCGACCTGCGCGCCTCCGCCTGCCTGGTCATCGCCGGACTCATCGCCGAGGGCGAGACCACGATCGACCGCATCTACCACCTCGACCGCGGCTACGAGCGCATCGAGGAAAAGCTGCGCGGACTCGGCGCGCGCATCACGCGCCAGCACTGACGCCGGCAGCTGCCCACGATGATCACTCCCGCCGATCTCGCCGCAGCCCCGCTCGGGCATGCGACGGCGTATCCGGACCGCTACGACGCGAACCTGCTGTTCACCGTGCCGCGGGCGACCGAGCGCCAGGCGATCGGCATCGCGGGCGCATTGCCGTTCACCGGCGTGGACCAGTGGACGGCGTTCGAGCTGAGCTGGCTCGACCGCGAGGGCAAGCCGGCCGTCGCCATCGCCACCCTCGAGGTGCCCGCGACTTCGCCGACGATCGTCGAATCGAAGTCGATGAAGCTCTACCTCGGCTCCTTTGCCCAGATGCGCCACGCGGGCCAGGCCGAGGTCGCCAGGATCATCGCGCGGGACCTTTCCGCGGCGACCGGCGCGACGATCCGCGTCGACCTCATTGCGCCCACCCGCTTCGCCGGGCAGCGTATCGCCGAGCTTCCCGGCGAGAACATCGACACCGCGAGAGTGACCATCGACCACTACGACGTCGATCCCGCGCTGCTGCGCGCGCGCGGCGGCAGCGTCACCGAGGTGCTGCGCACCGACCTGTTCCGCTCGCAGTGTCCACTCACCGGACAGCCCGACTATGCGTCGGTGGCGATCGCCTACCGCGGGCCGCGCATCGATCGCGCCGCGCTGCTGCGTTACCTGGTGTCCTACCGGCGCCATCCGGGTTTCCACGAGCACTGCGTCGAGCGCATCTTCGTCGAGGTGATGGCCGCCTGCCGCTGCGAGGCGCTCACCGTGCAGGCGCGCTTCACCCGCCGCGGCGGCATCGACATCAATCCATTTCGCACCAGCACCGGCGCCTCGCCTCCGGCCGGCGTGCGCACCGCGCGGCAATGAGCGCCGGCGCGGCGATCACCGCCGTGCGCGGCGGGCTGGTCACTTACACCGGAGATCCGTTCGTCGAGGGCGTCGCCGCCGCGCGGCGCTACGAGGCGGACGCGATCGTCGCGATGGCCGACGGGCGCATCGTCGACGCCGGCCCGGCCGCGGACGTGGCGGCGCGGCTGCCCGAGGGAACGCCGGTCACGCGTTACGCCAATGCGCTGATCGGTGCCGGCTTCATCGACGCCCACGTCCACTATCCGCAGCTGCCGGTCATCGGCGCCGGCGGCATGCCGCTGCTCGACTGGCTGGCCGGCCACACGTTTCCCGCCGAGGAGCGCTATGCCGACGCCGCGGTGGCGCGCGCGGCGGCGCGCATCTATCTGCGCGAGAATCTGAGGAACGGCATCACGACGGCCGCGGTGTTCTGCACCGTGCATCCGGCATCGGCGGACGTGCTGTTCGACGAGGCGCAGGCGCTGGGCATGCGCCTCGTCGCCGGCAAGGTGCTGATGGATCGCGAGGCGCCGGAGGCGCTGCTCGACACCGCGCAGCGCGGCTACGATGAATCCAAGGCGCTGATCGCGCGCTGGCACGGCAAGGGCCGTCTCGCCTACGCGATCACGCCACGCTTCGCCGTCACCTCGACCCCGGCGCAGCTCGACGCCGCCGCGGCGCTGAAGCGCGAGCATTCCGACGTCTACGTGCAGTCGCACGTCGCCGAGAACCGCGCCGAGATCGCGCGCGTTCGCGAGCTCTTCCCGCGGGCCGCCTCCTACCTGGACGTCTACGCCGGCCATGGCCTGACCGGCCCGCGCACCATCTACGGCCACGGCATTCACCTCGACGAGGCGGATTTCGATTTCCTGCACCAGACGGGCACGGCGCTGGCGCATTGCCCGACGTCGAACAACTTCCTCGGCAGCGGCCTGTTCGACCTGCGCGCGGCGACCGATGCGCGCCGGAACGTCCGCGTCGGCCTCGCCACCGACCTGGGCGGGGGCACCAGCTTCTCGATGCTGCGCACCATGCAGGCCGCCTGCGACGTCGCGCAGCTGTCGGGCAATCCGCTGCCGCCGGCCTGCGCGCTCTGGCTGGCGACCCGCGGCGCGGCGCGGGCGCTGGACCTCGATGAGCGCATCGGCAGCGTGGCGCCCGGCATGGAGGCCGACCTGGTCGTGCTCGACCTGCATTCGACGCCGATCATCGATTTCCGGATGCGCGACGTGCGCGACGTCGACGAGGCACTGGGCGTCCAGTTGGCGCTGGGCGACGATCGCGCCGTGCGCGCGACCTACGTCGCCGGACGCCTGGCCTGGGACCGCGACGCCCCGCCGCAAGGCCTTTGAACGCCGGTCGGCGCGTCGCGGCGGATGTCCGCGCCGGCCGGGGAATCCGCGGTCGCTACGGTAGAATGATCGTCCTGCTTTCGCGCCCGTTGCGACGAATCCCGTGCCCGGACTCACCATCGCCCTTGCCAAGGGCCGCATTCTCGAGGAAACCCTGCCGCTGTTCGCGCACGCCGGGGTGTTGCCGATCGAGGATCCGGAGACCTCCCGCAAGCTCATTCTCGCCACCGGCCGGCCCGGGGTGTCGCTGGTGATCGTGCGGCCGACCGACGTGCCCACCTACGTGCAATACGGCGGCGCCGACGCCGGCGTGGCGGGCAAGGACGTGCTGCAGGAGCACGGCGGCGACGGCCTCTACCAGCCGCTCGATCTCGGTATCGGCCGCTGTCGGCTGGTGGTGGCAACGCGCCGCGGCTACGACTGGGCGGGGTCGGTGCAGCGCGGTGCACGCATCCGGGTCGCGACCAAGTATCCGCGCATTGCCCGCGAGCATTTCGCCGCCAAGGGCGTGCACGCGGACGTGATCAAGCTCTACGGATCGATGGAGCTGGCGCCGCTGGTCGGGCTCGCCGACGCCATCGTCGACCTGGTGTCGACGGGCAACACGCTGAAGGCCAACGACCTGGTGGCGGTCGAGGACATCATGCCGATCACCTCGCGGCTGGTCGTCAACCCGGGCGCGCTGAAAATGAAGCGTGTTGCGATGCAGCCGCTGATCGACGCCCTCGGACAGGCGGTCCGCGCCGCCGCGGTGGCCTGAGATGGGCGCGTTTTCCCTTCGCCGCCTGGCCACGGCGGACGACGGATTTTCCGCCGCGCTCGAGGCGCTGGTCGCCTTCGAGGCCGCGCAGGACCCCGGCGTCGACGCGACCGTCGCGGCAATCATCGCCGACGTGCGCGCGCGCGGCGACGCGGCGGTCCTCGAATACACGCGCAGGTTCGACCGCCTCGAGGCGACCACGCTGGCCGAGCTCCTGATCGGCGCGGACGCCATGCGCGGGGCGTTCGACGCCATGCCGGCGGCGCAACGCGACGCGCTCACCGCAGCCGCCGCCCGGGTGCGCAGTTTCCACGAACGGCAGAAGGCCGGCAGCTGGAGCATCACTGAAGCCGACGGCACCGAACTCGGGCAGCGGGTAACTCCGCTGGACCGCGTCGGCATCTACGTCCCCGGCGGCAAGGCGGCGTATCCGTCGTCGGTGCTGATGAACGCGATTCCTGCGCATGTCGCCGGCGTGCCCGAGATCGTGATGGTGGTGCCCACGCCGGGCGGCGTTCGCAACCCGTTGGTGCTGGCCGCCGCGCACGTGGCCGGCGTGTCCCGCGCATTCGCGATCGGCGGCGCGCAGGCAGTCGCCGCGCTCGCCTACGGCACGCAGTCGGTGCCCGCGGTCGACAAGATCTGCGGTCCGGGCAACGCCTACGTCGCTGCGGCCAAGCGCCGCGTCTTCGGCGCCGTGGGCATCGACATGGTCGCCGGCGTGTCGGAAATCCTGGTGATCGCCGATGCCAGCGCGAATCCGGACTGGCTGGCGCTGGATCTGTTCGCGCAGGCCGAGCACGACGAGATGGCGCAGGCGATCCTGCTTTCGCCGGACGCCGGCCTGCTCGACCGCGTCGAGGCCAGCATGCGCCGCCTGCTGCCGGAAATGCCGCGTGCTGCGATCATCGAAGCCTCGCTCGCCGGTCGCGGTGCGCTGATCCGCACCCGCGACCTCGCCGAGGCCTGCGCGGTGGCCAATCGCATCGCGCCCGAGCACCTGGAACTGGCGGTGGAGCAGCCCGACGCGCTGCTGCCGCAGATCCGTCATGCCGGCGCGATCTTCGTCGGCCACTACGCGTCCGAATCCCTCGGTGACTACTGCGCCGGTCCCAATCACGTCCTGCCCACCGGCCGCACGGCGCGGTTCTCGTCGCCGCTGGGTGTCTACGATTTCGAGAAGCGATCCAGCGTGCTGCGCATTTCGCGCGCCGGCGCGCAGGCGCTGGGCCCGGTGGCCGCCACGCTGGCGCGCGGCGAAGGACTCGTCGCGCATGCTCGTTCGGCGGAGGCGCGCATCGACCGTCCCGGAGGCCCGAAGTGAACGATCCCCGGCCGCCGACCGGCATGGCCGCCGCCGATGCGGTCGCGGCGCGCGTCGACGCCGTCGTCCGGCCGGAGATCCGCGAGAGGAGTGCCTACCACGTCGCCAAGGCCGAGGGCCTCGTCAAGCTCGACGCCAACGAAAGCCCCTACGGGCTTTCCGCCGCTGCCCGCGCGCAGATCGCCGTTGCGGTCGCCAATGTCGCGCTCAACCGTTATCCGGACGGCGGCGGCGATGCGCTCAAGGCCGCGCTGCGCCGCGCCGTCGCGGTGCCCGGAGGCGCGGAACTGGTGCTCGGCAACGGCGCCGACGAACTTCTGCAACTCATCACGACGGTGACCGCGCGGCCGAAGGCCGTCGTGCTCGCGCCCGATCCCACCTTCGTCATGTACCGGCTGTACGCGGCCTACGCGAACCTGCGCTACGTCGGCGTGCCGCTGGCGGCGGATTTCACGCTCGACCTGCCGGCGATGCTCGCGGCCATCAAGCGGAGCAAGCCGGCGCTGGTCTGGCTGCCGTCGCCGAACAACCCGACCGGCAATGCCTTCGCCGACGCCGACATCGAGCGCATCCTCGAGGCCGCGCCCGGACTGGTGGTGCTCGACGAGGCCTACGAGGCGTTCGGGGATGCGAGCTTCCTGCCGCGCGTGCTCGACTACCCGAATCTCGTGGTCGTGCGCACGGTGTCCAAGATCGGTCTGGCGGGGGCCCGCCTGGGCTACGCGGCCGGACACCCGCGCTGGATTGCCGAGATCGACAAGGTCCGATCCCCTTACAACATCAACGCGCTGACTCAGGCCGTGGTGCCCGTGCTGCTCGACCACGCCGACCTCCTGTCGACGCAGGTTGCCGCCATCCGCAGCGAACGCGACCGGCTGGTCGGGGCGCTGGCCGGGCTGCCCGCGGTCAGCGTGTTCCCGACACAGGCGAATTTCGTTCTGGTCAGGGTCGCCGATGCGTCGAGCTGCGTCGCCGCGCTGCGCGACGCCGGTATACTGGTCAAGAATCTGGACGGTTCGCACCCGCTGCTCGCCGGTTGCGTGCGGATCACCGTCGGAACCCCGGCAGAGAACGACCAGTTGCTCGAAGCGCTGTCCCGCCAAGCATGAATGCCACCGCAGACCCAGCCGCCTCTCCGCCGCGCACCGCGCGAGTCGAACGCAACACCGCCGAGACGAGGATCGTCGTCGAGATCGATCTCGACGGCGCCGGCAACGCCGATCTCGCAACCGGCGTTCCTTTCCTCGATCACATGCTCGACCAGGTCGCCCGCCACGGCATGGTCGACCTTTCGGTGCGCGCGCAGGGCGACCTGCACATCGATGCGCACCACACGGTCGAGGACATCGGCATCACCTTCGGCCAGGCGCTGCGCGAAGCGCTCGGCGACAAGAAGGGGATCGTCCGCTATGGCCACGCCTACGTGCCGCTCGACGAGGCGCTGTCGCGCGTGGTCATCGACCTGTCCGGGCGGCCGGGGCTCGAGTTCCACGTGCCGTTCACGCGCGCGCTGATCGGCACCTTCGACGTCGACCTGACCCATGAATTCTTCCAGGGCTTCGTCAACCACGCGCTGGTGACGCTGCACGTGGACAACCTGCGCGGCGACAACGCGCATCATCAGGCCGAGACGGTGTTCAAGGCGTTTGCCCGCGCGCTGCGCGTGGCCGTGTCGCGCGACCCGCGCGCGGCGGCGTCGATCCCGTCGACCAAGGGCACACTCTAGCGCCGCTGGCACCGCGAGGCGGCTCCGGCGCCAATCCGCACAACAGCGACGCTCTCCCGCCATGTCCGCCATCGTCGTCATTGATTACGGCATGGGCAATCTTCGTTCGGTTGCCAAGGCGCTCGCGCACGTCGCGCCCGGGCGCGAGGTCGTCGTCTCCTCCGACGCGGCGGTCATTCGCGCCGCCGAGCGCGTGGTGCTTCCGGGGCAGAGCGCCATGCCCGACTGCATGTCGGGCCTTGTCGCGAGCGGCCTCGAGGCCGTCGTCCGCGATGTGCTGCTCGACCGGCCATTCCTGGGTATCTGTCTCGGCCTGCAGATGCTGTTCGAGCAAAGCGAGGAGGGGCCGACCGCCGGGTTGTCGGTGCTGCCCGGGCGCGTGGTCCGGTTTCGCGACGAGCGGATGCGCCTGCCGTCCGGGGAGCGCCTGAAGGTCCCGCACATGGGCTGGAGTCCGGTTCGGCACGTCCGTCAGCATCCGCTGTGGGCCGGCATCGAGGACGGCGCGCGGTTCTATTTCGCGCACAGCTTCCATCCGGAGCCGGCGGATTCCGGTGTTACAGTAGGCACGGCCGATTATCCGGTGCCGTTTACTTGCGCCATCGCGCGGGCTAATATCTTCGCCATCCAATTCCATCCGGAGAAGAGCCAGCGGGCCGGACTCCGGCTGTTGCAGAATTTCGTCGCCTGGAACGGGCGCGCCTGAAGCGCCGAACGAACACCGACGCCACGCGGTTGCCATGCAGATCATTCCAGCCATAGACATCAAGGACGGACATTGCGTGCGCCTGAAGCAGGGCGACATGCAGTCGGTCACGGTCTTTTCCGAGGACCCGGCGGCGATGGCGCGGCATTGGCTGGAACTGGGCGCGCAGCGGCTGCACCTGGTCGACCTCAACGGCGCCGTGGCCGGGAAGCCGAAGAACGAACTCGCGATTCGCGAGATCGTCAGCGTGATCGGCGAGGAGATCCCGGTGCAGCTGGGCGGCGGGATCCGTGACCTCGACACCATCGAGCGCTACCTCGACGACGGCATCAGCTACGTGATCATCGGCACTGCGGCGGTGAAGAACCCCGGCTTCCTGCACGACGCCTGTTCGGCGTTTCCGGGGCACATCATCGTCGGCCTGGACGCCCGCGAAGGCAAGGTGGCCACCGATGGCTGGTCGAAGATGACCGGTCACGATGTCGTCGATCTCGCGCGCAAATTCGAGGACTACGGCGTCGAGGGCATCATCTACACCGACATCGGCCGTGACGGCATGCTCACCGGCGTCAACGTCGACGCGACGGTGCGGCTGGCGCGCGAGATCAAGACGCCGGTGATCGCCTCCGGCGGGCTGACCACGATCGCGGAGATCCGCCAGCTGGCGCTGCACGAGGCCGACGGCGTCATCGGCGCAATCGCGGGCCGCGCGATCTACGAAGGCACGCTGAATTTCAAGGAAGCGATCAAGGCCGCCGCCGGCGGCTGACCAGAGCCGCCGTGTCGCCGCGGCGTCGGCGTTGCGCGCGCGGATGCGCAGCGTTCCGCAGTGCCCCCCGCCGAACCGCGGCGCCAGCCCTGCTTCCCCCGATTTCCGATTCCTGAATCCTGATTTCTGCCATGGGCCTCGCCAAGCGCATCATTCCCTGCCTCGACATCGCCGACGGACGCGTGGTCAAGGGCATCAACTTCGTCAACCTGCGCGATGCCGGCGACCCGGTCGAGGTCGCCAGGCGCTACGACGAGCAGGGCGCCGACGAGCTCGCCTTCCTCGACATTCGCGCCAGCGTGGAGAATCGCGGCCTGCTCTACGACATGATCGAGGCGGTCGCCTCGCAGGTGTTCATTCCGTTGACGGTCGGCGGCGGCGTCAACTGCGTCGACGATGTGCGCGCGCTTCTCAACGCCGGCGCCGACAAGGTCAGCATCAACACGGCCGGAGTGTCCAATCCGGATCTGTTCGCGGAAGCTTCCGCTCGCTTCGGTGCGCAATGCATCGTCGCCGCCATCGACGCCAAGAAATACGCGGTCGACGCCTGGCAGGTCTATGTGCATGGTGGCAGGACGCCCACCGGCATCGACGCGATTTCCTGGGCCGAAGAAGTGGTAAGCCTTGGCGCCGGCGAGATCCTGCTGACCAGCATGGATCGCGACGGCGCCAGGTCCGGCTTCGACCTGAGGCTGACCAGGGCGGTGGTCGACGCCGTCGACGTGCCGGTGATCGCCTCGGGCGGCGTCGGCAATCTGCAGGACCTGGTCGACGGCATTCGCGTCGGTGGCGCCGACGCGGTGCTGGCGGCGTCGATTTTCCACTACGGCGAGCATTCGATCGGCGAGGCCAAGGCGGTAATGGCCGCGGCGGGCATCGAGATGCGTACGTGAGTGCCGGCGCGGGAGGACGGGCATGGATGACTGGCTGACGACGGTGCGCTGGAACAGCGACGGGCTCGCGCCTGCGATCGCGCAGGACGCCGGATCGCTGCGCGTGCTGACGCTGGCCTGGATGAACCGGGAGGCGCTGGCGCTGACCGAGAAGACAGGCGAGGCGCACTACTGGTCCCGGTCGCGCGCCAGGCTATGGCGCAAAGGGGAGACCTCCGGGCATGTCCAGAAGGTGCGCGAGATCCGGCTCGATTGCGACCAGGACGCGATCCTGCTGCTGGTCGAGCAGTCGGGTGTGGCCTGCCACACCGGGCACGAGCGCTGTTTCTACCTGAAACTCGACGCCGGCGCGTGGCATGATGTCGAGCCGATTCTGCTCGACCCCAGGGAGATCTATCGAAATGTCTGAACGGGACTCCCCCGACGACGTCCTGCGGCGCCTGTCGGAAACCATCGCCTCGCGGCGCGGCGCCGACCCGGCGGGCTCCTACGTGGCCGCGCTGTTCGCCAAGGGCGACGACGCGATCCTGAAGAAGATCGGCGAGGAGGCCACGGAGACGGTGATGGCGGGAAAGGAAGGCGGCGGGCCGCGCATCGTCGCCGAGATCGCCGACCTCTGGTTCCATTGCCTGGTGCTGCTCGCGCGGCATGGGTTGTCGGCCGCCGACGTGACCGCCGAACTCGCCCGCCGCGAGGGCGTTTCGGGCCACGCCGAAAAAGCGGCCCGCGGCCGCTGACGAGGGCCCGGGCGTGGCAACGTATCGGCATCGGCAGGTCGGCCGCAAGATCATCGTCGCGACGGTCTTCGCCTTCGTGGTCTCGGTCTGGGTGGTGGCGACCCTGTCCCCGGAGACCCGCGAGGCGGCGCCCTGGGTGCTCTGGGCGCTGTTCGGGCTGCTTGCGCTGGCCCTGGTGCTGTTCGCGACCCTGACCGTCGAGGTGGACAACGACGAAATCCGGGTGGCGTTCGGCATCGGCCTGATCCGCCGTTCGATCGCGGTTTCCGACGTCCTCCGCTGCGACATCATCCGCACCCGGCTGTGGTGGGGCGTCGGTCTGCGCTGGACACCTTCCGGCTGGCTATACAATGTAGGGGGGCGTGAAGCCGTGCGGCTGGAACTGGCACAGCAGCGCGCCGTGATGATCGGCAGTAACGAAGCGGCGGCGCTCAAGAGCGCGATCGACGCGCGGCTGGCCGCACGTGGCCGCCTCCCGACCAACGAAAGGTAGGCAATGCAGGCGACGGACCCGGACTGTATCTTCTGCAGGATCGTGCGCGGCGAGATCCCGGCGCGCAAGGTCTACGAGGACGAGGAGATCCTGGTATTTCACGATATCCAGCCCGTGGCGCCGGTGCATTTGCTGCTGATCCCGAAAAAACACATCGCAACCATGTACGATGCGGGCGCGGAGGACGCACCTGTCCTGGGACGGATCCTGACCCTGGCCGGTCGCCTTGCCCGCGAAGCGGGCGCCGGCGACGGGTTCCGCACCATCATCAATACCGGCCGGGTAGGCCGGCAGGAAGTCCCGCATCTGCACGTCCACGTGGTCGGCGGCCCCGACCAACTGGGCCCGATGATCCTGCGGAAACCATAAAGGAGGGCGCCATGGGCAGCTTGAGTATCTGGCATTGGCTGATTGTGCTTGTCGTCGTCGTCCTGATCTTCGGGACCAAGAAACTGCGCAACATCGGGCAGGATCTGGGCGGCGCGGTGAAAGGCTTCAAGGAAGGAATGAAGACCCCGGAGGACGCGGCCAGCGACTCCGCGGGCGAGGCGCCGCAGCCGGCGCAGCAGATCCCGGGCAAGACGATCGAGGCCGAGGTCCGCAAGGAAACGAACAAGTCCTGACCCGGCGAGGGGGGGCTCACGCCAGCCCGCGGAATTGCCGCGCGCCCGCCTGCGGCGCCGCGGGCCGTCCGTCGCCGACTCCGACCCCGCCGCCCGACCCCCATGTTCGACATAGGTTTCTCCGAACTCGTCGTCGTCGCCGTCGTGGCGCTGATCGTCATCGGCCCCGAGCGGCTGCCGAAGGCCGCGCGCACGATGGGACACCTGTTCGGCCGGCTGCAGCGCTATGTCAACGACGTCAAGTCGGACATCAACCGGGAGATCGAGCTCGACGAACTGCGCAAGCTGCAGCAGCAGGTGCAAAGCGCCGCCCAGGACATCAAGTCGTCGGTCGAGGGCGCTGCACGCGACGTCGAGCACGGCGTGAAGAGCGTCGAGGACCAGCTCAACGCCGCCGGGGCGGACGGCACGCCGCCGGCGCCCGAACCCGCCGCGGCGATGCTGGAGAAGGGGCCGCGGCCCAACGAGCCCGGTGGTGAGCCCGCCGACGCGGTCGCCGCCGAACCGCCGCGGCAGCCGTCGCTGCCCGGACTCGACCGGATCTGACCGGAACTGGAATGACCGAACCCACGCCGCCCGAGGCTGCCTCCGAGGCCGCCCCCGAGGAGACCTTCCTCTCGCACCTCTTCGAGCTGCGCAACCGGCTGGTGCGCGCGCTGGTGGCCGTGCTCGTCGTGTTCGTCGTGCTGTTTCCGTGGGCGAAGGAGATCTACGCGCTGCTGGCGCAGCCGCTGCTGGCCGTGCTGCCGAAGGGGGCGTCGATGATCGCCACCGACGTCACCGGAACCTTCCTGGTGCCGCTCAAGGTGACGCTGATGGCCGGTTTCCTGATTGCGCTGCCCTATGTGCTGTGGCAGGCCTGGGCCTTCGTCGCGCCCGGGCTTTACCAGAAGGAAAAGAAGCTGGTCGTCCCGGTCATCGTTTCGTCGTTCGTGTTCTTTCTCATCGGCATGGCGTTCGCGTACTTCTTCGTGTTCCCGATGATGTTCGGCTTTTTCGCCAGCTACACGCCGGACGGCGTGCAGATGATGACCGACATCGACAAGTACCTGTCGTTCGTCCTCTCCATGTTCCTCGCCTTCGGCCTGACCTTCGAGGTGCCGGTCATCGTCATCGTCCTGGTGCGCATGCGCGTGGTGAGCCTCGACAAGCTGCGCGCGATCCGCTCGTACGTGATCGTCGGCGCTTTCGTGATCGGCGCGATCTTCACCCCGCCGGACGTGATCTCGCAGCTGATGCTGGCGATTCCGCTGTGGGTGCTCTACGAGGTCGGGCTGTTCCTCGCCCGGTTCGTCAGCACCCAGGCCGCCGACCCGGACGCCGAGGCCGAGGAAGAGGCCACGGCCAAGTAGCCGCTGCGCGCTACTGCGCCTCCGGGCGCGGCCGCTTGCCGATGGTGACGTCGATCTCGAGATCCTGACCGGCGCGCACCAGGCGCACCTTGACGGTCGACCCCGGGGGCAGCTCGGCGATGCGCGCCAGCAGTTGTGGCACGTTGCGGGTGGATTTCCCGGCGATTTCGACGACCACGTCGCGAACCTGGATCCCGGCGCGCTCCGCCGGTCCGCCCCGCTGCAGGTCACGGATGACCACGCCTTCCGGGCGGGCGAGCGCCAACGTGCGGGCTATTTCGGGCGTCACGTTGTCCGGGCCGACGCCGAGCCAGCCGCGCGTCACTTCACCATCGCGCACGATCTGCTCGAACACCGTGCGCGCCAGCGACACCGGAATCGAGAAGCCGATGCCGAGCGAGCCGCCCGACTGCGAGTAGATGGTGCTGTTGATGCCGATCAGGTTGCCGGCGGTGTCGATCAGCGCGCCGCCGGAGTTGCCCGGGTTGATCGCCGCGTCGGTCTGGATGAAATCCTCGAAGCGGTTGACGCCAAGGTAATTGCGCCCGAGCGCGCTGACGATGCCCAGCGTCACGGTGCTGCCGAGACCGAATGGGTTGCCGATGGCCAGCACGACATCGCCGACCTGGAGATTCTCGGCGTTGCCGAAGGTCATGGCCGGCAGGTTGTCGCCCTCCGCCTTGAGCACGGCCAGGTCGGATTCCGGATCGGTGCCGCGGACGCGCGCGCGTACCCGCCGCCCGTCCGCCAGGAGGAGCTGGATGTCGTCGGCGCCATCGATGACGTGATGATTGGTGAGCACATAGCCTTCGGCCGACACGATCACGCCCGAGCCCAGGCTGGTCTGCTTCTGCGCGGGTGAGCGCTCGAGATCCGGAAAGAAGCGGCGAAACAGCGGATCGTCCGAGAGCGGATTGCGCGACCGGACGTCCTTGCTGGTGTAGATGTTCACGACCGCCGGCATCGCCTTTTTCGCGGCATCGGCGTAGCTCGCGATCCTGGTCGTCGCGATGGGGGTGGCGACCTCGTGCGTCACGACCACGCTGCCGGCCTTGCCCGCGAGGCGCGGCAGCAGGTCCGGGCGCAGCGTCGCGACGACGAACAGCGCCGCCACGCAAAGCGTGCAGGCCTGGGCGAAGAGAAGCCAGAAGCGGTGCAGCATGGCGTCAGTATAGTGGCCCGCGCCAATGGTGGGCCGTCCGCGATCGGGGCGGGCAGCCCGCTTTCGGGTGCAAGCGCCTGATTCCGGGCGGGAATTCACCGGGCCATCCTGGTCAGGCTTCCGGCGCGCCGGGCAAATCCCGTATAATCGAACGGTTTCGGTATCAATTCGCAGCGAGGCCACTTTCCCGGTGTTGCAAGGGGCGAGGCTGGCTTCGCTCTTTCTGGGGCCCCGCATGAGTGAAGCTTCCGTCGATCACGAGGTCGACTCCAAGAAACGCCGGTTTCTCCTCACCGCCTCGGGCATCGTCGGCGGGGTCGGTGTGGCCACCGCAGCCGTGCCCTTCGTCATGTCGTTCTGGCCTTCGGCGCGCGCGCGCGCGGCCGGAGCGCCGGTCGAAGTGGACATCAGCAAGGTCGAGGCCGGGCAGCTCATCACCGTCGAATGGCGCGGCAAGGTCTGCTGGGTGCTGAACCGCACCAAGGAGATGCTGGGAACGCTGCCCAAGCTCGACAAGGTGCTCGCGGACCCGAATTCGAGCGTGCCGCAACAGCCTGCCTACTGCAAGAACGAGCACCGTTCGATCAAGGAATCGATGCTGGTGGCCATCGGCATCTGCACGCACCTGGGCTGCTCGCCGACGTTCCGGCCCGATGTCGCGCCGGCCGACCTGGGTCCCGACTGGCTCGGCGGTTTCTTCTGCCCCTGCCACCAGTCGAAGTTCGACCTCGCCGGACGCGTCTACCGTGGCGTTCCGGCGCCGACGAATCTGGTCATACCGCCGTACAAGTACCTGTCCGACGCGAAGATCGTGATCGGTCTCGGCGAAGACGGCAAAGACAGCTGAACGAGGCGGATGCATGGAAAAGATTCTCAACTGGATCGACGCGCGCTTCCCGCTGACGCAGCTGTGGGAGTCGCAGTGGGGCAAGTACGCGGCGCCGAAGAACTTCAACTTCTGGTACTACTTCGGCTCGCTCGCGATGCTGGTGCTGGTGATGCAGATCCTCACCGGCATCTTCCTGACGATGAACTACAAGCCGGATGCCGCCAAGGCCTTCGACTCCGTCGAGTACATCATGCGCGACGTCGAGTGGGGCTGGCTGATCCGCTACATGCACTCGACCGGCGCATCGATGTTCTTCGTCGTCGTCTATCTGCACATGTTCCGCGGTCTCATGTACGGCAGCTACCGCAAGCCGCGCGAACTGCTCTGGATCATCGGCTGCCTGATCTACCTGACGCTGATGGGCGAGGCGTTCTTCGGCTACCTGCTTCCCTGGGGCCAGATGTCCTACTGGGGCGCGCAGGTGATCGTCAACCTGTTCTCGACGATTCCATTCATCGGCGAGGGCCTTGCGCTGTGGATCCGCGGCGACTACACGATCTCCGACATCACGCTCAACCGCTTCTTCGCCTTTCACGTCATCGCGCTGCCGCTGGTGCTGTTGGGCCTGGTCGCCGCGCACCTGATCGCGCTGCACGAGGTCGGCTCGAGCAACCCGGACGGCATCGAGGTCAAGAAGCAGCCCAAGGACCCGAAGACGGGCCTGCCGCCGGATGCGATCTACAGCCATCCGTACTACACGATCAAGGACATCATGGGCGTCGTCGCCTTCCTGGTCGTGTTCTCGGTGGTGATGTTCTTCATGCCGGAGATGGGCGGCTACTTCCTCGAGGCCAACAACTTCATCCCGGCCGATCCGCTGAAGACGCCGGAGCACATCGCGCCGGTCTGGTACTTCACGCCCTACTACGCGATCCTGCGGGCGATCCCGTCGGAACTCGCTTCGTTCCTGCCGGCGACGCAGTTCTACGGCGTGGTCGCGATGGGCGCCGCGGTGATGATCTTCTTCGCGCTGCCCTGGCTCGACCGCGGCAAGGTCAAGTCGATCCGGTACCGCGGCATGCTGTACAAATCGTGGCTGGCCGCGTTCGTGGTCTCGTTCCTCGTGCTCGGCTACCTCGGCGTCGTGCCGGTCACCATCTGGGGCCAGTTCTCGCCGGGCTTCCCGTTCGATGGCGCCGACCGCGCGACGGTCGTCGCCCGCGTGCTGACCCTCGTTTACTTCCTCTTCTTCCTCCTGATGCCCTGGTACTCCGCGCGCGACAAGACGAAACCGGTGCCGGAAAGGGTGACCTGAAAGCATGAACAAGATCGCCACTTTCCTGGGAGCCGTGCTGCTGGCCGTTGCCGGAGCCGCGCAGGCGGCCGGCGGGTCGGGACTGCGCCTTGACTCGGCTCAGATCAACCGCCTCGACGCGGAATCGCTGCAGCGCGGCGCGCGCAACTTCGTCAACTACTGCATGAATTGCCACAGCGCCAAGTACATGCGCTACGAGGGCCTGAAGGACATCGGCCTGTCCGAGCAGCAGATCAAGGACAACCTGATGTTCGGCACCGACAAGATCGGCTCGACGATGACCGTGGCGATGACCGCCGACGATGCGCGGAACTGGTTCGGGGCGCTTCCGCCGGACCTGTCGGTCGAATCCCGGGTGCGCGGAAACAGCTGGCTGTACAGCTACCTGCTCGGTTTCTACAAGGACGACAAGTCGGCCACCGGCTGGAACAATCTGGTGTTCCCCAACGTCGGCATGCCGCACGCGCTTTGGCAGCTCTCGGGGACGAACCGGCTGGTAACCGCCGAATTCGACAGCCACGACAAGGCTGCGGTGGCGATGACCTCCATCAATGGCCTTGCCAAGATCGAGCCGGCGCCGGGCGGCAAGTGGCTGGTGCGCACGGTCGCCGGCGACCCCGACGCACCCGGAACGCTCACGCCGCTGCAATACCGGGAATTCGTCGCCGACCTCGTCAATTTCCTCGATTACGTGGCGGAGCCGACGAAGAACAAGAGAATCTCGCTGGGGATCGCCGTGCTGCTGTTCTTCGGCGTGCTGTTTCCGCTGATCTACGTGCTCAAGCGCTCGTACTGGAAGGATGTGCATTAGCACGCCGATGCAATGATCCGCGCGGGGCACGGGCGGCGCCCGTGCCCCGTTGCTTTGGCGGGACGCGCGAGCGGCCCGTTTCGCCGGGCGTGAAGCCCGGCCGCGGGACCAATGAACGCGCAGCAACAAGCGCATGGAGAAGCGAACATGATGACCCTGTATTCCGGGACCACCGACCCGTTCAGTCAGCGCTGCCGCATCGTGCTGCACGAGAAGGGAATGGATTTTCAGATCATCGACGTCGATCCGGACCACAAGCCCGAAGACCTCGCGGTGATGAACCCGTACAACCAGGTCCCCGTGCTGGTCGAGCGGGATCTCGTCTTGCACGAAGCCAACATCATCAACGAGTACATCGACGAGCGCTTTCCCGCATCCGCAGCTGATGCCGGCGGATCCCGTCATGCGCGCCCGCGCGCGGCTGTTCCTGCATCGCTTCGAAAAGGAGCTTTTCTGCCACATCGACGCGCTGGAGGGCAACAACCAGAAGAACGCGGAAAAGGCCCGCGGCCAGGTGCGCGACGCGCTGCTGCAGATCACGCCCGTGTTCGCCAAGCACAAGCACATGCTGGGCGAGGACTACTCGATGCTCGACGTCGCCATCACCCCGCTGCTCTGGCGCCTCGACTACTACGGCGTGCAGATGCCCAAGCAGGCGGCCCCGCTGATGAAATACGCCGAGCGCCTGTTCTCGCGCCCGGCCTTTTCCGAGGCGTTGACCTCCGCCGAGCGGGGCATGCGCAAGTGATCGGGGAGGCGGGGACGGCCGGGCCGCAGCGCCCGCCGCCTTGCGCATCCGGATTCCGCCGTACTATGCTGCCGCCATGTCCGAGCAATCCGCCAAGCCCTACCTGATCCGCGCCATCTGCGAATGGTGCGCGGACAACGCGCTCACGCCCTACCTCGCGGTCAAGGTCAATGCCGAGACGCGCGTGCCGATGGCGTTCGTGAAGAACGGCGAGATCGTGCTGAACGTCGGCGCCACCGCGACGCGCAGGCTGACCATCGACAACGAGTGGATCCAGTTCAGCGCCCGCTTCAACGGCGCCTCGCAGGAGGTTGCGGTGCCGATCGGTGCGGTGTCGGGCATCTTCGCCAAGGAGACCGGCTACGGTTTCGCGTTCGCGCTGCAGACGGACCCGGTGGCTTCGCTCGAAGCGGCGACCGCACCGATCGCGCCGCCGGAGGCGCCCGCTGAAGGCGGGGAGGCGAAGCCCGGCAGGAAGAAGAGTGGAACAGCCAAGCGGCGCGGGTCACACCTCCAGGTCATCAAATAGGCGACGTTTTCGCGGCCGAACCGCCCTTCGGACCCCGGCACCTCCAGTTCCGGAATCCGATCCCAGCCGGCATAGCTCAGGGGTAGAGCAGCGGTTTTGTAAACCGTTGGTCGTGGGTTCAAATCCTACTGCCGGCACCATTCGTCAGCGCAGGAACGCAGGTCGCGTAACCGGGGACAACCGCGATCGGCGACTGTGGGAAACGCGATGGCGGCTGCGGCGGCCGCCCCGCATGGGCAGGGGCTTCGCCGGTGCCCGAAATCACTGCACCCGGGTGCCTGAAGTATGATTGTCAGGCGGTTCATGCACCTTCCGCCGGCCGGCGTCACTGCGATCACAGGCGGGACGTCGACGCCGTCGCGACGACGCTGTCCGAAAGCGCACCGGCCAGGAAAGACGAAGCCATGCCGTTCCAGCCCCAAGACTGGCTGAAGCGTGTCGAGCACGCGATCTGGGCGCCGAGCCTCGCCAGATTGCCGGCGGGGAAGAAATACGCCGTGCGCGCGGTACGGCTGATGATCGTGCTCGTTCGCGACCTCACGCAGGGCAAGTTGAGCCTGTGGACGATGAGCCTCGTCTACACGACGCTGCTTTCGCTGGTTCCCTTGCTTGCGCTGAGCTTCTCCGTGCTCAAGGCCTTTGGCGTGCACGATCAGGTCGAGCCGCTTCTGGAGGGCCTGCTCGCCCCGCTCGGGGAGCAGGGGCACGAGATCAGCAGCCGCCTCGCCGGTTTCATCGAGCGGATGAATGTCGGTGTCCTGGGTGCCGTCGGGCTGGCAACGCTGATCTATACCGTGATCTCGCTGATGCAGAAGATCGAAGAGGCGTTCAATGCGATCTGGCACGTCACGCACCTGCGCAGCCTCGGGGAGCGCTTCAGCCGGTACCTGAGCGCGCTGCTGGTCGGTCCGTTGCTGATCTTCGCAGCGCTGGGCATGACGGCGACCGCGCTGAATTCGCAGGTCGCGCAGTCCGTCCTCGCAGTCGGGCCACTGGACAACCTGGCGGTCGTTCTCGGCCGACTGGTGCCCTACGCCCTGGTGATCGTCGCGTTCATGTTTTTCTACATGTTTGTGCCCAACACCCACGTCCGCTGGATGCCGGCGCTCGTCGCCGCACTGGTCGGGGGAGTACTTTGGCAGTCGGCAGGTTGGGCATTTGCCGCGTTCGTGGCGTCCTCGACGCGCTATTCGGCGATCTATTCGAGCTTCGCCGTCATGTTGCTCTTTCTGATCTGGCTGTATGTGAGCTGGCTGGTTCTGCTGATCGGCGCATCCGTGTCGTTCTACCTGCAACACCCCGAGTATCTTTATGCCGAGCCCGGCGAGCCGCGGCTGAGCAACCGCATGCGCGAGCGTCTGGCGCTGGCGATCATGTACCTGATCGGACTGCACTTCATCCGCGGGAGACCGCCCTGGACCTTGCAGCAGCTGGCGCAGCGACTTTGCGTCCCGACGTTACTCGGTAAACGTCGTCGTCGACGCCCTTGAGGACGGAGGTCTGGTCAAGCTCAGCAATGATGAGCCTCCTTCGTACCTGCCGTTACGCGATCTGTCGCAGATTTCGGTCGCCGATGTGCTCGTGACGGTAAGGAAGGCAGGGGAGAGCGATTTCCTGAATCCCGGATCGCTGCCGGTCGCGGAATCCGTCGAGGCGATAGTCGCGGCTGCGGAGCGCGCGATCGCCATCTACTGTCGGACAGATCAGCGTCAGGGATATGGCCGAGAAAGGCGATGCCACCGCGCCAGACCCACCCTAGCCGCCGAACTCGAGCGGCGGGCGCGAAGACGACGCGCGCTGCGCGCCGCCCGTCGGTCACTCCGGCAGGCACCCCACGATGCCGATGCCCTCGCCCTCGGCGATCCAGCCGTTGGCGAGCATCTGCGCGCGCAGGTCGAAATCGGTCGTGTAGCGATGGTTGGGCGCGCCGCTCATGCCGTCGTTGTACATGCGGTAGAGCTGCCTGGTGCCGACCGGGCAGGCGCCCTGCTTCGAAGGCAGGATGACGTTGAACACCTCGCCCTCGAAGGTCCATGCCGGGTTGTCTCTTGACGATTTCGCATTCGTCCGAGTCCGGCGTGTAGAAATGCGAACTCCTCGGCGCGAATGACGCGCTGAAGAAGCGGCACACCGGCGCGCTGTCCGGGATGGCCGCTCACGAAGACATCGAAAACCTGATCGGTGCGTACCCAGTCCTTCGACAGCGCGCCGGAGTCGAGGCTCTGGATTTCCGCGGGTATCGCGGTGACGAAATAGTGGCCGAAACCGGGATGGAAATACTCGATCACCCGCAGCCTGTTGCTGCTGGTCACCGGTCCGCTGCCCGGCGCGCGGACCCCGGCCTGGGCGATGAACACCGCGGCATCGAGAATCGGGTCGCTGGTGTCGGCAATGGCGATGCGCACCCGGTTGGGCGTGTTCGGATTGACCGCGGCGACGCAGCTCAGCGGCACGGTCATTCCGTCCATCTGCGTACTGCGGGTTCCGGCGGTGTTGTCGACGTACAGGTTGGGACTGCTGCCCGCGTTGATGGTGTTCACGGCGACAGGCCGGCCGTTGACATTGGCGCAGTTGACACCGTTGACGAAGATGGCGACGACATCGTTGTAGTCCGAATTGACGAACTCGTTGTACTCCTCGGAGGCGAAGACATAATCGATCGAGATCGTCGAATGCGGCGTGACCAGATCGAATTCGAGGATGGCCGCATCCTCGGTCCGGAAGGGCGCCACCAGCGCGTCCAGCGCGCTGTCGCCGGGTGTTCCATGGACCCAGGATCGTCCGTCCTCGTTGTTCGGACCCATGATGTCGTTGACGTCGCCGGTCGACAGCACGACCCCGTTGACGAGGCCGATGCTCGCCTGCGCGCCGGCAAAAAATCCGGACGCGCCCGGAGCTCCGCGGTAGCTGGCATTGCTGACCGTCACCCCGGGGCCGGCGATATGCTGGGCAAGCGCCGCGGCGCTGGGATTGGGCGTCACCGAGCCGATCTTCGGGGTGACCGGCCCAACGGTGGCGATCGGCCGATCGGCCGCCTGAAGCGCTGCCCCGGACCAGAACAGTGCCAACAACAGCAGTGGCGAGGCCTTGCGCGCGAGAGAGACGGGCATGACGGGTTCCGGGGGTGTGGTGGGTGAGGGAGGGGTTGACAATGTCATATTATCATCGGAAATGGAGGTTTTCGCGGCGGCCGCGCACGCCGTCTGTCCGCTGGTTGGATCGTCCGTCCGTAATCCAATAGAATCGGCCCGGCATCGTCCGCCATTGCGGGCGGCGGGGGAACGGAAACCGAACATGCCATTGGTTGGATTTCGGCCGACTAAGGCGCGCCTGGTCATCGAGGACCGCAAGGAAAGCGTGCTGGTGATGAAGGTGGCCCTCGACCCCGACGATGCGGTGGAACTGGTCACCGGGGGAGCGCTGCGCGATCTGGCCGGCGTCCTGCGCATCCGCGAGCGCAGGGCCGGGGCAGCGCCCGAATCGGGCGAGCCCATCGGCTCGCTGGTCTACGTGACCGAGCAGAACGGCGACGCGGCGACCTCGGCGCGATACCAGGTCAACGTGCTGATGGCGGCGGAAAAGTTCGCCACGCTGCTGCGCGTGGCCAACGCGGGCCGGCTGCCCACCAAGTTCTTCGTCGACGCCGATGTGCGCAACGGCCGCAGGAATGCCCAGGCACTCGGCTATCTGCTGCGGCGCGGAAAGCGGGTGAAGCTCTGGGACAATCACGGGCACCGCAGTCTGCCGCTGTGGAATTTCGTGATGATCCTGCCCATCGACCTGCCGCCGCCTGCCGCGCCGGAGGTCGCGACCTTGCACGAAGAGATCATCCGCGGATCGCTGCCGACCGATTCGCACGTCGCCGACCTCGTCGACGACATGCTGGTGTTCCAGAGCGATACCCGCAGTACCATGTTCGGCCTGGTGTCCGTGGTGGCCGTGGTGGCGGTCGCCGCGCTGGCGATCGCGCTGGCGCTGTTTTTTCGCTGATCGTCCATGCCGCGGGCCGCGCGACCATCGGTCGCGCGTCGGTGGTGTTTGCCCGGCGGCGGCCGGCATTGCTATGCTCGAACTCTTTGCCATCCATCCCGGGACGCACGCATGAATCAACTGGACTTCAAGGGCCGCTGCGCGGCCATCACCGGCGGTGCCGCCGGCATCGGCCTGGCGATCGCGCAACGGCTGGTTGCCAGCGGCGCGCGGGTCGCGCTGTGGGACCGCGATCCTGCGGCGCTCGAGCGCGCTCGTGCCCTGCTGGGCGGGAGCACTGTCGCGCACGAACTCGACGTGTCCGATGCCTCCGCCGTCGCGCGGGTGGCCGAAGCCACGGCGAAGACGCTCGGCGCGATCGACGTGCTGGTCTGCTCGGCCGGCATCACCGGACCCAATGTCCCGCTGGCCGACTACCCGGTTGACGACTGGCGGCGGGTGTTCGACGTCAACGTGCACGGCACCTTCCTGTGCAATCGCGCCGTCGTCCCGGTGATGCGCGCGCGCGACTACGGCCGCATCGTCAACATCGCTTCGGTGGCCGGCAAGGAAGGCAACCCGAACGCATCGGCCTACAGTTCGTCGAAGGCGGCGGTGATCGGCCTGACCAAGTCCATCGGCAAGGAGCTCGCGGCGACCGGCATTCGCGCCAACTGCGTGACGCCGGCCGCGGTGCGCACGGCGATCTTCGACCAGATGTCGCAGCAGCACATCGATTTCATGCTGTCCAAGATCCCGATGGGGCGCTTCGGAACCGTCGAGGAGATCGCCGCGCTGGTCTGCTGGCTCGCCAGCGAGGAATGCTCGTTCTCGACGGGCGCGGTGTTCGACCTGTCGGGCGGCCGCGCGACCTACTGAGCGTCGCGCCGGGATGCGCCGCGTCAGGGCGCGGCAGCGACCGGGCGCACCGCGAGCACGATCTTGCCGATCAGCGTGCCGCCCTCCATCAGGGCGTGCGCGCTTGCGGCCCTGGCGAGCGCGAACTCGTGGTTCAGCACGACCTTCAGGCGCGCGTCGCCGAAAAGCGGCCACACGCGCTCGCGCAGCGCCTTTGCCAGCGCGACCTTGCGCGACTGCGGACTCGCGCGCAGCGTGGAACCGGTGATGGTCAGCCGTTTCATCATCACCTGGCGCAGGTCGAGCTCGACCCGGCTTTTCTTCAGAAACGCGATCTGCGCCAGCCGGCCCTCGAGCGCCAGGCACTTGAGGTTGCGCTCGACGTAGTCGCCGCCGACCATGTCGAGGACCACGTCGACGCCACGGCCTTCGGTGATGCGCGTCACCTCGGCGACGAAATCCTGCGTCCGGTAATCGATGGCATGATCGGCGCCCATCGCAAGGCAGAAGGCCACCTTCTCCGGCGCGCCGGCGGTGGCGATCACCGTGGCGCCGAATGCCTTCGCGAGCTGGATCGCCGTCAGGCCGATGCCGCTGGTGCCGCCATGAATCAGCAGCCACTCGCCGGCAGCCAGGCGGACCCGCTCGAACAGGTTGTACCAGACCGTGAAGAAGGTTTCCGGCAGCGCGGCGGCCTCGCGCAGCGACAGGCCGGGGGGGATCGGCAGGCAGTAGCCGGCAGGCGTGGTGCAGTACTCGGCGTAGCCGCCGCCGGGGGTCAGCGCGCAGACCGGGTCGCCGACCTTCCAGTCGGTGACACCGTTGCCCAGCGCGGCGATCCGTCCCGAGACCTCGAGGCCGATGATCGGCGACGCGTCTGCGGGCGGCGGGTAGGCGCCGGAGCGCTGCAGGCAGTCGGGCCGGTTGACGCCGGCGTAGGCGACTTCGATCAGCACTTCGCCCGGCGCGGGCACGGGCACCGCACCCGTGGCGGCGACCATTGCCTCCGGCGGTCCCGGCTGGAGGACGGCAATGTGCTGCATGGTCGTGGGAACCGGCATGGCGATGCTTTCTGTGTCCTCAGTAGACGACATGGACGTTCTCCGGCGTGAGCCATTCGCGCAGCTGGTCGATGAGCGCGTCGTCCAGGTTCACCCGCCAGTCGGCCGACAGCTGCACCTCGCCGCCGACGCGTTCGTTGCGGTAGCCGACCACGATCGGCTTGTCGCCCGGGCGGAAGGGCTGCAGGATCTCGGCCAGCCGCGCGGCCGATGCGTTGCCGTTGCAGGCGATGCGCAGGCCTTTGGCATGCTTGCGGCGGATCGCCGCCAGGTCCTGGATGTTCTCGGCGACGATGCGCAGGCCCTGCACTTCGCCGTCTTCGGTCATCCGCTGCGTCACCTTGACTTCGGCGATCACCAACGCATCCTCGCGCAGCAGGCTGCGCACGACATCGAAGGTCTCGTTGTAGACCATGATCTCCGCGGAGCCATGCCCGTCGTCGAGCGTGACGAAGGCGGTCTTTCCCCGGCGGCCCGACTGCACGCGCATTTGCGTGACGATGCCGGCGACGAGCACGCGCTCCTGCTTCGGCTGCAGGTTCGCGAGCGTCGTGCGCACGACGCAGGCCAGTTCGTCGGCGTAGCCGGCGAAAGGATGCCCGGACAGGTAGAAGCCGATGGCGGCCTTTTCGTGCTGCAGCCGCTCGGCGTCGGTCCAGTCCCGGGTCGCGATCAGCCCGACCGAAGTCGCAGAGGCGTCGTCGCCGAACAGCGAGACCTGGGCGGCATTCGCCTGCGCGTGCACCGCCGCCTCGAGGGCGATGCCGACGGAGGCGAGCATCGTCGCGCGCCGGGGATCGATCGCATCGAACGCGCCGGCGCGCACCAGCGCCTCGACCGCACGCCGGTTGACCACGCGCGGATCGACGCGCTGACAGAAGTCGAACAGGTCGCTGAACGCTCCACCCTGCGCCCGTGCCGCGACGATGGCCTCGACCGCCGCCTGGCCGGTGCCCTTGACCGCGCCCAGCCCGAAGCGGATCCGCGTCCCGTCGACCGGCTCGAAGCGATAGTTCGAGGCGTTGATGTCCGGCGGCAGCACGACCAGCCCCTGCGCGAGCGCATCGTCGCGGAAACTGCGCACCTTGTCGGTGTCGTCCATCACCAGCGACAGGTTGGCCGCCATGAACGCCGCGCAGTGGTGCGCCTTGAAGTAGGCGGTCTGGTAGGCGACCAGCGCGTAGGCCGCCGCATGCGACTTGTTGAAGCCGTAGCCGGCGAATTTCTCCATCAGGTCGAAGAGCTGCGTGGCCCTGGCCAGCGGCACGCCGTTGGCGGTCGCGCCGTCGACGAAGATCGACCGGTGCTTGGCCATCTCCTCGGGCTTCTTCTTGCCCATCGCACGGCGCAGCAGGTCGGCGCCGCCCAGCGTATAGCCGCCGATCACCTGGGCGATCTGCATCACCTGTTCCTGGTACACCATGACGCCGTAGGTCGGCCCGAGGATCGGCTCCAGGCGCGGATCGAGGTAGGCGGTGCGCTCGCGCCCGGACTTGCGCGCGCTGTAGTCCGGGATGAGTTCCATCGGGCCGGGGCGATAGAGCGCCACCAGCGCGATGATGTCCTCGAAGCGGCCGACCGGCGCCTGCTTGAGCAATTCGCGCATGCCGCGCGATTCGAACTGGAACACCGCGGTCGTGTTGCCCGCCTTGAAGATCGAGAACGCACCCTGGTCGTCGAGCGGCAGCGCGTCGAGCGCGATCGACGACGCCGGGTCGAGCATCCGCACGTAGCGCACGGTCCAGTCGAGGATGGTCAGCGTGGTCAGTCCCAGAAAGTCGAACTTCACCAGGCCGACCGCCTCGACGTCGTCCTTGTCGAACTGCGAGATGATGGTGTCGGCGTTGGGCTGAACGTACAGCGGGCAGAAGTCGGTGAGCTTGCCCGGAGCGATCAGCACGCCCCCCGCGTGCATGCCGACGTTGCGCGGAAGCCCCTCGAGCTGCTCGGCGAGTTCGAGCAGCTGGCGCACCTCCTCCTCGGCGGCCTCGCGCTCGTCGAGCAGCGGTTCGGCCTCGCGCGCGTAGACCACATTGGCCTCCGCATCGCCGGTCCTCCGCTTGAGCGTCACCAGCTTGCCCGGCTGGAACGGAATCAGCTTGGCGATGCCGTCGACGAACGGGTAGGGCAGGTCGAGCACCCGGCCGACGTCGCGCACGGCGGCCTTGGCGGCGAGCGTGCCGAAGGTGGCGATCTGCGACACCGAGTCGGCACCGTATTTCTTCTTGACGTAGTCGATGACGCGGTCGCGCCCGTCCTGGCAGAAGTCGATGTCGAAGTCGGGCATCGACACGCGTTCCGGATTCAGGAAGCGTTCGAACAGCAGCGCGTAGCGCAGCGGGTCGAGATCGGTGATGCCCAGCGCGTAGGCGACCAGCGATCCCGCGCCCGAGCCGCGGCCGGGACCCACCGGCACGCCGTTGCCGCGCGCCCAGTTGATGAAGTCGGCGACGATCAGGAAGTAGCCCGGAAAGCCCATCTGCTGGATGGTCCGGGTCTCGAATTCGAGGCGCGCGACGTATTCGGCGCGCCTGCCGTCGCGGATCGCCGGATCCGGATACAGCTGCAGCAGCCGCCGTTCCAGGCCGGCGCGGGCCTCGGCGGCGAGGTGGTCGTCGATGGTCACGCCGGCGGGCGTGGGAAACTCGGGCAGGTGGTTGGTCCCGAGCGGAATGGTCAGGTTGCAGCGCTGCGCGATGGCGAGCGTGTTGGCCAGCGCATCCGGCAGGTCGGCGAAGCGCTCGGCCATCTCCGACTGGGTCGTGAAGTACTGCTCGGCGGTGAAGCGGCGCGGCCGCCGTGTGTCGGACAGCACATGGCCTTCGGCGATGCACACGCGCGCCTCGTGCGCGCGGAAGTCCCCGCGGCTCGTGAACTGGACCGGATGCGTGGCGACCACCGGCAGTCCGAGCCGGCCGCCGAGCGCGACGGTGGCGTGGACGAGCGCCTCGTCCTCGGCGCGTCCGGCACGCTGAATTTCAAGATAGAAGCGCTGCGGAAACAGCGCCGCCCATTCGCGGGCGGCCGCTTCGGCCCCGGCTTCGTTGCCTTGCGCCAGTGCGCTGCCCACTTCACCCGCCGCCGCCCCGGACAGCGCGATCAGGCCGTCGGTCCCCTCGGCGAACCACTCGCGCTTCAGTTCGGCTCGGCCCCGATGCTGATTGGTCCGGTAGGCGCGCGACAGCCAGTCGGCGAGCTTCAGGTACCCGGAACGATCCGCCGCCAGCAGGAGCACCCGCGTCGGGGCGTCGCGCTCGGCGGCATGGGTGATCCAGACATCGCAACCCGCGATCGGCTTGACGCCGGCGGCGCGCGCGGTCTTGTAGAACTTGATCAGGCCGAAGGCATTGGAAAGATCGGTCAGCGCCAGCGCGGGCATCCCGTCACCCGCCGCCGCCGCGACCGCATCGCCGATCCGGACGGCGCCGTCGACGATCGAGAATTCACTGTGCAGGCGGAGGTGGACGAACGAGGGTGCGGACATGAATGCGTCACGGCGGACAGCCGCGGTAGCCTGCTAGAATTCTACTCCGTTCGCTTGTGCGAACGCAGTCGCAGCCGCCCGCGCGAAAGCGCATCATGCCTCGATTCCCGATCCTCCACCGCCTCGGCGCACTGGCATTCGTTGCCGTGGTCGCCGGCTGCGCCACCGCACCGGCGCCGCCCGCGGCGAGGTCCGCGCCGCCGGCCGCACCGGCGCAACCGGCACCCTACGTGGAGCCGCCGCCGCCGCCCGTCAACCTGCAGGGTTTTCCGCCGACGTATCGGTTGGGCTTCGGCGACGGCTGCGCGAGCGGACGCGGCGCGGAGAAAAAGGACGCCGCCCGCTTCACGGCCGACGGCAACTACCGGACCGGCTGGACCGACGGATTGGCGCAGTGCAGGAAGAAGATGATGCGCGGTTGCGCGCCGGGCCACGCGTGAAGCCCTCCCGGTCGCAGTACGTCTCGATCCGCGGACTCCGCTATCACGTTCGAAGCTGGGGCGATCGGGCGTCGCCCGTGCTGTTCCTGCTGCATGGCTGGATGGACGTTTCGGCCTCGTTCCAGTTCCTGGTGGACGCGTTGCAGGACGACTGGCAGGTGCTCGCGCCCGACTGGCGCGGCTTCGGACTCACCGAAACGCCACAGGACGGCTACTGGTTCGCCGACTACGTTGCCGACCTCGACGCGCTCGCGCACGCGTTCTCGCCCGATGCGCCGGTGCGCGTCGCGGGTCACAGCCTGGGCGCGAACGTCGCGCTGCTCTACGCCGGCAGCCGGCCGCAGCGCGTCGCCCGGCTGGTGGCGATCGATGGCTTCGGCATTCCCGCGGATTCCTCCGACCGCGCGCCGGAAAAAATGGCGCGCTGGCTTGACGCGCTCGCTGCGCCTCCGGGATTCTCGGCCTATGGCGACATGGCGGCGGTGGCCGACCGCCTGCAGAAGAACAACAAGCGGCTGCCGCGATGGAAGGCGGAATTCCTTGCCGAGCACTGGGCGCAGCGCCAGCCGGACGGCACGGTGCGGCTGCGCGCGGATCCGAAGCACAAGCTGCCGTTTCCGACCGCGACGCGGATCGAGGACATGTACGCCATATGGCGCTGCATCGTCGCGCCGGTGCTGTGGATCGCCGGCAGCGAATCGGAGATTCCCCGCTGGCTCGCTGCGGGCGGCGACCCGGATGCGGAGATCGCGCGCCGCCTGGCGCATGTGAGCAACCACAGGCTGGTGAGTGTGCCGGAGTCGGGGCACATGGTGCATCACGACCAGCCGGAGACCGTGGCGCGGCTGCTCGAACCCTTCCTGCGCGGTTGACCGGACGATGTCCGGCGGCCGCTTTGCGATCAGCACGCCGCGCGCCGCCTACGTCGCGCTGGCGGTGCTGACGCTGATCTGGGGCGGCAACTGGGCGGTGATGAAGTACGCGCTGGAGTTCGCGCATCCGGTGATTCTGAATGTGCAGCGCACCTGGCTCGCGGTGGTCGTGCTGTTCGCCGTGCTGGCCTGGCAACGCCGCCCGCTGGCGCCGCCGTCCTGGCTGGCGATCGTGGTAACCGGCTTCTTCCAGACCACGATCAACTTCGGCTCGACGACCATGGCGCTCGATGGCGGTGGCGCGGGACGCACGTCGGTGCTGGTGTTCACGATGCCGTTCTGGACCCTGCTCCTCGCCTGGCCGGTCCTGCACGAGCGCGTCCGCGGCCGGCAATGGCCGGCGGTCGCGCTGGCGTTCGCGGGACTCGTCCTGCTGGTCGAGCCCTGGCGCTGGGAGGGCGACCTGACGCCGAAGCTGTGGGCGGTGCTCTCGGGCTTCGGCTGGGCCGCGGGCACGGTCGCGACCAAGTATTTCCAGCGCGCGTGGCGGCTCGACCCGCTCAATTTCATCGCCTGGCAGATGCTGGTCGGCGTGCTGCCGCTGACGCTGCTGCCCTTCGTCTTCGATTTCGAGCCGACGCAGTGGAGCGCCGTCTACCTGCTGCTGCTGATCCAGATCGGCGCCGTGTCCACCGCGCTCGGCTTCCTGTTGTGGACCTCGGTTCTGACCATCCTGCCCGCGGGGACCGCGTCGCTCAACATGTTCGTGATCCCGGTCATCGCGCTGGTCAGTTCGATGCTGCTGTTCGGCGAGCGCCTGACCGGCAGCGAATGGTCCGGCATCGCCTGCATCGGCGCCGGGCTCGCCATCGTCACCTTCGACGCCTGGCGGGCGAGCCGGCACGGCGGGCGCGTGGCGCCGACGCCCACGCCGCTGGATGGTGGCTGATGCGCCAGGCGAGGCCGCGAGAATCGCGCCGGAGGTGGCGCGGGCAGGCGCGCCGGACCCGCGGGTAGAATAACGGCTCATCGTTCCGGCTCCCGGGTGCGCAATCCGCCCGATGTTCACAGGACCGCCATGCCCGACGCCGCGCCTCCCGATCTGTCCAAGCTGCGCATCAACCGCGAACTCGTGGTGGCGGGGTCGCGGCGGCGCCGCAAATGGTGGTGGTGGGGCGCGCTGGCGTTGCTCGCCGCCGGTGGCGGCGCATGGTACATGGCGCAGCCGAAGGTGACGACGGTACAGACGACCGCCGTGGTCACCACTTATCCGTCGCAGCAGTTCGTGCTGCTCAACGCCACAGGCTATGTCGTTGCGCAGCGCAAGGCTGCGATCTCGTCCAAGGCGACGGGCCGCCTCGAATGGCTGGGCGTCGCCGAGGGTTCGCGCGTCAAGGCCGGCGAGGTCATCGCGCGCATCGACGCGCGCGACGTGGTCGCGCAGGCGGAAGCCACCGAGGCGAACGTCAGGGCGGCGCGCGCGGCGCTGGAGCAGACGCTGGCTGAGGAGCGCGATGCGCTGGCGCAGCTGCAGCGCAGCCAGGACCTGCTGGCCAAGGGATTCGTCTCGGCGGCTTCGGTCGACACCGCGAAGGCGCGCGCCGACCGCGCGGTGGCCGGCGTCGCCAACGCCCGCGCGACGATCGCGGCGGCGGAGGCCGCCGCCCGCAACGCGAAGGTCTCGGTCGACTACACGGTGATCCGCGCGCCCTTCGACGGCGTCATCCTGTCCAAGAGCGCCAACGTCGGCGACCTGGTGACGCCGTTCTCCAATGCCGCCGATTCGAAGGGGGCGGTGGTGTCGATGGCCGACATGAGCACGCTGGAGGTCGAGGCCGACGTCGCCGAGTCGAGCCTGTCGAAGATCAAGGTCGGCCAGCCGGCCGAGATCCTGCTCGACGCGCTGCCCGACACGCGCTTTCGCGGTCGCATCAGCCGGATGGTCCCCACCGTCGACCGCGCCAAGGCGACGGTGATGACCAAGGTGAAGTTCGACGAGATCGACCCGCGCGTGCTGCCCGAGATGTCGGCCAAGGTCAGCTTCCTCTCGCGCGACGTGACGCCCGAGCAGCAGAAGGCCGCTGCTCGCGGTCAACGCCGACGCGCTGACGCAGCGCGACGGCAGGACGATGGTGTTCGTCGTTCGCGACGGCAAGGCGGTGGCGGTGCCGGTGACGCCGGGCCAGAAGCTCGGCGAACTGACGGCCATCGCCGGCGAAGTGAAAAGCGGGGAGAAGGCGGTCGCCAGGCCTTCCGCGACGCTTGTGTCCGGCGCGCTGGTCGCGCCGGCGTCCAGGTAGCCGGGCCGGCCGCGGCGATCCGGTGTCCGGAAACGATTCCCCGCCGATGGTTGCGGCCGCGGCCGCGGCGCCGGGCGCCGACGTGCTGGTCGCCATCCGCGGCCTGTCCAAGTACTACACGCGCGGCGAGCAGATCATCCCGGTGCTGGAAGACATCAACCTCGACGTTGCGGTCGCCGATTACGTCGCGCTGATGGGGCCGTCCGGCTCGGGCAAGTCGACGCTGCTGAACCTGATCGCCGGCATCGACAAGCCCTCCGACGGCGAGATCCGTGTGGCCGGGATCGACATCGCCGCGCTTGACGAGGGCGATCTCGCGGCCTGGCGCGCCATGCACGTCGGCTTCATCTTTCAGTTCTACAACCTGATGCCGGTTCTGACGGCATTCCAGAACGTGGAATTGCCGCTGCAGCTGACCAGCCTGTCCCGCCGCGAGCGGCGCGAGCGGGTCGAGATCACGCTGGCGCTGGTCGGGCTGGCCGACCGCATGGAGCATTTTCCGAACGAGCTTTCCGGCGGCCAGCAGCAGCGGGTCGCCATCGCCCGCGCGCTGATCACCGACCCGACGCTGATCGTCGCCGACGAGCCGACCGGCGACCTCGACCGCACGACCGCCGAAGAAGTCCTCGGGCTCATGGAACGGCTCAACGCCGAACTCGGCAAGACGATCCTGATGGTCACGCACGACCCCAAGGCGGCCAGCCACGCGCGCCGGATCGTGCATCTGGAAAAGGGCGTGCTGGTCGACTGACGGCCGTCGCCGCAAACCGTGTTCGTTACCCTCCTCGTCCTGCGCAACGCGTTCCGGCACAAGCTGCGGACCGGGTTGACGATCGTCGGCATCATCGTCGCGATCACCGCCTTCGGCCTGTTGCGCACCATCGTCGACGCCTGGTACGCAGGCGTGGAGGCGTCGTCGTCGGCACGGCTGATCACCCGCAACGCGATTTCGCTGGTGTTCCCGCTGCCGCTCACCTATCCGGCGAAGATCCGCCAGGTGGAAGGAGTGAAGGCGGTCACCTACGCCAACTGGTTCGGCGGCGTCTACATCACCGAAGGCAATTTCTTCCCGCAGTTCGCCGTCGACGCGCCGACCTACTTCGACCTCTTCCCCGAGTACCTGCTGGCCGCGGAGCAGAAAAAGGCGTTCATGGTCGACCGGCAGGGCGCGGTGGCGGGGCGCAAGCTCGCCAACAAGTTCGGCTGGAAGGTCGGCGACCAGATCCCGATTCGCGGCACGATCTTCAGCGGTACCTGGACCTTCAACCTGAGGGCGATCTACGAAGGCGCCGACGCCAAGGTCGACGAGACGCAGTTCTTCTTCCACTGGCAGTTCCTGAACGAGACGGTCAAGGCGCGCTTCCCCCGGCGCGGCGACCAGGTCGGCTTCGCGATCCTGCAGATCCGGGACCCCGACCAGGCTGCGGAGATATCGCAGCGGGTCGACGACACCTTCCGCAACTCGCTGGCCGAGACGCTGACCGAGACGGAGAAGGCCTTCCAGCTCGGCTTCGTGGCGATGACCGAGGCGATCCTGCTGGCGATCGAGGCGGTCTCGTTCGTGGTGATCGTCATCATCATGGCGGTGATGGCGAACACCATGGCCATGACCGCGCGCGAGCGCTATGCGGAGTATGCGACGATGAAGGCGATCGGCTTCACCAACGGCTTCGTCGCGCTGCTCATCTTCCTCGAGTCGATCGGGATTGCGCTGACCGGGGGGATGCTGGGCATCCTGCTCACGTTCCCGCTGGCCGACGCCTTTGGCGCCCAGATGGGCACGCTGTTCCCGGTGTTCGCGGTGTCGCGCGAGACCGTCCTGATGCAGGTGGCCGCCGCGACGCTGGTGGGGGTCGTTTCCGCCGCGGTGCCGGCGTGGCGCGCCGCGCGCGTGCGCATCGTCGACGGCCTGCGCGCGGTGGCCTGACGCCATGGCATCGATTCCCTTCTCCTACATCGCGCGCAACCTGCTTGCGCGCAAGCTGACGACCGCGCTCACGGCCGGCGGCATGGCGCTGGTCGTCTATGTGTTCGCCACCGTGCTGATGCTCGCCGCCGGACTGCGCGAGACGCTCGTGGCAACCGGGCAGCCCGACAACGCCATCGCGATCAGGCGGGGCTCGCAGACCGAGGTCCAGAGCGGGATTCTCCGCAGCGACGCATCCATTGTGGAAAGCCTGCCGGACATCGCCACGGGCGAGAGCGGCAAAAAGCTGATCTCCAAGGAACCGGTGGTGCTGATCAATCTGCCGAAGCGCGAGACCGGCAAACCGTCGAACGTGGTGATCCGCGGCGTGACCGACGCCGGACTGGCGCTGCGGCCGCAGGTCAGGATTGCCGAAGGGCGCATGTTCCGTCCCGGCACGTCGGAGATCATCGCCGGCCGCGCGATCGCCAACGGCTTCCGCGGCGCGGGCATCGGCGAGACGCTGCGGTTCGCACAGCGCGACTGGACGGTGGTCGGCGTGTTCGACGCCGGCCGCACGGGTTTCAATTCGGAGATCTGGGGCGATTCGGAGCAGCTGCTGCAGGCGTTTCGCCGCGTCGGCTTCTCGGCGCTCATCTTCCGGCTTGCCGATCCGGCGCGCTTCGATGCAGTCAAGGCGGAGATCGAAGCGGACCAGCGGCTGACGCTGGAGGTCAAGCGCGAGTCCCAGTTCTACGCCGACCAGTCCGAGGGCCTGGCCAAGTTCATTTCCTATCTCGGCACCACGATTTCGGTGATCTTTTCCATCGGCGCGATCATCGGTGCCATGATCACCATGTATGCGAGCGTCGCGTCGCGCACTGGGGAGATCGGCACGCTGCGCGCGCTGGGTTTTTCGCGGGCGTCGATCCTCTACGCGTTCCTGATCGAGTCGCTGCTGCTGGGGCTGGTTGGCGGCGTGCTGGGCCTGGCCGGCGCTTCGGCGATGCAGGCGTTCCCGATCTCGACGACCAACTTCCAGACCTTCGCGGAGATCGCCTTCACGTTCACGCTGACGCCGTCGATCATCGCGACATCGCTCGCCTTCGCGCTGGCGATGGGCTTCGTCGGCGGCTTCCTGCCCGCGGCGCGCGCCGCGCGCATGAAGATCGTCGACGCGCTGCGTGCCGCCTAGAGGCGCGATCGGTCCGCCGCTGCGCGCGCCGACATCCTCGGCCGCCGGCGCGCGGCGTCACTCGAACGACAGCTTCGCCTCGACGATGAGTTTCTTCCAGCCGGTCAGGTCGGCTTCGATCAGCTTGCCCAGCCGTTCCGGTGGCCCCGGAATCAGTTCCGCGCCTTCGCGTTCCAGCCGTTCGCGCACGTCCGGCTGCGCCAGGACCTTCTGCACGTCGACATTCAGGCGCGCAACCACGGCGGAGGGTGTTCCCGTCGGCGCCACGATGCCCCAGTAGTTGAGCACCACGGCATCGGGCACGCCCTCCTCCTGCCAGCTGGGCACGTTGGGCAGCTGCGGAATCCGCCTGGCGCCGGTGACGGCGAGGACCTTGACGCGCTTTTCCGCGACCAGCGGCAGCGTGGCGGGGATCGACGCGGTCATCGCCTGGATCGAACCGCCGAGCAGGTCCTTGGTCGCGTCGGCGATGCCGCGGTAGGGCACGTGCACGACAGCGGTGCTGGCGCGGGAATTCATGAGCTCGAGCGCCAGGTGGTTGACGCTGCCCGCGCCCGCCGAGCCGTAGTTGAGCTTGCCGGGCGATCTGCGCGCGAGGTCGACGAATTCGCGCATCGTGTTCACCGGCAGGTCCTTGTTGACCACGAACGCCAGCGGGCCCGCGGCGATCGGCGCCACCGGGACGAACTGGCGCAGCGGATCGTAGAGCGGGTTCTTGGCGGCGGCGGCGACGGTGGTGAACGGGGAGGCGACGAACAGCAGCGTGTAGCCATCGGGCGCGGCCGCCGCGACGTCCGCGGCACCGATCGCGCCGCCCGCGCCGGTCCTGTTTTCGACGACGATCGTCGCCTTCATCGTCTCGGCGAGCCTGTTCGCGACGAAGCGCGCGACCGTGTCGGTGCCGGCCCCCGCCGTAAAGGGCACGACCAGCCTGATGGGCTTGGCCGGCCAGGCTTCCTGCGCCAGCGCGGACCGGCGGCGACGAACACTGCGAACAGCGATACAAGCGACGCGGCGAATTTCATCGGCAGTGACTCCCTCACGGAACCGGCGGACCAGGTGGACACCGATGGCGCTGCGGCGACGATCAGTCGACGCCGGGCTGGCGAACGACGTCGACATTGTCGATCAGGCGGGTCGTGCCGAGCCTGGCGGCGCCGAGCACGATCAGCAGGTTCGGGTGGTCGAAGCCTTCGGGGTGCGGGATGCGCAGGCCGAGGCCGTGGCGCACGGCGATGTAGTCGACCTTCCAGCCGCGGCCGGCCAGTTCCGCGCGTGCGGCAGCCTCGAGATTCGCGTAGTCGCGCCGCCCGGAGACGATCGCCTCGGCCACGCCGTTCAGCACGCGGTAGAGATTGGGCGCCTCGGCGCGCTCGGCGGGCGTCAGGTAGCCGTTGCGCGACGACAGCGCGAGCCCGTCGTCGGCGCGCACCGTCTCCGCCGGCACGATGGTGATCGGAAGATTGAACTGCTGGACCATGCCGCGCACCAGCTTGAGCTGCTGCCGGTCCTTCTTGCCGAAGACGGCGACGTCCGGACGGACGAGGTTGAACAACTTGAGCACCACGGTGCACACGCCGCCGAAGAAGCCCGGGCGGAAGGCGCCGTCGAGCTCGTCGGACATCGGCGGCGGCTGGACGCGGTAGACCTGCGGCGTCGGGTACATCTCCTGCTCCAGCGGCGCGAACAGCACGTCGACGCCGACGCTCTCGAGTCCGGCGCGATCGGCGTCGAAGGTGCGCGGATAGGTGTCGAAATCCTCGTTCGGGCCGAATTGCAGGCGGTTGACGAAGATGCTGGTGACCACTGCGTCGCCGTGCTCGCGCGCAATGCGGCACAGCGACAGGTGGCCCTGGTGCAGGTTGCCCATCGTCGGCACGAAGGCGACGCGCCGGGAAGACTCGAGCAGCTTCGCCAGCTCGGCGGCGGTTCGGACGATTTCCATGTCAGCTCTGCCCCAGGTTGAAGAACTCGCGCCGCGCGCGCATGCCGGCGATGCGCGCGAGCAGCAGCTTGAGGTGGGCCTGGTTGTCGACGAAATTGAGCCGCTCGCTGTTGATGATCAGCAGCGGCGCCTCGTCGTACTGGTAGAAGAAGCGCGCGTAGGCATCCGCGAGCCGCGCCAGGTACTCGTCGGGGATCGACTGTTCGAAAGCGACGCCGCGCCCGCGCACGCGATTCACCAGCGTTTCCACCGGCGCCTGCAGGTAGATCACCAGGTCCGGCGTCGCGGTCTGCGGTTTCAGGTGCCGGTAGACCTTCTCGTACAGCGCGTATTCGTCGTCGGTGAGATTCAGCCGCGCGAACAGCGGATCCTTGTCCAGCAGGAAGTCGGCGACGGTCGGGCGCCGGAACAGGTCGAGCTGGGCAAGGTGACGCAACTGGTCGGCGCGCTGGAACAGGAACGTCAGCTGTGTCGGCAGCGCGAAACGCGACATGTCGTCGTAGAAGCGCGACAGAAACGGGTTGTCCTCCGGCTGTTCGAGCAGCAGGTCGCCGGCGACGTGATCGGCGATCTCGCGGGCGAGACTGGTCTTGCCGGCGCCGATCGGCCCTTCGACGACGATGTAGCGGCAGTGCTCCAGGTCCATCGATGGGCGGCTTGTCGGGGCTAGCGAAGGATGTGGGCGCGCGTCGGAACGATCCGCTGGTCCCGCACGTCCCGCAACAGGCGCCGGGCGAGGCCGCGGCCGGGGAGGCGGGCCGCGGGCGCAACGTCGAGCAACGGGCGCAGCACGAACGCGCGTTCATGCATCCGGGGGTGCGGCACCACCAGTTGCGCGAGGCGCAGGCGACAGCGGCCGTATAGTAGCAAATCGAGGTCGATGGTCCGGGGCAGATTTCGCGGCGCGCCGGCGATGCGCACGCGGCGCTGGGAACGCTCGATCGCCTGCAGCCGGTGCAGCAGCGCGCGCGGCGCGAGCGACGTCGAGACCGCGGCGACCGCGTTGACGTAATCCGGCTGCGGCTCTTCGCAGGCGACCGGCGCGGACAGGTAGTTACGCGACATCGCGACCAGGCGCGTCGCCGGCAGGCGCGCGAGCGCTGCCGCGGCGCGGGCGAGCTGGCGCCGCGGATGCGCGAGGTTGCTGCCCAGCCCGATCAGTGCCAGCGACGGCCGCAAGGTCGGCGTTTCCCGCGTCAGGGCGCGTCGCCGTCGGCCGCGGCCTCGCTGCGCTTCCGGCCGCGGCCCCGCGAGCGCCGCTTCCTCGGCGGCGCCTCGTCGGCCTTGAGCATCGCCGTGCGCTCCGCGTCGCCGACCTCCTGGAACCGCGTCCACCAGTCGACGAGCGCGGGATCGACCTCGCCCGAGGCGCCGCGAATGTCGAGGAAATCGTAGGCGGCGCGAAAGCGCGGATGCTCCAGCAGGCGAAACGGCCGGACGCCGGCGCGCTGCTCGAAGCGCGGCTGCAGCGACCAGATCTCCTTGATCGTGGCCTCGAACCGGCGCGGAATGGAGATGCGCTGCGCCTGCGTTTCCAGCACGCGGTCCATCGCGTCGAACAGCGCAGGCAGCGGCTTGTCGCCGCGCGCGCGTGCCGCATTCCATTGCTGCAGCACCTCGTGCCATAGCAATGCGGCGAACAGGAAGGCCGGCGAAACGGCGCGCCCGTCGCGCACGCGGGCGTCGGTGCTGGCCAGCGCCGCGTCGATGAAGCGCGTGCCGAGCGGCTGCTCGAGGATCACGTCGAGCAGCGGCAGCAGGCCATGCGAGAGGCCATGCGCACGCAGGCTCTTCAACGTCTCCACCGCGTGGCCCGACAGCAGCAGCTTCTGCATTTCGTCGAACAGCCGCGCCGGCGGCACGTTCTGGACCAGGCTCGCCAGCTTGGGGATCGGCGCCGCCGTCTTCGGGTCGATCGCCAGGCCCGCCTTCGCGGCGAGGCGCACCGCACGCAGCATCCGCACCGGATCCTCGCGGTATCGTGTCACCGGCGGGCCGATCAGTTTCAGCCGGCGCGCACGGACATCGGGCACGCCGCCGACGTAATCCCAGACCTCGGCCGTGATCGGGTCGAAATACAGCGCATTGATGGTGAAATCACGCCGCGCCGCGTCCTCGGACTGCGTACCGTAGACGTTGTCCGAAAGCAGGCGTCCGTGCTCGTCGGTGGACTCGGAGGCGTTCTGCGGCGCGCGGAACGTCGACACCTCGAGCACTTCGGCGCCGACGTGCACGTGGACCAGGCGAAAACGTCGGCCGATCACGAAGGCGCGGCGAAACAGCGGCTTGACCTGTTCCGGGGTCGCGTCGGTCGCGATGTCGAAGTCCTTCGGCGTGGCCCCCAGCAGCAGGTCGCGTACTGCGCCGCCGACGATGAAGGCGCGATAGCCGCGCTCCTGGAGCTTTTCGATCACCGTGCGCGCGCCGCGCGACACCTGATCGGCACGCACCGGATGGTCGCCGGAACGGTAGATTCGGGGTTCGCGCGCGGGCCGGCCGGGAATCAGACGGGCGAGCAGGCGGCGGATCATTGCTTGATGACGGGGCGGAAGCGGATCGGCAAGCGACGGCCTGGCGGACGGGCCCGGAAGTCTCCGGTGCAACCTGCGCTGGACGCCGGAAGGCGGGCCGCGATCATAGCATGGGCACGGCGCGCCAGGCCCCGGGGGAAAGGCCTGCCAGCGACCACGGCCCGACCGAGTAGCGCACCAGCCGCAGCGTCGGCAGGCCGACGGCGGCGGTCATCCGCCGCACCTGGCGATTGCGGCCCTCATGCAGCGTCAGTTCCAGCCACGAGGTGGGGATGTGGCGGCGGCTGCGGATCGGCGGGTCGCGGGGCCACAGCCCCGGCGGCTCGGCAATCGCCCGGACGCGCGCCGGGCGGGTGCGGCCATCGCGCAGCACGACACCCGCCGCGAGTTCGCGCAGCTGCGCCGCCGTCGGCGTGCCTTCGACCTGCACCCAATAGGTCTTGGGCAGCTTGTGGCGCGGATCGGCGATGCGCGCCTGCAATTGGCCGTCGCCGGTCAGCACGACCAGCCCTTCGCTGTCCACGTCCAGCCGGCCCGCCGGATACACGTCCGGGACGTCGACGCACGACGCCAGCGTCGGTCGCGCCCCGTCGCCGCTGAATTGGCAGAGGACGCCGTAGGGCTTGTTCAGAAGCAGGGTGGTCAACGGCGCTTTCCAACGCGCAATGGATTTCCTCCATGGGCACTTCATGGCGGGATCGGTCATTTTGACGGATAATTGCAACCTTTGTGAGGCTTTCCGCGCACCGCCCGCGTCGCGCATCGCCGGTTCTCGCATCATTCAACAGGAGCATCCATGCCGACCTACAAGCACGTCAAGGTACCTGCCGACGGGGTCAAGATCACCGTCAATCCCGATTTCAGCCTCAATGTCCCCGACAATCCCATCATTCCCTACATCGAAGGCGACGGGACCGGGTTCGACATCACGCCGGTGATGCTCAAGGTCGTCGATGCTGCGGTGGCCAAGGCTTACGGCGGCAAGCGCAAGATCCACTGGATGGAAATCTACGCCGGCGAGAAGGCGACCAAGGTCTACGGCCCGGACGTATGGATGCCCGACGAGACGCTGGAAATCCTCAAGGATTACGTGGTCTCGATCAAGGGTCCGCTCACCACGCCGGTCGGCGGCGGCATCCGCTCGCTGAACGTGGCGCTGCGCCAGGAACTCGACCTCTATGTCTGCCTGCGCCCGGTGCGCTGGTTCAAGGGCGTCCCGTCGCCGGTGAAGGAACCGGAAAAGACGGACATGGTCATCTTTCGCGAGAATTCCGAGGACATCTATGCCGGCATCGAGTGGCAGGCGGAATCCGCGGGCGCCAAGAAGGTGATCGACTTCCTGATCAAGGAAATGGGCGTCAAGAAGATCCGCTTCCCGGACACCTCGGGCATCGGCATCAAGCCGGTGTCGCGCGAAGGCACGGAGCGGCTGATGCGCAAGGCCGTCCAGTACGCGATCGACAACGACCGCAGGTCGGTGTCCATCGTGCACAAGGGCAACATCATGAAGTTCACCGAAGGCGGGTTCCGGGACTGGGCCTACGAGCTCGCGCAGAAGGAGTTCGACGCCAAGCCGATCGACGGCGGTCCGTGGTGCTCGTTCAAGAACCCCAAGACCGGCCGCGAGATCATCGTCAAGGACGTCATCGCCGACGCCTTCCTCCAGCAGATCCTGCTGCGTCCGGCCGAGTACGACGTGATCGCCACGCTGAACCTGAACGGCGACTACATCAGCGACGCGCTGGCGGCGCAGGTCGGCGGCATCGGCATCGCGCCGGGCGCCAATCTCTCCGACACCGTGGCGATGTTCGAGGCGACGCACGGCACCGCGCCCAAGTACGCCGGCAAGGATTATGTCAATCCCGGTTCGGAAATCCTTTCCGCGCAGATGATGCTCGTGCACATGGGCTGGAAGGAAGCGGCAGCGCTGATCGAGTCCGGGCTCGAGCGCGCGATCTCGGACAAGGTCGTGACCTATGACTTCGCGCGCCTGATGGACGGCGCGACGCAGGTGTCGTGCTCGGGGTTCGGCCAGGCGATGATCGAGCGGATGTAGGTCGTCCTGCACGGCGGGTCCGCGCCGGCCGGCGGACACGCTTCTCGGCCGCCGCCTGCCGTTCGTCGGCGGCGAAACCAGGCGATCGCGCCGTCGGCGGTCCTTGGCGAAACCGGCCCCGGGGGCAGCCCCGGCCGCCCCCGGGGGGCCTCGAAACCGTGGGCATCGTGCGCGCGCAATCGTCCGGGAAGGTCAGGCCCGGGCGCGGCCGTGCCCGGGCGCGATCCCCTTGATTAAACTGTTGCAATCATCAACCATTGACCCCACGTTCGTTCGAGAGCCGCAGACGGGAATGACCAACCAGAAGCAAACCGGCAATGTCCTCGAGGCCGAGAAGGTCAAGGTCAAGGAACCGCCTCTCTACAAGGTCATGTTGCTGAATGACGACTACACGCCGATGGACTTCGTCGTCGTCGTCCTGCAAACTGTATTTGCCATGACCCGGGAAAAAGCGACGCAGGTAATGCTCCAGGTGCATCGTGAGGGCATGGGCGTATGCGGCACGTACACGCGCGAGGTGGCTGCGGCGAAGGTCGAACAGGTGGTCGACATCGCGCGCAAGTATCAGCATCCGCTGGTGTGCACGATGGAGGAGACATAGGCGTTGTGGATCCAGGGGCGGGAACGGTTCCATACCCGTGGGACACGCCGGAATAAGGAAGGTCGATGATCGCGCAGGAACTTGAAGTCTCTCTCCACATGGCTTTTGTCGAGGCCAGGCAGAAGCAGCACGAGTTCATCACCGTCGAGCACCTGCTGCTGGCGATGCTGGACAATCCTTCTGCGGCCGAGGTGCTGAAGGCCTGTGGCGTCGACCTGGACGAACTGCGCGGCGTGCTCGCCGACTTCATCCAGGAGCACACGCCGCGCCTCGCCCCGCACTCGGATGCGGACACCCAGCCCACGCAGGGTTTCCAGCGGGTGATCCAGCGCGCGATCCTGCACGTCCAGTCTTCGGGCAAGAAGGAGGTCACCGGCGCCAATGTGCTGGTGGCGATCTTCGGCGAGAAGGAGTCGCACGCGGTCTATTTCCTGAACCAGCGCGGCGTGACCCGGCTGGACGTCGTCAATTTCATTTCGCACGGCATCACCAAGACGCCGCAGCCCAAGCCCGACAAGCAGGAGGCGAAGAGCGACGAGGAGAACGGCGGCGAAGCGCAGGGTGCGCTCGAGGCCTACACGCTGGATCTCAACGCCATGGCCAAGGCCGGCAAGATCGATCCCGCTGATCGGGCGCGAGCACGAGCTCGAGCGGGTGATCCAGGTGCTGTGCCGGCGGCGCAAGAACAATCCGCTGCTGGTCGGCGAGGCCGGCGTCGGCAAGACCGCGATCGCCGAGGGACTCGCCTGGCGGATCACCGAGGGCGTGGTGCCGGAGCTGCTCAAGGAGTTCCGGGTGCATTCGCTCGACATGGGCGCGCTGCTGGCCGGCACCAAGTACCGCGGTGATTTCGAACAGCGCCTGAAGGCGGTGCTGAAGCAGCTGGCCGAAAGCCCCAACTCGATTCTCTTCATCGACGAGATCCACACCATCATCGGTGCCGGCGCCGCGTCGGGCGGAACGCTCGATGCGTCGAATCTGCTCAAGCCGGCGCTGTCCACCGGCGCGCTCAAGTGCATCGGCGCGACCACCTACAACGAATTCCGGCAGATCTTCGAGAAGGATCACGCGTTGTCGCGGCGCTTCCAGAAGGTCGACGTGCCCGAGCCGTCGATTTCCGAGACCGTCGAGATCCTCAAGGGCCTGAAATCGCGGTTCGAGAAGCATCACGGCGTCAAGTACGCGCCCGCGGCGCTGACCAGCGCGGCGGAACTGTCCGCGCGCTTCATCAACGACCGTCACCTGCCCGACAAGGCCATCGACGTCATCGACGAGGCCGGCGCGGCGCAGAAGATCCTGCCCAAGTCGCGGCAGAGGAAGGTGATCGGCAAGGCCGACGTCGAGGAGATCGTCGCCAAGATCGCCCGCATCCCCGCCAAGAACGTATCGTCCGACGACCGCAACGCGCTGCGCACGCTCGACCGCGACCTGAAGAACGTCGTCTTCGGCCAGAACAAGGCGATCGATGCGATGGTCGCGGCGATCCGCATGGCCCGTTCGGGGCTCGGCAATCCGCGCAAACCGGTCGGCAACTTCCTGTTCAGCGGACCGACCGGGGTCGGCAAGACCGAGGTCGCGCGGCAGCTGGCCTATTGCCTGGGCATCGAGCTCATCCGCTTCGACATGTCAGAGTACATGGAGCGCCACGCGGTGTCGCGGCTGATCGGCGCGCCGCCGGGCTATGTCGGCTTCGACCAGGGCGGGCAGCTCACCGAGTCGGTGAGCAAGCATCCGTACAGCGTCGTGCTGATGGACGAGATCGAGAAGGCGCATCCGGACATCTTCAATATCCTGCTGCAGGTGATGGATCACGGCACGCTGACCGACAACAACGGCCGCAAGGCGGATTTCCGCAACGTGATCATCATCATGACCACCAACGCCGGCGCCGGCGAGCTGGCCAAGTCGACGATGGGCTTTACCCAGACCAAACAGGCGGGCGACGAGATGGGCGAGATCAAGCGCCTGTTCACGCCCGAGTTCCGCAACCGGCTGGACGCGACCATCTCCTTCTCGTCGCTCGACCACGAGATCATCCTGCGCGTGGTCGACAAGTTCCTGCTCGAGCTCGAAGGCCAGCTGCACGAGAAGAAGGTCGACGCGACATTCACGCCGAAACTCAAGGAGTTCCTCGCGAAGAAGGGCTTCGACCCGCAGATGGGCGCGCGGCCGATGGCGCGGCTCATCCAGGATACGATCCGCAAGGCGCTCGCCGACGAGCTCCTGTTCGGTCGCCTGACCGGCGGCGGCAGGGTGACCATCGACCTGGGCGAAGGCGACAAGGTGGTGCTCGGTTTCGAGGAAACCCCCAAGGAAGCCGAGCCGGTCGCGTAGCGCGACCCCTCCGGCCCCGGCGCCTAGAACATCGGCTGTTTGGCGCTGCGCTCGACCAGCGGCGCCTCCTTGCCCGCCGCGGTCGACGCGTCGGCCTGCTCGACCCAGCCGCCGCCCATCGCCTTGTAGACGTTGACGATCTGGGTGTAGCCGTCGGCTTGGGAGCGCACCGCCGAGAGCTCCGCGGCGAATAACTCGTTCTCGGCGTAGATCACTTCGAGGAAGCTGGCGTAACCGTTGTCGAAGCGCACGCGCGAAAGGCGCGCGTACTCGCGCAACGACGCGACGCGTTCGGCCTGCGCCATGGCCTCCTGCCGCTTCTTGACCGTCCCGGTCAACGCATCGCCGGTTTCGCGCAGCGCGTTCAGCACCGTCTGCTGGTAGAAGGCCAGCGCCTCGCGCGAACCGGCTTCCGCGCCCGCGACCTGGCCGGCGATCGCGCCGGCATTGAAGATCGGCCCGGCGATCCCGGCGGCGAGCGACCATGCGAGCGAGGGGCCGGACAGGAAATCGCCGAACGCGCCGCTGACCGAACCCAGCGAGCCGGTCAGCGAGAACTGCGGGTAGTACAACGCCCTGGCCGCGCCGATGTTGGCGTTGGTGGCGATGAGATTCTGTTCGGCCTGGAGAATGTCCGGACGGCGTTCGAGCAGCGACGCCGGCAGGTCGGCCGGAATGCCGGGCGCCGACAGCGTCGCAATGGTGCGGCCGCGCGGAATGGGGAACGGATTGCGGCCCAGCAGCAACGCGATCAGGTTCTCCTGCGCGGCGATCTGCTGCTCGAGCGCGGGAATCGCCGCCTGCGCCTGCTGGTACTGCGACTGGACCTGGGCGAGCTCGAGCTTGGAAACGATGCCGCCCTTGTAGCGCAACTCGAAGATTCGCGCGGTGTTCGCGTAGTTCTTCGCGGTCTGCTGCGAGATCTCCAGCTGGCGGTCGAGCGCGCGCAGGTTGATGTAGCTGCTCGCCACGCTGGTCACCACCGACAGCACGACGCCGCGGCGGCCCTGCTCGGACGCATAGACCTCCGCCTGCGCCGCCTCGGTCTGCCGGCGCACGCGGCCGAAGAGATCGATCTGCCAGGACGCGCCGAGCGCGCCCTGGTAGAGCGTGTAGTACGGGTCGCCTCCCGCCGGCAGCGGCGGCACACCGACTTCGCTGCCGCGGCTGCGACTGGCATCGGCGTTGTAGCCGACCTGCGGATAGAACTGCGAGCGCGTCGTGTTGAGCCGGGCCAGGAAGGCGTCGACACGCGCGGCGGCGATCAGCCAGATCGCGATTCTCGCGCAGCGCGGCTGTCGATCAGTTCGACCAGCACCGGATCGTCGAACGCGGCCCACCAGCGGGTGTTCGCCACGCCTGCCGCCTGCGGTAGTCGATGTTCCAGGACGCGGGCAGGTCGACCTTGGGCTTGACGAAATCCGGGCCGACCGTGCAGCCGGCGACCACGACGGCAATCGCGATGGATACCGCCAGGCGGGCGCAGCGTTGCGCGCCTCATTTCGCGTCCTCTGGTGCCGCCGCAACCGGGTCGGCCGCCGATGCCGGCGCCGCGTCCTTGCGCTCGCGCGCCGACTTGCTCGGAAATGGTCTCGAGCATCCAGAAGAACACCGGCGCAAAGACGATGCCCAGGATCGTCGACGCGGCGATGCCGCCGATCACCCCGGTGCCGATGGCCCGCAGGCTGTTCGCTCCGGGCCCGGTGGCCAGCGCCAGCGGCACGCAACCCAGGCCGAAGGCCAGCGAGGTCATCACGATGGCGCGCAGGCGCAGCCCCGAGGCTTCGATGGCCGCCTGCTTCACCGCCATGCCGGCGCGCACGCGCTCGATCGCGAACTCGCAGATGAGGATCGCGTTCTTCGCCGACAGGCCGACCAGCGTGACCAGGCCCACCTGGAAGTAGACGTCGTTGTCCAGGCCGACCAGCCAGGTGAGCCCCAGCGCGCCGAATACGGCAATCGGTACCGTCAGGACGACGGCGATCGGCAGCGTCCACTTCTCGAACTGCGCGGCGAGCAGCAGGAACACGACGATGATGCCGAACACGAAGGCGGTCGACGAGGTGCCGCCGGATTCCTTTTCCTGCAGCGACTGGCCGGCCCAGGCGAAGGAGAAGTCGGAGGGCAGATTCTCGCGCGACAGTTCCTCCATCGCGTTCAGCGCCTGCCCCGAACTGTAGCCGGGCGCCTGCGCGCCGGTGATCTTGACCGCCGGAAAGCCGTTGAAGCGGGAGATCAGCTTCGGTGAGGCGACGTACCGGGTGGTGATCAGCGCCGACAGCGGCACGTTGACGCCGGAGGTCGAGCGCACGTAGACCTTGTCGAAGTCCGCCGGGTTCATCCGATAGTTCGCGTCGGCCTGCAGCACCACCCACCAGACGCGGCTGAACTGCGCGAACTGGCCGGCGATCTGCGAGCCGAAGAACGACTGCATGGTCTGGAAGACCTCGGAGACGTGGACGCCGAGCACCTCGGCCTTGCTGCGGTCGAGATCGATGAACAACTGCTGGGTCGCCGCGCGAAAGGTCGTCGACACGCCGGCGAGTTCGGGGCGCTCGCGCGCCTTGTCGATGAGCAGCTGCGCGCCGCTTCGCCGGTCGCCCGCGGCTCGCCGGTGCCGCGGTTCTGCACGTAGAGCTCGAAACCTCCGGTGGTGCCGAGTCCCGGGAATCGACGGCGGATTGAGCGCGAAGACGAAGGCCTCGCGGACGGTGCCGAACTGCGCGTTCAGGCGCTTGAGCACCTCGAAGGAAATCATCGACTTGTCCTTGCGCTGGTCGAAGGACTTCAGCGAGGCGAAGATCACCGCGGCGTTGTTCTGGATCTGGCCGTCGAGCAGGCTGTAGCCGGCGACCGTGGCGGCGTCCTGCACGGCCGGATCGGCCGAGACCATCTGGCGCACCCGCTCGGTGATCTCCGTCACGACTTCGAGGCTCGCCGTGTCCGGCGCGACGATCGCGACGAAGAAATAGCCCTGGTCCTCGTCGGGCACGAAGCTCGACGGCAGGATCCGGAACAGCATGACGACGCCGACCAGCAGCGCGCCGAATACGACGATCGCCGCCGGCCAGGCCTGGATCGCGCGTGCGACGATGCCGACATAGCCGCGCGTCAGCGCTTCGAAGCCCTTGTCGAACCAGCGGAAGAAGACGTTCTTCTTGCCATGGTGCGCGCGGATGATGATGGCGGCCAGCGCGGGCGACAGCGTCAGCGCCATCACGCCGGAGATGACCATCGAGATGGAGATGGTGATCGCGAACTGCTTGTACAGCGTGCCGGTCACGCCGCCGAGGAAGGTGACCGGCATGAACACGGCGACCAGCACCAGCACGATCGAGATCAGCGCGCCGGCGATCTGCGTCATCGCCTCCTTCGACGCCTCGAGCGCGGACAGGCCCTTCTGCACCATGTTGGCCTCGACGTTCTCGACCACGACGATGGCGTCGTCGACGACCAGGCCGATGGCCAGGATCAGGCCGAACATGGTCAGCATGTTCACCGAGAAGCCGAGCAGGTGCATGCCGACGAAGGTGCCGATGATCGACACCGGGACGGCGAGGATCGGGATGATCGTCGCCCGCAGCGACTGCAGGAAGACGAACACCACCAGCACGACCAGCACGACGGCCTCGAAGAAGGTGTGGATCACCTTCTCGATGGAATTCAGCGTGAACAGGCTGGTGTCCAGCGGAATGCCGTAGTCGAGGCCGGTCGGGAACTGCGGCTTCAATTCCTCGAGGCGCGCGCGGACGGCATTCGCGGTCGAGACGGCGTTGGCGCCTGGCTGCTGGAAGATCGCGATCGTGGTCGCGGTCTTGCCGTTCAGTCGGCTGTTGACCGAGTAGTCGAGCTTGTCGAGTTCGACCCGGCCGATGTCCTTGATGCGCACCATCGCCGTGCCGGCCTTGGCGGCGCGCACGATGATGTTGGCGAATTCCTCGGGCTTGGTCAGCAGGCCCTGCGCGGTCACCACGAAGCTCTGCTTGGTTCCGGGTACCACCGGCGAGGCGCCGATCTGGCCGATGCCGAAGGTCTGGTTCTGGCTCTGGATGGCGTTGGCGACCTCCTGCGCGGTGATGCCCATCTGCGCCATGCGGTCCGGCTGCAGCCACACCCGCATCGCGATGTCGGGCAGGCCGAGCACCGCGCGCGGTTGGCGCCCGGCACCCGCTTCAGCTCCTCGAGCACGTAGAGATTCGTGTAGTTGTCGATGTAGGTCGACGAGTAGCGGTCGTCGTTGGAGAAGATCGACAGCACCATCATGATTCCGGACGACTGCTTGTCCACCGACACGCCCTGCTGGACCACGACCTGCGGCAGGCGCGACGTCGCCTGGCTGACGCGGTTCTGCACGTTGACCTGGTTGATGTCCGGGTCGGTGCCGGGCTTGAACACGACGTTGATCGAGACGTTGCCCGACGACGAGCTCGTCGACTGGAAGTAGAGCAGGTTGTCGATGCCGTTGAGCTGCGCCTCGATGGGCGCGGCTACCGTGTTGGCGATGACCTCGGCAGTCGCGCCCGGGTAGCGCGCGGAGATCGAGACCTGCGGCGGCGCGAGTTCAGGGTACTGCTCGATCGGCGAGACGCTCATCGCGACCGCGCCCGCGAGCACGAACATGATCGAGATGACCGCCGACAGGATCGGCCGGTCGATGAAGAAGTGGGTGAACATGGCGGGCGCCGGTCCCTACTTCTTCGCCGCCGCAGCGGGCTTGGCCGGCGGTGCTTTCTTTTCGGCAGCGGGCGCCTCGGCCGAAGACGACTTTGCCCCGTCGGCCGGGGCGGCGCCCGCGACCGGCTTGGTGTCCGCCGTCACGACCGTGACCGGCTGGCCGGGCGCGACCTTGAGCACCCCGTCGACGACCACGCGGTCCTTGGCGTTCAAGCCCTCCAGCACCAGGATGTCGTCCGCACCGACGTATTCACCCACCACCACCGGACGGACCTCGGCCAGGTCGCCGGCATTGATCACATAGACAAAGTGCCCGTTGCTGCCCTGGAGCACCGCCAGTTGCGGGACCACGATGGCGTTGGGCCGCATCGCGCCGTTGATGTTGGCGGTGACGAACATCCCCGGGCGCAGGTCCATTTTCGGATTCGGCAGGACTGCGCGAACCATGAACGAGCCGGTGTCCGGGCTGAACGACGGATCGGAAAAACTGATCTTGCCCTTGTGCGGATAGGGAACGCCGCCGGGCAGGACGATGTCGACCACGTAGTTCTGGTTGGCTGGAGGAACGACCTCGCCCTTGTCTGCCGCCGCGTTCCAGTTGGATATCTGGTTCTGCGAAATGCTGAAGTTGACCCAGATCGGATCGACCGCGGCGACATTGGTGAGCAGCGAGCTTTCGGCCGAGGAGTTGACGAACGCGCCCTGGCGCTGCAGCGCGCGGCTGGCCAGTCCAGTGACCGGCGAGTGGATGGTCGCGTAGCCAAGGTTGAGCTCGGCGCTCTCGACCTTCGCCTTGGCCGAGAAAACGGCAGCGGTGGCGGCGTCGAACTCCCCCTTGGCACGATCGAGATCGGCCTGCGGCAGCGCGTCCTGTTCGGCCAGCGGCTTGACCCGCGCCAGCGTCGACTGGGCGGTGGCCAGCCGCGCCTGCTGCGACCGCAGTTCGCCCTCTGCCGCATTGAGCTGCGCCTTGAAGGGCTTGGGGTCGAGCTGGAACATCAGCGCGCCCTCCTTGACCAACTCGCCTTCCTCGTAGGCGATGCGGTCGAGAAAGCCCGACACGCGCGCGACGATGTTGACCTGGCGCGAACTCTCGGTCTGCGCGACGAAGGTCGGCGTGAACGGGATGCTGCGCGGCGTCACCTCCAGCACGACGACCTCGGGCGGCTTGCGCACCGGCGCCGGCACTTCCTTGCTGCAGGCGGTGACGAGCAAGGCGCCGGCCAGAAGCACAGGGAGGAAGACGCGGGCGTCGGAGGGCGGCCCGCGGGTGTTCGCGTGCGTCATGGGTGGTGTCTCGAGGCTGGTGGAGGCGTCGCCGCGCGGGGCCGGCGTGCGAATGGACGCGCTGACGGCAGCAGTCCGGTGGACGGCTGCAATCCTGCGGACAAGGCGGCATTGTGCCCGCACACCGCGCGCCGTGTCCAGAAAGCAGGACCATGCGCAGGCCATGGCCATTCGACAAGAAACGGCGGCCCGTCGGGCCGCCGTTGTCGATGCTCCGTTCCGGCGACTTGCCGTTCTGCTTCGATCAGGTCAGCGTATCGGCCCAGATGTTGCGCGCCCAGGCAAACGCGTAGTCACCTTCGAGCGTGTTCGCCGCGGCCGAAACGCCGCCGGAGCCCGGCACCGTGACGAAGGTCTTCTTTTCCTTGTCGTACTGGTGCACCGAGGCGACGTGCGCGACGCTCTTGTCGGTCATGAAGCTGTAGCAGGTGTTGTTGATCACCGGCGCGGCGCTGGGCGGCTGCCCGGCGAGCAGGTTGAGGATCGCCGCTGCGGCGACCTTGCCGTGCTGGTTGGCCATGTGTCCGGACTTGGGCATCCCCGGCGCGGTCTGGATCGAGTCGCCGAGCACGTGGATGCGCGGGACCTTGATCGATTCGAAGGAGAGGAAGTCGACCTCGCACCAGCGGTCGTTCGCGGTGATGACGCCGGCCTGCGCGGCGATGGCGCCGGCACGTTGCGGCGGGATCACGTTGAGCACGCTGGCCTTGATGTCGGCGGCGGTCTCGAACTTCATGGTCATCGTCGCCACGTCGACGTCGACGAGCACGTGGTTGTTCCGGTATTCGACGATGCCCTTGTACTCGTCGTTCCAGGCCTTCATGAACAGGCCCTTCTTCGACGTGACGTCGGGATTGCCGTCGAGGATCAGCACCTTGCTGCGCGGCTTCGCCCGCTTGAAGTACCACGCGACCTGGCAGGCGCGCTCGTAGGGGCCGGGCGGGCAGCGGTAGGGCGCCTTCGGGAATCGACAGCGCGTAGACGCCGCCGTCCGGCATGGCCTCGAGCTGCCGGCGCAGCGCCACCGTCTGCGCGCCGGCCTTCCACGAATGCAGCACCTTTTCCTGCGCCGCGGCATTGTTGAGCCCCGGAATCTGGTCGTACATGAAGTCGATGCCCGGCGAGAGCACCAGCCGGTCCCAGGGCAGCGAGCTCTGGTCGGAGAGGCGCACGGTCGCGGCGATCGGGTCGACCGCGACCACCGTCGCGAAGACGACCTTGATGCCGCGCTTGGCGAGGCCGTCGTAGCTGGTGGTCACGTCGGCGATCTGCTTGCTGCCGCCCAGCACGAGGTTGGACAGCGGGCAGGAAATGAAGGTCGGGTTGGCCTCGACCAGCGTGATGTCGAGCGTCCCGTTGCTCCACAGGCTCAGGTATTTCGCCGCCGTCGCGCCGCTGTAGCCGCCGCCGACGATCACCACCTTCGGTCCGCGCGCGCCGGTCCCGGTCGCGCACCCACCCAGCGCCGTGGCGGCGAATCCTGCCGCGCCTGCGGCCTTCAGGAAATCTCTGCGTTGCATGGTCATGGTCGGGCTCCTGCGTCAGGGTTTCTGCGCGGCGAACCATGCCGCGGCCATGTCGATCTGCGCGTCGGTGTAGCCCTTGGCCAGCTGGTGCATGATCGTCGGATTGCCGCCGCCGGCCTTGTATTCCTGCATCTTGCGCACGATCACCTCCTTGGGCTGTCCGGCGAGCGTGGCCACCACGCCCTTGCTGACGCCGCCGGTTCCATGGCAGTTGGCGCAGCTCGCGGCGATGTTGCGGCCGAGATTCGGGTCCGCGGTCTGCGCCGCGGCGCCGGTTGCGACCGCGAACAGCGCGGCGGCAATGGCAACGGATTTCTGCATGATGTGTTCTCCTTGACGGGGACGGGGCGATCCTGCACGGGGCGGCGAGGACGCGGGTAGGATAATCGCAAAGACCGCACAACGGAATACACGGATCGGCATCGGGGTGATGCATATCAAGCCCGCGCCGGCCCTCTCTCGCCCATCAGGAGTCCAGCGATGTCCACGCCAATCGAATTCGCCACCACCGACCTGTGCGATGCGCACGGGGATGCGCTGGCGGTCGCGGCGCCGATCTTCAGTTCCTTCGGCGGCGCAGCGCGCTGCGCCGGACCCATCGCCACCGTGCGCTGCTTCGAGGACAACTCGAAGGTGCGCGAGGCGCTGGAGTCGCCCGGTCAGGGACGGGTGCTGATCGTCGACGGCGCGGGGAGCCTGCGCTGCGCGCTGGTCGGCGGGATGCTCGGCGAACTCGGCGCGACCAACGGCTGGGCGGGGATCGTCGTCAATGGCTGCGTCCGCGACACCGGCGGAACTCGCCCGCGCACCGCTTTGCATCCTCGCGCTGGCGGTTCATCCGCGGCGCAGCGAAAAGCGCGGCGAAGGCGAGCGTGACGTGCCGGTGGCGTTTGCCGGCGTGAGCTTTCGTCCGGGCGCGTGGACGTATGCCGATGCCGACGGGCTGGTCGTCGCGCCGAGCCGGCTCTGACGTCCGCCGCCGCGCGTTTTCGGAAACGCTATCCGACAGGTGGAAGCACCTTCGGGTACGGGTCGTGTGACCTGGCGGATGCCGGGTTTCATTTACAATCAATGGCTTATACAAAACATCTCGGTCAATTACTCTTGTAATTGATATAAGATATCAATGCTCCGCAGCACCAGTGATGACGAAACAGCCGCAATCATTTCCACCAGTCGGAATCTATTTTTAACATGCTGATTTAATGCAATTATTTTTATATTGCGGCGCGCCATTTGCTTGCCTTGTCGCGTCGGGCTTGCTAAGGTTATGGCGTCACGCGTCATCGGGGCGTCAACGCATCGCATCCCGGTGGCGAGTAGGGCCAGGGAACAGCCTTCCAACCCCATCCTTTGAGCCCGCCCGTCCGGCAGAGCGATCCTCTGCGGACCGTGCCGTGAGGCTTCGGCGACTGGGTTCGCCGCTGTCCTCGCCTCGTGGTGGCCCCGGCGCTGGCGCGGGCGGCCATCGCTGACCAACACGCCGGCGGCCCTGCCGCCGGCCTGGCCATGAATCGATGGGAGCAACGATGATGAACTACGACCTTGAAGCGGCACGACTGAAAAAGGACTGGGCGGAGAATCCGCGCTGGAAGGGAATCAAGCGCGGCTACTCGGCGGAGGACGTCGTGCGCCTGCGCGGGTCGCTGCACATCGAGCACACGCTGGCTCGCCGCGGCTCGGAAAAGCTGTGGAAGCTCCTCAACGAGGAGCCGTTCGTCAACACGCTCGGCGCCATGACCGGCAACCAGGCGATGCAGCAGGTCAAGGCGGGGCTGAAGGCGATCTACCTGTCCGGCTGGCAGGTCGCGGCCGACGCCAACATCGCCGGCGAGATGTATCCGGACCAGTCGCTCTACCCGGTCAATTCGGTGCCGATGGTCGTGCGGCGCATCAACAATGCGTTCCAGCGCGCGGACCAGATCCAGCACATGGAAGGCAAGGGCGACATCGATTTCTTCGCACCGATCGTGGCCGATGCGGAAGCCGGCTTCGGCGGCGTGCTGAACGCGTTCGAACTCATGAAGTCGATGATCGAGGCGGGCGCCGCCGGCGTGCACTTCGAGGACCAGCTGGCGTCGGTCAAGAAGTGCGGCCACATGGGCGGCAAGGTGCTGGTGCCGTCGCGCGAAGCGGTCGACAAGCTGATCGCCGCGCGGCTTGCCGCCGACTGCATGGGCGTGCCGACGCTGGTGATCGCGCGCACCGATGCCGAGGCCGCGGATCTGCTGACCGCCGACATCGACGACAACGACCGCCCGTTCCTGACCGGCGAGCGCACGGTCGAGGGCTTCTACAAGACGAAGGAACGGACTCGACCAGGCCGTGTCGCGCGCACTCGCCTACGCGCCCTACGCCGACCTCGTCTGGTGCGAGACCGGCAAGCCGGACCTCGCGTTCGCAAAGGCCTTTGCCGAAGCGGTCCACGCCAAGTTCCCGGGCAAGATGCTGGCGTACAACTGCTCGCCGTCGTTCAACTGGAAGAAGAATCTCGACGACGCGACCATCGCCAAGTTCCAGCGCGAACTCGGCGCGATGGGCTACAAGTTCCAGTTCATCACGCTGGCTGGATTCCACAGCCTCAACTACTCGATGTTCAACCTCGCGCACGGCTACGCCAAGAGCCAGATGTCGGCGTTCGTCGAGTTGCAGGAGGCCGAGTTCGCGGCGATGGACAAGGGCTTCACCGCGGTCAAGCATCAGCGCGAGGTGGGTACCAGCTACTTCGACTCGGTGACCACGACCATCCAGGGCAGTCAGGCGTCGACCACCGCGCTCAAGAACTCGACCGAGGACGAGCAGTTCTTCGACAAGCCGAAGAAGACCGAACTCTCGGTCGCCAACGGCTAGACCGGCGCAACGCTCCGCCGGTCGCTGGCAAGCACGCCGCGCCTTCCTCCGGGAGGCGCGGCGTTTTCATTGCGCCGCGCCGCGAACCGCGGCGCCGTCTCGCCCGTCAACGAACGGTCGGCCGCTCCGGCGGTCGAACCTGCGTTCACCCGACGCCGTTGCGCACAGGAGGGAAGAGGCGAATGGACGACGCTACGATCACCGGCCATGGTTTGGACATCGACGATCCAGCCGCGCCGATCCGCGTGTTTTTTGCGCTGATGCCGGACGATTCGGCGCGCGCGAGGCTTGCGGCCCTGGCCGGCGAGGTCGCCCGGCGGTCCCGCGGCAGAACCGTGCTGAGTGAGCACGTACACCTCACGCTTGCCTTCCTGGGCGACGTTCCCGGGACTGCGATCGAAACCCTCTGCGCGATTGGCGATGCCTTGCCCAACGAAGGCGCGGTGATCGATTTCGACCTGCTCGGCGCCTGGCGCGCCTCCGGCGTGGCGTGGATCGCGCCGTCGGTCGTTCCCGCCCAGGTGCTGTCGCTTCACAAGCAGCTTGGGGCGGCGCTTCGCCTGGCCGGCTTCACCGTGGATGACCGCCCGTTCCGGCCGCACGTGACGCTTGCCCGACGGTGCGTGTCGCCACCGGCGCGCGCGCGTTGCGCGCCGATCCGCTGGCGCGTCGACCGGCTTTGCCTGATCGGGTCGGTGCTGCGGCCCGGAGGGACCGCTGCATCGCGAGCTGCGGTCGTGGGCGCTGGTCGCGGGCGCGCCGCCGGAGCCGCCCGCCGGAGTGATCGCCGGATCGATCCTGCGCAGTCGGTCAGGTCAGCCCGGGCCGACGGCAACGGGCCGGTCGCGATCCGCGCACCATTCGCTCCACGAACCCGGATAAAGCCGGCCGCCCTCCATCCCGGCCACTTCCATGGCCAGCAGGTTGTGGCAGGCGGTTACCCCCGAGCCGCATTGGTGAACCACCGAATCGGGTGTCGCGCCATCCAGGATTGCCTCGAACTCCGCGCGCAGGAATGCGGCGTGCTTGAACACCCCGGACTTGTCGAGGTTCGCGTCGCAGGGGCGGTTGCGCGCGCCCGGGATGTGGCCGGCGACCGGGTCTAGGGGCTCCTTCTCGCCGCGGAAGCGTTCGGCGGATCGGGCATCGACGATCACCAGCGTCTGCCGCGCAAGGCTGGCCATGATGCCCGAGACACTCACCGTTGGCGTCACCCGGCGGATCGCGAAGGGCGCGGGCGCGTTTTCCTCGACCGCGGTGCTGACCGGGCGATTCTCCGCCGTCCACCTGGCGTAGCCGCCATCGAGCACCGCCACCGCGTCGAATCCCAGCCAGCGCAGCATCCACCACAGCCGCGAGGCGAACATGCCGCCGGACTGGTCGTAGGCGACGACCTGCTTGCCGTCGGCGATGCCGAGCCGGCCGAATGTCGCGGCCGCGACCTCCGGAGACGGCAGCGGATGGCGGCCGTTGAAACCCGTCGTCGGCGCTGACAGGTCGCGGTCCAGATGCACGAACTGCGCTCCGGGAACGTGGCCCGCCCGGTGCTGTGCCTCGCCCCAGTTGTCCGGACGGGCGAGGTCGTGGCGGACGTCGCAGACGATGAGGTCGCCGCCGGGCAGCCTGGCGGCGAGTTCTTCGGTCGAAATCAGCGTGGTGAATTGCGCCGGGGCTCTGGAACTAGTCATTGGTGATGGGGGGCGCCGGTTCGCGGCGTCCGCCCGGTTGCAGCCGGACGGCAATGATACCCGCCGCGACGATCAGCGCGATGCCGATCCACGCCGGCGCCGGCAGCAGGTCGCCGAACAGCGCGATGCCGAGCACGCTCGCGAAGACGATGCCACTGTAGGACAGCGACGCGGTCACCAGCGTGCTTCCCCTGCCGTAGGCCCGCGTCATGGCCAGCTGGCCGAGCGCGCCGCACAGGCCCACGCCGACCAGCAGGCCGACATTGGCGAGCGTGACCGGCCGCCAGGTCTGCGGCGCCATCCATACCAGCGTACCGGCGCAGCCGAAGAGCCCGAAGTAGAACACCACGCGCGCCTCGGGTTCGCGCGCCTGCACCAGGGCGCGCACGTTCCAGTAGGCGATGGCGGAAACCGCGCCCGACATCAGGCCGACGGTGGCGGCCCAGAGCTGATCCCCGGCGATCGTCGGCCGCAGCAGCAGCACGCAGCCGGCGAAGCCGAGGAACACGGTCGCGAGCAGCCGGGCGCCGGGACGCTCCCGCGCGAGCACGGCCAGCAGCAGCGCAAGGAAGACCGGCGACGTGTAGTTGAGCGTCATCGCCGTGGCGATCGGCAGCTCGGTGAGCGCGTAGAAGAACATGAACAGTGACGCGAAGCCTGCGACGCCGCGGTGCGCGTGCATGCCCAGATGCGCGGTCCTGACGGCAAGCCCCGCCCGGTAGAGGACGATCCACGCCAGCGCCATCTGGGCGATCGAACGGTAGAACACGAGCTCGGCAGCGGAGAAGTGCTCGGCGCCGTAGCGGACGAACACGCCCATCAGCGCGAACGCGAGTCCCGCGGCGATCATCCACAGCGCCTGCCTGGATTCGGGCCGGATGGAGTTCAGGCGTGGGTCCTGGGCGGAATCCGCCGCCGCGCCGTCCCGCGCCGGGGCGCGCGGACCGCGGCGGCAGTCGACCGGCCGGCGACTACAGTCCGGCGAGATGCGCCGCCATCTGCTGGCGATAGAATTCGTGGAAGTGCTGCATCCCGTCTTCCATCGGCGACTGGTACGGCCCGATTTCGCTGCGACCGGCCCTGTACAGCGCCCTGCGGCCCGCATCCATCCGTTCGGCGATCTCGTCGTCTTCCTTCGCGGTTTCCATGTAGGCGGCCTGTTCGGCCTCGACGAATTCGCGCTCGAAGAGGGCGATCTCCTCGGGATAGTAGAACTCGACGACGTTGATCGTGCGGTCGACTGCCTCGGGAATCAGAGTGCTGATGACCAGCACGTGCGGATACCACTCGAGCATGATGTTCGGGTAATAGGTGAGCCACACCGCGCCCAGCTGCGGGAGTTCTCCCCGATAGAAATCGAGGACCGCCTTGTGCCAGCGTTCGTAGGTGCGCGAACCTGGCTTGGACAGGCGGTTGTTGATGCCGACGGTCTGCACCGAGTACCAGTCGCCGAATTCCCACTTGAGATCGTCGCAGGTGACGAACTGGCCGAGTCCCGGGTGGAACGGTCCCACGTGGTAATCCTCGAGGTAGACCTCGATGAACGACTTCCAGTTGTAGTTGCACTGGTGGCGCTCGACGCGGTCGAGCACGTAACCGGAGAAATCGAAGTTCCTCACACCGAGCGCGGCCAGGTCGCGCGCAACGTCGCGCGGGCCGTCGAACAGCAGGCCGTTCCAGTTCTGCAGCGGCGTGCGCGCGAGATTGAGGCAGGGCTTGTCGGCGAAATGCGGTGCGCCCAGGAGCTCTCCCGACAGGTCGTAGGTCCAGCGGTGCAGCGGGCAGACGATGTTGCGGGTGTTGCCGCGCCCGTTGTACATCAGCGCCTGGCGATGCCGGCAGATGTTGGACAGGAGTTCGACGCCGCGCGCGTTGCGCACCAGCATCTGCGCTTCATCGCGCGCGATGAGCGTCTGGTAGTCGCCCGGCTCGGGCGTCATGAGCTCGTGGCCAACGTATCCGGGTGCCTGCGCGAGCAGCAGCCGTCGCTCGGCATCGAGGACCCGCGGATCGCAGTACCAGGAGGCGGGGAACTGCGTCGCAGACTGGCGCAGATGGCTTGCCGTGGCGAGGTCGGACATCGGCCTACCCTTTCGTGATCAGTTTCGGTTGCTAGCAACCAACCCAACCCAACAACCCGGGACGCTTACGGCTTTGCTGTGGCGGTTCAAGCCGCCCCGGACCGCTATGCTAAGTCGGCCGCACGAAACTTCCGCTCGAGGCCGCGTCGACAAACGATGCTATGATATGGCGCTTTCCGCCATCCGGTCAAGACCTTACAGCAAGAGCGCCATGCGCTCCGACCGTGCAGCGAACCTGCGGCGGCAACGCCGCGCCTTTGCTTCATGCGCCGCCGAATTCCGCCATGACGAAGAAAGCCGAACCGACGAAAAACTTCGAGTCCGCGCTCGCGGAACTCGAGGCTATTGTCGCATCGATGGAAGACGGCGCGCTGCCGCTGGCGGAATCGCTGGCCGCATACAAGCGCGGCGCCGAACTGCTCGCCTATTGCCAGGCCGTCCTCAAGGAGGCGCAGCAGCAGGTCGAGATTCTCGAGCAGGGCGTCCTCAAGTCGTTCGCGCCGGGCGGGACAACGGATGCATCCTGATCTGGCGTTTCCGGTCTGGTGCGGCGAGCGCCAGAGTCGCATCGAGGACGTCCTTGCGCGCACGATCAACGGGGCCAACGCGCCGGCGCGGCTCGCGGAGGCGATGCGCTACGCCGTCCTGGGCGGCGGCAAGCGCGTGCGTCCGTTGCTGGCCTATGCGGCCGGAGAACTCGTCGGCGCGGACCCGGCGCTGGCGATGCGCCAGCCGCCGCCGTCGAGTTCATTCACGCCTATTCGCTGATCCACGACGACCTGCCGTGCATGGACGATGACGTGCTCCGCCGAGGCAAGCCGACCTGCCATGTCGCGTTCGGCGAGGCGATGGCGTTGCTCGCCGGCGATGCGCTGCAGGCGCACGCCTTCGCCGTGCTCGCGCGCGCCGGGTTCGCCGACGCCGGCGCCGCGTGTGAACTGCTTGCCGAAGCGGCAGGCGCCGCCGGCATGGCGGGCGGGCAGGCAGTCGACCTGGCAAGCGTGGGCAAGACGCTGTCGGTGCCCGAGCTGGAGTCGATGCACCGGATGAAGACCGGCGCGCTCATCCGCGCCGCGGTGCTCCTGGGCGCCTCCTGCGGTCCGGCGCTGACGCCGGCCGAGCGTGCCGCGCTGGATGCATTCGCGCGTGCGGCAGGGCTTGCCTTCCAGGTCGTCGACGACGTGCTCGACGTCGAGGGCTCCGCCGCAACGCTTGGCAAGACTGCGGGCAAGGATGCCGCGAACGCCAAGCCAACCTACGTCGCCCTGCTCGGGCTGGCCGAAGCGAAGCAGCGCGCCGGCGCACTGTGCGACGATGCGCATGCGGCGCTCGCGCCGTTCGGCCCCGCCGCGCGGCGACTGCACGAGATCGCCGACTGGATCGCGCGGCGCAACCACTGACGGACTGCACTTCCATGTACCCGCTGCTCGAACGCATCGACAATCCGGCGGACCTGCGCCTTCTTGAACGCAGCTCGCTGCGCGAACTCGCGCGCGAGCTGCGCGCCTTCCTGCTCGAGTCGGTCGCCCGCACCGGCGGGCACCTGTCGTCCAATCTCGGCACTGTCGAACTGACGATCGCGCTGCATTACGTGTTCGACACGCCGGAAGACCGCATCGTCTGGGACGTGGGGCACCAGACCTATGCGCACAAGATCCTCACCGGTCGCCGCGCGGCGATGTCCGGGCTGCGGCAGTGGGGTGGCCCATCCGGATTCCCGCGCCGCGAGGAATCGAAGTACGACACGTTCGGCACCGCGCACTCGTCGACGTCGATCTCGGCGGCGCTCGGAATGGCGCAGGCGGCGAAGCTCAAGGGCGAGCAGCGCCACGTGGTCGCGGTGATCGGCGACGGCGCGATGAGCGCGGGCATGGCCTTCGAGGCGCTCAACAATGCGCAGGGCGCCAACCTGCTGGTGATCCTCAACGACAACGAGATGTCGATCTCGGAACCGGTCGGCGCGTTCACCGGCTACCTGGCGAAGATCCTTTCCGGACGTCTGTACAACACCGTGCGCCGCGGCGGCAAGGAGGTGCTGGCCAAGCTGCCGCCGGTGCACGACCTGGCCAGGCGCTGGGAAGAGCACATGAAGGGCATGGTGCTTCCCGGCACGCTGTTCGAGGAATTCGGCTTCAACTACATCGGGCCGATCGACGGGCACGATCTGGAAGTGCTGACGCGCACGCTCGCCAACGTCCGCGAGCTGCCGGGTCCGCAGTTCCTGCACGTGATCACCAGGAAGGGCTACGGCTACCCGAAGGCCGAGGAAGACCCGATCCTCTACCACGGCGTGACCCGCTTCGACCCCGCCGCCGGCATCGTGCCCAAGGCGGCCGGAAAGCCGTCGTACACGCAGGTGTTCGGCGACTGGCTGTGCGACATGGCCGCGCGCGACGAGCGCATCGTGGGAATCACGCCGGCGATGCGCGAAGGCTCGGGCCTGGTCCGCTTCTCGCAGGAGTTTCCCGACCGTTACTTCGACGTCGGCATCGCCGAGCAGCACGCGGTGACCTTCGCCGCCGGCCTCGCCTGCGAGGGCATGCGGCCCATCGTCGCGATCTACTCGACCTTCCTGCAGCGCGCCTACGACCAGGCGATCCACGACGTGGCGCTGCAGAACCTGCCGGTGGTGTTCGCGATCGACCGCGCCGGCATCGTCGGCGCCGACGGCGCGACGCACCTGGGCGCCTTCGACATCTCGTTCCTGCGCTGCCTGCCCAACACCACGGTGATGACCCCGTCCGACGAGAACGAATGCCGGCAGATGCTGTTCACCGCGGCGACGATGGGTTCGCCGGTCGCCGTCCGCTATCCGCGCGGGACCGGGCCGGGGGTGGCCATCGATCGGGCCATGCACGCGCTGCCCGTCGGCAAGGGCGAGGTCCGGCGCGAGGCCCGGCGGCGCAGCCATCGCGTCGCGCTGCTCGCTTTCGGGCCGATGCTGCACCCGGCGCTGGCGGCGGCCGAGGAACTCGACGCGACCGTGGTGAACATGCGCTTCGTCAAGCCGCTCGACGTCGAGCTGGTGCTGCGGCTGGCGCGCGATCATGACGCCCTGGTCACGGTCGAGGAGAACGTGATCGCCGGCGGCGCCGGCAGCGCGGTGGCGGAGGCGCTCGCCGCGGCCGGAGTCAGCTGCGCCGATCCTGCATCTGGGCCTGCCCGACCGCTTCATCGACCACGGCGATCCGGGATTGCTGCTCGCCCAGGCCGGGCTCGACGCCAAGGGCATCGCCGAGGCGGTGCAGCAGCGCTTCGGCGCGCGCCAGACCGAATCCTGGGCGAAACCCGCGGCCTGACGGGCCGTCGGCTACAATGAGCGGCTGACGCCATGAACCGACCCGAACAACCTGCCAACCTGATGCCCATTCCCGACATCCAGTCGGCGCGGGACGAGCGCAACCTGCCGATCGATCAGGTCGGCATACGCGGGCTCAAGTATCCACTGGCGTTCGCCGACCAGGACGGCGTCGCGCGCGGCACCATTGCCGTTGCCAACGTCTACGTCGCGCTTCCGGCGGACCGCAAGGGCACGCACATGTCGCGGCTGGTGATGCTGCTCGAGGAGCGCGCGGCGCCGGGCGCGGCGCCGCTGTCGGTGGCCACGCTGCGGGGGTTGCTCGAGGACCTCGTCGTGCGCCTGGATGCGCCCGGCGGCCGGATCGAATTCGCCTTCCCGTTCTTCGTGCGCAAACTGGCGCCGGTCTCGGGCGTGGCGAGCCTGCTCGACTACGAGGTGCGGTTGACCGGCGAACTCGCCGACGGTCGCTACTCGGCCACCGTGAGCGTCGCGGTTCCCGTGACCTCGCTTTGCCCCTGCTCGAAGGAGATCTCCGAGTACGGTGCGCACAACCAGCGCTCGACCATCACCATCGCCGTGAAGGCAACCGTGCCGGTATTCGTCAACGAGCTGCTGCGCGTTGCCGAGGAAGAGGCGTCCTGCGAGCTCTACGGTATTCTCAAGCGTGCCGACGAGAAGTACGTCACCGAGCGCGCCTACAACAATCCCCGCTTCGTCGAGGACCTGGTGCGCGGCGTCGCCGGCAGGCTGGGTACCGACGCCCGTCTCGACGGCTACTGCGTCGAGGCCGAGAATTTCGAGTCGATTCACAATCATTCGGCCTACGCGCGCATCGCGCACAATTTCTGATCGGCGCGGCCCGCAGCCTGCGGGCAACACGGACCGCAATCGAGCATTCGAGTGCGCATGATCGGGACCCTGAAGACCCGCTACGACGATTACCTGCAGCGCGTGCTCGGCTCGCTGACCGAGATCGAGCGGCGCGACGTGCGCGCCTTCGACCGCTGGTTCTACGCCAGCGGCGGCTGGCGCTGGCTGCTCGGCGTCGTCGCGGTGACGACGCTCATCGCCTGGATCGCCTCGGTGCTGCCGTGGAACATGTCGTTCACCGAGGCCGCGGTGCTGTTCAACGTCGTCGTGCTGACGCTGATCTGGTCGGGACTCTCCGCGTGGTTCGGCTATCGCCGGTTCCAGCGGCACGCATCTTCCGCTACACGGTGCTCGCGCCGCTGCTGGCGCTGGGCTGGCGCGCTGGCCGGGGCGTCGATCGCCGGGCTGGTGCAGGGAGTCGATCCGCTGGACGTATCTCAACGACAGCGCCAAGGTCCGGCACATCGTCATCGCCGGGATGGTGTTCGGCTTCCTGTTCGCGCTTCGTGACCGCGCTGATCGCCCATCTGCGCAACCGCGAGTACCGGGCGCTCGACCGCGCACCTCGAGGCCGAGGCGCGGCAGAGCGAGACGTCGCGGCAGCTGGCCGAGTCGAAGCTGAAGCTGCTGCAGCTGCAGATCGAGCCGCATTTCCTGTTCAACACGCTGGGCAGCGCGCAGCAGCTCGCCGAGCGCGGCGCGCCGGATGCGGCGCGGCTGATCGGCGACCTGATCCGCTTCCTGCGCGCCGCGACGCCCGGCGCTGCGCGACGAGGTGACCACGCTGCGGCAGGAGGCAGGCATGATCCGCGCCTACCTCGGCATCATGCAGACGCGGCTCGGCCGGCGGCTGGCGTGGTCGATGACGCTCCCCGAGGACCTCGAGGCGGTGCCGGTGCCGCCGGGAATGCTGATCACGCTGGTCGAGAATGCGATCAAGCACGGCATCGAGCCCTCCGCGCGCGGCGGCCGCATCGACGTCGCGATCGACGCCGCGGACGGGACGCTGGTGTGCACGGTCGCGGACACCGGCGCGGGTCTCACCGGCGTGCCGTCGACGTCCGGGCATCGGGCTTGCCAACGTGCGCGAGCGCCTCGCGCTGCTGTTCGGCGGCGCGGCGTCGCTCGAGCTCGAGGAAAACGAGCCCGGCGGGTTTCGCGCCCGCATCCGCCTGCCGCTCGCGCCGGACAGCTCCACGTCCGCCACCGTCGACTGCCACCGCAAGGACGCCTGCCCCATGAGACAGCCGACCGCATTGATCGCCGAAGACGAGCCGCTGATGCGCGAGCGCCTGAAGGAGAAGCTGGCGCAGGCGTGGCCCGAGCTTGCGATCGTCGCCGAGGCCGAGGACGGCGACACGGCGCTGGCGCTGTTCGCCGAGCACCAGCCCAGCCTCGCCTTCCTCGACATCCGGATGCCCGGCCGCTCGGGCCTCGACGTCGCGGCGGCGATCGGCCGGCACTGCCACGTCGTGTTCATCACCGCCTACGATCAATATGCGCTGAAGGCGTTCGACGCCGGCGCCGTCGATTACCTGTTGAAGCCGGTCGAGGACGAGCGCCTCGCGGCGATGGTCGAGCGCGTGCGCGCCAAGCTTGCCGGCGCCGCCGCTGGACCTGTCGGCGCTGCTCGCGCAGCTGCGCGGCTCGGCCGATCCGGCGGAGCGCCACCTGCGCTGGATCCGCGCCGCCGTCGGCAAGCAGGTGCGGCTGATCCCGGTGGCGGACGTCGCCTATTTCCAGTCGGACACCAAGTACACGCGGGTGGTCATGGCCGCGGGCGAGGCGCTGATCCGTACGCCGCTGAAGGAGCTGCTGGCCGAACTCGATCCGCAGAAGTTCTGGCAGGTGCATCGCGGAACCATCGTCAATCTCGAGGCGGTCTCGGGGGTGCTGCGCGAGGATGCCGAGCGACAGTTCATCCTGCTGCGCAACCGCCCCGAGAAGCTGCCGATTTCGCGGCAGTTCACGCACCTCTTCAAGCAGATGTAGCGACGGCGCGGCCGGCGGCGCCCCTCTGCTAAGATTTGTGCTGGACCTGCCGGCCGGATGACCGGTCGCGCGATGGTCCACTGCAACCGCCGCCCATGCTGCCCGTCGCCATCTTCCGCTTTTCGCCGACCGAGCATGCCGGGCGCTTCGGCGAGTGGCTGGCCGCGCAGGACATTCCCGTCGAGCTGATCGCCATCGACGAGGGCGCAACGGTTCCGCCGTCGCCCTCCGGGTTTTCCGGCATCGGCATGATGGGCGGGCCGATGAGCGTCAACGATCCGCTGCCCTGGGTCCTGCCGCTGTGCAGCCTGCTGCGCGACGCCATCTCGGTCGGCATCCCGGTGATCGGACATTGCCTGGGCGGGCAGCTGCTGGCAAAGGCGCTCGGCGCGCAGGTGACGCGCATGCGCGAACCGGAGATCGGCTGGCTGCACGTCGACGTTTGCGATCGCGGCGCGCGCCGCGAGTGGTTCGGCGGCCTGCCGCGCTTTGCCGCGCTGCAGTGGCATTACGACGCCTTCGAATTGCCGCCGATGGGCACCCGCATCCTCACCAGCGACGTCTGCGTGAACCAGGGCTTCGTCGTCGACGATCGGCATCTGGGGTTCCAGTGCCACCTGGAGATGACGCGCGAACTCATCGAGTCCTGGTGCCGCGATCGGCGCCCACGAGCTGCCCGCGCGCTCCAGCGCGCACCTGCAGAGCGCCGCGGACCTGAAAAGCGATCTCGACGCGCGGCTGGCCGGACTTGGCGCGGTGGCCGACGGCGTCTACGCCCGCTGGGCACGGGGGCTGCGCCGCTGATGCCGGCGATCCGCACGCTCAGCGACCTGCTCATCAACCAGATCGCCGCAGGCGAGGTGGTGGAGCGGCCGGCGGCGGCGGTCAAGGAACTGATCGAGAACGCGCTCGACGCCGGGGCGACGCAGATCGACGTCGACATCGCCGGCGGCGGCACCAAGCGCCTGCGGGTGACCGACAACGGCAGCGGAATCGCCCGCGAGGACCTGGCGAGGGCGGTTGCCCGCCACGCGACGTCCAAGCTGCAGGCGGTAACCGACCTCGAGGCGATCGCCACGCTGGGATTCCGCGGCGAGGCGCTGGCGTCGATCGCCTCGGTGTCACGGCTGGCGCTGGCGTCGCGGGCCGCGGGCGGGGCGCACGCCTGGCGTATCGAGGTCGAGGGCGGCACGGTCGGGACCATCGCCCCGGCGGCGCTGGCGGCCGGGACGGCGGTCACCGTCGAGGAACTGTTCTTCAACACGCCGGCGCGGCGCAAGTTCCTGCGCACCGAGGCGACCGAATGGGGTCATTGCGACGAGGCCTTCCGGCGGCTGGCGCTGGCGCATCCGGCCGTGGCGTTCACGCTGCAGCACAACGGCCGCCTGGCGCACCGGCTGGCGTCCGGTGGCCGGCAGGCGCGCGTCGAGGCGCTGCAGGGCGACGCCTTCGTCGCGCAGGCGGCCCGGATCGACGCGGACGCCGGCGGCGCACGGCTGTCGGGATTCGCGGTGCGGCCCGCCTACGCCGCGCAGGGCGGCGGCCAGTACGTCTTCGTCAACGGCCGCTTCGTGCGCGACCGCGTGCTGCAGCACGCGCTGCGCGAGGCGTACCGCGATGTGCTCCACCACGACCGCCAACCCGCCTACGTGCTGTGGCTGGAGCTGGATCCGCGGCGGGTCGACGTGAATGTGCATCCGCAGAAGATCGAGGTGCGCTTCCGCGATTCGGGTGCGGTGCACCAGTTCGTCCGGCACGCGATCGAGCGCGCGCTCGCGGCGACCGCCGCCGAACAGCCGGCGGTGTCGGCGGCCGAGCGGCTGGGTGTCGCCGCTGCGCAACTGCCGCCGGTCGCGACAGCGCGCGGCGCCTTTGGCGACCGGGCAGCGGGTGACGCGGGTATCGGCGGGGCAAGCTTCGCGCGATCCGGGTCGGTGCCGACACAGGCGGCGATGGCGCTGTCGACCGCGGAACCCTCGTCGTTCTACGCCCGGCTGTTCGGCGCCCGCCAGGGCCAGGATGCGCCGGCGCTGCCGGCCGACGATGCGCATCCGCTGGGCTTCGCGCTGGCGCAGCTGCACGGCGTCTACATCCTGGCGCAGAATCGCGCCGGCCTGATCCTCGTCGACATGCATGCGGCGCACGAGCGCATCGTCTACGAGACGACTCAAGTCGGCGTTCGACACGCGATTGCCGGTGCAGCCGCTGCTGGTGCCGGCGACCTTCGCCGCCGCGCCGCTGGAGATGGACGCCGCGCAGGAGCATGCCGAGGCGCTCGCGGCGCTGGGCTTCGCGCTGTCGCCGCTGGGCCCCGGCACGCTCGCCGTGCGCGGCGTCCCGGCGCCGCTGGCCGACGCCGATCCGGTGACGCTCGCGCGCGCGGTGCTGCACGAGATGCGCGAGTATCGGCGGCACGCAGGTGCTGTCGACGCGGCGGGACGAGCTCCTGTCGACGATGGCCTGCCACGGCGCGGTTCGCGCCAACCGCGCGCTGGCGGTGCCCGAGATGAACGCCTGCTGCGCGACATGGAGGCGACCGAGCGCTCGGGCCAGTGCAACCACGGCCGCCCCACCTGGTACCAGCTCTCGCTCGCCGACCTCGACCGCCTGTTCCTGCGCGGTCGCTAGGCGCTGGTCGCCGCCGTGCTACCCGCCGTCCTGCTGATGGGACCGACCGCTTCGGGCAAGAGCGCGCTGGCGCTGGCGCTCGCCCGGCGCCTCGACGGCGAGATCGTCAGCGTCGATTCGGCGCAGGTCTACCGCGGCATGGATATCGGCACCGCCAAGCCTGCCCTGGCGCGAAGCGCGCAGGCATCGCGCACCATCTGCTGGACCTCGTCGAGCCGACCGAAACCTATTCCGCGGCGCGATTCGTGCGCGACGCGCTTGCCGCCATCGCAGCGATTCGCGGCCGCGGCCGGGTACCCATCGTCGCCGGGGGCACGATGCTCTACTTCAAGGCGCTGCGCGAGGGCCTGTCCGCGCTGCCGCGCGCCGATGCGGCGGTGCGCGCCGAACTCGACGCGCGCGCCGCGCGCGACGGCTGGCCGGCGCTGCACGCGGAACTCGCACGGGTGGATCCGGCCACCGCGGCACGCCTGCCGCCCGCCGACGCGCAGCGCATCCAGCGCGCACTCGAAGTATTCCGGCTCACCGGCGCGCCGCTGTCGGCGCTGCAGGGGCGGCGCGACGCTGCACCCGCCGAGCTCGGTCCGACGCTGGCCGTGGCGCTGCTGCCGGCCGACCGCGCCCGCCTGCATGCGGCGATCGCCTGCCGCTTCGACGCCATGCTCGCGCAGGGATTGGTCGACGAGCTGCGCACGCTGCGGACTCGCCATGCGCTGTTTCCGGGAATGCCGTCGATGCGCTGCGTCGGCTATCGACAGGCCTGGGAATTCCTCGAGGGCCGGATCGGCGCAGACGCGCTGCGCGAACAGGGCATCGCCGCCACCCGGCAGCTCGCCAAACGGCAGCTGACCTGGCTGCGGGGTACTCCGGCGTCGGTCTTCGACTCCGCGGCCCCGGACTTGCCGGCCCGCGTCGCCGGCCTGGTCGATCAGGCGGTCGAGGCGGGACGTCGCCGGACGTCGCCGTAAACCGTCCCACCGGCCAGGGCCGTCCGGGAGCCGGCCCTGACAGCGCCATTGCTGCCATGCAATAATCGCTGTCCCGACCCACCGGCGGCCGGCCGGCGAATGGCCCGAAGATGATCGCGCGCACGCTCTACGACAAATTGTGGGACAGCCACGTGGTCCGCGAGGAAGCGGACGGCACGGCGCTGCTCTACATCGACCGCCATCTCGTCCACGAGGTGACCAGTCCGCAGGCCTTCGAGGGCCTGAAGCTCGCCGGGCGCAAGCCCTGGCGCGTGCAGTCGATCGTCGCCACGGCCGACCACAATACGCCGACCAAGGACTGGAACCTCGGCATCCGCGACCCGATCTCGCGCACGCAGGTCGAGACGCTGGACAGCAACATCAAGGAACACGGGGCCAAGGCGTATTTTCCGTTTCTCGACCGCCGCCAGGGCATCGTCCACGTGATCGGTCCGGAGCAGGGCGCGACGCTGCCCGGCATGACGGTGGTCTGCGGCGATTCGCACACCAGCACCCACGGCGCGTTCGCCGCGCTGGCCTTCGGCATCGGCACCTCCGAGGTCGAGCATGTGCTGGCCACGCAATGCCTGCTGATGAAAAAGGCGAAGTCGATGCTGGTGCGCGTCGACGGGCGCCTGTCGCCCGGCGTGACGGCGAAGGACCTCGTGCTCGCGGTCATCGGCCGCATCGGCACCGCCGGCGGCACCGGCTACGCGATCGAGTTCGGCGGCGAGGCGGTGCGCGCGCTGTCGATGGAAGCGCGCATGACCATGTGCAACATGGCGATCGAGGCCGGCGCGCGCGCCGGCATGGTCGCCGTCGATGCGCGCACGCTCGACTACGTGAAGGGCCGCCCGATGTCTCCGACCGGCGCGCTTTGGGACCGCGCGGTTGCGTACTGGCGCACGCTGGTCAGCGACGAGGGCGCCAGGTTCGACGCGACGCACGTCTTCGACGCTGCGTCCATCCGGCCGCAGGTGACCTGGGGCACTTCGCCGGAAATGGTCGTCTCCGATCGAGGATCGCGTGCCGGACCCCGACCGTGAGCGCGACTCGACCCGCCGCGAGGGCATCGCCCGCGCGCTGGCCTACATGGGCCTGACGCCGAACACGCCGATCACCGACATCCGCATCGACAAGGTCTTCATCGGCTCCTGCACCAATTCGCGCATCGAGGACCTGCGCCAGGCGGCGGCGGTTGCGCGCGGACGCCGTGTCGCCGCCAACGTGAAGCTGGCGATGGTGGTGCCCGGATCCGGGCTGGTGAAGGCGCAGGCGGAGGCCGAGGGACTCGACCGGGTGTTCCGCGATGCGGGCTTCGAATGGCGCGAACCCGGCTGCTCGATGTGCCTGGCCATGAACGACGACCGGCTGGAGCCGGGCGAGCGCTGCGCCAGCACGTCCAACCGCAATTTCGAGGGCCGGCAGGGCGCCGGCGGGCGCACCCACCTGGTGAGCCCGGCGATGGCGGCCGCGGCGGCCGTCGCCGGGCATTTCGTCGACGTGCGCCGGCTTTCCTGACCGACGAGGCGAACATGGAGCCATTCCGCGTCCACACCGGCATCGTCGCGCCGCTCGACCGCGCCAACGTCGACACCGACGCGATCATTCCGAAGCAATTCCTGAAGTCGATCAAGCGGTACGGGCTTCGGCCCGAACCTGTTCGACGAGATGCGCTACCTCGACCATGGCGAGCCGGGGATGGACAACGCCCGGCGGCCGCGCAATCCGCAGTTCGTGCTCAACGATCCGCGCTACCAGGGCGCGTCGATCCTGCTGGCGCGGCGCAACTTCGGCTGCGGCAGCTCGCGCGAGCACGCACCCTGGGCGCTTTACGATTTCGGCTTTCGCGCGCTGATCGCGCCGTCGTTCGCCGACATCTTCAACAACAACTGCTACAAGAACGGGCTGCTGCCGATCGTGCTGCCCGAGTCGCAGGTCGACCGGCTGTTCGCCGCCACGGCGGCGTTTCCGGGCTTCTCGCTCACCGTGGACCTCGAGCGGCAGGTGGTCGCGACGCCGGACGGCTCGCTGTCCTTCGGATTCGACGTCGAGCCCTTCCGCAAGCATTGCCTGCTGAACGGCTTCGACGACATCGGCCTGACGCTGCAGCATGCAGCGACGATTCGGGCCTTCGAGGCCAAACGGCTCGAGGAACAACCCTGGCTCGCGTAGAGCAACACGACACACCACGCGGCGCCGGATCGAAGGAGACGGCGCCGTGTCTTTTTAGGGGAGTGCTGGAACGTGAAGATCGCAATCCTGCCGGGAGACGGCATCGGACCCGAGATCGTCGGACAGGCGCGTCGCGTGCTGGAGGCGCTCCGCGACGAGGGCCTGCCGCTGGTCCTCGACGAGGCTCCGATCGGCGGCGCAGGCTACGACGCGGCCGGACATCCGCTGCCGCCGGCGACGCTGGCGCTGGCGCAGGCGGCGGACGCGGTCCTGCTGGGCGCCGTCGGCGGCCCGCGCTACGACACGCTGGCCCGCGAACTGCGGCCCGAGCAGGGCATCCTCGGCATCCGCAAGGCGCTGTCGCTGTTCGCCAACCTGCGCCCGGCGATGCTCTATCCGGAACTGGCGGCGGCGTCGACGCTGAAGGCCGAGGTCGTCGCCGGACTCGACCTGATGATCATCCGCGAACTCACCGGCGACATCTACTTCGGCCAGCCGCGCGGGCGAAGGAAGAATGCCGCCGGCGACGACGAGGGCTTCGACACCATGCTCTACAGCGTGCCGGAGATCCAGCGCATCGCCCGCGTCGGTTTCGAGACCGCGAGAAAGCGCGGCAAGCGGCTGACCTCGGTCGACAAGGCCAATGTGCTCGACACCAGCATTCTGTGGCGTGAGGTGGTGAGCGCGCTCGCCGCCGACTACCCGGACGTCGCGCTGTCGCATATGTACGTCGACAACGCGGCGATGCAGCTGGTGCGCAACCCCAGGCAGTTCGACGTCATCGTGACCGGCAACATCTTCGGCGACATCCTGTCCGACGAGGCCTCGATGCTGGCCGGCTCGATCGGCATGCTGCCGTCGGCGTCGCTGGACGCCAGGCAGAAGGGACTCTACGAGCCGATCCACGGCTCGGCGCCCGACATCACCGGGCAGGACAAGGCCAATCCGCTGGCGACGATCCTGTCGCTGGCGATGATGTTCCGCTACACGTTCGCGCGGGAGGACGTTGCCGCGCGCATCGAGCGCGCGGTGCGCGCGGTGCTCGGCCGGGGCCTGCGCACCGGCGACATCGCGCTGCCGGGCGAAGCGGTCGTCGGCACGCGCGCCATGGGCGACGCGGTGGTCGCCGCATTCAGGGACGCGGCGTGAAGTCCCGCGCGACAGTGACGAAGATCCGGCCGGCCGCGAAGACCCGGGCGCCGGTGGTGAGGATCCGTCGAGCCGAGCTTGCCGATGCCGAGGCCATCCGCGCCACGATGGCGTCGCCCAGGGCGATGGCCGCGCGCTGCGGCTGGCGAACGCGGCGATCGGCTGACGAAATCCGGCCGGACGAGCCACGTGCGACGCTTACGCGCGGCGTCTCGCGCGTGCGAGCAGGGTGCCGGGGCTAGGCGGCAACCGGGCAGACGACGAGCCGCGAAGAGATCGGCCAGTCTGACGCGCGATGGGAGACGATCATGCGTGTGGGAATCGTCGGATGGCGGGGAATGGTGGGTTCGGTGCTGATGGACCGGATGCGCGACGAGCGCGACTTCGAATTGATCGAGCCGGTGTTCTTTTCGACGTCGAGCGCCGGTGGCGCAGGACCCGACGTCGGGAGCGGCGCGACCGAGCTGAAGGATGCGGGCGACGTGGCAGCGCTGAGCGCGCTGGACACGATCATCAGCTGCCAGGGCGGCGACTGGACGACGGCGATGTACCCGAAGCTGCGCGCGGCGGGCTGGAACGGCTATTTCATCGACGCGGCGAAGACGCTGCGCATGCAGGACGACGCGGTGATCATCCTCGACCCGGTCAACCGCCCGGTCATCGACGCGGCGCTCGCCGCCGGCGTGCGCAACTACATCGGCGGCAACTGCACGGTCAGCCTGATGATGATGGCGCTGGCCGGGCTGTTCCAGCGCGACCTCATCGAATGGATGACCTGCATGACCTACCAGGCGGCGTCGGGCGGAGGCGCCAAGCACATGCGCGAACTCCTGCAGCAGATGGGCGAGACGCACCTGGCGGCCAAGCACCTGCTCGACGACCCGCAATCGGCGATTCTCGACATCGACCGCGAGGTGGCGGGCGTCCTGCGCGACGAGCGCCTTCCCACCGAGAACTTCGGCGTGCCGCTGGCCGGCTCGCTGATCCCGTGGATCGACCGCGACATGGGCAACGGCATGAGCCTCGAGGAGTGGAAGGGCGGCGCCGAGTCGAACAAGATCCTGGGCCGTGGCGCAGCCAACGCGATACCCGTCGACTCGCTGTGCGTGCGCATCGGGGCGATGCGCTGTCACAGCCAGGCGCTGACCATCAAGCTGCGCCGCGACCTGCCGTTGCCGGAAATCGAGGCGATCATCGCCGGCGCGAATGCCTGGGTGAAGCTGGTTCCCAACACCCGCGACGAGAGCGTGCGCCGGCTCACGCCGGCGGCCGTCACCGGGCAGCTCGACATCCCGATCGGCCGCCTGCGCAAGCTGGCAATGGGGCCGGAATATCTGTCGGCCTTCACGGTTGGAGACCAGCTGCTCTGGGGCGCCGCCGAGCCGTTGCGCCGGATGTTGCGCATCCTGCTGGAACGCTGATCGAGCGGGAATGCGGCCGACAGGTTTGCAACACGGCCCGGGCGTGGGCCCGGGCCACCACATCTTGTAGTCGGCAAGGTGCAGCGACGCTAGCGCTAGCGCTGGCGGATATCACAACGGCATGAAGTTGTGTGGGAGGCCGCGGCAGGCCACCGGGAAAACTCCAGCTAATACCGGGGTTTAGCTTGCAGGCCTAAACCCATGATGTTATGTTAGCTTGAGCCTAAAGGCACTCCCCAAAGAGGTCGGCATGCGCGTTAAACCCATCGTCCAATTCGGCCTCGTTGCGGGCATGCTGGCAATGTCCGGCGCCGCCTACCCGCTCGGTCTGGGCAAGCTGACCGTCGACTCCTTCGTCGGACAGCCGCTGTCGGCACGCATCGAACTGTTGCCAAGCTCCAAAGAGGAGCTCGATTCGGTCACTGCCAAGGTGGCTGAACCGTCGCTGTATCGGCAGAACAACCTCCAGTATCAGGGTGTGCTCGGGCGCACGCGCATCGTGCTCGAGCGCGGGCCTGGCGACACGGCGTTTCTCAAGGTCACCTCGCAACAGCCGGTGGTCGAGCCCTATCTCGATCTGCTGGTCGAGGTGAACTGGGCGTCGGGGCGCGTGGTGCGTGATTACACGTTCCTGCTCGATCCGCCCGGATCGGTCGCCGCCGCACCGGTGGAACCGATGACGCCCGCCCGCCAGGGTGCCGCGCCGCCGCGTGCGCAGGCGGCGCCGGCCGCAGCTGCGGCGCCCGCGCAGCCGCGTGGACAGGGCGACAACTACACGGTCAGGCGCGGCGATACGCTTTCGAAGATCGCCACCGAGTACAAACCGGAAACCGTGACGCTGGAACAGATGCTGGTCGCGCTGTTCCGCAGCAATGAAGCCGCGTTCGACGGCGCCAACATGAATCGTCTGCGGTCGGGAGCGATCATCACGATTCCGAACGCGGCCGACGCGTCGAATACGCCGCCGACCGAGGCCGCGCAGGTCGTCCGCGTGCAGGCTGCCGATTGGCGCGCCTACCGCGATCGTGTGGCCGGTTCCGCGCCGCTGGCCGACGAGGGTCGTGGCCGGACGGCGACGGGACGCATCGGCACGACGGTCGAGGAAACAGCACCCGCGGCCAGACCCGGAACGGGGGAACTGCGCGTATCCAAGGAGGCCGGCGTCGGCAAGGGCGCGGCCGCGGAAGCGGCGGTGGCCCGCGATGCGCAGTTGCGTGATGCGCAAAACCGCATCGCGGAACTCGAGAAGACGCTGAAGGACCTGCAGCGCGCGGTCGAGATGCGCAACCAGACGCTGGCGCAGTTGCAGGCGGACGCGGGCAAGGCCGCGAAGGCGCCGCCGGCGCCACCGCCTGTGGCGGCGCCCGTGGTGCCGCCCAAGGCCGCCGAGCCGCCAAAGGCCGCGGAACCCCCCAAGGCGATGGAGCCACCCAAGGCGGAGGAGCCCCCCAAGGTCGAACCGCCGAAGGCGATGGAACCCCCCAAGGCCGCCGAGCCGCCGAAGGCCGCGGAAGCGCCCAAGGTCGAGCCGCCGAAGGCCGCGGAACCACCGAAGGCCGTGCCGCCGAAAGCCGCTGCTGCACCGGCGCAGGCCAAGGAGCCGCCTGGATTCTTCGAGGACCTGCTCGGCAACACGCCCGGTTGGGCGGTCGGCGCGGGAGCGCTGGTCATTCTCGGCGGCATCGCCGCGCTGCTGGCGGCACGCCGGCGCAAGACGACCAAGTTCGAGGACAGCATCATCTCGGGCACCGACATCAAGACCAACACGGTGTTCGGTTCGACCGGCGGCGGCGTCGTCAACACCGGCGACAATTCGCTCGCCAGCGATTTCAGCCGCGAGGGCCTGGGCAACATCGACACCGACGAGGTCGATCCGATCGCCGAGGCCGAGGTCTATCTCGCCTACGGTCGCGACGCGCAGGCCGAGGAGATCCTGAAGGACGCGCTGAAGAAGGATCCGCAGCGCCAGGAGATCTACCTGAAGCTGCTGGAGATCCACGCCCAGCACAACAAGCCCTCGGCCTTCGAAACCGTGGCTTCCGAGCTGTATTCGGTGACCAGCGGGCAGGGTGAAACCTGGCAGAAGGCGGTGGCCCTCGGTCGCCAGCTCGATCCCAACAACCCGATGTTCGCCGAAGGCGGCTCACCCGCCGCGCGGTCGATGGCCGGGGCGGCCGCCGTTGCCGCTGCCGCGGATTCGATCGACACGAACGCCGGCGCGCAGGGGCTGGAGTACCAGATGGACGAGGAGATTTCGATTTCCCCGGCATCGGGCGCGCAGCCGAAATCGCCCGCCGACATCCTCGCGGGCGCCGAATCCGAAGTCGAGAAATCCGTTCGTGGCGCCTCGTCGGTCATCGACACCATGACCGACGACGCGGGCTCCGCAGCGATGCGCGTTGCTGCCGGCGCCGGCACTGCGGCCGCCGGGGCGCTGGCCGCGGGCCGGGCGGGCTTCGAATCGCTGGAAAAGGGATTCGGGGAACGGGCCCAGGAGGCGAAGGCCACCGCAATCGAGGCGACCAAATTCGATCTCGATTTCAAGCTCGACGAATCCGAAAAGCCCGAACCCATCGGCAAGCGCGATGCGGCGCCCGAACCTGAGCCGGTGACCACCAGCGCCACCTCGTCGCAGCTTGCGCGGCCCGTCGCGGCGCTGGAACTCGACAAGCTCGACCTGTCGTTCGACCCCGAGCGCACGACCTTCGAGGATCCGACGCCGTCGGTGCTCGACGGCCAGTGGCACGACGCGGCGACCAAGCTCGACCTCGCCAAGGCCTACCAGGAAATGGGCGACGTCGAAGGCGCGCGCGAGATCCTGCAGGAGGTTCTGCACGAGGGCGACGACCAGCAGAAGGCGGAGGCGAAGTCGCTGCTGGCCAAGCTCGGCTGACCACGACAGGCATTGCAACGCAGCGGGCGGCGGGTCGAGGATCCGCCGCCCGTTGTACTTGACGCCGGGCCATTGCCGGCCGGACCCCGCGCCACGCGGACGCCGCCCCGACCCTTGCCAGACATGCGTTTCGTACTCGCCGTCGAATATGCGGGCCACGCCTACTGCGGCTTCCAGTCGCAGCCTGACGGCTGCGGCGTGCAGGATGCGCTGCAGCGCGCGCTCGGCGCCATCGCGGGCCTGCCGACGCCGGTCGTGGCGGCGGGGCGCACCGATGCCGGCGTGCACGCGGTGTCGCAGATCGTGCATTTCGACAGCGGGGCGGTGCGACCGCTGAACGCGTGGGTACGTGGCGCCAACGCCCACTTGCCCGACAGCGCGGCCGTGCTCTGGGCGCAGCCGGTTGCCGAGGATTTCCATGCGCGGTTCTCGGCACAGGCCCGCCACTACACCTATCTGCTGCTGAATCGGCCGGAGCGGCCCGGCCTCGGTGCGGGTCGTGTCGGCTGGTACCATCGACCGCTCGATGCCGAAGCGATGTCTGCCGCCGCCATGCACCTGATCGGAACCCACGATTTTTCATCGTTTCGCGCCAGCGAATGCCAGGCGAAGACGCCGGTGAAGACGCTGTCGCGCCTGAGCGTGGCCCGTGACGGCACGCTGGTCCGCTTCGACCTCTCCGCCAACGCTTTCCTGCATCACATGGTGCGCAATATCGTCGGCGCGCTGGTGCAGGTCGGCGCCGGTGGCCAGCCGCCCGAGTGGCTTGGCGAGCTGCTCGCGCTTCGCGATCGCACCCGGGCGCCGGCGACGTTTCCGGCCGCCGGGCTCTATTTCGCGGGCGCCGATTACGATTCGCGCTTCGGGCTTCCCGCGACGGTGCGTCCGGTCGCGGCCGCCTGCGCATGACGCGCCCGCGCACCAGGGTCAAGATCTGCGGAATCACGCGGGTCGCCGACGGGCTGGCCGCCGCTCAGGCCGGGGCCGACGCCATCGGCCTCGTGTTCTGGCCGGGCACGCCGCGGGTCGTCGACTTCGTCCGCGCCCGCGCCATCGCCGATGCGCTGCCGCCGTTCGTGACCAGGGTCGCGCTGTTCGTCGATCCGGCGCCGGAGGAGGTGCAGGCGGCGCTTGCCGCGGTCCCGCTCGACCTGCTGCAATTCCACGGCGGCGAAACGCCGGAACTGTGTCGCGCTTTCGGCCGGCCCTACCTCAAGGCCCTGCACGTGAGGGACGGGGTGGATTTGCTAGAATGTGCGTCTTCGTACGCCGATGCGGCAGGCTTCCTGTTTGATTCATTCACGCCCGGGGATCTGCCCGGAGGGACCGGACGCGTGTTCGACTGGTCGCGTCTGTCCGCAGGCACGCTGGCGCGGCTCGGTGCGCCGGCGATCCTTTCGGGCGGACTCGATCCGGCCAACGTCGGCGACGCGATCCGCGCAGTCCGACCGTGGGCTGTCGATGTCTCCAGCGGCGTCGAGGAACGCGGCCCCGACGGCAGGGCAGCGAGGGGCTTGAAGGACGCGGCGCGCATCGCCGAGTTCATTGCTGGAGTGCGCAATGCAGATGGTTGACCTTCCCTACGACCTTCCGGATGCTCGCGGGCACTTCGGGCCCTACGGCGGCGTGTTCGTCGCCGAGACGCTGGTGCGCGCGCTGGACGAGCTGAAGGCGCAGTACGCGCGCTACCAGCACGATCCCGCGTTCCGCGCCGAATTCGAAAAAGAGCTGAAGCACTACGTCGGCCGGCCGTCGCCGGTGTACCACGCCGAGCGCTGGTCGCGCGAGCTCGGCGGGGCGCAGATCTGGCTCAAGCGCGAGGACTTGAACCACACCGGCGCGCACAAGATCAACAATGTCATCGGCCAGGCGCTGCTTGCCCGGCGGCTGGGGAAGCCGCGGGTGATCGCCGAAACCGGCGCCGGCCAGCACGGCGTGGCGACGGCGACCATCGCCGCGCGCTACGGCATGGAATGCGTCGTCTACATGGGTTCGGAGGACGTCAAGCGCCAGGCGCAGAACGTGTTCCGCATGAACCTGCTGGGAGCGAAGGTCGTCCCGGTGGAATCCGGGTCGAAGACGCTCAAGGATGCGCTGAACGAGGCGATGCGCGACTGGGTCACCAACGTCGAGACCACGTTCTACATCATCGGCACCGTCGCCGGCCCGCATCCCTATCCGATGATGGTGCGCGATTTCCAGCGGGTGATCGGCGACGAGTGCGTCGTGCAGATGCCCGAATACGCGGGTCGGCAGCCCGATGCGGTCATCGCCTGTGTCGGCGGCGGCAGCAATGCGATGGGCATCTTCTACCCGTACATCGAGCAGCGCGATGTGCGGCTGATCGGCGTTGAAGCCGGCGGCGACGGCATCGCCACGGGCCGTCACTCGGCGTCGCTGTCCGCGGGCCGGCCGGGCATTCTGCACGGCAACCGCACCTACCTGCTGCAGGACGCGAACGGGCAGATCACCGAGACGCATTCGGTATCCGCCGGGCTCGACTACCCGGGCGTGGGCCCAGAACACGCCTGGCTCAAGGATTCGGGCCGCGCCGAGTATGTGTCCATCGACGACACCGAGGCGCTTGCGGCGTTTCACGACTGCTGCCGGATCGAGGGCATCATCCCGGCGCTGGAGTCCGCGCATGCGCTGGCCTACGCCAAGAAGCTCGCGCCGACGCTGCCCACGGAGGCGCTCCTGCTGGTCAACCTGTCAGGTCGCGGCGACAAGGACATGAACACCGTCGCCGAACGTTCGGGACTCAAGTTCTACTGCCGGCCCGAGTGCAACCCCGACCAGCGCAGCGGCCGATCTTGACGCGCATCGACCGGGTCTTCGCGGGCCTCGCCGCGGCGGGTCGCAAGGCGCTGATTCCGTACGTCACCACCGGCGATCCCACGCGGGCCGCCACGCGCTCGATCATGGACGCATTGGTGACCGCGGGCGCGGATGTGATCGAGCTGGGCGTGCCCTTTTCCGATCCGATGGCCGACGGTCCGGTCATCCAGCGCGCATCCGAACGGGCGCTGGCGCAGGGCATCGGCCTCGCCGACGTGCTCGAGGTCGTGCGCGACTTCCGCGCGTCGAACGCCACGACGCCGATCGTGCTCATGGGCTATGCCAATCCGATCGAGGCGATGGGGACGCGGGAGTTCGCCCGACGCGCGCAGGCCGTGGGTGTCGACGGCGTGCTGGTCGTCGACTACCCGCCCGAGGAAGCCGGCGAATTCGCGCCGCTGCTATGCGAGCACGACATCGCGCCGATCTTCCTGTTGGCGCCGACCACGCCGGAATCGCGCATTGCCGCGATCGCGAAACTGGCGCGGGGCTACGTCTATTATGTTTCGCTCAAGGGCGTGACCGGTGCGGCACACCTGGATGCCGCCGACGTGGCGCGGAAGCTGACGGAGATCCGGCGTCACGTGACGCTGCCGATCGGCGTGGGCTTCGGCATCCGCGACGCGGCGAGCGCGCAGGCGATTGCGGCGCACGCTGACGCCGTGGTGATCGGCAGCCGGATCATTCAGGAAATCGAGGCGGGGCCGCCGGAGGAGGCGGCTTCCCGCGCCGGGGCCTGGCTTGCTACCATTCGCCAGGCGCTGGACGAGATGAAGCGCTAGCATCCTGTCGCGCCGCCGCCGTCACGGGTTCGCGCGAAGGAGGCCAAGGGGGGCCGAAGATGAGCTGGTTGCAGAAACTGCTGCCGCCGCGGATCAAGCGAACGGCCGGCGAGCGCCGGACGCCGGTCCCGGAAGGCCTGTGGATCAAGTGTCCTGCCTGCGAAGCCGTGCTCTATCGCACCGACCTGGAGAAGAATCTCCACGTCTGCGCCAAGTGCGGGCATCACGCGCGCGTGTCGGCGCGGGACCGGATCGACCAGATTCTCGATCCGGACGGCCGTTTCGAGATCGGCTCGGAGGTGGTGCCGATCGACAGCCTGAAATTCAAGGACCAGAAAAAGTATCCCGACCGCCTGGTTGCCGCGCTGGAGGAGACCGGCGAAACCGACGCGCTGGTCGTCATGCAAGGCAGCGTGAAGAACGTGCCGGTGGTCGTGGCGGCGTTCGAATTCGAATTCATGGGTGGCTCGATGGGTTCGGTGGTCGGCGAACGCTTCGTGCGAGGCGTGCGCGTCGCGTACGAGAACCGGATGGCTTTCGTCTGCGTCTCTGCTTCCGGCGGTGCACGCATGCAGGAGGGCGTCAATTCGCTGTTCCAGATGGCGAAGACCACGGCGCTGCTGCAGGAGCTCAACAGGGCGCGGTTGCCTTTCGTGTCCATCCTCACCGATCCGACCATGGGCGGCGTTTCGGCGTCGTTTGCTTTCGTGGCCGACCTGGTCATTGCCGAGCCCGGCGCACTGATCGGGTTCGCCGGTCCCCGCGTCATCGAGCAGACGGTGCGCGAAACGCTGCCGGAGGGCTTCCAGCGCGCCGAGTTCCTGATGGCGAAGGGCGCGCTCGACCTCATCGTCGACCGGCGGCAGCTGCGCGACGAACTGGCCGCGCTGCTGGCCGCATTGATGCGGCTGCCGGTGCCGGTTTCCTGAGCGCGTCGCGCGGAGCGACGCGAACGCCTGCGCCGTCGCGCGGGAAGCTCATCGCGGACGTCGTGCAATGAATCGACCCGCGTCGCTCGATGCCTGGCTCGCCTATCTCGAGACGCTGCACCCCAGGTCGATCGCGCTGGGACTCGCGCGCGTCGGTGCGGTTCATGCGCGGCTCGACGCGGCGCTGTCCTGCCCGGTGATCACCGTCAGCGGGACCAACGGCAAGGGCTCGACCTGCGCCATGCTCGAGTCCATCCTGCGCGCCGCCGGGTACCGGACGGCGCTTTACACATCGCCGCATCTGCTGCGCTACAACGAGCGCGTGCAAATCGGCGGCACGCAGGCGACCGACGCGGAGCTTCTGGCTGCGTTCGAGGTCGTGGAGAACGCGCGCTGCGCTAGCGTCGACGCGCAGGGCAAGGCCACGGCGCTGACCTATTTCGAGTTCGGCACGCTGGCCGCACTGTGGCTGTTCGCGCGCGCGCAGCCCGACGTGGTCGTGCTCGAGGTGGGTCTCGGCGGACGCCTCGACGCGGTCAACATCGTCGACGCCGATGTCGGCGTGCTGACCAGCGTGGACATCGACCATGTCGACTATCTCGGGCCGACGCGCGAGGACATCGGCCGCGAGAAGGCCGGCATTTTCCGCGCCGGACGCCCGGCGGTGGTGGCGGATCCGCATCCGCCGGCGTCGGTGATCGACGCCGCGCGGAAGGTCGGCGCGCCGGTAACGCAGATCGGCCGCGACTACGGTTATGTCGACGAGGGCAGGCAGTGGCGCTACTGGGGCCCGCGTGGCGACCGTTACGGCCTGCCGTTTCCGGCGCTGCGCGGCGCCTGTCAGCTGGCCAACGCGGCGACGGCGCTGGTCGTCCTCGACCTGCTGCATGCGCGCCTGCCGGTGTCGGGCGGTGCGCTGCGTGCGGGGCTGCACACGGTCACGCTTCCCGGACGCTTCCAGGTGCTGCCAGGGCGCCCGGTGACCGTGCTCGACGTTGCCCACAATCCGCACGCGGCGACGGTGCTGGCGGACGAACTCGGCGCGATGGGCTTTTTTCCCAGGACGCTGGCCGTGTGCGGAATGCTTGCGGACAAGGACATCGCGGGCGTGGCGGCGGCGATGGTCACGCGCGTCGACCGCTGGTTCGTGGCGGCGCCTGCCCGGGCCGCGTGGAGCGACGGGCGAACAGCTGCGCGAAGCCCTGCGCAGCGTCGGCGTGGACGACTCGGCGATCGAATCCTTCGACAATATCGCCGCGGCTCATGCGGCGGCGCGCGGCATGGCGGAAGAGGCTGATAGAATCATCGTCTTCGGATCCTTTCTCACGGTGGCGGCCGTGCTTTCCGAGTTCGCGGGCTAATGGCGCGGCCACTGCAGGTACCCACGGCGATTCCTTCATGACGGACCCGGCGGATCTCAATCTCGACGACCTGCGTCGGCGCGCCCGTCGCCGGCTGATCGGCGCGATCGTCCTCGCGCTCGCGGCGGCGGTCGTGGTGCCGATGCTGCTCGAAAGCGAGCCGCGGCCGCTGGGCGAGGATGTGACGGTGAGGATTCCGCAGGTCGACGACGGCCGCTTCGTCAACCGGTTGCAGGACAAGGACAAATCGCCGGCCCGGTCCGAGAGCGGCAAGGCGGAACCCGTACCCGCCGACGCATCCAGGTCGGGCTCATCAGGCGGCGGATCGTCCGGAAAATCCGCCGCGGCAGCGGGGGCGCCCGATACCGTGCCCACCGCGGCCACCCGTGCTGCGGAGCCGCCCCGGCGTTCGGTGGCCGATGCGGAGCAAAAGGTTCTCTCGACGCCTGCATCGGCCAAGACGCCGGTGCCGGCCAAGAACGCGCCCGCAGAAACCGCCAAGGCGCCGCCGCCCGTGCCGGCTCCGGCCAAGGCGGGTCCGGGCGCGGTGGCCCGATCGGCGCCTGCTGCCGCATCTTCCGCGCCCGCCGGTGCTGCGGCGGCGGCCAAGCCGGATCCCGGTCCGACCTTCTCGGTGCAGCTCGCCGCGTTTTCCGACGACAAGGGCGCCAATGCGCTGGCCAACAAGCTGAAGCGCGCCGGGCACTCCGCCTACACGGAGCCGCTCGAAACCAGCAAGGGCACGCTATGGCGGGTGCGCGTCGGGCCTTTCCCGACGCGAGACGACGCGGTTGCAGCGCGGGAAACACTGAAGGGCGAGGGCCAGGTCGGCATCGTCGCGCCTTCCAGGTAGCGGCGTGGCGCGCGTGACTGCCTTCGACTGGACGATCATCGGCGTAGTCGCACTGTCGGCGCTGCTGGCGTTCGCGCGCGGAGTGACCCGGGAGCTGATCGCGCTCGCCGCCTGGGTCATCGGCATCGTCGCGGCGATCGCGCTGACGCCGATCGTCGGCGCCATGTTGCCCGAGTTCGGAGGCCCCGAGGCGCTTCGTTATCTGCTGGCGTTCATCGTGATCCTGATCGCTGCCCTGGTTATCGGTGCGCTCATCGCCTGGCCGCTGTCGAGCCTGATCCGCAAGGCCGGGCTGGGTTTCGTCGACCGTTTTCTCGGCGCGCTGTTCGGCGTCGTGCGCGGCTTTGTGCTGGTGCTCGCCTTCGCCCTGGTTGCCGGAGTCACGGCGCTGCCGCGGTACGACTGGTGGCAGAATGCGGCGCTTTCGCCCGCGCTGGTGGCCGCCGCGCTGTCGACCCGGCCCTGGTTGCCCCGCGAGTGGGCCGGCGCGCTCGATTATTCGCGGCAAGGCGGCGTCGCTCCGCCCGGCGCCGCGCCGGAAAAGGCCTAGACGCCATGTGCGGCATCGTCGGCGTCGTCGCGCATACGCCGGTCAACCAGCTGCTCTACGACGGGCTCCTGCTGCTGCAGCATCGCGGCCAGGACGCGGCCGGCATCGTGACCAGCGAAGGCCCGATCTTCCACATGTTCAAGGGCCCCGGCCTGGTGCAGAACGTGTTCCGCACGCGCAACATGCGCGAGCTGATGGGCTCGGCGGGCATCGGCCACTGCCGCTATCCGACCGCCGGCTCGGCCTTTTCCGATCTGGAGTCGCAGCCGTTCTACGTGAACTCGCCGTTCGGCATCACGCTGGGGCACAACGGCAATCTGACCAACAGCGAGGAATTGAAGCGGCAGCTGTTCCAGCTCGACTTCCGCCACGTCAACACCAACTCGGACAGCGAGGTGCTGCTCAACGTGCTGGCGCTGGAACTCGAACGCGCCGCGCAGCACCACCGGCTCGATCCGGAGGCGATCTTCCGGGCGGTGGCGGGCGTGCACCGCCGTTGCCGCGGCGCCTACGCAGTGGTGGCGATGATCGCCGGCTACGGCATGCTCGCCTTCCGCGATCCTTTCGGCATCCGCCCGCTGGTCGTCGGCAGGAACGAGCAGATGGGCGGCACCGAGTACGTGGTCGCCTCCGAATCCGTGGCCATCGAGCCGCTCGGCTTCAACATGCTGCGCGACGTCGCTCCCGGCGAGGCGATCTTCGTCGACAACACCGGCGGGTTCCACGCCCGGCAGTGCGCCGAAAACCCGACGCTCAACCCCTGCATCTTCGAATTCGTCTACCTGGCACGGCCGGACTCGGTCATCGACGGCGCATCGGTCTACGAGGCGCGCCTGCACATGGGCGGCGCGCTGGCCGAGAAGATCCGCGGCATGCCCGAGGCGCAGGACATCGACGTGGTGATCCCGATTCCCGACTCCTCGCGCCCGTCGGCGCTGGAACTCGCCAACCGCCTCGGCATCAAGTACCGCGAGGGCTTCGTCAAGAACCGCTACATCGGCCGCACGTTCATCATGCCCGGCCAGGCGATGCGCACGAAGAGCGTGCGGCAGAAGCTCAACCCGGTGGGCATCGAATTCCGCGACAAGGTGGTGCTGCTGGTCGACGACTCGATCGTGCGCGGCACGACCTCGCGCGAAATCGTGATGATGGCGCGCGAGGCCGGGGCGCGCAAAGTCTACTTTGCGTCGGCGAGTCCGCCCGTGCGCTTTCCCAACGTCTACGGCATCGACATGCCGAACCAGGGCGAACTCGTCGCCACCGGACGCACCGATGCCGAGATCGCACGCGAGATCGGTGCGGACCTGCTGGTGTATCAGGATCTGGAGGCACTGAAGGACGCGGTGCGCGCCGCCAATCCAAGCCTGGTCAATTTCGAGGCGTCCTGCTTCGACGGCAAGTACATCACCGGCGACATCACCGCCGACTATCTGTCGCATCTCGCGGTGGAGCGCGACGCGGCCCGCGGGACAGGCCGAAGCCGACCTGCTCGAGGAAGAGAAGCAGGAAATCTAGCCGCTGCCGGCGCCAACAGCGGCCGCGCCGGTGGCGCAGCGCTGTCCGGCGTTCCAGTCGCGGCGCAGGCGCAGCCCCTCAATCGGTATGGCGCGGCGGGTCCGGATCGACGGCCCAGTCGGCGTCGGGCTCGGCCACTTTTTTCATCCAGGCCTTCACCAGTTCGACGTGTTCGCGTTCCTCGGCCTGCAGTTCCAGCGCCGCCCGTTGCACCGACGGCAGGGTGGCGCGGCGCGCAAGCTCGCCGAAGAAGCGCTCGGCGTGCTGTTCGGCCGCAAGCGCCAGTTCCAGCGCGTGCCAGGGCTGCATCAGGTAGTGCAGCTGGTCGTGGGAAACCGTCTCCGGCCCCTCGAAGCTCGGCCAGCTGAACTCGCTGCGCGCCATCAGCGGCGGCTCGGTCCAGCCCATCTCCGCCAGCAGCTGGTCGGCGTGCTTGCCCTCGTACTGCGCCATCCTGCGGAACATCGCCGCGACGTCGCGGTTGTTGTGCGCGTCCATCGCGTCGGCCAGTTCGCCATAACGCTGGACCGCCTCCATTTCCATCGCCCAGGCCTGCGCCATGAACTCCTCCAGCGAGATCTCGGCCTTGGCGTCCTTGGCCGGCGTGGCCGGGCCGTCCGCCGCCGCGGCGGCCTCGGGTGGCGTCGGGTCGTTCTTCTTTCGTTTGCTCATGTCTCGAACTCCGCAGTGAGTTGCTCGATCGTGCCCTTCGGCCTGCGGCCGTGCAGCGGGTAGGGCGGGCGTGATCCAGTGTAGAGCACGCCGATGTTGAAACCGTCATCGGTCATGATGCGGCGCGCGGCGCGCGCCGCGTCGTCCGTCGGGCCGACTGACGCCGGACGCGCGTGCTGTCTTCCACTCGCGCTGCTCCGGCCGGAAGGTGATGCAGGGAGAGAGGATCTCGATGAACGAGAAGCCCGGATGGCGGATGCCGTCGGCAATGATCTTCGCGGTGCCGTTCGGGTCGCCGGAAAAGGCGCGGGCGACGAAATTGGCGCCCGACGCGAGCGCGATCACCAGCGGATGGAAGGCGCGGATGCCGGTGCCCCCCGGCGACAGCTTGTTGTCCCAGTCGGGCTCGGTCGTCGGCGACGCCTGTCCCTTGGTCATGCCGTAGACGTGGTTGTCCATGACGATGTAGGTGAGATCGACGTTGCGCCGGCACGCATGCAGGAAATGGTTGCCGCCGATCGAGTAGCCGTCGCCGTCGCCGCCGGCCGCGAGCACCGTCAGGTCGGGCCGCGCGACCTTGAGGCCGGTGGCCGCGGCGAGCGCGCGGCCGTGCACGCCGTGGAAGCCGTAGCAGGACGTGTACGCGGGGATGCGCGACGAGCAGCCGATGCCGGAGACCACGACGACGTCGTGCGGCGGCACGCCGACCATCGCCAGCGCCTTGGTCACGCTCGACAGCACCGAGAAGTCGCCGCAGCCGGGACACCAGATCGGCTTGTACGCCGACTTGTAGTCGGCGGCGGTCCGGACGGCGTCCGGAGCCAAGGGTTCGTTCATGCCGGCTCCCGCGGTCGTTGGGTTGCGTCGATCCAGTCGCGTATCGCCGCGACGAGTTCCCCGGGGCGCAGCGGCAACGGCCCCGGGCGGTGGAAGCCACGCGGCCTGCCCGGCAGGTCGGCCATGGCGCGCAGGTAGCGATACAGCTGTCCGCCGTGGTTCTGCTCGACGACGAGGACGTGGTCGACCCCGGCGAGCGCCGCGTCCAGCGCGTCGATGCGCAGCGGCGCGAGCAGGCGCAGCGCGATCATCCGCACCGCGATGCCGTCCGCGGACAGCCGGGCGATCGCCTCGCGCACCGCAGCCGGTGGTCGAGCCGAAGGTGAGCGCCGCGTGCACGCCTTCGCCTTCGATGTCGGCCCACCAGCGGCCATAGTCGTGCAGCGCCAGCTTGCGCGCGCGCTTGTCGAGCTGGCGCAGATGATCGCGAGCCTGGCTGCTGGGAATGCCGGCCTCGGAATGCTCGAGGCCGTCTGCCGTATAGACCAGCCCCGGCGTGCCGGGAACGGCCATCGGCGAGACTGCCGGACGGCGTGTCGCGATAGCGCTTGTAGTCGGTCGTTCCGGGCACCGCCGTCAGGCGCGCGCCGACGAAGCCGGGTTCGTCGGGCCGATCGACGATCGCCCGTGACTGCCCCATGAACTGGTCGGACAGGACGATCGCCGGCGCCTGCAGCGTCTCCGCCAGCAGCACCGCCCACTGCGTGGTCGCGACGCAGTCGGCGATGGAGTTCGGCGCCAGCACCAGCCGCGGCGCGTCGCCGGGCAGCCCGCCGACCGCGTAGGCGAGGTCGCTTTGCTCGCTCTTGGCCGGGATGCCGGTCGATGGCCCGCCGCGCATGACGTCGACGACGACGATCGGCACCTCGGCGCAGCAGGCCAGCCCCAGCGCCTCGGTCATCAGCGCAAGCCCCGGTCCCGCGGTGGCGGTCAGCGCCGGGATGCCGCCGTAGGACGCGCCGATGATCATGTTCACCGAAGCCAGTTCGTCCTCCGCCTGCAACAGCGTGCCGCCGACCTTCGCCAGCGCGGGCGCCATCCATTCCAGCATCTCGGTGGCCGGGGTGATCGGATAGGCAGCGACGAAGCGCACGCCGCCGCGAATGGCGCCATAGCCGGCAGCCTCGTTGCCGCTGATCATCCAGCGGCCGAACGCGGTACCGCGCGGCGCGGCAGGCGGCGCACGCCGTCGATCCCCGCGGCAGCGGCGGCGCCGGCTGCGAGCGCCTGCAGGTTTGCCGCGAGCTTGTCCTCGCCGCGCTTCCACGATTCGCGCAGCGCCGCTTCCAGCGCTTCGCAGCGGCAGGCCGACCAGCGTGCCGGCCAGGCCCAGCGCCACCATGTTGGTCCAGCTTCCCGGAATGCCCTTGGCGATGGCCTTGAGCGCCACCGGCAGCGCGCGGGCGCCGGTGGCGCCAAAGGCTTCGGGTACCGCGCCTTCGTCCGGGTCGCCGAGCAGCACGCTGCTCGCGTCCAGCGGAATCTCGTCGGCAAAGCGGTTGACGTTGCGACCAGTCGATCGCGATCAGGGCGTCGAAGCGGTCGTCGAGCGTGGCAACCGGCGTGCGCGCGAGGCGCAGCAGCGCCGCGGCCTCGCCGCCGCGGATCTGCGGCCCGCTGGTGCGCACCATGAGTCCGTAGCAGCCCGCCTTCGCGGCGGCGGCGAGCAGCAGCGTGCCCGCGGTCATGACGCCGCTGCCGCCGCTGCCGGCCAGCGCGATGGACACGCTGCCGTCATTGGGGGAAGCCGGAGTTTGCCCGTGTTTCGCGTTCATCGAGATTCCTTCGCCGCTGTCGTCGATACGTTAAGCGTCCCGGTGTCCGGGTTGGATTGATGCAGATCAATGCGCCTGCAACGATCACGCAGGATGATCAAATCACAATTACGGTAAAGCGGTACTGTAATACCAAATTAGGCGGATTCTGGTCCGGCACCCGCGACCCGTCAAGGAACGGCGCAAGGCGGCGGAGGCCGCCGCGGAAGGAGCAGCGACGATGAGCATCGCAGCGCACCGGTGGCTGATGACCGCGCCCAAGGCACCGCTGGTCCGGGAAGCGTTCACCGCGGAACCGGGACCCGGCGACGTCGTGGTCGCCGTCGCCGGTTGCGGGGTCTGCCATACCGACCTCGGCTATTACTACGACGGCGTGCGGACCAACGCGCCGCTGCCGCTGGCGCTCGGGCACGAGGTCAGCGGCCGGATCGTCGCTACCGGGAGCGACGCGCAGGCCTGGCAGGGCAAGTCGGTGATCGTTCCGGCGGTGCTGCCCTGTGGCGAATGCGACCTCTGCCGGCGCGGCCAGACCACGATCTGCCGCGCGCAGAAGATGCCCGGCAACGACATCCAGGGTGGTTTCGCGACGCACATCGTCGTTCCGGCCCGGGGCCTGTGCGAGGTCGACGAGGCGCGACTGGCATCGGCCGGGCTGGCCCTCGCCGACGTGTCCATCGTGGCCGACGCGCTGACCACGCCCTACCAGGCAGTCCTCCGCGCGGGAGTCCGACCGGGAAGCCTGGCGGTGGTCGTCGGCGCGGGTGGCGTCGGCGGCTACTGCGTCCAGGTGGCCCGCGCCTTCGGCGCGACGGTCGTCGCCATCGATGTCGACGACGACCGCCTCGCCGCCGTGGCGGCGCATGGGGCGTCGCTGACGCTGAACAGCCGCTCGCTGGAGGCGCGCGCGATCAAGCCCGCGATCATGGAGTTCGCGAAGCAGCATCGGCTGCCGGCCACCGAGTGGTTCGTCTTCGAATGCTCGGGCACGGCCGCCGGACAACTGACGGCCTATGGCCTGCTGGTGCATGGCGCGACGCTGTCGGTCGTGGGCTTCACGATGGACAAGGTCGAGATCCGCTTGTCGAACCTGATGGCCTACGACGCGCGCGCACTGGGCAACTGGGGCTGCCCGCCCGAACACTACGGAGCGGCGCTGGAACTCGTGCAGGACGGCAAGGTCGCCATCAGGCCCTTCGTCGAGCAGCACCCGCTCGACGACATCAACCGCGTGTTCGCCGCCGTGCATCGCCGCGAGATCAAGAAGCGCGCCGTTCTCGTTCCAGACTGATTTCCCGACCGAAAGCCAACCAGCATGAATGCGACCGCCTTCGAATTCCTGAATCACGACCTCGTCGACGACATCGCCAAGCCCGGCGTGCGCTTCGAGAAACGGCCCGCGCGCACGCCCGACGGCGCGGTCGCCCCGGGACTGTTCAACGCCTGGATCACGCTCGACAACCCGGCCCAGTTCAATTCCTACACGACCGACATGGTCAAAGGCGTGATCCTCGCCTTCCGCGCCGCGACCAATGCCCGCGACGTCAACTGCGTGGTTTTCACCGGCGTGGGCGACCGGGCGTTCTGCACCGGCGGCAACACCAAGGAGTACGCCGAGTACTACGCCGGCCAGCCCCAGGAGTACCGGCAGTACATGCGCCTGTTCAACGACATGGTCAGCGCGATCCTCGCCTGCGACAAGCCGGTGATCTGCCGGGTCAACGGCATGCGCATCGGCGGCGGCCAGGAGATCGGCATGGCCTGCGACTTCTCGGTGGCGCAGGACCTGGCGCGCTTCGGCCAGGCGGGGCCCAAGCACGGATCGGCGCCCATCGGCGGCGCGACCGACTTCCTGCCGCTGATGGTCGGCAGCGAACGGGCGATGGCCGCCTGCGTGCTGTGCGAACCCTTTTCCGCGCACAAGGCGTACTGGATGGGCGTGCTCACCGACATCGTTCCCGCGCTGCGCGTGGACGGCGCCTTCGTCGCCAACCCGCTGGTCGAGACGCAGCGCATGGTCGACGACCACGGCCGCTTCGTCTTCGGCGAACCGAAGACCGGCGAGGCGCAGAAGGCCGCCAAGGCGCTGCTTGCGCGCGGCACCGTCGACCTGTCGCTGCTCGACGCCAGGGTCGAGGAACTGTGCGCCAAGATGCTGCTCACCTTCCCGGACTGCACGACCAAGTCGCTGGAGGAGCTGCGCAAGCCCAAGCTCGAAAGCTGGAACCGCAACAAGGAGGACTCGCGCGCCTGGCTGGCGCTGAACATGATGACCGAGGCGCGCGCCGGCTTCACCGCCTTCAACGACGGGCCGAAGGACAATCGCGAAGTCGACTTCGTGCTGCTGCGGCAGAAGCTTGCCGCCGGCGAGAGCTGGGTCGGACCGCTGCACGACTCGATCCAGCCGAAGGCGAAGGGCTGACGATGGCCGCGGAATCGCCGCTGGCGGCGGGCTGGAGCGCGACGGCGCGCTGCTGCGCCTGACGCTGGCGCGGCCGAAGGCCAACCTCGTCGACGCGGCGATGATCGCGGCGCTGCACGGGGCGCTGGTGGACCATCGCCAGCAGCGCAGGATTGCGCGGCGTGCTGCTGGCCGCGGAAGGGCCGCATTTCAGCTTCGGCGCGAGCGTGGACGAGCATCTGCCCGAGCACTGCGCGGCGATGCTCGAGGCGCTGCATGCGCTGATCCTGGCGATGCTCGAGTTCCCGGCGCCGATCCTGGTCGCCGCGCGCGGCCAGTGCCTGGGCGGCGGCCTGGAGGTGGCGCTGGCCGGCAGCGCGATCTTCGCGGCACCCGACGCGCAGTTCGGCCAGCCGGAGATGAAACTCGGCGTGTTCGCGCCGGCGGCGTCGGTGTTGCTGCCCGTGGCGCGTCGGACAGGCGGTGGCCGAGGACCTGCTCTTTTCCGGCCGGACGATGTCCGCCCGGGAAGCGCTGGCGGCGGGACTGGTGCGGGAGATCGACGACGATCCGGTCGCGGCGGCGCTGACCTACTTCGACGTGCATCTGGGACCAAGGAGCGCGTCCAGCCTCGCCTTCGCGGTGACCGCCGCGCGCGGCGGACTGCTGCGCGACGTTCGCCACCGGCTGGCCGAGGTCGAGAGCCTCTACCTGGAGCGGCTGATGCGCACGCACGACGCCAACGAGGGCCTCGCCGCCTTCATCGCCAAACGCCCGCCCAGATGGGAACACCGCTGATGGGAGCACCGCTGATGGACAGGAATCCGGACGTCAGGACCATCGTCGCGCGCTGCCAGGCGTTGTTCGACGATCTCGACTTCAAGGCCGTCAAGGAATGGAAGGCCGCAGTTCCCGGCCGCAAGGCCATCGGCTACATGCCTGTCTACGTGCCGCGCGAACTGATTCACGCCGCCGGAATGCTGCCGGTCGGCATCCTGGGCGGCGGCGATCAGCTCGAGGTGATCCAGGGCGACGCCTATTACCAGAGCTACATCTGCCGGATCCCGCGCTCGACGATCGAGCTCGGCCTCACCGGCCGACTCGACTGCCTGGACGGCATGCTGTTCCCGTCGATCTGCGACGTGATCCGCAACCTGTCCGGGATGTGGCAGATCCTGTTCAAGGACAAGTACGTCCGCTACTTCGACGTGCCGCAGAACTACGAGGACGCGATCGGCGGGGTCTTCTATGTCCAGGAACTCGAGGTTCTGCGCGAGGATCTCGGCCGGCTGCGCGGCGCGCCGATCACCGACGCGGAGATCGACGGGTCGATCCTCGTCTACAACGAGAACCGCGACGCGTTGAGCGAACTCTATGCCTACCGGGCGCAGGAGCCATGGCAGGCGCCGACCTCCGAGGTCTACCTGCTGCTGCGCGCCGGCATGGTGCTGCCGCCCGAAGACCACACGGCGCTGGTCCGCCAATACCTCGCCGCGGCGCAGCGGGAACAGCGGCCGAAGCGCGACAACGCGCGCGTGGTGATCAACGGCACCTTCTGCGAACAGCCGCCGCTGGCACTGATCAAGTCGATCGAGATGGCGGGCTGCTACGTCGTCGACGACGACTTCATGCTGGTGACGCGCTGGCTGCTGGACGACGTGCCCGCCTGCGGCCGGCCGCTGGAGGAACTCTCGAAGGCCTACCTGCACCGGTCGGCGTCGACGGCGGCCAAGTACGACGTGAAGCGCGAGGAAAAGGGCGTGTTCCTGCTGCACCAGGTGAAGTCGCGCGGGGCCGAAGGCGTGGTCTTCGCGGCGCCTTCGTTCTGCGATCCGGCGCTGCTCGAGCGGCCGATGCTGCAGGACGTGCTGGCCAGGCACAACGTGCCGTACACGGCCTTCAAGTATGCGGAGAACACCGGCCAGATGGCCCCGATCCGCGAGCAGGCGGGCACCTTCGCCGATTCGATCAAACTCTGGAGCGAGGTGTGACCATGACGGCGCCGAAGACGAGCAAGCCCGAGGTCCAGAAAGAGGACGCGATGTGGTTGCAGAAGGAGCTGATCAACCGCAACTACAGCGAGCTCGCGGGCGCGCACGCCGCCGGGCGCAAGGTGTCCGCGACGTTCGTCCCGGGCAACCTGAACGAGCTGCTGATGTGCTTCGATTTCGCGCGCAGCCTGCCCGAGACGAATGCGCTGCAGAACGGCATGCGCAAGCGCTCGGGCAAGTTCATCATGGACGCGGAGCGCGACGGCCAGAGCGAGGACGTCTGCACCTACGTCAAGGCCGACCTGGGCATGATGCTTGGCGGCGAGACCGGCCCGACCGGCGAGGCGCTGCCCAGGCCGGACGTGCTGCTGCTGTCCTACACCGGCTGCTTCACGTTCATGAAGTGGTTCGAGCTGATCCGCCACAAGTACGGCTGCGAGACGGTGATGCTGCACGTTCCCTACCAGGGCGAGGGGAAGATCGCGCCGAACATGCGCGACTACGTCGTCAAGCAGCTCAAGGAGACCGTGATCCCGACGCTCGAGCGAATTTCCGGCGTGAAGTTCGACATCGACCGGCTGCGCCAGTACATGCGCGAATCGCAGAAGGCCGAGGACGATCTGGTGGCGGTGCTGCAGTCGGCCAAGAACCGGCCGTCGCCGATCGACGGCTACTTCGGCGCGGTCTACTACATCGGCCCGATCTTCACCGCCTTCCGCGGCACGCCCGAGGCGACGCAGTATTACAGCGTGCTGCGCCAGGAGATCGAGCAGCGGGTGCGCGAGGGCAAGGGACCGGTGACCCCGGAGGGCGAGATGGGGGAGGAGACGCTATCGGCTGGTCGTCGAGGGCCCGCCCAACTGGACCAGCTTCCGCGACTTCTGGAAGATGTTCTACGAGGAAGGCGCGGTCGTGGTGTCGTCGACCTACGCCAAGGTCGGCGGCCTCTACGACTTCGGCTTCAGGCACGACCCCGACCGGCCGCTGGAGTCGCTGGCCGAGTACTGCCTCGGCTGCTACACCAATCTCAACCTGCCGTCGCGGATCGACATGATCTGCAAGTACATCGACGAGTACCAGGCGGATGGCCTGCTGATCAACTCCATCAAGAGCTGCAACAGCTTCTCCGCCGGCCAGCTGCTGATCCTGCGCGAAGTCGAGCGGCGCACCGGCAAGCCGGCGGCGTTCATCGAGACCGACCTGGTCGACCCGCGCTACTTCTCGGCGGCCAACGTCAAGAACCGGCTGGAGAGCTACTTCCAGATGGTCAAGCAGAAACGCGCGGCCGCCGGCCGCGCACTGACGGGGATCGCCATGCGCTGCTTCATCGGCATCGATCTGGGCTCGACGACCACCAAGGCGGTGGTCATCGACGAGGATCACAACATCCTCGGGCGCGGCATCACCAACTCGCGCTCGAACTACGACACCGCGGCGACCATCGCCAAGCAGGAGGCGCTGGTCAACGGCCGCTTTCACCTGTTCCGGAAGGCTCTGGCGGGGTCGGGCGCGCTCGATGGCGCGCTGGACGCCTTTCTCGGACAGCTCGAGCGCGACTTCCGGCTGGAACAGTACATCGAGCAGCTGGTCGACCTGGAGGAAACCTGCCGGCGCAGCCTGGCGACGGCGAAGTTCGGCGATGCGGGCGCGGGCGTGGGCCCGGCGCTGACCGAGGTCTTCCGCCGGCTCACCGCCGAGGCGCCGGCGCTGTTCGCCCCCGGCGCCAAGCGCAAGTCGGACTTCTTTCGCGACATCGCCGGCAGCCAGTACCTGACCGCGGGCGAGACGGTCGCGAAGGAAGCGGACATCCGCTACGACTTCCTGCTCAACGTGTTCGACCGCTCGATCATCGAGGTCGAGAACCGCGTCTATGCCGATTCGATCCGCCGGCACCTGCTGGCCGCGCTGGAGCGCACGTTCGCCGCGCTGCCCGACACCGCCGGAAGGCGGGTTGCGGTCGAGGCGCCGATCAAGGGCATTCTCGACCTGGAAATGGAGGAGACCTACACGGTGGGCACCGGCTACGGCCGCGCGCGCCTGCCGTTCTCCAAGGAGCACATCCGCTCGGAGATCCTCTGCCACGGACTCGGCGCGCACGTCATGTATCCGCGCACGGCGACGGTGCTGGACATCGGCGGACAGGACACCAAGGCGATCCAGGTCGACCCGAAGGGCATCGTCGAGAGCTTCCAGATGAACGACCGCTGCGCCGCCGGCTGCGGCCGTTACCTGGGCTACATCGCCGACGAGATGAACATGGGCCTGCACGAGCTGGGGCCGCTGGCGATGAAGTCCACCAAGACCATCCGGATCAACTCGACCTGCACGGTGTTCGCCGGCGCCGAGTTGCGCGACCGGCTGTCGCTGGGTGACAAGCGCGAGGACATCATGGCCGGGCTGCACCGGGCGATCATCCTGCGCGCGATGTCGATCCTCGCCCGCTCGGGCGGCATTCGCGACGAGTTCACCTTCACCGGCGGCGTGGCCAAGAACGAGGCGGCGGTCAAGGCATTGAAGGAGCTGGTCCGCGAGAACTACGGCCGAGTGACGCTGAACATCGACCCGGACTCGATCTATACCGGCGCACTGGGCGGGGCCACCTTCGCCTGGCGCGCCGTGGTCGACGAAGGGCGCACCGCGGAGGCACGCGCATGACCGCCACCATCGGCATCGACATCGGCTCCGGGGCGGTCAAGTCCGTCCTCTTCCGCTCGGACGGCGGCAATGTGCAATGGCTGGCCAAGCGCTGCGAACGCATCCGCCGCCGCGACCCGCTGACGCTGGCGCAGGAAGGCTACGACGGGGTCCTCGCCGACGCCGGCATCGCGGCGTCCGACGTCGACTACGTCGCGACCACGGGCGAGGGCGAGAACGTGCAGTTCGCCACCGGCCACTTCTACTCGATGACCACGCACGCCCGCGGCGGCGTCTACCTGGTGCCGGACGCCCGCGCCGTGGTGGACATCGGCGCGCTCAACGGCCGGGCGATCTACGTCGACCCGCGCGGCAAGGTGCTGTCCTACAAGATGACCAGCCAGTGCGCGTCGGGCTCGGGGCAGTTCCTCGAGAACATCGCCCGCTACCTGGGCGTGGCGGTCGAGGAGATCGGCGCGCTGTCGCAGAGTTCGCAGAACCCGGAAAAGGTGAGCTCGATCTGCGCGGTGCTCGCCGAGACCGACGTCATCAACATGGTCTCGCGCGGCATCGCCACGCCGGACATCCTGAAGGGCATCCACCTGTCGATGGCGTCGCGGATCGTCAAGCTGCTCAAGGTGACCGGCATCAGGGAGGGCACCGCGCTGCTGACCGGCGGGCTTGCGCTCGACACCGGGCTGCTGGCGGCGATCGGCGAGGAAATGGTCAACGAGAAGGTCGGCGTGAACGCGGTCAACCACCCGGATTCGATCTACGCCGGCGCCATCGGGGCGGCGCTCTGGGGAGAGTACCGGCACCGGCGGCTGCGCGAGCTCGAGCAGCGCGCGGCGGCCTGACGCGAGGAGGTTCAGTACGCGTAGTGCAGGACCGCGAAGAAATGGCAGGCGGTGCCGGCGGCGACGAACAGGTGCCAGACAAAGTGGCCGTAGCGCAACCGCGAGTCCAGCGCGAAGAAGATCACGCCCAGCGTGTACGCGAACCCCCCGGCGGCGAGCAGGATGAGCCCGCCGGTCGCGACGCGCTCGACCAGGGGGCCCAGCGCGATCAGCACCAGCCAGCCCATGACCAGGTAGAGCACGGTCGAGGCGACCGGATGCGACATGCGGTCGAAGGCCTTCAGCGCGACGCCGACGCCCGCCAGCGCCCAGACCAGCCCGAACAGCGTCCAGCCCCAGGGTCCGCCCAGCGCGCCAAGCGTGAACGGAGTGTAGGTTCCGGCGATCAGCAGATAAATGGCGCCGTGGTCGAGCTTGCGCAAAACGCGCTTGGCGCGCGGATGCGCGATGGCGTGATAGAGCGTCGACGCGCCGTAGAGCAGCAGCATGCTCGCGGCGAAGACCGTCGCGCCGACGATGTTGATCGCGGTGCCCTGCTGCGCCGACACGACGATCAGGACGGGCATGGCCACGATGGCTGCCAGCAGCGCCACGCCGTGGCTGACGCTGTTGGCGATTTCCTCGCCCCGCGATTGCTCGCGCTCGCTCATGATGCGGATTGTCTCACGCCGGATGGCGCGCGCCGGCGTCAGCCGCCGGACTGCGCGCGACGCAGCCCGCGCAAGACGGCTGCGACGGTATTGGCCAGGAACGCGGCCAGCGCGACCGCGTTGCCGATGGCGCCCGCGCGCAGCAGCGCGGCGTCGGCCAGCGCGTCGCCGGCGAGACGTAGCGCCAGCGTGCCGGCGAGCAGCGCGACGGGGATGTAGAAGACTGGATGCCAGGGCATCCTCACCCGCAGAATCGCCGGGAAGATGATGGGCGCGTGGCCGAAGACCATCGAGAACACGAAGCCCAGCAGCAGCGCGTGCAGCGCGGCGTCGTAGGCGCGGGTACCCGGAACGAGTCCCTCGACGAGCATCACGGTGCCGGCGACGGCCAGCCAGGCATAGCCGCAGAGCAGGCAGACGGCGATGAAGCGGGTGAGTCCGCTCCCGCGCACCGTGCGCCGGGCGACGTCCTGCTTCGCCAGCCAGAGCGAAAGCGCCAGCAGCGCGGCGCCGAAAAGCTGCGGTCCCCAGCGCTGCGCCAGCGCCGCCAGCGCGACGCCGAAGAGGATGAGGATCGCCGCGAAGACGCGCGCCGCCATCGGCGAGGGCGGCAGCAGCCGCGACAACTCCAGTCGCTCGCCGGCGATGGTCAGTGTCAGGAACGCGAGCCACCAGGGCACGATCGCGTGCACCGGCAGCCCGATGCCCCACAGGACGGTGCCGACGACGAAGGCCAGCGCGCCCAGCGCCAGCGTCAGCGTGAACAGCGCCGGCTGGCGGCGCAGCACGTCGATCGTCGCTAGCAGAAGGACACCGCCGCCGGCGGCAAGCAGCCACGAGGCCGCGCCGGCGTGGCCGGCGACCAGCGCGATGCCGCCGCAACCCGATGCCAGCGGACCCAGATAGGCCCAAAGGCGGCCGAGGGCGACCGCACGCTCCAGCGCGATCACCGTGCCGAAGAAGGCGCCGATGAGCAGCGGTCCGTGCAATGCGGCGACGGCAGCCGCGCCCTCCGGAACCGGGACCCCGAAGCGCGCGAGTCCTGCCGCCACGCCGACCACCAGCGCGATCATGCCCAGCGCCAGCAGCGGCAGACGCCCGACAGGCGGCAGGCCGCCGCGCGACGCCGGGGCGGGAGCGCTCATCGCCGGCGGGGCATCATCGCCAGCCGAAGTGATCGCGCGCGACGCCGCTCATCATCGACGGATTCCAGATCGGTTCCCAGACCAGGACGACGTCCACGCTGGTGGCGGCCGGGACGATCGCCGCGATCGCCGCACGGGCTTCCTCGACCAGGACGTCGGCAACCGGACAGGCCGGCGTGGTCATGGTCATTTCCACGCGCACCGACGCCGGAGCGACGTCGACGGCGTAGACAAGGCCCAGGTCGACGATGTTCATGCCCGCCTCCGGATCCTCGACCGTGGCCAAGGCATCGCGCACGACGCTGTCATCGGGCATGACGGTGATCGGCGTTGCGGACACGTCCCGGAGCGGTCGTTCAGGCGTCGAGCGGCCGCACGAAGGCGAGCCGCTGCGAGCGCACGAAGCCGATGTCCTGGAAGAAGGCCAGCAGCGCCTGATCGGAGGGCGCGACCACCGTCTCGATGCGCTCGATGCGCAAGGCGCCGAGATTCGCGAACAGCTGCGACATCAACGCCCGGCCGATGCCGTGATGCGCGTAGTCCGGATCGACGCCGATGGTATCGATGACGGCAACCGGCTCGGTGCGCCCGAAATCGCCGAGGTCCGCGGCAGCCATCAGATAGCCGACGATGGCGCCGTCGCGGCGCGCCGTCAGCGACACCCGGATCGACGAGTCGTCCAGCGCCTCGGCGAGCTTGCCGTCGATGTAGTCCCTGCGGTCCCGCCCGGTGATGGCGCGGTCGATGCGGACGATCTCCGGGAGATCCTCGCGGCGCATGGTGCGCACTTCGGCGCTGTCGCGCGCCAGACGCTCGTAGTCGTTGCCCTCGGGTGCGCCATAGTCGATCTCGTTGCCCGGGCCACTGCCCCTGGAGAGGCCGAGCGCGTCGTCGCGCTCCGGGGCATAGGCGCCGCCATTGACGGCGCAGTCGAGCACCAGCGCCGGGGAAAGAGTGAAATCCATGGCGTCGAGCCAGCGCAGCATGCCATGATCGTTCCAGGCCGCGGCGGTGCGCAGGTCGGCAATCCGGTGCCGGCGCGCCCAGGCCGACAACGCGGCGAGCAGCTGCGTCCCCACGCCACGGCCCCTGGCGTCGGCGCGCACGCCGACGAGTTCGAGGCGCAGGCTGGGCGCCGGACGGCCGAATTCACCGGTGAGCACGCGGGCGAGCAGGTAGCCGGCGATTCCATCCGCATCCTCGGCAGCGAACTGCGCATGCAGGTGCGGCGCGCGCAGCGCCGCGGCCAGCCGCCGCTCGATGTACTGCCGGCGCGTCCGGCGCTCGATCGCCGCGTCGATGTCGACGACGGCGGCGAGGTCCTCGCGCGCGAGCGGACGGATGGTGAGCGTCTTGTCGGCAACTGTTGCCATCGCGGGTTCCTTGTCGGGAGGCGTCACTGGTGGGCGTAGGCCATGGCCAGTTCGCGGTCGGTATCCTCGTCGAGCATGTCGTCGACCAGCGGCAGCATCGCCATGTCCTCCTTGCCGATGTGCGAGGTCAGCCGCTCGACCAGCTCCAGCGCGTTGCGGCGCAGCGCCTCCCATCCGGCGGCGTCGAGCGTGCCCGCCGCAGCGGCGTGCCCGCGCGGGATCAGTTCGGCGGCCACCGCGCGAATCGAGACGTGTTCCTCGCGCAGCATCTGCGCGAGATCGCCGCCGCCGGCCTCGGTCATCCGGTCGAAGAGCTCGCGCTCCTCGAAGTCGAAATGCCTGCCCACCTCGCCCTCCAGCGCATGCGCCAGCGTGCCGGCGAGGCGGGCGGCCTCGCCGGTGTCGCGCCCGGCCTGCGGGGCCCGGCCGAGCACCTGTTCGACCCGGGCGAGCAGGTCGAGACTGACACGGTGCTCCTCGTGAAGCGCGCGGGCGGTCTGCCGAATGAGGTTCATGCGGCGATAATAATGGTATTGCGATACCAATTTACTTGATGTGGCGCAAGCCGGGCGAAATTCGGCGGCGAGAGCGGCTGCGCGGGGGGCGGCGTGCCGGGGCCCGCCCCCCGCTGCTGCGCGGGCACCGGCAAACCTAGCGCGAATCCGCGGCGAGTTCCCTGACCAGCCGGGTTGCCAGCGTAGCGGCGACCAGCCGCCGGTAGTGTGCGCCGACGAGGGTCGTGCGCTTGGGGCCGGCCTGTTTTTGCACGAGCCTGGACAGCATGGCCAGGCTGTCGTCGTCGGGCGCGCGATCCAGCAGCGCGTCGGTGCCCTCAAGCCGCAGCGGGCAGGAATTGGTTCCGGTCAGCGCCACCGCAAGGTGGGTGAAACGGCCGTCGCGCGTGGCGACGCAGGCGGCGACCCCGGCGAGCGGGAAATCCATCGCGCCGCGGATGCGTGCCTTGCGATAGCCCGAGCGCGCGCCCGCCGGCGGCGGCGGAATCCGCACCGAGGTCAGCAGCTCGTCGGCGCGCAGCCCGAGATGCGCCGCGCCGTCGTCCGCGTACAACTCGCCGAGCGGCAGACTGCGCCTGCCTTGGGGCGAGACGAGGTCCACGACCGTGTCCAGCACAAGCAGCGCCGGCGCCACGTCGCCGCTGTAGGCGGCGTGGCAGTGCCTGCCCTGCGGCGCGACGTGGCAGGTTTCGCCGCGGTGCTTCAGGCAGTAATCATTGGCGCGGCGCCACCATTCGCTCTGGTTGTAGTACGCGCAGCGGGTGTCGACGCACAAATTGCCGCCCAGCGTCGCCGCGCTGCGCAGCGCGGGCGCAGCCACGTCTGCGGCGGCGGCGGCAAGCGCCGGGTAGACGCGCTTGATCGAGGCGTCCATGGCGAGCGTCGCCAGCGTGACGCCGGCGCCAAGCGCAAGGCCGCCGTCCGCGGCGACAGCGATGGTCGAGAAGCCGGCGATCCCGCCGACATCGATCAGCGCGGACGGCGATCCCAGTCCGCGGCCGAGGTTGGCCAGCAGGTCGGTGCCTCCGGCAAGGATCCGTGCGTCCGGGTGCGCGGCGAGCAACGCGGCGGCGTCGGCCGCGGTCGCCGGGCGGTGCAGCACGAAGCGGGGCAGGAGCACCATGTCAGCGCGACTCCGGCGCCGGCACGGCGGAACTGGCGCGGGGACGACGCTGTGCACGGCGGCGTGCGATCAGCGCGGCCAGCACCCGGTCGGGCGTGGCGGGGAGTTCGTCGAGGCGCAGCCCGATGGCATCGGCAATGGCATTGGTGAGCGCCGGCAGGAAACCCGACAGCGAGCCCTCGCCGGCCTCCTTGGCGCCGAACGGGCCGTTGGGGTCCGGCGCCTCGACGATGAAGGTCTCGATGGGCGGCGACTCGACGATGGTCGGCATCCGGTAGTCGAGCAGGTTGGCGCAGGCGTGGCGGCCGTCGAGGTAGCGGGTCTCCTCGGCGAGCGCCTGGCCCATGCCCATCCACACCGAACCCTGCACCTGCCCTTCGACCGACAGCGGATTGATCGCCCGCCCGCAGTCGTGCGCGACCCACACGCGGACCACGCGCACGCAGCCGGTGTCCTCGTCGACCTCGACCTCGACCACCTGCGCGGCATAGGAGAACCCGGCGCTGCTGCCGACCGCCGCCCCTCTGAAGCGGCCGCCCTGCGTCTCCGGCGGCGTCGACCAGGTCCCCTTGACCTGCAGCGTGCCCGAGTCTTCCAATGCGGCGGCGACGACCTCCTTGTACGCCAGCATCCGGTCGGTGCCCGCGACACGATAGAACTCGCCGGCGCATTCGACGTCGGCAACCGCGACCTCGAGCTTGCGCGCCGCCGCCGCGACCAGCAGCTCGCGCAGTGCCTGACCGGCGCGGACGGCGGCGTTGCCGACCATGAACGACACGCGCGACGAGTAGGAACCGTTGTCCTTGGGCGTGACCACGCTGTCGTTGGCGATGACGCGCAGACGGTCCAGCGACAGGCCGAGCACGTCGGCGACGACCTGCGCCAGCAGCGTCGAGCTGCCCTGACCGATGTCGGCCGCGCCGGTCAGCACGGTGATCGCGCCGTCGAAGTCGAGCTTGAGATTGACCACCGCATGCGGCTCGCCGGTCCAGTGCACCGGCTTGGCCGAGCCGCTCACATAGTGCGAGCAGGCCATGCCCAGGCCGCGGCCCGGCGGCAGGCGGCCGCGCCGGTCGCGCCAGCCCGACGCGCGTTCGACGATGTCCAGGCACTCGGAGAGTCCGCAGGAATTGACCTGGAGGTCGTTGATCGTCCGGTGCGGGACCGGCAACAGGTTCGCGCGTCGCACGGCGAAGGGATCGAGCCCGAGTTCCTCCGCCATCCGGTCGAGCAGCGACTCGAAGGCGTGGCGCACGTCCACCGAGCCGTGTCCGCGCATCGCGCCGTTGGGCGGGGTATTGGTGTAGACGCGCACGCCGTGGTAGCGGCAGGCCGGCACGCGGTACAGCGCGTGCAGCAGCGCGCCGGCGTAGAGAATGGTCACCAGTCCGTAGCCGGCATAGCCGCCGCCGCGCTGGACGACATCGCAGTCGACGGCGGTGATTGCGCCGCCGCGGGTCATGCCGATCTTCAGGCGCACGTCGGTTTCCGGGCGGCCGCGATGGGTGAGAAAGCTCTCCTCGCGGGTGAGTTCGAGGCGCACGACGCCGCCGGCGGCGCGGGCGAGCAGCGCGGCGATGATCTCGAAATTGAGCGTCTCGGTACGGTGCCCGAAGCCGCCGCCGACGAAGGGCTTGATCACGCGGATGTCGGCCTCGTCGAGCCGCAGGCAGCGGGCGAGTGCCAGGTGGACGTAGTAGGGCACCTGCGTCACCGAATGCAGCGTCAGCCGGCCGCGCTCGGCGTCCCATTCGGCCAGCGCCGCGTTGGGCTCCATCATCGCGTGCGTGACCTCGGCATAGTGGTACGAGGCCTCGCGGACCAGGTCGGCCGCGGTGAAACCGGCGTCGACGGCGCCGAAATCCTGGTCGACCTCGCGCTCGACGTTGCCCAACTTGTCCTCGTGCAGCAACACGGCGTCGGCGGCGCGTGCGCTCGCCGCGTCGAAATACGCCGGCAGCGGTTCGATCTCGAGTTCGATCGCGGCCAACGCCGCCTGCGCCGCCACGGCATCGTCGGCGGCGACGGCGGCGACGGGCTCGCCGAAGTAGCGCACGCGCCCGCGCGCCAGCGGAAACTCGTTCTGCGCGACGGGGATGACGCCGTAGGCCAGCTCGCAGTCGTCGCCGGTGACGATCGCCCGCACGCCGGGCAGCGCCAGCGCACGCGATACGTCGAGGCGGCGGATGTTCCCGTGCGCGACGGGGCTGCGGAGGATCGCGCCGGAGAGCGCACCCGCGGCGGGAAGGTCCGCCGTATAGCGTGCGCGGCCGGTGACCTTCTCGACGCCATCGACCAGCGGCTGGCGCACGCCGACGGCGCGCGGCGCTCCGGCCTGGCCGGCGGCGTCGGGCGCCCGCGCCGTCATCGTGACGTCCCGACGGCAGCTTCGACCGCCTCGATGATCTTCACGTAGCCGGTGCAGCGGCAGAGGTTGCCGGCCAGCGCGGCGCGGATCTCGTCCTGCGTGGGCTGCGGGTTCGCACGCAACAGCGCCTCGGCGGCCATGATCATGCCCGGCGTGCAGAAGCCGCACTGCGTGCCGAGCTTTTCGTGAAATGCCGCCTGCAGCGCGCTCATCCGGCCACCGGCGGCCCCCGCGCTGGCGAGACCCTCGACCGTCTCGACGTCGCATCCCTGGCAGCGGCAGGCAAGGGTCAGGCAGGCGAGTCTCGGCGCACCGTCGACCAGCACCGTGCATGCGCCGCACTCGCCGCCGTCGCAGCCGCGCTTGGTGCCGGTGAGGCCGACGCCATCGCGCAGGTAGTCGAGCAGCAGCGTCGAGTCGGCGACCGCGTCCTCGCGTTCGCGTCCGTTGACGCGCATGGCCACCAGGCGCTTGGCCCCGTTCAACGTCCTGCGCCCCGCGGATCGCCCGCCGGCAGCGTCATGGTCCCCTGGCTCGCGGAACGAACGCCGCGCACGGGCATCTCAGGCAGCGCAAAGCCCTGGTTGAACGACGCGCGCAGCACCAGCGCGTGCTTCAGCGCGGCGCCGGTCGCCAGGACGAGAATGCCCGCGAATGCGGCGAGCACGAACTGGGCGTGCATGCTCAACGGGAGCGATGCGAGCAGCAGGATCAGCGCAAGCGGCGCCAGCGTCCCGGCGACCAGCAGCCACCGTCCCGGCCGGGCGAGGCGCGCGCTCACCCGTGCGTTGCCGAGCAGTTGGCGGCGGTGCATGAGCCAGGCGCCGTAGCGCAGCACGACCAGCGCGGCAAACGCGAGCAGCAGGCCGGTGGAGCCGCCGCGGTGCCACAGCGCCGCGAACCAGTACAGGCCGGCACCTTCGGCCAGTGCAGTCGCCACCAGCAGCGGCATCGTCGCCGGCGCGCGCCAGGCAGGAATGCCGCGGGCGCTCTGCAGCATCCGCGACTGGCAGTAGACGAAGCCCAGGGCGATCACCCCGGCGATCCACGAGGCGCCCGGGATTCCCAGCAGCACCGCGCCCGCCGCCGCGAACAGCGCGACCGCGGCGATCGACTCGCGCGACATCCACGACGTCGCCGGATTGCGGAACACGTTGAACGCGCGCCAGGGACGGCCCAGTTCAAACGACACGGCGGTCAGGCCGATGCCCACCAGCAGCGCGCCGAGCAGCGTCAGCACGACGCCGGTCGCCGGGCGCGGCTGCGCGAGCGCGGCGAAGGCTATGAGGCCGGCGCCTGCGCCGCCGCAGATGAAATTCGCCGCGGCGCGCGCGTCCCACTGGGTCTGCCGCCAGGGGTCGGGGCCGAAGTAGGGAGGCGTGCGTTTCATGCGTGGTCCCACAGGTAGTAGAACCCCGGTCCGGTGCCCAGTTCCTCGTGCATCCGGAAGTGGCGGTTCCTGGCGATCAGCTGCGACACGTTGCTGCGCGGATCGTCGAGATCTCCGAACGCCATCGCCTGGGTGATGCAGGAATTGACGCAGGCCGGCGTCGCTTCCGGGTCGATGCCGGGCCGCAGGCCCTGCCGGAGTCCCGCGTCGATGCGATCGACGCAGAACGTGCACTTGGTGGCGACCGCGAGGCGAGAATCGTCCTGCCGGGCGGTTTCGGACGCCATCGGCGTGCCGTAGGCGAATTCCGCGCGCAGCGTGCGGTGACGTGCCTGGTAGGGACAGGCGACGGCGCAGTAGGCGCAGCCGATGCAGGCGTCGTAGTCGATGGAGACGATGCCGTCGGCGCGCTTCTTCGTGGCCTTGGTCGGGCAGACGTCGAGGCACGGTGGTTCGTCGCAGTGCTGGCAGCCGGCTGGGACGAAGGCGCGGCGGACGTCCGGGTACTCGCCCTGCTCGATGTCGAGCACGCGCCGCCACTGCACGCCGGGCGGCGTCGCGTTGGCGTGCCGGCAGGCGGCCGTGCAGGTCTGGCAGCCGACGCAGCGGCGCAGGTCGGCGACCATGGCCCAGCGCGTCACGCGACGACTCCCTTCCGGGATCCGCGCGTCGACGGGCGCGACCCGTCGGAACGGCCGATGCGCACCCGCACGATGTCCGCGCCGGAGCCGGTGGCGTCGGTCAGGTCGAGCGACATCGGCGTCAGCGCGTTCATGCTGGGGACGCCGAAGTCCCTGGTGAACGGCGTCGCCCAGTGATCGAATTGCCCGAGCAGCAGCAGCGTGTCCGGCCGGATGCCCTGGCGCAGCACGGCACGGCCGTGCACCGCACGCTTCGGCGTCGCGATCTCGACGGCGTCGCCGTCGGCGATGCCAAGCCGCGCTGCGGCCGCGGCATTGATGATGACGCCGCGATGCCCGGCGATGTTGTCGGCGACCTCCTTGATCAGCTGCATGCCGACGTTCGCACCCCAGGCGTACTGCATGCTTCGCGCGGTGAGCAGCCAGAACGGATAGTCGTCCGGTTCCCCGCCCATGCCGATCAGCGCCGCGCGCCAGGGAACGCTGAAGTCCTTGCAGGGCGGCAGCGCCTGGTATTCGCCGAGCTGCGTGTCCCACCAGTGCATGTCGTGTTCGTGCAGGCGGCGGCCGAGCTCGACGCCGACGCGTTGCAGCCGCTCCTGGTAGGGAAGCTCGAAGCGCAGGCCCTGCCGGACGAGAGCCGGATACAGGTACCAGTTCACGCGCGGGAAGGGCTTGGTGGCCAGCCCGTGCTCCTTCCACCAGTCGAGGCCATGCCGGTCGCGTCCGTCGCTGACCTCCGCGCTCGCCGCGCGGCAGACCGCGTCCCAGATGGCCTCGGGCGGATGGGCCACGGTGGTGTCGAGCGAGAAATCGCCGTGCGTCCCCTTGAGCGGCACGCCACCGGCACCCTTGTTGATCGCCTTGTTGTACGGCTCGATCAGCCCGGTGCGGCGGGCGAGCTCGGTGGCGATGGCGGTGAAGTCGCGCGCGTCGCCCTGCGTTTCCACCGCCGGCTGGCGCAGCGCGAAGCCCTGCACGTCCCAGAACTGCTCGACGAACTTCGACCCGCCGATGCGGATCAGCTGCAGGCTCTCGAGGTCGGTGGCCTCGGGCAGCAGCAGGTCGGCGAAGTGATTGGTCTCGTCGTGCGTGTAGGCGAAGGCGACGGTGAAGGGAAAGCGCGCCATCTTGTCGGCGAGCGCGTCGGTGTCCCAGAACGAGATGGCCGGATTGGTGCGATAGACGAACCAGACGTCGGGAAAGGTGACGCGCGGCAGGCCCTTGGGCGTCTCGTCCAGGAACATCCACGAAAAGTGCGTTGGCCCCAGCGCCTGGCTCCACGGGCCGTTGGCGGCCAGCGGGACCATCGTCCGGTAGGCGTTGCGGATGTTCGGCTGCGGCGACCAGTGCGCCTTGTCGGTCGGGTTGAGCGGGTAGGCCATGAAGCCGTCCGGACCCGGCGTGACGCTGTCGATGCGCGCGGTCACCGGACGGTTGAGGCGCACCGTCGTGCCCAGCGTGCCGCCGGGCACCTCCAGCGCGCCGGCGAGCGCCGCCAGCATCGTGCGCGCCCAGACGCACTCGTAGCCGCCCCAGCCGTTGTTGACGGTCTTGCCGAGGCTCACCGCGACCGGTCGCCAGGGCAGCGTCGCGCCGTCGATGTCGATGGTCTGGCCGACGCGCGCGTGGTCGATGAATTCGTTGGCGATGCGCCGCATGGTCGCGGCGGGGACGTCGCAGATGCCCTGCGCCCACTCCGGCGTGTACTGCGCCATGTGCGCGATCAACCGGCTGTGTGCGGTCTCGCCGCTCAGCCGGCCCCGGGCCAGCACCTCGTCGTCGGCGCCGATCTCGATCGCGTCGACGTCGAAGCGGCCTTCCAATGCCTCGGTGATGTCCGGTGTGTCGAACGCGCAGGCGCGTTGCCGCTTCGCATCCCACAGCAGCGGCTTCCGGGTCGCCGGATCGCGCAGGTAGTAGCCGTTCTCGCCGACGAGGTAGGCAGACGCCGTGCGCCGGGAGAGGAATTCGACGTCGAGCCGCGTCCGCGGAATCTCGTGCAGCAGCACGTGGACCAGCGCGAACAGGAAGGCGGCGTCGGTCTTGGGCCGGATCGGCACCCACTCGGCCGAACACGCGCCGGTGACCGACAGATGCGGCTCGACCTGGACCCGCTTCATGCCGCGCACGCGCGCATTGGCGTGACGCCAGACGCCAACCACGCCGCCGGAGGCTTCGACGTTGGCGCCGCAGGAGATCAGGTACTCGGTGGTCGGCGTGTCCGGCGACACGGTGAACGCGCGGTGCCAGAACTCGCCGTACAGGTGCTCCGAGTGGTAGCACTTCACGCCCTGGCCCGAGCCGAAGCCCATGTCCACCGGCCCCCATGCGGCGAGGAACGCCGGAAACGTGCCCATGTACGACTGCGGCGTACCGGCGCCGCCCAAACTCACCGCGAGCCGCGGATAGCCGGACTCGTCGCTGATGCCGCGCTCGCGCAGGCCGTTGAGCTTCGCTCCGATCAGGTCGAAGGCCTCGTCCCAGCCGATGGGCACGAAGCCGGGATCCTCGTGCCGGCCCTTTTTCGCATTGGTGCGGCGCATCGGCGTGGCGATGCGATGCGGGTTGTAGGTCTTCTGCACCAACCCGTAGGCCTTGACGCAGACCTTGCCGCCGCCCGGGTGCACGTCGGCCGCGCAGAAGTTGGGCTCGACCTCGGTCGCGACACCGTCGACGACCTTGACGGTCAGCAGGTCCGGGCCGGCCACGCACTGGTAGCAGTACGTCGGTACCCGCCGAGTGCCGCCGGTGGCCATCGTTACGCCGGCAGTCCGGCCTTCGCGGCCTTGGCCGCCAGGCGCTTCTCGGTCGCGGCGACGTCGACGACGAAACGCTGGTGCGTCGCGCGGCAGATCGGCTCGACGCTGTCGCGGCCCTCGACCTTGAGCGTCACCCGCCTGCCCTCGACCTCGCTGACGGTGAGCTCCAGCGTGACAGTCATGCCGAGCAGCGTGGCGGCGAGATGATCGAGCTCGACGCGCGTGCCGACCGAGTCCTGGCCGTCGGGCAGGTGGGCGAGCAGCAGGTCGCGCGCCGCCATTTCGATGTCGCGCAGCAGTGCCGGCGTCGCATAGACGCGCGCCTTTTCCCCCATGAAGTCGATGGTCCGTTCGCGGTCGACCGCGAACTCCCGGGTGGCGGACAGTCCTGCGCGCAGCGGTTCGTTCATCTCGATCTCCTCGTCGTCGGCGCGCCGCGGCGCGCCGCCCGGGTGGCGTGCCTTTCGGCACTGCGCTTTCGGCCGCCACGGCGGGTTCGCCGCACGGCGGCATTGAGTCTTCGCCGGATAGCGGCTAATCTCGCATTCGAATGCGATTATTGTCTTGACCCGGATCATGAAAACCAAAGCCCCCGCCCGGAAGACCCGCACCGGCGCCCGGAACGGCGCCCGGAACGGCGCCCAGGCGGCCCCGTCCGCGCGCGGCGACGGCGACGGCGGCAGCGAGGTCGTCGTCCGCTCGGTGCGTCGCGGCGATCTTGCCGCCGTCGTGGCCATCGATGCGCGGGTCACCGGCCTCGAGAAGAAGAGCTACTGGCAGTCGGTGTTCCGCCGCTACGGCGCCGAGGAAGGCAGCGGACGCTCGTTCCTGGTGGCCGACTCCGGCGGCGACGTTGCCGGATTCATCATCGGCGAGGTGCGCGACTGGGAGTTCGGCGCCCCGCCCTGCGGCTGGGTGTTCGCCATCGACGTGCGGCCTGACGCGCGCCTTTCCGGCGTCGGCACGCGGCTGCTCGAGGCGATCTGCGCGGCGTTCCGGCGCGCGGGCGTGCGCAAGGTACGCACGATCCTTGCCCGCGACAATCACCTGATCCTGTCGTTCTTTCGCAGCCAGGGCATGATGACCGGCCCGTTCATTCCCCTCGAAATGGACCTTGAGCCCTGAACGGAGCCGCGCGATGAAGCTGCAGGTCAACACCCGGCTGGCGCTGTACAGCGTGCTCGAGTTCGCGATCGACCCGACCAGGCACATTCCCGCCGCGGAAATCGCCGCCAAGTTCGGCGTGTCGCCGCATCACCTGGCCAAGGTGCTGTCCGAACTCGCCCGCGCCGGCGTCGTCGAATCGGTGCGTGGCGTCGGCGGCGGCTACCGCTTCACCGGCAACGCCCGCCGGCTCACCCTGCTCGACGTGATCCAGATGTTCGAGGATCCTGCCGGCAACGCGGAGCGTCCGGAACCGGGCGAGCGCACGCCTGTGGGCCGGGCACTGGGCGTCGTGCTCGCCGAGATCGACGAGATCGCCAAGGCCACGTTCAGCTCGATCACGCTGGCGACCATGCTGCGGCTGATCGAGCGACAGCGCCGCGAAGGCGCCGGCGCCGTCCCGCGCGGCCGCGTCGCGGCGGTCAGCGGCGCGGCGAAGGGAACCAGGTAACCGGTCGCGCTTGCGCGGCTGCCCGCGCGCCGCGGCCGCCGTCCGCGGGCAAGGCCACGGCGGCCGCGAACTGCGCGCGCAGCGCCTCGGCGGTCAGCGTTCCATCGCGCGCCGCGCCCAGCAACCGGTCGCGTGTCGCGGCGCCGCTGGCGTGGGTGTCGCCGTAGCCGCGCGCCAGCGTCGGCAGCCGCGCGATCTCCAGCGCCAGCGCCGGATCCGCAACCCCCGCGGCCAGAGTCGTCAGCAACAATTCGAGCCACGCTTCGATCGCCCCCTGCTCGTCGGCCCAGCGCCGCGACCATGGCCGCAGCGGCCGCATCGCGGCCAGCAGGCGCAGCGCCAGCATGCCGGTCGGCGACGTAGCGTTGAGGCGCAGCGCGAAGCCGCGGCCGCGGCCAAGGCGTTCGACCAGCCGACCGATGCCGCGCGGCAACACCGCCGCGATCTCCGCGGCGCGCGGCTTGAAGAAGTCGTGGATGCGCACGACGTCGCCCGGCCCCGAACCGGCGCCGTCGCGGATCCGGTCGAGTCGCGATCGTCGCGATTTGGCCGTCGCCACGCGGATCACGTCGTCGTAGCACATCCACAGCGCCAGCGTGCGCGCGGCTTCGACGGCCACGGCGTCGGCGCCCTTTGCGGCCGCGGCGACGCGCGCGACGCGGCCGACGTAGCGCTGCGCATAGGCATCGTCCTGAAAGGCGGCAGTGCGCGCGGCGCCGATGCTGGCGACGGCGGCGAGCGCAGGCGGCAGCGTGGCCAGGCGCGCGACGAGCGCGGGTGAGAGATCGTCGGCCGGATTCCCGGGCGCGGGGACGAAATCGCCGGCCGCAGCCTGCGGCGTCGAAGCGTCGATGGCGGAGGCGCGATCCGGTTCGGATTCGTCGCGCGCCGCGAGGTCGAATGCTTCGCCGAATGCCGCGAGGCTCTCGCGCACGCCCTTGCCCGCGGCGGCGATCGCCGCCTCGCAGGCGGCGCGAGGCAGCGGCACCGCGCCCGATCCCGCGAGCGCGCCGAACAGAACGGCGCTGATCGCCGCGCGATGGCGCTGGCGTACGGCCTCCATGTCCAACAGAATCGCGCGACGCGAAAGCGTCCGCAGCGCTGCGCTGACCCGGGCATCGTCGAAACGGGCATCGCCGCCGCTCATCTTCTCGCGTGTCGTGTAGACGCGGTGCGTCGACGCTATCACCACGGTGCGCGTCGGCGTGCACATCCCGCGCTCGAGCATGCGCGCCGCCTCCAGCAGTTCGGCACAAACCAGCACGTCGACGCGTCCAGGCAGCGGCGCCAGCGCCAGCGCGACGCCGGCGGCCGCAGGGTCGGCCAGCTCGACGTAGTAGCCGGTGGCTCCGGTGCGCTGCGACACGCCTGGCGTCGACGTCGCCTGAACGGCGAGGCCTTCCGCGCGCGCAGCCTCGCCCAGCCAGTCGGTCAGAACGCCGCCACCCTGGCCGCCGAGCGCGGCGATCAGGATGGTCAGCGGCTCCGACCCGGGATTGCCGGCGGCACCGGCCGGAACTTCGCGACCCGCGCTCATGCGCCCGCCAGTGCGTTGGTCGCCCAGGCTCGCAGGCGCGCGATGCCGCGTTCCCAGGCCGGCGCATGGGTGACGATCTCCACCCGATGGAAGGACGGGCACAGCGCGGCGGCGTGCGCGATCTCGCCGCAAAGGCCGCAGCCGACGCAGTTGGCGTCGATGGTGGTCACCGGATCGTCGCGCAGCGGATCGTTGCGGGCCTTGAGCGTCAGCGACGGGCATCCGGAAAGCCGGATGCACGCTCGGTCGCCGGTGCACACTTCCTCGTCGATGCCGTAGCGCACGCGCTCGACCCGCCGGCCGGCGGCAAGTCGGCGTGCCGTGTGCGGCTTCAGGCGCCGCTGTCGCTCGAGCTGGCATTCGCCCTCGGCGACGATGACCTTGAGTCCGGACTCGCCGGTGGTGAACGCCTCGGTGAGCGCTTCCTTCATCGCCGCGACGTCGTAGGTGTGCACGGTCCGCAGCCAGCGCACGCCGACGGCGGCGAGGGTCCGCTCGATGGTGGTGTCGGCGGCGGTGGTGCTCTCGCCGCCGGCGTCGTCGCGCCTCGCCGCGGCAGGCGTGGAGACCAGCTCCTGGGTGCCGGTCGCCGACGTATAGCCGTTCTTGAAGATCAGCAGCACCGCGTCCGACCCGTTCTTGACGGCCGAGGTGACCCCGGAGAGGAAGCCGTTGTGCCAGAAGCCGCCATCGCCGACGGTGGCCAGCGGTCGCTGGCTGCTGATCGGACCGACGCCCGCCATGCTGGCCAGTCCCATGCCGTACCCCAGGATCGAGTTCCCGAAGCCGAAGGGCTCGAACATCGCGAACGAGTGACAGCCGATGTCGGCGCCGACGTGGCGCGGCCCGAGTTCCTCCTCGACCAGCTTCAGCGCGCCAAACACCGGCCGTTCGGGACAGCCGATGCAGAATCCGGGCGGACGCGGCGGCACCGGCGCGCCGAGCAGCGCCGCGGCCTGGCGCCGCACTGCCTCGACCTCCCCTTGCCAGGCCTGCGCCTTTTCGGTGGACAACTCGGGCGCGTGGCGGGCGACGAAACCGGTAAGTCCCTGCAGCAGCGCCTCCACCGTGTACTCGCCCGCGTTGGCCATCGCCGCCTTGCCTTCGACGGCACAGGCCAGTCCGGCGCGACCGAGTACCGCCGCGGTTTCGATCTCGATGAACTCCGGATGGCCTTCCTCGAGGATCAGGACGGCGCGCTTGCCCGCGGCGAATTCCGCCAGCTGCGCGGGGACCAGCGGATAGGTCGCGTTGAGCACCAGAATCGGCAGCAGGCTCTGGCCCTGCCCGTCGGCGAGTCCTGCGACGGCAAGCGCACGCAGCAGCGCGTTGGTGAGCCCCCCCTGGACGATCAGGCCGACGTCGCCGCTGCGCCCGGGGAGCAGCTCGTTCAACCCGTGCTCGACGATGTAGCGGCGCGCGGCAGGCAGCCGCTCCTCGACCTTGGCGCGTTCGTGCGCGAACGTGTACGGCGGATGCGACATGTGGTCGGGGTCGGGCGGCGCCGACGCCGAAAGCAGTTGCCGCTTCGACAGTTTCGGCGCGCGATTGTCCTTGCAGACGAAGCTGCCCTGCAGGTGGCAGGCGCGGATGCGCAGCTGCAGCACGACGGGCACGTGCGCGGCCTCGGACAGCGCGAACGCGTGCTCGACGATGTCGACGATCTGCGCCAGCTCGGGGCGCGGATCGAGCAGGCACAGCGAGGATTTCATCGCGAACGCATGCGTACGCTCCTGGACGACGCTGGAGCCCTCGCCGTAGTCCTCGCCGACGATGATCAGCGCGCCGCCGATCACGCCGGGGGAGGCGAGGTTGGACAGCGCGTCGGAGGCGACGTTGGTGCCGACGATCGACTTCCAGGTGACCGCGCCGCGCACCGGATAGTTGATCGACGCGGCGAGCATCGCGCAGGCGGAGGCCTCGTTGGTGCAGGGTTCGACGTGGACGCCGAGCGAGTCGAGGTAGTCGCGCGCCTGCACCATGACGTCGAGCAGCTGCGACACCGGCGAGCCCTGGTAGCCGCCGACGTAGCTGACGCCGGACTGCAGCAGCGCCTTGGTCACGGCGAGAATCCCCTCGCCGGCGAAGGTCGCGCCCGCCGGCAGCTTGAGGAGTCCGATCTCGTGCGCGAACGACCGCTCCACCGCTAGTTCCTCCGCCCGATCCGGACGCAGCGCCGGCAAGCGGCCATTCTGCGCGTCGCCGGCGCCGTGTCGCCTTGAGGCAGATCAAACGCCCGGACCGGGTGGTCGCGCAGAGTGGCCACAATTCGGTATTAGAATACCAATTTTGCCTGCGGCGGGGTCACGGCCATCGCGATCGGGGGAGTCATGCGGCTGGACGGAAAGGTTGCGCTGGTCACCGGCGCGGCGCAGGGAATCGGCGCTGCGGTCGCGCGCGAGTTCGCGGCGCTTGGTGCCCGCGTCGCGGCCGTCGACATTGCCGGAGGGCCCGCCGAGAGCGTTGCCGCTGCGCTGCGCGACACCGGCGCGGAGGTCGCTGGCTTCGGCTGCGACGTCGCCCGTCGCGAGGCGGTGGACGCCATGGTGGCCGACGTGGTGAAGCGGTGGCAGCGCGTCGACATCCTGGTCAACAACGCAGGCATCATCCGACCCGCGATGCTCGAGCGCATGACGAACCTGCAGTGGGACGAGGTGATCGCCGTGCATCTGACCGGCAGCTTCAACTGCCTGCAGGCGGTGGTGCCGGGAATGATCGCCCGGCGGCAGGGACGGATCATCAACGTGACTTCGGCCGCCGGCATCCTCGGCACCATCGGACAGATCAACTACAGCGCCGCCAAGGCGGCGATCGTCGGCCTCACCCGCTCGGCGGCGCGGGAACTCGGCCGGCATGCGATCACCGTCAACGCCGTCGCGCCGGGCGCGGCGACGCCGATGACCGAGAAGATCCGCACCGACGAGCGTTTTCGCGACCGCTATCTCGATCGCATTCCGCTCGGACGCTGGGCAGAGCCGGAGGAGATTGCGCCGGTGTTCGCCTTCCTGGCCTCCGACGCGGCGAGTTATGTCACCGGCCAGATCCTCGCCGCCGACGGCGGCATGACCATGGCGTGACCGGCGCCGGCCGACCTGAACGCGTGGTCAGGTGGCGCGCCAGATGGTGATCTCGTAGACCGAGCTGGTCCCCGGATCCTGGCGCCATGCAAAGCCGTGTTGTTCGAGCAGCCTGAATAGCGGCACCGGATGGCAGTCGATCACCAGCCGTAGACGGTCGTCGGAACCGAAGTCGTCGATTGTCTCGAACACGCGCTCGATCGGTTCTGGCGGTTCCATCCCGCGGACATCGAGGGATATTTGACGGCCCATCGGCGTTTCTCCCTGCCCGGTTGGCGAAGCTTGCTCCCTTGTTGGCGACATTGTGGGCGTCCGTTGGAGGCGCCGGCCTTGATGCCGGTCAAGCGCCCCGGGGCGGGCCGGGGTCCGGGCGTCGCTGTGCTACGCTGCGACGCGTCGCCTACTTCAGATCCATATCCGTGTCCAGGACCAAGATCAAGCCGCAGGCATTTCTCGCGACCCTGCCGCTTTTCAAGGAACTTTCCGTCGCGGAACTCGAGCCGATCGCGGCAGGCACGACCGAACTGCACGTGCCGCGCGGCGAGATCGTGTTCTCGCGCGGAGACCCCTGCGAGGGCTTCCACCTGGTCGTCTACGGCCAGATCAAGCTGGCATTCATCTCGCCGCAGGGCGGCGAAAAGGTACTCGAGGTCGTCGGTCCCGGCTATTCGTTCGGCGAGGCCTTGATGTTCATGGAAAAGCCCTACGTGCTGATGGCGCAGGCGCTGGTCGACTCCATGCTGCTGCACGTGGCGAAGAACGTCGTCTTCGAGCAGATCGAATTGCAGCCGAAATTCGCACGCAAGATGCTGGCTGGGCTGTCGCGTCGTCTGCACACGCTGATCACCGACGTCGAGGCCTATTCGCTGCAGTCGGGCACCGAACGGGTCGTCGGCTACCTGCTGCGGCAGGATGCCGCCGCGGGGGCCGACGGTGCCGAGGGCGACGCCTACACGGTGACCTTGCCGACGTCCAAGGCCGTCGCGGCTTCGCGGCTCAACGTCACGCCCGAGCACTTCTCGCGGATTCTCCACGACCTTGCGGAGAAGGGGATGATCTCGGTGGACGGTCGCGACATCCGCATCCTCGACGCGGCGCGGCTTAGGGGCCACCACGGCTTCAATCCCGAGCCGCCGGTCGCCTAGGGCCGGAGGCGGGCTGCGCCGCTTTTCGGCCGGGGGGTGACCTGCAGTCCCGGCCAGCCGCGCGCCTTGTTTGCCGCGCATCGGCGTCGCTTCGAAACCCGGATACGCCGTTCAGTGCTTTACCGGCTCGCCCACGAGGATGATTTTCATGATCTCCATCGGGGCCGTGCCGGCGTTCGACGCGGCGTCCTTCAGCGTCTCGTCGTCCTTCATGGACAGGTTGCGGGCAGCGAGTTTCGACTTCGCCTTCGCGAGGTCGAGGCCGTTTTCGTCCGCGATCATCGCGAGGGACTTGCGGCCCATGCCCCGCCCTTCGAACTTTTCATCCACGAGCTCTTCCGTATAGACCGGGCGCCTCGCCGTTTCGGCGACCGGCGCGTTGGGCGGAGCCGGGAACGCAGCGGCGGCAAGCGGGCCCGCGGTCGCCATGTCTCCCGGCGCCGCGGCGGCGGTGACCGCGCCGGGCGCGCTGCCTTCGAGCGGCTTGATCAACTGGTACAGCTTGACCGGAGACGTGGAGTGATTCCTGGCGATCACCGCGAGCGACTCGTTGTCCCTGAAGGTGATCCCGTTTCCATTCAGCACGCCGGCAACCCGGCTCGGATCCATCTGCTGCTTCCTGGCAAACGAGGCCATCGTCAGCAACTCGGCGTGTCCCATCGGCGGTTCGTGATCCTTGTCCACGATCCAAGCCTGCTTGATGGCGTTGTTGAGGGTCAGGACGTAGGACAGAGGAGGCACCTGGTACATGGCGCCCACGACAAAGAACAGCGTCACGACACCGGCGATGGCAAGTTCGCGCTTCATCATCAGGCCGGTTCCGCGCCTGGCGACGAAGTAGTTCACCAGCGTGCGCCAGTTGCACCAGATATGGTAAGCGCCGGAAATCAGGAACATCAGGCTGGTGGTGATGTGGATGTCGCCCCATTGCGACTTGGTCAGACCGAGCATTCGCCAGTCGGTCCATTCCGCGATCCGGCCCTGAGGCACGATGAACAGCAGGATTCCCGATAGTGACATCACGATGAAACTGAAAGTCGTAAGCAGGGATGCGAAGCCCTTTCCATGCAGGGCGTTGGTGCTCATTTTCGTTACCTTCACTTTCCTTGTTGACCGATACGCCAGCCTGCCGGCGGGTTCCCGCTGGAGTTCGCCGCCGGGCCGGCCCTGATTCAAAGGGTAACGGAGCGCCGCAAGCGGACCATTTCGCGCAAGTGGCGTTTTGTTACGCCGCATTGCAGATCGGGCAGGCCGTTACAAATTGAAGCAACATGGGTCTGCGGTCCCGGACATCGGGATGCGAGGGGCTCGCGATCTCCGATACACCCGGTTGACAGCGCGCTGCCGGCTGCGCTAGCCTTCGGACTGCGCCGATTTGAAGCTTCAGCTTGCGGGCGCTTAACAAATACCGCTAAAGCGAGGTTCCGCTCCAGCCAGGAGATACTTGGCGGAGCACACGAAACCCGTCCGGCGGCCAGCCTGACGGGTTTTTTGTTTGCCGCACAAGCACCGGAAACGACGATGAACGCAATCAACAGCCGGCGCGGCTTCACCACCGCGATCCTCCACTCCGACCGCGACGCGGCCATCGAGCACGGCGCGCTGCACAAGCCGCTGCACCTGTCCGTCGCCTATGCCTACCGCGATGCGCGCGAACTCGCCGCGGTGTTCCAGGGCCGCGCCGCCGGCTACGCCTACGGCCGCCAGGGCAACCCGACGTCGGCGGCACTCGAGGCCAAGGTCAACGCCATGGAAGGCGGTGTCGGCACCGTGACGTTCGCCACCGGCATGGCGGCGATCGGCGCCATCGTGCTGGCGCTGCTCAAGTCCGGCGACCACGTAGTGGCGAGCCAGTTCGTGTTCGGCAACACCGCCAGCCAGTTCCTGACGCTCGAGGCGCACGGCCATCCGGTGAGCTTCGTCGATGCCACCGACGTCGCCCGCGTCGAGGCGGCGCTGACGCCGGCCACGCGCATGGTCTTCGTCGAGACCATCGCCAATCCGCGACTGCAGGTTGCCGACCTCGCGCGCATCGGCGAGCTGTGCCGGGAGCGAGGCATTCTCTACATCGTCGACAACACGATGACGACGCCGTGGCTGTTCCTGCCGCGCGACGTCGGCGCCGGCCTCGTGGTCAACGCGCTCACCAAGTACATCGGCGGACACGGCAACGCGCTGGCGGGAAGCATCACCGACACGGGGCTGTTCGACTGGACGAAGTTTCCCAACATCGCCGACAACTACAAGGGCCTGCCGCCGCGCAACTGGGGCATCCAGCAGCTGCGCAAGAAGGGGTTGCGCGACTGGGGCGGCACGCTGGCGGCGGAACAGGCGCACCACATCGCCGTTGGCGCCGAGACGCTGGCGCTGAGGATGGACAGGATCTGCGCCAACGCGCAGGCACTGGCCGAGTGGCTGGCGGAACAGCCGCAGGTGCGCATCGTGCACTTTCCCGGCCTGGCCACGCATCCGCAGCACGCGCTGGCGCGGGAGCTGTTCCGCGGTTTCGGCGGGCTGCTTTCATTCGAGCTCGACGATGCCATCGACGCGTTCGAATTCCTGAACCGGCTCAAGGTCGTCGTGCTGTCGTCGAATCTCGGCGACAACCGGACGCTGGCGATCCCTGTCGCGCACACCATCTTCCACGAAATGGGGCCGGAGCGGCGCGCGGAGATGGGCATCGCCGACTCGCTGATCCGCATTTCGGTGGGCATCGAGGATCGCGACGACCTGATCGGCGATTTCCGTCAGGCGCTGGACCCGGGACAGGCCCCTCGCTGAAGCGGCCGCGCCCGCGGCGCGCGTCAGGCCGCGACCGGCAGGCGCGAGACGCCGGCGGCGTCGACCGCGAGGAATTCACCGTGGTCGTGCCAGTCGGCAAGCACATGGCGCTCGCAGGCCGCGCCGTCGACCATGTGCACATGCGTCGCCGGCCGATGCGTGTGGCCATGGATCATTCGGCGGGCACCGTGTGCGCGGAAGGCCGCGACCACGGCGTCGTCGTTCACGTCCATGATGTATTCGGCCTTGAGCGCCTTGTCGTTGCGGCTTCGGCGCCGCAGCCACCAGGCGAAGACGCGGCGGACCGCGTAGGGAAGGCGCAACAGGCGCGCCTGCGTGACCGGGTCGCGCATCCGCGTCCGGTACTCCTGGTACTGGACGTCGTCGGTGCACAGCTCGTCACCGTGGGAGACGAGCGTCGGCACGCCGTACAGGTCGAGCAGTTCGACGTCGTCGAGCAGGCGGCAGCGGGCGGCCGCCGCGAACCGGCTGCCGAGGGCGAAGTCGCGGTTGCCATGACCCACCTGCAGCGGCACGCCGGTGGCGGCGATGCCGGCCAGCGATTCGACGATCTTCCTGACGAAGGGCATGCGCATCTGGTCGTCGCCGACCCACCAGTCGAACAGGTCGCCGAGAATGTAGACGGCCGCCGCCTCGCGCGCCGGGCCCGCGGCGAAGCGGTGGAACGCGCCCAGCGCGCCTGGGCGGTCGGGCGACAGGTGCAGGTCCGATACGAAGAGGGTTGGCGCCGACACCGGCACGGCTGTTCGATCCCGCATTCGCGACCTGCCGGGCCGGACTGCCGGCCCGGCGCCGGCGTCAGCCCGGGATTTCCTCCGCCTTCACGATCACCACGTCCTCGCGCGGGACGTTCTGGTGGAAGCCGCTGTTGCCGGTGGGCACCGCGCGTATGCGGTCGACGACGTCCTGCCCGCCGGTGACCTTGCCGAACACGCAATAGCCCCAGCCGTTGGCCGACGGCGCCTTGTAGTCGAGGAAGTCGTTGTCGGCGACATTGATGAAGAACTGCGCCGTGGCCGAATGCGGCTCCGAGGTGCGCGCCATCGCCACCGTGTACATCTTGTTCTTGAGCCCGTTGCCCGCCTCGTTGGCGACCGGTTCGCGCGTGGGCTTCTGTTTCATGCCGGGTTCCATGCCGCCGCCCTGGATCATGAAGCCGTCGATGACGCGATGGAACACCGTGTTGTCGTAGTGACCGTCGCGGACGTACTGCAGGAAGTTGGCGACGCTTGCCGGCGCGTTCTCCGCGTCGAGCGTCAGCGTGATGTCACCCATGCTGGTCTTCAGGACAACCATGCGAATCTCCGTGAATGTTCGGTGAATGCGGAGGCGCTTCAGCCGCCGATGATCTTGGCGGATTTGATCAGCACCTGCGTGGACGGCACGTCGGCGGCGTTGATGCCGGGGGCCAGCGGGCCGGTGGCGCCCTTCGGCGCCTTGGCGATCTTGTTCACCACGTCCATGCCGGAAATGACCTTGCCGAAGACCGTGTAGCCGTAGCCCTGCGGCGTGGCCGAGGTGAAGTCGAGCCGCTTGTTGTCGGCGACGTTGATGAAGAACTGCGCGGTCGCGGAGTTGGGATCGCCGGTGCGCGCCATCGCGATGGTGCCAGGAGCGTTGGAGAGTCCGGCCTTGGCCGAGGACTCCGACTCGATGGCGATGGGCGGCTTGGTCGGCTTCTGCTTGAAGTCGGCGGTGAAGCCGCCGCCCTGGATCATGAAGCCGTCGATCACCCGGTGGAACTGGGTACCGGCATAGTGGCCGCTTTTCACGTAGTCGAGGAAGTTGGCGACGGTCTTGGGTGCGGCATCCGGATAGAGCTCGAGCTTGATGACACCCGCGGAGGTGTCGAGTTCGACCTGCGGGTTCGCGGCAAGCGCCGTGGCACTGGCAAAGGCAAGGGCGGCGACGGCAAGGGTCATTCTGTGCAGCATCGTGAAATCTCCGTTGGACGGGTTGAACGGGGGAACGGGATCAGCGGGATGTGGCGGGGGGCGGCATCGTGCCTTTTGCCGGCCCGGCGGTGACGGCCGGGGAGGCAGTCTCCGGCGCCGGGCCTGCGGGACTCGACGACGGCTGCGCGACGGTTGCCTCGGGCGGAGTCAGCGCGTCGCGCACGAGCTTCAGCTTCGCCGGGGCAGACTTGTTGCGGGCATCGCGGGCGATCGCCATTTCGTAATGCTGCGCGGCGAGGCGCGCATAGATGTCACCCAGGTTCTCGTAGGCGATCACGTAATCGGGTGCGGCGCGGATCGCCGCTTCCAGCGCGTCGCGCGCAAGGCCGAAGTCGCCCTTCTGCGCGTAGATGACGGCCAGATTGTTCTGCGGCTCGGGCAGTTCCGGAAAGTCTCCGAGAATCGCCTGGAATACGGCGATGGCCGCATCGAGATTGCCGGCGTCGGTGAGCGCCACGCCCTTCAGGAAGCGCGCCTGCGGCTCGCGCGGACGCTCGGCGATCAGCTTGTCGAGCGCCGCGATCGCCTCGTCGTACCTGCGCGCGGCGATGAGCCCGCGTGCCGCCTTCAGCTCCTCGGCATAGGCCTTGCGGCCGGCCTCGGTCAATTCGCGCGGGTCGGGCGGCACCGCGGCGGGCGCCGGCAATGCCGGCGGCGGCGGCATTGCCGGCGGCGACTGCGCAGCGGCCACCGTCGCGACGATGGCGAGCGTCAGCGCGGCGGTGGCATGGCGAAGGGGTGCACGGATCATGGCGGATCGCCGCACCTGCGAGAAGGCGGTACGGAGGGTCGACTGAACGTCGATTCTAGCAGGCAGCGCGAGGCAGCCCGGACAGGCGCTCGGCGGTGACGGCGATCAGCCGGCGCGCGATCGATACCGATGGGCGGCAGTGCCGGCATCGCCGCGGCGTCGAACCAGCGCGCCTCGGCGATCTCCTCGTCCTCCAGCCGGATCTCGCCGCCGGCGTACTCGGCGGTGAAGGCGATCATCAGCGAGTGCGGGAACGACCATGACTGGCTGGCGAAATAGGTCAGCTCGCCGACCTCCACGCCCACCTCTTCGCGAACTTCGCGGCGGATGCAGTCCTCGATCGTCTCGCCGGGCTCGACGAAACCGGCCAGCGCACTGAACATGCCCGGCGGGAAGCGGTGCGCGCGCGCCAGCAGGATCTCGCGGCCGCGGGTGACCAGCGCCATCATCGCCGGCGACACCCGCGGGTAGGCGACGAGTCCGCAGGCCGGGCACTCCTTGGCGCGCTCGCTGGCGCGGGCGCGCGTCGGGCTGCCGCAGCGCCCGCAGTAGCGATGCGTTCGATCCCAATGCACGATCTGGTAGGCGCGCGCAGCCAGCGCCAGCAGCGGTTCGGGAACCTTGAAGAACAACGAGCGCAGGCCGACGTAGCGCATGCCCTCGGGTTCTGCGGTGTCGTCGCCGAGGTTGAGCGCGAGGCAGGCACGTTCTCCGAGCGTGCCGAGGAAGTGCGCGGCGCCGATGATGCCAGCGCGAGTCAGGTCGTGGAATTCGGGCAGGCGCAGCGACTCGTCGGGACCGGCGAACACCAGCACGCGGTCGCTGCGAAAGGCGAAGACGTACGCCTGCGCCGGCAGCACCTCCGGCGGGACATGCGACGGCGAGAAGCCCTCCGGCGTATGCACGTCGGCGTCCCGCGGTCAGGCGCCGGTCCGCCGTGCGCCCGCCATTACGCCCGCTCGAAGGGCAGCGTGCGCACGCGCTTGCCGGTGGCCGCTGCCAGCGCGTTGGCGACCGCGGGCGCGATCACCGGGACCGCCGGTTCGCCTACGCCGGTGGGCTTGGCGGTCGACGGCACGATGTGGACCTCGACGGCGGGCATGTCGCCGATGCGCAGCTGCGGGTAGTCGTGGAAATTCGATTGCTGGACGACGCCGTCCTTGAGCGTGATCGCGCCGTAGAGCGCGGCGGACAGGCCGAAGCCGATGCCGCCTTCCATCTGCGCCTTGACGACATCGGGATTCACCGCGATGCCGCAGTCCACCGCGCAGACCACGCGGTCCACCTTGAACTTGCCGTCGGCGGCGACGGTGATCTCCGCCACCTGCGCGACCACCGTGTTGAACGACTCGTGCACCGCGATGCCGCGGCCGCGCTTCTCGCCCGCGCTTGCCCGCAGGCAGCGGCGTGCCCCAGCCGGCCCTGGCCGCGGCGAGTTCCAGCGTGGCCAGGTGGCGCGGATGCTTCGGCGAGCAGCGCGCGCCGGAACGCGACCGGGTCCTTGCCCGCCGCGGCGGCCAGCTCGTCGATGAACGTCTCCGTCGAATAAGCGGTGTGCGACGAGCCCACCGAGCGCCACCACAGCACCGGCACGCCCTGCTTGGGCGAATGCAGGTCGACCGCGAGGTCGGCGATCGCGTAGGGCAGCGACGAGGCACCTTCGACGCTGGTGCCGTCGACGCCGTCCTTGACCATCATCGGCTCGAAGGACGTTCCGGACAGGATCGACTGGCCGACCAGCCGGTGCTGCCAGCCGGCGACGTTGCCATCGGCATCGAGCCCGGCGCTGAGGCTGTGCAGGAACATCGGCCGGTAGTAGCCGCCGGCCATGTCGTCCTCGCGCGTCCACACCAGCTTGACCGGAATGTTCGGCTTGCCCGCCTTGACCAGCGCCACCGCGATGGATACGGCCTCGAGAATGTAGTCCGACTTCGGATTGGCTCGGCGGCCGAAGCTGCCGCCGGCGTAGAGCATGTTGAGCTTGATCTGCTCGGGCTTGAGTCCCGTGTACTTGGCGATCGCCGTCTGGTCGCCGGTCTGGAACTGCTCGCCGTTCCAGATCTCGCAGCCCTCCGGCGACAGCCGGACGACGCAGTTCATCGGCTCCATCGGCGCATGCGCGAGATAGGGAAATTCGTAGGTGGCCTCGATCTTCTTCGCCGCGCCGGCGAGCGCCTTGGCGGCGTCGCCTTCCTTGCGCACCGGCGTTCCCGGTGTCGTCGCGAGGCGGCGGTATTCCGCCATCATCTCCGCCGAGCTGCCGCGAAAGCCCGTGGATGGGCTCCACTCGAGTTTCAGCGCATCGCGGCCCTTTTTCGCGGCCCAGAACGTCGTCGCGATCACCGCGACGCCGGTCGGGATCTCGACCACAAAACGCACGCCGGGCACCTTGGATACTTCCGTGGCGTCGAATGAATTCAATTGTTGCCCGAAGCGCGGCGCATGCGCGACGACGGCGGTCAGCATGTCCGGCAGCTTCAGGTCCTGCGTGAACTGCGCGCTGCCGTTGGCCTTGGCCTTCGAATCGGTGCGCGGCACGTGCTTGCCGATGTAGACGAAGTCCTTCGCATCCTTCAGCTTCACGCTGGCCGGGACCGGCTGGCTCGCCGCGGCGGCCGCGAGTTCGCCGAAGCTCGCCTTCTTCCCGTTGGCGTGGAACACGACCCCGTTCTTGACCTGCACGCTGTCCGGCGGCACCTTCCACTGCTGCGCGGCGGCGGCGACCAGCATCGCCCGCGCGGCGGCGCCCGCCTGCCGGTACTGCTCGAAGGAATTGGCGATCGCCGACGATCCGCCGGTGCCCTGCGCCTGGCCCCACAGCAGGTTGTTGTAGCGCGTGGCATCGGCGGGCGCGCCCTCGACCCTCACCTGCGACCAGGCGGCGTCGAGTTCCTCGGCCAGCAGCGTGGCCAGGCCCGTGTACACGCCCTGGCCCATCTCCAGGTGCTTGGCGACGATGGTCACGGCGTTGTCGCGGCCGATGCGCAGGAAGGCGTTCGGCGCGAAGGCGCCGGCGGGCGCGCCGGCCGTGCCCTGGGCAACGGCGGCGTTGAAGTACATCCCCAGGGTCAGGCCTGCCCCGGCGGTGGCGGAAACCTTGAGGAACAGGCGGCGGTCCATGCCGCCTCGGGCGACATCGCGCCAACGCATGCGCATCGGATTCATGGTCGGTCCCTCAGGCCAGCGACTTCGCCGCGTCCTTGATGGCCGCGCGAATCCGCACATAGGTTGCGCAGCGGCACAGGATGCCGGTCATGGCGGCGTCGATGTCGGCGTCGGTCGGGCGCTTGTTCTTCGCCAGCAGCGCCGCGGCCGCCATCACCTGGCCGGACTGGCAATAGCCGCACTGCGGCACGTCGAGCTTCGCCCAGGCTGCCTGTACGGCCGCGCCTTCCTTCGACTTCAGGCCCTCGATGGTGGTGATCTCCACGCCCGGCTTGACGGCCGACAGCGCGGTCTGGCACGAACGCACCGGCGCGTCATCGATGTAGACGGTACAGGCGCCGCACAACGCCATGCCGCAGCCATACTTGGTCCCGGTCAGGTTGAGGTTGTCGCGCAGGATCCACAGGAGCGGCGTGTCGCCGGGAACGCTGGCGGCGATGTCAACGCGTTCCTTGTTGACGAAAATGGTGGGCATGCAGGTGCTCCGGAAAGTTCGGTGGGCAACGATGTGCGCCGGCGCCGGCAATTCTACGCGTCGCGGCCCCGGGGCTGTTGCCGCGGCATTCCTCGCGCGCTGCCCGCAGCCCTCTCGCGCCGGCGCCGCCAGCGGCGGCTGGAGGCCGCGAAACGGGCGTCCCGGCCAAGGACGAAGGCGTCGGGCATCGCGTATAATCTGCTGTTTGGTCAAGGAAAATTGTCATGGAAGCCGAAGAGATCAACGCCATCGCCAACACGCTCGACGACCTGCGCACGCGCACTGTCGAGCTGCGGAGGTATCTTTGACTTCGATGTCGCTTCCGAACGCCTGGCGGTCGTAACCCGCGAACTCGAAGACCCGAAGGTCTGGGACGACCCGGCGCGCGCGCAGGCGCTGGGCAAGGAAAAAAAGCAGCTCGACGGCATCGTCGGCACGCTGGAAGAGCTCGCCACGGGACTCGACGAGTCCGACGAATTGTTCGAGCTCGCCCGCGGCGAGGGCGACGATGCGACGCTGCGCGCGATCGCCGCCGATCTCGACGGGCTCGCCGGCACGGTCGGCGACCTCGAGTTCCGGCGCATGTTCAACAATCCGCTCGACCCGGCGAACTGCTTCATCGACATCCAGGCCGGCAGCGGCGGCACCGAGGCGCAGGACTGGGCGGCGATGCTGCTGCGCATGTACCTGCGCTACTGCGAGCGCAAGGGCTACCGCACCGAGGTGCTCGAGGAATCCGCCGGCGAGGTCGCGGGGATCAAGAGCGCGTCGGTCAAGGTCGAAGGCGACTACGCCTACGGCTACCTGCGCACCGAGGTCGGCGTGCACCGGCTGGTGCGCAAGAGTCCCTTCGACTCCAATGCGCGCCGGCACACGTCGTTCGCCAGCGTCTTCGTCTACCCCGAGGTCGACGACTCGATCGAGGTCGACATCAACCCGGCCGACCTGCGCATCGACACCTACCGTGCCTCGGGCGCCGGCGGCCAGCACATCAACAAGACCGACTCGGCGGTGCGCATCACCCACCTGCCGACGGACATCGTCGTGCAGTGCCAGAACGACCGCTCGCAGCACCGCAACCGCGCCGAGGCGATGCTGATGCTCAAGTCCAAGCTCTACGAGCTCGAGCTGCGCAAGCGCCGCGAGGCGCAGCAGAAGCTGGAGGACTCCAAGACCGACATCGGCTGGGGCCACCAGATCCGCTCGTACGTGCTCGACCAGTCGCGGATCAAGGATCTGCGCACCAACTACGAAGTCGGCAACACGCAGGCCATCCTCGACGGCGACCTCGACGACTTCATCGCCGCCAGCCTGAAGCAGGGAGTGTGACCCGCATGTCCGCCACCGATACCGCTGCCGAGGCGCCCGCGCCCATCGACGAGAACAGGATCATCGCCGAGCGCCGCGCCAAGCTCGCCGCGCTGCGCGCGAAGGGCCTGGCCTTCCCCAATGACTTCCGCCGCGACAGCTTCGCGGGCGACCTGCACGCACGGCACGGTGAGGAGGCCAACGAGACGCTGGAGCCGAAGGGCATCGCGGTCGCGGTGGCCGGGCGGATGATGCTCAAACGCGTGATGGGCAAGGCCTGCTTCGCCACGCTGCAGGACATGTCCGGGCGCATCCAGCTCTACGTGACGCTCGACGCGATCGGCGCAGACGCGCTGGACGATTTCAAGCACTGGGACCTGGGCGACATCGTCGGCGCCACGGGCACGCTGTTCCGCACCCGCGCCGGCGAGCTGTCGGTCAAGGTGAGCGGCATCCGCCTGCTGGCCAAGGCGCTGCGCCCGCTGCCGGAGAAGTTCCACGGCATGACCGACCAGGAGCAGCGCTACCGGCAGCGCTATGTCGACCTGATCACCAATCCGGAGTCGCGCGAGACCTTCATCAAGCGCTCGCAGATCGTGCAGGCGATGCGCGAGTTCTTCGTCGCACGCCGCTATCTCGAGGTCGAGACGCCGATGATGCATCCGATTCCCGGCGGCGCCGCGGCGCGGCCCTTCGTCACCCACCACAACGCGCTGGACATGGAGCTGTTCCTGCGCATCGCGCCGGAGCTCTATCTGAAGAAGCTGGTGGTCGGCGGCATGGAGCGCGTGTTCGAGATCAACCGCAATTTCCGCAACGAGGGCATCTCGACGCGACACAACCCCGAGTTCACGATGCTGGAGTTCTACGAGGCCTACCGGGACTATCACTACCTGATGGACCTGACCGAGGAGTTGATCCGCGAGGTGGCGACCAAGGTCTGCGGCGGCACCAGCATCGAGTACCAGGGCACCGCCATCGACCTGGGCAAGCCCTTCGACCGTCTGACGATGGCGCAGGCGATCCACCGGTACAACCCGCAGTACCCGCTGGCCGAACTGGACAAGCCCGCCTACCTCAAGGTCGCGCTGGCGCCGCACGACGTCGAAGTGTTCCCCACCGACGGCGTCGGCCTGCTGCAGCTGAAGCTCTTCGAGGCGACGACCGAGAGCAAGCTCGTCCAGCCGACCTTCATCATCGCCCACCCGACCGACGTGTCGCCGCTCGCCCGCGCCAACGATGCCGACCCGGCCGTGACCGATCGCTTCGAACTGTTCATCACCGGACGCGAATTCGCCAACGGCTTCTCGGAGCTCAACGACCCCGAGGACCAGGCGGCGCGCTTCCAGTCGCAGGTCGACGCCCGCGAGGCGGGCGACGAGGAGGCGATGTATTTCGACGCCGACTACCTGCGGGCGATGGAATACGGCCTGCCGCCGACGGCGGGCGAGGGCATCGGCGTGGACCGGCTGGTGATGCTGCTGACCGACGCGCCGTCGATCCGCGACGTCATCCTGTTCCCGCAGCTGAAATCCGAGAGCTGAGCCGCGGCGCAAAGGAGGCTGTGATGAGCGCGAAGTACGCGACGTTCGCCGAGTTCTATCCGTACTACCTGTCGGAGCACGCCAACCGCACCTGCCGCCGGCTGCATTTCGTCGGCTCGTCGCTGGCGCTCGTCTGTCTGGTGGCCGCACTCGTCCAGGCCAACGCCTGGTGGCTGCTGGCGGCGCTCATCGGCGGCTACGGCTTTGCCTGGGGCGGCCACGCTTTCTTCGAGCACAACCGGCCGGCAACCTTCAAGTACCCGCTGTACAGCTTCATCGGCGACTGGGTGATGTACCGCGACATGCTGATCGGGCGCATCCGCTTCTAGCGCGTCGGCGCCGGCCGCCTCGGCGGGGCGCATTGACATATACCCCTATAGGGTATATTTTGCGGGCATGGATACCACTGCGGCCGCCTCGACCGATCTGCCCCGCGACAGTGCGCCGGCGGCGAACAGCCGCGTCGAGCTCGGCCTCACCGGCATGACCTGCGCGGCCTGCGCCGCGCGCATCGAAAAGGTCCTGAACCGGATGCCCGGCGTGCAGGCTGCCGTGAATTTCGCCACCGAGACCGCGCAGGTGGGCTTCGATCCTGCGCAGGCGGACGCCGAAAGGCTGATCGCAGCCGTCGAGCGCGCCGGCTACGGCGCGGCGATCCGCACCGATCCCGAGGCCGACCGCCGCGCCGACGAGGCGCGCAAGGCGACGGAGTTCGCCGGCCTGAAGCGCGAGTTCATCATCGCGGCGGTGCTGACCGCGCCGCTGCTGGCGCAGATGCTGCCGATGGCATGGAGCGGCTTCGGCGGCGCCGCGCACACGGATCTGCTGCCGCGCTGGCTGCAATTGCTGCTTGCCGCGCCCGTGCAGTTCTGGATCGGCCGGCGCTTCTACACCGGCGGCTGGCACGCGCTGCGCGGCGGCGGCGCCAACATGGACGTGCTGGTGGCGCTGGGCACGACCATGGCATTCGTGTTCAGCGCGGTCGTCACTCTGGCCGGGCTTCACGCCTATCACGTGTACTTCGAGGCCTCCGCGGCGGTGATCACGCTGGTGCTGCTGGGCAAGCTGCTCGAGGCGCGCGCCAAGGCCGGCACCTCGGCCGCGCTCGAAGGCCTGCTGCGTCTGCAGCCGAAGACCGCGCACGTGCTGCGCGATGGCGTCGCAGTCGACGTGCCGCTCGACACCGTGCGCGCCGGAGATCGCTTCGTGGTCCGTGCCGGAGAAAGCGTGCCGGTCGACGGCAAGGTGCGGGACGGCGCGTCGAGCGTGGACGAAAGCATGCTGACCGGCGAATCCGTCGCGGTGGCCAAGGCCGCGGGTGCCGACGTCTTTGCCGGAACGCTCAACCAGGACGGCCTGCTCACCTGCGAGGCGACCGGCGTTGGCGGCGCGACGCTGCTCGCGGGCATCGTGCGCCTGGTCGCGGAAGCTCAGGGCAGCAAGGCACCGATCCAACGCCTCGCCGATCGCGTTTCCGGCGTGTTCGTCCCGGTGGTGGTGGTGATCGCGATCCTGACCTTTGTCCTGACCTGGTGGATTGCGGGCGGCGTGACCGCCGCGCTGGTGCACGCGGTGGCGGTGCTGGTCATCGCCTGCCCCTGCGCGCTGGGGCTGGCCACGCCGACGGCGATCATGGTCGGCACCGGACGCGGCGCGCAGACCGGCGTGCTGATCCGCAATGCGACCGCGCTGGAGCAGGCGGGCAGGCTGCAGACGCTGATCGTCGACAAGACCGGGACGCTGACCGAAGGCAAGCCGTCGGTCGCCGAAGTGTTCGCGGCCGAAGGCGTCTCGCAGCAGGAACTGCTGCGCGTAGCGGCGAGCCTCGAACAGGGATCGACGCATCCACTGGCCAAGGCGGTTCTTGCCGCCGCCAGGTCGCAGGGTATCGCGCCGGAGGCGATCAGCGAATTCGTTTCCGCGCCGGGAAGGGGCATTGCCGCCCGTGTCGGTTCGGATGCGAAGCCGACGCTCCTGGGCTCGCTCGACCATCTGGAAGCCGAGGGCGTGGTCCTGCCGCCGGATCTCGTGGCGCAGGCGCGTGCACGCGGCGGGACGCTGGTCGCGGTCGGCAGCGTTGCGCGTCCGCTGGGCATTCTCGCCGTGGACGACACGCTGCGCCCGACCTCGGCCGAGGCCGTGCGCCGACTGCGGGCCGCGGGCATCGACGTGGTGATGCTCACCGGCGACAACGAGGCGACCGCCAAGGCCGTGGCCGACGCGGCGGGCATCCGAGAGTATCGCGCCGGCGTGCTGCCGGCCGATAAGGCGCAGGCGGTGCGCGATCTGAAGGCACAGGGTGTCGTCACCGGCATGGTCGGCGACGGCATCAACGATGCGCCGGCGCTGGCGGCGGCCGATGTGAGCTTCGCCATCGGCGCGGGTGCGGACATCGCGGTGGAAGCGGCCGACGTCACGCTGATCCGCGCCGACCTGCTGGCTGTGGTCGACGCGATCTCGCTGTCTCGGGCGACGTTGTCCAAGATCCGGCAGAACCTGTTCTTTGCCTTTGCGTACAACGTGCTGGGCATCCCGCTGGCCGCGGTGGGGATGCTGAACCCGGTGGTGGCCGGGGCGGCAATGGCGGCGAGTTCCGTGTCCGTGGTCACCAATGCGCTGCTGCTCAGGCGCTGGCGGCCGGCCGGCACCAACAAGGAGAGCAAGTGATGGAGACCGTAACGATGAACGTCAAGGGCATGACCTGCGGCGGCTGCGTGGCGAGCGTCACCCGCGTACTGCGGGCCGTGCCGGGCGTGACCGAGGTCGCGGTCACGCTGGATCCGGGCGCGGCAAAGGTGAGCTTCGACCCGGCGCGCGCCGCGATTCCGGCGCTGCGCGCGGCGATCGAGGATGCGGGTTTCGATGTCGTCGCCTGAGGCCGGTTGCGCGCAACAGCACCCGACGGTCGCCCGATCGGCGGCCGACGCCGCGGCGCTCGGCAAGCGGTTGAACCGCATCGAGGGACAGGTGCGCGGCATCGGCCGGATGATCGCCGAGGATCGCTATTGCATCGACATCCTGACGCAGGTCTCGGCGGTGCAGTCCGCGCTCGATGCGCTGGCGCTGCAGTTGCTCGAGCATCACCTGCACGGCTGCGTCAAGCACGCGATCAAGTCCGGCGACGGCGACCACGCAATCGACGAGGCGCTGACCGTGATCCGCAAGTTCGCGCGCTGACGACGGCAGGTGCATTGCCGGTGCCACATGGCGCTGGCATGATGCGTGCGTCGAGGTACGCCTGTCTCGCCGATGTGGCGCCTGAGAGGCAGACCGCGTGCCGGGAGTGCGAGTTTGGACGAATTCATCGTTTCGCTGGTCGCGTTGGCCTGCATTTCACTCGGCGCCTGGCTGGGCATCCGGCTGAGCGCCCGGCTGCCCGCGCATCATCTTTCCGAGTACTCGCGGGAGGTCGTGACCATTGCGATCGGCCTTGTCGCGACGCTGGCGGCGCTGGTGCTGGGCCTTCTGGTCGCGTCCGCCAAGGCATCCTTCGATGCCCGATCCGACGACATCAAGCAAAGCGCCGCCCGGATCATCCTGCTCGATCGCGAGCTGCGCCAGTACGGCGCAGACGCCGCGCCGATCCGCGCGCTGCTCAAGAACCTGGCGCAGTCCAGGATCGACCTCGCATGGGGTTCCAGCGGCGATGCGCGCGTCGATCGCCGGCAACATGCCGATTCCGACTCGATCGAGGACGTGCAGCGCCGACTGCGGGCGCTCGAGCCGCGCAACGACGGCCAGCGCTGGCTGCAGAACCGCGCGCTTTCGCTGTCCTCGGATCTCGCGCTTACCCGCTGGCTGCTGCTCGAGCAAAGCCGCCCCACGGTCTCCCGGCCCTTCCTGGTGGTGCTGGTGCTTTGGCTGGTGATCATCTTCGCGAGCCTCGGCGTGTTCGCGCCACGCAACGCCACCGTACGCACGATCATTTTCGTTTGCGCGCTGTCGGTCTCCACCGCCATCTTCCTTATTCTCGAGATGGACCAGCCCTTCGGCGGGCTGATGCAGATTTCCAACGAGCCGCTGCGCGACGCGATCGCCGAATTGGGGCGCTGATGCGTTTCCGCGATACCGGAGAAAGTGGCAGAATAGCGGGTTCGGGGTGTAGCGCAGCCCGGTAGCGCGCTTGCTTTGGGAGCAAGATGTCGGAGGTTCGAATCCTCTCACCCCGACCAGTCACCTGCCAAGCCGGGTCATTGCCGCGTCGAGCATGGCCACCTCGCCGTCGCAATGCAATGCGGCGGCGCGTTGCCGGCAGGCGAGCAAGGCCTCGCGATCGCCATGGCCGCGTTCGATGGCCGCGAGCGTGCGGCCGATCGACACCTGCAGGTCGGAACAGGGCAGCGGCTCGTCGCGCGTGAAATCGGCCAGCGCGTCGGCGTAGCGTTCGGTCTCGGACCAATCGCCGGCTTCGAGCGAAGTCACGATGGCGTCGCGATAGAAGAAAAACTGGCTGTGCCCGAGCGCGCCTTCGCGCAGCAGCTTCTCGCCAGCTGCAAGCGCCGCGCGGCGGTCGCCGTCGCTCGCGGCCACCCGCGCCTTGGCGCCCAGCACGATGGCGCCGGCAAAGCCATGGCCTGTCTGTCCGGACAGCTGCCAAGCTGCGTCCAGCTGGGCGCACGCCTCGTCGATTTCGCCCCGACTCGCGTGAATGCGCGCGAGCAGCATGAGGGACAGCGTCTCGAAGCGGCGGGCGCCGATCTCCCGGGCGAGCGTGAGGCTGTGCCCGAGGTGCGGCGCCGCCTGTTCGAAGCGGCCGAGAAACACCAGCACCCAGCCGGTGACCTGGCTGTTCATGGTCTCGGCCAGCCGGTGTCGCAGCTCGCGCGCGTCACTGCCGGCGCGCGCCAGGCGGGCAAGCGCTGCGTCGCCATCGCCCAACCATGTCTCGATGATGGCGATCATCGCGTTGTTCATGATGGCGAACCGGGTCAGGCGCTCCCGCTCGCAGATGGCGACGCAGCGCGTGAATGCATCGCAGGCCGAGCGCATGCGTCCCCGCGCGTAGTGCGCGTCCCCCAGGCCGCTGTACGCCTGCGCTTCGCACTCCGCATCGCCTGCGCGCTGTGAGAACAGCAGCGCCTGTTCGTGCTCGGCGCGACAGGCATCGCTCCTGCTCGCGGCAAAATGCAGATTCCCGCGCAGATAATGGATGCGCGCCAGCTCGCGGTCGAGGGCATGGCGCTGCGCCAGCTCCTGCGCGCGATCGAGTGCATCGAAGGCCGGCGGCAGCGTGCTGGTGAGCCGATGGCCGGCGGCGATGCCGATCCACGCCCCGCAGCGCTCGCGGTCGTCCGCCGCCAGCGGCAGCGAGCGCTCGAATGCGGCGATCGCATCCGGCGCGTTGCCGAGATCGCTGCACAGTTCGCCCTCGAGCATCGCGAGCGCGTGGCGAACCGGCGCAGGGGCGTCGAGTTGCGCGCCGCGGCGGAGCAGGCGCAGGGCGTCGTCGAAGCGCAGCGCCGCCGCTTCGCTACGAGCCGCCGCCAGGTAGGCTGTCGGGGCACGTGGGTCGCCGGCTCGATCGAGGTGTTCCGCATGCAGCGGCGCATCGCGGTCGGCGTACCAGTCCGCGGCGCGCAGGTGCAATGCGCGACGCGCGCTGTGCAGCAGCGACGCATAGGCGCCGTCTCGGATCAGCGCATGCCCGAACATCATCCGGGCGGCGCCTTCACTTTCCAGACGGACGAGGCCGCGCGCAACGAGGTTGGCGGCAGCATAGGAGCAATCCGCGATCAGGTGCCGCAGCAGGTCGAGGTCGAAGCGCTGGCCGATGACGGAAGCCGCCTGAAGCGCAACCCTGTCCGGAGCAGCGAGGCGGTCGAGACGCGCCATCACCACGCTCTGGATCGTGCCGGGAATCACGGCGCCGTCGGCGCCACTTTGCAGCAGCTGGGTCAGGAACAGCGGGTTCCCCTGCGCGCGCTCGACGCAGCGCAGCGCCACGTCGGGATTGGTCTCGAGATAGTTGCGCGCAAGCTGCAGCGCCGCGTCGGTCGCAAGCGGCTCGAGATCGAAGCGCAGGACGCGCTCCGCCGGCCACGCCGGCGTGATCGGATCGCCTTCGCGGCGCGAGGTCAGCACCAGCGTGCATGGCAGCCGCTCGGTGCAGCGCGACCACGCTTCGGCGCAGGCCAGCACCCATGGCGAGGCCCAGTGCAGGTCCTCGACGACCAGCACGCAGGGCGAGGTTGCCGTCGCCGCCTCTACCGCGGTCGCGAGCAGCCGCAGCTTTCCCTGCATCCGGGCGGCATTGTCCATCGCTTCGTAGCGTGCCTGCAGGCGCGGCGGTATTGCCAGCAGGTCCGCCGCGAACGGCTCGTCGTCCGCGTCGATCCTGCCGGCGGCAATGGCCCGGTCGAGCGCGGCCCGCCGCGCCGGCGCATCCGCGTCGTTCGGGATTGCAAGCAGGCTGCAGTAGATGCCGTGGACCGCGTCACGTCCCTGCGCCGCGCCGAAATCGAGGACGGCGGCCAGGTGTCCGACCTGGCGCTGCCGCTTTGCGACGGCCAGGAATTCCTCGACGAGCCGCGTCTTGCCCAGCCCCGGATCGGCGCAGACGAGCACCGTGGCGCCGGTCCTCTCGCGGGCGACGCGGTCGAGAATCCCGGCGAACCGCGCGGCCTCGCTGGCGCGACCGATCAGCGGGGTCGTGGAAACGGCCGGACCGCGCAGCGCCAGCAGTTTCCACACCGGGAGTTCGCGGTCCAGGCCCCGGATGCGCATGCTTCCCTGCGGCTCGGCATCGACGAGATGGGCGAGAGGCCGGTAGACGTCGTCGGCGATGATGGTTTCGCCGGCGCGGGCGAGCTCGTCCAGTCGCGCCGCGAGGTTCACCGCGTCGCCGGTGACCGTGTAGGTCCGATGCACGCTGCTTCCCGTATCGGCGGCCACCACTTCACCGCTGGCCACGCCGACGTGCGCGAACAGCGGCCGGCCGAATTCCGAGGACAATGCTTTCATCGCCGCATGAATGCCGACCGCCGCCCGCATTGCGCGCAGCGAATCGTTGCCATGGGCGACCGGCGCGCCGAACACGCCCATCACGGCATCGCCGATGTGCTTGTCGATCGTGCCGCCGCACTCGCCGATCAGCGCATCGACCAGTTCGAAATAGCGCGAGAGCAGCCGGTGCACGTCCTCCGGGTCGAGCTCGCTCGACAGGGCGGTGTAGCCCGACAGGTCGGCAAAGAGGACGGCGACCTGCCGCCGCGCGGCGGAGGCCGCCGCCGGCGCCGCGGCGGCAGGCGCGGTGCCGAGCGCGACTCCGCATTGCGGGCAGAACCGGGCGCTCGCCGGCACGGCGGCATGGCAATACGGGCAGGCGTTCGCGTCGGACGGCATCGCAGACCTTTCTGCCACGCGGTCCGCACGGTGTTTCCGGTGGCGTGGCGTCTGGGGCAGCGGTCTAGGGGGAGGTCGCTCCGGTCAGGCCCCGCCCCGGAAACAGGACAGTCCCCACGGGGTCAGCTTCATCGGCAGATGATAATGCTGCTCCGGGTCGGCGATGCCGAACCGGAAGATCGCGATGTCCAGAAACGGCACCGCAGGCAGTGCGATTGGCGCGTTGCGATAGAACTCTGCGACATGGAAATGCGCAGCGTAGTAGCCGGGAACGAAGCGTGCCACGAGAGCCGGGTCATCCAGAACTCCGCTCGGGGCAATCCGCCCGGACGCGATCAGGCGCTGTGGCGCCAGCGCGTGCAATTCGACGCGCATGCCCGCCGCGACCAGACCCCGGGAGACATCGACGACGTGGATGGATATTCCGGGCATCGCGATCCTCGGTCCTGCGTGCAAGACCCGCGCACGATACCGCAGATCCTTTGCGAATTCTACGCGACGCGGTTGCCGCGGACCTGCTCGAGGCAGGCGCGGATGTCGTCCGCCAGCATCTCGGCCGCGATCCGCGCGATCCTGGGCAACGGCCGACGCGCGCTGATTGCCACGCCAACCGACTGCGGGCGCGCGTCCTTGTCGCGGATCGGAATGAAGCGCAGCGTCCCTGCCGCTATCTCGGGCGCGGCGTCCAGTTCGGAGGTGATGGCCACGTGGCTGGCGCCCAGGACCAGCCTCTTCACCAGTTGCAGCGAATTGGTCACCACCGGCGGTTCGCCTTCGGAGAACAACCACGCATGGCGGGACTCCAGGTAGCGCCGGATGGTGAGCGAGCGGCCCTGGACCGCGAGCGGATAGGCCGCGACTTCCTTGAGCGCGACCTGCCTTTGTGCGGCCAGCGGATGGTCCGGCGCGACGACGCATCCCAGCGGCAATCCGGCCGACCAGATGATGTGCAGGTCGCGTTGCGGCTTGAAATTGAACGCTATGGCGATGTCGAGCGCACCCTCGACGAGAGCGCTCGTCGCCTGGTCGGTGCTCATGATGTCGATTTCGAGCCGGATGCGGGGGTACTGCCTGGCCCAGCGGCCGACGAAAACGGGCAGGAACCCGTTGACGTGGCTGTCCATCGCGGCCAGCTTCAGCCCCCCCTGCTCGACGCCCTGCAATTGCCTGATCTCGAGCCACGCGCGACTGACGTCGGCCCGCCAGCGGCGCGCCAGGACGACGATGATCTCGCCGGCGGCAGTCAGGCGCATGCCGCGGGGCTGCCGTTCGAACAGCGGCACGCCTAGATCGGACTCGAGCAGCAGAATCTGCCGGTCGATCGCCGACGCCGAGATGTTGAGCTCCTTGGCCGCGCCCTGGATCGACCCCGCCTTTGCCACTTCCTCGGCATAGCGCAGTTGCTTGGGCAGGATCTGGGTCGGCTGGCGTGTTGCTGGCATGCTAATTTTTCGAACGCATCGTTGCTTATTCTGATATAGACTGCAACGCAAACGCAAGCGCACACTGCATTCCGTCATTGCGCAATGGGACAGTGCCGTGAACGCTGCGGGGACCGGAAGGCAGGAGCGCGGGCGAGCGCCGCAGGCGACCTTGACGGAAGTCAACGCCGCGACGCCGGAGGGATTCGTCCGGACGCTGGGCGGAATCGTCGAGCATTCTCCCTGGGTCGCCGAAGAGGTCTGCGCGATGCGTCCCTTCGACTCGGTCTGGTCGCTTCACGCCGAAATGCTCAAGCGGATCGAACGCGCCCCGCTGGTGCAGCAGATCGAACTGGCGCGGATGCATCCCGAACTCGCGGGGCGCGAGGCCGAGACCGGCAGCCTGACCGCGGATTCGAGCAGCGAACAGGGCCGACTCGGACTATTGTCTCTGAGCAAGGACGATCATGCGCGGCTGACCCGCCTGAATCGCCAGTATCGCGCCAAGTTCGGCTTTCCCTTCATCATCGCCGTTCGCCTTCACGCGAACCTGCAGTCGATCTTCACCGCGTTCGAACGGCGCCTCTCACGCGACCCGGGGAGCGAAATGGCGGAGACGCTGCGCCAGATCGGCGAGGTCATGCGGGGGCGGCTGGCGCGCATGTTCGGGACCCCGCTGGGCTGGCTCAGCACGCACGTGCTCGACAACGTCGCGGGAAGACCGGCCGCGGGGGTGACGTTCGACCTGGCGGTGCAGGACGGCCGCGACTGGAGGCACCTGCGCACCGGCAGAACCAACGAATTCGGCCGAACCGATTGTCCGGTTCTGGCCGACGTCGACATGGAGCGGGGCGTCTATCAGTTCGAGTTCCATCTCGGCGCCTACTTCCGTGAGCGCGGGGAGCCCCTTTCCGATCCGCCGTTTCTCGATCGCGTGCCGGTACGCGTGGGGATCGCGGACCCGGACGCGCACTATCACGTGCCGCTCGTATGCACGCCCTGGACCTACAGCACCTATCGGGGAGGCTGAGCGTGGCAACCGGACGCGGCCATGAACTTAAGCTCGACAACATCACCAAGCGGTTCGGCGATGTCGACGCAGTGCGCGACGTTGAACTCACCGTCGCCGCAGGTGAATTGGTCGCGCTGCTTGGACCCTCGGGCTGCGGAAAGTCGACGCTGCTGCGAATCATCTCCGGGTTCCTCCCGCAGTCCGAGGGGCGCATCCTGTTCGATGGAAAGAGCGTCGATCACCTGGGTTCGAACCGTCGCGGCGTGGGCATCGTGTTCCAGAATTACGCGCTGTTTCCGCACATGACCGTGCGGCAGAACGTAGCCTATGGCCTCGAAGTCCAGGGCAAGGCGCGCGCCGGCATGACCGCGCGCGTGGGGGAAATGCTGTCGCTGGTGCAGATGTCGGAATTCGCGGATCGCTTTCCCCGCCAGCTTTCCGGCGGTCAGCAGCAGCGCATCGCGCTCGCGCGCTGCCTTGCCGTCGATCCGCAGATCCTGCTTCTCGACGAGCCGTTCGGCGCGCTCGACAAGAACCTGCGCCTGGATATGCAGATCGAGGTGAAACGGCTGCAGCGCGAATACGGCATCACCACGATCCTGGTCACGCACGACCAGGAGGAGGCGCTGTCGATGGCCGATCGCGTGGCGGTGATGAGTCGTGGCCGCATCGAAGCAGGTATCGGCGCCGACCGAGATTTACGATAGGCCGCGCACGTTGTTCGTCAACCAGTTCGTCGGCACCTCCAACACCTTCGGGGCGGTGATCGAGGACGCGGCCGGCGAACTGGCCACGGTGCGGCTGGTCGGCGGCGAAATCGTGACGGCCGCCGCGATCGAGCCGGTCGCGGCCGGCGCGTCCGCGACGGTGAGCATTCGTCCGGAGCAATTGCAGCTGGTCGACGCGCCGGCCGCCAACGCGCTCGCCGGCACGATCACGGCGGTCATGCCACTGGGCCCGGTGGTTCTCTACGACATTCGTGGCGGCGGCGGGACGGCGTTCAAAGTCAGCATGCCGGCGCGCGGAAGGCTCCCCCATCCTGCCGGCGGGCCGGTCGGTGTTCGCGGTCCCGGTCGGTCAGGCCCGTTTCCGCGTGTACCCCGCCGTTTCGCCAACCCAGCCCGTAACCTGACTTCCAACCGAGGAGATCGATATGACGATGAAAACTCACCTGACACGCCGGGAGCTGCTGCAGACCCTTGCCGCGCTGGGCGGGGCAGCCTTGATGCCCAGGTATGCCCTTGCGCAAAGCGGCACGCTTGTCGCAGCGACCTTCCCGGGCACCTGGAACGAGGCCCAGCGCACCATCCTCAAGCCGGCGTTCGAAAAGGCCACCGGCGGCTCGGTGACGCAGTCGATCATCCTCGGCACCGACCAGGTCTCGCGACTTGTGGCCGCCAAGGGCAAGACGCCGCCCTTCGACGTGGCGATCTTCGACTCGCCGCAGGTGCTCGACGCGACGAAGCAGGGGCTCATCGCCGAATACCCGGTCGCCAAGTCGACGAACTTCAAGGATCTCCTGCCGCCGTTCCAGGACAAGTGGGGACCGAAGATCTCGATGCAGGTGATCGGCATCGCCTACAACCCGAAGAAGATAAAGACGCCGCCGAAGCAGTGGTCCGACCTGTGGGATCCGAAAACAGCAGGTGGTGGGCCTGACGGCGCTCAACAGCCAGCTCGGCATCGCGTTTCTCGCGGAATTGAATCGCGTGCGCGGCGGCACCGACGAGAACTTCGATCCCGCCTTCAAGGCGTTGCGCGAATTGTTGCCATCGGTCGGAGCCATCGCGGCCAACCTCGGCGCCTATGCCACGCTGTGGCAGCAGGAGCAGATCGACATCGCGCCCTACAATTTCAACTTCGTGCAGACGCTCAAGGGCAAGGGCGTGCCGGTCGAATTCGTCGTGCCGGAGTCCGGCGCGGCCGGCTGGGATACGAGTCTGCACATCGTCGCCAACACGGCGAACGAGAACTCGCCTTCAAGTACATCGATCTCGCCATCGACGCGGCGGTGCAGGCGGCAATGATGAAGCCGCCATTCGAACGTCATTCCGACCAATGGAAAGGTGAGCTGGGACGGAGCGATTACCCAGTCGCTCGCCAAGACACCGGCCGACCTGGCGAAGATCCGCGGTTTCGACTGGGCCAGGCTCAATCCGCAG
>CAVQGR010000013.1:0-201850 GCA_963712105.1 uncultured beta proteobacterium
TCATAAACCGCCTTCGCGGCCGATCGCGAAGCGGCGATTGCCCAGTTGCGCCGGTACGAGCCTGCGGTCGTCACGATGGACCTCGGATTGCCACCGCACCCGGACGATCCGACCGAAGGGCTGCAGCTACTGGAGGAAATCCATGCGCTGGCGCCGGACACCAAGGTCATCGTGCTGACCGGACAGAACGACCGCGCCCATGCACTACGCGCCATCGCGCTCGGTGCCCACGACTTCTGTCCCAAGCCGTTCGAGCCCGAGCTTCTCACCTGGGCGATCGATCGCGCCTTCCGCGTTCACGAGTTGCAGGAGGAAGTTCGGCGCCTGCAGTCACTTCAGCAATCGCCCACGATGTCCGGCATCATCACCCGTGACCCGGAAATGCCAGCGTATTTGTCGAACCATCGAGAAGGTGGCACGCAACCGTCGGCGACCGTGTCGATCCTGGGCGAGAGCGGGACCGGCAAGGAACTGTTCGCCCGCGCCCTGCATACCCTGAGTCCCCGCAACCAGAATCGATTCGTGGCGATCAACTGCGCGGCGATACCCGAAGAATCTGCTCGAGAGCGAGCTGTTCGGTTACGAGAAGGGCGCATTCACCGGCGCCCACAAGACCGACGCCCGGCAAGATCGAGACGGCCGAAGGCGGCACGCTGTTCCTCGACGAGATCGGCGACATGCCGATGGCGCTGCAATCCAAACTGTTGCGCTTTTTGCAGGAGCGGGTCGTGGAGCGAGTCGGCGGCCGCGCAGAGATTCCGGTTGACGTTCGGGTCGTCTGCGCGACCCACCAGGATCTCAGTTGCTGATTGCCGAGGGTGGGTTTCGCGAGGATCTTTATTACCGCATCGGCGAGATCGTGGTGGAGGTTCCGCCGCTGCGAGTCGCAAGGGCGACGCAGCGCTGCTTGCCCAGGCGTTCGTTCGGGCGCTTCGCGGCCGAACAGCGCGGCAGTGACATGACGCTGCTTGGCGATGCCATCGAGGCCATCGAGTCCCACCTCTGGCCCGGCAACGTGCCAGGGAGACTGAGAACGTCATCAAGCGCGCAGTGATCATGGCCGAAAGTTCAGTCATCACTGCCGCTGATATGGTGGGTATTGCGGCAGGCAGCGAGAGACGTCCGTGCTCAATTTGCGCCAGGTTCGTGAAGCGCGGAGAAGGATGCCGTCCTGCGCGTGCTGGGCCGCGTCAATGGAAACCTGAGCAAAGCGGCCGAATTGCTGGGCGTCAGCCGACCGACGCTGTACGATCTCATGCATCGCTTTGGCATGCGCTAGTGCGGCGAAATTTGCATTCAACTATCGAGATGAACATGACCGCCAGATATTTCGTCAAACAGCTCACGACGCTCTGCGTCGTGCTGTTGATCTCCGCCTGCGGTCTTACGGAGCCAGGCGCGTTCATTGCCTCAGCACAGTCCTATCTCGCGAAGTCAGAGTATCCAGCCGCGATAATTGAACTCGAGAACGCCCTGAATCAGGCTCCCGACAATGCGCAGGCGCGATACCTGCTCGCAAAGGCGCTGCTTGATAGCGGCGCGGCGGTCCCTGCGGAAACCGAAGCCCGCAAGGCGATCGAGCTCAAGTATCCGTTGGATGAGGTCATGCCGGTTCTGGTGTGGTCGCTGGTGCGGCAGGGCGAATACAAGAAGGCGATCAGCGAGGCGGGAAGCGCCACGTTAAGGCGCCGGAAGCGCGAGCCGAGGTGGGCGCTGCAGTAGGTAATGCGCTGCTTTCGCTCGGTCGGCCCGAAGGAGGCACGCGGGGCGGTAGATGCCGCGCTTGCCGAACAACCCGCAAACCTGAATGCACGGATCGCGGATGCGCGCCTGACCGCCATTTCCAAGGACTTGCCCGGTGCGCTCAAGTTGGTTGATGCGGTGCTCGTCGATGCGCACGAAGAAGATTGATGCGCTGGTGTCGAAGGCGGACTTCGAAATCATGCTGTCCCAACGCGATGAGGCGATCAAGACGATGGACCGGGTGATCGCGGTTGCCCCGTGGTTTCTGCCTGCCCACTTTTCGCTTGTGGCAAATCTTGTTCAGATGAAGCAGATTGATCGTGCAGCGGAAAAACTGGACGCCGTGAAGAAGATCGCCCCCGACGACCCGCGAACGCATTACTCGGAGGCGCTGGTGGCGTACGCGCGCGGAAACCTTGACGCTGCCAAGGAGGCGATTCGAAAATCAGTTCAAGTAGCTCCTGATTATCTTCCGGCGCGCTACCTCGCGGGGCTCATCGAGCACCAGCGAGGTGCCTACGCCGCGGCCGAGGATTCGTTGCGAATGGTTCTCGCGAAGAGACCCGACGATGATGGCGTGCGGCGCGTGCTTGCGTCCACATACCTGCGCCGAGGTCAGGCGGGGCGGGCGCTGGAGACCATCGAGCCGGTGCTGCGCCGTTCTCCGGATGACCCGGCGGTGCTTCATCAGGTCGCCGAAGTGAACCTCGCGCTGAATCAAGCGGGCAAGGCGGCCGAATACTACGAACGCGCCAATGCGCTCAACACGAAGGATGTTTCCGGCCGAATTCGCCTTGCGCAGGTGCGCCTCGCCGCAGGCGATGCCGGGCAGGGTTTGCGCGAACTCGAAGCCCTCGCCGCGTCCGATCCGACACAACGTGAGCCGGCGCTGGCGCTTATCAGTGCACATCTCAAGAGGCGTGAGTTTGACAAGGCACTGACTGCGGCGAGGGCATTGGTGGCAAGCCAGCCCGACAGTCCACTTGCGCACAACACGCTTGGCGTCGTGTACCTGGCAAGCCGGGACGCCAAGAATGCACGGGCGGAGTTCGAGAAAGCGCTCGCGCTCAATGGCGATTTTGTCGCTGCAGCCTACAATCTGGCGTTGCTGGACATAGCTGAGCGCAATCTGCAGGGCGCCCGGCAGCGTTACGAGCAGATATTGGCCAAGGATCCCAAATCCGTTCAGGTGCTGATGGGTTTGGCGGAGGTTCTCGTCCTCAGCAACGCGCCGCAGGCGGAAATCGACAAGGCGCTGCGACGTGCCGTCGCAGCGGACCCGGTGGCGATCGCCCCACGGCTGATGCTCGTTCGATTCCTTGCGGCAAGGAAGGACTGGAAAGCCGCGCTTGCGGCTGGTCGTGAGGCCAACACGGCGATACCCGATTCGCCTCAAATTCTCGAATTGTTGAGCGTCGTCGAAATTGCCGCGGGTGAGTCCAATCAGGCGATGGAGACGCTTCGCCGTCTCGCGTCGCTGCAGCCGGGAAATCCGTCGCCGCTGATGCAAATGGCAGGGATTCAGGCGAGGGCCAGGGATTTCACCGGCGCGATCGACTCGTTGCGCCGCGCCTTGGCGGTCGCCCCGGAGAATTCGGGGGTGTGGCTCGCCCTCGCCGCAATGTATGCGGATGCAGAGCAACTTGATGCAGGCATCACGGAGGCGCGGAAAATCCAGAGGGAACGCCCGGGAAGTGTCGCAGGCTGGGCGCTCGAAGGCGAGCTGCTTGCGCGAAAGGGAAAGATGCCCGAGGCCGCAGCGGCCTTTCGTACAGCGCTATCCAAGCAGTCGGTCCCGGCACCGGTGGTGCGCTTGCATGCGGTGCTGATCGCGATGAGAAAGCCCGATGAGGCGGCCGCCTTGATCAAGTCCTGGATCAATGACCATCCGCAGGACGTCGTGGTGCGCACCTACCTCGGCCAGCAAAGTCTCGCGAGAAAGGATTACAAGACTGCGATTCCGTACTTTCGTGCGGCCCTGAAGTACGACTCGGACAACATCGTGCTCCTGAACAATCTCGCATGGTCGCTGGCCGAGTCGGGTGGCGAAGATGCCCTCGAGTATGCCGAACGTGCTTACCGCCTTGCTCCCAACAGTCCGGAAATCGTCAACACCTACGGCTGGGTGTTGGTGAAAAAAGGCAACACCGGCCGGGGTGTCGAATTATTGCGCAAGGCCGTTGAACTCGCGCCCACCGATGCTGGCAAACGGCTGCAGCTTGCGCGGGGACTCGTGAAGGCGGGCGACAAGGCGGCGGCCAAGGTCGAACTCCAGGCAGTGGTCGATGCCGGTGCGTCGAGTGCACGAACCGAGGCAGAGCTATTGCTCAAGGAACTCTGACCTGCACTGTGGCCGCATCGCGGCGCCGCATGTCCAAGGCCCCCATCAACCATCGCTGCCCAGAATTTGTGCGGAACATTCATTCATGACAAGCAGTATGACAATCGCAGTATGCGGACTTGGTTACGTCGGGCTCCCCCTCGCGGTGGAGTTCGGCAAGAAAATCCGCACGATCGGTTTCGATCTGTCCCGGGCCAAAGTGGAAGCGTATCGACGCTTCGTCGATCCCACCGGCGAAGTATCGTCCGAGGAACTCCGGAAGGCGACCATGCTTGCGGTGACCGACGACGCGGCCACATTGTCGGAGGCGGACGTCATCATCGTCGCGGTTCCAACCCCGATCGACCATGCCCATCAGCCGGACTTCAGGCCGCTGCTCGGTGCGAGCGAGACGGTTGGGCGGTACATGAAACGTGGTGCGATCGTGGTGTACGAATCCACCGTGTATCCCGGGGCTACCGAGGAAGTCTGCGTTCCGATGCTTGAGAAGCACTCGGGGATGAAATGGCGTGATGGTTTTTTTGTCGGCTACTCACCTGAGCGCATCAACCCCGGCGACCGCGAGCACACGCTCACTCGAATTACCAAGGTCGTGTCGGGGGACACGCCGGCCACTCTGGAGCGAGTAGCCGAGGTCTACGGCAGTGTGATCACGGCAGGCGTGCACCGTGCCAGCAGCATCAAGGTGGCCGAAGCCGCCAAAGTCATCGAAAACACACAGCGTGACCTCAACATCGCGCTGATGAACGAGCTCGCGCTGATATTCCACCGGATCGGCATCGACACCCTCGAGGTGCTGGAGACCGCGGGGACGAAATGGAACTTCCTGCCATTCCGTCCGGGGCTGGTCGGGGGCCATTGCATCGGTGTCGATCCGTACTACCTGACGCACAAGGCCGACATGCTCGGCTACCATCCGCAGGTGATCTTGGCCGGGCGCCGCATCAACGATGGCATGGGCAAGTACATTGCGGACGAGACGGTCAAGCACCTGATCCGTTCCGGCGTTTCGGTCTGTGGGTCGCACATCATTGTGCTCGGCCTTACGTTCAAGGAGAACTGTCCCGATTTGCGCAATTCGCGCGTGATCGACGTGGTGCGCGAGCTGGAGTCGTTCGGCGCCATCGTGCACGTTCACGATCCGGTCGCCGATCGGGACGAGGCACAGCATGAGTATGGAGTCGCGCTCGAGTCCTGGGAGCAGTTGCCACGCGCCGAGGCAATTGTGGCGGCAGTAGCGCACCAGGAGTTCAGGTCACGCCCGCTCGACGACGTGGTCGAGAAGATTGCGGAGAACGGACTCTATGTCGACGTAAAGTGTCACGCAGATGCCGATGCGCTGAGAGCACGCGGCGTCGCCGTATGGAGGCTTTGATGCGAATTGTGGAAACAAGCACCGATGCGTTTTCCGTGGCCCGACAGGGACTCCGCGCAAAACCACTGCGCTGGCTGGTAACCGGCAGCGCGGGATTCATCGGCTCACATCTGCTTGAGGCCCTGTTGCGGCTCGAGCAGGATGTCGTGAGCCTCGACAATTTTGCCGCCGGCTATCGCCGTAACCTCGACGAGGTCCGGACAAATGTCGGCGAGGCGCTGTGGCAGCGCCACAGGTTCATCGAAGCCGACATCGTGGATCCGGACGCATGCGCGCAGGCTTGCCGGGGCGTTGATGTGGTGCTCCATCAGGCGGCGGTCGGATCGGTGCCGCGCTCGATTGCGGATCCGCTGCGCACGCATGCAGCCAACGCGACCGGCTTTCTGAACATGCTTGTCGGTGCGCGCGATGCCGGCGTTTCGCGTTTTGTCTACGCGGCGTCGAGTTCGACCTATGGGGACCATCCGGGTCTGCCCAAGATCGAGGATCGCATCGGCCGGCCGCTTTCGCCCTATGCGGTGACCAAACTGGTGGACGAACTGTATGCGGACGTGTTCGGGCGCTGCTACGGCCTGGCGACCATTGGGTTGCGCTATTTCAATGTTTTCGGCGCCCGCCAGGATCCGCAGGGCGCCTACGCCGCGGTCATCCCACGCTGGGTCGACGCCATGCTGCGCGGCACGCCCGTCGTCATTCACGGCGATGGCGAGACGACGAGGGATTTTTGCCATGTCGCGAATGTGGTCCAGGCCAACCTGCTGGCGGCCGCGACCGCCCGCCCGGATGCCTGTGGACAAATTTTCAACGTTGCGGTCGGTGGCCGGACTTCGCTCAACGATCTCGTTGGCGTGTTGCGCGATCTGTTGACGGAACGCCACCCGGATCTCGCGGTGCCGCTACCGCAGCATGAGGAGTTCCGTCCAGGCGACATCCGGCACTCGCAGGCGGACATCGCCAAGGCGCGCCGGCTTCTTGGATACGACCCGATCTATGATGTGCGCACCGGGCTGCGCGAGGCGCTGCCCTGGTACGAGGCGCGCTCCGCCGCGGATGCGCAGGATGCCGCGAATGAGCGGGGCGCGGCCTAGTGGTTGGCCGGGCAGGATCGCCCGGCGCGGCGCGCGGCCTTGGCTGGTGCTTGCAGGTCTAGTACTTGCAGTGGGTGACGGCGCCGCGCAGGTGGCGCTTCCGGAAACCAAGTTGGTAGGCAATGCAGACCGTCTTGCCGAGGCGCGTGCCTACGAGCACGGTGAAGGCGTCGAGCGGAATCCGCTTAGGGCGGCTGCCTTGTACTGTGACGCTGCCCGTGCCGGCGATGTGGAGGGGCAGGTCAGCCTGGCCTGGATGTACGCGAATGGACGCGGCGTCGCTCGCGACGATGCCGCCGCTGCCGCGCTGTATGTGTTGGCTGCGGCCTCCGGGCACGAGTATGCGCAACGGATGCAGCGTTTCTTCAGCGGTGTCACCGGGAAATTGCCGGCATGCATGCGTGAACCCGTTCGACCGCTCGCCGTCGTCCCCCCATCGGCGGAGTTCGAGATCGTTTTCGACGACGCCGATCCTTTCGCCAACCTGCCGCGCTGGAAGCAGGACATCGCCGACATCGTGAACAGGATTGCACCGACCTATGCGATCGACCCTCGACTGGCACTGGCAATCATCACCGTCGAGTCCAACTTCGACCCGACGGCACTCTCGGAAAAGGGCGCGCGCGGGCTGATGCAGCTGATTCCGAAAACCGCTGCGCGCTTCAACGTCCGTGATGCCTACGACGTCGGGCAAAACCTGCGCGGCGGACTTGCCTACCTGCGCTGGTTGCTGGCGTACTATCAGGGCCGGGTACTGCTGGCGACTGCGGCGTACAACGCGGGCGAGAAGGCGGTCGACCGGTACGGCGGCATTCCGCCCTATGCGGAGACACGCGCCTACGTGCAGCGGGTTCAGCGTCTTTTCCGGTTCGAACACCACCCTTACGATAGCCGCATTGTCGACCCGTCGCCTGTCGTATCGGCCGTGGCGAAGCAGGGGTCCTGAGGTGCGCGGTTTCACGGGCCATCAGGTTGTTGAGCCGACGATTGGTGCAGCGACGATTGCATTCGTGATTACATTCGGCGCTATTGTGGCGCCGGCGCGGGCGGAGGAGGCGACGGCGACCATCGAACGCGTCAAGCGCTCGGTGGTTGCAGTCGGAACATTCGAACGCACCAGATCGCCACAGTTCTCGTACCGCGGCACCGGCTTTGTCGTCGATGATGGCAAGTTGGTCGTCACCAATGCGCATGTGCTGCCGGCGCAGCTGGATCCAAAGCGGCTTGAGGTCCTCGGGGTGCTTGTGCCGGAACCCGGGGGTGCCTCCGCGGTGTTCCGCGAGGCCAAACAGGCCGCCAAGGACCCCGGCATCGATCTCGCGCTGCTGGCTCTGAGTGGAGAGCCGCTGCCTGCGTTGCAGATCGGTGACTCGGATCAGGTCAAGGAAGGGCAGAACATCCTGATCACGGGCTTTCCCATCGGCGCGATGCTCGGACCGTTCGCCGCGACGCATCGGGGCATGATCGCTGCCATCGCGCCCATCGTGATCCCGCAGGCGCATTCGTCGCGCCTCACTCCCGGAATCATGCGCCGCCTGGATTCGGGTGCATTCAACATTTTCCAGCTCGACGCGACCGCCTACCCTGGGAACAGCGGCAGTCCGATCTACGACCCCCAGACCGGCCGGGTATTGGGGGTCGTGAACATGGTGCTGGTCAAGTCGACCAAGGAAGCCGCATTGTCGAGTCCAAGCGGAATCACCTATGCAGTTCCTGCCAAGTACGTGCTGGAACTGCTGCAAAAGGCCCGGTGATCGATCCGATCTGGGTCAAGGCGGTCATCAAGGCGCTGGTACTGCCGCCCACAGGTCCGTTGCTTGTTGCATTGGCTGGTATCGTGATGCTCGGGCGTTATCCGCGTGGTGGCCGGGCGCTTGCCGCCGCTGGGCTGGCGCTGCTCATGGCCCTATCGATGCCGGTTGTCTCCGCCGTGCTCACGAGGCTGGTGAGCGTCGCGCCCGCACTGGTTCTCGAGCAGGTGAAGTCGGCGCAGGCATTGGTGATTCTCGGTGGTGGAACGAGGCGCGATGCTGTCGAATTCGGTGGCGATACGCTGGGGCGCCTTACGCTTGAGCGCGTTCGCTATGGCGCGCGTGTGGCGCGGCAGACCGGGCTGCCGGTGCTGGTTACCGGCGGATCGGTCTACGGTGGCGAGCCCGAAGCCAAGCTGATGCGCGAAGCGCTGGAGCAGGAATTCGGCGTCCCGGTGCGCTGGGCGGAAGCGCGCTCGCGGACGACCCACGAAAATGCGGTCTTTTCGGCGGAAGTGCTTCGCGAAGCCGCGATCCGGCGCGTCGTGCTGGTGGCGCACGGCATGGACATGCGGCGCGCGGTCGCGGAATTCACGCTCCAGGGCATCGACGTGATCCCCGCGCCGACGGTCATCGCCGGCATCGGGGCTGTCGAACCGCTCGACTTTCTGCCGAGCATGGCGGGTTTGCACGGCAGCTATTACGCAATCTACGAGCTGCTGGCCAACGCCGTCCTCTGGGCCTCACGTTCGATGCGCTGACCATGCCGCGCAAAAAAACGCGGGTCCCGCGCTGGTGGCGCTGCGGACCCGCAGGCCCCGCCGCACTAGGCTGCGGCGGGTATTTCAAACTGGGTCTTGCCAAAGGACCGATACGTCAGACGGTGATGCGCGTCCGTCTGCGGGAGACCGCGAACATTGCGGCAAACGCGGCCAGCATCAGCCAAAGTGCGTTCGGTTCCGGTACCTGATACCGAAAGCCCCGTCTGGCGGTGACAAAGTCCTGATGTCCCCTCGCCGCCGTTGATTCCAGTACTCAGCAGCAGAGTAAGGCCGTAATTGTTGGTGTTGGCATTGCCCAGGTTGTCCAGCAGGGCCTGGGCCGCCGTCACGGTCGCCCAATTCGTCCCATTGTCGACCGGGCTGGTTACGTAGAATCCGCCCTTGTTGGCACCCGTCAGTTGAAGATTGGTGTGGATCGTAGATGATTTCCCAGATCGCCAGCTGGAATGCGGCCGAATTCAGTACGCTCGAAGTTGTCGCCGTCGGGTAGGCGGTTATCGAACAATTTATCGAGCAGGATCATCGACGCCGTGTTCGGCGCGCCGTGGCAACGTAGTCGGTGTAGGTCGTGTTGAAACCGAAGTTTTCGTTGAGTTCAATGCACCAGAAGATGATTTCGACTACGGCTCACCCGTTCCAGGTCCCTTGAAGCCGCCGGTGCGGTGTGTGGGCGCAGTAGCATGGGTGATTCGGGATAGACCAGACCGAAAGTTTGATGTCCGGGGGCTGGAGCGGCCCATCCCAACGTCTTGAGCTCGTCGGCAGTCGCCGCAGGCGTGACACCGAGCAGTGCGACTGCCCCGGCGGAAATCACAGTTGCTGAATTATGGTTTTGATTTTCACGATGAATTCCTTGAGTGCTTGCGCTCTGTTGGTTCTCGCCGCGTCCGCGTCTTGGGCGAGTAGCTCCGTTGCCTAACCCAAGACGAGCACTATTTCCATCTAATATGCAATTACCGCGCCAATGCAAATGTCATGGAATAAGCATCATCAAAACAATGTCTTAACGGAATCGTTTGACCGTTACTCGATGTAGGATACCAATGTTGTAAGAAATTCCGACAGGCAGATATTGGGCTGATGAGATTTGCCGCTTTCAAGGCGGGTCGGTGCCCTGACCCACCACATCCACACGCATTCTGTAGCGCCGGTTTCCCCGACTGAGCTGCGCCATGGACCGATTCAGTGCGTCCCCACGATGGCTGCAAGGCGCAGCCATCTTCCGACGCCAGGTCAGCCTGTCGAGGTGTTGCCCACGGTCCGCTCTCAACTCCAGGACTGCTACCATTCGCGCCGAGTTCTGCCGACTCTGCCCGATGTCCTTCCCCCTCAATGCGCCGCAGCGCGAGGCCGTACGCTACCGCGACGGCCCGTTGCTGGTGCTCGCCGGCGCGGGCAGCGGCAAGACCCGGGTCATCACCGCCAAGATCGCCCACCTGATCGAGACGGGGGTCGAGGCGGCGCGGATCATCGCCATCACCTTCACCAACAAGGCCGCGCGGGAGATGCGCGAGCGTGCGCAGGCGTTGTTGAAGACGCAGGGCAAGGGCGAACTAGCGCCGAAGGTGGCCATCTCGACCTTTCATGCGCTGGGGCTGAAGATCGTGCGCAGCGAGGCGAAGGCGCTCGGCTTGAAGCCCGGTTTCTCGATTTTCGATCCCGCCGATCTGGAAGGCATCGTCGCCGAACTGGTCGCCACGGCCGATCGTGGGCGCGCCCGCGCCGCGCAGTGGCGCATCAGCGCGTGGAAGAACGCGCTGGTGACGCCTGCCGCCGCGCTCGCTGCCGCGGAATCCGACGACGAGCGTGCCGCGGCGCGCGCCTATGCGAATTACGACGAGACGCTGGCCGCCTACCAGGCGGTCGACTTCGACGACCTGATCGTGCGGCCGCTGGCACTCCTGGAACGCGACGCCGACGCGGCAGCGCGCTGGCAGGCGCGTATCGTGCATGTGCTTGTCGACGAATACCAGGACACCAACCCGGCGCAGTATCGGCTGCTGCGGGCGCTGGTCGGCACCGACACGCCATTCACCGCGGTGGGCGACGATGACCAGGCGATCTACGGCTGGCGCGGCGCGACGCTGGACAACCTGGCCGCGCTGCCGCGCGACTATCCCGACCTCAAGGTGGTGAAGCTCGAGCAGAACTATCGCTCGACCGTGCGCATCCTGCGCTCGGCCAACGCGCTGATCGGCAACAATCCCAAGCTGTTCGACAAGCGGCTGTGGAGCGACCTCGGCAACGGCGACGTCATCCGCGTGACGCCGGTGGCCGACGACGAGGCGGAAGCCGAAATGGTCGTGCACCGGATGTCGGCGCTGCGCTTCGAGCGGCGCGCGAAGCACGCCGATTTTGCGATTCTGTATCGCGGCAATCATCAGGCCCGCGTGTTCGAAAAGGCACTGCGCGCGCAGGGCGTGCCCTATGAGATCTCCGGCGGACAGTCGCTGTTCGACAAGACCGAGATCAAGGACCTGGTCGCCTATCTGCGGCTGATCGCCAACGACGACGACGACCCGGCCTTCGTCCGCGCGATCACCACGCCCAGGCGCGGCATCGGCCAGACCACGCTTGCCCGCCTATCCGAACTGTCGGCGGCGCGGCACGAAAGTCTGTTCGCCGCGGTGTTCGCGCCCGAGCTAGCCGCGCGCGTGCCGGCGAGGCAAAACGAGGTCCTGCGCGAGTTCTGCGCGCTGATCAACGGCCTGCGTTTTCGCGCCGAGCGCGAACCGGCCGACCGCCTGCTCGACGAACTGCTGACAGCCACCGGCTACGAGGCCTGGCTGGTCGACACCCTCGATCGTGCCGATGCGATTGCCCGCACGAAAAGCGTGCAGGATTTCGTCGGCTGGCTGGGACGCAAGGGCGAGACCGACGGGCGCAACCTGCTGGAACTGACGCAGACCATCGCGCTCATCACCATGCTCGAAGGTCGCGACGGCGAGGGCATGGACGCGGTACGCCTGTCGACGCTGCATGCGGCCAAGGGCCTCGAATTCCCGCACGTGTTTCTGGTGGGGCTGGAGGAAGGCATCCTGCCGCATCGCGAGGCGATCGACCGCGACGATGTCGACGAGGAGCGCCGGCTGATGTATGTCGGCGTCACCCGGGCGCAGGCGAGCCTGCACCTCTCCTGGTGCCGCAGCCGCAAGCGCGCCGGCGAACGGTCGACCTGTCAGCCGTCGCGTTTCATCGGCGAGCTGGCGCAGGAAGACCTGCGCTACGCCGATACGCCACTCTCGGCCGAAGATGCGGCGCAGGCGAAATCGATGGGGATGGAGCGCCTGAAGGCGCTGAAGGCGATGCTCGGCAACTGAACACGCCGCTCGCGTCGACGGCTATTTGACCGCCGCGACCATGTAGTCGACCGCTGCCTTGACGTCGGCGTCGGACAGCGCGGTGTTGCCGCCCTTCGGCGGCATCGCGCCCTTACCCTTGAGGGCGACGCCATAGACCGCGTCCATGCCGGCCTTGAGGCGGGGCGCCCAAAGCGCCTTGTCGCCGAACTTCGGCGCGCCGGCGACGCCGGTGGCGTGACAGGCCACGCAGCTTGCGTCGTAGATTTTTTTGCCATTGGCACCCGCCGCCGCAGGGGCCGACGCCGGCGCGGCCGCAGCCACGGTAGCCACCGGCGCCGATGCAGCCGGCGCGGCACCCGCATTCATCATGTACTCGACCGCGCGCTTGACTTCGGCATCGGACAGGTCGGCCATACCGCCGCGCGCGGGCATGCCGGAGTGGCCCTTGAGCGCCGACTGGTAGAGCTTGTTCAGGCCGAGCTTTTCGCGCTGGATCCAGGCGGCGCGGTCACCGATCTTGGGCGCGCCACCCTCGCCGGTCGTATGGCACTTGGCGCAGGTGGCGTCCGCGACTTCCTTGCCGGTGCGTTCCGCGCCAGCAGCCGCAGTCGCAGGTGCGGCAGCCACGGCCGGGGCCTTCCAGTTCGCGCCGACGGCGGCGGTCATGTAGACGACGGCGCGCTTGACCTCGTCGTCGGTGAGTTCGCTGTTGCCGCCGCGAGCGGGCATCCCCTTGATGCCCTTGATCGCGTGCTCGAAGGACAGCTGCTCCCCCTGCGCGACCACCTTGGCCCATGCAGCCTTGTCGCCGTACTTGGGTGAGCCGGCAATGCCGCCCTCATGGCAGGTCTTGCACACCTGGGCATAGACCTGTTCACCGGCAAGCATGCCCTTGGGGCCGCTGGGCTCACCCAGCACCACGGTACCGACCGGCTGGATGCGCGCGAGGATGCTCGCATCGTCGTCGTGCGTGCCCTTCTCACCGCTGGTCACCAGTTGCGAGACCATCACCGCCAGCGTGATGGGCACGATGAACGCCAGCACAACGACGATTACCAGCTGTTTGGGGGTCTTGATCGGGGACGAATGCTCTTCGGTCATGGTCACGTCGCGTGGTTCGTGGCGAAACCCGGCGCAAATGGCGACGGGCGCGCGCGGACCTGGGGCCCGCGCTCAACTGTCCATTATACCGGGCGGGCCGTGCGCCCGGGTTACCCCCGGAGCGCCGGAACCTCGTCGATGGACGCTCTGCGGGCCGAAACGCTACAATATGCGGTTCACGCGCCCGTAGCTCAGTTGGATAGAGTATTGGTTTCCGAAGCCAAGGGTCACAGGTTCGAATCCTGTCGGGCGCGCCACATTTCACTGTTCCCTGGACGTTCCCCGGTCGAGGCCTGCCGCAGCCGGAGCGCCTGTTCGGCGCCACAGCCCGAGCGCCGCTATTTCTCCGCCAGCAGGGCTTTCTTCGCCACCGCGAGCTGGGCGAGCTTCTCGTCGTCGACCTTGGGATAGTGAAGGTCGAGCGAGGCCAGCGCATCGACGATCGCCGCCGACACCACGATGCGCGTGAACCACTTGTTGTCGGCCGGCACCACGTACCACGGCGACTCCCGTGTCGCCGTCTCGCGGATCATCGTCTGGTAGGCGTCCTGGTAGTCGTTCCAGTGGCCGCGTTCCTTGACATCGGCCGCCGAAAACTTCCAGTTCTTTTCGGGCTCGTCGATGCGCTCGAGGAAGCGCTTCTTCTGCTCGTCCCGTGACACGTGGAGGAAGAACTTGCGGATCAGCACGCCGTTGCGCGACAGGTAGCGCTCGAAGGCACAAATGTCCTTGTAGCGATGATCCCAGATCCTGTTGCCAACCAGCTGCGGTGGCAGCTTTTGCCCGGCAAGGATGCCCGGGTGCACCTTCACCACCAGCACTTCCTCGTAATAGCTGCGGTTGAAGATGCCGATGCGTCCGCGCTCGGGCAGGCATTTCGTGCTGCGCCACAGAAAATCGTGGTCGAGCTCCTCGGGACTGGGTGCCTTGAACGAATGCACCTGGCAGCCCTGCGGATTGACCCCCGACATCACGTGCTTGATGGTGCTGTCCTTGCCGGCGGCATCCATCGCCTGGAACACCAGCAAGACCGCCCAGCGATCCTGCGCGTAGAGCATGTCCTGCAGTTCGGCGAGCGCGCTGACGCCGGTGGCAAGCGCCTCGCGGGCGCGCGGCTTGTCCTCCTTGCCCAGCACGCCGGTATCCGCCGGGTTGATGTCCTTCAGTCGAAAGCCGCGGCCCCGGTCGATCCGGTAGGGGCGCGAGAGCTTGCGCGCGACCTTGACGATGCGATTGAGGCTGGGTTGAACTGTGCTCATGGAAACATGCTACGAAATCGCCACGCCGGGCACAAGGCCGGGGCGAAAGCATGTTCCGTCGCGGCGACTAAGGCTGCGCCGCCCGCATGTTCGCAACCATCGCCGACGTCGCGTTCGCCGCCGCCGAATTCCCCCAACTGGTGCGCACGTAGTTGGCGATGTCCGCGGTCTGCTGGTCGGTGAACTGGGTCTTGAAGGCGGGCATCGGCACGTAGCCGCCGCGCGCGGCGACGCCGTTGTCGACGACCTTGATGATGTTGGCCGGGTCGCTCGCCAGCACCACGCCGTTGCCGGCCAGAGGCGGGAACACGCCGGGTATGCCGCGGCCCTTCGCCTGATGGCAGCCGCTGCAGTACTCGAGATAGAGCTGCGCGCCCTGCGCCTGGCGGGTGTCGACTGCCTTGCGTCCGGTGCGCAGCCGGGATTCCGGCGGCAGCGATTTCAGATACTCGGCCATTGCCCTGCGGTCGGCATCGGTCAGGTGGCTGGTGCTGTTGCGCACGACTTCGGCCATCGGCCCCAGCGTGGTGGTCTTGTCCTTGACGGCGCCAGTCTTGAGATAGGTGGCGATCTCGTCGACCGTCCACGAACCAAGGCCGGTGGCGATGTCGGAGGTGAGATCGAGCGCGAACCAGCCGTCGATCACCGCGCCGTTGAAATCCTTGCTCTTTTCGATGCCGCCCAGCAGGTTGCGCGGCGAGTGACAGTCGCTGCAATGCCCGAGGCCCTCGACCAGATAGGCCCCGCGGTTCCACGATGCCGAGCGCGTGGCATCCGGCTTGTACACGCCGGGGTGGAAATACAGTTCGCGCCAGCCGATCATCGAGAAGCGCAGGCTGAACGGAAAATCGAGATGGTTGACCGTGACCGCGTTGACCGCCGGCTTGATGGTCCTGATGTAGGCATAAAGCGCGGCGATGTCGTCGTCGGTGATCCGGGTGTAGAAATCGAAGGGCATGGTTGGGTACATGTCCTTGCCGGCGCGATTGACGCCGTCGCGCACTGCGCGCGCGAATTCCGCCGCGGTCCACTTGCCGATGCCGGTGGCCGGGTCCGGCGTGATGTTCGGTGCGAGCATGTAACCGAACGGCGTGTCCAGCCGCGCCCCACCGGCGAATGGCGCACCGCCGGGCGCCGTGTGGCAGGAAATGCAATCACCGGCACGCGCGAGATAGGCGCCGCGCTCGACCTGGGTTGGCAACAGGGTCTGCGCCGTCGCCGCACCCGCGAGCAGGCCGACGACGATCACGGGCGGCAGCACGCGGCGAACGCGGGTTGGCGACGACGGTTTCATGTCCGAAAATCCCTTGAAGAATGCAACGCTGGGTCAAACGGCGTTCAGCACCTGCGTACCGCGCCAGTTCACACCCGGCTGGACGACCACAGGCGCGCGCGCGACAGCCGCCTCGACGCACAGCATGCGCGCATGGCCCATCGACTCCATGTCCGCCAGCGCTGCGGCGCGCTCCGGACCCGGATTCCACACTACGGTGTCGGTGAAACCGGTGACGCCCACTGTGGTCACACCGTTGCGCTCGACGACCGCAAGATCCGGCGGCGCTGCGTGATAGACACGATCGAGCGGTCGGTCGATGACCAGCTCCGCTGCGGTTTCCAGCACATCGTCCAGGCGCAGCACCTTGTCGCGATAACGAGCGCCGCGCAGGCCGCGCAGTTGCGTCGCCGTGATGTCGTCGACACGCAGATAGGTATGCAATGCCGCGGTGAAGGCCAAGGCCGTCGAGCCATTGTTGGTCACGGTCAGCGCGAGTTCCAGCGCCCGGTACTGCACGGTGACCGTGTAGTCGAGGATGAACTCGTGCGGCCACAATGCGCGCGTGGCTTCGGTGGCCGAAAAGCGAAACCGGGCCTGCGCCGCGCCGCTCGGGAGCACGCCCGCGGCGATGAGTTCCCAGTCCAGCGTACGCACGAAGCCGTGCATCGGCAAGGGGCCCTGGTCGGCGAACTGCGGAAAGCAGATCGGGACGCCACCGCGGATCGGCGCACCCGGAGCGAATTGCGAGGTCGTGCTGACGAACATCCGGTCCGCCGTCTCGCCCGACGGTACCCAGGAAGCTACGTGCGCGCCATGCAGATGGATTTCTGCACGTGCGCCATCGGGTGCCTCAAGAACGATTTTAGGCAGCGTGTTCATCACTCGTAACTGCGCCGAAAATAGACGCCCATGCTGCTGATCACGCCCGCTTCGGCGCGCAGCGTCACGAAACGCGACAACCGGTATTCCAGGCGCAACGCGTTGTTGGCGACGGTCAATCCCTGTTCGTAAACCAAGGTCAGGCGGTCGGTGAGGCGCTTGCCGAAGGCGACGACCTGGGTGCTGGCACCGGAAGTGGCGCCGGCTGCGGCGGAGTTGCTCGATGAGCGCACCGAGATGTCATCCAGGCCAATACTGTTGGCGAGAGTGGTCGTGATCGGTTTCTTGCCCTGGCCGAGAAGTGCAGCCGAAGCCGCCGACAGCGCGGCCATTTCGGCACCGCTAGCGCTGTCCACGCCCTGGCCCGTGATCAGCCACGACAGCTTTTCGCCGTCGGGCACCGGCGGAGTGGAGACGAGTGCGCACTCGCGGCGTGCGCACCGTGCCGGAGACCTCGACCCCGGCCTCGACCGCGAGGTTCTTGCGCAACGCGACGATGTCGAGCGCTGGATTGTCGGCTGGACCGTCGAAGATGAGCCGGCCACGGTCGATGATGAGCTTTTGTCCGAAGACAAAGTAGCTGCCATCCACCGCACGGATCGTGCCTCTGGTGGACAGCGTGCCGTTGGCCGCAGTGGCGATTTTCAGATTTCCTGCGAGTCGGGTCTCGAGACCTTCGCCACTGAAACGGAAATCGCGACCCAACGCCACTTCCAGATCGAGCCGGAGCGGGAGCTCCGCATTTTCGGAGTCTGCGGAACGCTGGGGTGAACGTCCAACGATCACCACATCGTCCGACAGTGTTCCGGCAGTAGTCGCCGCATAGATCACGCGGCCCTTGTCGAGCGTGATTTTGCCGTTGAGCGCAAGCTTTCCGTCCGCCACCGCCAGCGTGCCGGTGCCGTCAGCGACGAAATTCAGGTCGGGCCGGTTGACCAGCGTGAAGTCCTCCGCCTTCCAGTCGACCTGCGCGGTACCGGATTTCCCGTCGCGCACCAGCGTGCCATTGGCGGAAAACCGGCCGCTACCGCCGACGAACGAGAGCTCCTCCAGATTCACCGTGCGGCCGGCAAGCTTTGCACGCAAGCGGCCATCCTTGAGGTAGACGCCGTACTGCGGCACGTCCAGACGCAGCGCCTCGCCGCTGACCTGGCCGGTCAGCAAAGGGTCGGCCAGCGTGCCACGCGCCGTGAGTTCGGCGCTTAGCTTCCCGTCCATCGCCCCGAGCGTACCCAGCCATGGCTGCAATGGACGCAGCGATGGCAAAGATGCGGTGACCGATGCTTCGAACGGTGCTTCGGCCGACAGCCGACCCGGCGCAGCGCCCGCGCCCAGGCTCGCCCGCGCGTCGGCTCGGCCAAAGCGCGTCGACTCGAACCGCGCCGTGGCGGTGACGGCGTCGTCGGCCAACCGCACATTCAGGTCGAGTGCGCTGATGCCGAGCGCGAGTTCGGAGGGATCGAGCAGCGTGCTCTCGCCGGCGTATCCATCACCGCGCTCGCGGCGGACCCGCACCGTTCCGTTCAGCCGTGGCGACGCCTCGAGCGACCAGTCGCCGCCCAGCTCCAGTGTCGATGCGAACGGCAGTGGCTTGCCGGCGAGTCGGGCGATGGCCGCTGCCGGAATGGCCGTAAAGGAACCATGCGTCGAAATGCGGCCTTCGTCGATTGCCAGATCGCTGAGTTCTGCACGACCTTCGGCGACCACCACGCGCGCGCTGCCGACACGCACGCGACCGCGGGCCAGCTCCACCGTTGCCGGCGCCACGAGCTCCAGCGCGTAGTTTCCTCGATTGGTCAGCGAGTCCAGCGTACCGACCCATGCAGATTCGGACACGCCGTCGTCGCGGCGGCGCTCGATGAGGCCACCGGTGAAACTCGTGGTGAAGTCGAACTCGGCGCCTTCCGCGTCGAAGTTGCCGGTGTGCCGTGCCATCGAGCCGGTGACCCGACCCTGAAGCGACTTGAAGCCGACGGTGGCGACCTTCCCGTCGGATATTTTCAGCGAAATCTCCAGCGGACGCCTGGTCAGCGCGGCAGTTTCCTGCACTTCCGACCCGGCCCGCGAAACACGGGCGGTCCCGGTGACGGACTTGGCCGCGAAAACGCGTCCCCATTGCAGGCCGCTGCCCGAAACGCTCGCGTCGAGGCCGGCGCGCTCGCCGATGCCCCGCAGATTGCCGCGCAGGCGCAGCGAACCGGCCAGCGGATCGTCGGGAGCAAAGGCGGCGTAGCGGGTGAGCAGTTTCCGGAGCTCGACAAGTTTCGGCAGGTCGAACGCGAACGCGAGTGTATCGTTGGTGCCGCCGTAGGTGCCGGAAATCGTAGCCTTCGCCGAAGCGATGTCGAGCACCGCGTCGATGTCGCGCACGCGTTCGGCGGTTGCCGCCGCGCGCAGCGATCCTGCGACGGCCAGGTCCGCAAAGCGGCTGCCCTTGGTGATCGTGACCTCGGCCGAGACATCCCAGGCGGGTTCGAGCGTGCCTCGGCCGGCAATCGTGCCGTCGATTTTCCCCGATGGGACCGATGCGAAGCGCGCCGGGTCGAAATTTCGCGCACGTGCATCGACCACGAACTTGCGTGCACCGTCAAGTTCAAGCGTGCCGCTGCCAGCGAGTTCGCCGCCACCGGTTTCGGCGCGAAAGCGATCGATGACGATCCGCTGGTCGGCAATCGTTGCCGCGAACGAAAGTCCCATGTCGGCCTGGCGCAGTTCGCCACGCACGGTCTGCCGCTTTTCGCTGACGCTGGCCGAAAGCGTGCCCGTCAGCTTGGTGGCGACCAGCGAGGACTGCAGGCGCAGGAGATCGACGTCGCGCAAGGCAAGTTCGAAGTCGAGCGGCTTGCCGTCGATCGGCAGACGTGCGCGGCCGCTGGCGCCGCCGCCGCCGGCCAGGCGGGCGGTGATGCCACTCAAGTCGACCGTGTCATTTACGAAGACAAAACGCGTTTCGAGCGCTTCGACAGGAATACGCCCGCTGTCCAGCGTTCCCGACGATGCGTTGTGCGCCACGAGCGTTCCGGCAATCGCTGTCCCGGCAGGCGCGGCTTTGACGGAGACCGTCAGCCCGGTCCTTGGCAGTTTCGGCGCGAATTGTGCAAGGTCGACGTTCTGCCCGGTCAATTCGACCGAGGTGTACATCGCCTCGCCGAAGGGTGTGACCGTGGCCTGCAGGCGCAGATCGGCATCGTGCCAGCGGCCATGCAGGTCGACGCCCAGCTGTTCGATTGCCCCCGAAAGCGTCGCCTCCGCCTTCATTCCGGCGAGGTCGCCGTCGCCGGCAAAGGCCAGCGCTCCGCTCGCCGCGAACGGCGGCAGCGCATCAAGTCCGATTTCGCCGGTCAGCGTGCCCGACGGGGTGACAAAGGAAAGATTGCGCACACGGTGCGCCGTTGCGCTGCCGGCGTAGTCAAAGACGATGCCGGTCACCGTGCCGGCGCTCGTCCCCTCGCGCCACTCCAGCCGCTCGACCCCGACGTTGCGTACTTCCACGTCGACAGGCAGCGCGAGATTGGCTGGCGGCCCGCCGGCCGGCGTCGGCTTGATGTCGAGCGCGAGGCGTTTGGCGCCCAGACCGCTTACCGCGATGCGCCGCGAGAGCAGTGCCGTAGGACTCCAGGTGAGGGCGACCCCCTCGGCCTCGACGTCCATATCGTCGCCGCGCCATTGGATCCTGGCAACCTGCACCGTAGACAGTAGCGAGCCCTGGGCGCCATCGATCGATAGCTGGCCCTGGCTCTCGGTAACCGCACGTCGCAGCACATAGTCGAGCGCCGCCTGCGAGCCGAGGAACGTGTATCCAGCCACCACAAGTCCCACCAGCAGCACGAACAGTGTGAACAACGCCAGGGGCCAGCGGCGGCGGCGCAGTGAGTCCGCGCCTGACGGGCCGGACGTGCCGGTCGAGGCGGGGGCGGCGGCGGCGGATTGGTCGGTGGTGGACATCAGAAAGTCAGGCCGACGGAAAAATGAATGCGCACCTTGCCGGTTTCCTGGCCATAGGCCACGTCGAGGCGAAATGGTCCGACGGGCGTACGGACCCTGCCGCCGACCCCATAGCCGTACACCGGTCGGAAATCCGACAGCGAATCGGTCGCGTTGCCGGCGTCGAAGAAGGCCGCCACGCCCCAGGCCTCGGTCACCCAGTGCGTGGCCTCGACGCTGGCCACACCAAGATAGCGGCCGCCGACAACTGCATCGCCCTCTTGCACGCCGAGGCTCTCGAACGCATAGCCGCGTACCGTGGTATCGCCGCCGGTACGGAACAGGAACACCGAGGGAACGCCAACGCGCGAATCCGCGATGACCGCGCCAACGTCGATGCGGCCGGAGAGCCGATTCGATTCGGACAGCGGCCACCACCCGACCGCGCGGCCGATGACCCGGCCGAAGGTCTCGGTCGACGCGCCGGGTATGCCAGCGCCGAGCTTGGCGTTGACCATGAAGCCGTGCTCGGGAAGCAGGAGATTGTCGACGTTTCGCCACGTGTATTCGCCGTCGACGTAAAGCGCGTGCGACGATGTCGTGGGCGCGCCCTGAGGCGCCTGTTCGTCATCGTAGAAGCCGATGCCGAAAGCCGGTGTGCGCCGCTCGTTGAGTGACTGGCGGCGCGCCGTCACATAGGCAGTGCGGGTCACCAGATTCTTGATGTCGGTGCGCAGCGCGCCGGCGCCATAGGTATCGATCCAGCCGCGGCTGATCGGGGCCGGGACGAAACGGATGTCGGCCTGCTGCAGTTTGCTCTCGATGCGCAGGTCGGCGTAGAACTGCAGCGCGCGATCGGCAACATTGCGGTCGCTCCACGACGCGCTGACCCGGTACTGGGTATCGGTGGAAAAGCCGGCGCCGAATTCGAGGCGGCGCGATGGCGACTCGATGACCGACAGCGTCATCGGTGCGCTCGGCGCCGACTGCGGATCCTGGTCGATCGTCGCCTGCACGCTGGCGAAGTACCCGGAAGCGAGCAGGCGACGGATCCAGTGATCGACCACGCTGTCGCTGTAGAGCTCACCACCGGTCAGCGGCGAATAGGCTTCGACCAGTTCGGGTTGGTACCGGTTGAGCCCAGTCACGGTGATCGCGCCGATGTGAAACGGCGGGCCGCTGGCAATGGTCAGCGTAAGCGTGGCCTCGCGCTTCTCCGGGTCGATCAGCGCTTCGCTCGCCGTGAGTTTGGCCGCGACGAACGGACTCGCCGCGAGCGTCGCGACGGCCCTCTGCTTGGCCGTCGTCCAGGCGGACTGGACAAAAACGGCACCGACCGGCAGTCCCCACTGCGACTCGATTCGCGCGATCGCGGCTGCGCCCTCGGGCAATGATCGTGCGTCGCCCTGGACGTCGATGCGTAACGCGGCGATGCGTGTCGGTTCGCCGGGTGCGACGGTAATCCTGACCTTCCAGGGCGAGGTTGTACGGTCGACCGTGATGTCGACATCGGCGGAAAAAAAACCCTGCGTTGAGGCGGCTTCGCGCACCTGCGCCGGTGCGGCGGCACGCAGCCGCTCGAACAGATCGACAGTCATGTCCGCGAATTCCTGCCAGCGGACGAGGTCGACACTGCTCCGGATTGCTGCGTCGATCGCCTCGGAGGCGACGACGTCGACCTTGTAGACGACCGGGTCGTCCGCGCGCGAAGGCGCGTCCGCGCCCGCGGATGGGGGCGTAGTGGTTTGAGCGCTAGCGGGCGGCGGAAACGTGGATGCTGCTGCGAACGTCAGCGCGAGCAACCACGACAGCACCGGACGCAGCAGGGTCGCAGGCGATGGCACAGAGGCCATTATCGCCCACTGCACCGGTTGCCGTCGGCGACAGCGGTGTCAATTGGGCCCACTCCGACATGTCGCGCGGTTCCGACGCCGGCGGGGGCGTCCACAACGGATCCACTGTCTTCCCCCGTGGCAGGATGGGCAGGCGGGGATTCGAATAGTCCACAGCGGTCGATGTGTCCTGGCCGAACTGCCAGACGTAGATCGAGTTCCCCTGCGCGTCGAAGCGCGTCGCGCATCCCGACAGAAAAAATGCGCCGGCGCACGCCGTGGCAACGCGAATCAGGGCACTGCGGTCAAGGCTGGGCATCGGAGTCTCCGTCGCTCAAGCGGGCCATCGGAATCGATGCTGGAAGGTCAGTCCCAGTGCCGGAGTCGTCCGGAAGACCTCGCTGGCGAATTGGTTCCCTGTGTGATTCTTCACCGGGAGCCCGACTATGACAAGGGCCGAGGCACCCAAATCCGGGCTGAATCGCGGTTCGGGGCCGTGATTGATGCGTACGAACAACGGAATCAGCCGCCGATGTCCGATACGGAGGGTGCCGAAGGCGGGCGCAGGCGTCGAACGCAGTGGATGGACCACGCGTCGCGCTCATGCCGCCGGCATCAACGTTGCCCTCCGACGGGAACCATCCCGCTAGTGGCCCTTTGCCGCCGATATTTGCTGTTGAAGCGTCTGGATCGGCGTCGAATTAGAACGTTCGTTCGACAAAGTGGCTTTCGCTGGGGAATTCTTACCAAAACACTTCCGATAACACGTCTAAGTCCATATTTTTTCAATGAAAAGAGATTTGTTGTACTTTCGACGCTAAGTCATTGTTCGGAAAACGGAAAACGATTGACCACTGCGAAACACCCCGCGTATAGTTCGCCGAAGTGGTAAAAAGTGGGTCAAAGTGGGGTCAAGCGGAAATCGAGGGCGGTTCTCGATTCCGCCGGAAGCCCCGCCGGATCTGGCGACAAGGAGGGCAGCGGCGTGGCGGCACAGACGGACAACGCGGCAGGTTCGGCAGGCACAGAGGCGGTTGTCGCGTCTGCTCCGGCCGAATTTCGCGGTGTGACCGAACTCGCGCTCGACGCCAAGGGTCGGCTGGCCGTGCCCTCGCGCTACCGCGATGCGCTGGCTCCGGCCGGCGCTCCCCGCGTGGTGCTCACCGCCGATCCGTCGCGCTGCCTGCTCCTCTACCCGATGGCAGCCTGGGCACCGATCCAGTCCCGCCTGATGGCACTGTCGTCGTTCAACGAAAAAATCCGCAGTCTGCAACGACTGATCGTCGGCTATGCGGACGACGTGGAAATCGACGCGGCGGGACGCATTCTCGTTCCGCCGGCGCTGCGTCGCTACGCCAGCCTCGACAGGCGCGCGGTGCTGGTCGGGCAGGGTCGCAAGTTCGAACTGTGGGATGAGGCGCAATGGCAGGCGCAGACCTCACAGGCGATCGCCTTCCCCGAGGGTGGCCTGCCACCCGAACTCGACGGCTTCACGCTCTGATGCCCGATGGTGTCCATGTCCCCGTCCTGCTCGAAGAAGCCGTGGCGGCGCTGGCGGTCAGGCCCGGCGGCATCTACGTCGACGCCACCTTCGGCCGCGGTGGACATGCGCGGGCAGTGCTTGCCAGGGTCGGCGACAGCGGATGCGTCATTGCGCTCGATCGCGATCCGGCGGCCGAGCGTTCGGCGCTGGCGCTTGCGGCGACCGAACCCCGGCTCTTGTTCCGGCGGGCATGGTTTTCCGAATTGCCGGATGTCCTCGCCGAACTCGAGGTCGGCGTGGTCGACGGGGTCCTGCTCGATCTCGGCATTTCATCGCCGCAGATCGACGATGCAACTCGCGGTTTTTCCTTTCGCCACGACGGTCCGCTCGACATGCGGATGGACCCGTCGCGCGGCGAATCGGCCGCCGAGTTCCTTGCCCGCGCCTCGGTGCGCGAACTGACGGAGGTCATCCGCACCTATGGTGAAGAACGGTTTGCTCAATCGATTGCAGGTGCAATTGCGGCGGCGCGCGGGGTCGGTCCTCTCGTCCGCACGCGCGAACTCGCGGATGTCGTGGCCAAAGCCATCGGCGCGCGGACGCGGGGTGATTGGGGTCAGGATCCGGCCACGCGGACCTTCCAGGCCCTTCGGATTTTCCTGAACCGGGAGTTGTCCGAGTTGCATGCCGCCCTTCCGCGCATCGTCCCGCTATTGCGTCCATCCGGGCGCCTGGCGGTGATCGCCTTCCATTCGCTCGAGGATCGCATCGTCAAGCGCTTTTTCGCGAAGGCGACGCAGCCATTTGCCGGCAATCCCGACAGCGCCAGGCTGGCGATTCGCACTGCGGATCTTCCCGGTGCGCCGCTTGAACTGGTTGGACGCGCCATCAAGCCGGGAGCCGTTGAAGTGGCGAACAACCCGCGCGCGCGCAGCGCGGTGCTGCGCGTGGCATTGCGCACCGGGCATCCGCTGCCGGCCGGCTGGCCGCGGGGCTATGTCGAGGACGTCGCGGCGTGACCCGGGTCAATCTCCTGTTGCTCGGCGTGCTGATCGCCTGTGCGGTTTCCCTGGTCACCTCGCGCCACCAGGCCCGGCGCCTGTACGTCGAACTCGAACGGGCGCAGGCGCAGGCCCGCGCCTATGAAACGGAATACGGACAGCTCCAACTCGAGCAGGCGACGTGGGGCATGCCGACGCGGGTCGAGAAAGTCGCGCGCGAGCAACTGCGCCTGCAGCTTCCGACATCGACGCGCACCGAGATCGTGGTGATGCCCGCGAAGCCGGAGGCGGCACGATGAAGCGCGCACCGTCTTCCACCCCCGGCGCGGCGCGCGCCCGCAAGCTGCGCCCGGCGCAACCTCCGGCAGACCATGTGCTGAGCCTGCCGAGATTTCGCGCGCCGTTCGTGTTCGGCCTCTTCGCGCTGCTGTTCACCGGGCTCGTCGGGCGCTCGGTGTATCTGCAGTGGATCGACAACGAATTCCTGCAGGGCCAGGGCAGTGCGCGCCATTCGCGCGAACTGGAATTGCCCGCGCACCGCGGTCGCATCGTCGACCGTTTCGGCGAGGCACTGGCCCTGTCCACTCCGGTGAAGACGTTGTGGGCGTTTCCGGACAAGTTCAGCGCGACTCGCGAACAAATGGCCGAACTCGCGCGGATCCTCGACACGACGCCCGCGAGGATCGTGGCCAGGCTTCAGGCGAACGAAGACTTCGCATTTGTAGCCAAGCAGCTTCCGCCGGAGATCGCGCAGCGGGCGATGGACCTGCGCATTGTCGGTCTGCACGATCAGAACGAATACCGACGCTACTATCCGGGCGGCGAGGTGACTGCGCACGTGGTCGGCTTCACCGGCGACCGCGACGTGGGCCAGGAGGGCATCGAACTCGCGCAGCAGTCATGGCTGGCGGGAGTGCCGGGCAGTCGCCGCGTCATCATCAATCGCCGCAACGAAGCGGTCGAGGATGTCGCTTCGATTCGACCGCCGCAGGCAGGACGCGACCTCGCGCTGGCGCTCGACACTCGGCTGCAATATGTCGCCTTCAGGGAACTCAAGGCGGCGGTCGAAAATCACAAGGCCAAGGCCGGCGGACTCGTCATCCTCGACGCCAGGACCGGAGAGATCCTGGCGCTGGCCAACCTGCCCACCTACAACCCCAACCGGCGCGACAAGGTGGCGCGTGAGCGCATGCGCAATCGCGCGTTGACCGATGTGTTCGAGCCGGGATCGACGCTCAAGCCCTTCACCATCGCCGCGGCGCTGGAGGCGGGAAAGGTGCGGCCGGAGACGGTGATCCAGACCTCGCCGGGCACGCTGACCATCGGCGCGCACACGATCCACGACGCGCATCGGGAAAACGCGCTGACCGTGGAGCAGGTGATCCAGAAATCCTCCAACGTCGGCGCCGCGAAGATCGCGCTGTCGCTGCCGCCGGAGACGCTTTGGGCGATGTTTACCGAGGCCGGCTTCGGCACGCCGCCGAATACCGGGTATCCGGGCGAGGTGGCCGGGCGCCTGCGTCCCGCCAGGTCGTGGAAGCCGATCGAACAGGCGACCATGTCCTACGGCCATGGAATATCGGTGAACCTCGTGCAACTGGCGCGTGCCTACACGATGTTTTCCAGCGATGGCGAGGTGGTGCCCGCGACGCTGTTCAAGACCGACAGCAATGTTTCCGGGCGCGCCGTGCTGCGGCCGGAAACCGCGATCGCCATGCGCCGGATGCTGGAACTGGCCGTGCAGCCGGGTGGCACCGCACCCAAGGCACAGGTCGCCGGCTATCGCGTGGCCGGCAAGACCGGGACCTCGCACAAGCTCGAGGGACGTGGCTACACCAACAAGTACGTGTCGTCCTTCGTCGGCTTTGCGCCGGTCTCGCGCCCGCGTCTGATCATTGCAGTGATGATCGACGAACCTTCGGCGGGCCAGCACTACGGGGGCCAGGTCGCCGCGCCGGTGTTCGCCGATGTCATGGGTGCCGCGTTGCGCGCGCTGGGCGAGCCGACCGATGCGCCGGTCGGCAACGTGATCCTGCCGGTCGACGGCGGCGAAATCCGCGAGGAAACCTGACGCGATGCCCGCTGCATTGGCCACTGCCATCGACGTGCCCGCGATGCTTGCGCGGCTTGGCGTCCTGCCGCGGCGGATCACGACCGACAGCCGGCGGGTGGAACCCGGTGTCGCGTTCGCCGCCTACCCGGGGCTGAATGCGGACGGTCGCAATTTCGTGCCGGAGGCCATTGCCCGCGGCACCGACGCCGTATTGTGGGAGGCACGGGGATTCCAGTGGAACCCGCAATGGCAGACCCCCAATCTGCCACTGGAAGGGTTGCAGCAGCATCTGGGGGCGATCGCCGATTTCATCTACGGCAGTCCATCGCAGGCATTGTGGATCGCCGGCGTCACCGGCACCAACGGCAAAACCTCGTGCACGCAATGGATCGCGCATGCGCTCGAACTCTGCGGACGCCGTGCAGGTGTGCTCGGCACGCTGGGCAATGGCCTGGTTGGGGCGCTGGCGCCGGCGACGCACACGACTCCGGATGTCGCCGTGCTGCACGAACTGCTGGCACAATTTCGCGCTGCCGGTGCACAGGCCGTGGCGATGGAGGTGTCTTCGCACGGCCTTGACCAGGGCCGCGCCAACGGCGTGAATTTCGACGTTGCCCTGTTCACCAACCTCACCCGTGATCATCTGGACTACCACGGGACGATGGCGGCCTACGGCGCGGCAAAGTCGAAACTGCTGGCCTGGCCGGGGCTGCATACCGCGGTGATCAACGCCGATGATGCCTTCGGGCGCAGTCTCATCGAAACGGCACGCGCGCGCGGCGCGCGATTGATCACCTATGGCTTCACGGCAGCCGATATCGTTGCGACCGGCATCGTGATGGACAGCCGCGGCATCGAGCTCCAAGTCTCGACGCCGTGGGGAGCCGCCACATTGCGAACCGCCGTCGTCGGCGCATTCAATGCGCACAATCTGCTCGGCGTGCTCGGCGTACTGTTGGCGGGCGAGGTGCCCCTCGACCAGGCGATCGCCGCGCTCGAACGCGTCGCTCCGCCGGCCGGGCGCATGCAGCGCATCGGCGGTGACGGCAAGCCGCTGGTGGTGGTCGACTACGCGCACACGCCCGATGCGCTCGAGCAGGCCTTGATCGCGTTGCGTCCCGCGGTAGTGGAAGGCGGCGACCTGGTCTGCGTTTTCGGCTGCGGAGGCGATCGCGACGCGGGCAAACGCCCGCAGATGGGCGCCGTCGCCGCCCGACTTGCCGACCGGGTGATCGTCACCAGCGACAATCCACGCTCCGAGGACCCCGGCGTGATCGCCGCAGCGATCGCCGAAGGCATCCGGACGACCGATCACCGCCGCTGGAATATCGAGGTCGACCGGCGCGCGGCGATCGACGCCGCTGTGGCGTCGGCGCATTTCGGCGACATCGTGCTGGTTGCCGGCAAGGGGCATGAGACGTATCAGGAACGAGGCGGCGTGCGGCTGCCGTTTTCGGACGTGGCCGAGGCCACGCGCGCGCTTGCCGCGTGGGGTCGCGGATGATGGACACCGCCACCGCGGCGGGTGCGGTCGCCGGTCGCATGATCGGGACGAATGCACGATTCGAGCGCGTCACGACGGACAGCCGCGCGTTGCGCGCCGGCGATCTTTTCGTGGCGTTGAAGGGCGAGCGTTTCGACGGCCACGATTTCGTCGCCGGCGCATTCGGTCACGGTGCGGTTGCGGCCATGGTCGCCGAGGAACGTGCGGCAGGACTTTCCGGCAACCTGTTGTCGGTAGCCGATCCGCTGGCCGCGCTTGGCGCGCTTGCGGCGTTCTGGCGCGCCCGGTTCGTGCTGCCGCTGGCCGTGGTCGTCGGCAGCAACGGCAAGACGACGGTCAAGGAAATGCTGGCGGCCATCCTGCGCGCGCATTTCGGGTCCGACCATGTGCTGGCCACGGTGGGGAATCTCAACAATGCCATCGGCCTGCCACTGACGCTGCTGGCGCTGCGCGAATCACACCGAGCTGCGGTCGTCGAGATCGGCATGAACCATCGTGGCGAAACCCGCGCGCTGGCGGCGATGGCACGACCGACGATCGTGCTGGTGAACAACGCCCAGCGCGAGCATCAGGAATTCATGGCCGGTGTGGCGGAGGTCGCGGCCGAGCACGCCGATGCCGTCGCCGCGCTGCGGGTGGGAGGCTGCGCGGTGGTCAACGCCGACGACCCGCATGCCGGTGTGTGGCGCGCGGCAGCGGCGCAGACGGGCGCGCGCGTCGTGACCTTCGGTCTGGACAGTGGCGCCGACGTCACCGCGCGGTGCACGTTCGCGGCGACGGAGGTCGCGCTCGAGCTGATGACGCCGGAGGGAAGGGCCAACGCGCGCATCGCCGTGCCCGGCCGGCACATGGCGCGCAATGCGCTTGCCGCGGTCGTGGCGGCGCTCGAAGCCGGGGTGACGCTTGATGCGGTCGTTTCCGGCCTGGCCAGTTTTCGTCCGACCGCGGGGCGCCTTGCGTTGACGCGTGCGGTCTCGGGGGCACTCTTGCTCGATGACAGTTACAACGCGAATCCGGATTCGATGCGGGCGGCGATCGACGTTCTGGCGGACACTCCCGGCGCGCGCTGGCTGGTGATGGGTGACATGGGCGAGGTCGGCGCCGAAGGTCCCGCCTTCCATCGCGAGATCGGTGCTTACGCGCACGAGCGCGGCATCGAGCGCCTGTATGCGACCGGGGATCTCGCCAGGGAAGCCGTCACCGCATTCGGGTTGGGTGGCGAACACCTGCCGACGGTCGACGCGCTTGCCGAAGCGCTTCGCAGTGAAGTGCACGCCGACGTGGCGGTGCTGGTCAAGGGCTCGCGCTTCATGCGCATGGAACGCGTCGTCGCTGCCTTGGGCGGCGCGTCCGGCGGAGGAGCGCGCTGATGCTGCCGCTGCTGTTCGAGTGGCTGGAGCAGTACGTGCGGGCGTTCAATGTGTTCGGCTACATCACGCTGCGCGCGGTGCTGGCGACCATGACCGCGCTGGTGATCTCCTTTGTCATCGGACCGAGGATGATCGCCTGGCTGACCCGGATGAAGATCGGACAGTCGATCCGTGACGATGGTCCGCAGACGCACCTCGCCAAGGCCGGCACACCGACGATGGGCGGCGCGTTGATCCTGGTTTCGATTGTCGTCACCACCTTGCTCTGGGCCAATCTCGCAAACCGGTTCGTCTGGGTGGTGCTGCTGGTCACGCTCGGCTTCGGCGCGGTCGGTTGGGTCGACGACTGGCGCAAGGTCGTCTACCGCAATCCCAAGGGTCTGTCGGCGCGAGCCAAGTTCATGTTGCAGTCGGCGATCGGTCTGGTTGCCGCGATCTTCCTCGCGTTTGCGATCTCCGCGCCGGACAACGCCAAGCTGGTGCAGTTGATCGCCAACTGGATCCAGTCTGGCTTCAATGTCGCCCTGTCGCCAAGGACGGACCTCATCGTTCCATTCTTCAAGTCGGTGTCCTATCCGCTGGGCGTCTGGGGATTCATCGCGCTGACCTACTTCGTCATCGTCGGCACCAGCAATGCGGTCAACCTGACTGACGGCCTCGACGGACTGGCGATCATGCCGACCGTCATGGTGGGCGGCGCGCTGGGCATCTTCGCCTACGTCGTCGGCAACGCAATCTTCGCGCGCTACCTGGGCTTTCCGCATATTCCCGGCGCAGGCGAGCTGATCGTCATCTGCGGGGCGATCGCCGGTGCCGGCCTGGGCTTCCTGTGGTTCAACGCCTACCCGGCCGACGTGTTCATGGGGGACGTGGGTGCGCTGGCGCTTGGCGCCTCGCTAGGCACGATCGCGGTGATTGCCCGGCAGGAGATCGTGCTCTTCATCATGGGCGGCGTGTTCGTGGTCGAGACGCTGTCGGTGATGATCCAGGTGATCTCGTTCAAGACGCGCGGCAAGCGCGTGTTCCGGATGGCGCCGATTCATCATCACTTCGAACTCAAGGGCTGGAAGGAAAACCAGGTCGTCGTCCGCTTCTGGATCATCACCATGCTGCTCGTCCTCTTCGGACTTTCCACGTTGAAGCTGCGCTGACCATGACGCTCGCGCATCGCAACGCCGTCGTGCTGGGTCTGGGAATGACCGGACTGTCGCTTGCGCGTTACCTGGCGCGCGAGGGGGCGACGGTACGCGTGGCCGACACGCGGGCCGATCCCCCGAACGCGGCGAGGCTGATCGAGCAGCTTCCCGGCGTGAAGCTCGTTCCTGGACCTGTGACCGACGCCACGTTCGCGGGCGTCGACCTGATCGCGATCAGTCCGGGCGTGCCGAAGGATCAGCCTGCGATTGTGGCGGCGGTCGCGGCTGGCGCGGAACTCGTCGGCGACATCGAATTGTTTGCCCGAGCCCTGCCGCCGGGGCAGAAGGTGCTTGCGATCACCGGCTCCAATGGCAAGACGACCGTCACCGCGCTCACCGGCACGTTGTGCCGTGCCGCCGGACTCGATGTCGTCGTCGCCGGAAACATCGGTGCGGCGGCGCTCGACGCATTGCCCGACGCCGGCTGCGGCGCTCCCGCCGACCAATGGCCCGACGTGTTCGTACTTGAACTGTCGAGTTTCCAGCTCGAGACGACGAATTCTCTGGCGCCGACCGCCGCGGCGGTCCTCAACGTCACCGAAAACCATCTTGACCGCTACCCCGATTTCGACGCGTATTCGAAGGCGAAGGCGCGCATCTTCGCCAATGGCGGCGTGCAGGTCGTCAACCGCGACGACCCGCGTTCCGCCGGCATGTGCATCGCCGGCCGCACCGTCGAGTCGTTCGGTGCTGCCGTGCCGGTCGGCCAGGGCGAATGGGGGCTGGTGCGTTTCGACGGCGAGACCTGGCTTGCCCATGGCGGCGGACTGTTGTTACCCACGACGTCGCTGGCACTGGTCGGCCGGCACAACGCGCTCAACGCGCTGGCGGCGATGGCGCTGACGTCTACCGTCGCGCGAGTCGACCGCGACGTGCTTGATGCGCTGAAGTCTTTCCAGGGTCTGCCGCACCGGATGCAGAAGGTCGCCGAATCGGGCCGCTGCGTGTTCATCGACGATTCGAAGGCCACGACAGTGGTGGCGACGCATGCGGCACTCGACGGCGTCGAGCGCCCCGTCGTGCTGATCGCCGGAGGTGAAGGCAAGGGCCAGGACTTCGGTCCGCTCAAGTCGTCCGTGGATGCCGATTGTCGTGCCGTACTGCTGATCGGACGCGATGCGGAAAAAATTGCGCGTGCGCTTGAAGGCACTCCAGCGCGGGTCGAGATGACCGGGACGCTGGAAAAAGCGGTCGAGCGGGCCTTTGAACTCGCCGAACCGGGCGACGCGATCCTGTTGTCGCCGGCATGCGCCAGCCTGGACCAGTTCCGTGATTACGTGGAGCGTGGCGAGCGCTTCAAGGCGCTGGTCGATGCACGGCTCGCGCGGGAGCTGGACCTTGCGTAGGCAACTTGCACTGTCGGCGACCGGACCGGCGGCCCGGCGATGGGTCGGCAACTCGCCGGACACCGGCCGGGCGGCGCGGGCGATGGCGCCCTACGATGCGTCGCTTGCCTGGACCACGCTGCTGTTGCTCGCCATCGGCCTGGTGATGGTGTACTCGTCGTCCATCGCGATGGCCGAGATCTCGACGCACACCGGCCAGCGTGCCTGGTATTTTCTCGTCCGGCACGGCGCCTTTGTCGCAGTCGGACTGGCTGCGGCCGCCGTTGCCTTCCAGGTTCCGGTGCGTGCGCTCGAGCGCCTCGCGCCCTGGCTGTTCCTCGTCGGCGCGCTGCTGCTGGTGCTGGTGCTGGTTCCGGGAATCGGCAAGTCGGTCAACGGTTCCCGGCGCTGGTTGTCGCTTGCCGTGGTCAACGTGCAGCCGTCGGAATTCATGAAGTTTGCGGTCGTGCTGTATGCGGCGAGTTACGCGGTGCGCCGCGCCGCCTTCCTGCACGCCGAGCAACCGCTGAAACAGACGGTGCTTCGTGGCTTTCTGCCGCTGTTCGCCGTCATGGTCGTGATCGGCGGGTTGCTGCTGCTCGAGCCGGATTTCGGCGCGTTCGTGGTCATCGTCGCTATCGCCTTCGGCATCCTGTTCCTGGGCGGGCTCGACTGGAGACTGTTTGCCGGACTCGCCGTGCTGCTGCCTTTCGCGCTTGCCGCCATTCTGGTCGCTGCACCGTACCGTTTGCAGCGCCTGACGGCGTTCCTCGACCCCTGGTCGGATCCGTTGGGCAAGGGCTACCAGCTGTCGCATTCGCTGATTGCCTTCGGGCGCGGCGAGTGGTTCGGCGTGGGACTCGGGGCCAGTGTCGAGAAGCTGCTGTTCCTGCCGGAGGCGCACACCGACTTCCTGCTCGCCGTAGTGGCCGAGGAGCTCGGGTTTCTCGGGGTGATCGTGGTGATCGCACTGTTCATGTGGCTGCTTGCGCGCTCCTACGCTATCGGCCGGCAGGCGGCGCACCTCGAGCGCCCGTTTGCCGCGCTGGTCGCGCAGGGGATCGGCGTGTGGATCGGCGTGCAGGCGTTCATCAACATCGGCGTCAACATGGGCGTGCTCCCGACCAAGGGATTGACGCTGCCGCTGATGTCCTTCGGCGGCAGTGGCATCGTCGCCAACTGCGTGGCGCTGGCCATTCTGCTGCGCATCGATTACGAGAATCGCCTGCTGCTGCGGGGCTACCGGCCATGACCGGCACCGTGATGATCACCACCGGCGGCACCGGCGGGCATATCTTCCCGGGCCTTGCCGTCGCCACGGAACTCGCCGGACGAGGCTGGGGCGTTTGCTGGCTTGGCACGCGCGACGGCATGGAAGCGAGGTTGGTGCCCCGGCATGGTGTCGACTTCGAGGGCATCACCTTTCGCAGCGTGCGCGGCAAGGGACTGGCCCGGCTGCTCTTCGGTCCATTCGCAATTCTCTCGGCCTGCGTGCAGGCCTGGCGCGTGCTTGCCCGCCGGCGTCCCAGCGTGGTGATCGGTTTTGGCGGATTCGCCTCGTTTCCCGGCGCGCTGATGGCGGTTGCGCGCAACACGCCGTTCGTCGTGCACAACCTCGATGCGAAGCCCGGGCTCGCCAATCGGATCCTGCGCCATGGCGCCGACCGCGTGCTGACCGGGTTTCCGGGTGTGCTCGGCGAGGGGCGGGACAAGCGGGTGACCTGGATCGGCAATCCGGTGCGCGCGGACATCGTTGCCGTACCTGCGCCGGAAGAGCGCTTTGCCGGCCGCACCGGGCCGTTGTCGATCCTCGTCGTCGGTGGCAGCCTGGGCGCGCTGGCACTGAACGAGTGCGTGCCGCGCGCGCTGGCGTTGCTCGAGCCGGAAATGCGCCCAAACGTGACGCACCAGTCCGGCGAAAAACATATCGATGCGCTGCGCGCAGCCTACGCAGACTGCGCCGTCGAGGCGAACTGCGTGCCCTTCATCGATGACATGGGCCGGCACTATGCGCGGGCCGACGTGGTGATCGCCCGAGCCGGCGCGACGACGGTCGCCGAACTCGCGGCGGCTGGCGTTGCCAGCGTGCTGGTGCCCTACCCGTATGCGGCCGACGACCACCAGGTCGACAACGCGCAGCAGCTCGCCGGCCGCGACGCGGCGGTGATGATTCTCGAGCGCAATCTCTCGCCGGAAGCACTGGCCGACTGGCTGCGCGGCGCTACGCGCGAACGGCTGCTCGACATGGCTCGCGCTGCCAGGTCGTTGCGCAAGGCCGATGCAGTCGCGCGCGTGGCCGATGTCTGCATCGAACTGGGCGAACGCCGATGAAGCACAAGGTCAAGCGCGTCCATTTCGTCGGCATCGGCGGCTCCGGGATGAGCGGCATCGCCGAGGTGCTGGTGACACAGGGCTACACGGTGTCGGGGTCGGACCTGGCCGAGAGTGCCCCCACGCGCCGACTGGCGAAACTCGGCGTCGTGGTGGCCATCGGACACGCAAGCGCCAACATCGCGCAGGCCGACGTGGTGGTGGTTTCTACCGCTGTGGCGGTGGACAACCCCGAGGTGATCGCGGCGCGCGAGCGTGGCATTCCGGTCGTGCCCCGGGCGTTGATGCTCGCCGAACTGATGCGCCTCACCAAGGGCATCGCGGTGGCCGGGACCCACGGCAAGACCACGACGACGAGTCTCATCGCATCGGTGCTCGCCGAGGGTGGACTGGACCCCACGTTCGTGATCGGCGGCCGGCTGCTTTCCGCGGACTCGAATGCGCGACTGGGAACCGGCGAGTTCCTGGTCGCCGAGGCCGACGAGTCGGATGCCTCGTTCCTGTACCTGACGCCGGAGCTCGCGGTAGTCACGAACATCGACGCCGACCACCTCGAGACCTATGGGCACGACTTCGCGCGCCTCACCCGAGCTTTCGTCGATTTCCTGCAGCGACTGCCTTTCTACGGGGTGGCGGTGGTCTGCGCCGACGACCCGAACGTGCGCTCGATCATCCCCACCGTCACCAAGACGCTGGTGACCTACGGCCTGGACGAAGGTGCCGATCTGCGCGCGACCGAAGTCGTCAACGTGGGTGGACGCATGCGCTTCGTCGCAAGGGCCAAGGGCTCGCCCGATCTGTCCGTGGAGCTGGCGATACCGGGATTGCATAACGTGCGCAATGCGCTGGCCGCGGTGGCTATCGGCCGCGAGGCCGGTGTCGACGACGCGGCGATCGCCAGGGCGCTTGCGGAGTTTCGCGGTGTGGCGCGGCGATTCCAGCGTCATCCCGACGTCACGCTGGCGGATGGCGGGACCTACGTGCTCATCGACGACTACGGCCACCATCCGGCCGAGATGGAGGCGACCCTCGATGCCGCGCGCGCCAGTTTTCCCGGGCGGCGAATCGTGCTCGTGTTCCAGCCGCATCGCTATTCGCGTACGCGCGACCTCTTCGAGGACTTCGTCAGGGTGCTATCCACCGCAGACGCCGTCGTGTTGGCCGACGTCTACCCCGCGGGCGAGGCGCCGATCGTCGCCGCCGACGGACGTGCGCTTGCCCGTGCGCTCCGCGTGGCCGGCAAGGTCGAGCCAGTATTCGTCGACGACATTGCCGAAGTCACGGGTGTCATCCGCACGATTGTCCAGGACGGTGATGTGGTGCTCACCATGGGTGCCGGTTCGATCGGCACGATTGCGACGCAACTGACCCGATGATGATGCACGAGCCCGCCCACTTCACCAGCCTGCGCGGCGTGCTTGCGCAGAATGCGCCGCTGGCGCGATACACCAGCTGGCGCGCCGGCGGGTGCGCGGACAGGCTCTACCGGCCGGCCGATCGCGACGATCTAGCCCAATTCCTGCGCCAGCTCCCGGTGGACGAAACGTTGCTGGTGCTCGGACTGGGCAGCAACACGCTAGTCCGCGATGGCGGTGTGCGCGGAACGGTCGTGATTATGCATAACCCAGGCGCGGCACTGGCGGTCGCCGACGGACTGATCCTGGCCGACGCCGGCGTGGCCAGTCCCAAGCTCGCCAGGTTCGCTGCGAACCACGATTGCGCGGAAGCGGAATTTCTCGCCGGCGTGCCGGGAACCGTTGGCGGCGCGCTTGCCATGAACGCCGGTTGCTACGGCGGCGAGACCTGGCACCATGTTGCGCGCGTCGAAGTGCTCGGTCGCGACGGCAATTTTGTCGTGCGTACACCGACCGACTACCAGATCGGTTACCGCCATGTCGTCCGCGCGGACGGTTCCGCGCTTGACGGGATATTCACGGCGGCGTGGTTCCGCTTTCCGGCCGGCGATGCGGCGCGTGCCCGCGCCAGGATCAAGGAGCTGCTCGCCCGGCGAATCGCCACCCAGCCGCTGTCGTTGCCCAATGCGGGCAGTGTGTTTCGCAATCCGCCCGACGACCATGCGGCCCGTCTGATCGAAGCCTGCGGGTTGAAGGGCCACTCGATCGGTGGCGCGCAGGTGTCGCGCAGGCACGCCAACTTCATCGTCAACCCCGGCGGCGGCGCAAGAGCGGCGGATATCGAGGCCTTGATCGGTTTCATGCGCGAGACCGTGCGCGAACAGACCGGCGTCGTGCTCGAGTCCGAGGTCCGGATCGTGGGCGAGGTGGCGCCATGACCGGAATGCAGCGCGAATTCGGCAAGGTTGCGGTATTGCTGGGTGGCCCATCGGCTGAGCGCGAGATTTCGTTCCTTTCAGGCAACGCAGTCCTCGCCGCGTTGCGCGAAAAGGACATCGATGCCCATCCGTTCGACCCGGCGGAGCGCGACCTCTGGGAACTGAAGCGGGAGAATTTCGCGCGCGTGTTCATCGCGCTGCACGGCCGCTTCGGCGAGGACGGCACCGTGCAAGGCGCGCTCGAGACGCTGCAGATCCCGTACACCGGCAGCGGCGTCATGGCGTCGGCGCTGGCGATGGACAAGTGGCGAACGAAGCTCGTCTGGCTCGCGAGCGGCATCCCGACGCCGCGCTACCACGTCGTCGATGCGCGGACCGACTGGATGCGCGTGGTGGCCGAACTCGGACTCCCGCTCATCGTGAAGCCCGCGCGCGAAGGTTCGACTCTCGGAATCACCAAGGTCGAAAAGGTCGACCACGACGAACTCGGCATCGCCTGCAGGCTCGCGGTGGAGCACGACCCGCTCGTGCTGGTCGAGGAATTCGTGTCGGGGCAGGAACTGACCGCGTCGATCGTCGCCGGCATAGCGCTGCCGCTGATTCACATCGAGGCGCCGCAAGGCAACTACGACTACCAGGCCAAGTACTTCTCCAACGAGACGAAGTACCACTGCCCCGCCGGCCTCTCCGATGCAAAGGAGCAGGAAATCCGCGCCAGCGCGCTGCGGGCCTTCGATATCGTCGGCTGCAGCGGATGGGGACGCCTCGACCTCATCCTGCGCGCCGACGGCAGCTTCTCGTTCCTCGAGGTCAACACGTCGCCGGGGATGACTGGGCACAGCCTGGTGCCGATGGCCGCGCGCGCTGCCGGTACTACATTCGCCGACTTGTGTGTCGAGATCCTGCGAGGCGCGCATGTGGGATGACGCGCGGCAGATGAATGCATTGGCGCTGACATTGGTGTTTTTCGCCGGGTTGGCGCTTGCCGGCGCGGGTGTCGCCTGGCTGATCCGGCAGTCCGCCTTCGAGCTGCGCGAGGTCGTGGTTACCGGCGCACTCGAGCGCACCAATGCCGCCTATCTCGAAGCTGTGATCCGGGAAGATCTCACCGGAACGTTTTTCACCATGGACATGGCCAGGGCGCGCAAGTCGCTGGTCCAGGTTCCCTGGGTTCGCGGCGTCTCGCTGCGCAGGCAGTGGCCGCACCGGCTCGAGGTGACCGTTGACGAGCACGTGCCGTTTGCGCGCTGGAACGATTCGGCGCTGATCAATACCCACGGTGAGGTTTTCAGCGCGCAATGGAGCGCGACGCTGCCGCTGTTCGAAGGCCCGGAAGGACGCGCGGCAGACGTCGACGCGCGCTACCGCGCATGGTCGGCCGACCTCGCTGCGCTCGCGCTGGATCTGTCGGAGGTGCGCATGTCTCCGCGCGGCGGCTGGCGCCTGCGCGCGACCGGCCCCACGGGTCCGTTGACGCTTGAACTGGGCCGCGACGAGCCGGACGCCCGGCTTGCGCGCTTCATCGCGGCGCATGCAAGAACGCTGGCCCCCCTTGCGCGCGCCGGCACGCGGGTCGAGGCGGTCGACCTGCGCTATCGCAACGGCTTCGCGGCGCGCGTGCCTGCCTTCCGTGAAAAGAACGCCAGGCCGGCGGGCTGAGCGACGGGAACGACGAGGACAACGCATGGTGAAAGACAGCAAGAATCTGATCGTCGGCCTGGATATCGGGACGTCGAAAATCGTGGCGATGGTCGCCGAGATCATGCCGGATGGCACGCTCAACGTGATCGGGTTGGGTTCGCAGCCGTCTCGCGGCCTCAAGAAAGGTGTCGTCGTGAACATCGAAGCCACGATGGCGTCGATCCAGCGCGTCCTTGAAGAGGCCGAGGTCATGGCCAACTGCCAGATCAAGGAGGTCTACACCGGAATCGCCGGAAGCCACATCCGCTGCTACACGTCGCACGGAATGGTCGCCATCAAGGATAAGGAAGTCACGCAAGCCGACATCGATCGCGTGGTCGAGACGGCCAAGGCGATCCCGATTCCCAACGATCAGCAGATCCTGCACATCGTGCCGCAGGGATTCACGATCGACGGCCAGGAGGACGTGCGCGAGCCGCTCGGAATGAGCGGAGTCCGACTCGAGGTCGACGTGCACATCGTCACCGGCGCTGCGTCCGCCGTCGAAAACGTCACCAAGTGCATACGGCGCTGTGGGCTCGAGGTGCGCGACGTGATCCTGCAGCCGCTGGCGTCGTCGATTGCCGTGCTCTCCGACGATGAGAAGGATCTCGGCGTATGCCTGATCGACATCGGCGGCGGTACGTCGGACATCGCCATCTTCGCCGGGGGATCGATCCGGCACACGGCGGTGATCCCGATCGCCGGGGACCAGATCACCAACGACATTGCGATGACCTTGCGCACGCCGACCAAGGATGCCGAGGAGCTGAAGGTGCGCTATGGCTGCGCGCTGCGCCAGCTTGCCGATCCGACCGGGGTGATCGAGGTTCCGGGCGTCGGAGAGCGCGCGCCGCGCAAGCTGTCGCGGCCGATGCTTGCGGAAGTGATCGAGCCGCGCATCGAGGAGCTGTTCCAGTTCGTGCAATCCGAGGTCAGGCGCAGCGGATTCGAGGAACTGATCTCCTCCGGCGTGGTGATCACCGGTGGCGCTGCACAGCTCGCCGGCATCACCGAGCTGGGGGAAGAGGTGTTCCATATGCCGGTGCGCATCGGTGCGCCCATGTACGCGGGCGACCTGTCGGAGGTTGTCCGCAATCCGCGCTACGCAACTGCGGTTGGACTGTTGCTGGAAGGCCGCGAGCAATTCCTGCGGGGACAGGCGGCGCGCGCGCAGGTGGCCGGAATCGGCGGGGCGGCCGAGCGCATGCGGCAATGGTTCAAGGCGAATTTCTAGGGTCATTTGACGATATGAACCGGACATCTCATTTCGGACGAACCACCGACGAACCGCAGTTCCGTCGTTCGACGGGGCCCCGCGTTTCCAGGCGAAGACGACGACGAAAAAAAAGACAGCAGACATCAAGGCCAGGCATTTCCATTGCAACGATTTGACAGGAGAAGGAGCACAACATGTTCGAGATCATCGACCAGGCAGCGCAGGACGGAGCAGTCATCAAGGTAATCGGAGTCGGGGGCTGCGGCGGAAACGCGGTGGAGCACATGATCGAGCGCGGCCTGAGCGGCGTCGAGTTCATCTGCGCCAACACCGACTCGCAGGCGCTTCGGCGCTCGACGGCGCGCACCCAGCTCCAGCTGGGTTCGACGTTGACCCGCGGCCTGGGCGCTGGCGCCCGGCCGGAGATCGGGCGCGATGCTGCCATGGAGGATCGCGACCGCATCGGCGAACTGATCAGTGGCGCGGACATGGTGTTTATCACCGCCGGCATGGGCGGGGGCACGGGCACGGGAGCCGCACCGGTGATCGCCGACATCGCGCGCAGCCTCGGGATTCTCACGGTGGCCGTCGTCACCCGGCCGTTCCGCTTTGAGGGCAAGCGGCAAAAGGTGGCGCACGCGGGCATCGAGGAACTGTCCAAGAAAGTCGACTCGCTGATCATCATTCCCAACGACAAGTTGATCGAGGTGCTGGGCGAGGATGTCGGCCTGCTCGAAGCCTACGCCGCCGCCAACGACGTGCTGCGCGGCGCCGTCGCGGGCATCGCCGAGGTGATCAATAATCCCGGCCTGGTCAACGTCGATTTTGCCGACGTGCGCACGGTGATGGGCGAGGTCGGCATGGCGATGATGGGCTCCGCGACCGCGAGCGGAATGGAGCGCGGCCGCGTCGCCGCCGAGCAGGCGGTCAAGAGCCCGCTGCTGGAGGACGTGAACCTGGCGGGTGCGCGCGGCGTGCTGGTCAACGTGACGGCGTCGGCCGGTCTCAAGATGAAGGAGTACTACGAGGTCATGAACACCATCAAGGAGTTCACGGCCGAGGACGCGATGGTGATCGTGGGCACGGTGATCGACGAGGCCATGGGCGACGATGTGCGCGTCACGATGATTGCCACCGGCCTTGGCGGCGCCGCCCAGGCCGCCAAGCGACCGCCCAAGCTCGAGATCCTGGAATCGGCGGTGATCGAGCAGCGGACGGGCACCGACGGCATGGGCATGCGGGTCGAGACCATCGACTACGAACGCCTCGACCAGCCGGCGGTGATGCGCAAGGGACGCAGCGCGCCGGTCTCCGGATCGTCATCGTCGTTCGACGCCTCCGAGGTCCCGGCCTTCCTTCGCAAACAGGCCGACTGACACGGCGTTTCAGTCCCCGGACGGCCCGCCTGGCCGTCCGGGGCGGCGTGCCGCTGCCGTCTTTTCTACGACGCTTCCGCGTGCTACAATATGACGTTAACTCGTTGAACCGACGCAAGAATCAACTCCGCCTCCACACCGTTCCCAATGCTCAAGCAGCGCACGCTCAAGAACCCGACCCGGACCACCGGGGTCGGACTGCATACCGGTGTGCGTGTGGAAATGGGCCTGCGTCCGGCACCCGCCGACACGGGCATCGTGTTTTTCCGCACCGACCTCCCCAGGACGGCGGGAATTGCGGCTATCGCGGCGAATGTCGGCGATACCCGGTTGTCGTCGACGCTTGATTCCGGCGAGGCCAGTGTTTCAACCGTCGAGCACCTGATGTCGGCGCTCGCCGGTCTTGGCATCGACAATATCTATGTCGACGTTGCCGGACCCGAGCTCCCGATCATGGATGGTAGCGCGGGACCGTTCGTGTTCCTGCTGCAAAGTGCCGGACTCGTCGAGCAGGCGGCGCTGAAGCGATACCTGCGCGTACTGGCGCCGGTCGAAATCCGCGATGGCGACAAGTTGGCGCGATTCGAGCCGTTCGACGGATACCGGCTCGACTTCACCGTCGACTTTCCGCACCCGGTGTTCGGCTCCGAGAATCGCAACGTGATCGTCGATTTTGCGAAGCATTCCTATGCCAAGGAAGTCGCCCGGGCACGCACGTTCGGGTTCATGCAGGATGTGGAAGCCATGCGCGCGGCCGGCCTTGGCCTGGGTGGCAGCCTCCAGAACGCCGTGGTTCTCGACGACTTCGGCGTGCTCAACAGCGAAGGTCTGCGCTTCGACAATGAGTTCGTCCGGCACAAGGTACTCGACGCCATCGGCGATCTGTATCTGCTTGGGCATCCGCTGATCGGCCAATACACGGCGTACAAGTCCGGGCACGGCCTTAACAACCTGCTCGTGCGCGCGTTGCTTGCGCGCCCGGAATCGTTCGAGATCGTGACCTTCGCCGACGAGAAGACCGTACCGTCCGCGTTTCACGACTGGACGCTGAACCCCGCCTGACGTCGCGCGGGTTGGCGCGGCGGCTCGACCACCCGTGGTCCTAGTCAGGCTCCTGCTGTTTCTTGCCATCGCCGCGATCGTAGCGGCCGGGGTCCTCTACGTTTTCAAGAAGGACCGCCGTTACCTGCGCTTCATCGTCCACGTCGTCAAGTACACGATCTACCTGCTGTCCGGCGTGCTGGTCTTTTACCTGTTCGAGCGGCTGCTGATCATCGTTTGAGGCAACATCGGCAATGCGGCCTGTAACGCCTGTCAGCCGCAGCGGCGGATGAGCCTGGCAACTGCCAGCCGCAGCGGTCCGTCCGGCAAACTCTCGGCAAGTAGCGACAACGGCGCGGTATTGACCTTATCTCTCTGAATTTTCGGGGGAATCAAGCCTGGCCCGGGGCCGGCTTTCACTTGCACCCTGACCCGCAATTCAGTAAAGTCCCAACCTTCACGGCGAAGTCCGGCGAGGATGTCGGGGGTTCTCTGGCGCAGGACCGCGGCGATGGCACCGGCCGCGGCGGCGAGGTGGATCACCGGTGGGTTTGCTTCGCTGACCCGTACGCGTTCGGCCAGTGCCCGAGGCACGTGTCTGCGCACGGCAACATTCAGTCGGGCTTCGCGCTGCATCCGATCGTGCCACGCGGCGATCTGGGGGTCGCCAGCGAGGATGCGGGCAAGCGGTTTGGCAGCGGTTGGTTTCACAATCCGGAGACGCTTGGGTTGGGCGCGCCTCGTGGTGGGAGGGTACACGATTGAATATCATTCTGGTCGCTGGCGCTGATGCAAGAGCGCGGGCGGTTTCGCTGGACTGGCGGCATTGGACGATCGGCGGGACGTTTCTGCTGGTGTTGTTGCTGCTGTTTACCATCACCTTCAATTTCGTCACGCTGAAGTGGGCCGCCGCGGTGCAGCACCCCTGGCTCGCCGCGATCGTGCTCGCCGATCAGCGCGAGGAGGCGGCGCGGGTGCAGGAGCGGGTACAGGGACACCTGAACGCCATGGCGATGCGCCTGGGCGAGATGCAGGCGCAGATGCTGCGGCTGGAAGGACTCGGCGAGCGGCTTGCGCATACCGCGGGTCTGAAGCCGCAGGAGATGAAGTCGCTTCAACTGGGAACCACGCCGGGCCGCGGCGGAGCGGAGTCGTCGCTGCCGTCGCGTAATTTGTCGGTGCGCGAATTCACCGACATGCTGGACAGCCTTGGCCGATCCATCGGAACGCGCGCCGACCAGCTCTCGGTCCTGGAGGCACTGCTGGTTCACGATTCCGCGAACCGCAAGTTCCTTCCCTCCCTCTATCCGATCGTTGACGGTTTGTACTCGTCGAATTTCGGCTATCGGATCGACCCGTTTTCCGGCCAGCGGTCGATGCATGAAGGCATCGACTTCCAGGCGGATTCAGGCACGGGGATCGTCGCGGCTGCCAGCGGCAAGGTGATCTTCGCGGATCGACACCCTCAATATGGTAAAATGATCGAGGTGGACCATGGCAACGGCCTCGTGTCCCGGTATGCCCATGCATCGACGCTGGAGGTCAAAGACGGCGACCTTGTCGTGCGCGGGCAACGGATCGCGACAGTCGGTTCGACGGGGCGCTCGACCGGCCCACACCTGCATTTCGAGGTGCGCTTGAACGGGGTCCCCCAGAATCCGGCGCGATTTCTCCAGTCGCCGAACTTGAGCTGACTACGATCCGGTACGGTCTGACGACAGGGGTGAGGCGGTCCTCACCCCTTGTTTTTTGCCGTTTCGGTGGAACCTCCCTGCGATGATCTCCAACATCCTTACCCGCATCTTCGGCAGTCGCAACGAGCGACTTCTCAAGCAGTACGGACAGACCGTCCGCCAGATCAACGCCCTCGAGCCAGCCATTGCCGCGCTCTCCGACGACGAATTGCGCGGCAAGACCGAGGAGTTCAAGGGTCGCGTCGCCAACGGCGAGACCCTCGATGCCATCCTCCCCGAGGCCTTCGCCGTGGTGCGCGAGGCGGGAAAGCGTGCGCTGTCGATGCGCCATTTCGACGTGCAGCTGCTGGGCGGCATGGCGCTGCACAACGGCAAGATCGCCGAGATGCGTACCGGCGAAGGCAAGACGCTGGTCGCCACCCTGCCCGCCTACCTGAATGCGCTGGCCGGCAAGGGCGTGCACATCGTCACCGTCAATGACTACCTCGCGCAGCGCGATGCCGACTGGATGGGCCGGATCTACCGCTTTCTTGGGCTGACCGTGGGCGTCAACATGTCGCAGATGGGGCATCCGGAAAAGCAGCAGGCATACGCATCGGATATCACCTACGGCACCAACAACGAATTCGGCTTTGATTACCTGCGCGACAACATGGTGTTCGCGCCGTCGGAGCGCGTGCAGCGCAGCCTGAATTTCGCGATCGTCGACGAGGTGGATTCGATCCTGATCGACGAGGCGCGCACGCCGCTGATCATTTCCGGTCAGGCCGACGACAACATCGACATGTACTACCGGCTGAACGAAATCGCGCCGAAGCTGAAACGCCAGGCCGAGGAAAAGGGCCCGGGAGATTTCTGGGTCGACGAGAAGGCGCACCAGGTGTTGCTGTCCGAAGAAGGTCACGAGCATGCGGAGGAAATCCTTGCGCAGGCCGGACTCACCCCTGCCGGTTCGGGCCTGTACGACGCGCAGAACATCTCGCTGATGCACCACCTCTATGCGGCGCTGAGGGCGCATTCGCTCTACCACCGCGACCAGCATTACGTGGTGCAGGATGGCGAGGTGGTGATCGTCGACGAATTCACCGGACGACTGATGTCCGGCAGGCGCTGGTCCGACGGATTGCATCAGGCGGTGGAGGCGAAGGAAGGCGTACCCATCCAGCGCGAGAACCAGACGCTTGCGTCGATCACCTTCCAGAACTACTTCCGCATGTACGTCAAGCTGGCGGGCATGACGGGCACGGCAGACACCGAGGCCTTCGAGTTCCAGCAGATCTATCACCTCGAAACGGTCGTTGTGCCGACGCACATGCCGATGGTGCGCAAGGATGCGAACGATCTTGTGTTCCGGACTTTCCAGGAGAAGATCGATGCCATCATCGCCGACGTGCGCGATTGCCATACGCGTGGGCAGCCGGTGCTGGTCGGAACCACTTCGATCGAGAATTCCGAGTTGCTGTCGAAATACCTGGAGAAGGAAAAGCTTCCGCACGAGGTGCTCAATGCGAAGCAGCATGCGCGTGAGGCCGAGATCGTTGCGCAGGCCGGCAAATCGAAGGCGGTCACCATCGCGACCAACATGGCTGGACGCGGCACGGACATCGTGCTCGGCGGAACGCTCGAGCCGCTGATCCTGAAGATTCGCGACGACGAGTCACTGCTCCCGGAGGAAAGGGACCGCGAGATCGCCAGGCTGCGCGCCGATTGGCAGGTGCGCCACGACGCGGTTGTGCAGGCGGGCGGGCTGCATATCATCGGGACCGAGCGGCACGAGTCCCGGCGTATCGACAATCAGCTCCGCGGCCGGTCGGGACGCCAGGGCGACCCCGGCTCCTCGCGCTTCTATTTGTCGCTCGAGGATCCGTTGCTGCGCATCTTCGGTGGCGAGCGCCTTGGCGTCATCATGCAGAAGCTGAAGATGCCCGACGGCGAGCCGATCGAGCATCCGATCGTCAATCGCTCGATCGCCAAGGCCCAGAACCGGGTCGAGGCGCGCAATTTCGACATTCGCAAACAGCTGCTCGAGTACGACGACGTAGCCAACGACCAGCGCCGGGTGATCTACCAGCAGAGAAATGAATTGCTCGAAGGAGATGATGTCGCCGAAACCGTGCGCAACATGGTCCGGGGCCAGATCGAGGACCTGGTCAAGCGCCACGTTCCGCCCGACTCGGTCGAGGAGCAATGGGATGTCGCGGGTCTCGAGTCGGCGCTCGCCAATGAATACCAGATGGGTGTACCGATCGGCGAGTGGGTGAAGAACGAAGCCGAACTCACCGACGAATCGATGCGCGAACGCCTCGCCGATCTCGGCGAAGAGGCGTGGAAGGCGCGCGAGCAGAGCATCGGGACCGAGCTCATGCGCCAGTTCGAGCGCAGTTTGATGCTGCAGACGCTCGACCATCACTGGCGCGACCACCTTGCGGCGCTGGATCATCTGCGCCAGGGCATCCATCTGCGCGGCTATGCGCAGAAGAATCCCAAGCAGGAGTACAAGCGCGAATCGTTCGAGCTGTTCTCGGACATGCTGGACCGGGTGAAGCAGGACGTCGTGAAATTCGTGCTGACGGTCAGCGTGCGCTCGGAGCAGGATGTCCAGGCTGTCGAGGAGCCGCCGCCGATGAGCAATGTGCGTTACCAGCACGCCGACTACGACGACGCACTGGCTGCCGCTGCGGCCGACGACAGCGACGTCGCGCTTGCGCCGCCGCCGCCGTTCACTCGTGCCGGCGAAAAGGTCGGCCGCAACGACCCCTGTCCCTGCGGGTCAGGCAAGAAATTCAAGCACTGCCACGGCAAGATCTGACGGCGTCCCGATGCCCGTCCGGTACACGCCTCCGACGGCCGGATCGCTGCTTGCGGTACCAGGCGTTGCGCTCGGCACTGCTGCCGCGCGGGTCAAGAACTGGGACCGTGACGACGTCCTGCTCGTGCTTTGCGAACCCGGCACGATTGCCGCCGGGGTCTTCACCCGCAACAGGTTCTGCGCGGCTCCGGTCCATGTCTGCCGGCAGCATCTCGGACATCAGCATGCGCAGGGCGCCGGAATGCGCGCATTGGTGGTCAATGCAGGCAATGCCAACGCCGGCACCGGCGAATCCGGCATGGCCGATGCGCGCTCGGAGTGCGACGCGGTGGCCCGACTGGTCGGCTGCGCGCCCGAGCAGGTGCTGCCCTATTCGACCGGGGTGATCATGGAAACGCTGCCGGTCGCGCGGATCGTCGCGGCCCTGCCAATCGCGCAGTCTGCCGCCCGTGCCGACGGATGGCTCGCTGCGGCGAAGGCGATCATGACCACGGACACCGTGCCCAAGGGCGTATCGCGCCGTGTGGTCGTCGATGGCGTTCCCGTCACCGTCACCGGAATCGCCAAGGGATCCGGGATGATTCATCCGGACATGGCGACGATGCTGGCGTTCATGGCGACCGACGCGCCGATTGCCGCAGCGCTGCTTGCCTCGGTAACCCGCGAGGTCGCCGACCTGTCGTTCAATGGCGCCACGGTGGATGGCGACACGTCGACCAATGACAGCTTCGTGCTGGTGGCGACGGGCCGGGCGCTGCTGGCACCGATCGTCGACGCCACCGATCACCGTCTTCCCCCGCTACGCGCGGCAATCGAGGAATGCGCGATTGCCCTTGCGCAAGCCATCGTGCGCGATGGCGAAGGTGCGACCAAATTCATCGCCATCCGGGTCGAAGGCGGTCGTACCGTCGAGGAGTGCCGAAGCGTCGCCTTCGGCATCGCCCATTCGCCGCTGGTCAAGACTGCGTTCTTCGCCTCGGACCCGAATCTTGGCCGCATCGTGTGCGCGATCGGCAACACGGCTGCGGAAGATCTTGATCCGGCCGGAGTGTCGTTCTGGCTCGACGACGTGCTGGTGGTGGACCGCGGTGGACGCGCCGAATCGTATCGGGAAGAGGACGGTCAGCGAGTGATGAAACAGGACGAGATCGGAATCCGGGTCGATCTGGCACGGGGCAAGGCCGCGGCGACTGTCTGGACCTGCGATTTCTCGCACGACTACGTGACCATCAATGCCGAATACCGCACCTAGTCCCGTTTCGGACCTGGCGGCGCTGATATCGCGAGCGGAAGCCGTGCTCGCGCGCGTTGAAGCGCTGCTGCCGCTGCCGCTGCCGGATCCGGATTGGAGTCGGGTGACCGCCGCGCGTTGGCGCAAGCGGTCGGGCAGCGGCCATCTGCAGGCCGTGGCGCACCCTCATGCCATTCGCGTCGACGATCTGGTGGCGGTCGACGACCAGAAGCATGCGATCGAGGCCAACACCCGACAGTTCGTGGCGGGATTGCCGGCCAACAACGTGCTGCTGACCGGGTCGCGCGGGACCGGAAAGTCATCGCTGGTGAAGGCGATGCTCGCGAAGTACTCGGGCAAGGGACTGCGCCTGATCGAGGTGGACAAGGCCGATCTCGTCGACCTGCCCGACATCGCCGACCGCGTCGCGGGATTGCCGCAGCGCTTCGTGGTGTTCTGCGACGACCTGACCTTCGATGCCGGCGAGGCCGGTTACCGCACGCTCAAGGTCATGCTCGACGGCTCCATTGCCGGAGGCGCCGCCAATGTGCTGATCTACGCGACGTCGAATCGGCGGCACCTGCTGCCGGAGTATTTCAGCGAGAACCTCGAAACCCGGCATATCGGCGACGAAGTCCATCCGGGCGAGTCGGTCGAGGAGAAGATCTCGCTGTCGGAACGATTCGGACTCTGGATTTCGTTCTATCCATTCACGCAGGACGACTATCTTGCGGCGGTCGCCGGCTGGCTCGCCTTCTTCGGGGTCAAGCCGGCGGGCTCGGCGCGGGTGGCCGAAGCCCGCACGCGCGAGGCGTTGCAATGGGCGTTGCAGCGCGGTTCGCGCAGCGGTCGTATCGCCTGGCAGTTCGCGCGGGATTTTGCCGGTGCGCAGGCTCTGAAGGCGCGGCGCCGCGCGTGAGCGGCGGCATCGTCAAGGTCGCGGCGGCGGTGCTGCTGCGTGCCGGTGGCGACGTTCTGCTTGCGCAGCGCCCGGCGGGCAAGGCCTACGCCGGATACTGGGAGTTCCCTGGAGGCAAGTTCGAGGCCGGCGAGACGCCGCGCGAGGCGCTGGTTCGGGAACTGGCCGAGGAACTCGGGATCGCGGTGACCAAGGCTGCGCCCTGGTTCGTCCAGGAATTTGTCTATCCGCACGCGCGTGTCGAACTGCATTTCTTCCGCGTGTACGCGTGGACGGGCGAACTCGTCGGACAAGATGGTCAGGCGTTCGCCTGGCAAACGCCGGGGTACTACACGGTGGGTCCGCTGTTGCCGGCGAATACCCACATCCTGGCGGCGCTCGAATTGCCGCTGGTGTACGCTATTACCTGTGCCGCTGACAGTGACGAGGAGGCGTTCCTGCTCCGCGCCGAACGCGCACTTGCCGGTGGCTTGCGATTGCTGCAGGTGCGCGATCGAGAGTGGCCTCTGGCGCGTCGCCTCAACCTCGCGCGGACGCTCGCGGTGCGTGCGCGCCATCACGGCGCGACGCTGTTGTGGAACGGATCGGTCGAGGAGGCCCATGCCGCCGATTGCACGGGCGTGCACTGGACGGCCGCCACGCTGATGCGGGAGCTTGCCAGGCCGGAGGGCATGCTGGTTGCGGCGTCCTGCCACACGCGTGACGAAGTCGAGCGCGCCGGCCTGCTGGGACTCGATTTCGCGGTGCTTGGGCCGGTCATGCCGACGGCGACGCATCCGCAGGCCGTGCCTATCGGCTGGAATGGATTTGCGGAGCTGTCCGAGGGAGCCCGTCTGCCGGTGTATGCGCTGGGCGGGTTGACCGGCGCCGATCTGGACGCAGCCATCGCCAGCGGCGCGCATGGCGTTGCGCTGCGCCGCGCGGGCTGGCCAGGCTGACGGTGACGGGAGGTCAGGAGCCGAACGGCAGACGAGGTGCCGACGGGTCACCCTCGATGTCTTCGTCGGAGTTTTTCTCGACCGGCAGGCTGTAGCGCTCGCTGGCCCAGGCCGCGAGGTCCATCAACTTGCAGCGCTCGGAACAGAACGGGCGCGACGGCGAGGCCTCGGACCAGGTCACCGGGGCTGCGCAGGTCGGGCAGGCGACGATGCGGGGCTGCGGCAAGTCGCAACCTACAGATTGCAGAACATCAGATCGAATTCCACGTCGCCGTCGTAGACGCTGCCGCGGTCCATGCCGGAAACACCCAGGAAGCGAATGTTCAGCGCGTACTTGTTCGCGCTGATTTCGGGTACGCAGGACAAGTCCACATCCATCGAAAGCCGAAGCAGCTGGGCGATCTTGGTCGTGGTCAGCATCAACTGAAACACGCCCCGAACAGCGGTGTGACGGCTTGCCCGGCCGTTGTCGCGAAGCAGTTTCAGCACGATGGCCGAGCCTTCGCGAATCGGCAGGAACGGCGCGATCCATGCCTGCAAGTCGTTGCGTCGCGCGCCAGGATCCTGATGCAGCCACCAGTGGTAGGCGGGCAGGTCGAATTCGCAGACTCCGCCGGGAATCGCCGTACGTTGCTTGATCGCCATCAGCCACTCGTTCTCGCGCAGGTGCACGCCGATCTTGCCTGCCTGCGCGAGCATGCGGCCGCTTACCGCGTCGATCTGCGCGAGAAGTTCTTCGAGCGTGCCTTGCTCGATCTGCGGATTGTGTCGAAGCGGACCCAGCATCTGCTTCTGCCGTTCGAGTTCCTGCAGGATATCGGTCTTGAGGTCCGCGCGGGCGGCAACGTCGGTGATTTCGAACAGCGCAAGCAGTGCCGCATGATGATCCGGTGCCGCATCCTGCGACGCGAAGTATCCAGCGCGCGCGAACAGGTCTTCGAGCCGCATCAACGTGCGTACCCGTTCGTTCAGCGGATGTTCGTAGCGGATCACGATGAGCGGACCTGTCGAGGGGGCGGGACATTGTCGCGGGAACTTCGTCCAGGCTCAAGCAACCGCTCCTGCGCCGTACGTGCCGCCTGGGTACGATAGAAACCGTCGAGGCGGGCCACCTGAGGCGCGATGGCTTCGAGAGGGCCACCGTTGTCGATCACGTCGTCGGCGCGGGCAAGCCGATCTGCGCGGGGGAGTTGTGCCGCCATGATTGCGCGCACCTCGTCGGGGGCGAGGGCGCTTCGTTGCACGACCCGCAGCACCTGCTCTTCCTCGGGGCAGTCAACGACCAGCACCCGGGCAATGCGGCCGAGCAGTGTGCCGCGCTCGAGCAGCAGCGGCACCGACAGGATGCCGTAGGGGCCGGTCCAGCCGGCGACCGTGGCGGCCAGTGCCTCGTTGACCAGCGGATGCAGGATGTGCTCAAGGCGCCTGCGTGCATCCTCGTCGGAGAACACCGTACGCCGCAGCCAGGCGCGATCCAGATTGCCGTCCGGGCCGCAGGCCTTCGACCCGAATGCGTCGAGGATCGCCTGGTAGCCCGGAGTATCGCGTGCCGTTGCCGCGTGCGCTGCATCGTCGGCATCCGCGATTTCCACGCCGCGCGCCGCGAACGCCCGCGCCACGACCGACTTGCCGCTGCCGATGCCGCCCGTCAGTCCGACAAGGTAGGCGGCGCTCATCCCGGGAGGTAGGTCCTGACGATGGTGGGACCCCAGAACATCGCGATTGCCCCTGCAATAGCCAGAAATGGCCCGAACGCGAGCGGAACGTTGTGATCGCGACCTTTGATGACCACGAGGGCGATGCCGATTGAAGCGCCAACGACCGACGACAGGAGCACAATCAGCGGCAGCATTTTCCAGCCCAGCCATGCGCCGAGCGCCGCCAGCAGCTTGAAATCACCCTGACCCATGCCCTCCTTGCCGCGAATGATGCGAAACAGCCAATAAACGGTCCACAACACGCCATAGCCCGCGATCGCGCCCCACACGGCCTCGGCGAGCGGAACGAACAACCCATGAAGATTGGCAACCAGTCCGCCCCAGAGCAGCGGCAGCGTCAGGTCGTCCGGAAGCAGCTGGGTGTCGAAATCGATGAACGTGAGTGCGAGTAGTGTCCAAAGGAACAGGCAGGCTGCAACACCCTGCCAGTTGGGACCGAAATGCCAGATTGCGCCGGCGGCAACCAGCGCGCCCAGCACTTCGACTAACGGATAGCGTGCGGCGATGGGAGCACGGCAGGCACTGCACTTGCCTCGTAGCGCCAGCCACGAGGCCACTGGAATGTTCTCGAGCGCAGTGATGCGATGGCCGCAGGACGGGCAGGCCGAGCGCGGCACGACCAGGTTGTAGTGCGGCGCCGGCTCGCTCGCTGCACCCTGCAGCTCGGCGCATTCGGCCGCCCAGGCGCGTTCGAGCATCTTTGGCAGCCGATGGATCACGACATTGGCGAAACTGCCCACGCACAGGCCGACGATCGCGGCCGTGACCACGGCGACCGTCGGGTCGAGGAGAAACTGCAACATCGGGGCGGACGTCAGACCACGGCGCCGAGCTTGAAGATCGGCAGATACATTGCGACGACGAGTCCGCCGATCACCACGCCCAGGAACACGATGATGAGCGGCTCAAGCAGGCTGGAAAGCGCAGCGACGGCGTCGTCCACTTCGCGCTCGAAATAGTCCGCGACCTTGCCCAGCATGTTGTCGAGCGAGCCCGACTCCTCGCCGATCTGGATCATCTGCAGCACCATCGTCGGGAACAGACTGGTGTTGCCCATGGCGTTGGTGAGGCTGGTGCCGGTGCTGACCTCGGTCTGGATCCGCTTGGTGGCGGCCGTGTAGACGGCATTGCCGGAAGCTCCACCCACCGCATCCAGCGATTCGACCAACGGCACGCCGGCGGCGAACATTGTCTGCAGCGTGCGCGTCCAACGGGCGATCGTGGCCTTCTCGAGAATGGGGCCGATGACCGGAAATTTCAGCATGGCCCGGTCGAATCCGTAGCGGAACGCGGCCGAGCGTTTCAGCATCATCGTGAAAGTGACGATTGTGCCGACGATGATCATCAACGCCAGCCACCACCAGGCGACGAAAAACCTGGACATTGCGATCACGATCAGCGTCGGCGCCGGCAAGTCTGCGCCGAAATTCGAGAACACCTTCTCGAATGCCGGGATGACGAAGATCATGATCACCCAGATGACGACGACCGCTACGACGACCACCGAAATCGGGTAGAAAAGCGCCGACTTGATCTTGCTCTTGATCGCGAGCATCTTCTCCTTGTACGTCGCGAGCCGATCCAGGATCGCGTCCAGCGTTCCGGAGGCCTCGCCGGCGGCGACAAGGTTGCAGAAGAGCGAATCGAAATACTTCGGATGCTCGCGAAAAGCCTGGGACATCGACGAACCGGCTTCGATTTTGTTCTTGATGTCCAGCATCAGCCGCGAAAACCGTGCGTTGCTGTGGCCTCGCGCGACGATCTCGAAGGACTGCAGCAGCGGAACGCCCGACTTCAGCATCGTCGCCAGCTGCCGGGTGAAGAACGTGATGTCCTTTTCGCTGACCTTGCGCCCGCCGCGAAATGACTGCCGCTTGATCTTGGTGATGCGGATGCCTTGCCGGCGCAGGTTGGTCGTTACAACAGTTTCGGAAGCCGCTTTCGACTCGCCGCGCACCTGGCGGTTGTTGCGGTCGATGCCTTCCCAGAGATAGGTGTATTCCTTGACGTCGCGGCGCTGTGCAGTGGTAGCGGTTGCCATGGTTCGTTGTCCTCGTCGACGGCGGTCGCCGTCACTCGTTGGTGATCGCTTCGATCTCTTCGAGCGACGTGACTCCGGCCTTGACCTTCAGCAGGCCTGATTGGCGCAGGTCGCGCACGCTTTCCTTGCGTGCCTGATCGGCGATGTCGATTGCATTGCCGTTGCGCATGATGACCTGGCGCATTTCGTCGGTGATCGGCAGGACCTGATAGACACCGACGCGTCCCTTGTACCCGGAACCGCTGCAATGATCGCAGCCGATCGGACCATAGGCCTGCCAGGAGCCGTCCAGATCCTCCTCGGTGAAGCCCGCGCGCAGCAGCGCCTCGGGCGGGATGTCCTCGGGTTTCTTGCAATGTGTGCACAGCCGCCTGCCCAGCCGCTGCGCGGTGATCAGGATGACCGACGAGGCGATGTTGAACGGGGCGACGCCCATGTTGAGCATGCGCGTCAGCGTGGTGGGCGCGTCGTTGGTATGCAGCGTCGACAGCACCAGGTGGCCCGTCTGCGCCGCCTTGATCGCGATATCCGCGGTCTCGATGTCGCGGATTTCGCCAACCATGATGATGTCCGGGTCCTGTCGCAGGAAGGACTTCAGCGCAATGGCGAATGTCAGTCCCGCCTTGTCGTTGACGTTGACCTGGTTGACGCCCGGCAACTGGATTTCGACCGGGTCCTCCGCGGTCGAGATGTTGACGCCTGGCTGATTCAGGATGTTGAGGCAGGTATACAGCGACACCGTCTTGCCGCTGCCGGTCGGTCCGGTGACCAGGATCATCCCGTACGGTCGGCCGATCGCATGCACCAATGCCTGCTGTTGATCGGGTTCATAACCGAGCGCCTCGATGCCGAGCTTCACACCCGATGCATCGAGAATCCGCATCACGATCTTCTCGCCATAGAGCGTTGGCATGGTCGACACGCGGAAATCGATCGCCTTGGACTTGGACAGGACGAGCTTCATGCGGCCGTCCTGCGGGACGCGTTTTTCCGAGATGTCGAGTCTCGAGATCACCTTGATGCGCGAGGCGACCTTGTCCTTGATGGCCAGCGGCGGCTGGGCGATCTCGGACAGCATGCCGTCGATGCGGTAGCGAACCCGGTAGAACTTCTCGTAGGGCTCGAAGTGGATATCCGAAGCACCAGCCGCAATCGCATCGGTAAGGAGCTTTTGCAGGTACTTGACGATCGGCGCGTCCTCGACGTCCGAGTCGTCCTCGACCGTCGAGACCGGCGACCCGTCCTCGAGGCCGACCTCCATGTCCTCGAGGTTGGCCATGTCCTTCAGCGTCGCGCCGGTGCTCTCGATGATCGCCGCGATGACCTTGCCGAGCTTGTCGTCCTCGACCACAACGGGCTCGGGCACCAGATTGGTCTTGAAGCGGACCTCGTCGAGCGCCTGCAGGTTGGCAGGATCGGAAATGGCGACGAAGAGCTTGTTGTTGCGTTTGAACAACGGCAACACGCGCCGTGACTGGGCGATCTTGACGTCGACGTATTCCCGGTTGATCTGGTCGGGGTCGAATGCGGCGAGATCGAGAAGTGGGGTCCCGAAGGCCCGCGACGCAAAGACGGCTAGCTGCTGGGACGTCATCCGCTTGCCCAACAGTACCTGTTCGACGAAGGTGATCCCGGACGTTTGCGCCTGCGTCTGCAGCGCCTCGGCCTCATGCTCCGACATCAGCCCCTGCTGCGCCAGCGCGCGCGCGAGACCGCTGATGTTTCGGGTGGCGGCGTGCGTAGCCATGGCGGGAGATTGGGGGCGTGAAATGGTCTGGCGAAGGTACCGATGGAAATGACAAGCAAGCAACGTGCCGACCGTCTCGGCACGCGTCTATTCCACTTGCATAAAAACTATGTCTTTGATGATGCTCGTTCGACGGGGGTTTGTAAAGGCAAGGTGCCTCTGCCGACCGGGGGCAGCAGTTTTGCCACCTTTACCGCTCGATCCTGGGTTTGCAGGATTTCAAGAGGTTGTTCGCCAAGCCTGAAGGTCAGCCCGGCTTCCGGAATGTAGCCCAAATGTTCGACTATCAGTCCATTCAGCGTTTTTGGGCCATCGAGCGGGAATTGCGTGCCCAGCCGGCGGTTGAGGGCGCGCAGCAGCGACATCCCGGCAACCACCACGCTGCCGTCCGGCTCGCGGCGGAAGGTTTCCACGCCACCAGGGGCCTGGGTCGTGAATTCGCCGATGATCTCCTCGACAATATCCTCGATCGTCACCAGGCCGAGCAATTCGCCGTATTCGTCGACGACCAGTCCCAGCCGCTGGCGGTCGTTCTGGAACTGGGTGAGCTGGGTCAGCAGCGGTGTGCCGGCGGGGATGAAGTAGGGCGGGCGCAGCAGCGGGCGCAGGCGCTCGCCGTCGATCTCGCCGGCCTGCAGCTGCAGATGGACCACGGACTTCAGCGGCAGGACGCCGATGATGTTGTCGAGCGAATCCTCGCAGACAGGAACCCGGGAGTGATAAGACGTGGCAAGTTGCTGGCGCAGCAACGCAGCCTTCTCGGTGAGATCGAGCGCATGAATGCGGTTGCGCGGTGTCATCACGTCGTCGACGGTGATGGCCTCGAGGTCCATCAGATTGGCGAGCATCGTCTTGTGCTTGCCACGAAAATAGTGGCTGCCTTCGAGCACCAGCGATCGCAGTTCTTCCTGCGACAGCTGCCCGCCGCCGTCGGCGGACGCCTTGATCCGCAGCAGGCGCAGCAAGCCCTGCACGAAGAGGTTGACGAACCAGACGATGGGCGTGAGCCCCTTCAGCAGCGGTGTCAGCACGAAGGCGGCGGCCGGCGCGATGGAATCCGCGTGAACCGCGCCGATCACCTTCGGCGTAATTTCCGAAAACACCAGGATCAGGAAGGTGACTGCGAGTGTCCCCGCGGCGAGCGCCAATTCGCCCTCGCCGAACAGCCGCGCGGTGATGACGCCGGCGAGCGTGGCTGCACCTGCATTGATGAGATTGTTGCCGAACAGGATGACCCCGAGCAGCCGGTCGGTCTGCGCGAGCAGCGCGACCGCCAGCTTTGCCCCGCGGTTGCCACGCTGCGCGCGATGTTTCAGTCGATAGCGGTTGGTCGCCATCATGGCGGTCTCGGCGATCGAGAACAGGCCGGAGGCGACCAGCAGCACCGCCAGTCCTGCTCCAAGCGTTTCCAGAGAGAGGTCGTACATCGGTTCCTATTGTTGCGGTCAGCGGCCGAGCAGAACCTCGGCGACGAACTTGCTGCCGAGATAGCCCAGCACCAGGAGTGACGTGCCTGCCAGTATCCACACCAGCGCACGGCGTCCCCGCCAGCCATAGCGCCAGCGCCCGGTCAGCAGGATCGCGAAAGCCAGCCATCCGGCCAGTGAGAAGATGTTCTTGTGGTTCAACGTTACCGCCCGCCCGAACATCTGCTCGGAAAACAGGAAGCCGCTGACCAGCGTGAGTGTGAGCAGGACGAACCCGACGCCAACCAGCCGGAACAGGAACCGCTCGAGCGTGAGCAGCGGCAGCGTCGCGTCGCCTGTGGGCGCCAGGCCCCGGTGCAGGCGCTTCTCGATGCCGATGAGAAGCAAGGCCTGCAGCGCGGCCACGACGAAGGCCGCGTAGGCGATCAGCGCCACGGCGATATGCGCGGTGGCCCAGGGCTCGGAGGCATAGGGAAATCGGTGCGCGCTGCCTCCGACCAGCGGCGCCAGCGCGCACAGCGCGGCAACCGGCAGGATGACGTTTCCCACCACCGGCAGTTGTCGAACCACCCCCGACGCACCCGCGACAATGACCGTCAGCCAAGCGACCAGCGACAAGGCGTGGAGGAAGGATAGATCGAGGCCCTCCGGGGTCCACACGGCGTAGGCCAGCGTCACGCCATGGAGCGAGATCGCGATGACGACAAGTGCGGCAGCGAGCCGGGAGCGGGGGTTGCCGCGGCTGCGTAGCCACGCGGCGCCCACGTAGAAAGCGGCGACGGTCAAGTACAGTAGAATCACCGGTTCGGAATCCTCGGCGCGTCGGAAGCGCCGCAACGTGCGCGAGTCGCCCAAGTGTACCCGAAGCGGGCGTCCGCGCCCCGACCTCCATCGACCTGATCCAAGTCTATCCCGATGCTAGAGAATCTGACTCAACGCCTTTCAAGGGTCGTCAAGGGCCTGCGCGGCCAGGCCCGGCTCACCGACGCCAACATCCAGGATGCCCTGCGCGAAGTGCGCCTGGCGCTGCTCGAGGCGGATGTAGCGCTGCCGGTCGTGCGCGACTTCATTGCGGCAGTGCGGGAAAAGGCGCTGGGCGAGGAAGTCGTCGGGTCGCTCACGCCGGGACAGGCGCTGATCGGCGTTGTCCATCGCGAGTTGACGGCGCTGATGGGCGGCGCGGCAAACGCGCTGTCGTTTTCGACACAGCCTCCGGCGGTGATTCTGCTCGCCGGACTGCAGGGCGCCGGCAAGACCACCACGGCGGCCAAACTTGCGCGCCTGATGCGCGAGGAGATGAAGAAGAAGGTTCTGGTAGTCTCGGCTGACGTCTATCGACCCGCCGCGATCGAACAGTTGCGCGTGCTCGCTGCTCAGGTGGGCGTCGATTTCTTTCCGTCGGCGGCGACCGAGCAGCCGGAAGCCATCGCCAGGGCGGCGCTCGATTGGGCAAAGCGGCACTACCACGACGTGCTGCTGGTCGATACCGCGGGCCGCCTCGCTGTCGATGAGGCGATGATGAGCGAGATTGCGCAGCTGCACGCGGCGGTTTCGCCGATCGAGACGCTGTTCGTCGTGGACGCGATGCAGGGTCAGGACGCCGTGAACACGGCGCGCGCGTTTCGCGACGCGCTGCCGCTCACCGGCGTCGTGCTGACCAAGCTGGACGGCGACGCCCGCGGCGGCGCGGCTCTGTCGGTTCGCCAGATTGCCGGCGTGCCGATCAAGTTCGCCGGCATCGGTGAAAAGGTCGGCGGACTCGAAGTGTTCCATCCCGAACGCATGGCATCGCGCATCCTCGGCATGGGCGACGTCCTGTCGCTGATCGAGGATGCGCAGAAGAACGTCGACGTCGAGGAGGCGCAGAAGCTGGCGAAGAAGGTGAAGTCCGGCAAGGGCTTCGATCTCGCGGACTTCAGGGCGCAATTCAGCCAGATGCGAAAAATGGGCGGCATTGCCGGACTGATGGACAAGCTTCCGGCCGAACTCGCCCGCGCGGCGCAGGGCGCAGCCGTTGACGAGCGCCAGATCGCGCGCCTGGAAGGCATCGTCGACTCGATGACGCCAGCCGAACGGGCAAAGCCCGAGATCCTGAAGGCCTCGCGCAAGCGCCGGATAGCCGCGGGTGCAGGGGTGAGTGTGCAGGAGGTCAACCGGCTGCTGAACCAGTTCGAGCAGACGCAGAAGATGATGAAAATGGTCGCCAAGGGCGGAATGCAGAAGATGATGCGCGGCATGAAGGGCATGCTGCCGGGCATGCGCTAGCGTAGCATCGACTCCAAGAGTCGACCATAAACCGTTAATAATCAGACTATTAGGGCAGAATTCCGGCTGACGCCGGGACCGAGTGCCGGAGCCGGGTGGGGGAACTCCCCGGCAGCGGCCGTCCGGTTGCCAAAGGCACTGAAATAGAAGTAGAATCTTTGTCTTTTTCCGCTTTTCGCGGACCTCAACGAGATTCCAGCCATGGTCGTAATCCGTCTTGCCCGGGGCGGCGCCAAGAAGCGCCCCTTCTACAACGTGGTCGTCGCCGACTCGCGCAGTCGCCGCGACGGGCGCTTCATCGAGCGCGTCGGCTTCTACAATCCGATCGCCAACGAAGGCGAGGAAAGCCTGCGGCTGTCTACCGACCGCATCGCCTATTGGCAGGAGCGCGGCGCGCAACTGTCGGAAACGGTTGCCGGCCTGGTCAAGAAGTCGACGCGGGCGTCGAAAACCGTTCCTGCGGCGGGTCCTGCGGCGGCGGCTGCGGCCTGAGCACCCAGGATATTGTCGTGATGGGGCGCGTGGTCGCCCCATACGGAGTCAAGGGCTGGGTCAAGGTGAAGCCGTTGACCTCGGAAGCGCAGACGCTTCTTTCGCACAAGAAATGGTGGTTGCGGCCGAAGACGGCGGCGTCCGATTGGCAGGGTCACGAACTTGGCGCCGGACGGATGCATGGCGGTGTCTTGCTGGCGCAACTCGATGGTGTCGGTGAACGTGAGACCGCCGCCCGCCTGACCGGGGCCGATGTGGGTGTGCCGCGCGATGCGTTGCCGGCGGTCGCAGAGGGGGAGATTTACTGGGCGGACCTTGAGGGCCTGGACGTCGTAAACCGGCAGCAGGTGTCGCTGGGTCGAATCGTCAAGGTCGAGGAATTCGGTGCACACCCGGTGCTGCGGGTGGTCGACGAGTCGGGGAGCACGCGGCTCATTCCGTATGTCGATGCGATCGTCGACGCGGTCGACATCCGGTCGGGGCGCGTCGAGGTCGACTGGCAGCCCGACTATTAGACGGCGGGAGGCGCCGGTGCGCATCGACGTCGTGACATTGTTTCCCGAGGTTGTCGCACAGGTCGCGGCGATTGGAGTGACGGGGCGGGCGCTTGAGCGCGCGCTGTGGAGTCTCGGTGTGTGGAATCCGCGCGACTTTGCCGTGGATAATCACAGGACCGTCGACGATCGGCCCTACGGTGGCGGCCCCGGGATGGTGATGTTGGCAGAACCGCTGGCGCAGGCGATCGATGCGGCAAGGCAATTCCAGCGTGCGGCGGGCGTGGCGGCGCCATGGGTGATCCACCTGACGCCGGCCGGCAAGCCGCTGACGCATGCAAGGGTTGCGGAACTGGCGCAGGCGACGGCAGCAGGATATGTGTTGGTGGCGGGACGTTACGAAGGCGTCGACGAGCGACTGATCGAGCGCGAAGTGGACGAGGAATTGTCCGTCGGCGATTTTGTTGTGTCGGGAGGAGAATTGCCTGCGCTGATGCTGGTCGACGCAATTGCCCGGCTGCTGCCAGGGGCGCTGAACGATGCGCAGTCGGCGGCCGAGGATTCGTTCGTCGCCGGTCTGCTGGATTGCCCGCATTACACGCGGCCCGAGGTCTACGAAGGTCGCCCGGTGCCGGAAGTGCTGATGTCGGGGCATCATGAGAGAATTCGTCGCTGGCGACTGGCGCAGTCGTTGCGACGTACGCAGGAACGCCGGCCCGACCTCCTCTTCGGGAGGACGCTGTCGGAGGAAGAACAGTCGCTGCTCGAGGAGGTTCGCGGGCAGCGGAACGACGAGCGGTAGTCAGGAAACTGGTGCAGCTGCGCCGGCTCGTGACTCCGCAATACAACCGCGCGCATCAGGGGCGACCCTGCGCTGCGCGACAGGCAAAAAAGGAAGTGCAATGAATATCATCGAGCAACTGGAAAACGAAGAGATTGCCCGCCTGGGCAAGATCATTCCCGAGTTCGCGCCCGGCGACACCGTGATCGTCAATGTGAAGGTCGTCGAAGGCGAGCGCAAGCGCGTTCAGGCCTACGAAGGCGTGGTGATCGGCAAGCGCAATCGTGGCCTGAATTCGTCATTCACGGTTCGCAAGATTTCGAGCGGAGAAGGCGTTGAACGGACGTTTCAGACCTACTCGCCACTGCTGGCGTCGATCGAAGTCAAGCGCAGGGGCGACGTTCGTCGCGCAAAGCTCTACTATCTGCGTGCCCGCTCGGGCAAGTCGGCGCGTATCCGCGAAAAGCTCACGCACAAGGCCAGCGCCAAGGGCGAATAGCCAAGATTCCTGTCCGGTGTGGCGTTTGCCGGATGATCAGAGAACGGCCCCTCGGGGCCGTTTTTTCATGGTCGAACTCGGCTGTCGAAACGTGCGTCCCGGGCCTTCGGTCCAGCAGCGGTCGATGGGCGGCCCGCTTCTTGCTTGATGCAATCTTGCCTTGGAGAGGGTTTTCGCCCAAGATTCCAATGGCATAATTGTCATTCTTACGCTCATTGGCCTCATGAAGGCAACGCTGTACGAAGCGCTTGGAATACTGCCCACTTCCTCCGACGAGGATGTGCGGGCGGCGTTGCGTCGCCTGATCCGCAAGTACTACGCGAAGACGCGCGACGGCCAGGGCAACGTCGAGGAGGCGTTGCGCTTCATCAATCACGCCAGCCGGATTCTTTCCGACTCGGAGCGCCGGGTGCGCTACGATCAGGAACTCTCGATCTCTGCGGGCACCACCGAACAGCGCATCGCACACGTGGTGAGCAACGCGGTGGCCGACGCCGGCGAGCAGACGGATGTCGGCGCCATCGAAGAGCCTGCACCGGCGGGATCGCCGGAAGCAATGGAGGCCGATCTTGAAACCGGGCTGGACATGGCCGAACCTCTGGTGGCGGCCAACCTGCACCACCCTGGACTGACTGAGCGCGTGGCATCGTTCGGCCGCTCGCCGATCGTGACCATCGGGCTGTGCGCAATGTTCGGCGCGTTCATAGCGGCGGCCATTGTCTTCGTCACGCCGGCAGACACCATCCTTGTCGCCAAGCAGGTGCTGGTTTGGTTGACCATCACCTTGCTGGTGCTGACACTGGTCTACGGCGTCGTGCACGGCGCGGCTTGGTACAGCCGTCGCCGAGGCGCGCCCCAGCAGATGTTGGTACCGCAAACCGACTTGGCAATCCTCAATTGGCGCCGCGAGAAAAGCGTATTTCTTGGTACCAATCAGCCGCAGGAGGACGCGAGCTGGATCTTCCAGCTGCGGATGGCAGAGCTCGAACGCGCAAAGTCCGGGCGCACCAGTGAGCCGCGTCCCTGGCAACGTCTGGCCTCGCGCGTGTTCGACTACGCGATCTGGGGCCTGGTTCTGGCGCTGCTGCTTTCGGAATTGCGCGGACTCGGAGCGGTTCCAACCGACCTGGCGTTCTGGCTGGGGCACCCGCTGATCGCTCCGATACTCATCACCGGCTCATGGGTTCCGATCGAGGGGCTGTTGATCGCGTCGATCGGCACGACGCCGGGCAAGTGGCTGTTCGGCGTGTTCCTGCAGTTCTCCATTTCCGATGCCTACGCCCGCCGCGATACGAAGGCGCAGCTGGACCGCGCGTTGCGGCGTTCGTTTCGCGTGTGGTGGGAAGGCGTGGGATGCGGCTTTCCGCTGCTGGCACCGGTCCTCATTGCCGTAGCGTACGAGAATCTCGCGCAGAATCAGGAAACCGACTGGGATTTTGCCCAGGACGTGCTGGTAACCCACGGCCCGCCGGCCGTACTGAACACGGTCACCGGCGTTTGCGGACTGGCAGCAATGCTCTGGCTCTACGGCGTGGCGTGGCATCAGCCGATGGCCGATTCGATCGCCTGGGCAAGGACCACGATCGCCGAGGCGATTCCATCAGCGTCGACGATAAGTGGAGGCTTTGCCGGCGGTGCGGGGCGCATCAGTGGGCTGCCGCAGTCGTCGTCGCCCGCGACGTCGACGACGCGCGCAGGCCTGCCCGTCACCGGGACGATCGCTTCTGGCAACGCCAAGCCGCAAGGCGCAGCGCCGATCGACAACGATGTTGCGAAGATGTTCGCGCAGCGCAAGGCGAGGATCGCGGTGGTCAGCGCCGAGGGGCCGCGCATGCTGCGCGCCGGAAACTGGCGTCGCGCTGCGGAACTCTGCAAGGCCTGGACCGAACTGGAGCTCGCCAACGCCGAACCGTATCGCTGCCTGGGCCAGGCGTTGCAGGCGCAGGGCTACCATCAGGATGCGATCACTGCGTTCCGCAAGGCCAAGCAGTACGACCCGACGGACCACACGCTCGACGCGGCGATCGACCGTTCGCAAAAGGGCATCGTCGCGGATTTCCTCGACCGCTACCGGCGTTAGCGCTGACGCGTAATCGAGGCTCTCCCCGGGGGATGGCGGTCGGCACAGGATTCGCCGCCGGGCCCGGTCACCGAAGACGCTATGTCAACGATCGCGGATTCGCGACAGAAGCGAGGTTGTCGAGCGCTTGAAGGCGAAGGGAATCGCCACGAACCGTCCGCCATTGGCAATGACTTCGGGCGCGCCGGCGGTCGTGGTCGCGTCATAGTCTCCACCCTTGACCAGGATGTCGGGCATCGCGGCGACGATCAATGCCCGGGGCGTGTCGTCGTCAAACGGGACGACCAGATCGACTGCGGCCAGCGCGGCAAGCACTGCCATTCTGTCGGGGAGGATGTTGAGAGGCCGGTCCTCTCCCTTGCCCAAACGCCGGACCGATGCGTCCGAATTCACCGCGACCACCAGCGCTGCGCCAAGGCCGCGTGCCTGCTCGAGGTAGGTCACGTGTCCGCGGTGCAGGAGATCGAAGACGCCGTTGGTCAGAACCAGCGGTCGCGGCAACTGCGCAATGCGTGCGAGCGCGTGCTCGGCTGTCGCGATCTTGGCGGGATAGACGGGCGCAGGCAGCGCGGCGGGCGGGTCGGCCAAGGCGGATGATCCGGGATCGGCTGTCAGGGGCGGTATTCGAACACCTTGACCACGCGAGCCACATCCTTGGTCGCGGCAGCGATGGTGCCGGCGTCGTCGCCCTCGGTTCTGCTGACGATGCCCATCAGGTACACGACACTGCGTTCGGTGACCACCTTGACGACGTTCGGGGAAAACTTGTTGGCTTCGACGAAACGTGCCTTGACCATCGACGTGATGTAGCTGTCGTTGGTGCGCGCGGACAGCGGCGCGAGGGGCGCCACGACGAGTTCGTTCTGCACTATGCGCACCTTCGGGGTGGACTTGGCGAGCCCACCCAGGCTCGCCCAGACGCCCTGGTCGGGCACTTCGCCGGTCAGGAGAACGATGCCGTTGTAGCTGGTGACGTTTAGCTGGATCTTGCTACCGTACAACTCGTTCGCGCGGGTGATGATCTTGAGCTCGATGCCCTCGTCGTCGACCTGCGCGCCGGTGGAGCGGCGATCGGCGGCGACCATCGCCGTGCCGCCGACACCGACGGCGATTACCGCGGGAACGCATCCGGTCAGCACGATCGCACAGGTGAGTGCTGCCGCCATGGTGGCATGCGCGACGATCGCGCCGCCTCCCGAGCCGGCGGCCTGCAAGGCCGGGCGGATCCCGAATCGGCCGCCTTGCCGGCTCCCGGACGAGGCGTGGTCGGTCATTCCTCGTCTCCGAGAAGGGTGGCGTCGATGGCGTCGCACAGACAATGGATTATCAGCAAGTGGACCTCCTGAATGCGTGCGGTCCGCGGATGCGGCACGCATAGATGGACGTCGCCCGGCAGCAGAAGTTCACCGATCCGACCGCCGCTTTTCCCCGTGAGTGCGATCACCGACATCTCGCGCGCGTGGGCGGCATCGATAGCCGCGATCACATTTCCTGAATTTCCAGACGTCGAAATCGCCAGCAGGACGTCACCCTTCGACCCCAGGGCGCGGACCTGCTTCGCGAATATCTGCTCGAACGAGTAGTCGTTGGCAACGGCGGTCAGCAGCGATGTGTCGGTGGTCAGCGCGATCGCGGGCAGTTCGGGGCGCTCCCGCTCGAAACGTCCGACCAGTTCGGCGGAGAAGTGCTGCGCGTCCGCGGCGGAACCGCCGTTCCCGCACGCGAGCACCTTGCCGTCGGCAAACAGGGACTCGGTGATTACGCTCGCCGCACGTGCAATATCCGGTGCCAGAATCTCGACAGCATCGAGTTTGAGCTGTGCACTCTCCGCGAAATGTCCGCGAATGCGCTGCAGATGATCGATCATGATCGGGCGATTCTAGCAGGGCGGAGTCAGTCGTCGAGTATGCCCTGTTCCCAGGTGATCCTGGCGGCATCGAGACCATCGAGCAGGACCGCGTCGAACCGACACGGTGGCTCGTTCGGCAGCCGGGCGAGGAAGGCCCGCGCTGCGCGGCGCAGGCGCGCCTGCTTGGCCGGCGTGATGCTCGCGGCCGCACCGCCGAAGTTCTTGTTGGTTCGCAAGCGGACCTCGGCGAATACCAGCGTGGCGCCGTCGCGCAGTATGAGGTCGATTTCGCCATGACGGATGCGGAAATTGCGGGCGATCAAGACCAACCCGCGCGCCGTCAGGAAGGCTTCCGCAAGCCGCTCCGCACGGGCTCCGGTGGCGAGCGCGTTCGACATACTGGCATCGCGATCAGCGCTCGGCATCAACGGGAACGGGCTCGCCATTGCGGTAGATGACCAACCGTCCTTCGCGCGAAAACCGCTGCCCGTCGACCAGCGTGATCCTGCCGGTTGCGCCATCCAGCGTGTAACCCGCCGGCGGACCGTCGCGAAATGCCCGCGCGATTCGGAACGCATCCAGACCGAACGCATAGAGCCGGGTCAGCGCGGCGCTTGGATAGTCGCTGCGTGGCAGGCTTGCGAACTGTCGCGCATCGGGGGTCACCAGCCATGGAATTTCCACCACCGTCAATCCGTCCAGGTCGCGCGACGTCGCAGGCGCCATTTGCTCGAAGAGGAGTCCGCTGGCGTAGGCGGGAACCGTGCCCAGATAGGCCTTGGCCAGCGTGACGTCGGCTCCGTCGAGCGCGACCAGCACCGCATCGGGGGCGTGACGCAGGAAATCGCGCCGCAACTTGGTCAGCGTCTCGGGCGCCGCGTCGAATCGGAATACATTCGGCACAGCGCCACCGCCGGCAAGCCACTGCGCGGTGAACGCGACGCCCATTCTCTTCGACACCGAGGACTCCGCATCGACGATCGCCGCGTTGCGGATACCGTCGGCGCGCATTCGCCGCGCGACCAGGCGGGCGTCGCTGTCCGCGGCGAGTGCAAATGCGTGCAGGTAGGGCGGTGCGGCAACGCCGTCCTCGAGCTGATTGAGGGCGATGGTCGTCGGCAACTCGGTCGCGAGCTGCGCCACGGCGTTCACGTCGTCACGGGCCAGTGGTCCGACGATCACCTTTGCTCCCGACAATCGCGCCGCCTCGATGGCCGCCAGCACGCCGTCGGTTCCGTGTGCGAACAGCTGGATGCGCAACGGGGAATCGGCGACGCCTGCGGCGGCCAGAAAACCCGAGCGAACCGCATCGGCAGCACGGGAGAACGCAGGCACGTCGAGCGGCAGCACCAGCGCGATGTCCACGTCCCCGATCGGTACGGGCTGGGTCTCGCCGGACGAGGGTTGGGTGGGGGTTGCGCTTGCCGCCGGTGTTTGGGCGGCGGACAATGCGGCGGCCAGGGCAATCGTGACGCCCGCCATCAGGCAGACGAACCTCGCCATGATCGTTCGCGGCAGAAGGATGGCATGCAAGACCATGGGAGGAGGGCGTGACGGAAGCGGTCGACGAGCCGGAGGGCGCTGCAAGGCCACACGAAGTGGCGGCACGTTACGGCGCCCGCAGCGGGACATTATATGTGGTGGCGACGCCGCTCGGGAATCTGCGCGACCTGACGTTGCGCGCACTCGATGTTCTCTCGACCGCCGACGTCATCGCGGCAGAGGACACGCGAACTACCGCCACGCTGCTGCGGCATTACGGCATATCGGCGCGCATGCTTTCGCTGCACGCGCACAACGAGGCGCAGCGCGCGGTGGCAGTGGCCGACCTCCTGCGCGAGGGCAGCAGTGTGGCACTGGTCAGCGATGCCGGCACGCCGGCGATCAGTGATCCGGGCGCGCGGCTGGTGCGACTGGTGCGCGCGGCGCAGTTCCCGGTCGTGCCCATCCCCGGCCCTTCGGCGGTCACTGCCGCGCTCTGCGCCGCCGGACTGGCAGCGGAAGCCTACCTGATCGTCGGCTTCCTGCCTGCGCAGGCCAAGGCGCGGCGTGCGCGCATCGAGGCCTGCGCGCAGTTGTCCGCGGCGCTGGTTCTGTTCGAGGCACCGCATCGCGTGGCGGCGACGGCCGCCGATCTGCTGGCTGTGCTGGGTCCCGAGCGCGAGCTGGTCGTGGCGCGGGAACTGACCAAGACCTTCGAGACCATCGCCAGGATGCCGTTGGCGGAAGCTCCGGACTGGTTCGCCGGCGACGCCAACCGGCAGCGAGGGGAATTCGTGCTGCTGGTGGACGCACCGCCGCCACGCGAGAAGGCAATGGCCTTGTCGGCAGCCGATGAACTTTGGCTGGTGGCACTGCTCGCCGAGTTGCCGCCGGCGCGCGCCGCCCGGGTGGTCGCCTCGGTAACCGGCGTTTCCCGTGACGTTGTCTACACCCGCGCGATGGAACTCAAACGGGACTAGGGCTTGGCCACGGCCGGGAGGTCGAACAGGCTGGTGGCCTCGAGATCGAGCACCGGTTCTCCGCGCTGATTGGACAGGCGCCAGCGCCAGCGCACGATTCCGAGCCTTGGGTTGCTTTTCGCTACCCGCCGATCGAGTACCTCGATGACCAGGCGCAGCACGTCCCCGGCGCGCACCGGCGCCTCCCACTTGAGGTAGGCAAGCCCGGGCGAGCCGAAGGACTCGGACCCCGCCAGCACCCGGTCACAGGCCAGGCGCATCGCCAGGCCACAGGTCTGCCAGCCGCTGGCGATCAAGCCGTCCCACATGCTCGTCGAAGCGCGTTTCCGATCGACATGAAACCACTGCGGATCATATTCGCGCGCGAAGGCAACGATCCGTCCCTCGTCGAGACTCGCGGACCCGCAGTCGATGGTCTGGCCCGGAGTCAGTTCGGCAAAGCGCATGGTGTTGGACGCTCAGTAGGTTTCGAGGTGGTAGCGCCCGTTGTCTCGCAGCGCCGGCAGGAGTGCGTCCCAGTCGAGTCCGTGCTGGTCGCAGATTTCGCGCATCGCCGCGGCGACGCCTTCCTCCATACCCTTGAGCCCGCAGATGTAGACGTAGCAGTCGGGGTCGCGCAGGCGCGCAGCGACGTCGGGACCGCGCGAGCGCAGCAGATCCTGGACGTACTGTCGCGGCTTGCCCGGCACGCGCGAGAAGGCGAAATTGATGTCGATGAATTCACCCGGTAGTTTCTGCAACGGGCCGAAATAGGGCAGTTCCTCGGGAGCACGCGCGCCGAAAAAAAGCATGAGGCCGCCGCCTTCATTGTGCGCGATGCGCCGGCGGCGACGCTCGGTCATGGCGCGCATCGGCGCGGAGCCGGTGCCGGTGCAGATCATCAGCAGGCTCGACCCCGGATGGTTGGGCATCAGGAAGCTGGTTCCGAACGGTCCGACGACGTTGACGGTGTCGCCCTTGGCGAGGTCGCACAGGTAGTTGGATGCGATGCCGCGCACCGGCCGTCCATCGTGGTCCTCGGTCACCCGCTTTACCGTTAACGCGACATTGTTGTAGCGCGGCCGCTCGCCGTCGCGGGGACTGGCGATCGAGTACAGCCGAATGTGGTGCGGCCATCCATTCTCATCGCTGCCCGGCGGGACGATGCCGATGGTCTGACCCTCGAGCACCGGAAAGGCAGTGGCGCCGAAATCCAGCACGATATGTCGGATGTCGCTGCTGGCGCCGTCCCCGGTCAAGCGGAGGTTGCCGGACACCGTGGCGATCGCCGGGCGGGCCAGCGTATGCAGGTTGACGTACGGATGCGCCGCAGACCATGGCGGGGCGGCGACACCGCCCTGACCGGCCGACGCGAGGGCGGCGATGCGGGCGACTTCCTGCGGCACCTCCGCCCCGACACTGTCGTCGTCGCCGGCCTGCGCCGGCAACACGTCCCAGCTGAGCTGGTCGACAACCGTGTAGGCGTCGGCGTGTTCCACCTGGCGCCAGTTGTCGATGGCGCCGGTCGGGCAGGGACCGATGCAGGCGTTGCAGGCTTCGCAGATCGCGGGATCGACGACGTAGTTGCGCTCGTCGTGGGTGATCGCGTCGATCGGACAGGTTTCCTCGCAGGTGTTGCAGCGGATGCAGATCTCCGGATCGATCAGGTGCTGGCGAATGACGCCGGTCGAGGCTGCTGGTGCGCTCATTGTGTGCGACGTCAGCCGAAGCGCACGTACTCGAAATCGACCGGCTGGCGATTGATCCCGACCGAGGGTGGCGCGATCCAGTTGGCGAACTTTCCGGGCGCGGTGACGCGGCCCATAAGCGACCCGACAAAGGCGCGATCCTCCGGCGTGGGCAGCCACTCGCGTTCGTTCTTTGCCCACTGCGCCTCGTCGATGATGCGACCATCGGGCGACACGCGCAGGTTGGCGAAAGTGCCGATCCGGCGATTGAACGCCTTGTGCGGAACGGACAGGCGGAACGGCAGGCCGGCCTTTTCGATCACCTTGTTCCAGCGGTTGACGCCGCCGATGGAATCGCGGATGTAGTCGTCGCGCAGAACTTCGTTCAGCGCATTGAGCATCGGGGCCTCGCGTTCGACGATGCGGCCATCCTCGACGTCCTGCACCAGGTAGTTCGCGCCGCGCAGGCGGTGGTCGTCGTCGCGCTTGCTTTCCTCGAAGCGGCCCTTCAAGCCCGAGCTGTAGAAGATCGCGGCGTTCGACGACTGGTCGGCGCCGAAGAGATCGATGGTCACCGCAAAATGGAAGTTGAGGTAGCGCTGGATGGTCGGCAGGTCGATCACGCCGGCGGCGCGCAGCGCGGCGGGATCGTCGGTCTTCAACTCATTCATCACCGCACAGGTACGCTGGATGATGCGCGACACGCCGGACTCCCCGACGAACATGTGGTGCGCTTCCTCGGTCAGCATGAACCGGGTGGTGCGCGCCAGCGGATCGAATCCCGATTCGGCCAGCGCGCAGAGCTGGAACTTGCCGTCGCGGTCGGTGAAATAGGTGAACATGAAGAACGCCAGCCAGTCCGGCGTCTTTTCGTTGAACGCGCCCAGGATGCGCGGATTGTCGGTGTCTCCCGAACGCCGCCCCAGCAGCGCCTCGGCCTCTTCGCGACCATCGCGGCCGAAATGCCGGTGCAGCAGGTAGACCATCGCCCACAGATGGCGGCCCTCCTCGACGTTGACCTGAAAGAGGTTGCGCAGGTCGTACTGCGACGGACAGGTCAGCCCGAGGTGGCGCTGCTGCTCGACCGAAGCCGGCTCGGTGTCGCCCTGGGTGACGATGATCCGGCGCAGGTTGGCCCGGTGTTCGCCCGGGACGTCCTGCCACGCCGGTTCGCCCAGATGCTCCCCGAAATGAATCTGGCGCTCGCCGTCGGTCGGGGTGAGAAAAATGCCCCAGCGGTAGTCGGGCATTTTCACGTAATCGAAGTTCGCCCAGCCACCGGGGTCGACTGACACCGCCGTACGCAGGTAGACGTCGAAGGCCTGGCTGCCGTCCGGACCCATTTCCGCCCACCATTGCAGGTAGTTGGGTTGCCATTGTTCGAGCGCGCGCTGCAGCGTGCGGTCGCCGGCGAGGTTGACGTTGTTCGGTATTTTTTCGCTGTAATCGATGCTGCCCATGTCGGTGTCCTTCCGTTCGTCGCGCTAGACGCGCTCGAAGTCGAATTGTGCCTTGCCACCTTTGCCATAGACCTTGAGCGCGCCCTTTTCGCCGACGGCATTCGGCCGGATGAAGATCCAGTTCTGCCAGGCGGACAGGCGGCCAAAGATCCGTGTTTCCATGGTCTCGGCGCCGCCGAAGCGCAGGTTCGCTTCCATTCCGGTCAGCGCGTCGGGCGACATGCTGGCGCGTTCCTCCAGTGCAATCCGGATCTCGTCGTCCCAGTCGAGGTCGTCCGGCGTCGCGGTCACCAGTCCCAGACGCTCGGCATCGTCCGGGCCGAGCGGCCGACTCGCGACCGTGCGCACGGCACTCAGCGCTGCTTCATCGTCGTAGAAACGCTGCGCGAGACGGGCTTTTCCGTTGACCATCGGATAGGCGCCGAAATTCTGCACTGACGCAGCCAGCCGCGGCTCGTCGGCGTCGCCCGGCAGGCGCTGCATGTAACTGCGGTCGGCGGCCAGCGCCAGTTCCAGCAGCGTGCCGGCGAAGCAGGACTCGCGCTCGATCAGTGCGAACAGGGTTCGCGACGAGACGTCCAGGCGCGCCAGCGTGCGGCGCAGGAATCCGGTGGTCTCGCGGACCAACCAGTGCGACGCGTGTTTTTCCAGAACCGCATCGACCGCGAGCACTGCTGCCGCATCGCCACGCGTGGCGAGCAGCCAGGTCCCGATGTCGAGTTCATTGGTGCGCATGGTGAGGATCGCGTCGTCGAGTTCGCGCGCCAGCGCCAGCGGCCACCAGGCGACTCCTGCTGCTTCGATGCCGGCGACGTCCTCGGGCTGCGGCGACTCGGGCGCCCGGATGGTGAACCGCGCGGTACGTGCGGCGCGGTCGATCGCGACGTCGACATGGCTGTAGCGATACCCGTTCGCATCGTCGGTGCGCTCCAGCGCGGTCAGTTGCACGCCGCGTGCGTCGGCCGGCCGGTGGCTGGTTTGCGCGAGTTCCAGCGCGCGCCCGCGCACCGCCTGCGCGAACTGCCCGGGCTTGACGATCTCGTCGACCAGCCGCCAGTCGACCGCGCGCTGGCCGCGCACGCCTTCGGTCAGCGTGCAGAAGATGTCGGCGAGGTCGTGACGAACGCGCCGCTTGTCAGTAACGCGCGTGAGTCCACCGGTGCCCGGCAGCACGCCGAGCAGCGGCACCTCCGGCAGAGCGACGCTCGACGAGCGATCGTCGACGAGCATGATCCGGTCGCAGGCGAGTGCCAGTTCGTAGCCACCACCGGCGCAGGCGCCGTTGATCGCGGCAAGAAATCTCAAGCCGGAGTGGCGGCTTGCGTCCTCCAGTCCGTTGCGGGTTTCGTTGGTGAACTTGCAGAAATTTACCTTCCAAGCATGCGAAGACAGGCCGAGCATGAAAATGTTGGCGCCGGAGCAGAACACCCGGTCCTTGCCGCTGGTCATGACGACGCTGCCTACCTCGGGGTGCTCGAAGCGGATGCGCTGGACGGCATCGTGCAATTCGATGTCGACGCCCAGATCGTAGGAGTTGAGTTTGAGCTTGTAGCCGTCGCGCACGCCGCCGTCCTCGGCGACGTCCATGGAAAGCGTGGCGATCGGGCCGTCGAAGGCAAGCTTCCAGTGCCGGTAGCGGCTGGGATCGGTTCGGTAATCGACTCGGGGTCCGGTCGGCATATGTCCTCCAGAAGCAACTTCGAACCGCGTCCGTTGGAATCGGGCAGGTTCGGCAAAAATGCACAATAGTGCATTTTCTTGATGCGTGTCAAGAATTGCAATGCATAAATGAATCCATTCCTCGGGATTGCCGATCAGTCTGCCGGCTCTGCCGCTTGCAGGCGGCCGCCAAGCTCAAGGAACGCATCCGCCAGCGACTTGCCGCCGGTGTCGACGGTGAGGTCAGCGAGCGCATACTCACTCTCCCGACTGGCAAGAATGCGCTTAAGGTCTGTCATCGCTTCACTGTTGCCCGCCATGGGTCGCCGGTCGCCTTGGGCGATCACCCTGTTCATGTGCTCCTCCGGTGAGGCGCGCAACCAGACCGTGAAACACCGCGAACGCAGCATTTCGTAGGTCGCGCTTTCGCTGACAAGGCCGCCGCCGGTGGCAATAACCGCAAGCGGATGTGCGGCGATCGTTTGTTCCAGGGCGCGGGCTTCGTAGCGCCGGTAGGCTTCGCCGCCATAGAGCGAGTGGATTTCGCGGATGTCGCACCCGGCAAGCTGTTCGACGACGCGATCGAGTTCGACGAAGGGCAGGCGACGGTCATCGGCCAGCATGCGGCCGAGCGTCGACTTGCCGGCGCCGCGCAGGCCGATCAGCGCGATACGGCCCGTGCGTCGTGGATCGCGGCCGTCCGCGCCGAATACTTCCATGAGCGCCGCTCGCGCCCGTTTCAGCGTCGCCTCGTCGCGTCCCCGCAGCAATTCGCCAATGGCGCGTCCCTCCGGTGTCGCCAGCGAATCCTCTCCGATCAGTTCGGCAATGCTGCAATCCAGCGCCACCGCCAGTTGTCTGAGCAGAAGCACGGACGCGTTCCCCTGCCCGGTTTCGAGGTTGGCCAGATGCCGCTCCGAAATGTGCGCGGCCTGCGCCAGGCTCCGGCGCGTATCGCCGCGAGCGAGGCGCAGACGGCGCACCCGCTCGCCAAGTACAACCAGAAAGGGCTCCCGGGGAGGGAGGCCCGATTCGGCGGCATTCTGATTGATGTCGGTCAAGAGCTTCCTGCCCCGCTGCGAAATGTGAAATAGAATTCTTGACAAAATGAATTATGTTGCACTAAGTTAACAGAGGCTGCATCGACGGGCAAGCGTTGCCGGAATCACGCTCCCGAGTTCAGTTTCAGACGGGGTTCGGCCTACCGGGAGGTTCCATGGACATGCCAGGACAGGCGCCGTCGGCGCGTTTCAATTTCGCGCAGCATGTGCTTGCGATCAACGCGGGGCGGGCAAGCAAGGCCGCCTATGTCGACGATGGCGCGGCGCTGACCTACGGCGAACTCGACCAGCGGGTACGGCGAATGGCGGCAGCATTGCAAGCGCTAGGCTTGCGACGCGAGGAACGCATCTTTGTCTGCATGCACGACACCGTCGACTATCCGGTGGTTTTCCTGGGTGCGTTGTATGCGGGCATCGTTCCGGTTGCCGTCAACACGCTGCTCACGGCAGATGACTACGCCTACATGCTCGCGGACAGCAGGGCGCAGGCGGTGCTGGTGTCAGGACCGCTGTTGTCGACCGTGCGCGAGGGGATGGAGAAGGGGCCGCACGAGGTCCGCCATGTCGTGGTGTCGAGCCCGGCTGGTGTGCTGCCCGCCGGCGCAATGCCGATCGCCGATCTGCTCGCGACCGCGCCGATGCGCGAAGCCGCAAATACGGCGGCGGACGATGCCGCCTTCTGGCTCTACTCGTCCGGGTCGACCGGCCGTCCGAAGGGCACCGTGCACACGCATGCCAATTTGTACTGGACCGCCGAGTGTTACGCCAAGCCCGTACTGGGCATTCGCGAGGACGACGTCGTGTTTTCGGCAGCCAAGCTTTTTTTCGCCTACGGACTCGGCAACGCTCTGACCTTTCCGCTGTCGGTGGGCGCGACCACCGTGCTGATGGCGGAGCGACCGACGCCGCAGTCGGTGTTCAGGAGGCTCACCGAGCGTCAGCCCACGATCTTCTACGGCGTGCCCACGCTTTACGCGGCCATGCTTTCGGCGCCCGACCTGCCCGCGCGCGGCAATGTCGCGCTGCGGCGCTGCACGTCTGCGGGCGAGGCTTTGCCGCGCGAAGTGGGGGAGAAGTTCGCCGCGCGTTTTGGCTGCGACGTGCTCGACGGCATCGGCTCGACGGAAATGCTGCACATCTTCCTGTCAAATCGGCCCGGCGAGGTTCGCTACGGGACCACGGGCGTGGCAGTACCCGGCTACGACGTGGAACTGCGCGGCGAGAACGGCTTGCCGGTCGGCGACGACAGCATCGGCGAACTGTTCATTCGCGGGCCGAGCGCCGCGCTCATGTACTGGGGCAATCGCGAAAAGACGCGCACGACTTTCCAGGGGGAGTGGACCAAAAGCGGCGACAAATACTCGCGCAGTGCCGACGGCTATTACACCTACGCGGGACGCAGCGACGACATGATGAAGGTCGCCGGCCAATATGTTTCGCCATTCGAGGTCGAGGCTGCGCTGATGCGCCACGATGCGGTCCTCGAAGCGGCGGTGGTCGGCAAGGTGGACGCCGACGGGCTCACCAAGACGTTGGCCTATGTCGTGCTCAAACCCGGGCAGACGGGCAGCGATGCGCTGTCGGATGCGCTCAAGGCATTCGTGAAGGACCAGTTGGCGCCGTTCAAATATCCGCGCGAGATACGCTTCCTCGCCGAATTGCCCAAGACCGCCACCGGCAAGATCCAGCGGTTCCGGTTGCGCGAGGCGGCGGCCGGATGAATCGTCGCTTCGCCGGCGGGACCGATCTCCGTCCGTTCGCCGAGGGACGCGTACGCGTTGCCACGGATGGCCGCGAATTCGAGCTGGAGGTCGAATTCGTCGGCGATGATCGGGCGCCGCCGCCGTTGGTCGTATTCCTGCACGAGGGCCTGGGGTCGCGGGCGAGGTGGCGGGACTACCCGCGCGATTTTTGCGCAGCTGCAGGGTTGCGCGGGCTGGTGTATTCGCGACCGGGTTATGGCCGCTCGACGGCGCGGCGGCCGGACGAGCGCTGGGCGGTGGACTACATGCATCGCCAAGCCGAGGCGGTGTTGCCGGCGTTGTTCACCGCGCTTGGCATCGAATCACCCGTGTGGCTGTTCGGGCACAGCGACGGCGCATCCATCGCACTGCTGTACGCGGCCGCCTTTCCCGACCGGGCTGCGGGTGTGGTCGCCGTCGCACCGCATGTCATGGTCGAGGACGTGAGCATTGCCAGCATCGAGGCGGCGCGCACGGCCTATGCAGAGGCGGATCTGCGCACCCGGCTGGCGCGCTACCACGACGACCCGGACTCGGCGTTTCGTGGCTGGAACGACATATGGCTCGACCCCGCCTTTCGCGCCTGGTCGATCGAGGACCGGCTGGCCGACATCCGCTGCCCGGTCCTCGCCGTGCAGGGAGAGGATGACATCTACGGGACCATGGCCCAGATCGAGGGCATCGGACGGCGTGTCGCGCAGGCGCGGCTGCTTAAGATTCCCGCCTGCGGGCACTCGGTGCAGCGAGACCAGCCGGCCGTGCTGACCGAGGCTGCAGCGGCGTTCATTTCGCAATCGGCGGCGCAATGGCGTCTGCCCGCGACGCCTTTCGAGGCGAAGATTTCATGAATCTTGTCCGGGATCATGCCGGGGGCGGATCGCCATTCTTCGCTTCATCGCCGCGTTGCGGTATGTTTCGTTTCACGCGGCGCGAAAGCCGCACCGGAATCGGGGTTCTCCCGGTTTTGCGTTCACAACAGCCTGTTGACCCAAGGAGGAAATGATGATGCAAAAGACCCGATTGTTCACCGCGCTGGCGGCTGCGGCATTGCTGGCATTGCCTGCCGGCGACGCGCTCGCCCAATCAGGCAAGCTCAAGGTCGGCTTCATGCTGCCCTATACCGGCACGTATGCAGCGCTCGGCAATGCGATCGAGAACGGCTTTCGCCTCTACGTCAATGAACAGGGGGGCAAGCTCGGCGGACGCGAGATCGAATACGTGAAAGTGGACGACGAGTCGCAGCCGGCCAAGGGTGCGGACAATGTCAACATCCTGATCAAGCGCGACAAGGTCGACGTGGTCGTCGGCACCGTTCATTCGGGCGTGGCGATGGCGATGGCCAAGGTCGCGAAGGAAACCGGCACGCTGCTGGTGATTCCGAACGCCGGTGCGGTCGCCATCACCGGTCCGATGTGTTCGGCCAACATCTTCCGCACATCGTTCTCCAACTGGCAGCCCGGCTACGCGATGGGCGTCGTTGCGGCGGAGAAGGGTCACAAGAAGGTCATGACCATTACCTGGAAGTACGCTGCCGGCGATGAATCGGTCGGAGGCTTCAAGGAAGGCTTCGAGAAGGGTGGCGGCAAGGTCATCAAGGATCTGACGGTGCCGTTCCCCAACGTCGAGTTCCAGGCGCTGCTCACGGAGATCGCTGCGGAAAAGCCGGACGCGGTCTACACGTTCTTTGCCGGCGGTGGCGCCGTCAAGTTCGTCAAGGACTATGCGGCCGCCGGCCTCAACAAGACCATTCCGCTCTACGGCGCCGGCTTCCTCACCGACGGCACGCTGGAAGCGCAGGGCGAGGCCGCGCAGGGGCTGCTGACGACGCTGCACTACGGCGACGGGCTGAACGTGCCCAAGGACAAGGCGTTCCGCGCCGCCTACCAGGCCGCCTACAAGATGCCGCCGGACGTTTACGCGGTAGGCGGTTACGACGCGGCGCAGCTGCTGGGTATCGGACTCGCGGCGGTGAAGGGTGACTTCTCCAAGAAGGCCGACCTGTACAAGGCCATGGGCGCGGCAAAGGTCGACAGCCCACGCGGTGCATTCACGCTGGGCAAGAACCATGACCCGGTGCAGGACATCTACCTGCGCAAGGTGGAGGGCAAGGAGAACAAGGTGGTCGGCATCGCAGTCAAGGCGCTGGCCGATCCTGGACGCGGATGCACGATGTGACCAATGCGCGCCGGACTCCGCGAGCAACGCGCCCGCGGAGTCCGGTCCGGCGGGGAACCCCCGCGATCCGGTCGCGATAGTCTGTTCCGAGCATGGATTTCGCGACGTTTCTCGTTCAGTGCCTGAACGCACTGCAGTACGGGCTGCTGCTCTTTCTGGTCGCCAGCGGCCTCACGCTCATTTTCGGAATCATGGGCGTGATCAATCTGGCGCACGGCAGCTTCTACATGATCGGCGCGTACATGGCGTATGCGCTCGCGCCTCTGTTCGGCGGCAATTTCGCAGTCACCTTGCTGGCCGGTATGGTGCTGGCGGTGGTCTTCGGCTACCTGCTCGAATGGGGCTTTGTCTCCTATCTCTATCAGCGCGATCACTTGCAGCAGGTGCTGATGACCTATGGCCTCATCCTGGTGTTCGAGGAACTGCGCAGCATCCTCGTGGGCAATGACGTGTACGGTGTTCCCATACCGGCGTTCCTCGCCGGCAGCATTCCGCTGGGCGATCTCATGCAATACCCGGTGTATCGGCTTGCGATTTCCGGCGTGTGCCTGCTGGTGGCGGCGGGCCTGTACGTCATCATTGCCCGCACGCGCCTTGGCATGATGGTGAGGGCAGGCAGCTCGAACCGCGAGATGGTCCAGTCGTTGGGGATCAACATCAAGTTTCTGTACCGCGTGGTCTTTGCCGCAGGCGTCGCGTTGGCCGTGTTCGCCGGCATGATCGCTGCTCCGGTTTCATCCGTCTATCCGAACATGGGTGCGCAGGTGCTGATCATCTGCTTCGTCGTCGTGGTCATCGGTGGCATCGGCTCGGTGCGTGGCGCTTTTCTGGCCGCGCTGCTGGTCGGCATCGTCGATACCTTCGGCAAGGTCCTGTTCCCGCAACTTGCCGGAATCACCGTCTACCTGCTGATGGCGGCGATCCTGCTGTGGAAGCCGGAAGGCCTGTTCCGGCAGGGCTGATCGCAATGTTCGTCAATCCTCGTTCCTATGTCCTGCCGCTTGCCATTCTGGCGCTGCTCGCCGCATTTCCGCTGGTCACCACCGGGTTTTACATGGGCTTCACGACCAAGGTGATGATCATGGCGATTTTCGCGCTGTCACTCGAACTTCTGGTGGGTACGACCGGCCTGGTCAGTCTCGGGCACGCCGCGTTCCTGGGCATCGCCGCCTACGCCACGCTGCTGCTTTCGCCGCAGTACGCTGCAGCCAATTTTTTCTTTCTGTTGCCAGCGGCGATCGCCTGCGCCGCGGCCTACGCTTTCGTCGTCGGCGCGCTGTGCCTGCGCACACGCGGTGTGTACTTCATCATGGTTACGCTGGCATTTGCGCAGATGGCCTACTATGTTTTTCACGACACGCCGCTGGGCGGCGGGACCGACGGCATCTACCTGAACGTCAAGCCTGCGGTCGCCGTGTTCGGCGTGACGCTGGTCGACATCGGCAAGCCGCTGGTCTTCTATTATTTCGTCGTGCTTTGCCTGGCCGGCGTATTCGTGTTCCTGGCCGTGCTGCTGCGCAGTCGATTCGGACGCACGCTCGCCGGCATCAAGAGCAACGAGCAGCGCATGCGCGCGGCAGGGTTCGCCACCTTTCCCTACAAGCTGGCCGCGTTCACGCTGGCCGGCGCCCTGGCCGGATTGGCGGGATTCCTGATCGCGGCCAAGGATGGCTTCGTCAATCCCGAGCTGCTTTCCTGGCACGAGTCGGGCGCGGTGCTGTTGATGCTGATCCTCGGCGGTATCGGCCGGCTTGGGGGGGCGGTGCTTGGAGCCTTTGCCTTTGCGCTGCTGCAACTGTTTTTCCAGTGGGACGCGGTATTCGGTGATTTCGCCAAACACTGGCAGTTGCTTCTCGGCAGCACGATCATCGCGTCCGTTGCGCTGATGCCCAATGGCCTGATCGGCCTGCCGGGTCAATGGCGCGCGCGCCGGGCCAGACTCGAGGCGGAGGCCAGGCGTGAGTGACGCAGCGACGCCACTGATGCGGGCGAAAGGTGTATCCCGGCGCTTCGGCGGGCTCACCGCCGTGTCCAACGTGTCGCTGGAACTGACCGAAGGCGAAATCCATGCGGTGATCGGAACCAATGGCGCCGGCAAGTCGACGCTGATCAACGTGCTGACAGGGGAAATACCGCTCACCAGCGGCAGCGTCGAGCTGCTGGGGCGAAATGTGACCAGGTGGTCGCAGCCCGCGCGGGCGCAGGCCGGACTCGGACGCAGCTACCAGCGCACGACCATCTTTCCGCTTTTCACCGTTTTCGAGAATTGCCGGCTCACCGCACAGGCGGTGCGGCAGAGGCCGTGGAACTGGTGGTCACCGGCCGCAACCTGTCTGGTCAGCGTGACCGCAGCCGGCGAGGCGCTGGAGCGTGCCGGACTTGCCGGATTCGCGCAGCGCACGGCGGGGTTGCTCTCGCACGGCGAGAAGCGCCAGCTGGAGATTGCCATGTGCCTCGCCACGCGTCCGCGCGTGCTGCTGCTCGACGAGCCGCTCGCCGGCATGGGCTCGGAGGAGACCGAGCGCATGCTCGCGCTGCTCTCCGAGCTCAAGACCGGTCACGCGATCCTCCTGGTCGAGCACGACATGGACGCGGTGTTCCGCGTATCCGATCGCATCACGGTGATGGTCAACGGATCGGTGATCGCCACCGGGCCGCCGGCGGACGTGCGCGCCGATCCTGAAGTTCAGTCGGCCTATCTCGGAGAAGTCCATGCCGGATGAGCGGCGCCTGGTCGATGTCTGTGACGTGCACGTCCACTATGCCGAAAGCCACGTGCTGCGCGGCGTCTCGCTGGTCATCGGCGCGGGCGAAGCCGTTGGACTGCTGGGCCGCAACGGCATGGGCAAGACCACGCTGATCCGATCGATCATGGGCCATGTGCGGCCATCGCGGGGCCGCATCGAGGCGGTAGGCCTGGACGCCACCCGTGCACGACCGGACCGCATCGCCCGTGCAGGCATTGCCTACGTTCCGGAAGGTCGCCAGATCTTCGGCAATCTGTCGGTGCGGGAAAACCTGATGGTCGCGGCGCGTCGCGGCACCGGCGGTCGTGACGATTGGCCGCTTGCGCGCATCCTGGAAACTTTTCCACGCCTCGAGGAGCGTCTCGACCACGGTGGTCAGCAATTGTCAGGCGGCGAGCAGCAAATGCTTGCCATCGGCCGCGCCTTGTCGACCAATCCTGATCTATTGATCCTCGACGAGGCCACGGAAGGTCTGGCGCCGCTGATCGTGCGCGAAATCTGGAAGATCATCGGTGCCATCAGGGCGACGGGCATCGCTTCGCTGATCGTCGATCGCAACTTCCGCACGGTACTGGCGAATGCTGATCGGGCGCTGGTGCTGGAAAAAGGCTGCGTCGTGATGGAAGATCGCGCACCGTCGCTGCTCGGACGACCGGACGAATTGGCTGCACGCCTCGGGGTCTGATGCCCGGCAGTTGATGCCAGGGGTTTGATCGCAGGCGGCAGCGTACGCGCGTCGCTGAGCCTGTCGCCGGCGCCTCCAATGGCCCAGGTGCGACCAGGCCCGGACAATCCCCAGAAACGCAAACCGTGCGCAACGATGCCTGTTCGCATGGCGCCGTGATCGATATTGGTGCTGCGAGATCGCTGACGCACCGATTTGGGTTGATGCGCCTGCACAAATCTGGGTTGTCCGCTTGCTGGCGCGGATGGTTTTCTCCTAGATTCATTCATTAAATCATGATATTGCACAATCCTCTCGGCGATTGGCATGCGTCATGCAATGCAATATCACGAAGCCGGGCAACAGCGCGTGTGCACCCGGGCGCGCGGTGGTAAGCCACTTCGACGGACGCATCGAACGAACCATATTCAAGGGGACCCAATATGCAACGCAGAACTTTCTTTACGCGACTCGCGCTGACCACTGCGCTTGCCGCCGCCGGGTTGTCGGTCGGCTTGCCGGCACGCGCGGCCGACACCATCAAGGTCGGCGTCCTGCATTCGCTGTCCGGCACGATGGCCATCAGCGAGACCACGCTCAAGGATGTGGCATTGATGACCATCGAGGAAATCAACGCCAAGGGCGGCGTACTTGGCAAGAAGCTCGAGCCCGTCGTCGTCGACCCGGCGTCGAACTGGCCACTGTTCGCCGAGAAGGCGCGTCAACTGCTCACCCAGGACAAGGTGGCCGTTGTGTTCGGCTGCTGGACGTCGGTGTCGCGCAAGTCGGTGCTGCCGGTGTTCGAGGAGTTGAACGGCGTGCTGTTCTACCCGGTGCAGTACGAGGGTGAAGAACTGTCGAAGAACGTGTTCTACACCGGCGCGGCGCCGAACCAGCAGGCGATTCCCGCCGTCGAGTACCTGATGAGCAAGGACGGCGGCGGCGCCAAGCGCTGGGTTCTGCTCGGCACCGACTACGTCTATCCGCGCACGACCAACAAGATCCTGCGCGCCTACCTGAAGTCGAAGGGTGTTGCCGACAAGGACATCGACGAGAAGTACACGCCGTTCGGACACTCCGACTATCAGACCATCGTTGCCGACATCAAGAAATTCTCGGCCGGCGGCAAGACTGCAGTCGTGTCCACGATCAATGGCGATTCCAACGTCCCATTCTACAAGGAACTCGGCAACCAGGGCCTCAAGGCGACCGATGTTCCGGTGGTGGCGTTCTCGGTGGGTGAAGAGGAACTGCGCGGCGTCGACACCAAACCTCTGGTCGGCCACCTCGCGGCGTGGAACTACTTCATGTCGCTGAAGAACCCGGTGAACGACGACTTCAAGGCGAAGTGGGCCGCCTACGCCAAGGCGAAGAAGCTGCCTGGCTGGGAAAAGGCGCTCACCAACGATCCGATGGAAGCAACCTACATCGGCATGTGGATGTGGAAGCAGGCGGTCGAGAAGGCCAAGTCGACCGATCCGGACAAGGTGATCGCGGCGATGGCCGGGCAAACCTTCAAGGCGCCCGGTGGCTTCACCGCCAAGATGGACGAGAAGAACCACCATCTGTGGAAGCCGGTGTTCATCGGCGAAGTGCAGGCCAATGGCCAGTTCAACGTCGTATGGAAGACGCCGGGTCCGGTGCAGGCGAAGCCCTGGAGCCCGTACATCGCGGGTAACGACAAGAAGAAGGACGAGCCCGAGAAGAAGTAACCTCCGCGTCCGGGACACGGCCAGCGCCATGCGGCGCACCGTGTCCCGGACCGGGATTTCGCACACCGTCGCCGGCGCGGGCAGGGCGACGACCGGATTGAACAGCATCAGCCGGCAAGCGGCGCGCGGGGACCCGCGCCACCGCCCCGACTCCGCCGAACCACGCCGCCGATTCTCATTTCCTCCGCAGTCACGACCAATGGCCCATGCAATGAAGCCGATGTTTCGCTGCACGCAAATCCTGGGTCGCATGCTCGCGTTCCTGGCGTTCGCGGTGCTGGCGCAGGCGGCAAACGCGCTTCCGGTCGAAATCGTTCGCGATCTGGCCTTTGGCGAGAGCGACGCCAAAATCAAGGCCATCGGTGATATCGCCGACAGCGGCGACCCCAAGGCGCTGGCCCTTCTGCGGGCCATGATCGAAGGCGAGCTGGTGACTGTCGGCGACGATCGCGTGCTGATCGTGCGCGGCGACTCGGTCACCGACGCGGTCACCGGCGGCGTTGTCAATCCCATTCCCGAGGGTCGCAGCGACGTCATGGTCAACAACCGGATGCGCCGCGCGCTGACCACCGCCATCGCGGCGCTCAAGCTGGCATCCCCGGATCGCGATGAACGGCTGAACGCCGTGCGGGAACTGCAGAACAATTCCGGCGAGGATGAACTCGCCGTGCTCACCAAGGCCGCGGCGAGGGAGACCGATCCGGAGATCCGCAGCCTTGTCGTGCTCACCAAATCAGCCATCGAACTGAACAGCTCGGACCGGGCGACGCGGCTCGCAGCCATCCGGGCACTGGCGCAGAGCGACAACGGTGCGACGCGCACGCTGTTGCTGAAAGTCGTCGAGAAAAAGGACGGCGCATTTGTCGAGCGCGACGACGAAGTGCGCGCCGAGGCGCAGCGCTCGCTTTCCGAGGTCGAACGGCGGCTGATGACGGGCGACATCGCCGCGCGCGTGTTCAGCGGAATATCGCTGGGCACCGTCCTGCTGCTGGCCGCGCTCGGACTCGCGATCACCTATGGACTGATGGGCGTCATCAACATGGCGCACGGCGAACTGATCATGGTCGGCGCCTACGCGACCTACGTCATCCAGAATCTGTTCCGGCAGCACCTGCCCGGGGCATTCGACTGGTACCTGCTGTTCGCGCTGCCGACCGCGTTCGCGGTCAGCGGACTGGTTGGCGTCGTGCTGGAGCGCACGGTGATCCGGCATCTCTACGGGCGTCCGCTGGAAACGCTGCTGGCTACCTGGGGGCTGAGTCTGGTGCTGATCCAGGCGATGCGCACGATATTCGGCGCGCAGAACGTCCAGGTCGAGAACCCGGCCTTCATGTCCGGCGGCATCGCGATCATGACCGATGTAGTGCTGCCGTGGAACCGGATCGTGATCATCGCCTTTACGGCCGGCGTGCTGCTGCTGGTGTGGCTGCTGTTGACGCGCACCCGCCTGGGACTTTATGTGCGCGCGGTGACGCAGAATCGGTCGATGGCCGGCGCGCTCGGCGTGCGCACGCCGAAGGTGGACATGCTTGCCTTCGGGCTGGGTTCTGGCATCGCCGGGCTTGCCGGCTGCGCGCTGTCGCAGATCGGCAACGTCGGCCCCGACCTCGGCCAGAGCTACATCGTGGACTCGTTCATGGTCGTCGTCCTCGGCGGCGTGGGCCAGCTCGCCGGGACGGTCTACGCGGCGCTCGGCCTGGGCGTCGCCAACAAGTTCCTCGAGGCCTGGCAGGGCGCCGTCCTCGCCAAGATCGCCATCCTGGTGTTCATCATCGTATTCATCCAGAAGCGTCCGCAGGGGCTGTTCGCGCTAAAGGGCCGGACGGTCGAGGCATGATGCCTATTGCGCGCGGCTTCGTGCCGGCCGCAGGAGCCACCGGCAGTGGCACAATGCCGCGCCTGTGGTCCGGCACTGTATGGAGTGCGTTTGGCGTAACCGCATTGCTGCTGTTTGTGCTGGTGCCCATCGCCAATCTGGTGATTCCGGCCGGCAGCGTCTTCCACGTTTCCGACTACACGGTTTCTCTGGTCGGTAAGATCATGTGCTACGCGATCGTCGCGCTGGCGATGGACCTGATCTGGGGCTATGCCGGGATCCTGTCGCTGGGCCACGGACTGTTCTTCGCGCTCGGCGGCTACGCGATGGGCATGTACCTGATGCGCTCGATTGGCCACGACGGCGTCTACGGCAGCGACTTGCCCGACTTCATGGTGTTCCTGGACTGGAAGGCCTATCCCTGGTACTGGAGCTTCACCGACAATTTCTGGTACTGCGCGCTGCTGGTCGTGCTGGTGCCCGGCACACTCGCCTTCGTCTTCGGATACTTCGCCTTCCGGTCGCGGATCAAGGGCGTCTATTTCTCGATCATCACCCAGGCGCTCACCTACGCCTTCATGCTGCTGTTCTTCCGCAACGACACGGGCTTCGGCGGCAACAACGGCTTCACCGACTTCAAGCGCATCCTCGGCTTCCCGATCGCCGCACCGGAAACGCGCATGGTCCTGTTCATGCTCTCCGGCGCCGCACTGCTGGGCTTCTTGGGCCTGGGCCGAATGATCGTCACCTCAAAGCTCGGGCGCGTGCTGACGGCGATTCGCGATGCCGAGACACGGGTCATGTTCTCCGGCTATGACCCAGTCTATTTCAAACTCTTCATCTTTACGCTGTCGGCGATGATCTGCGGCGTTGCCGGCGCGCTCTACGTGCCGCAGGTCGGGATCATCAATCCGAGCGAGATGTCGCCGGCTAACTCGATCGAGATCGCGATCTGGACCGCCGTGGGCGGCCGCGGCACGCTGATCGGGCCGGTGATCGGCGCCGCAGTGGTTAACCTTGCGAAGAGCTGGTTCACCGTTGCGCTTCCCGAATATTGGTTGTTCGCGTTGGGAGCGCTGTTCGTCCTGGTCACGCTCTACCTGCCGCGTGGCTTGGCGGGTTTGTGGCAGCGGAGGCGCGGATGAGTGCGGCGACTGCGCCATCGCGCATGCATGCGGATTCCGGCGCCAAGGGCGGCGGCTATTCCGACGGACACCCGGTTCGTGAAGGCGTCGACACCAGCCATCGTGGGATTCTCTATCTCGACGCGGTGTCAGTCAGTTTCGATGGCTTCCGCGCGCTGAACGAGTTGTCGCTGGTCGTCGACTCAGGCGAACTGCGCTGCGTGATCGGACCCAACGGCGCGGGCAAGACCACGATGATGGACGTGATCACCGGCAAGACGCGGCCGGATGCCGGGACGGTCTTCTTCGGCCAGACGATCGATCTCACGCTGCTGACCGAACCCCAGATCGCGCATCGCGGCATCGGCCGCAAGTTCCAGAAGCCGACGGTGTTCACCGACCACACGGTGTTCGAGAATCTCGAACTGGCGCGCAAAACGGACAAACGGGTCTGGCCGACACTGACGGCGAAACTAGATTCGGAGGCGCGCGATCGCATTGCGCAGGTACTCGAAACCATTGCGCTGGTGCCGCAGGCTGGCAGCCTGGCGGGTCTGCTGTCGCACGGCCAGAAGCAGTGGCTGGAGATCGGCATGCTGCTGATGCAGGAGCCGCGCGTCCTGCTGCTCGACGAGCCGGTGGCGGGCATGACCGACGACGAGACCATGCGCAGCGCCGAGCTCTTCCTGACGCTGGCCGGGGATTACACGCTGATCGTGGTCGAGCACGATATGGAATTCGTTGCCAGGATCGCCGACCGCGTCACGGTGCTGCATGAAGGCCACGTGCTTGCGGAAGGGTCGATGCAGCAGGTGCAGAACAACGAATCGGTCATCGAAGTCTTCCTGGGGCGCTGATGCTTGCCGTTGATAAACTCAATCAGTACTACGGTGGCAGCCATATCCTGCGCGACGTCAGTTTCGAGGTGCCCGCCGGAAAATGCACGACGCTGCTCGGTCGCAACGGCGTGGGCAAGACCACATTGCTGCGCTGCCTGATGGGACTGTTGCCCATCCGCTCGGGCGAGATCCGGCTCGGACAGTCGTCGATCGGCGCGCTGCCGTCGTACGCGCGCGCGCGCCTGGGCATCGGCTACGTGCCGCAGGGCCGGGACATCTTTCCGCGACTGACCGTGGCGGAGAACCTGCAGATGGGTCTCGCGGTGCAGCGCCGCGGCACCGGTATCCCGGAGCAGATCTTTGAGATGTTCCCTGTCCTCAAGGATATGCTCGGCCGGCGCGGCGGTGACCTCTCGGGCGGGCAGCAGCAGCAGCTCGCCATCGGCCGGGCGTTGGCGATGCGGCCTAGGATCCTGATCCTCGATGAGCCGACCGAAGGCATTCAGCCGTCGATCATCAAGGACATCGAGCGGGCAATCCGCAAGCTGACCGAAAGCGGCGAAATGGCGATCCTGTTGGTCGAGCAATACTACGATTTCGCGAAATCGCTGGCCGATCACTACGTCGTACTGTCGCGCGGTGAAGTAGTCGCGCAGGGCGAAGGTTCGCAAATGGACGCCGACAACGTCCGCTCGAGGCTCGCAGTCTAGTCGGCGGGCAACTCGGCCGTGGGGCCCGGCGCGATGTTGCGTCGCGCGGCCATTTCGCCGCCGATCGCGGCCAGGGTTGCGCCGTCGAGCATTCGGGCGGCCGCGGGAAAGACCTCGCCGTCCTCGCGGGCGATGTGCGCGGCATAGGCTGCACGCAGCGCATGCACATTCGCCGGCGGCAGGTGCGCGCCATTGCCGCCGGCAATCGCCGCCAGCAGCGGGCGCAGCTTGCGCCAACGCGAGTCGAGTTCGCGATGCTCGCGCTCGAGGATCGCGATGTGGTCGAGAACGCTACCACCGACCTTTCGCAGCCGCGGGAACAGGCTGTCTTCCTCGTCGGCGTGATGATTGACGGCGGCGGAGTCGAAGTAGCGCAGGATCGCCCGCGCCGCGGCGCGTGCGTCGGCATCGACGTGGTTCAGCGGCAGGTGCTGCAGCAGGCGGACGAGCGTTTCCAGCTGCCGCTCGATGCGCCGGTGGCAGGCGGACAGCACGCCGAGCGGATCGTCGAAGCCGGGAGCTGCGCGGGAGAATGGATCGATGGTCATGTGCGCCTGATTGCCGGGGTGAAACCGTCGCGAGTGGCGCGCGTCCGGTCCTCCGCCCACCAGAGACAGAAAGCATCCCGATCCGGATCAGCGATCCTTGCGTGAACCATCGAGGCTCTCCCGCAGCGCGGCGATATCGGCGCGCAACAGGGCGATTTCTCCACGCAGGTCCTGGGGTGGCGTCGGCGCGCCACCCGCGGCGAGGTGCGCGATCTCGGCGCGAAGACTGGCGATTTCGTCGTTGAGCTGTTTTGCCTTTTCCTCCTCGTGCCCGACAAAGAAGGACACAACATTTGCGGTGAACAGGGTCATCAGCGCGACACCGACCAGCACCATCAAGGCGGCGAAGACGCGGGTCGCGCCGGTGGTCGGGACGACGTCGCCATAGCCGACCGTCGTGCCGGTGATGAACGCCAGCCACAGTCCGTCCCAATAGCTGTTGATCGACGGGTCGAGCCAGTAGAAGACGGCGCCTGCCCCGAGCATCGTCAGGAAGGTAATGCCGATCAGGATGGGCGCACCGCGCCTGGTGAACAGGATGCTCGTTTCGGTGACGACGCGCACGACGACCAGCAGCGCGATCGCCGCGCGCGTCAGGCGGATCACGGCCACCCATTCCGTCGCCGCACCAAAGATGGCAGCGCCGGCACCGGCGATGATGACGACGTTGAGCCAGTTGTCGAACAGGTAGCGCCAGGGGAAGCTGGTCAGCGTGAGCATGAACAGCAGTTCGGCGAGGAACGCGGCGAAGATGAGGATATCGATGGACGTGGAGATCTGGAAAAACGCCGGATGCTTCGAAGCGTCCAGCAAATACGCGGGGATCGCCAGCATCGCGACCGCCACCATGATCCAGTGCAGTCGATTCTGCCAGTGGTGGGCACGCGCGTTGTCCTCGGGGCAGACCCCGCCCAGGCCCATCCAGACGAGTGGGTTGTGGGTCATTGCCGTCCCTTCGACGTCGCCGGCGCGCCCGGGGCGAGATTCGAAGCAGCGATTTCTGCCTTGATGGCCTTTGTGAGCGTTTCGTCGTGTACCCGCAACCGTTCCTCCTCGCGCGCGGACATCTCCATGCCGACCATGCGCGCAATGAGCACGGTCAGGAACAGGTTGCCCGACAGCGCCTCCATGGTCGCCAGCGAGCGAGCGTAGGGATGCAGCGGCGTGATGTCGCCGTAACCCAGCGAGGTCAGCGTCACGAAGCTGTAGTAGATCATGCGCGTCCCAAGCTCGCCGGCCGCCGCCGGGACGCCGCCGACGGCGAAGGCATCGGGAACGAAGTCGGCGAGAAGGCGGTAGGCCTGGGAGAACACGATGCCGATCAGCAGGTAGGTGCCGATCGCGCCCATGATGCGATTGATATTGATGCGTCCGTCGCGCATCACCCGCACCAGCAGCAGCCATCCCAGCACCAACGACGCGACGAGCATGGTCGCAATGTGCAGCAGGGTCAGCCAGCGATCGTTGAACAGATGCTCGAACAGGCTGGTGGACGTGCCGAAAACCATGCAGGCGATGAACACCCAGACGATCGGCCGCGGCTCGAACACGAATACGGCCCCCAGGATCAGGAACGCGGCAAACAGGATGTCGAGCCAGATGCGCGCCACTACGCGGACCTCGACCATCGGGTAGAGCACGAAGATGAATACGATCAGCACCACCACGGCCAGCGTGAGACTGCCGTCGCCACGGCAGTAGCGATAGGCGCGAATCAGGGGTCTGTACATGGCGAGTGGCGGGGGAGGGGCGGATCGAACCTCGCCATTCTATGCAAATTCCATCGCCGGCTGTGAAGCGACGCGCCTAGTAGCGAACGACGCTGCGGATCGAGTCGCCCGAATGCATCAGGTCGAATCCTTCGTTGATCCGCTCCAGCGGCAGAACATGCGTGATGAGGTCGTCGATGTTGATCCTGCCTTCCATGTACCAGTCGACGATTTTCGGCACGTCGGTGCGGCCGCGGGCGCCGCCGAAAGCGGTCCCCTTCCACACCCGGCCGGTGACGAGCTGGAAAGGACGCGTCGCGATTTCCTGTCCGGAGCCGGCGACGCCGATGATGACCGACACGCCCCAGCCGCGGTGGCAGCATTCGAGCGCCTGGCGCATGACGTCGACATTGCCGATGCACTCGAAGCTGTAATCCGCGCCGCCTCCGGTCAGGTCGACCAGGTAGGGCACCAGGTCGCCCGCGACTTCGCGCGGATTGACGAAGTGGGTGAGGCCGAACTTGCGCGCCAGTACCTCGCGTCCGGGATTCAGGTCGACGCCGACGATCATGTTGGCGCCGACCATCCGCGCACCTTGCACGACATTGAGGCCGATTCCGCCCAGGCCGAACACGACGACGTTGGCGCCCGCTTCCACCTTGGCCGTGTTGATGACCGCGCCGATGCCGGTGGTGACGCCGCAGCCGATGTAGCAGACCTTGTCGAAGGGCGCATCTTCGCGGATCTTCGCCAGCGCAATTTCCGGCAACACCGTGTAGTTCGCGAACGTCGAGCAGCCCATGTAGTGGTGGATCGGCCGACCGTCGAGGGAAAAGCGGCTGGTGCCGTCGGGCATCATTCCCTTGCCCTGCGTCGTGCGAATCGCCGTGCACAGGTTGGTCTTGCGCGACAGGCAGGATTTGCATTGCCGGCACTCGGGCGTGTAGAGCGGGATCACGTGGTCGCCGCGCCGCAGCGTGGTAACACCCGGGCCGACATCAACCACGACGCCGGCGCCTTCGTGCCCGAGGATCGCTGGAAACAGGCCTTCCGGATCGGCCCCCGAGCGGGTGAATTCGTCGGTGTGGCAAATGCCGGTGGCGCGCAATTCCACCAGCACCTCGCCCGCTTTCGGTCCGTCGAGTTGCACGATCTCCACCACCAGTGGTTCTCCGGCGCGGTGTGCGACGGCTGCCCGGACATCCATGTCATGATTCCCCGTGGTTCGAAAGCCGCCATTGTGCCGTCTTCTTCGCCGCTTGGAGAGGCGAGGTGTCGGGCGGCGCGACGATCATGCTCATGGTGAACATGGCGAAAGCGGGTGCGATCGGTGGCAAAGAAGGTGAATCAGTGCAGGAATCCCGTGTCGCGCAGGTAGCGCTGCACGCCGGGATGGATGAGGTCGGCGGCAGGCGCCGCGGCGACGGTATTCGCCGCCGTCGTCTGCCTTGCCTGCGGCAAACGCCCGGCGATCGCCGCCTCGCCCCGGTGCAGTGCGCGGGCCAGCCGGTACGCGATATCGTCCGGCAGCGTCGGGCCGGCGATCACGAATGCCCAGGAACCCACCGAATCGATCCGGGCATCCTGCCCCGGATAGCTTCCCGCCGGGACCGTCATCGGTTTGAGCAGCGAATGCCTTTGCAGGATTCGCACCGTCTGCGCCGCGTCGGGGACGATGAAGCGCGCGCCCATCGGGCTTCTTGCCACCGCGTCGAAACCCGGCCAGCCGATTCCCGCGCCCCACAGCGCCACGGCGCGCCCGCCGGCGACCATCGCCGGGCCTTCTCCCGCTTTCTCCAGCAGGATCGGCTGGAAATCCTTGTCCATGTCATGGCCCATGCCGTCGAGGACATAGCGCGCGAGCAGCACCAGGCCCGAACCCTTGGCGCCGAAGGCCAGCGGCTTGCCGAGCAGGTCGGCGACGCTGCGACATGGGCTGTCGCCGCGCAGGACGAACATCCCCGGCGACGGATACATGGCCGCGATGATTTTCAGGTTCGCAGGCGGCCGGCCGATGCCGTTGACCGCTTCGTGGAAAGGTTCCCCGGTCACCAGCGCGATGTCGAGTTCACCACTCTCGAGCAAAGGAATATTTTCGGTGCTGCCTTTGGTGTTGCGTGGCTGCACCGACAACTGTGCGTCCTGCTCGTTGGCGGTTTCAGCGAATGCTGCCCCGTAAATGGGGAAGCCCCCTCCCGGCGTGGCGGTGCCAAGTATCACCATGGATTTTCCTGTACCTGTGCCATCTTCGATTCGGTTCACTGCCCGGCGGTTGCGATCCTGCGCGCGGGGCGGAGGACGACGGCCGCGCGGCAATTGAAAAGGAATTCGTTGGTGGGCCCGGCTGGATTCGAACCAGCGACCAAGGGATTATGAGTCCCCTGCTCTAACCATCTGAGCTACAGGCCCGGGGTGGTCGATAGCGACGTCCGGTTGCGTCCATGCCGTGCAGATTATAGTGGATCGCCGAGAGACGAAATCGTCGCAACCGGCGTGCTTCGCGGCGCCGGTGCGCTAGACTTGGGGTGCTCCGCCATCCGGTAGATTCGCGTGCAGCATTATCTCGCTTCCCTGTTGAATCCGCAGACCGTCGCATTGGTCGGTGCGTCCGATCGCGCCGGAACGCTTGGTCGCACCGTGCTCGAGAACCTCCTCGCCGGAGGCTTCACCGGTGAAATATTTGCGGTCAACCCCAATCACCGCCGGCTGTTCGGGCGCCGCTCGTATGCGTCGGTCGGCGCGATCGGCCGAGTGATCGATTTGACGGTGATCGCGGCGCCGCCTTCCGTCGTCCCCAAGATTCTGGACGACCCGCGCGCAAAAATGCGAACGGTGGTGTTGATGTCAGCGCCGGATCACGTCGACTCTGCGCAGTCTCGGGCGTGGCTCCGCAGCGTTACGGCGACCGCGCGCAAGCGCGGCATCCGCATCGTCGGCCCCGGGGCATTCGGCGTCATACGCACCGAGAGCGGCCTCAACGCGACCTTCTGCGCGCCGACCGCACGACCCGGCAAGCTGGCGCTGGTCTCGCAGTCCGGCGCCGTGTGCACGGCGATGCTCGATTTCGCCGGTCCGATGCAGATCGGTTTTTCGACCGTCATATCGGTGGGTGGCGGCATCGACGTCGGTTTTGGCGAGTTGCTCGATGCGCTGGTGCTGGATCCGCATACCGACGGCATCCTGCTCTACCTGGAAACCATCAGCGACGCCCGTACTTTCCTGTCGGCGCTGCGTGCCGCCGCGCGGACGAAGCCGGTGATCGTGCTGAAATCCGGTCGCTCGCAGGAACGATTGCGCGCCAAGGATGAGGTCGGGGAGCCCGATGTCTCGCCGGACGTGGTTTTCGATGCGGCGCTGATGCGCGCCGGGTCGGTCCGCGTGCACAGCTACACGCAATTGTTCGCCGCGGCCCGGATTCTGGCTCTCGGCAAGATTCCGCGCGGTGAGCGTCTGGCCATCGTCGCCAATGGCCGCGGCCCCGGACAGCTTGCCGCGGACTCGACCACGGATGCCGGCGTCTCGCTGGCAAGATTTTCGAAGGAGACAATTGCCGCGCTCGACGCCCTGCTTCCACCGGAGACGGCCCGGACCAATCCGGTGGATGTCCGGGGCGACGCGCCACCGTCCCGGTTTGCCGCTGCGGTTGCGACGGTGCTTGGCGATCCGGGGACCGACGCGGTGTTGGCGATCCACGTTCCTCGGCCGATCATTGCCGGCATCGATGCGGCGCGGGCAATGGCGGCAGTGGCTCGCGGTTCGGCCAAGCCGGTGCTCGCTGCATGGCTCGGTGCGGTGAACCGGGAGGACGTGCACGCGGCGCTCGAAGCCGGCGGCATCGCGAATTTCTTTACGCCGGAAAACGCCGTTCACGCGTTCTCCTTTCTCGCCGCTTACCGGCGCAACCAGGAGTGGTTGCTGGAGGTTCCGCCATCGCAGCCGGAACCCGCGCCGCCGGACCTCGACGCCGCCGAGGACATCAGGGTTCGCGCCATGGCGCACGGGGGTGGACTGTTGTCGATCCCCGAGACGAACAGGCTGCTCGACGCCTTCGGCATCGCCACGACGCCGCGCGTCGTGGTTTCGACGCTGGCGGAGGCGCAGGCGGCGGCACGCCGAATGCATTATCCGGTGACCATCGGGCTGGACATGGAACTGCCGGTGCACCACCGTACAGGGTTGCCCAACGGTCGCGCGGTGGCGCGTGCACACGCAGAATTGCTGGATCTGGCTCAGGCGATGCCGGAGGGCGAATGGAACGGCGCCTTCGTCGTGAGTCGCGCGACCCCCGCCGGGGTGACGGGGGCCACGGCCGTTGTGCTGGAGACCGACGCAGCATTCGGTCCGGTCATTGCCGTCGGCACCAGCATGCGCGGTCGTCCGGGCCCGCTGTTTCGGGCGGTCATGCTGCCACCGCTCAACCGTCGGCTTGCCGGTGACCTGCTTGCGCAGGCAGGGCAGTCTCCGGCCCCGTCCGAACTCGTCGACCTGCTGCTGCGGGTTTCGGCGATTGCCTGTAAATTGCCCTGGGTGCGCCGACTGGCGCTCGATCCCATCGCGATGACCGACAGCGGCATTGCCATTGCCGACGCGCGCATTGCCGTCAACCCGCGCCGAGTGCCGCAGCCGGGGTACCGGCACATGGCGATTCATCCTTACCCGGCCGAACTCGAATCGGTGCTTGCGCTCACCGATGGCACCACGCTGGTGATGCGGCCGGTGCGACCCGAGGACGCGGAACTCGAGCGCCGCTTTGTCAGGGGATTGTCCGAACAGTCCCGCTTTTACCGATTCTTCTATCGGCTCAATGAGCTCTCCGAGGCGATGCTCGCCCGGTTCACCCAAATCGACTACGACCGCGAGTTGGCGTTGGTTGCAATTGCACCGGACAAGGACGGCATAGGCGGCGAGGCGATCGTGGGGATCGCGCGCTACATCGCCAATGCGGACGACGAGAGTGCGGAATTCGCGATCGTGGTGGCGGACGCCTGGCAGAAGCGAGGCGTGGCAGGCGGGCTCATGCGTGCGCTGATCGCCAGCGCCAGGCGCAACGGATTTGCCCGGCTCACCGGGACCGTGCTGCGCGTAAACCACAACATGCTGCGATTCGTTCAGGGACTCGGGTTCACCATCCAGGATGATTCGGAGGATTTCGAGCAGGTCGTGGCCGAGTTGCAGCTGCAGTGACCCGTTGCCCGGGCGATACGGGCAGGCCGGTTCCGCGAGTCCGATGGAGTGGGGTGGCGAGACGTCGCGGTGGAATAGATGGCATTCAGGTATTGTTCACATGGCGTCTGCCGCGCGGAGGTCCGCGCCGGGACGCTCCGGGGGAGAGGCAATGAAGCAGGGAATCATCGCAGTTGCGACGGCAGTGGCGTTGGCGGGTGTCGCAGGCTTGGCGTCGGCACAGCAGGCCGACATGGGGTTCTTCGTCACCAGCATTGGTTCCGGCAAGGGTGCTGATTACGGTGGTCTCGCGGGGGCTGACCAGCACTGCCAGAAACTGGCAGCAGCGGTCGGGGCAGGGGGCAGGACCTGGCACGCTTACCTGTCGACGCAGGCGGCCGGATCGACCGCGGCGGTCAACGCCAAGGACCGCATCGGCAAGGGTCCGTGGAAGAACGCCAAGGGTGCGGTGGTTGCCAAGGACGTCGCCGAACTTCATGGCAACAACAACCTGACCAAGCAGACGGCGCTCACCGAAAAGGGGATGGTCGTCAACGGTCGTGGCGATACGCCCAACGAGCACGACATCCTGACCGGAACCCAGCCCGACGGCGCGGCGTTTTCCGATGCGGCAGACAAGACCTGCGGCAACTGGACCAAGAGCGGCGACGGCTCCGCGGTAGTCGGTCATAGCGACAGGACCGGCCTGGACACATCGCCGCCGGCGCTGTCGTGGAATTCCTCTCACGGCTCGCGCGGCTGCTCGCTCGATCAGTTGAAGGCCAGCGGAGGCGCGGGCTACCTGTACTGTTTCGCGGCCAACTGATCCGGCACGGAGTCCCAATGAAAACGCCCCGGTTGTCCGGGGCGTTTTTTTTGCCTCTGCGGCTGGACGCGAGGGGCGCCCACTCCCAGCTGGAGCACGCTTGCTCCCCATGGGAGCGGTTCTACTCCCCCTCGATGAAGCTGCGCAGCTTTTCCGACCGCGACGGGTGACGCAGCTTGCGCAGCGCCTTGGCCTCGATCTGGCGGATGCGCTCGCGAGTCACGTCGAACTGCTTGCCTACCTCTTCGAGCGTGTGATCGGTGTTCATCTCGATGCCGAAACGCATGCGCAGCACCTTGGCCTCGCGCGGCGTCAGCGTGTCGAGAATGTCCTTGCAAACGTCGCGCAGGCTGGCGTTGACCGCCGCATCCGACGGCGCCACTGTCGCCTGGTCCTCGATGAAATCGCCCAGGTGCGAATCGTCGTCGTCGCCGATCGGCGTCTCCATCGAGATCGGCTCCTTGGAGATCTTGAGGATCTTGCGGATCTTCTCCTCGGGCATTTCCATCTTCTCGGCGAGCGTGGCCGGATCCGGCTCCTGGCCCGTTTCCTGCAGTATCTGCCGCGAGATGCGGTTCATCTTGTTGATGGTCTCGATCATGTGCACCGGGATGCGGATGGTGCGCGCCTGGTCGGCGATCGAACGGGTGATCGCCTGGCGGATCCACCAGGTCGCGTAGGTCGAGAACTTGTAGCCGCGACGGTATTCGAACTTGTCCACCGCCTTCATCAGGCCGATGTTGCCTTCCTGGATCAGGTCGAGGAACTGCAGTCCGCGGTTGGTGTACTTCTTGGCGATGGAAATCACCAGCCGCAGGTTGGCCTCGGTCATCTCGCGCTTGGCGCGGCGGGCCTTGGCTTCGCCGGTGGACATCTGCTTGTTGATCTCCTTCAGGTCCTTGAGCGGGATCATCACCCGCTCCTGCAGGCCCAGCAGGCGCTGCTGCAACTCGACGATCGCCTGCCGGTACTTGGCAAGCTGCTCGCTGTAGCCGTGGTTGGCCGAGACCTCGCGGTCGATCCAGCGCAGCGACGTCTCGTTGGCCGGGAAGGCCTTGATGAAGTCCGCGCGCGGCATGCCGCTCTTGTGCACGACCAGATCCTGGATCTTGCGCTCGACCTGGCGAATGTTGTCGACCTCGGTACGCACGGAATCGCACAGCCGCTCCACCTGGCGCGCCGAGAAGCGGATCTGCATCAGCTCGGCCGAGATCTTGCGCTGGAACTCGAGATACTTCGGCGCCTTGTGGCCTTCCTTGGTCAGGACGACCAGCATGCGGGCAAAATGCCGGCGGATCACCGCGAATTTCTCCAGTGCCGCGACCTTCAGCCGCTCGAGGTTCTCGGTCGCGATGGCGACCTCGTCGACCTCTTCATCGTCCTCTGACTCCTCGTCGTCGCTGCTGCTGCTGTCGTCGACCGTCGTCGTGAGTTCCTCGTTGAAGTCGAGCAGGCCGTCGACCAGGTCGTCGATCTTGAATTCGTCCTTCTCGATCTTGCCGGCCATCTCGAGGATCTGCGCGACCGTCATCGGACAGGCAGAGATGGCCATGATCATGTGCTTCAGGCCTTCCTCGATCCGCTTGGCGATCTCGATCTCGCCTTCCCGCGTCAGCAGTTCGACCGAGCCCATCTCGCGCATGTACATGCGGACCGGGTCGGTGGTGCGACCGAATTCCGAATCGAGCGTGGAGGCGGCAGCCTCGGCCTCCTCCTCGACATCTTCGGCCGGTGACGACGACGGGACCTCGGTCATCAGCAGCGTATCGGCATCGGGCGTCTCATCGTATACGCGGATGCCCATGTCGCCGATCATCGAGATCACACCCTCGATCTGCTCGGCGTCGAGGATGTCGTCAGGCAGGTGGTCGTTGATCTCGGCGTAGGTCAGGTAGCCGCGTTCCTTGCCAAGAACGATCAGCGTCTTCAGTCGCCACTTGCGCGCCTCGACGTCGGCGGGCGTGAGTTCGCGCGGCGGGGCGTCCGCTTGCTTGCCATTGCGGCCCCGGCGCGATGCCGCATCCTCGGCGCGCTTGCCGGCGAGTTTGGCGGCGATTTCGCTGGGCGATGCCAGGACTTTTGCCACTTTGCCCTTGCCCTTGGCAGCAGCGCCGACAATCTTGCCGCCCTTGGTCTGCGCAGCAACCGGAATTGCCTTGGCACCCTTCGCCACCGGCGCGCTACCCGCCTTGGAACCCTTGCCGGCGAGCTTGGCCACCGGCTTGGCGACTGGTTTCGTGCGCGATTTGGCGACGGGCTTTGCCGCCGGTTTGGTCGCGGTCTTGGCCGCCGTCTTGCCTATCGGCTTGGCCCCGGCCTTGGCCGCCGGCTTGCCTATCGGCTTGGCCCCGGCCTTGGCTGCCGGCTTTGCGGACATCCTGGGCGCGGTTTTCTTGGCAGCCGGCTTTTTTGCTACCGGGCGTGCGTTGGGCGTTGCTTTTCTGGCCGCCTTGGACGACGACTTGCCGGTCGCCGGTTTCTTTGCCGCGGGTCGCGTCGGCTTTTTCGCGGCCGGCTTCTTGACCGCCGGTTTGCGCTTGGACGCGCCGGCGGGTTTGCCGCCCTTGACGGCCTTGCGGGCGGCCGGCGTGGCCGACCGCGGTTTTGCCTTGGTCTTGGGCTTGCTTTTCCGGATGGGCTTCGCGGGCGATTTGGCCATGGTTATCCTAAGTTTTGCGGGGCGGAGATCACCGCTTGCGTCCCCGACGGCACGGGATTGCTACGGCGCAGCAAAAACGCTGACTGGTGCCGGCGCGGGAAAACCACAAATTTTATCACGATTGTGGGTCCGCCCAAGTGGGCGGTTCCTCGGAGTCCGGCACCGGCGACCCACGGTCGCCACCGAGCCGTTGCCGAACGAGATCGAGCTGGGCCAGCCGCCGCGCCTCCTCGGGATGCAGTGACTCGTCCGTCGCCGCCGGCGCCGGCTCGCCGGCGCGGCGTGCCGCTGTCCACCAGCGATCGAGCCCGGCGCGCAACTGTGCCTCGGCAGCCTCGGCGTTCAACTGCTGGTCATCCGCGGCCGCAAGCACCGCACCAAGCATTGCCTCCTCGGGTGTTCCTTGAAAGGCCTGCAGCACCCCGGCCGACGTGAGCTCACCGGGGGCCCGGGCACAATAGGCGACCAGCGCGCTCAGCGCCTTGCCCTCGGGCGTTCCATCGTCAGGTTGGGGAAACGGCAGGCTGCGCGCCAATTCGGGCCGCAACAGCAGGCCGGACAGGAGTTCGCGCGCCAGCGAAGGCGGGCGCCGTGCACCCGGCGACCAGCGCGGGATACGCGTACGGGCGGGTCCGGAAGCCGCTCCTGTGCGTCGCTCGGCCGGGGCCGGGGACTGGACCTGGCCACGCGAGGGGCCGGTTGCGAGCAGTGGCTGCAATTGTGCTTCCGGCAGTCCCGAGAGCGCGGCCAGGCGCTGGCGCAGGATCGCCGAGAGCACCGGGGCGTGAATCTGCGTCAGGAAGGGTCGAGCCGCGGCCACCAGCGCGGCGCGGCCTTCCGATGAGGTCGGCGGATGGCGCATGGCGAGTTCCGCCAGCAGAAACTCGGACAGCGGGACCGCGGCCGCGATCGCCTGCTCGAAGGCCGCACGGCCACGTTGACGAATGAAGTCATCCGGGTCCATGCCGTCGGGCAGGAACAGGAACTGCGCGTTCTTGCCGTCGCTGAGAGCGGCGAGCGTATTTTCCAGCGCCCGCCATGCGGCACGGCGTCCGGCCTGGTCGCCGTCGAAGCAGTAGACGACGCGATCGGTGATACGGAACAGCTTTTCCACATGCACCGGGGTGGTCGCGGTGCCAAGTGTCGCGACCGCGTAGTCGACGCCATGCTGCGCCAGCGCGACGACATCCATGTATCCCTCGACGACCACGGCCATGCCCGCGTCGTGAATGGCGTTGCGCGCGAGAAACAGGCCGTAGAGCTCGCGCCCCTTGGAAAACACCGCGGTCTCCGGCGAATTCAGGTACTTGGGTTCGCCGGCGCCCAGCACCCGGCCGCCGAAGCCGATCACGCGACCGCGGTGATCGTGAATCGGGAACATCACGCGATCGCGGAAGCGGTCATAGCGTTTGCCGGCATCGCCGGCGATGACCAGTCCGGCCGCGTCCAGCGCCGGATCGTCGTACTGCGGGAACGCCTCGGCCAGTCCCTGCCACGCGTCCGGCGCATAGCCGATGCCGAAACGCGCGGCAATTTCTCCTGTCAGCCCACGGCCCTTCAGGTACTCGATGGCAGACGAGGAATCCTTCAACTGACCCCGGTAGAAGCGCGCGGCCGTCAGCAGGTGCTCGGTCAGGTCCTGCGCCTCCGCGCGCCGTTCGCGCTCACCGGCGCGCTCGACGCGCGGCACCTCGAGTCCCGCATCGCGAGCGAGTTCCTCGACCGCGTCCGGAAAGGCCTTGCCCGAATGCTCCATCAGGAAACCGATGGCCGTGCCATGCGCGCCACAACCGAAGCAGTGATAGAACTGTTTGGTCGGGCTGACCGAGAATGATGGCGTCTTTTCGCCGTGGAACGGACAGCAGGCGACGTAGTTGGCGCCGGCCTTCTTCAGCGGTACGTATCGGTCTATGACCTCGACGATGTCGACTCGCGAGAGCAGCGTCTGGATGAAGTCGTTGGGAATCATGGCGCGCGCCGAGGGCGCGTCAGGCGCGTCGACCGGTCATGCTGACCGGACCGACGGACGCCAGAGGCTCCGGGGATGATTGAATTATAGGCAACCCGGTCACCAGCGATAGTGTCCCGGGGAAAAAGGAATGCGACTGCGCGTGGCGCGTTCAGCTCAGCCGGGCCTTCACCCGGGCAGAGACCACGGCCATGTCCGCGCGTCCGGCCAGCTTGGGTTTCAACCATGCCATCACCTTGCCCATGCCGGCAGCTCCGGCGGCTCCGGTCCCGGCGATGGCCTCGCCGATCAGCGCGTCGATTTCCTGTTCGGAGAGCGATTTCGGCAGGTAGCTGAGCAGTATTGCCAGTTCGGTCTGCTCGATGGCGACCAGGTCTGCCCGCTTGCCGGCCTCGAACTGGACGATCGAATCGCGCCGCTGCTTGACCATCCGGTCGATGATGGCGAGTACATCGGCGTCAGTCTGGTCGCGGCGCTCGTCGATCTCCCGCTGCTTGATCGCCGCCAGCAACAGACGGACGGTCGACAGCCGCGCGCTGTCCTTCGCGCGCATCGCATCCTTCATGTCCTCGGTGATGCGGGTCTTGAGCGTCATGCGGGACTCCTGGCAGCGATCCTGCGCGGGTGGAAAAGCCGTGGCGGAAAAACAAAAAGGGGCGAATCGCTTCGCCCCTTTTTCGGGAATTGCGGTGTTGCGGGCGTCTAGAAGAGCTTGGGCGGCAGCTGCTGGCTGCGGATGCGCTTGTAATGCCGCTTCACGGCGGCGGCCTTCTTGCGCTTGCGCTCGGAGGTGGGCTTTTCGTAGAACTCGCGCGCGCGCAGTTCGGTCAGCAGGCCCGTCTTTTCGATGGTGCGCTTGAAACGGCGCAGCGCGGCCTCGAAGGGCTCGTTTTCGCGGACACGGACGCTCGGCATGGGTCTTCTCTTCCTCGGCTGATTCGTTGCTGGGTAGGTGCTGGATTTTTCGCCGGATTTTCGATTCCGGACCCCGGCTTCGGCCCACGTGGAGCGCGAATCTCGGTAATCCGCAACTATATCCGAACCCGGATAAACCCGCAAGCCCCTGTATGATCTCGTATTTTGGCTCCCACCGGGCCCCGATGCGTGTCCTGGGCATAGAAACTTCCTGCGACGAAACCGGCGTGGCCGTCTACGACACCACGGCGGGTCTGCTCGCGCATGCGCTGCATACCCAGGTGGCGATGCACGCGGCCTATGGCGGCGTGGTTCCCGAACTTGCCTCCCGGGACCATGTGCAACGGGTCGTTCCGCTGGCGCAGCAAGTCCTGTCCCGAGCCGGCCTCGCGTTGACGGACCTGGATGGCGTCGCCTACACGCAGGGACCGGGGCTGGCAGGCGCGCTGCTGGTGGGTGCGGGCGTGGCGACCGCGCTAGCCTATGCGCTGAAGATTCCGGCCATCGGCATCCACCACCTCGAAGGGCATCTGCTGTCGCCGCTGCTGGCCGATCCCCGGCCCGAATTCCCCTTCGTCGCACTTCTGGTCTCCGGAGGGCACAGCCAGCTGTTCGAGGTCAGCGCAGTGGGCCGCTACCGGCTGCTTGGCGACACGCTGGACGATGCCGCCGGCGAGGCCTTCGACAAGACCGCCAAGCTGCTGGGTCTGGGCTACCCGGGCGGGCCCGCGCTGGCGGCTCTGGCCGAGCGCGGCGCGACCGGTGCGGTTCGGTTGCCGCGGCCGATGCTCGCCTCGGGCGACCTGGATTTCAGCTTTTCGGGGTTGAAGACCGCGGTGCTCACCTTGGCGCGCAGGGAGGCGGGCGATGCGCCCATCGAAAATCTTCTCCAGTCGCGCAAGGCCGACATCGCCCGTGAATTTCAGAGTGCCGTGGTGGATGTGCTGGCCGCCAAGGCACTTTCTGCGCTGGCAGCGACCGGACTGTCCACGCTGGTGGTGGCCGGGGGCGTCGGTGCGAATCGCGCGCTGCGCGCACGCCTACTCGACGAGGCGCGCGCCCGCGGCGCGCAGGTGTACTTTCCGGACCTCGAGTTCTGCACGGACAACGGCGCGATGATCGCGCTGGTGGGCGCGCTGCGTCTTGCGCAGGTGGTGACGGAGCCTTTCGCATTCGAGGTCCGGCCGCGCTGGGCGCTTGCCTCACTCGACCAGCCCGAGCAGGAAGGCCGGGCGGCGCGAACCTAGCGTCCGATTGTCCGCTCGCGGCCCGACAGCAACTGGCGGATGTTGGACCGATGCCGCCAGAACAGCAGCGCGCAGATCGGCACCATGGCCCACGCGGTCGGCGAATTTCCGAAAAAATAGAAGCCGCCCAGCGGCAGCAGCGCGGCGGTGGTGAGCGCGGCGAGTGAGGAGATCTTGAAGCCAAAGGCCATCGTCGCCCATACGACGGCGAGCGCCAGGCCCAGCGGCCAATGCAGCGCGAGCACGATGCCGGCCGCCGTGGCCACGCCCTTGCCACCGGCGAAGCGGTGAAATACCGGGAACAGATGGCCCAGAAAGACCGCGACTGCGACGAGTGCGACGGTCCAGGCCGGCGCACCCGCCGCCGGTACGACGAGTTGCGCGACAAAGACCGCCAACCAGCCCTTGGCGCCATCGCCGACCAGCGTGAGCAGGGCGGCCAGCTTGTTTCCGGTGCGCAGGACATTGGTCGCGCCGGGATTGCCGGAACCGTAGTCGTGCGGGTCCGGCAACTTGAACAACCGGCTGGTGACCACGGCGAACGACACCGAACCCAGCAGATAGGCACCCACGACGATGAGAATGGTGGCGATCAAGGCGGGGCGCGGGCGCAGGTCCGACGGAGGGTAGAATCCGGATCGATTCTATCGCATCGACGTTCGCCTGGCCGGCGGGGCTGCCCGCGCTTGCGACCGCCGCGAAACCCGATCCTAACCGCAGGGTGCTCCCCGGACAGCCATGGACACGATCTTCATTCACGACCTAAGGATCGAGGCCCGTGTCGGCGTCTACGAGTGGGAGCGGCACCTTCCGCAGACCATCCGTCTCGACCTCGAGATCGGTGCGCCGTCGGCGACGCCGTTCGCCACCGGGAAACTCGCCGACGCGCTGGATTATTCGCAGGTGGTCGCGCGGCTGAAGGCGTTTGCGAAGGACGCGCCGCCGCCGTTGCTCGAACGTTTCGCCGAGGTCGCCGCGCAGCTGATCCTGGACGAATTCGGCGTACCGATGGTCCGCCTCCGGGTGGCCAAGCTGGCGCCGATTACCGGGGTCAGGGAAATCGGCGTGGCGATCGAACGCAGTCGGGGCGATTGAAACGCGGAGGCGGTTGCTGCACCGCAGTCAATTCTCGCCGGTCTCAGGCGACGAAATCCCGGAACGCGCCAATGCGCTCGATGACCCAGAACATCGCCACCGCACCGATCGCGTAGGGCGCGACGTAGGGCATCCAGCGCGGCCAGGTGAAGGCCAGCCGCGCCAGCACGGCTCGCAACGCGAGCACCGCGACGACGAAGATCAACTGACCAACCTCGACGCCGACGTTGAACATCAGCAGTGCGACGGGAATCGCCTTCTGCGGCAGGCCGACCTCGGCCAGTGCGCCGGCGAAGCCGAAGCCGTGCAGCAGTCCGAAACTGAACGCGACCACCCAGGGCGCGCGCGCTGTGAGTCCGGGCCTGCCCTGGAGTCCATGGATCGCCTCGGCGGCGACGAAGACGATGGACAGCGCGATCACCGCCTCGACCGGCGGGCCGGGGACGTGCACCCAGCCCAGCGTCGCTGCAACCAGCGTGAGGCTGTGCGCAACCGTGAACGCGGTGATGGTGAGGAAAATTCTCCGGCCGCCGCGCACGATCAGCAGCAGCGCCAGCACGAACAGCAAATGGTCGACGCCGCCGAGAATATGTTCGATCCCTAGCACCAGGTACGACCAGGCGACTTCACCGGTGCCGGTGGGCCCCTTTACCGTGAATTCCGGCCGTTCGGGCAGCAGGCGTTCGACCTGGCTGGTTCCGTCGAGGCGTTCGATGCGCACGATGACGTCGGTGACGCCACCGACGATGCCGTCGATGCGCAGCGCCTGTCCGGCGAGGCCGCCGGCACGGTGAACGCGCCAGCGCTCCACGTAGGCGTTGTCGTTGAGCAGCGCCTGTGGAACGGAAAGCTCCCTGGTGCCTTCCGGAAAGCGAACCTTTACCGGCAGCCGCGCCTCGCCCAGCGCGGGCACCTTCCACAGCACATCGTAACGGTCGTCGCCGGCTTCGCGCAGTTCGAGGTAGGCTGGTCGGAACACGTCGGCGTGGACCGTCCAGGCAATGCAGGCGAGAATCAGCGCCAGCACGTGCCGCGCGACGGGCAGGCGCCGAGTCGTCACCAAACGCTCATTTCGCGGGTTTCTCCGCAGCGGTGGCGGGTGGGGCGTCGCCTTCGATGCGCACTGAATAGCGCGCGCGCAGCTTATCGTAGAACGCTGCCTTGGCTTCCTGCGTGCGCGCATGCAGCAGATCGCGCTCCACCGCCTGGCGGGCTTCGTCCAGCGTCGCCGGACGACCACCGTCACGCGCCTTCAACTCCACCAGGTGCAGGCCAAAGCCGGAGCGGACCGGTCCGCGCCACTCGCCGACCGGCAGCGACTTCAGCGCCTGCTCGAAATCGTTGCCGAACACGCGGACGACTTCGGCGGCGGACGCCGAATTCAGTTCCTGCGGCAGCATGGTCGAATCGCCGTAGACGGATTTCCCCTGAGCCAGTGCGAGGCGTGCCGCGGAAATGTCGCCTTCGAGACGCCCCGGGTGCCTGGCCGGGTCGAAATAGATCTGGCGAAGCGAGTAGGTCGGTGCGATTCGATAGTCGTCCGCATGCGCGTCGAGCCAGCCCTGCAACTCGGCCGTGGTCGGAACGGTCGGGGCCATGCCGTCGGCGAGGAATTCGACCTTTTGCGACACCCGGCGCCGGACCACCGTGTCGTCTCGCTCCAGGCCCAATGCGAGGCCCTCGCGGTAGAGGATTTCCTCGCGCACCCAGGCATCGACAAGGCCCGTCAGTTCCGCCTGTGTGGGTGGCCGCCGCCAAGTACGGGCGAACTGTGCCTGCAGGCTCTCGAGTTGTCCCTGTGAGACGACTATTTCATTTGACGAGCGGCCAGTGCCCTGATGCAGCCAGCCGTACAACGCAAACAGCAGTGCGCCGAGCAGAAGGAAGTGCAGCAGCGGTTCGCGAAGTAATCGGCGCATGTGTGGCAGCGATTGGGGCGAGGGGAGGGTCTGGCAGGAGAGCGGACGGAAATCGCGGCCAGCGAAACTCACCGCTGCAGCCGAGGACGGCAGAACCTGCGCCGCATGTCTTGCAGCGCGATATCTTACGTGAATTCCACGAGGCCCCTGCCACGCCTTCGGGGGCCCGGAGACGTTGGAATATAATCAACGGTTGTGGGCAATCTCGCTGATGTTTGCAGCGCTGGTGCCCGTGCCCATTTTCGCGCAGTCGTACGTGCGATTGCGCAGACCTCCAGCGGTTCCCGATAAAGGAGCACTCGTGAAAAGCCTCCTGTTGCCTCGTTTTTTGCATGCATTGGCGGTGGTGATCGCATTCGCAATTCCGATAACTTCCGGCGCGCAGGGCGGCGAGAAGCCATTCTCCAAGGAACAGCTCGACCAGATGACGGCGCAGGTGGCGCTGTATCCGGATTCGTTGCTGTCGCAGCTGTTCATGGCGACCACCTATCCGAATGAGTTCGCCGCGGCGGCGAAATGGGCGAAGGCGCATTCCGATGCCAAGGGCGACGACGCGGTCAAGATGGTCGAGAACGAACCCTGGGATGCGTCGGTCGCTTCGCTGGTCGGTTTTCCGGAAGTGCTGATCACGCTGGGCGACAAGCCCGAGTGGGTGAAGAACATGGGTGACGCTTTCCTGGCACAGCCCGAGGACGTGATGGATTCGGTGCAGCGGCTGCGCGCGCAGGCGCAGAAGGCCGGCAATCTCAAGTCGAACGAACAGGTCAAGGTGACGACCGAAGCCGCGCCACCGCCGCAGACCACGGTCGTGCAGCAGTCGGCACCGCCGCCGCAGGTGATCGTGATCGAGCCGGCGCAGCCATCGGTGGTCTACGTGCCGGCCTACAACCCGGCCGTCGTGTACGGACCGTGGCTGTACCCGGCCTATCCGCCGTACTACTACCCGCCGCCGCCCGGCTACTGGTGGTCGCGGACCATCGCCACCGGCATTGCCTGGGGCGTGGGCATCGGCGTGTCCAACGCGCTCTGGGGTGGCTTCAACTGGGGCCGCGGCGATGTCAACATAAACGTCAACCGCTACAACAACATCAACGTAAACAATCGGATCAACAACGCCAACGGCAATCGGGCCAACTGGAATCACAATCCACAGCATCGCGGCAATACGGCGTATCGAGGCGGCGAGGCGACCAAACAGCAGCTCAACAACAGGTACAACGCCGGCAACCGCGAGCAGTATCGCGGCAAGGATGCCAGCCGCGACGCCAGCCGCGAGCGCGCGGCGCAGACCATGCAGGACCGTGGCGTGAACTTCGACCAGTCGAGCGCGCGCGATCGGGCGCAGAATATGGAGCGCTCGGGCGCGCAGAATCGGGCGCAGACCATGGACCGTTCGGCCGCGAAGAATCGTGCGCAGAATGTCGACCGGTCAGGTGCGCAGGACCGGGCCCAGAACATGGATCGCTCGGCGGCGCGCGACCGGGCGCAAAGCACCGATCGAAGCGCCGCTCAGCAGCGCGCGCAGTCGGCCAACCGTGACAACGCGCTGCGTGGCGCGAACAGTTCGCAGGCCAGGGCGCAGGCGGACCGTGGCGCGTCGAGTCGCGCGTCGGCGCAGCGCGCAAGCGGCGGTGGCGGCGGGAGAGCCGCGCATACCGGCGGTGGTGGTGGTGGCGCCCGGGCCGGTGGTGGTGGTGCGGCGGACGTGGTGGCGGCGGCGGACGTGGTGGCGGCGGCGGACGTGGCGGCGGACGTCGGTGATTGGGAGCATACAGAGATGAAAAACATCAAATACATTCTGAATATCGCGCTTTTGGCCGGCACGCTGGCGACGATGCCACCGGCACTCGCGCAGTCCACCTACCCGACGCCTGAAGCAGCGGCCGAAGCACTGGTCGACGGCATCGCGCGGCACGATGGTGATGCGATCAAGGCCGTTGTCGGTCCCGACTATCGAAACTACATTCCAACCGCCAACGTCGATCCCGAGGATGTCACCAATTTTCTCGAAGCCTGGGCGAAGTCGCACGCCATCGTGAAGGCCGGCGCCGACAAGGCGTTTCTGGGCGCGGGGACGCACGGCTGGACGCTGCCGATCCCGATCGTGAAAACCGCGGGCGGATGGAAGTTCGACACCAGGGCCGCCCCGGATGAAATGCGCACGCGCCGGATTGGCCGCAATGAACTTGCCGCGATCCAGGCGGCGCTCGCCTATGCCGACGCGCAGGACGAGTATCAGTTGCGCGACTGGAACGGCGATGGGGTGCGGGAATACGCGATGCGCGGCATGTCGAAGGCGGGGAAGCGCGACGGTCTGTACTGGGCATCGCTGCCGGGGGAGCCGGAAAGCCCGCTCGGCGTCGAATTCGTCGATGCCGCGCTGGGACAGCCCTATCACGGCTACCGCTACAGGATCCTGACCGCGCAGGGCAAGGACGCGCCCGGCGGCGCCCGCAGCTATGTCAAGAACGGTCGGATGACCGACGGCTACGCACTGGTCGCCTGGCCGGCGCGTTACGACGACACCGGCGTGATGACCTTTATCGTCAGCCGCGACGGCGTCGTCTACCAGAAGGACCTGGGGTCGAATTCGGCTGCGCAGGCCAGGGCGATGACCGCATTCAATCCCGGTGCCGGGTGGCAAAAGGCGGCAGCCAGATAATCGGATCGTCCCGAGAATTTCAGGGACCGTGTAAAGCATGGAGAACCGCTTGCCGTTGTGACGGCAAGCGGAAACCGGTTGCGGTCGTTCAGGCAGCGAACTCGCCGAGCGTCGGCCGCAGCACGCGCACGAGATCGGCCGGCGCCATGCCGACCAGGTAGCCGCGACGACCGCCGTTGACGTAGAGATACGGCAATTCTGCGATGGAGCGCTGCATGTACACTGGCATCGCGCGCCGCGTGCCGAAGGGGCTGGTGCCGCCGACCTGGTAGCCCGAGTGCCGGTCGGCCGCCGCCGGCTCGCAGGGGGTGATCGTCTTCACGCCGAGGAGGCGGGCCAGGTTCTTGGTCGAGACCTCGCGATCGCCGTGCATCAGCACGATCAGCGGACGTTTTGCCTCGTCCTCCATCACCAGCGTCTTGATCACCGCGTGCTCCGGAACCTCGAGTTCGCGGGCCGATACGGCGGTCCCGCCGCGCGCCTCGTATGCGTAGGAATGATCGGTGAACACCACGCCGTGTTCGCGCAGTACGCGCACCGCATTGGTGACCGGCAGTTTGTCCTTGCCCACAGTCGCGGCGGATCAGGTGTAGGCGACCATCGGCACCGACCACGGCACCGGCCAGTGGATGCCGTAGGGCAGCCAGGATTCGTCGGCGACGCGCATGCGCGCGAAGCCGGCGGCGGCGAACTCGCGCTCAAGTGCCGCGCGCGAGAACAGTCGCATTTCCAATGTCGAGCCGGGACCGCCGTGGAACACCAGGTCGTCGAAGCGCTGCTCGCGACCGTCGAGCGTCCGGTTGGCGAGTGTCCAGTGGCCGTCGCTTTCATCGAGCGACCAGTCGTGCAGTTCAGGGAAGTGCTCGAGCGTGTCGTTCTCGAAATTGAACGGCACCGAAAAGATGAACTTCCCACCGGGCTTCAACATGCGCCTGGCGTTGACGAAGGACTGCCCGACGGGCGGCAGGACATGCTCGAACACGTCGCTGGCGATCAGGAAGTCGTAGCGGCCAATATGCTCATCGTCGACGTTGGAAATGTCCAGGTGCGGTTGCGTGTGATAGAACGTGTTCCGGTAGGAAAATTTCTTCGCCAGCGGACCGGCGTAGGCCGGGGCATCCGACAGCCCGACCCCGACGATGTCCTTGCGTGCCGTCAATTCCGGCAAGGCAGCGGGATTGCCCAGCACCTCGCGCGTCACCAGATAGACCATAGCCCTGAAACGCACGTTGGAACCGCAGCGCCCGCAGCTGGGTGCCTCGCGGGTCAGCGATGCCAGCGGGGCGGCGTTGGCGCCGCCGCAGAGGTTGCAGCGAAACGGAACGCGCTCGCCGTCACGGAATACCGCCGGGTCGCCGCCATCGCGCGAATCGCGCCAACGCCGGTCGGCCTGCCAACCCAGCAGCGGCTGCGGAAGTCGGCTGCGGAGGAAGGCAAGCGGGGTCATGTTCGAGGTGGATTTTCGCGAAAGGGCGTCGCAATTCTACGCGACCGCCGCATCGATCATCCCCGGGGATGGTGCTGCGCGTGCAGCTGCTTCAGTCGTTCGCGCGCCACGTGCGTGTAGATCGTCGTCGTCGTGATGTCTGCATGGCCGAGCAGCAGCTGCACGACGCGCAGGTCGGCGCCGTGGTTGAGCAGATGCGTGGCAAAGGCGTGCCGCAACACGTGCGGCGACAGCGAGGTTTTCGGCAAATCGGCCTTCACCGCGTAGCGTTTGATCAGCGCCCAGAACGCCTGCCGTGTCATCGGACCGCGTCGCGCGGTCAGGAACAGATGGTCGGTCTTCGCCTCCGCGGCGAGCACGGGCCGCGCCGCTTTTGCATAGCGGGTGAGCCATTCCACCGCCTCGTCGCCAAGCGGCACCAGGCGCTCCTTGCTGCCCTTGCCGAGCACGCGCACCACGCCGGCATCGAGCGAGACCTGCACGATCTTGAGTCCTACCAGTTCGGACACGCGCAACCCCGTGGCGTAGAGTGTTTCCAGCATCGCGCGGTCGCGCAGTCCGAGCGTGCTGTCCGCATCGGGTGCGACCAGCAGGGCCTCGACCTGCCGCTCGGTAAGGAGCTTGGGCAGGTGCCGTGGCTTCTTCGGCGCGCGCACTCTCACCGTCGGATCCTCGCCGATCGACGCGCGCTCGAGTTGCAGGCGGTAGAAGCGCCGCAGCGCCGACAACCTTCGCGACACCGAGGTCGCCCTGGCCTTGGCGCGGAATTGCGCGGCGAGCCAGCTTTCGACGTCGGCCCTGTCGGCGGCAAGCAGGCCGCGCCCGCCCAGCCAGGCCGACCATCCGGCGAGATCGCGGCGATAACTCACCAGCGACGCCGGCGCCAGCCCGTCCTGCAGCCACAGGTGGTCGCAGAAAGCGTCGATGAGCGCAGGATCGGTGGCGGGCATCGGCCTTAGCGCCCGAAGCGGTAACCCTCGTGATTCAGCAACCAGCGCTTGATCGCGACGGGATCGCCTTCCACGGCATTCATGAATCCGCCGAGATTTCCCTGCGCGCCGACGACCCGGTGACAGGGAATGAGCAGCGCGATGCGGTTGGCGCCGCAGGCCTGGCCGACGGCGCGCGGCGCGCTGCGCACCATCCGCGCGACCTCGCCGTAGGTCCGCGACTCGCTGGGTGGGATCGTCGTCAGCGCCTGCCAAACCCGCTGCTGGAAGGCCGTTCCTCCGGGCGTGATCGGAACTGCGAATCGGTACTCGGGGTTGTCGAGATAGCGCTCGAGTTCCCGCGCCACGGTCTCGGCGATTGCGTTGGCCGGCGCGAGCGCGCGCTCGGTCAGCGGCAGATAGCTGACCTGTGTCACCGCCCCAGCATGGGTACGCACGCCCAGTACCGCGAAGGGCGTTCGCAGCTTTGCGCAATACGATTTTGCCAAATGCGCGTCAGCCCCGCGGCTTTGCGCCGGGCGCTTTTGACTTTGCAGCACGCCTGTGTCCATGGCGTCGGCGCCTAACCCATCTTCATCTGCCGCGGCAGGTAGGTCACGAGTTCGGGCACGTACCAGATGAGCAGCACCGCGACGACCATCAGCAGGAACATCGGCAGCGTGTGCCGGCCGATCCAGGTGATTTGCTTGCCGGTCATGCCCTGCAGCACGAACAGGTTGAAGCCGACCGGTGGCGTGATCTGCGCCATCTCGACGACGATGACAATGAAGATGCCGAACCAGATGAGATCGATGCCTGCCTTCTCGACGGTGGGGAGGATCACGCCCATGGTCAGCACGACCATCGAGATGCCGTCGAGGAAGCAGCCGAGCACGATGTAGAAGCCGGTCAGCGCAAAAATCAGCGCCAGCGGCGAAAGACCGAGCGAGCCGATCCATTCGGCCAGGTCGCGGGGCAGGCCGATGTAGCCCATCGCCAGCGTCAGGAACGCGGCGCCGGAGAGAATCAACGCGATCATGCAGTACAGCCGTGTCGCGCCCATCAGGCTCGACGTGAAGGTCGCGCGGTTGAGCGAGCCCTGCGTCGCGGACAGCGCCAACGAGCCGACGACGCCGAATGCCGCGGCTTCGGTGGCGGTGGCGACGCCCGCGTAGATCGAACCGAGCACCATGCCGATAAGCGCGACCACCGGGATCAGGTGCCGCGACGCGTACAGTTTCTGCGCGAAGCCCGTGTGTGTGTCAATCACCGGAATCTGTCCCGGATGCGTCATTGCCCAGACGATGATGTAGCCGGAAAACAGCGTGGCGAGCAGAACGCCCGGAATGACCCCGGCAATGAAAAGCTTGGCGATCGAGACCTCGGCGGTGACGCCGTAGACGATCATGATGATCGACGGCGGAATCAAAAGGCCAAGCGTTCCGGCGCCGGCCAGCGTACCGATGGTGATGCCTTCCGGATAGCCGCGGCTCTTCAATTCCGGAAGCGTCATCTTGCCGATGGTGGCGCAGGTCGCGGCCGACGATCCCGATACCGCGGCGAAGATCGTGCAGCCGATGATGTTGGTGTGCAGCAACCTGCCGGGCAGGCGCTCAAGCCATGGGGCGAGTCCGCGAAACATGTCCTCGGAGAGCCGGGTGCGGAACAGGATCTCCCCCATCCAGACGAACAGCGGCAGCGCGGTCAGCGTCCACGACGACGCGGAACCCCAGATGGTGACGGCCATCGCGTCGCCTGCCGGACGCGACGAGAACAGTTCCATGCCGATCCAGGCGACGCCGGCCAGCGCCAGGCCGATCCAGACGCCGCTGCCCAGCAGCGCGAACAGCGCGACGACCAGCAGCGTGGTGATTGCGGCTTCATTCATTGCGCAGGGCCTCGCCGGGTACCTTCGCCAGCCGCTCTCCACGCCATTCGAGCATCAACTCGTCGGCGATGGCGATCAGCAGGACGATCGTTCCCAGCGCCATCGCGATCTGCGGGATCCATAGCGGCGTCGCATCGTTGCCAGTCGAGATGTCGTTGAACTGCAGTGACTGCCAGGCCAGCCGCGTGCTGTAGAACGCGAACAGTCCCGCGAGCAGCGTGGCCACCGCCAGCGCCCACAGTTCCAACGCGTGGCGCGCACGCGCCGGAACGTGCTCGATCAGCAATGTCACCCGAATGTGCTCGCCGCGCTTCAGCGTATGCGCCAGCGCCAGGAAACCGGCGGCGGCCATGCAGTAGCCGGCATAGGAGTCAGTCCCCGGGACGTAGAAATCGAGGAGTCGCCCGCAGATGCCGACCAGCACCATGGCGAGCGTACCCACCATGAACAACGCCGCCAGGACTCCGGCGGCGTTGTACAGGCGGTCGAGAAAACCGCGCACGACGACCTGGATTGTTATTGGGCGCGGTAGGCGTCGACCACCTTCTTGCCATCCGCGCCGGCCTTGCGCTGCCATTCGGCGAGCAGGTGGTTGCCGACCTTGCGCAGGTCCGCGGTCAACTGGTCAGAGGGCTTCTGGATGTTCATGCCCTTGCTCTTCAGTTGGGTCAGATACCAGCCGTTTTTTTCCTCGGAGATCTTCCATCCACGCGTTTCGGCTTCGGCGGCGGCTTTGAGCACCGCGGCCTGCGTCGGCTTGTCGAGCGCCTCGAACGCCTTCAGGTTGACGATGACCGCATTCTTGGGCAACCAGGCTTGGGTGTCGTACCAGTTCTTGATGTGCTCGTAGGTCTTGGAGTCGTAGCCGGTCGCGCCGGAGGACATGTAGGAATCGATGAGACCGGTGGCCAGTGCCTGCGGCACTTCGGCCGCCTGCACGGTCACCGGCTGCGCGCCGACCAATTCGGCGATCTTCGCCGTCGCCGGGCTGTAGGCGCGCCACTTGAGGCCCTTCATGTCTTCGCCGGAAGCGAGCGGCTTCTTCGAATAGATGCCCTGCGGCGGCCACGGCACCGTGTACAGCAGTTTCATGCCCTGCTTGGCCAGCTTGTCGTCAAGCGCCTTTTTCGACGCCTTGTAGAGCTTTGCCGCATCGGGATAGGACGTCGCCAGGAACGGAATGCCGTCGATGCCGTAGAGCGGATCCTCATTCTCGAAATTGACCAGCAGGATCTCGCCAATCTGCGCCTGGCCGCCCTGCACCGCACGCTTGATTTCCGGCGCCTTGAACAGTGAAGCGCCCGGGTGCACCTGGATCTTCAGCTTGCCGTTCGAACCCTTCTCGACATCGGCCGCGAACTTGGCGATGTTCTCAGTGTGGAAATTGGTCGCCGGGTAGGCGGCGGGCAGGTCCCACTTGGTCTGCGCGGACACGGGCAGCGCAATGGCAAATCCGATCGCGACGGCGACAGCGGTCAATCGTTTCATGTCAGGTCTCCTGGGCGGCGCGCGAATTGGGCCCCGTGCCGAGGCGCGCCGAATCGTTGAGTTCTACCACAAATTGCGGCGGGCGTAACGCGGAACGGAACCGGCGACCCCGGCATGGAACCAGGTGAGTAACTGCGCGGCATCGAACACCGGCAACTCGATGGCCGCTTCGACCGCATCGCGGTAGGGTGGCATGTTGGCGCACTCGAGTACGACCGCGCCCAGGTCCTTGTGCGCGGCCACCAGGCGGCGCGCAGCGGCGACCACATCCGCGGCCATCCTGTCGGAATCCAGCTGTGCGCTGCCGTGACGTATCGTTTGCATGAAATAGCCCTGCGGGTCGACACCCTCCATCGGCGTGTACGCCTCCGCGCCGGCTGCGGCCAAGGCCGCCGGGGTCAGGTCGGCCGCCGAATAGGTGACGATGCCAGCACGGCGGTGGCGGGGCAGGCAGCGTTCGACCAGCGGCAGCTGCAGCAGCGCCGAAGTGAGCACGGGGACGGAGAGTTCAGCGGCCAATTCCTTCTGCCACCGCACCAGGAAGCCGCAGGTGGTCGCGATGCCGATGCAGCCCTCGTCGACCAGCCGGCTCGCAGCGGTGACGAACAGCGGAAACAGCGCATCGTCGCTTCGATGCACGAGGTCCTCGACGCTGGCCCCCGACACGGTGGCATAGCGCACGGGGAAGGCGAACGTCTCCGCCGCACCGACGTCGCCGCGAACGCGCGGAAAAGCAGTGTCGAGCTTCAGGATGCCGAGCATTGACGAAGGGCGCGCGGGGACGGTTTGCGGAGGCATCGGTCGGCGGCAGGCAGGTCTCTATACTATGCGGTCATTGCGACCGTTGCGCGCGCCGCGCGCATCGCCCCTCGAACTTCCAAGCGTCCACCCATTCCCATGTCTGACCGCTGGCAATTCTGGATCGACCGTGGCGGCACGTTCACGGACATTGTCGCGCGACGGCCCGACGGTACCTTGACTACGCACAAGCTGCTGTCGGAAAACCCCGAGCGTTACGCCGATGCCGCCGTGGCCGGCATTCGGGCGCTGCTTGGCATTGCGCCCGGCCAAGCGGTCCCGGCCGAACGCATCGAAGCGGTGAAGATGGGCACGACGGTCGCCACCAATGCCCTGCTCGAGCGCAAGGGCGAGCGAACGGCGCTGGTGATCACGGCGGGTTTCGGCGACGCGCTGCGCATCGGGTACCAGAACAGGCCAAGGCTTTTCGTGCGGCGCATCGAGCTGCCCACGCTGCTCTATGAGCGCGTGATCGAGGTCGACGAACGCATCGGTGCGCGCGGGGAAATCCTGCTTGCGCTCGACCTCGCCTCGGTCGAGGCGAAGCTTCGCACGGCGCATGCCGATGGTATCGGTGCGGTTGCCATCGTGCTGATGCATGGGTATCGGTTTCCGCAGCATGAGCAGGCGATGGCGGCGCTCGCCCGGAGCATAGGCTTCGGCCAGGTCTCCGTTTCGCACGAGGTCAGCCCGCTGATGAAAATCGTGTCGCGTGGTGATACGACCGTCGTCGACGCCTATCTGTCGCCGATCCTGCGGCGTTACGTCGGCCAGGTCGAGTCGGAACTCGCCGGCGTGCATGAAGGCGGCACCGGCGCACGTCAGGGTCCGCGCCTGCAATTCATGCAGTCGTCGGGCGGGCTCACCGATGCGCACCTGTTCCAGGGCAAGGACGCGATCCTCTCCGGCCCCGCGGGTGGCGTCGTCGGCGCGGTCGAGGTGTCGCGTTCGGCCGGGTTCGACCGCATCATCGGCTTCGACATGGGGGGCACGTCCACTGACGTCACGCATTGGGCCGGCGAGTACGAGCGGGCCTTTGTGACCGAGGTTGCCGGCGTGCGCCTGCGCGCGCCGATGATGAGCATTCACACGGTGGCTGCCGGTGGCGGTTCGATCTGCAGCTTCGATGGCGCGCGCTTTCGCGTGGGACCCGAATCGGCCGGCGCGAATCCCGGACCTGCGGCGTACCGCCGCGGCGGGCCGCTTACTGTCACTGACTGCAACGTGATGCTCGGCAAGCTCGACCCCGAACTCTTTCCGCGCGTATTCGGTCCCGGCGGAGACGCGCCGCTGGATGCGGTGGTCGTGCGCCAGAAATTCGCGGAACTTGCCGACGAAGTCACTGCGAACACGGGCGCTGTGCGGACGCCAGAGGAGGTCGCTGCCGGATTTCTGGCCATCGCGGTGGAGAACATGGCCAATGCGATCAAGCACATTTCGGTGCAGCGTGGCTACGATGTAACCGAGTACACGCTGTGCTGTTTCGGTGGCGCGGGTGGCCAGCATGCCTGCCTGGTCGCCGATGCGCTGGGGATGACCCGGGTGTTCATCCATCCTCTGGCAGGAGTGCTGTCGGCGTACGGCATGGGCCTGGCCGATGTGCGCGCACTGCGGCAGCAGGCGCTGGAGGCGAGATTGTCGGCCGCGACGCTATCCGCCGCCAATGACCTGGCCGACCCCCTGGAGGCCGTGGCGCACGCTGAGGTGACCGGTCAGGGCATTCCTGACGAACGTGTGCGTTGCCGTCGAACCTTGCATGTCAAGTACGACGGAACCGATACCACGCTCGAAATCCCGCTCTTTGCCGAGACTGCGCCCATCGTCGCCGAATTCGAAAAGCGCTATCGGCAGCAGTATGGTTTCCTGATGCCCGACAAGGCGCTGATCGTCGAAGCCGTGGCGGTCGAGGCCATCGGACAGACGCAGGGAGCGCGCGACGAAAAGCCGGTCTTCGTTGTCCGCAGTGGCCCGCTGGTACCGATTGCGTCCAACCGGGTGCATACGGAAGGGGCGTTCCACGACGCGCAGGTTTACGAGCGCGATGACCTGCGTCCCGGCGACATCATCGCCGGACCCGCGGTGATCCGCGAGCGCAACGCTACGACGGTGATCGAACCGGGCTGGCAGGCGAGCCTGACGCCGCGTGATCATCTGGTGCTGGAGCGCGTCGAGGTGGCGCGACGCGTCCACGCCATCGGAACCACCGCCGACCCGGTGCTGCTGGAGGTGTTCAACAACCTGTTCATGGCCATCGCCGAACAGATGGGCGTCACGCTGGCCAATACTGCCTACTCGGTCAACATCAAGGAGCGGCTGGATTTTTCCTGCGCGCTGTTCGACGCGGAAGGCAACCTGATCGCCAATGCGCCCCACATGCCGGTGCACCTGGGTTCGATGGGCGAGTCGGTACGCACAATCATCGAACGTCGCGAGGGAACGATGCGCCGGGGCGATGTGTTCGTGCTGAACGCGCCCTACAACGGCGGCACGCACCTGCCGGACGTGACGGTGATCGCGCCGGTATTCCTCGATGCCGACGTACCGGAATTCTTCGTCGCGTCGCGCGGCCACCATGCCGACATCGGCGGTATCACTCCGGGGTCGATGCCGCCCGATTCCACGCACGTCGAGGAGGAGGGCGTGCTGCTCGACAACGTGCAACTGGTCGACCAGGGACGCTTCCTGGACAAGGAGATGCGCGCGATCCTGTCGTCCGGGCGCTATCCGTCGCGCAACGTCGACCAGAATCTCGCCGACCTGCGGGCGCAGGTTGCCGCCTGCGCGCGCGGCGCGGAGGAGTTGGGCAAGATGGTCGCGCATTTCGGCCTGCCCGTGGTGCGCGCCTACATGGGCCATGTGCAGGACAACGCCGAAGAGGCGGTCCGTCGGGTGCTCGGCGTACTCAAGGATGGCCGCTTCGAGTACGAGATGGACAGCGGTGCGCGCATCGTCGTGGCGATTTCGATCGACCACGCGGCGCGCGAGGCGACCATTGACTTCACCGGCAGCAGTGCACAGCAGCCAACCAACTTCAACGCGCCGTCTGCCGTCTGCAAGGCCGCGGTGCTCTACGTGTTCCGCACGCTGGTCGACGACGATATTCCGATGAACGCCGGTTGCCTGAAGCCGCTGAGAATCGTCATTCCGGAGGGTTCGATGCTCAACCCGCGCTATCCGGCGGCGGTGGTCGCCGGCAACGTGGAGACCTCGCAGGCGATGACCGATGCGCTCTACGGAGCGCTGGGCGTGCTGGCGGCGTCGCAGGGCACCATGAACAACTTCACCTTCGGCAACGACACCTACCAGTACTACGAGACTATTTCCGGTGGCGCTGGCGCGGGGCCCGATTTCGACGGTGCTTCCGTCGTACAGACGCACATGACCAACTCTAGGCTCACTGATCCGGAGGTGCTCGAATGGCGCTTTCCGGTCGTCCTCGAGTCGTTCGCCATCCGCGCCGGCAGTGGTGGGCGCGGCAGGCATCGAGGCGGTGACGGTGCCACGCGGCGCGTGCGCTTTCTGGAGTCGATGACCGCGGTCATCCTGGCCAACCATCGGCGCGTGCCACCTTTCGGTGTCGCAGGCGGGTCACCGGGTGGGGCTGGCCGCAACTGGGTCGAGCGCGTCGATGGCAGTCGCGAGGACTTCGGCGCCACCGCGAAAATCGACATGCATGCCGGCGACGTCTTCGTGATCGAAACGCCGGGCGGCGGCGGGTTCGGCGTGCCGGAATGAATCCGCACCTGCGCGCGCCGCGGCACGACAGGTTTGGTCTCGGTGCCGGACCCGGCAAGGTCGCCACCGCATAATGGGCGGATTGACACCGTCTTCCCGGCGGTTTTGGAGAATCAGGATGGCCTCGATTTACGATTTCACCGTTGACGACATCGGTGGCAAGCCGGTCAAGCTAGATCGCTTCCGCGGCATGGCGATGCTGATCGTCAACACTGCCAGCAAGTGCGGTTTCACGCCGCAGTACAAGGGTCTCGAGGCGCTTTACAGGAGATTTCGGGACCAGGGTCTCGAAATCCTGGGCTTTCCCTGCAACCAGTTCGGCGGGCAGGAGCCCGGAGAGGCGGATGAGATCGCCCGGTTCTGCGAGTTGAATTATGGCGTCACGTTTCCGCTGTTCGCCAAGGTCAAGGTCAACGGCAAGGATGCCGCGCCGGTCTATACGTACCTGAAGGCGGAACAGCCCGGGCTGCTCGGCAGCGAGGCGATCAAGTGGAATTTCACCAAGTTCCTGGTCGATCGCGACGGCAAGGTGGTCAGGCGCTATGCGCCCAACGACACGCCGGAATCCATGGCGGCGGACATCGAGAAAGTCCTGTGATGCGACTGCGTCTGTTCTCGCTGGTCCTGGTCGCCTCGTTGGGGGTGGGCGCCGGTGCTGCGCAGGCGCAGGCCGACCCGAACAAGGTGCTCAAGGTCGCGTTCCTGATCGCCGAGACGGGATTTGACCCGCAGGCGTCGTCGGACGTGTATTCGAACTACGTGAACCGGGTGATATTCGACGCGCTGTTCCGTTACGACTACATTTCCCGGCCGTACAGGATCGTCCCCAACACCGCGGCGGAAATGCCGGAAATCTCCAGGGACGGGCTCACCTGGACCATCAGGGTCAAGCCCGGCACCTATTTCATCGACGACCCCGTGTTCAAGGGAAAGAAGCGAGAGCTGACCGCCGCGGACTACCTGTATGCGTGGAAGCGCATTCTCGACCCGCGCATGCGCTCGCCGCAACTCGAGCTCTTCGACGGCAAGATCGTCGGCATGGACCGGGTTCTGGCCAAGGCGAAGGAAACCGGCAAGCTCGACTACGACGCGCCGGTCGAAGGCATGCAGTTGGTCGACAAGTACACGCTGCGCCTGAAACTCACCTATCCGTCCTACGACCTGCTTGCCGACATGACGACCACCGGCACGGCGGCGGTCGCGCGCGAGGTGGTCGAGGCCTACGGCGACGGCAGCGGCTGGGTGATGGCCAACCCGGTCGGCACCGGCCCCTACCGGTTGAAGGAATGGCGGCGTGGACAGAAGATCGTCCTCGAGGCCAGTCCGAGCTTTCGCGACGTGCGTTATCCGGAAAGCAGCGATCCCGCCGATGCCGCGCTGATGGCCAAATTCAAGGGCAAGCGACTTCCGCTCATCGGCCGCATCGACATCTCGGTCATCGAGGAGGCCAACCCGCGCCTGCAGGCCTTCGAGAAGGCCGACCTCGACTACATCGAGGTGCCGGTCGACCTGGTCGCCAACGTCATGGAGCCCGACAACCGGCTGAAGCCGCGCTTCACCAAGGCCGGCGTGGTGCTCCAGCGCGGCATCATCCCCGGCATCACTTTCACGTGGTTCAACATGGAGGACCCGGTGGTCGGCGGCTATTCCAACGAGAAGATCGCGTTGCGCCGCGCGATCGGCATGGCCTACAACGTCGAGGAGGAGGCGCGCGTCATCCGCCAGGGCCAGGCCGAGTGGGCATCGCAGGTGATCCCGCCAGGGGTTTCCGGGCACGATCCGAAATTCGTCGGCAACACCCGCTACGACCCCGCATCCGCCAAGGCGCTGCTCGACAAGTTCGGCTACGTCGACCGCGACGGTGACGGCTGGCGCGACCTGCCGGACGGCAAGCCGCTGGTGCTGAAGAAAGGCACGGTGCCGTCGGCGCTGGAGCGCCAGTACGACGAGCTGTGGAAACGCAACATGACCGCGGTCGGCATCCGCATCGAATTCGTCACGCAGAAGTGGCCGGACCTGCTCAAGATGGCGCGTGGCGGATCGTTGCAGATGTGGCAGCTGGGCAACCGGAGCACGACCACCGAGGGCTACGGTTTCATGAGCCTGCTGTATGGCCCGAATGCCGGACTCGGCAACCTCGCGCGATTCAGGCAGGCCGACTACGACCGCGCCTACCTCGCGTCGAAACAGCTGCCGGACAGTCCCGAGCGCGCCAAGCTGATGCGCGAAATGTCGCAGATCGTCGCCGCGTACGCGCCCTGGAAGATCAACGCCTACCGCTACGAGAACGTCATGGGCTATCCGTGGGTCGAGGGATACAAGCTCAACGTGTTCAACATCCATCCCTGGCAATACCTCGACGTCGACATGAAGATGCGGCGCAAGCCGGTGCAGTGATGGCGGTTGCGCGCACGATTGCCGCGAGCGCGATCCTGCGGGCGCTGCTGCTGGCGCAATGCGCCGTGCTGTCGACGACTGCGGCGGCGCAGGCCGATCCGCAAAAGGTCCTGCGTGTCGTGTTCCGTGCCGCCGAGACCGGCTTCGACCCACAGGTGGTGTCGGATCTCTATTCGAACTACGTCAACCGGGCGATTTTCGAGCCGCCATTCCGCTTCGATTTCCGCGCCCGCCCGCATGAGGTCGTCCCCAACACGGCCTCGGCGCTGCCGGAACACTCGAAGGACGGCACGCAATGGACAATCCGGATCCGGCCCGGCATTCATTTTGCCGATGACCCGGTGTTCAAGGGGAAGAAGCGCGAACTGACCGCCGCCGATTACACCTATACCTGGAAGCGCATCCTCGACCCGAAGCTACGTTCGCCCGCGCTCGATCTATTCGACGGCAAGATCGTCGGCATGGACGCGCTGGTCGCGAAGGCGAAGGCCAGCGGCAAGTTCGACTACGACGCGCCGGTCGAGGGCTTGCAGGTGGTCGACCGTTACACGCTGCGGCTGAAACTCACGCATCCCTGGTGGGACCTGGTCGCCGACCTGACAACCTCTGCGGCTGGCGCGGTCGCGCGCGAAGTGATCGAGGCCTACGCCGACGCCGGCGGCTTCGCGATGGCCAATCCGGTCGGCACCGGCCCCTATCGACTGCGCGAGTGGCGGCGTGGCCAGAAAATCGTGGTCGAGGTCAATCCGAATTTCCGCGGTATTCCCTATGTGCAAAGCAACGATCCAGCCGACAGCGATGCCAACGCGCGCATGCGCGGCAAGGTGCTGCCGCTGATCGGCCGCGTCGAGATCGCCATCATGGATGAGGGCAACCCCCGCGTGTTGGCTTTCGAGAAGGCGGAGATCGACTACCTCGACCTGCCCACCGATCTCGTGCCCAATGTGATGGAGCCGGACAATACGCTGAAACCGCGCTTCGCGCGGGTCGGCGTCGAACTCCAGCGTGGCGTGCAACCCTCGATCGTCTACACCTATTTCAACATGGAGGACCCGATCGTCGGCGGTTACAGCAACGAAAAGCTGGCACTGCGCCGCGCGATCGGCATGGCCTACAACGTCGAGGAGGAGATCCGCATATTGCGCAACGGCCAGGGCATGCCGGCCACGCAGATCCTGCCACCCGGCGTGTCTGGGCACGATCCGAAGGCACGGTTCAACTCGGGCCTGGACCCGGCGGGGGCGAAGGCCATGCTCGACAAGTTCGGTTACATCGATCGCGACGGTGACGGCTGGCGCGAGTTGCCCGACGGCCGGCCGCTGGTGCTCCATCGCGGGACCTCGCCCAGCGTGCTTGAGCGCCAGTACGACGAGCTGTGGCAGCGGAACATGACGGCCATTGGCGTCAAGATCGAGATGGTGACCCGCAAGTGGCCGGACCTGCTCAAGATGGCGCGCGGTGGACAACTGCAGATGTGGCAGCTGGCCAATACGGCGACGTCGACCGAGGGCTACAGTTTTCTCGGCATGCTCTACGGTCCCAACGCGGGGCTCGCCAACCTGTCGCGGTTCCGGCAGGCGGACTACGATCGCCTGTACGTCGAGTCGAAAAAACTTCCGGACGGTCCGGCGCGCGCGAAGCTGGTGGGCGAAATGTCGGCAATCGCCGCCGCCTACGGCCCATGGAAGCTCAACTCGTTCCGGATCGAGAACGTCGTCACCTATCCGTGGGTGATCGGCTACAAGTACAACCCGTTCAACCAGCATCCGTGGCAGTACCTGGACATCGACCTCAGGCTGCCGCGCAAGCCGGTGCAGTGACGCCGCGTCAATGCTTGCGGGATCCGTTGGTCGGAGTGGGCGTAAAGTGTTGTTCCGTAAGTCAACTGCGGAGGGGTAACGGGCGTGGAAGGGCAGGGCATCACCACCATCATGTTCACCGACATCGAGGGCAGCACCCGCATGTGGGAACAGGATGGCGCGACGATGTCGCAGGCACTTGCTGTCCATGACAGGCTTTCGCGGGCCGCCGTTGGCGACAATGGCGGCACCGTCGTCAAGATGATCGGCGACGGCATGTATGCAGTATTCCCCGACGCGGTAAGCGCGCTGCACGCCGCGGTGACGATGCAGACCTCGCTTGCCGATCCTGCCGTCACTCATGGCCTGACGCTGCGCGTGCGTTGCGGCATGCACGTCGGCATGGTCGAGCGCCGGGACGGCGACGTGTTCGGCGCACCCGTGAACCGAGCCGCGCGCATCCAGGGCGCGGCGCATGGCGGGCAGATCCTCGTCTCGCAGGCGCTGTACAACGACGTGTGCGATCGCCTGCCGGAGGATTTCGAGCTTCGTGACCAGGGTGCGGTGCGCTTGCGCGACCTCGGCGCCGCCGAGTCGCTGTATCAACTCGTTCACCCGCAGCTGAGGCATGCCTTCCCGGCGTTGCGCTCGCTCGAGGCCACGCCGAACAATCTCCCGCAGCAGCTGACTTCCTTTGTCGGACGCGAGCGCGAGCTCGCCGAAGCGAAGAAATTGCTCGGCGAGACGCGCCTGCTGACGCTGCTGGGCATGGGAGGCCACGGCAAGACGCGCCTTTCACTGCAGATCGCCGCGGACCTGCTGGAGGAGTTCTCTGACGGCGTCTGGTTCCTTGACCTCGCGCCGATTCGCGACCCCGCGCTGGTACCCGGCGAGACCGCGCAGATCCTTGGCGTCCAGGAGGAACCGGGCAAGCCGCTGATGCAGACGCTCTGCGCCCACGTGAAGAAGCACAAGGCGCTGTTCGTGATCGACAACTGCGAGCATCTGATGGATGCCTGCGCCCAGCTTGCCAATGCGCTATTGCGGGCGGGGCCTGAGGTTCGGATCATCGCCACGACCCGCGAGGCCTTGCACGTCCCGGGCGAGCAGATGTTTCCAGTGTTGCCGCTGGCCGTGCCGGACCGCAAGGCCGGTCTTGAGCATCTGCTGCGATCGGATGCCGTGCAGCTGTTCGTCGAGCGTGCGCGCCTGCATCGGCCCGATTTTTCCCTGAGCGAGCGCAATGCGTCCGCAGTGGCTGAACTCATCGCCCGGCTCGAGGGCATTCCATTGGCGCTGGAACTCGCTGCGGCACGCGTACGCTCGATGTCGATCGACGACATCAATGCGCGGCTCAAGGATCGCTTCAAACTGCTTACCGGCGGCAGCCGGGTCGCGCTGGAACGCCAGCAGACGCTGCGCGCGCTGGTGCAATGGTCGTACGACCTACTGCAGCCAAATGAAATGACGCTGCTCGACCGGCTCTCGGTTTTTTCCGGTGGCTTCGACCTCACTGCGGCGGAGGCCGTGGGCGGCGCAGATCCGCTCGACCCCTACGACGTGGTCGACCTGGTCGCGTCGCTGGTCGAAAAATCGCTGGTGCTGATCGATCAGAACGCAGCGGGCACGCGCTACGGCATGCTCGAGACGATCCGCGAGTTTTCGCAGGAGCGGCTGTATTCCGGCGACGAGTTCCAGGCGACGGCCAAGCGGCATTGCGATTATTTCTTCGAGCTTGCCAAGACGGCGCGCGAACAGCTTCAGGGCGCCGAGCAGGCTGAATGGACCCAGCGGCTCGAGGTTGAGCTCGACAATATCCGCGCCGCGATCGCGCTGGCGCTGGCCGGTGGCGTGGACACCGTCATTGCGGTCAAGTACATCGTGGCGCTGATGCGTTTCTGGACGCTGCGCGGCTATTCGACCGAAGGCCGCGGCATCGTGCGTGCGGCGCTCGCGCTTCCGGCGATCAAGGAGCCCAATGTTCCCCGCGCGTTCGCGCTCTATGTCGGTGGCGTGCTGGCGACCAATCAGAGCGACTACGTCGAAGCCAAGGCGATGTTGCGCGAGTGCATCGAAATTCGCCGTCGTCTCAACCATCCGCGCGAGGAGGCGGCAGGCCTGGCGATGCTGGCCGGCATTCACCTGACCGAAGGCGATGCGGCGCAGGCGCGCGAAGAAGCGGAGGCGGCACTGGGAATTTTCCGCCGGCTGAACGAGCCGATCGGCGAGGGAATCGGCTTGCATCATCTGGGCGAGATCTGCGTGCAGATGAACGACAACGCCAGCGCCCGTTCGTACCTGGACCAGGGCCTGGCGATCGCCAAGTCGGTGCAGCACCAGGAACTGGAAAGCGATTGCGAGCGCGGGCTGGGCGATCTGGCATTGCATGCTGGCGACCTGCAACGGCGCGTGAGCACTACACGCGTTCCGAGACGATCTGCCGGGACGCGCAGGACAAGCGCGGCGAGGCGATCGCGACTTGGCGCCTCGGTCGGGTGGACACTGCGGCGGGCGAGCCGGATGTCGCTTGCGCGACGCTTCGGCGAAGCGCTGCGCGCATTCCAGTCGTTCGCAATGAACGGCGAGTCCGCCGATTGCCTCGAGGACTACGCCGAGCTCCTGCTGCGCGAGGACAGGGCGGATGACGCTGTGCGCATCTACGCCTCGATGGACGCGGTACGCGAAGCGCGGCTGCTGCCACGGTCACCGCTCAACCAGGAAGCCTGGAAGCAGCGCATCGAGTCTGCGCGCGGCAACCTGGGCGAGGTCGCGTACGATGCCGCCTGGGCCGAGGGTCGGAAGGCGAAGCTCGACCAGACCGTCGACCAAACGCTGGCGGAGATAACGGACGTGGCCGTCAACGGCCTGACGAAACAACGCCCGCCCGGGTTGCCCCGGCGGGCGTCAAGCAATACCTCGGAATCCTGTCGCCGACCCCCTCACTGTTCTGTCAGGCGGCGCGCTTGCGGCGCCGATTCAGCCAACCGGCCAGACCGGCGCCCAGCACCAGCGCGAGCGTGGCAGGTTCGGGCACCCTGGTGATGGAGATGATGTCACCTGCCAGGGCCGGTTGCAGCTGTCCATCGATGCAACCAGTGAACGACACGCCGCCGGTTGCCGTGAAGCCCAACTGGGCGTAGCAGGGATGCGTACTGAAACTGGCCAACGGCAGCAAAGGCGCCGGCGGATTCGCTTCCATCAGAAAAAACGGCAGTAAAGGATAGGTTCCGAGTCCGGCGAGATCGTGGTTGGCGACGATCAGGTCCGAAAGATAGACGATCGGCAGCGGTATCGGGATCGCGGAAACGTAGTCGACATAGGGCCCGCCGTTTCCGAAGATGCTGATATGCGCATTCAACAGTTCAATGGTGCAACCGGTGGTTGTCAGGGGAATCAAGGCTGCGGCGCCGCTGAAGGTCCCGTTATTGGCCAGGCAGGGGGCGCTCAAATCGAAGGTTGCGATGCCGTAGAGTTCAAAGGGCGGATCGAACTCCACCTGAAATGCCGCCGACTGCGACGGCGCGCTGAACAGCATGCAGGCGCTGGCCGCAATCGCGCAGGCCACGGCCCGCAAGGACTTCGGTTTGTCGTTCATGTCATTTGCCTTGATGTCATCCATTGTTGGTATGTTCTCGGGATTTCCTGGCTTCGGGACAATTCGCCACACTAATCCCCAAGCCCTGCGCCTGTACGGAAATGGAAGCAATAGGCGTGCCCTCTCAAAGGGTGACCATTTAATAATTTAAAAACAACAGGTTATTTTGATATCTGAGCTGCGTCAAGGAATTATTATCGACAATTGTTAAAAAAACCGACACTAGGTTTGATCGATCCTGTGTGCCGATTCCAATCCAGGCCAGGAATCGAAACAGCCTGCCGGCGGGGTAACAGGCGCCGGCGCTGCCGACTAACCTGCCTCGCGCTGAAATGGATACACGCTGCCCAGGCGCAACAACCGCGACAGTTCGTCGAGTGCGCGCCTCGACTCATCCAGCAGCGTCAGGTCGGCAAGATCTTCCGGGGCGAGGCGGTCGCGAAAATGTCTGCGGATCCAGACTTCGAGCGCCTCGGCCAGTGCGTCGTCGAGGAACACGTTGGCGCCGACCGCCACCCGCGCTGCACCGGTGAGCGGTACGCGCAGGCGCAGGCAGGCCGGGCCGCCGCCATTGCGCATGGACTCGCGCAGGTCGAAGCTCAGCACTTCGCGAATCGGACCACCGCTACCCAGGAGCCGTTCGACGTAACGCGCAACCGTCGGACGGGTATGGATTTCGGCCGGCGCCACCAGCAGCAACCCGCCAACGGGCCGGTCGACGAGCTGGCTGTTGAACAGATAGGTCGCGACCGCGTCGGCCAACGGTACTTCGGCGTCGCGAACGACGATCGGCGTGAACGCGGGACCGACGGCGCAAGCGAGGGCGGCCAGCGTCGCGTGCTGGTCGACCCAGGCGCGCTCATGGCAGAACAGCACGCTTCGGTGCCCGACAGCGATGACGTCGTTGTGGAATACGCCGGCATCGACGGCGTCAGGATGCTGCTGCGCGAACACCGTGCGCTCCGGGGCGAGACCGTGGCGTCGCGCAATCGCCGCCGAAGCCTCGAAGGTCTGTCGTGCGGTAAACCGCGTCGGTGCGGGTCCGCCGAAACCGTGCCGGCCAAAGACCAGAAAATTCGTGCCGGTTCCCGCCGGATCGACGAAACGGGTGTGGTTGGCCGCGCCCTCGTCGCCGAAATGCATGGCGGCCGGCAACGCGTCGTCGACGACGAAATGCACGGGGTCGGCGAAAATCGCCCGCAGCACGCGGGTCGTGGTCGCGGCCTCGATCGAGCGATGAAAATGTGCAATCAGATTGGCCGGGGTGAAATGGAGCCGGCCATCCGCCGTGTCGGCAGCTGCACCGACAGTCGCCGCATTGGCCACCCACATGGCCGCAGCCGACGCCGACGCGCCGAGCAGGCGTGGCGCGCTTCGCGCCGTCGCGGCCAGCACGGCGGCATCGTTGCCGGCGAAACCCAGTGCACGCAGGGCATCCACCGCCGGACGCTCGTGCGGAGGCAGCACCGCCTGCGGCAGGCCGAGGCGTGCCAGCGCACGCATTTTCGCCAGCCCTTGCAGCGCGGCTTCACGGGGATTGGACACCTGCCGCGCATGTCGTTCGGCCGCGCGATTGTCCGGCGCCAATCCCGAGTAGTTGTGCGTCGGCCCCGGAATGCCGTCGAAATTGAACTCGATCATCGGTCGCGGCGCGACAGCGGCACCGCACGCACGGTATCTCCTTCGTCCACGCCCAGCGCCCGTGCCGCGTGCGGCAGCAGCGGCAGTCGGTCGCCGCGTCCGGGCGCATTGGCCACCAGCGCGCGGAAATTCTCGAAGCTGCGGTTGCAGACCAGCCATCCAATGTCGGCGTTGAGGTCGTCGGACAACGGGTCGCTCTCGCCTACCGTCACCGTCAGCACCCGCGACGTGCGCACGGCATGGATGTCGTCGCGAAAACACTCCAGCGTCGGCCCGGCGTCGAAAATATCGACGTAGCCCTCGTAGCGAAAACCCTCCTGCTCGAGCATGCGTCGCGCCGGCTCGCTGTCGGCGTGCACGGCGCCGATGGCGCCGCGGGCACCCGGCGACAACAGGTTGACGTACACCGGATGCTTGGGCATCAGTTCGGCGATGAACGATTTCTGTCCGATACCGGTCAGGTAGTCCGCGGTCGAATACTCCATGGCGAAGAAATGCCGGCCGAGACCTTCCCAGAATGGACTCTTTCCATCCGGATCGAGTCGTCCGCGCATCTCGGCGATGACCTTGGGCGCAAAGCGTTGCGCGAATTCGGCAATAAACAGCAGCCGGCACTTGGCCAGCAGTGGACCATTGCAGCCCTGACGGAAATTATGGTCCAGGAACAGCGAGCACAGCTCCGTGTGCCCGGTATGGTCGTTGGCCAGAAAAAGCGTCGGCGCGACCGTATAGACATCCAGCGCGCGCGATGCGTGCACCAGCGTCCCGACGTGATAGTTGTACCAGGGTTCGGCCAGGCCGACCGCGGCCTCGATGGCGCTGATGCCGACGACCTGTTCAACGTTACGCGTCGCGCCATTGCCTTCGGCCGTGACCAGAACGAACATGTAACAGGCGTCGGCAGGCGTTGCGGTTCCCTCGAAGGACATGAGCGAACGTTCGATTCGCGCCGCCAGGCGATCGGCGTCGGCAGGGAGCGAGGTCAGCCCGGCACCAGTGCGCTCCGACAATTCGAGCACGCTGGCGAGATCGTCTCGGGCGACCGGCCTGATCCAGAACATGGCGCCGCGCCGCTGCTTCGGGTCGCTAGGCCAGCGCCTGCCCGAGCGCGGTCTCGAGCCGGGCGAGTCCTTCGAGAATTTCGTCGAGGGAGATGACCAGCGAGGGTGCGAGGCGCACCACGTCAGGTCCGGCGAGCAGCAGCATGAGTCCCGCGTCGCCGGCCGCGCGAACCACGTCCATCGCCTTGCCCTTCCAGGCCGGCTCGAGCTCGCAACCCAGCCACACGCCCTCGCCGCGGATTTCCGAAAACACTCTGCGGCGTGCGTTGATCGCCTTCAATCCCTCGACGAACAGCGCGTGCCGCGCCTTGACCCCGTCGAGTACCTCGGTGGTGTTGATCACGTCGAACACCGCGCCCGCGACCGCGCAGGCCAGTGGGTTGCCGCCGAAGGTCGAGCCGTGCACGCCCACGGAAAATGCGCTCGCCACATCGTCGGTGGTGAGCAATGCACCGATGGGAAAGCCGCCGCCCAGACCCTTGGCGCTGGTCAGGATGTCGGGAACGATGCCCTTCTGCATGTAGGAGAAGAGCGCCCCGGTGCGTCCCATGCCGCTCTGGATTTCGTCCAGGATGAGCAGCGCGGCGTGCTGCGTGCAAAGTCGCCGCGCCGCCTGCAGGAACGCAGGCGTGCCCGGCGTCATGCCGCCTTCACCCTGCATCGGTTCCAGGAAGACCGCGCAGATCGTGTCGCCATCCTCGGCGAATACCTGCTCCAGCGCGGCGATGTCGTTGTAGGCGATGTGCGTGAAGCCGGCTGGATTGGGTCCGAATCCTTCCGCGTACTTTGGCTGGCCGCCGGCGGTGACGGTGAACAGCGTGCGGCCGTGGAAGCTGTTGTGTGTGGAGATGATCCGGATCTTCGCCGAGCCATGCCGGTCGTGCGCGTAACGCCGGGCGAGTTTCAGTGCCGCCTCGTTGGCCTCGGCGCCGGAGTTGCAGAAAAAGACCCGGTCGGCGAACGTGCTGTCGACCAGCCTGCGGGCAAGCCGCAACGCCGGCTCGTTGGTCAGCCAGTTCGACACGTGCCAGAGCGTGCAGGCCTGCTCGGTCAGCGCGCGCACCATCGCCGGATGGCAGTGGCCCAGCGCCGTGACCGCGACGCCGCTGGCGAAATCAATGTACATGCGCCCGTCCTGGTCCCACACCCGCGAACCCTCACCGCGGACCGGGATGAAACCGGCAGGCGCGTAGCAGCGCACCATCACTTCGTCGAACATTGCCCGCGTGACCGGCAGCGTCGTGGCGCTGCTGGGGCTGGCGACAGCGTCGCGGCGCGCGGTTGCGGCGATGATTGCCCTGGCGGAACCCTCGTTCATCGGTTTCGATCCCGCTTCAGGCGGCCGGGGCGGTCGCGACCACCTGGATCTCGACCCGGTAGTCGGCGTGGGCGAGCTTCGCCTCGACCGTCGCCCGCGCAGGCGTGTGCCCCGTCACTACCCAATTCTCCCAGACCGCATTCAGCGCAGGGAAGTCGGCCATGTCCGGCAGATAGATGGTTGCGGACAGGATGCGGGTCTTGTCACTGCCCACTTCGCCCAGCAGCCGGTCGATCGACGCGAGTACCTGGCGGGTTTGCCCGGTCGCGTCGGCCTTGGGATCCTCGGCCACCTGGCCCGCGAGGTAGACGATGCGTTCGTTGGCCGGCGTGAAGACGACGGCTTCCGACAGGCGTTTGCCGACATGGCGGCGTTCGATGGGCATTTTGCTATCCTGCTGACGGTATGAAGGACATGACAGTTTAAGGCATATGACCGCACGATTCGCGCTGATCGCCGGCGCGGTCGCGATGTTCGCGGCCGTCGCTCTGGGTGCCTTTGGCGCGCACGCGCTGAGGGCGCGCCTCGCTCCGGAGATGGCCGAAGTCTGGCGCACCGCGGTGCAGTATCACGCCTGGCACGCGTTGGCGCTGCTCGCCGCAGGTCTGGCGCTGGACCAGCATCCCGGCAGTACGGGGCTGGCTGCGGCGGCCTGGCTTTTCGCCGCCGGCATTGCGCTGTTCTCGGGCAGCCTCTACCTGCTGGCGCTGACCGGCTTGCGCCCGCTGGGCGCGGTCACGCCGCTGGGTGGCGTCGCCTTTTTGCTCGGCTGGGCGGCGTTTGCCTGGGCGTTCATCCAACGCTGAGGGCGGTAGAACGTGGCGGACGCCCGGTGCCCTGCGTGTTGTGGCCGGGAATCCGAGCCAGTAGTCAATTGGCGGGAATGATTGGCAGGCGCATAATGTCCGGTTGAACGGTGATGCGGTGAAGTTGATCGCCACGCCCAACCAATTCACTATCGATTCCTGCAAATGAACCGAAGCCTAGCGGTTGCCGCATTCCTGTGTGTCCTGCTCGCAGGAGGCGCCGGGTACTGGTTCGGTACGCAAAAGGCGCCTGCCGGCGCACCCGGAGTTGCTTCGGGCCCCGCCAAGGGGGGAGCGGACAAGGGTGCGGCCCCCGGAGGCAAGGGTGGTTCCGGCGGAGCTCCTGGCGGGAACGTAGTGGTCGTCGAAGCCGCCAAAGTTGAAATGCGGCTGTTGCCGACCGGAATCACGGCGGTCGGCAGTCTTCGATCCGACGAATCGGTTACTTTGCGGCCCGAAGTCTCCGGCCGCATCAGCGCGATCAGTTTCCAGGAAGGGCAGCGCGTCGCCAAGGGCGCGACGCTGGTGCGTCTCGACGCCGCCGTCAACGAAGCCGAGGTGCAGCAGGCGCGCGCCAACCTGAAACTGGCGAAGACCAAGTTCGACCGCGCCGTCGACCTGTCCAAGAGCAACTTCATATCCGGACAGGCGCGCGACGAGGCGGAAAACAACCTGCGCGTCGCGGAGGCGGTGCTGCAGGTCGCCGAGGCGAAGCTCGCAAAGATGGAGCTGCGGGCGCCGTTCTCCGGCATCATCGGCCTGCGTTCGGTGTCGATCGGCGACTACGTCAAGGAAGGCGCCGACCTGGTCAATCTGGAGTCGGTGGATCCATTGAAGGTCGATTTCCGCGTACCCGAAATCTACCTGCGCCAGGTGCAGGTGGGGCAGTCGCTGTCGGTCAATCTCGACGCCATCCCCGGCAAGACCTACGAGGGCAAGGTGTTCGCGGTCAACCCGCTGGTCGATGCGGCGGGACGCGCGATCGTGATCCGCGCCATGGTGCGCAACACCGACGCTGCGTTGCGGCCCGGGATGTTCGCCCGCGTCCGCCTGTTCACCAAGGAAGCGAGGGACGCGATGGCGGTTCCGGAGACCGCGCTGGTTCCTTCGGGTGACGAACAGTACGTGTTTCGCATCGTCGACGGCAAGGCACTGCGCACCAAGGTCGACATCGGCCAGAGGCGCGATGGCATGGTAGAGATCCTGCGTGGGGTCGAGCCCGCCGATGTCGTGGTCACGGCCGGGCAGCTCAAGATTCGCGAAGGCTCGAGCGTGAAGATCGCCGGAGCGGAGGGCAAGTCGCCCGCCGAGGGTGCCGCGGCCAAGGCCGCCGGTGGCGGCAAGAACGGCGCGGGCGCGCCCGGCAGCTGATCGCAGCACGAGGCTTCAATGACGCTTCCCGAGCTTTGCATCAAGCGACCCGTGTTTGCCACGGTGCTGTCGCTGGTCGTGCTGCTGGTCGGCGCGATCTCCTACACACGCCTGGCGGTGCGCGAGTACCCGAAGATCGACGAACCGGTCGTCAGCGTCTCCACCATCTATCGCGGCGCTTCTGCCGAAGTCGTCGAGTCGCAAATCACCAAGCCGCTCGAGGACTCGCTGTCCGGCATCGAGGGCGTCGAGCTCATGACCTCGCAAAGCCGGTCGGAGCGCAGCCAGATCAACGTCCGCTTCCGCCTGACCCGCGATCCGGACTCCGCCGCCGCCGACGTGCGCGACAAGGTGGCGCGCGTGCGCAACCGGATGCCGGAATCCGCCGACGACTCGGTCATTGCCAAGGTCGAGGCCGATGCCTTCCCGGTCGTCTACATCGGGGTCGAGTCCGGCAAGCTGCCGCAGATCGAGGCCACCGACTACATCAACCGCTACGTCAAGCCCCGGCTGTCGGTGTTGCCGGGCGCGGCGGACGTGCGGGTGTTCGGCGAGCGGCGCATCACCATGCGCATCGAGATCAACCGGGAGCGGCTGGCCAGCTACCGCCTCACCGTGCAGGACGTCGAGGATGCCATCCGCCGCCAGAACGCCGAGATCCCGGCGGGCCGCATCGAGTCGGCGGCGCGCGAATTCGCGGTGGTGGCCGAGACCGACCTGCAGACGACCGAACAGTTCGGCAGCGCCATCATCGCCAACGTCGGCGGCTATCCGGTGCGCATCCGCGATGTCGCCAGGGTGCTGATCGCGCCGGCGGACGAACGGGTGATCTCCCGCTACGACGGCAAGCCGGCGATGAACATCGGCGTGGTCAAGCAGTCGACCGGCAATCCGCTCGAATTGTCGAAGGCGGTTCGCGCGGAAGTCGCGGCGATCAACGAGAATCTGCCGGGAGGCATGAAGCTCACGATTTCCTACGACTCGTCGCGCTTCATCGATCGGTCGATCAATGCGGTGTTTCGCACCATCGGCGAGGCCATCCTGCTGGTGGTGCTGGTCATCTTCTTCTTCCTGCGCACGCTGCGGGCAACGTTCATCCCCATCGTCACGATTCCGGTGTCTCTGATCGGCGCCTTTGCGCTGATGTACGTGTTCGGCTTCACCATCAACACGCTGACCCTGCTGGCGATGGTGCTGGCAATCGGGCTGGTCGTCGACGACGCAATCGTGGTTCTGGAGAATATCTTCCGGCACATCGAGAATGGCATGCCGCGGATGCAGGCAGCGCTGCAGGGTTCGCGCGAGATCTCCTTCGCGGTCATCGCCATGACGCTGACGCTGGCATCGGTGTTCGCGCCACTGGCGTTCGCGACCGGTCGTACCGGACGGCTGTTCATCGAATTCGCCTTGACGCTGGCGGGTGCCGTGCTGGTGTCTGGATTCGTCGCGCTGACGCTGTCGCCGATGTTGTGTTCGCTGCTGCTGCGCCACGAAAAAAAGCACTCGTTCCTCTACAACCTGATCGAGCGTTTCCTGAATGCGGTGACCAGCGCGTACAAGATTGCGCTGGCAGCGACGCTGCGCGCCAGGCCGCTGATGGTCGTCGCCTGGCTGGCGATCGCGCTGACCGGTGGCCTGCTGTTCACGCTGCTCAAGTCCGAGCTGACGCCGATCGAGGACCGCGGGGTCATCTTCGGACTGATCACCGGGCCGCAGGGATCGACGGTCAAGCACACCGCCGACTACACGCGTCCAATCGAGGAAATGTACGCGAAGCTGCCGGAAACCGCCGGATACACCGCGATTTCGGGCTTCCCGACGGTGTCGGATGGCAATGCCATCCTGCGCCTCAAACCCTGGGAAGAGCGCACGCGCAAGCAGCAGCAGATCACCGACGAACTGCGGCCGAAGTTCGCGCAGATTCCCGGCGTGATGGCATTCCCGGTGAATCCGCCGTCGCTGGGGCAGTCGCCGCGCTCGACGCCGATCGAGTACGTGATCATGTCGCAGGTGCCCTACCCGGAACTCGCCCGCCTGACCGAACGCTTCGTTACCGAAATGCGGCAGATCCCGGGCGTCCAGAACCTGCAGATCGACCTGCGCCTGAACACGCCGGAGGTCCGGGTCTCCGTCAACCGCGACAAGATGGCCGACACCGCGGTCAACGTCGACACGGTCGGGCGCACGCTCGAGACGCTGCTCGGCGGTCGCCAGGTCACGCGTTTCAAGAAGGACGGCGAGCAGTACGATGTCATCGTCTGGGCAGGCTCGGGCGAGCGCTCTTCGCCCGCCGACATCTCGGACATGTACGTGCGCGGCCGCAACGGCGAAATGATCCAGCTGGCCAACCTGGTCGATGTCCGCGAGGGCGTCTCCCCGCAGTCGCTGAATCACTTCAACCGGCTGCGCGCGGTCAAGATCACCGGCACATTGGCGCCCGGCTATACGCTGGAGGAGGCGTTGAACGCGTTCGACGCGGCCGCCAAGCGACTGCTGCCGGCCACCGCGCAGACCGGCCTCGACGGCCAGTCGCGCGAGTTCCGCGCCTCCGGGCAGGAAATCTACTTCACCTTCGTGCTGGCGCTGGCGTTCATCTATCTCGTGCTCTCGGCGCAGTTCGAGAGCTTCGTCGCGCCTTTCGTGATCATGCTTTCGGTCCCGCTGGCGATGACCGGCGCGCTGTTCACCCTCTGGCTGGCCGGAGGGACGCTGAACATCTACAGCCAGGTGGGACTGATCACGCTGGTGGGCCTCATCACCAAGCACGGCATCCTGATCGTCGAGTTCTCCAACCAGCTGCGCGACCAGGGGCGCGACATGATGACCGCGGTGCAGGAGGCGGCGGTCCTGCGGCTGCGGCCGATCCTGATGACCACCGGGGCGATGGTGCTGGGGGCGCTGCCGCTGGCGCTGGCCAGCGGCGCCGGGGCCGAGTCGCGCATGCAGATCGGCTGGGTGATCGTCGGCGGCATGTCCTTCGGCACCGTGCTGACGCTGTTCCTCGTCCCGACGGCCTACACGCTGCTCGCCGGCCGCCGAGACGGGACTGCCGACGCGCCTGTGGTTGCGTCGACGCCGACGCCCGCCCCAGGGCATGCCGACTGATGTCGCAGCCACGTGCAGGCACCCTGCCGCCGCCACGATATTTGACATAGAATCGTTGCACTACAGAGGCAGAATGTCCGATTGACGGTTCTTTTTTGAACGATCCACAAGGAGATTCCATGAAGCATCCCGTACCCGGCTTCGCGCGCGTCGCGCTGGCCGCAGCGCTGTTCGGCATCGCCACAACCGCGGTCGCGCAGACCGAAATCCAGTTCTGGCATGCGATGACCGGCGCACTCGGTGACCGAGTCGGCAATCTCGCCACGCGTTTCAACGACAGCCAGAAGGCCTACAAGATCGTCCCGGTCTACAAGGGCAGCTATCCGGTCACGATGGCCGCGACCATCGCCGCCACGCGTGCCGGCAACGCGCCGCATATCGTCCAGGTCTTCGAAGTGGGCACCGCCACGATGATGGCCGCCGGCAAGGCAATCAAGCCGGTGCATGAGGTGATGGCTGCGGGTGGCGTCAAGTTCGACCCGAAGTCCTATATTCCGGCGGTTTCCGGCTACTACTCGACGCCGTCGGGGCAGATGCTGTCGTTCCCGTTTAACAGCTCGACCGCGGTGTTCTACTACAACAAGGACGCCTTCCAGAAGGCGGGGCTCGACCCGAACAATCCGCCCAAGACCTGGGCGGCAGTGGCGGCAGCCGCGGCAAAGCTCAAGGTGTCGGGTGAGAAATGCGGCTACACCACCGGCTGGCCGTCGTGGGTGCAGTTCGAGAACTTCAGCGCCTGGCACGACCTGCCATTCGCCTCCAAGCAGAATGGTTTTGGCGGCAAAGGGGCGAGACTCATGATCGTCAATCCGCTGCAGATCAAGCATATCGAGAATCTCGCCGACTGGTCCAAGAAGGGCTATTTCACCTACGGCGGGCGTACCAACGAGGCGGAGTCGAAATTCTTCAGCGGCGAGTGCGGCATGCTGACGTCGAGTTCGGCCGCCTACGCCAACATCAAGCGCAACGCCAAGTTCGCTTTCGGAATCGCGCCGTTGCCCTACTATCCGGATGCCCCGGGTGCGCCGCAGAACTCGATCATCGGCGGTGCCTCGCTGTGGGTGATGAACGGCAAGAAGGCGGATGAATACAAGGGCATCGCGCAGTTCTTCGGCTTCCTGTCCTCACCCGAGATTCAGGCGGAGTGGCACCAGGAGACCGGGTACCTGCCGATCACCATTGCGGCCTACGAACTCACCAAGAAGTCGGGCTTCTATGACAAGAACCCGGGCACCAACGTGTCGGTCGAACAGATGATCGTCAAGACCACCAGCAATTCGCGCGGTATCCGTCTGGGCAATTTCGTGCAGGTGCGCGACGTGATCCAGGAGGAACTCGAGGGTGCGCTGTCCGGCAAGAAGACCGCCAAGGAGGCCGTCGAAACGGCGACCAAGCGAGGCAACGAGATCATCGAGAAATTCGAGAAGGCCAACAGGGGTTAGTACGTCGACGGCGCAACCGACGACGAACTAATTCGCCGGGATCGAACGGCGCCCGCCAGGCGCCGCTCATCCCGGCGGTTGCGCGCCGGCGTCGTGGCGCGTGCGGTCGCAGGAAGGGTGCGGATTTCACCGTACCCGAGGGCGTGAGCTTCGCCTCGCCTTGAGTCAGGTCACAGGATTGCCTTAGGCGCCGGCCCGGATACGCCACACCGATGGAAAAACGCGCTCGCTTCAATTCCCGTTGGCTGCCCTACGCGCTGGTCGCGCCGCAGATCGCGATCACCATCGTTTTCTTCTTCTGGCCCGCGGCGCAGGCGCTGTACCAGTCGGTGCTGCTGCAGGATGCGTTCGGCACTACCACGCAATTCGTCGGGTTGGACAACTTCGTCGCGTTGTACAACGACGAGCAATATCTCGCGTCGTTCAAGACCACCGCCATCTTCTCTATCGCGGTGGCGGCGTCCGGGCTTTCCATTTCCCTCGTCCTGGCAGTCTTCGCTGATCGCGTGATTCGTGGCGCGACAGCGTACAAGACGCTGCTGATCTGGCCCTACGCGGTAGCGCCCGCCGTGGCCGCCGTGCTCTGGCTGTTCCTGTTCAGCCCGACGCTGGGCGTTGTCGCGCATATGCTGATCAATATGGGCGTGGACTGGAATCCGCTGCTCAACGGCCCCCAGGCGCTGGTGATGGTGATCGTGGCGGCCGTCTGGAAGCAGATTTCCTACAATTTCCTGTTCTTCCTCGCGGGGCTCCAGTCGATCCCGAAGTCGCTGATCGAGGCGGCCGCGATCGACGGCGCCGGTCCGGTGCGTCGCTTTGTCACCATCGTGTTTCCGCTGCTGTCGCCGACGACCTTTTTTCTGCTGGTCGTCAACATGGTCTATGCGTTCTTCGACACCTTCGCCATCATCGATGCTGCCACGGGCGGCGGACCGGCAAACGCCACCGAGATCCTCGTCTACAAGGTCTATCACGATGGCTTCAAGGGCCTCGACTTCGGTGGTTCCGCCGCGCAGTCGGTGATCCTGATGTTCATCGTGATCAGCTTGACCGTGGTCCAGTTCCGCTTCATCGAGAAAAAGGTTCAATACTGACGATGCGTGCCTTCGCGCACCATTTCGCGAGGACTTTCCGGTGATCGAGAATCGCCCGTGGCTTACCGTCGTGTCGCACCTGATGCTGCTCTTTGGCGTGGCGATCGTCGCGTTGCCGGTGTACATCACGCTGGTCGCATCCACGTTGACGCCCGAGCAGGTGCTGCAGGCACCGATGCCGCTGGTGCCGGGAGTCCATGCCATCGACAATTTCAGCCAGGTCCTGGCCCATGGCTCGGCGCGGCTGTCTTCGGCGCCGGTCAGCCACATGATGTGGAACAGCCTGGTCATGGCGCTGATCATCGCCATCGGCAAGATCGCCATTTCGATCATCTCGGCCTTCGCGATCGTCTATTTCCGCTTTCGCTTCCGGATGTTCTTTTTCTGGATGATTTTCGTCACGCTGATGCTGCCGGTCGAAGTCCGCATCCTGCCCACGTATCAGGTCGTGTCGGATCTCGGGATGCTCGATTCCTACGCGGGACTCACCGTGCCGCTGATCGCTTCGGCGACGGCAACCTTTCTGTTCCGGCAGTTCTTCCTGACCATTCCGGACGAGCTTGCCGAGGCGGCGCGCATCGACGGTGCAGGTCCGTTGCGGTTTTTCTGGGACGTGGTCGTGCCGCTGTCGCGACCGAACATCGCCGCGCTGTTCGTCATTCTGTTCATCTACGGCTGGAATCAGTACCTGTGGCCCCTGCTGGTCACCACCGAGGAGTCGATGTACACGATCGTGATCGGGATCACCCGGATGATTGCCGGAGGCGACGCCGCGACCGAGTGGAATCTGGTCATGGCGACGGCGGTCCTGGCGATGCTTCCGCCGGCGGCCGTGGTGATCCTGATGCAGAAGTGGTTCGTCAAGGGTCTGGTGGACACCGAAAAATGACCCAGCACGAAACCATCGGGCCGGAGGAATACGATCCGCAACGCGACCGCGATGTATTGCTGCGACTGCTGTCGGTCACCGCATCGCTTGCGGGTCTATGCATTGCGGCACTGGGATTCATGGAGTACTCGTCGCCGGATGCCACGTTGCGCACCTTGGCCGATGAACTGATCGCGGTCGACGCGTTCATTTTCGTCATCTGCGTTTACCTGATCCTCTGGGCATTGCGCACGTCGAGCCTGCGCCGCGCGCGCCTGCTGGCGCGGACCATCAACGCCTTTTTCCTGTTCGCGCTGACGACCATGCTGCTGTCGGCCACCTACATCGTCTACTGGATTTTCTGAAATGGCCAAGGTTGGATTTCGCGACGTTCGCAAGAGCTACGGTGATCTCGAGGTGGTCCACGGGGTCACCGCCGACGTGGCCGATGGCGAGTTCATCGTGATCGTCGGCCCGTCGGGTTGCGGCAAGTCGACGTTGCTGCGCATGGTCGCCGGACTCGAAGCAATCAGTGCCGGCGAGATCAACATCGGCGACCGCGTGGTCAACACGCTTGAGCCCAAGGACCGCGACATCGCCATGGTGTTCCAGAACTACGCGCTGTATCCGCACATGAGTGTGTTCGACAACATGGCCTATGGTCTCAAGATCCGAGGCTTCACCAAGCCGGACATCAGGGCGCGCGTTGACCGCGCCGCCGGCATTCTCGAATTAGGGCCGTTGCTCGAACGCAAGCCGGGCCAGCTCTCCGGTGGACAGCGACAACGGGTGGCGATGGGCAGGGCGATCGTGCGTGAGCCGGCGGTGTTCCTGTTCGACGAGCCGCTGTCCAATCTCGACGCCAAGCTGCGCGTGCAGATGCGCTTCGAGATCCAGAAACTGCACCGGCGCCTGTCGACGACCAGCCTCTACGTCACGCACGACCAGGTCGAGGCGATGACGCTGGCCCAGCGGATGATCGTGATGAATGCCGGACGCGCCGAGCAGATCGGCTCGCCGATGGAGGTCTACGAGAATCCGGCCACGCTGTTCGTCGCCGGCTTCATTGGCTCGCCGGCGATGAATTTCCTGCCGGCGAAGGGCGAAGGCGGGTCGCAATTCGCGCTGCTTGCCGGTGGCCGTATCTCGGCCGCGGTTGGTGGCGCCGCTGCCGGCGCGGCGGTGACGGTCGGCGTGCGACCGGAGCACCTCGTGCCCTGCGGTGAGTCCGACGCGTTGGTCTGGGGGCCGGTGGAAATGGTCGAGGAGCTCGGCGCCGACACGCTGGTTCACGTTGGCCACGGCGCCGAGACGATCATCGCGCGGCAGCCACATGGCTTTCACCCGGATCTCGGCTCGACGCTGTATCTCACCGCGGACCCGCAGAAGGTCTTCCTGTTCGACAGCGCGACCGGAGCGCGGCTGCGATGAGCGCGCCGGCAAGACCTCCCGGCGCATGCCGGCCGTCGCAATGAGCGCGACGCCGCTGCCGGCCTGGCTTTATCCCCGCCTGTGCGCGCACCGCGGCGCAGGCAGGCTCGCGCCGGAGAATACACTTGCCGCGATGCGTGTCGGACACGCGCACGGCTATCCGATGGTCGAATTCGACGTCAAGCTGTCGGCGGACAATGTCGCCTTCCTGCTGCACGACTCGACACTCGAACGCACGACCAGTGGTCGCGGGCGCGCGGATGCGCTGCCGTGGCGGGAATTGTCGCGGCTTGACGCCGGCGGTTGGCACAGTGCGCAGTACGCCGGGGAAATGCTTCCGAGCTTCGCGGCGATCGCCCGCTGGGCGCGCGCGCATGGCGTTGCCTGCAACGTCGAGATCAAGCCCATGCCGGGACGCGAGCGCGAGACCGGAGCGGCGGTTGCGCTCGACGCCGCGCAGCTCTGGCGCGACGCTGAAGTGCCGCCATTGCTGTCGTCATTTTCGGAAGCTGCGCTCGATGCCGCGCGCGACGCCGTGGCGGCGTTGCCGCGGGCATTGCTGCTCGACGAATTGCCGACCGACTGGTGTGATCGGCTCCAGCGGCTGCAATGCGTCGCTCTCGATGCAAACCATCGCGCGCTGTCGGCCGAAATCGTGAAGTCCGCCCATCGCGCCGGCTTCCGGGTGTGCTGCTATACGCCCAACGATGTGACTCGCGTTGGCGAACTCGCCGGCTGGGGCGTGGATACCATCATCACCGACGCCATCGACCAGATTCCCGCCGACAGCCTCGCACCAGTGGTCGGCTGACCACGCCGCAGCGCGTCGCGTCAGGCCCTCTGCGCCACCGGCCGCTTGACCGGCCGCTCGTCGATGGGCAGGTTCAGCAGCCCGGCGACGATGCCCAGCGCGATCGACAGGTACCAGACCACGTCGTAGCTGCCGGTGGTGTCGTAGAGCTTGCCGCCCAGCCAGGCGCCGAGAAAGCTGCCGATCTGGTGCGAGAAGAAGGTGAAGCCGGTCAGCATCGCCATGTAACGGACGCCGAAGATCTGCGCAACCATGGCGTTGGTCGGTGGCACCGTCGACAGCCACAGGAGCCCGAGCGCCATCGCAAACGCGTAGACGCTGGCGATCGACAACGGCAGCCAGAAGAACAGCGCGAACACGATCGCGCGGCCGAAATAGATCGCGGAGAGGATGTATTTCTTGCTGAACCGTCCGCCCAGCCAGCCGGTGGAGTAGGTGCCGATGATGTTGAACAGGCCGATCAGCGCCAGCGCCATGACCGCCACGTGCGCCGGCAGACCGCGATCGGCGAGATAGGCGGGCAGATGCACGCCGATGAACACGACCTGGAACCCGCAGACGAAAGAAGCCCAGCGTCAGCAGCACATAGCCGCGGTGACCGATCGCCTCGCCCATCGCCTGCCCGGCCGATTGCGCGAAGGCATGCGCGTGCGTCTCGCGCCGCTCGACCATCGCCGCGGCCAGCGGCACGATCAGCAGTCCGACTCCGGCGAGTGCGAGCAGCGCGCCGTGCCAGCCGAGCGTGGACAACAACCATTGCGTCAGCGGCAGCATGACGAACTGGCCGAAGGACCCGGCCGCGGCCGAGATGCCCAGCGCCATGCTGCGCTTTTCCGGCGGGAAGCGGCGCCCGAGCACGCCCGAGACGACGCTGAAGGTGACGCCCGACAGCCCGAGGCCGATCAGCCCGCCGGCGGTCAACACGAACAGCCAGGGCGCAGTGACCGCGGACATCAGCGCCATGCCGAGCGCATAGCAAAGGCCACCGGCGATCATGACCTTGGCCGAACCGAAGCGGTCGGCGACCATGCCGGTGAACGGCTGCGTTATGCCCCACACCAGGTTCTGCACGGCGATGGCGAGCGCGAAGGTCTCGCGGCCCCAACCCAGGTCCGCCGAGATCGGCTGCAGGAACAGGCCGAAGCCGTGCCGGATGCCGAACGCCACGGACAGGATCAGTCCTCCCGCAATCAGGACGATGGTGGGGCTGCGCCAGTTCGTTTGCGATGGGCTGTGCATCGGTCCGTTGTTTGCCCGTGCGGGCGTTGGCATTCCGGTGTTGTGATCAGGCCCAGTCTCTGGCGCGGGTCACGGCCTTGTCCCAGCCCGCGCGCAGCTCGGCCGCACGCTCGCGCGGCATCGCCGGCTCGAAGCGGCGGTCGACCTGCCAGTTGGCGCCGATGTCGGCGTCGCTCTTCCAGTAGCCGACGGCGAGGCCCGCCAGGTAGGCCGCGCCCAATGCCGTGGTTTCTGCCACCTTCGGCCGGATCACCGGGATGCCGAGCAGATCACTCTGGAACTGCATCAACAGGTTGTTGGCGGTCGCGCCGCCGTCGACGCGCAACTCGGACGACGTGAAGCCGGCGTCTTTTTCCATCGCCGCCAGCAGGTCGGCACTCTGGAATGCGATCGCCTCCAGCGCGGCACGGGCGATGTGCGCGCGCGTCGCGCCCCGGGTCAGGCCGGACATCGACCCGCGCGCATAGGCATCCCAGTGCGGCGCACCCAGTCCGGCGAAGGCGGGCACCAGGTAGACGCCGCCACTGTCCGGCACGCTCGCGGCCAGCGCCTCCACCTCACTCGCGTGCCGGATGATCTGCAGGCCGTCGCGCAGCCACTGTACGACGGCGCCGCCGATGAACACGCCGCCTTCCAGCGCGTATTCGAGCGCCTTGCCGCGCCGCCACGCGATGGTGGTCAGCAGGTTGTTATTCGACGCGACCGCCGTGGTACCGGTATTGAGCAGCAGGAAGCAGCCGGTGCCATAGGTGTTCTTCGCCAAACCGGGCGACAGGCAGGCCTGGCCGAACAGCGCGGCCTGCTGGTCGCCGGCGATGCCGGCGATCGGCACCGCGACGCCGTCGACCGTCGTTTCGCCGCATACGCCGGACGACGCCACGACCGACGGCAGCACGGTGCGGGGAATGTCGAGCAGCGCAAGCAGTTCGTCGTCCCAGTCGCCTGAATGGATATTGAAGAGCATGGTTCGGCTGGCGTTGGACGCATCGGTGCAGTGGACGCGGCCCGCGGTCAATTGCCAGACCAGCCAGCTGTCGATGGTGCCGAAGGCGAGTTCGCCGCGCTGCGCGCGATCGCGCGCGCCATCGACGTGGTCGAGCAGCCAGTTGAGCTTGGTGCCGGAAAAATAGGCGTCGATCACCAGCCCGGTCTTGCCGGCGATCAGCGGTCCGTGCCCGGCCTCGCGCAATCGGTCGCAGATGGGCGCGGTGCGCCGGTCCTGCCAGACGATGGCGTTGTGCAGCGGCCGTCCGGTGGCGCGATCCCACAGCACGGTCGTTTCGCGCTGGTTGGTGATGCCGATCGCGGCGAGGTCGCGTCCGCTCAGTCTCGCCTTGGCCAGCGCCTGATGCATGACGCCGGACTGTGTTGCCCATATTTCGGTGGCATCGTGCTCGACCCAGCCGGGCTGGGGAAAGATCTGCCGGAATTCCGACTGCGCACTGGCGAGCGCCATGCCCTGGTGGTCGAACACAATGGCCCGCGAGCTGGTGGTTCCCTGATCGAGCGCGAGGATGAACGACATGGCCACTCCCTCCGGTTGCCGCTTGGGCTCACCGCAGCGTAAAATTATACGGTTTGCCACATTCTAGCGGGTTGACTGCGGATCGTCGGCCATGCGTCGATGTGGCCGCCCGTTGTTCCCGCGCCTTTCGCGCATCCGGACGATGCCTCTATCGACGCAACACGCGACCGGCCGCACCGGAGACCGCCTCCGGCGATGGTTGCCGCAAGCGGCTCTCACCGGTGTTGTCCGACGTTCGTCACCGCAGATGCGTCACCGAATGGCCTCGCCAGCCGGAATGTCCGTGCAGCGCGGCCCGAAACACGAAACGATGAGGAATCAGCCTTGAAAATCCACGAATACCAGGGCAAGGAAATTTTTCGCAAGTTCGCCATGTCGGTCCCGCGCGGCATCCCGGTGTTCAGCGTCGACGAGGCCGTCAAGGCGGCGCAATCCCTTGGCGGTCCGGTGTGGGTGGTGAAGGCGCAGATCCATGCCGGCGGCCGCGGCAAGGGTGGCGGCGTCAAGGTCGCCAAGTCCATCGACGAGGTAGCGGCGCGGGCCGGCGAGATCCTTGGCATGCAGCTCGTCACCCACCAGACCGGCAAGGACGGACAGAAGGTGCGCCGTCTGCTGATCGAGGAGGGCGCGGACATCCGCCAGGAACTGTATGTCGGCATGGTCGTCGACCGCGGCACCCAGCGCGTCGCGCTGATGGCGAGCTCCGAAGGCGGCATGGACATCGAGCACGTCGCCGCGACGACGCCGGAAAAAATCCACAAGGTGTTCATCGACCCGGTGCGCGGGCTGACCAATGCGGAAGCCGACGATGTGTCGCGCAAGATCGGCGTGCCCGAGGCCAGCATCCCGCAGGCACGGGCGATGCTGCTCGGACTCTACCGCGCGTTCGTCGAGACCGACGCGTCGCTGGCCGAGATCAATCCACTGGTCGTCACCGGTGACGGCAGCGTCATCGCGCTCGACGCCAAGCTCAACTTCGATTCCAACGCGCTGTTCCGCCATCCGGAGATTCTGGAAATGCGCGATCTCGACGAGGAGGATCCGAACGAGATCGAGGCATCCAAGTTCGACCTGTCGTACATCTCGCTGGACGGCGACATTGGTTGCCTGGTCAACGGCGCCGGACTGGCGATGGCGACCATGGACACGATCAAGCTCTACGGTGGCGAGCCGGCCAACTTCCTCGACGTCGGCGGTGGTGCTACCGCGGAGAAGGTGACCGAGGCGTTCAAGATCATGCTGCGCAATCCCAGGCTCAAGGCGATCCTGGTCAACATCTTCGGCGGCATCATGAAGTGCGACACCATTGCCGAAGGTGTGGTCGCGGCGTCGAAGGCGGTTTCGCTGAAGGTTCCGCTGGTGGTCCGGATGAAGGGTACCAACGACGAACTGGGCAGGAAGATCCTGGCGCAATCCGGTCTGCCGATCATCACTGCCGACAACATGGCGGAAGCGGCACAGAAGGTGGTCGCCGCGACGAAGGGGCAATAGCGATGTCGATTCTGATCAACAAGAACAGTAAGGTCATCACGCAGGGCATCACCGGCAAGACCGGCCAGTTCCATACGAGAATGTGCCGCGACTATGCCAACGGCCCCAACTGTTTCGTCGCCGGCGTCAATCCCAAGAAGCCCGGCGAGAACTTCGAAGGCATTCCCATCTTCGCCACGGTGAAGGAGGCGAAGGAAGCCACCGGCGCGACGGTTTCGGTGATCTACGTGCCGCCGCCTTTCGCCGCAGCGGCGATCGACGAAGCCGTGGATGCCGGGCTCGACCTGGTCGTCTGCATCACCGAAGGCATTCCGGTGCGCGACATGATCGCCACCCGCCACAGGATGCTCGGTAAGAAGACGCTGCTGCTGGGACCGAATTGCCCCGGGGTCATCACGCCCGACGAACTCAAGATCGGCATCATGCCCGGCCATATCCACAAAAAGGGCCGCATCGGCGTAGTGTCGCGCTCGGGTACGCTCACGTATGAGGCAGTCGGACAGCTGACCGAACTCGGCCTCGGCCAATCTACGGCGGTCGGCATAGGCGGCGATCCCGTCAATGGACTCAAGCACATCGACATCCTGAAGCTCTTCAACGACGATCCCGACACCGATGCCGTGGTGATGATCGGGGAAATCGGCGGTAGCGACGAGGAGGAGGCCGCGCTCTGGGCCAAGGCGCACATGAAAAAGCCGATCGTCGGCTTCATTGCCGGTGTCACCGCGCCGCCAGGCAAGCGCATGGGCCATGCCGGCGCCATCATTTCCGGGGGCAAGGGCACCGCGCAGGAGAAACTCGAAGTGATGGAGGCCTCGGGCATCAAGGTGACCCGCAATCCGGCGGAAATGGGTAAGCTGCTCAAGGCCGCCATCTGATTTTCTGCCGCGGCGCGAAAGGCGCCAGGCGCAGAGGAGCCCCAAGTGGAATTCGGCACGCCGCAATTCTGGGTCGCGGCGATGCAGATCGTCGTGATCGACATCCTGCTGTCCGGCGACAACGCGGTGGTGATCGCACTGGCCTGCCGCAGCCTGCCGCTGGAACAGCGTCGCTGGGGCATCATCTGGGGCGTGGCCGGCGCCATCGGCGTTCGCGTCCTGCTCACCTTTTTTGCCATCACGCTGCTGGACCTGCCCTTGCTCAAGGTTGCCGGCGGCATTCTCCTTGTATGGATCGGCGTCAAGCTCATCCGCGACGAGGAGGAAGCCGAAGTCGAGATCCCCGCCAACGACCGGCTGCTGGCGGCGATCCGCACCATCATCCTCGCCGACGTGGCGATGGGCGTGGACAACGTCATCGGCGTGGCCGGCGCGGCGAAGGGCAGCCTGCTGCTGCTGCTGTTCGGGCTCGCGCTCAGCATTCCGCTGGTGGTGGCAGGCAGCCAGATCATCATCCGGATCATCGGCCGCTTTCCGATTCTGATCCTCGCCGGCGGCGGCCTGCTCGGGTTCATCGCCGGGGACATGATCATCACCGACGTCGTCACCCGGCCATGGGTAGATGCGAACGCGCGCTGGCTGCACTGGGCGCTGCCGGTCGCAGGAGTCGTGCTGGTCGTCGGTCTTGCCAAGTGGCTTGGGCGCAACCAGACGCAGGCCACCTGAGCATGCGCCGCCGGGTTCACTCGCCTGCCGGCGTCCGGACCGCTACACTCGGACTCTGACGTCAACCACCAATACCATCATGCCCGAAGCCGCCCTCGATGTCGCCAGCCTGTCCCACCCCGGGATGGTCCGTGCGCATAACGAAGATGCCGTCTTCGTCGATGGCGAGGCGGGGATTGCCGTGCTGGCCGATGGCATGGGCGGATACAGCGCCGGCGAGGTGGCCAGTGGCATCGCCGTGAATGTCGTGACCAACGGCATGCTGCCGGAACTCAATTCCGGCCGCGAACTGTCGAAGATCGACATCGGCACCGGCCTCACCCACGGCGCGCTGCTGCTGCAGCAGCAGATCGCACAGGCGAACAAGGGCATCTACGAGGCGGCGCAGGCGCGACCCGAATGTGCCGGCATGGGCACCACCATCGTCGCCTCGGTGTTCTGCGGCAACCGCGTTTCCATCGGCCATATCGGCGATTCGCGCTGCTACCGCCTGCGCGGCGAGAAGTTCGAGCAATTGACCCGCGACCATTCGCTGCTGCAGGAGCAGATCGACAGCGGCGTGCTCACCCCCGAGCAGGCGCGCTATTCGCTGAACAAGAACCTGGTCACCCGCGCGCTGGGCATCGAGGCCATCGTGCCCACCGATATCTCCGAATATCGCATCGAGGCCAACGACATCTACCTGCTGTGCTCCGACGGCCTGACCGACATGGTCGATACCGAGGTGATCCATTCGGTCGTCGATGAAAAGCGCTCGGACCTCGCGCTCGCCGCCGCCGACCTGATCGAGCTGGCCAACCAGAACGGCGGGCGCGACAACATCTCGGTGATTCTGGTGCGCGTCCCCCCCGAGTTCCTGCCCGCCACCGGCTGGGCGCAGCGCTGGCTGGCGAAGAAGAAGGGCTGACGAATCATGGGCAAGCTCGTGCTGTTCCTCGCGGACGGAACGACGCTCGATGTCCCGCTCGACCGCGAGCGCATCACCATCGGCCGTCGCGCCGACAACGACGTGTGCCTGCCCTACCCGGCAGTGTCCGGCGAGCACGCGGCCGTGGTCACCATACTTGCCGACTCCTTTCTGGAGGATCTGGGCAGCACCAACGGTACGCTGGTCAACGGCAAGCCGGCGCAGAAGCACTTCCTGCGCGACCATGACCAAATCGACATTGGCCGGCAGCGGATGACCTACATGTCCGACAACGACGCCAAGGTCGACCCGTTGCCCGCCGACGCGCTGCGCCAGCAGATTCGTGGCCTGACCGATCTGGTGAGTCCGGCGCGAGTTGCCCCCACCCTGGCCGACCGCGACAAGCCGCGCGCACCGGTGATCAGCGCGGCGAATGCGCCGCTGCTCGCCGACTTGGAGCAGCAGATGGGCGCGGATGCGGACGGCGCCCCGAACGCCATGCCGGCGACGGCATCGCCGTCGACCCCGGTCGCACGGGCGCGGGCCGCTCTCCGTGATGGGCAGGAGAACGCCGGTGCGAGCATTGAGGGCACCGTCGAGCCGAAACCGGCAGCGAAACCTCCGGTTCCGGCCACCGCGGAAGCAACGACAGGAGCGATACCGCCATCAGGAACCGTTGCGCCGTCGGCAGCGTTTGTACCGGCCACACCGGCCGCCCCGGTCATTCGCGTGCTGTCGGGTCCGAGCCTTGGGCGCAGCATGCCCATGCGCCGCGACGAACTCACGGTAGGGCGGGTGGGCGTGCAGGTGGCGCTGATCCGCAAGGTCGAGAATGGATTTCGCCTGGTCCCCGTCGAAGGCGACCAGCCGCCACGCATCAACGGCGCGGCAGTACCTGTCGACGGCGCGCCGCTGCACCCCGGCGACACCTTTGAGGTCGCCGGCGTCCGCCTGGAGCTGTCGCTACCGGCGTGACGGGGGCACGATCGCCCAAGGTGACGCTGAGCGTCACTTTGCGGCTTCCGCACCGGGTCACTGTGAACAATGGCGGGGCGGTCGGTTCTTCCTGTGTCGGCAGCGCATGTCGACCGTTTGTCCGACGGCGAAAAAACAACTTCTGCAAAATCAACAGGATATAACCACGCCCCGGCCGTCGCCGCCAAGCCAATGACTCTGGCATATCGCTTGCTCTTAGGTTGACAGCATCGCTGGGTGCCGGGTTATCGGGATCAATTTCAATCTAGGAGTCAGCAAAATGAAACGAGTACAAAAAGGCTTTACGCTTATCGAACTGATGATCGTCGTTGCCATCATCGGCATTCTGGCGGCCATCGCGCTGCCGGCGTATCAGGACTACACGATTCGCGCACGGGTCACTGAAGGCATTACAGCGGCGGGCGGGTGCAAGACGGCAGTGGCGGAATATGTCGCGTCTCACGGAACGTTCCCCACCAGCACGGCCAACGCCGGTTGCCAGGACCAGACCAGCAAATATGTTGCGAGCCTCGCTGTCGCCAACACTGGTGTCATCACAGTTACCATGAGCGCAGATGCGTCGCTCGGTGCTGCCGCGGGCATGACGATCACGCTGACGCCGTCGGCGATCGCCAACAACGCGATCTCGGACTGGACCTGCCGCGGTTCGAACGAGAAATACGTGCCGGGCTCCTGCCGCGCGTAAGCCTCGCTCAACGCAGCAGAAGACAACGGGCCGCCTGCGCGGCCCGTTGTTCTTTGTGAGTGACGTCGGCGACACCAGCCGCCCAGCGGCCCTCGCGTCCTTGCCCTTCTGGCCGGACCAGCGGGGCGAGGTATTCCGCAGCTTCGCCTGGACCGGACTATGATCCCGGGTCGCGCAGGTCGTCCGGCATTCCCGCCACAGCGTTCATCGCCCCGTGCTGCCAAAACCACCGGCGGCCCGTTCCGACTCGGCGAAGTCGTCTACGACGCGAAAGGCTGCCTGCACCACCGGCACGATGACCAGCTGCGCCAGCCGATCGAGTGGAGTGAGCACAAATGGCTCCGCACCCCGATTCCAGCAACTGACCATCAGCGGGCCTTGATAGTCCGAATCGATAAGCCCGACGAGGTTGCCAAGAACGATCCCGTGCTTGTGCCCCAGCCCTGATCGGGGAAGGATGATGGCCGCCAGTCCCGGATCGCCGATGTGAATGGAAATTCCTGTGGGGATGAGGTGCGTATCTCCGGGACCGATCGTCAGTGGCGCGTCAAGGCAGGCGCGCAGGTCGAGGCCGGCCGATCCCAGCGTGGCATAGGCCGGCAGGTGAGGGCGGATGCGCTCGTCGAGCACACGCAGCGCGATGGTGGTGTTCGCGGCGGCCACCGACATCAGCTGCGCGGAAGCCGGCGCGCGATCTCGGCGACCAGCCGCCGCGCCAGCGTCAGCTTGTCCATGCGCGGCAGCGGATGCGTGCCGTCGTCGTCGAGCAGCGTGACCTGGTTGTCGTCACTACCCAGCGCATCCTGCACACGGTTGGCGACCAGCAGCGGCAGCTTTTTCCGGCGCCGCTTTTCCTCCGCCAGGCGTTCGACATCGTGGCTTTCCGCGGCGAAGCCGACGCAGTACGGTGCCTTTGCCCGGGCCGCGACGCTGGCGAGGATGTCGACCGTCGGCTTCAGCGTGATGGCCAGCGGCTCGCCGGTTTTTTTCAACTTGCGCTCGTGGGCAATCTCCGGCGCGTAGTCGGCGACCGCGGCGACGCCGATGAACACGTCGTTCGCATCCTGCCGCGCGAACACCGCATCGGCCATCTGCGCGGCGCTGCGCACATCGATGCGCTCGACCGCGTGTGGCGTGGGCAACGCCGACGGCCCGGCGACCAGCGTGACGGTCGCTCCCGCCTCGGCGGCGGCCTGCGCCAGCGCGAAGCCCATCTTCCCCGAACTCGCATTGGTGATGCCGCGCACCGGGTCGATGGCCTCGAAGGTGGGGCCGGCGGTCAGCAGCACGCGCTTTCCGACCAGGAGCTTCGGCTGGCGGAAGGCGACCAGCGCGGCGAACAGGTCGGCGGCCTCCAGCATGCGCCCCTCGCCGTGCTCGTTGCAGGCCAGTTCGCCGGTGTCGGGCCCCAGGATGGCGACGCCATCGGCGGCCAGCAGTCCGGCATTGCGCTGAGTGGCCACATTGGCCCACATCTGCCGGTTCATCGCCGGCGCGACCAGCAGCGGGCACTCGCGCGCCAGGCATAGCGTGGACAGCAGATCATCGGCGCGTCCCTGCGCCAGCTTGGCGATGAAGTCCGCGGACGCGGGCGCGACGACAATGGCGTCGGCGCCGCGCGAGAGTGCGATGTGGCCCATCGCATTGTCGGCACCCGATTGCCACAGGTCGGTGTGCACCGGGCGGCCGGTAAGTGCCTGAAAGGTGATGGGCGCGACAAAACGCGTCGCCGCCTCGGTCATGACCGCATCGACCGTGACGCCGGCCTTGACCAGCAGCCGAGCCAATTCCGCCGCCTTGTACGCGGCAATGCCGCCGGTGACGCCCAGCACCACACGCACCATGCCCGTGGCGTTGCTGGTGGCAGGCGTGGCGTCCATGGTCGAAGAATCGTCTGTTCGGTCGATGCGAGCGGGTGCGCGGCAAAGTTTACACTCCTCGGCACCGTAGTCGGCCGCCGACGAATCATGGTCAAGGCGAGTCCCGGTGGTGCGGTGGCGTAGCAGCACGAGTTGGCGCCTTGGCGACGGCGAAACGGGCACGGAGGACAGGACTTGGACGCAGCGACGCATGCAGACGCCGAACGGCCCCGCGAGCGCCTGCTTGCGCTGGGTGCGAAGGCCCTCACCGACGCCGAATTGCTGGCGGTCATCTTGCGCACGGGCTCGCCTGGTCGACCGGTGCTGGACCTGGCCCGGGGCCTGCTTGCGACCTTCGGGGGCGTCGGGGCATTGCTCGCCGCAGGCACGGCGGAGATCAGGGCACAGCGCGGCGTGGGTCCCACCAGGGCGGCACAATTCAAGGCCATGGGCGAGTTCGTGCGCCGCGCCATGCTGGAAGAGGTCGCCTCGCGCGGTGCGCTGGCCTCGCCCGACGCCGTTCGCGACTACCTGCGCCTGACGCTGTCGGCGCTGCCCCACGAGGCGTTCATGGCGCTCTTTCTGGACAGCCAGAACCGCCTGCTGGCGGCGCGGGAGCTGTTTCGTGGCACGCTGGCACAGACCAGCGTCTATCCGCGTGAAGTGGTGAAGGCGGCGCTTGCCCACAATGCCGCCGGCGTGATCTTCGCTCACAATCATCCCAGCGGCGTGGCCGAGCCCTCGCGTGCCGACGAATTGCTGACGGTCGCGCTCAAACAGGCGCTGGCGCTGGTGGATATCCGCACGCTGGACCATTTCGTCGTCGCCGGGTCGCGGGTGGTTTCGTTTGCCGAACGGGGGCTGCTGTAGGTGGATAACCCGCGCCTGCGCGCCATTTGCGAGCACTCGCCCCGACAGGTCCTGAACCCGCAGGCTTGTTCGCATGGCCCTGCATCGAACTCGGGCACCGGCGCTGCAAGTCGCTGATTGAAAAGGTTAATGAGGGCTTGATCCAAACCGCATTTCGGGAGATAATAGTGGGCTTTACGAACCCTTTTCCCGGCCCTGCCCCAAGGGGCGAGGCCGGTGAGCACCCGAGAACGAGGAGCGAGCGATGGCTCGAGTCTGTCAAGTCACTGGAAAAGCCCCGATGGTGGGCAACAATGTTTCGCACGCCAACAACAGGACCAAGCGGCGTTTTCTGCCCAATCTGCAACGCCGCCGCTTCTGGGTGGAAAGCGAGAACCGCTGGATCAACCTCCGGTTGACGACCCACGCGTTGCGCACCATCGACAAGAACGGCATCGACGTCGTCCTGGCCGACCTGCGCGCCAAGGGCGAACGGATCTAGGGAGCCATCATGCGCGAAAAAATCAAGCTCGAAAGCTCGGCCGGCACCGGCCACTTCTACACGACGTCCAAGAACAAGAAGCTGATGCCCGAGAAAATGGAGATCAAGAAATTCGATCCCGTTGCTCGCAAGCACGTCATCTACAAGGAAATGAAGCTCAAGTAGGCCGGCGCGTCTCGACGCGCGTTCGTTCGACGAGTGATTCGAGCCACGATCCCGCGCCTGGCGCGGCCAAGGTGGCAAAAAGTTGAGGGCCCGCAAACGCGGGCCCTTCTTTTTTGACGATCGCAGCGGCTTCTTCTACGATGGAGACACTTCCCGGTCCGATCCCTCAGGCACTGTGCTCACTATGGCGCTTTCCGATGCCCTGCCGTTTCTGCGTGCCTGGTTCTGCGATCCACTGCGGGTTGCGGCCATCGCGCCGTCTGGCGCGCCGCTTGCGGAACTGCTGACACGGGAAATCTCGTCGGCGTCGGGCCCGGTGATCGAACTGGGTCCCGGCACCGGCGCGGTCACGCAGGCCTTGCTCGCCCGTGGCGTGCGGCAGCGCGATCTGACGCTGGTCGAATGCAGCACGCATTTCGCGCAATTGCTGGCCAAGCGCTTTCCGGAAGCACGGATCGTCTGCGCCGACGCTTCGCGCCTTGCGCGCATGCCGCTCTTTGACAGCCTGCTCGCGGGCGCGGTCGTCAGCGGCTTGCCGCTGCTCACCATGCCGCGACACCAGGTGTACGGCGTGCTCGCCGGCGTGTTCGGCCTTGTGCGCGCCGACGGTGCGTTCTACCAGTTCACCTACGGGCCGTTCTGTCCGGTGCCCAGGCCGATGCTGGAGCGCCTCGGGCTCGAGGCGCGGCGGGTGGGCCGCGTTGGCCGCAATCTGCCTCCTGCAGGCGTCTATCGGATCCGCCGCAGCGTGCGAGCCCGGGAGACCGGCATCGGCAACTGACTGGTCGTTGCCCGGGCGTCGCGAGAATCCGGAGTCAAAAAAAGCCCGCCAGGTGGCGGGCTTTTCCGTGTCGTTGAGCCAGGCCTTACGCGTAGCGCTTCAACTGCATCGAGAATTGGGCGAGCGGCGCGATACCCGAAGCCTCGGCGCGCTTGCACCAGTCCTGCAGGCGTGCCAGCAGCTGCTCGGACGATTCGGTCGAACGCTCCCACAGGGTCGACAGTTCCTGCCGCATGGCGTAGATGGTCGCCAGCGCACGACTGTTGGCAAGCGCCGCGTCGAGTTTCGCGCGTTCCTCCGCGCTGAGCTTCGCCGGATCGGCCAGCAGCCAATGCTTGACGTGCCGCGCACTGGGGACCTCGGCGTCGGCCAGTGTCCGCGACCTGGACTTGCGATGCGCCAGCTCGGCTACGCAGGCCGCCTTGAGCGAACTCGCGTAGTTGGTCACCACGTGATAGCGATGCGTGATCACGGCGTGCAGCGTGGCCAGGTCCGGCGCGGACTTGTCGCGCGCGAACTTGATCTGCGGCGCGACCTTGCGCACCGTGGCGAGACGGAACATCGCCAGCGTGCGGATGTACATCCAGCCGATGTCGAACTCCCACCACTGCGACGACAGCTTCGCCGATGTCCCGTAGGCGTGATGATTGTTGTGCAGTTCCTCGCCGCCGATCAGGATGCCCCAGGGCACGATGTTGGTCGACGCGTCGGCGCTGGCGAAATTGCGGTAACCCCAGTAGTGGCCGATGCCGTTGATGACGCCGGCCGCGGTCACCGGGATCCACATCATCTGGATGGCCCAGATGGTGGCGCCGATCGGCCCGAACAGCACCAGGTTGACGACCAGCATCAGGCCCACGCCCTGGAAGGTGAAGCGCGAATAGAGGTTGCGTTCGATCCAGTCGTCCGGCGTGCCGTGGCCGTACTTGTCGAGCGTCTCCTGCACCTTGGCTTCGGCGCGATAGAGTTCGGAACCCTGCCAGAACACGGTCTTGATGCCGCGGGTCTGCGGGCTGTGCGGATCGTCGGGGGTCTCGACCTTGGCGTGGTGCTTGCGGTGGATCGCAACCCAGTCCTTGGTCTGCATGCCGGTGGTCAGCCACAGCCAGAAGCGGAAGAAATGCGCGACCGACGGGTGCAGGTCCAGCGCCTTGTGCGCCTGGGCGCGATGCAGGTAAATGGTCACCGCGGCGATGGTCACGTGCGTCAGCGCCAGCGTCACGATCACATAGCCCCACCAGGGAAGGTCGATCAGACCGTGGGAAGCAAGGCTGATAAAATCATAACTCATTGATAATCCTATAATTTTTGGCCGGAGGTCGCCGCTTGTGGCAGCTTGGCACGGCAAACCGAATCATTTTACGCGACACCGGCCTAGGTGACCAACTCTAAAGATTTTCGGCAGTCCAACCGCTCGATCGGATGGATGGCGATAGTCGGATGCCGATCATTCGGCCGCAGGATGCAGCATCGCGCGCCGGCCTTAGCCGGGCGGCGCAGCCGGAGGCAAATGCGAAGGCGCGGGACCCAGCAACTGCACGTCGCGACGCGGATAGGGAATGACGATGCCGTTGGCACGAAAAGACGCGAAGATGCGGCGATTGATCGCGCTGCGCAGCGCGAGCAGCCCCTTCTCCGGATCGCGCAGCCACACGCCGAGTTCGAGATTGATGCCGCTGTCGGCGAAGCCCAGCAGGTAGGCCGTCGGTGGACTCGACTCGATGACAACGCGGGGTTCCGCGCGTGCCGCCTCTTCCATCAGGCGAATGGCGAGATCGACATCGCTGTCGTAGGCAATTTGTACCGCCACGCCCATGCGCACCTCGGGGTTGGTCGACGTGTGATTGAGCACCGTGGTCGTGACCAGCGTCTCGTTGGGCACGATCGCCTCGATCCCGTCGAGGCTGCGCACGACGACATAGCGCGCCGTCACGCGGGTAATCACTCCGTGACGGTTGTCCACGGTGACCATGTCGCCCAGCCGGATCGAACCATCCAGCAGAATGGTGAAGCCGGAGATGTAGTTGGCGGCGAGTTTCTGCAGGCCGAGGCCGATGCCGATGCCAAGTGCACCGCTGAACACGGTGAGCAGTGTCAGGTCGAAGCCGATCGACTTCAGCGCCACCAGCACGCCAACGACCAGCAGCACCGCGCGCAGGACCTTGGCGATCACGGCCCTGATGCTGGTATCCATCGAGGTCGCCGCCATCACCCGCTGCTCGAGCATGCTGGACAGCCACAAGGTGACGACCAGCGTGACCACGACCGCGAACACGCCCGTGCCGATGGTGAACAGCGACACCGACGAATCGCCGAACGGGATGACGATGCTATCCAGCTCTCTGCGGATTTCTGGCAGCGCACCGACGAAGTAGAGGACGACGACGCCCCACATGGTGAAGGCGATCGCCCGTTCGGAAGTCTTTAGCCAGGCGCGATCGGCGAAGATCCTGCGCATGACATAGACGGTGATGCGGATCGCCGCCAGCGCGATCAGCAGCGGAATTGCAATGTCGATGAAGATCGGATCGCCGTTGAAGCGGGGATAGCCGGCTCGCGCGATGACCAGCAGCACAATGGCCAGGAACGAAAACAGGCCCCGGGCCATGCCGGCACGCAACCGGCCACGACCACCCGACGCCGGACCGGGCGATCGGGCGCGTATGCGCTGCACGATCCGGCGGTCGATCAGCCAGGCGATCGCCAGACACAGCGCGACGATTGCCAGATCCAGCCAGCCCCGCGGGCTGGTCAGAACGCTTTCGACGCGGCTGAATTCGATCGGGGCGAGCATCGGTGTCCGGTTGGTCCGGGATATGGGGTGGTCGTCGCGTACTTTATCAGCGGGCGCGTTCGAGCATTGCCGCGAAGAAGCCGTCGCAGCCGTGAGTGTGCGGGAAAAGGCGGAGCGTGGGACCGGTATCGACGCCGATGCCGGCGCGACGCATTTCGCCGGCGACGTCGCCCTGCGCGAATCCCGGGTGCGCAGCAAGAAACGCGTCGACCACCGCCTCGTTCTCGTCGGGCAGCACGCTGCAGGTCGCGTAGACCAGACGGCCGCCGGGTTTCACCAGCGTCGCGGCGGAAGACAGGATCGCCGATTGCTTGGCAGCCAGTTCCGCGACGGCGGACTCGGGTTGCCGCCATTTGAGGTCGGGATTGCGCCGCAGCGTGCCGAAGCCGGTACAGGGCGCGTCGACCAGCACCCGATCGATCTTGCCGGCGAGGCGTTTCACCTTGGTGTCGCGTTCGCTGGAGAGCACTTGCGGATGCACGTTCGACAGGCCGGAGCGCTTCAGTCGCGGGTCCAGGCTCGCCAGGCGTTTCGCGGCGACGTCGAACGCGTACAGCCGGCCCTGCGAACGCATCAGCGCGCCGAGCAGCAGCGTCTTGCCGCCGGCCCCGGCGCAGAAATCGACCACCATTTCGCCGCGGCGCGGCGCGACGGCGTAGCCGATCAGCTGGCTGCCTTCGTCCTGTACTTCGAGGCGGCCGTCGACGAGCCAGGGATTGCGCGCCAGCGATGGCCGGCCGCCGACGCGTATGCCCAGCGGCGACCATGGCGTCGGCGCGACTTCCAGGCCGTCGGCCGCGAGCGCCGCGAGCGCTTCGTCGCGCGTGGTTTTCAGCGGATTGACACGAAGGTCCAGCGTCGCCGGCTGCTGCCACGCGCGGGCAAGGGCGGCGCACCCGGCATCGCCGTACGCGGTGCAAAGCCGATTCCACAGCCAGTCGGGCAGATCGTGCGCGACGGCTGGCGGGAGCGCGTTCGAAAGCCGGGACTTGAAGCCCTTGACCCACAGCGCGTCGGCGCTGTTCAGGATCGGTTCGAGATCGCGCAGCGAATGGCCCATTTCACGCACGACCACGGCCAGCGCCAGCCGGCGCGGTTCGCTCGATTCGGCCATCGCCTCGAGCGAGCGCAACCGTCGCAGCATGGCGAACACGCCTTCCGCGACGAAGGCCCGGTCGCGCTGGCCCAATGCCGGATGGGCGCGAAAGAACGCGGACAATCCGGTGTCCGACGGCGTGTCGAAACGGCGCACCCGCTCGATTGCTGCAGCCAGCATCGCCAGCTGGTTGACTCGCAAGCTCATTGTCGTGGCATTTCCTGGAAGATTGCCTAGGGTTCGTAGATCTGCAGGGGCCCGTATTTCGGTGGTGGCAGGTCTGCGGTATCCGACAATTCGGAGAAGGTGGGCAGGTCGCCGCCTATCGCGGCGGCAGTTTCATCGACACGGATGGTGTCGAGCAGAACTTCGATCGTGCCACGGGTAGTATGCGACACGCGCATCTTGACCGGAATGTGGCGCAATGACGGCGCGAGCCAGACGTAGGCATCGGTCCTGCCGTCCTCACTGCGCCGGTGCCATCGCTCGGCGTCGACGGGACCATGCGGCAGTTCGATCGCTTCCGTCTCTTCGCGAGTCATCGTGTAGTGGTAGACCCGTCTTGGCGTCGCCACCGTGAAACTGGCGCGATCCTCCGTCGGCGGCGTGAAATAGTATTGCCACATCAACGACAGCGGATCGAATGTCGGCAGGTCGAGTGCCGCAGTCTTGTCCTGATGCAGCGTGACGATACCCGCCTCCCAGTCGAAGACAGCGGTCTCGACCCGGTCCGGGCCGCCGCGTTCGACCCGAAAGGTCTGCGGCTGCAGACCTTCGTTGGTGATGAGTCCGCGGCTCTCGATCCTGCCCTGGCCCCGCAGAACCAGCGCGGCCAGCCCGGTTGCCTCGCCCAGCGTGGCGATCCGGTAGCGGTTTCCCGCATGCTCGAACCGGTACACGGCCTCGCCGATCTTGAATCCCTGGGTGCCGTAGAACACCTTGTAGGCGAGGTCGACCCGTGGCGGCAGCGTCTTGCCGGCAACGACGTCGCCGGGGATGATCTCTTCGCCCGCTTCGACGGTTTCCTCGGCAATTGGCGCGGGTGCCTGTGCCGCCGTGGACTCGCCCGCCTGTCCGTCCCGCGACCCGGCCGCCGGCACGGTCTCGGGGAGCATCGCCTCTTCGATCGTTTCAGTCGCAGGCGCAGGTACCGGCACCGGCGCCGGCGGGCGAGGCCGCACGCGCCGGGGCTTGGGCGGGGACGCTTTCGCCGCAGCGACCGTTGGCTTGGGCGGTGGCGGCATTTCGGTGATGGTCACCGCCAATGGTGTCGCGTCGGGCGACGCCGGCATTTCGACCGGCCACAGCGTCATTGCCAGATGGGCAATGAGCGACAGCGCGAGTGCGGCGAGCAGCAATTTGCGCGTATGCGCGCCTGCCCGCGCGGCGGCGGCGGCGAGGGTTTCACCGAGGCTGTCGAACATTGCGTTGCGGTAGGACGCCACGGAGCGGACCTCGGTGGTCAAGGGGCAGGTGCGAACAGAATCCCGGGCGCACTTGCCGGCAACGCGTCGGCAACACGGACCTGCGTTCCAGTCAGCGCGATGCGCCCGGCGCAGTACCAAGCTACGACCGCCGGCAACAGCCGGTGTTCCGCGGCGAGCACACGTGCCGCCAGCGCGGTCTCGTCGTCGCCGGCAATGACCGGCACCGCCGCCTGCGCGATGATCGGACCGACATCCACATCCGGGGTCACGAAGTGTACGGTGCAGCCAGTCAGGCGCACGCCGTCGGCCAGTGCGCGCCGGTGCGTTGCCAGTCCCGGATACGCGGGCAGCAGCGATGGATGGATATTGATCAGCCGGCCAGCGAATCGGCGCACGAATGCGGTGCCAAGCACGCGCATGAATCCGGCCAGCACGATCAGGTCCGGCGTCGCCGCGTCGATCGCCTCGGCAAGCGTCGCGTCGAAGGCTTCGCGCGATGGATGCTCCCGATGATCGACGACCAGCGCTTCGACACCATGCCCCTGCGCGATGGCCAGACCGCCGGCATCGGCGCGGTTGCAGAGCACGCGGACAATGGTGCCGCCCAGCCGGCCCGCGGCCATTTCGTCCAAGAGCGCACGCAGATTGCTGCCGCGACCGGAAATCAGAACGACGATTCGGGGCTGCGCCATGGGGCGGCAGCGGAAATCAGACGACGACCGTCGCCGGCGCGTCGGGTGGCCTGGCGACGACGGTTCCGATCCTCTGCGATCGCTCGCCGGCCTCGTCCAGGCATTGCAGCGCGCGCTCGGCGTGCTCGGGTGCGACGATCGCGATCATGCCGATCCCGCAGTTGAAGACACGGTGCATTTCCGTGTCGTCGACGTCGCCATGGCGCTGCAGCCATTCGAATATCGCCGGGCGGGACCAGGCCGCGCGCGCCAGGCGTGCCTGCAGGTGCGCCGGCAGGACGCGCGGCACATTTTCCAGCAGGCCGCCGCCGGTGATGTGCGCCATGCCCTTGACCGGAACATCGCGCATCAGCGCCAGCAGCGCTTTCACATAGATGCGGGTGGGCGCCAGCAGCGCGGCGCCGAGCGTGCCGCCGTCGAACGGTGCAGCGAAATCGGCGCCGCTGTCGGCGACGATGCGGCGAATCAGCGAATAGCCATTGGAGTGGGCGCCACTGGACGAAAGGCCGAGCACTACGTCGCCCTCGGCGATGGTGCTGCCGTCGATGATGCGTTCCTTCTCGACCACGCCGACGGCGAATCCGGCAAGGTCGTATTCGCCGTCGGCGTACATGCCGGGCATCTCGGCGGTTTCGCCACCCACCAGTGCGCAGCCCGCATCCAGGCAGCCGGCGGCGATGCCCTTGATTACATCGGCCGCAACGTCGACATCCAGCCGACCGCAGGCGAAGTAGTCGAGGAAGAACAGCGGCTCCGCGCCCTGCACCAGAATGTCGTTGACGCTCATGGCGACCAGATCGATGCCGATGGTGTCGTGGCGGCCGAGCGTGAAGGCGAGCTTGAGCTTGGTGCCGACGCCGTCGGTCCCGGCGACCAGCACCGGGTCGCGGTAGCGCTTGCCGATCTCGACCAGTGCACCGAAGCCGCCGATGCCGTTGAGCACCTCCGGTCGCATCGTGCGTCGGGCAAAGGGCTTGATGCGCTCGATCAGCGCATCGCCGGCGTCGATGTCCACGCCGGCGTCGCGGTAAGAGAGGCGATGGGGAGCGTTGTCGGGCATGGCGGTATCGGGCGTCGCGGCGGCGCGGCGCGATCGGTAGTTGGGTTGGGTTGCAGGCGGAGCCGGCGGCGAAGTTGGCGCTAGCGTCGTTGAAACCTCTACAATCGCCGTGTCGCCGACCTTCGCTTCCATCGATGAGCGGCCCCGGCGAGAGCCGCTGATTCTACAAGAAATGAACGAGCCTCGTCCGAACCAGGACCCGCCTGCGGCGCCGCCCCCCATGGCGGGCGCGGGCGCGGCTGCGCCCTCGGATGCGCCTGGAGCCGGAAAGGCTCCGCCCCCGACAGCCGCGGCGGAGACGGGCGCCCAACGCCGCGCGCGCCTGCTGTCCAACTATGTCTGGATCCTCGGCGCGACGCTGGTCGTCGTGCTGAGCCTGCATTATCTCGGTCCGGTGCTGACGCCGTTCCTGCTCGGCGCGATCCTCGCCTACCTCGGCACGCCGCTGGTTGACTGGGCCGCGCGCCGCGGCGTGGCACGCGGCCTGTCGACCATCGTCGTGGTGCTGCTGTTCGGTCTGCTGCTGCTCGCGCTGTTCCTGGTGCTGGTGCCGCTGGTGCAGGCGGAGGTCACGCTGGCGGCCAGGAAGCTTCCCGAACTCGTCATGGCCGCCAATGCCCGGGCCGCGCCCTGGCTGCAGCAGCAATTCGGCATAACGCTGGGCATCGACCTGGAGATGGTGAAATCGCTGCTGGCGCAGAACATGAGCGCCGCGCGCGATCTGTCGATGCGCCTGCTGTCGGGCGTGACCGCAGGCGGTCTGATCGTCATCTCGATGCTGGTCAACGTCGCCTTGATTCCCGTGGTGATGTTCTACCTGTTGCGCGACTGGAACATGATTGCCGAAAGCCTGGACGCGCTGATCCCGCGCGGCTGGCATGTGAAGGTCCGCACCATAATCTCGGAAATCGATGCGATCCTCGCGGAATTTCTCCGCGGCCAACTGTTGGTGATGCTGGTACTGGCGGTGTATTACGCGATCGGGCTGTCCATCGCCGGTCTCGACCGCGCGCTGGCCATCGGAATTCTCACCGGCGTGCTGGTGTTCGTTCCCTATGTAGGCTTCGGGCTGGGTCTGGTCCTGGGCATCATTGCGGCGCTGCTGCAATGGAGCGGCTGGCCTGCGTTCATCGGCGTGCTTGCCGTTTATGGCATCGGTCAGCTGCTCGAGGCCTATGTGCTTTTGCCCTGGCTGATCGGCGATCGCATCGGTTTGCATCCGGTAGCCGTGATCTTCGCGCTGCTGGCGTTCGGACAGCTGTTCGGTTTTGCCGGCGTGCTGATGGCGTTGCCGGTGTCGGCGGCGATTCTCGTCGGGTTGCGCCACTTGCGCGCGGCCTATGTCGAATCGCCGGTGTACCGCGACTACGGCTAGCGCGGGTGGTGATGCAGCAACTCACCTTCGAGCTGGTCCCGGCAGAATCTCCGTCGTTCGCCAATTTCCTTCCCGGACGCAACAGCGAGGCGGTCGCCGCGCTGCAGCGCCTGGCCGCCGGCGACCTTTCCGAAACCGGCGTCCTGCTGTGGGGCGCTCCGGGCAGCGGCAGGTCGCATCTGTTGCGTGCGACCGTCGCGGCCGCGACAAGGTCACGGGCGGTGCTGCATCTGGCCACGCCGGCACAGGCGTCGGTGGATCCGCCGGGTCCGGGAGCGCTGGTCGTGGTGGATGACGTTGGCGGCGCCGGCGCACAGGCGCAAGGGCGCTTGTTCACGCTGTTCAATCGGCTGAAGGAATCGGGCGGACAACTTCTTTGTGCCGCCGATGTGCCACCGGGGCGCCTGCCGCTGCGTGACGACCTGCGGACCCGACTGGGCTGGGGTCTGGTCTTCGAGGTCCTGCCGCTCGCGGACGCCGACAAGCCGGCTGCGCTGGCCCGCTATGCCGACGAGCGAGGCTTCCAGCTGTCGGCGGACGTCGCCTCCTATCTGCTCTCCCATGGGCGGCGGGACATGACCAGTCTGATGGCCGCGCTGGCGGCGCTCGACCGATATTCGCTGGCCAGCAAGCGGCCGGTGACGGTGCCTTTGCTCAGGGAATGGCTGCAGCGTGCCCTGATCGACAACGACTCGGACAAAGGGCCTGCCGGGTGACGGATCGCGGTCGACGGAACCCGCGGCGGGTGGTTCGGTCCCACTCCATTCAGGCCGAATCACGGTTGGCCGTGCCTGCATCCTCCGGCCGGGGGCATTGGCGAGGGCTTGTTGCAGGAATGTTGCGCTTTGACCGAAAAACACCGGCCAGGCCGCCGATTTTTCTTATAGCCCATTGATTGTTCAGGTAAAATATTGGCTGTCACCAGACCGCATTTGCAATTCTTCTTGTCAACCGTTGGCTGAAGGTGGCCGTTAAGGCGTCGACACCTGTAATTGGTGTCGTATTCTGGCTACTATAATAGGGTAATGGTCGATGCAGCATCTGGTAGCAGCAACTGCGGCGGTTGCCTTTTCGGTCGTCGCACCTGCGCAGGCAACCTCACCGGCGGCGCCGGGTGGTCATGGTTGCGCAGGCAGCACCAGTGGTTCCGGTTCGATCGGAATCGAGAAGACCAAGAAGAGGATGTCGAAGGCAACGCCGGCACGTCCGGCGCCTCCTCGACGATGCCAGCGAAGTGACCGGTAGTCCCTTTCTGTCCACTGTAACTACAAAGGAAATGCACATGAACAAGCTTCTCGTTGCACTGATCGCCGGCGCCTTCGCCACCGTAGCCGCCGCGCAAACCAGCCCGCCGAAGATGACCAAGCAAGAACGGCAGCAAGCCACTCAGCAAGCCACGCAGGCCGGCTCGCAGAGTTCGGTCAGCACCATGACGACCGACGAAATGCAGAAGGCGAATGTCAAGGCGTCGAAGGACGTCTCGAAGATGACCAGAGCGGAAAAGAACGCCATGTTCAAGGCGCTGCAGGCTGAGAACCTCACGCCCGACAACAGTGGCAGCACCGCCAATGTGGCCACCCAGCAAAAGGCGAATGTGGCCGCGTCGAAGGAAGTGCCGAAGCAAAAGGTGAACATCAATACGCCGGAAGCGCAAAAGGCGCTGGATAAGGCTGCGACCAAGTAATCGCACACTTCTCCGCAAGGCAGAAGGCAGGGCGTTTCGCGCCCTGCCTTTTTTCTTTTCGGCCTGACCCTGCGCCGGCTGATCCAATGACCGAATCCGTATCGGCCTGTCCCGCGCGGACAGCCAACCCTCGCGTCGGAGTGACATGAGCGCACGCCGGCGCAAGGTGGTGGTCGGCCTGTCGGGCGGGGTGGACTCGGCGGTCGCCGCGTGGATGCTGAAACGGCAGGGCTACGATGTCGTCGCCGTGTTCATGAAAAACTGGGAGGACGACGACACCGAGGAATACTGCACGTCGCGCGAGGACCTGGTCGACGCGGCCGCGGTCGCCGACGTGCTGGGCATCGACATCGAGGCGGTCAACTTCGCCGCCGAATACCGTGACCGGGTGTTCGCGCATTTCCTGCGCGAGTACCAGGCGGGACGCACGCCAAACCCGGACGTGCTGTGCAACAGCGAAATCAAGTTCAGCGCCTTCCTCAACCATGCGCTCGAACTGGGCGCCGACCATATCGCGACCGGCCATTACGCACGCCTGCGACCCGCGGCGGACGATGCTGGCCGGAGGGAGTTGTGCAAGGCGGCGGATGCGACCAAGGACCAGAGCTATTTCCTGCATCGGCTGACCCAGCGGCAGCTGGCGCCGGCGCTGTTTCCCCTGGGCGAAATCGCCAAGCGCGACGTTCGTGCGCTGGCCAGGCGCGAGGGCATCCCGACCTGGGCGAAGAAGGACTCGACCGGCATCTGTTTCATCGGCGAACGTCCGTTTCGCGATTTCCTGGCGCGCTACCTGCCGCGCGAGCCCGGACCGATGCTAACGCCCGAAGGCGTTGCGGTGGGCCGCCACGACGGGCTCGCCTACTACACGCTGGGCCAACGGCAGGGTTTGCGCATCGGCGGCACCAGGGAGGGTACCGACGCCCCCTGGTTCGTCGCCGGCAAGGATCTGGCGGGGAACGCGCTGCTCGTCGTGCAGGGGCACGACCACCCGCTGCTGTATGAGCGCGAAGTCGACGCCGGCGATCTGCACTGGATCGCCGGTAACGCACCGGCACTGCCGGGCGGCTTCGGCGCCAAGACGCGTTACCGGATGCCGGACGCGAAATGCGTGGTTGCGCCGGTTCCGGGCGGTTGCCGCGCGGTGTTCGAGGCGCCGCAATGGGCGCCGACGCCGGGACAGTATCTGGTGCTCTACGACGGCGACGTTTGCCTGGGCGGCGGTGTGATCGCAGCGGCCGCGTAACCGCAGCGCAGCTGCGAGAGGATTAGAACGGAATATCGTCGTCGAAGTCGTCGGTATTCTTCTTGCCGCCACCAGCCGACTTGCCGCCGCCGCCACCGCCAGCGGGTCTTGCTCCGCCCCCACCCGCGGCACTGCCTTCACGCCTGGCGGGTGCATCGCCGCCGCCGGAAAACTCGGCGTCGCCGCCGCCATCGCGGGAGCCCCCGATCAGCTGCATGCGGTCGCCGACGATTTCGGTCGAGTATTTCTCGACGCCGTCCTTGTCGGTGTACTTGCGCGTCTGCAGCCTGCCTTCGATGTAGACGGAGCGCCCCTTCTTCAGATACTCACCGGCAATCTCCGCCTGCCGGCCGAACAGGACCACACGGTGCCACTCGGTGCGCTCCTGCTTCTCGCCGCTCTTGTCCTTCCACTGCTCCGAGGTCGCGATGTTGAGATTGCAGACGGCGTCTCCGCCGGTCGTGTAGCGAATCTCCGGATCGCGACCGAGATTGCCGAGCACTATCACCTTGTTGACCGAGGCCATCTCACGTTTCTCCCATCGAGTAATTGCGCCCATATCGTGCGGGCGGGACCGTCATGGTCGCACTGGCCGCAAACCAGATTGCGGTGAGTGCGACACCAAAAATGAAAACTGCCGCGCCGCCGAAACTCTGTGCCAGCCAACCGCCTGCGAGTCCACCCGCAAAGGTGCCCAGGAACTGCAGGCACGAATACACGCCGACCGCAGTGCCCCGAATGTCCTCGGGCGCGTATTTGGATATGAGCGACGGCAGCGTGGCTTCCAGAAGATTAAATGCGGCAAAGAACAGCGTCAGCGCGAATACCAGCGCGGCAAGCGAATGCAGCGACAGCACCAGCGCGACCTGGGAGGCTAGCAGCGTGAGGACGGCGCCGGCGAAGATTTTCTTGCTGCGCGCCGGGCGGTCGGCCTGGCGCAGGAACGGCAGCATCAGGAGCACGGAGACGACCAGTACCGGCAGGTATACCTGCCAGTGTCGTTCGAGCGCCAGGCCGTTGTCGCGCAACGCGAAGGGAACCTGGACGAACAACGCCATCAGCACCGCGTGCAATGCAAAGATGCCGTAGTTCAGGCGCAGCAACTGTCCATCGGCGAGCACCCTGGCCAACGCGCCTGCGGGCGCCTGGCGCGGGCCCGCGACACGCGGCGGGTCGGGAATCGCGAAACGGATGAGCGCGATGGAACCCAGCGCCAGCGTGGCGGTCAGGAGGAAGATGCCGGGCACGCCGATGAACGCCGTGAGCACGGGTCCTGCAACCAGCGACAATGCGAACGTGGTGCCGATGGTGATGCCGATGACCGCCATCGCCTTGGTACGGACTTCGTCGCGCGTCAGGTCGGCCGCCATCGCGATGAGCACCGAGGAAATCGCGCCGGCGCCCTGCAGCGCACGGCCGGCGATGATCCAGCCGATGTCGGTGGCGAGCGCAGCGATCAGGCTTCCGGCAGCGAAGATCACCAGACCTGCGTAGACGACCGGCTTGCGGCCCCAGCGGTCGGACGCCCAGCCGAACGGAATCTGCAGCGCCGCCTGCGTCAGTCCGTAGATGCCCAGCGCGATTCCGAGAAGCAGCGGGCTGGCACCGCCGGGAAGCGTTTCCGCGTACAGCGCAAGCACCGGCAGGATGATGAACATGCCGAACAGGCGCAGCCCGGAAATGCCGGCGAGGCCGACGGTGGCGCGCCGCTCGATCGCGGTCATGCGCACCTTGGGATTGGGCGGCGCAGTGGGCGACGCGGCGGGTGCGTTCATCGAGAGAAAAATTGAGCTTCAGGCGAACTTACGAAACGCAATATACTAACAGGTTCGGTTCGGCGTCTTTCAGTCGTTCGGACGAGGCGGGCGGCAGTTCGGCGACATTCCTGTCGCCGCGGCGCGGCCCGGGCATTGACCCGGCAACAATATAAGATCTGCATGGACTCCATCCGTATTCGCGGCGCACGCACGCACAATCTCAAGAACCTGAACCTCGACCTGCCCCGACACCGGCTGATCGTCATCACCGGATTGTCGGGGTCGGGCAAGAGTTCGCTCGCCTTCGACACACTCTACGCGGAAGGCCAGCGCCGCTATGTGGAATCGCTGTCGGCCTATGCGCGGCAGTTTCTGCAACTGATGGAAAAGCCGGACGTCGATCTGATCGAAGGCCTATCGCCGGCGATCTCGATCGAGCAGAAGGCGACGTCGCACAATCCGCGTTCGACGGTGGGGACGGTCACCGAAATCCATGATTACCTACGGCTCCTCTATGCACGGGTAGGCGATCCCTACTGCCCGGAACACCCGGAACAGAAACTGGCGGCGATGACCATTTCGCAGATGGTCGACGCCACGCTGGCGCTGCCCGGCAACGAATCCCGGCCGGACGGCGAGGAAATGCGCCTGATGATCCTGTCGCCGGTCGTGGTCAATCGCAAGGGTGAGCATCTGGAGCTTTTCGTCGAACTGCGCGCCAAGGGTTTCGCCCGGGTGCGGGTCGACGGCAAGGTGCACGAGATCGACGCTGTGCCCAAGCTCGCCAAGACCACCAAGCACACGATCGAGGTGGTCGTCGACCGGCTGAGGATTCGCGAGGAATTCAAGCAGCGCTTGGCGGAATCCTACGAGACTGCGTTGCGCCACGGCGATGGTCGCGCGATCGCGGTCGAGATGGACCGCGAAAACGGGCAGCCGCGAGAGCATCTGTTCTCGGCCAAGTTCGCCTGCCCCGTCTGCAACTACGCGCTGGCCGAACTCGAGCCGCGGCTGTTCTCGTTCAACAGTCCGCTCGGCGCCTGCCCGCGCTGCGACGGCCTGGGATCGATCACTTTCTTCGACCCGAAGCGCGTGGTTGCCTTTCCGCAGTTGTCGCTGTCCTCCGGAGCGATCAAGGGCTGGGACCGGCGCAACCAGTTCTATTTCCAGTTGCTGGGCAGCCTGGCCAAGCACGTCGGCTTCGACGTCGACCGTCCGTTCGCGAAGCTTCCCGAACGGGTGCAGACCCTGATCCTCTACGGTTCCGGCGACGAGAAGATACCGTTCACCTACCTGTCCGAGCGCGGCAAGCCGATGGTGCGCGAGCATGCGTTCGAGGGCATCGTCCCCAACCTCGAGCGCCGCTATCGCGAAACCGACTCAATGATGGTGCGCGAGGAGCTCGCCAAGTACCTGAACAACAAGCCGTGTCCGGAGTGTGACGGCACGCGGCTGCGGCGCGAGGCGCGATTCGTGAAGGTTGGCGAAGGCTCGGGGGCGCAACCGATCTACGCGGTGTCCGGACTGCCGCTGAAGGGCGCGATGGATTTCTTTCGCACGCTTCAGCTCGGCGGCCAGAAGGCGGCGATCGCAGATCGCATCGTCAAGGAAATCGTCAGTCGCCTGCAGTTCCTCAACAACGTCGGCCTGGATTACCTTGCGCTCGACCGCTCGGCCGAGACGCTGTCCGGCGGCGAGTCGCAACGCATCCGCCTCGCGTCGCAGATCGGCTCGGGTCTCACCGGCGTCATGTACGTGCTCGATGAGCCGTCGATCGGCCTGCACCAACGCGACAACGACCGGCTGCTCACGACGCTGAAACACCTGCGTGATCTCGGCAACAGCGTAATCGTCGTCGAGCACGACGAGGATGCGATCGATGCCGCGGATTACGTCGTCGACATGGGTCCGGGGGCGGGCGAACATGGCGGACAGGTGGTCGCGCAGGGCACGCCCGACGACATCCGGCGAGCAGCGCATTCGCTGACCGGCCAGTATCTCGCCGGGCATCGCAGTATTCCCATTCCGGCGCGAAGGCATCGCGCCGATCCGCAGCGAACGCTGACCATCACCGACGCGACCGGAAACAACCTGCGTGGCGTGACGCTGAAACTGCCGGTGGGACTGTTCGTCTGCGTCACCGGGGTTTCCGGCTCGGGCAAGTCCACGCTGATCAACGACACGCTCTATCACGCCGTTGCGCGCCATCTGTACGACAGTTCGGAGGAGCCGGCTGCGCACGGCGAGATCGACGGCCTCGACCATTTCGACAAGGTCATCAGCGTCGACCAGAGTCCGATCGGCCGCACGCCGCGTTCGAACCCGGCGACGTACACGGGACTGTTCACGCCGATTCGCGAACTCTTTGCGCAGGTCAAGGAAGGGCGCGAGCGCGGCTACGGGCCCGGTCGCTTCTCCTTCAACGTCAAGGGGGGGCGCTGCGAGGCCTGCCAGGGCGACGGCCTGATCAAGGTCGAAATGCATTTTCTGCCCGACGTCTACGTCTCCTGCGACGTCTGCCACGGCCAGCGCTACAACCGCGAGACGCTTGAAATACGCTACAAGGGCAAGAACATCCACGAAGTGCTGGCGATGACCGTCGAGCAGGCGCACGCATTCTTCGAGCCGGTGCCGGCGGTGGCGCGCAAGCTCGCCACGCTGCTCGACGTCGGTCTGGGCTACATCACGCTGGGCCAGTCGGCGACCACGCTTTCCGGCGGTGAAGCCCAGCGGGTGAAGCTTGCACTGGAATTGTCCAAGCGCGATACCGGACGCACCCTCTACATTCTCGACGAGCCGACCACGGGACTGCACTTCCACGACATCGAACTCCTGCTCACCGTGCTGCACCGGCTGCGCGACCACGGCAACACCGTGGTGGTGATCGAGCACAACCTGGACGTGATAAAGACCGCCGACTGGATCATCGACCTTGGCCCGGAAGGCGGCGCGGGTGGTGGAATGATCGTGGCGGAAGGCCCGCCGGAGGCGATCGCCGGGAACGTCGCGAGCTACACCGGGCATTATCTGCGGCCGGTGCTGGACACCGAGGCCAAGCGTCGTGCCGCCAAATCGGACGCTGCCCCGAAGCCGGGGCGGACCCGCAAGCTTTCCGGGGACCTGCTCGGATGAATCGGCGAGGTCCGCGTCAGCGCGCGGGTTCCCCGGGCGCCGCGGGCCGCGCCGGTGTTTCGATTGCCGCGAGGATGCCCCGCAGCAATGCCGTTGGGGTCGGTGGGCAGCCGGAAATTTCGACATCGACCGGAATCACGTTGGACACCCGGCCCAGGCTCGCGTAGCTCTCGCCGAAGATCCCGCCCGTGCAGCCGCAATCGCCGACCGCGACCACCAGCTTGGGGTCCGGCGTGGCGTCGTAGGTGCGGCGCAGCGCGATCGCCATGTGTTTCGATACCGGACCGGTGACGAGCAGCAGGTCGGCATGCCGCGGACTGGCGACAAAGCGGATGCCGAGGCCCTCGATGTTGTAGTACGGATTGCCCAGCGCGTGGATTTCCAGCTCGCAGCCGTTGCACGAGCCGGCGTCGACGTGACGAATGGTCAGTGCGCGGCCGATCGTACGAAGCACCTTCTCCTGGAGCCTGGCGATCAGCACTGCCTCCTCGGCGGGTGCCGGCGCGGGCTCGGTCACGATTCCCGTCCGCGCGATCTGTTTGAGGATGTGCAGCATCGTCGTCAGCTGTGGCGCCGGCGCTCGTCTTGCGCCGCCGCGCGCGCTGCGTTTCGGGAAATGACGCGTGTTTGCATCTAGAGATCGTGTCCGCTGTAGGACAGGTTGAACGATTTGTTGATCAACGGGAAGTCCGGGACGATATTGTCGATGATCGCGTGCTCCAGGACCGGCCAGTTCAGCGACGACGGATCGTGTGGATGGCAACGGCGAATCGATCCGTCGGGTCCGCTGGTCAGGGCGATCAGCACCGGGCCGCGCCAGCCTTCGACCAGGCCGAGCCCCAGCTTGAGCGCCGGAACCTCCGGCAGGGACATGCGTATTTCCCCGTTGGGAATTTCGTCAAGGATCAGGCGAATCAGGCGCAGCGACTCGGCAAGCTCGTCGAAGCGCACCGCCACGCGCGCGGCGACGTCGCCGTCCGTGCTGCCCGCCCTGCGCACTTCAAGTTTGTCATAGGGGGCGACCGGATAGTCGCAACGCAGATCGCGCGGCTGGCCGCTGGCGCGTCCGGCCAGCCCGGCGAGGCCGAGTCGCGCTGCGAGCGCCGGCGTAACGCGACCGCAGTTGCGGAAGCGGTCCTGGACTCCGGCGTGCTCGTCGATGATTTCGCGCAGCACGCGCAACTCGCTTTCGAGCCCTGCGCACTGTTTGCGCAGATTGTGGCCCTGCTCGTCATCGATGTCGGCGGCGATGCCGCCCGGCACGACGGCATCCATCAGCAGCCGGTGGCCGAACGCCGTGAGGTTGGTGCGCAGCACGTCTTCCTTCAGCCGGGAAAACTGCGCCAGCGCGAATGCGAACCCCGCGTCATTGCCCAGTGCGCCCAGATCGCCCAGGTGATTGGCGATGCGCTCGCGTTCGAGCAGCAGCGCGCGCAGCCAGGTCGCGCGTTCGGGCACGGCCACGCCGGCGATGGCCTCCGCCGCCTGTGCGTAGGCCCAGGCGTAGGCGACCGTACTGTCGCCGGATATCCGCCCGGCCAGACGCCAGGCTTCGGCAATGGGCAGGCTTTCGAAGCGCTTTTCGATGCCCTTGTGCACGTAACCCAGGCGTTCCTCCAGCCGCAACACCTTTTCTCCGACGACCTGGAACCGGAAGTGGCCGGGTTCGATGATGCCCGCATGCACGGGACCGACAGGAATTTCGTGCACGCCGTCGCCTTCGACGCGGACAAAGCTGTACTCCTCCTCGCCCGGCTCCCATTTGGACTGTGCGACGAAATCGCGGCGCAAGGGGAATTGGTCGATCGGCCAGCTGGCGAGCCAGATCCAGGGACGGCGTTCGTCGGAATCCGCCGGTATGCCGACCAGGTCATACGCCGCGCGCTGCATGCGGTTCGCGGCCGGGAAGATCGGTGCGAGGTCGGGGTAGTGCACATCGCCGTCGGGCAACGTGTGCTCGAGCAGCGTGAATCCATCGGTGTCGTGCAGCAACACGCGCAGGCAGAAACCCCGCCTGCGGTCACGCTCGTCGTCGAGCCACAGCGAGACCAGCTGTCCGTCCTGTTCCCAGGCGACGCGGCAGGCGGCCAACAGCGCGCCGGATCCGGCGGAGGTCCGGCGCGCCGGAAAAAGCGAGGCGACGGGCATCGGGGTGAGGCCGAGGGGCGAGAGTTCCATTCCGGTCCGGGCTCCGGGTCAGCCGATGAGCGCCGCCGCCTGCCGGTACCAGGCGGCAAGGAACGGCGGAATCCACAATCCGAGCACCAGCACGATGGCCAGATGCGCGAACACCGGCAACATGGCCGGGCGCACCGGCAGGCGCCGGGCCGTCGTCTCGCCGAATACCATTGGCTGGACCTTCGAGAACACCGCCGCGAAGGCCAGCCCCAGTGCCCCAAGCAGGAATGGCGTCGCCCAGGGCTGCTCGCGCATCGCGGTCGTGAGAATCAGGAATTCGCTGGCGAACACGCCAAAGGGTGGCATGCCGAGGATCGCGAGCGAGCCCAGTGCGAGCGCCCAGCCGAGCGACGGGCTGATGGTGATGAGTCCGCGGATGTCGTCCATCACCTGCGTGCCTGCCTTCTGCGCCGCATGGCCGACCGCAAAGAAGATTGCCGACTTGGTCAGTGAGTGCACGGTCATGTGCAGCAACCCGGCGAAATTGGCAATCGGCCCGCCCATGCCGAAGGCAAAGGTGATGATGCCCATATGCTCCACCGACGAATACGCGAACAGGCGCTTGATGTCGCGCTGCCGCGACAGCAGCAGTGCCGCGACGACCACGGAAAGCAGGCCGAATCCCATCATCAATTCGCCGGCGAACGTCGACTGCAACGAACCCTCGACCAGGACCTTGCAGCGCACGACCGCGTACAAGGCCACGTTGAGCAGCAGGCCAGAGAGCACCGCGGATACCGGCGTCGGGCCCTCGGCGTGCGCGTCGGGCAGCCAGTTGTGCAACGGCACGAGGCCCACCTTGGTGCCGTAGCCGACCAGCAGGAACACAAAGGCGAGCGACAGGACCGTGGGCTCCAGCTGCGACTTCACCGTGTCCAGCTGTGTCCACAACAGCGCGTCGCCACCGGGCCCGAGAATCTTCTCCGCCGCGAAGTAGAGCAGGATCGTGCCGAACAGCGCCTGCGCGATGCCGACGCCGCACAGGATGAAATATTTCCACGCCGCCTCGAGGCTGGCCGGCGTCCGGTACAGCGATACCAGCAGCACCGTGGTGAGCGTCGCAGCCTCCATCGCCACCCAGAGGATGCCCAGGTTGTTGGTGAGCAACGCCAGCAGCATCGTGAAATTGAACAGCTGGTACATGCTGTGATAAAGGCGCAGCCTCGCGCGATTGAGGCGATTGTGCTGCTCCTCGATGCGCATATACGGTTGCGAGAATACCGACGTGGTGAAACCGACGAAGGCGGTGAGCACGACCAGGAACACATTGAACGGATCGACGAAGAACTGCCGGTCGAGCACCAGCAGCGGGCCCGTGCCGACCACATGGACGGCGAGGCCGATAGCGGCCAGGCAGGTGCAAAGGCTCACTGCAATATTGACCGCGGGCGCCGCACGGCGTTCTCCGACCAGCGCCAGCAGCGCCGCGCCGGCCAACGGGATGCCGAGGACGAGCGCGATCCCGATCACTCGTGTTCCTTCAGGTTCTCGAGATGGCGCAGGTCGAGGCTGTCGAACTGTTCGCGGATCTGGAAGAAGAAAACGCCAAGGATGAGCATGCCGACAAGCACGTCGAGCGCGATGCCCAGTTCGACCACCATCGGCATGCCGTAGGTCGCGCTGGTTGCCGCGAAGAACAATCCGTTTTCCATCGACAGGAAGCCGATGACCTGTGGGAGTGCCTTGCGCCGCGTGATCATCATCAGGAACGACAGCATTACCGTTGCCAACGCGATCCCCAGCGTCCCGCGGGTCACCGTGCTGGCGAGCTGGGAAATCGGATATGCCAGATTGAACGCGAAGACCACCAGCACCAGTCCGATGATCATCGTCGTCGGCACGTTGATCAGCCCTTCGACGTCCCAGCGGACGTCGAGCTTGCGGACCAGCCGGTGCAGCAGCCAGGGCAGCAGCGCGACCTTGAGCAGCAGCGTCAGTCCAGCGGAAACGTACAGGTGCGTCTGGCCGGTTGCATATCCGGCGATCGCGGTGGAGCAGGCCAGCGCCAATCCCTGCGCGGCGAAAAGATCGATCAGGCTGACCACGCGGCGCTGGGCGAGCATGGCGAAGGCGAGCAGCAGCAAAATTGCCGCAAGCAGGTTGATCAGTTGTGCGTAGAGTGGCAACGTTCCCATCGGGTCAGGCACCCAGCAGCAGGTTGACCAGCATTGCCAGCACGGCCAGGATGAACGCGGTGCCGAGGAACTCCGGAGCGCGGAAAATGCGCATCTTTGCCGACAGCGTCTCGATCAGCGCAAGCGCCGCCCCGCCCGCGCCGAGTTTGAGTACCAGCAGCGCCAGCGCGACCGCAAGCTCCGAAAATCCGGCGCCGGCGGTGGCGATGCCGAAGGGGAAGAAGAGCGCCAGGCCGATGCACGAGTAGTTGAACAGCTTGAGTGCTGCGGCCCATTCCAGCAGCGCGAGGTGGCGCGCGGAGTATTCGAGCAGCATTGCCTCATGGATCATCGTGAGTTCGAGGTGGGTCGCCGGATTGTCGACCGGGATGCGGGCGTTCTCGGCTAGCGAAACCATGGTGAACGCCACGCCGGCGAAGGCGAGCGACGGGTAGATGCCGAACTCCCGATGCGCCAGCGTGTCTACGATCTCCGGAAGTGAGGTCGAACCGGAGATCAGCGAGGCGGTGAACAGCACCATCAGCAGCGCCGGCTCGGCGAGGAAACCGATGAACATGTCGCGCCGGGCGCCGAGCGTGCCGAATGCCGTGCCGATGTCCATCGCCGCCAACGCGATGAACACGCGCGCCAGCGCGAACAGCCCGACCAGTGCGATGGCGTCGGCAGCGCGGGCGAAGGGCAGGTCGGTCACGAACGAGGGCACGATGGCCGCCGCGCAGCACATCGCGCCGAACACCACGTAAGGGGTGAGGCGGAACAGCGCCGAGGCGTTGCCGGCCACCACGGCATCCTTTGCGAACAACTTGCGGATCGTGCGGTAGGGCAGCAGCAGCGGCGGCGCGCGCCGGTTCGAAAGCCATGCGCGCCACTGGTTGATCCAGCCGACCAGCAGCGGCGCCAGCGCCAGCGCGATCGCCACCTGCAGCAGTTGGTAGAGGAATCCGGTGAGGTTCATCGGACGAGGAACAGCAACGCGAGCAGCGTCACGAAGCTGTAGGTCAGATAGACGCCGATGCGTCCCTGCTGGATGCGGCCGGTCAGACGGGCCAGCGCTTCGGCGGCGCGGGCGATCTGCAGGTAGAGGCGGTGCCAGAACGGGTCCTCGGCCTTCACTGAATACCGCGGCTTTGCGTCGAAAGGCGTGGGCAGCGTCCGCTCCATGTGAAAGAAGGGTTCGAACACCGTGCGGATCGGCTGGCCGAATCCTTCCGCGGTGTCCTGCATGCGCGGGGTCTGCCCCGGATAGCCGCAGTCCCATGGCGGCGCGCGCCGCACCCGGCCGTGGTAGAGGCGATGCACCAACTTCATCGCCAGAAGCACCACCGCGACGATCACCGCCAGAACGACCAACGGGCTGTAGCTGGAGCGGTCCGCGTTGACCGGTGCGAGCAGCAGCCAGTTGCTGCCGCCTTCGCCCAGCGCGCTGGCTCCGACCAGCATGGTGTTGACCGGGTCGAGCAGCGTGATCACGCCGACGGGAAACAGTCCAAGCACGAAGCAACCGGCGGCGAGATAGACCAGGGCGACGCGCTCCAGCGGCCCGGCGTCCCGCGCGTTCGCGAGCCCGGATTCCCGTGGCCGGCCGAGAAACACGATGCCGTAGAACTTCACCATCACATAGGCGGCCAGTGCCACCGCGAGGACCAGCACCGCCGCAGCCAGCGGGACCAGCATGTTGACGAAGGACTGCGGCAGACTGGGCGTGAACAGGAACGCCTGCAGCAACAGCCACTCGGAAACGAAGCCATTGAGCGGCGGCAAACCGGCGATGGCCAAAGTACCGACCAGTGCGGTGCCGGCGACCCACGGCATCCGGTGGATGAGCCCGCCGAGCCGTCCCAGGCTGCGCTCGTGCGTCGCGTGCAGCACGGAACCGGTGACCAGGAAGAGCAGGCTCTTGAACAGTGCGTGATTCAGGCAGTGGTATAGCGCCGCGGTGAGCGCGATTGCCGCAAGCAGCGGTTTGTCGTAGGCGTGAAACAGGATCGCCAGCCCGATGCCGGCGACGATGATGCCAATGTTCTCGATCGACGAATAGGCAAGCAACCGCTTCATGTCGGATTGCACGGCGGCAAACACCACGCCGAACAGCGCGGTGGCGAGGCCGAGCGCCAGCGTTACCACCCCCCACCACCAGAGTTGCCCATCGAGCAGGTCGAAGGTCACGCGCAACAGTCCGTAGATCGCGGTCTTGAGCATCACCGCACTCATCAATGCCGAAACCGGCGAAGGCGCGGCCGGGTGCGCCTCCGGCAGCCAGACGTGCAGCGGCAGCAGCCCGGCCTTGGCGCCGAAACCCGCGAGCGCCAGGAAAAACGCGATACTCGGCCAGGCACCGTGCAGGCTCGCCTGCCTCATGCCGTCGAATGTGTAGTCGCCGCTGCCTCCCTGAAGGACACCGAAGCACAGCAGGATGGCGAGCGCGCCGACATGGGCGATCAGCAGGTACAGGAATCCCGCGCGGCGGATTTCCGGAATCCGGTGCTGCGAGGTGACCAGAAAGTAGGAGGCGAGCGCCATCGACTCCCACGCCACCATGAAGATGTAGGCGTCGTCGGCGATGAGCACCAGCGTCATCGCCGCGAGGAACGCGTGGTACTGGAAGCAGATGAGTCCCGGCGCAGTACCCTCGCCGGAGCGGAAATAGCCGGCCGAGTACAGCGACACCGCGGCTGCCGTCGCGCCCAGCAGCATCAGGAAAACGCTGTTCAGCGCGTCAAGGCGCAAATGGAACGGCAGATCCGGCAAACCAAGCGGAAGGACCAGCGTCTGCGCCGGCGAGGCAATGGCCGCCGCAGCCAGTCCGGCCAGCACCAGGCCCACTGCGGCACCGGAGGGAAAGAGTATCCGTCTGATGAAGCGAAGTCCGCCCTGGCGGGCGAGACCGAGCGTCCCGATCGTGAGCCAGGCCACGACGGCCACGACAACCAGATCAAGCGTGTGCAGTTCCAATGTCAGGCCGCAGCGGCCCCCTTCGCGCGTCGTACCGGATTCGCCGGGCGCGGCTGGCTCCGCGGTTGGCTCGGCGGTTGGCTCCGCAGTTGGCTCCGCAGTTGGCTCATTTCACTCGCATGCCCGGTTGCGCGCCATCGTCGGGAGCCAGCAGGAATATGTCGGGGCCGTCGCCGGATGCTGCCAGGACCATGCCTTCGGACAGGCCGAACTTCATCTTGCGCGGAGCGAGGTTCGCGACCATCGGCGTCAGGCGTCCGATCAATGTGGCGGGATCGTAGGCGGACTTGATGCCGGCAAACACCGTGCGCTGACCGTCAGGGCCGAGGTCGAGCGTCAGCTTGAGAAGTTTATCGGCGCCATCGACATGCTCGGCATTGACGATGCGCGCGATGCGCAGGTCGACCTTGGTGAAATCGTCGATGGAAATCGTGGCCGGATCGGCGCCTTTTGCCGCGCTGGTGGGTGCTGAAGCCTTTGCCGCCGTCTTCGAGGCAGGGGCGCTTGACGGGGCCGAACCCGGTTCGGCGACCGCCGGCCCCGCCGCGCCGAGCAGCGTATCGACCTGCTTCGCATCGACGCGTGCAAGCAGATGCGCGTAGTCGCCGATGCGCGCGGGCAGCACGGCACCGTCGCTCCATATGAAGTCGCGGTCGAGCCCGAAAAACCGGCGCGCAACCGCCGATGCCGTCACCGGCAGGATGGGTGCCAGCAGTACGGTCAGGAGCTTGAACCCGTGCAGTGCGCGTGAGCAGATATCCTGCAGTTCGGCGCGGCGTTCCGGGTCCTTGGCCAGCGCCCACGGCTTGGCCTGATCGAAGGCCTCGTTGATGCGGTCGGCGACCGCCATGGCGTCGCGCACGACCTGCCCCAGGCGACGTGCGGTGTAGGCCTCGGCAACGAGCTGCAGGCTGCCCTTCGCGCCACCGGTCAGACGGTCGGCAACCTCGTCGCCGAATGCAAGCTTGCCGTCGAAGTGCTTGTTGATGAACCCGGCCGCCCGACTGGCGATGTTCACGTACTTGCCGACCAGGTCGCTGTTGACCCGGGCGACGAAATCGTCGGGATTGAAGTCGAGGTCCTCGACGCGCTCGTTGAGCTTGGCCGCGAGGTAGTAGCGCAGCCACTCCGGATTCAGCCCGAGCTCGATATAGCGCTGAGGGCTGATGCCGGTGCCGCGCGACTTGGACATCTTCGCGCCCGAGACGTTGATGAAGCCGTGGACGAACACATTGGTCGGCGTCCTGCGTCCGGAGAAGTGCAACATCGCCGGCCAGAACAGCGTGTGGAAATAGACGATGTCCTTGCCGATGAAGTGGTACTGCTCGACCTCCGGGTCGGCGACGAATTCGTCGAAACTGCGCGTCTCCCCAGGATAGGCACGCCGCGCGGCGCCGGAGTCGAAATGCTTCTTCAACGCCGCCAGGTAGCCGATCGGCGCGTCGAGCCAGACGTAGAAATACTTGCCGGGCGCGTCCGGAATCTCGATGCCGAAGTAGGGCGCCTCACGCGAGATGTCCCAGTCGTTCAGCGCCTTGCCACCTTCGGTCGCGTCACCGCCCAGCCATTCCTGGATCTTGTTGTAGACCTCCGGCTGCAGCGGCGTGTCCCTGGTCCACGCCTCAAGGAATGCGACAACTTTCGGGTCGGACAGGCGAAAGAACAGGTGGTCGGACGAGCGCATTTCCGGCGTGGCGCCAGTGATCGCAGAGCGTGGATCGACGAGTTCGGTCGATGCGTTGGTCGTGCCGCAGCGTTCGCAGCCGTCGCTGGCGTACTGGTCGGCTTCCCCGCACTTTGGGCAGGTGCCCTTGATGTAGCGGTCCGCCAGGAACATGCCCTTGACCGGGTCGTAGAACTGCTCGACGCTCTTCTCGCCGATCAGCGACGGCTGGTGGTCGCGCAGCCTGCGGTAGATCGACTGCGCGAGCTCGACGTTCTCCGGTGAATGCGTGGTGTGCGTGGTGTCGAAGCTGATGTGGTAGCGGCGCCAGTCCTCGACGTGCGACGCGCCGACGCGGGCGATCAGCTGCTCGGGCGTGATGCCCTCGGCCTCGGCCTTGAGCATGATCGGCGCGCCGTGCGTGTCGTCGGCGCAGACGAAATGAACTTCGTGGCCCTGCATGCGCTGAAACCGCACCCAGATGTCCGCCTGGACGTACTCCATGATGTGGCCGATGTGGAACGGCGCGTTCGCATACGGCAGGGCCGTGGTGACGAACAGCTTGCGCGGAGCCGTGGCGGAGGTGGCAGGCATCGCAAAAACCTTGTGCATCGCAGGGGAAACACATGATTCTAGCAAGAAGAAACAGGCCCCGGCCGTCGGCGGCGCGCGAATTCCGTTAGAATTTCAGGGTTGCGAACGCTGTTCGTGCCCATAGACGCCCGGAGTTGCAGATGGCCCTGTCCGAATCCGCTGTCCAAGCCTGCCTGAAGGGCGTGGTCGACCCCAATACGCAACGCGATTTCGTCTCCGAGAAATCGGTGAAGAAGATCACGGTGACCGGGGCAGACGTCGCCGTGGACATCGCGCTCGGCTATCCGGCGAAGAGTCAGCACGAGGCACTGCGCAAGCTGGTGCAGGATGCGGTGGCCGCGCTGCCCGGCGCAGGGCGGGTCACCGTGAACCTGACCACGAAGATCGTCTCGCACGCGGTCCAGCGCGGCGTGAAGCTGGTGCCGGGCGTCAAGAACATCATTGCGGTGGCCAGCGGCAAGGGCGGCGTCGGCAAGTCGACCACCGCGGTGAATCTCGCGCTGGCGCTGGCGGCCGAGGGCGCGACAGTCGGCGTGCTCGACGCCGACATCTATGGACCCTCGCAGCCGACGATGCTCGGCATCTCCGGCCGGCCGGAATCCACCGACGGCAAGACGCTGGAACCGCTGGAAGCCTACGGCCTGCAGGCGATGTCGATCGGTTTCATGATCGACGCCGACACGCCGATGGTCTGGCGCGGGCCGATGGTGACGCAGGCACTGGAACAATTGCTCAAGGACACCAACTGGCGCGAGGTCGACTTACCTGATCGTCGACATGCCGCCGGGCACCGGCGACATTCAGCTGACGCTGGCGCAGAAGGTGCCGGTGACCGGCGCGGTGATCGTCACCACGCCGCAGGACATCGCGCTGCTCGACGCGCGCAAGGGCCTCAAGATGTTCGAGAAGGTCGGCGTGCCCGATCGTCGGCATCGTCGAGAACATGAGCATCCACATCTGCACCAAGTGCGGTCACGACGAGCACATCTTCGGCGAGGGCGGCGGCGAGAGGATGTGCAAGGACTACAACGTGCCACTTCCTCGGCGCGCTGCCGCTGGATATCCGCATACGCGAGCAGGCCGATTCCGGCCAGCCGACCGTGGTTGCCGACCCGGACGGCAAAGTTGCGCAGATCTACCGCGACATCGCGCGCAAGGTGGCAATCTCGGTGGCCGAGAAGGCGGCCGATATTTCGGCGAAGTTCCCCAGCATCGTCGTCCAGAACACCTAGCGTTGGCAGGTCCCAGATGGATCAGAGTCCGACAGAGTGGATCCGACAAGTGGATCCGCCGCATGGCGGAGCACGGCATGATCGAGCCTTTCGAACCTGGCCAGGTGCGCGAGGTCGATGGCCGGCGAATCGTGTCCTACGGCACGTCGAGCTATGGCTACGACATCCGCTGTTCGCGCGAATTCAAGATCTTCACCAACATCAACTCGACCATCGTCGATCCCAAGGCCTTCGACGCCGAGGTCGTTCGTCGATTTCACCGGCGACGTCTGCATCATCCCGCCCAATTCGTTCGCGCTGGCGCGCACCGTCGAGTACTTCCGCATCCCGCGCAACGTGCTGACCATCTGCCTCGGCAAGTCGACCTATGCGCGCTGCGGCATCATCGTCAACGTGACGCCGTTCGAGCCGGAATGGGAAGGCTACGTGACGCTCGAATTCTCCAACACGACGCCGTTGCCGGCGAAGATCTACGCCAACGAGGGGTGCGCGCAGGTGCATCTTCTTCGAGTCCGACGAGGTCTGCGAGACCTCCTACAAGGACCGGGGCGGCAAGTACCAGGGCCAGAACGGCGTGACACTGCCCAAGATCTGAGTCCGGCGGGCCGTCACCGCCGCGCGGCACCATGCCCCGTGGCCTTGGCCCGGACATTTACCCGGTCGGATGCCCCACAACCGCCGCCAAGGGTCGCACAATTCCGCCCGGAGGGCGTTGCCGGTCGACCGGACGCCCCGTTTCCATTCTCGCAGCGTAACTGCCGCAGGAGCATGCGCATGAAATTCCACTTTCCCATCGTCATCATCGACGAGGACTTCCGCTCCGAGAACACCTCCGGCCTGGGCATCCGCGCGCTGGCCGAGGCGATCGAGAAGGAAGGGCATGGAGGTGCTCGGCGTGACCAGCTACGGCGACCTGTCCGCAGTTCGCCCAGCAGCAGAGCCGCGCCTCGGCCTTCATCCTGTCGATCGATGACGAGGAATTCTGGCGCAGGAGCCCGAGATCGAACCGGCGATCGTCGAACCTGCGCGCCTTCGTCGAGGAGATCCGCTTCAAGAATGCCGAGATCCCGATCTACCTGTACGGCGAGACGCGCACGTCGCCGCCACATCCCGAACGACATCCTGCGCGAGCTGCACGGCTTCATTCACATGTATCGAGGACACGCCGGAGTTCGTCGCCCGCCACATCATCCGCGAGGCCAAGTCCTACCTCGACTCGCTGGCGCCGCCGTTCTTCCGCGCGCTGGTCGATTACGCGCAGGACGGCTCCTACTCCTGGCACTGCCCGGGGCATTCGGGCGGCGTCGCCTTCCTCAAGAGTCGCCGGTCGGGCAGATGTTCCACCAGTTCTTCGGCGAGAACATGCTGCGTGCCGACGTCTGCAACGCGGTCGACGAACTCGGCCAGCTGCTCGACCACACCGGCCCGGTGGCCGCGTCCGAGCGCAACGCCGCGCGCATCTTCAACGCCGACCACTGCTTCTTCGTCACCAACGGCACGTCGACGTCGAACAAGATCGTCTGGCACGTCACCGTGGCGCCGGGCGACATTGTCGTGGTCGACCGCAACTGCCACAAGTCGATTCTGCACGCCATCACGATGACCGGCGCGATCCCCGTCTTTCTGACGCCGACGCGCAACCACCTGCGGCATCATCGGCCCGATCCCGCTCGAGGAATTCAGGCCGGAGAGCATCGCCAGCCGAAGATCGAGGCGAATCCCTTCGCGCGCGAGGCGAAGAACAAGAAGCCGCGCATCCTGACGCATCACGCAGAGCACCTACGACGGCATCGTCTACAACGTCGAGATGCTCAAGGCCACGCTCGACGGCAGCATCGAGACGCTGCATTTCGACGAGGCCTGGCTGCCGCACGCGGCCTTCCACGACTTCTACCGCGACATGCACGCCATCGGCGCGCGATCGGCCGCGCAGCAAGGAGTCGATGATCTTCGCGACGCAGTCGACGCACAAGCTGCTGGCCGGCATCTCGCAGGCGTCGCAGATCATCGTGCAGGACTCGGAGACCCGGAAGCTCGACCGCCGATATCTTCAACGAGGCCTACCTGATGCACACGTCGACGTCGCCGCAGTACGCGATCATCGCCTCGTGCGACGTGGCGGCGGCGATGATGGAGCCGCCGGGCGGCACCGCGCTGGTTGAGGAGTCGATCATCGAGGCGCTGGATTTCCGGCGGGCGATGCGCAAGGTCGAGGAGGAGTGGGGCAAGGACTGGTGGTTCAAGGTCTGGGGGCCGGAGCGATCTCGCCGACGAGGGCATCAGGAGCGCGAGGACTGGATGCTGCGCGCCAACGAAAAATGGCACGGCTTCGGCAATCTGGCCGCAGGCTTCAACATGCTCGACCCGATCAAGGCGACGGTCATCACGCCGGGACTCGACGTGTCCGGCCGATTTCGCCAAGACCGGCATACCGGCGTCGATCGTCACCAAGTACCTTGCCGAGCACGGCGTCATCGTGGAGAAAACGGGCCTTTACTCGTTCTTCATCATGTTCACCATCGGCATCACCAAGGGCCGCTGGAACACGCTGCTGACCGCGCTGCAGCAGTTCAAGGACGACTACGACAAGAACCAGCCGCTGTGGCGCATCCTGCCCGAGTTCTGCGCCAAGCAGCCGCGCTACGAGCGGTGGGGCTGCGCGATCTGTGCCAGCAGATCCACGAGATGTACAAGGCCAACGACGTCGCCCGGCTGACCACCGAGATGTACCGTTCGGACATGCAGCCGGCGATGAAGCCGTCGGACGCGTTCGCGAGCATGGCGCACCGCGAGATCGACCGGGTCGAGATCGACGAGCTCGAGGGTCGGGTGACCGCGGTGTTGCTGACGCCCTATCCGCCGGGTATTCCGCTGCTGATTCCGGGCGAGCGCTTCAACCGGACCATCGTCGAATACCTGCAGCTTCGCGCGCGAGCTTCAACGAGAAATTCCCCGGCTTCGACACCGACATCCACGGCCTGGTCGAGGTGCAGGACAGCACCAGGACGCGATACTTCATGGATTGCGTACGCCAGCGCTAGGCCAACGCGGCAGGCCGCTGGACGTGGTCATGCTGCCGTCTTGCTCATTGGATCCTTGCGCAGGCTGCCGTCGGGAAGGTTGGTCTGGCACTCGCTAAAGATGCGCACGCGGCAACCGGCACAGGTGGCGGCGTCGAGTCGCGAGTAGATCGCCCGGATCGCGTCGGTCTTGGTGGCATAGACGCGGTTTTCGCCTATTTCCGAGAGAAAGCCGCCACGGACCAGCGCCGACTGCACGGCGGGCTTGAGATTGCACAGGTAAAGCGTTGCCTTGCCGTCGCGCAGGATACGTGCGGCATGGCTGAGAAATTCACAGCCTGCGACATCGATGAAATTGACGCCGCTGAACACGAACAGGACGTGACGGGCGTCCGGACGCGTCCGGCGGGCCGCTTCGAGTTCGTCATGCACATGCTCGACAGCGCCGAAGTACAGCGATCCATCCAGGCGCAGGACGTCGATTTGCGGGCAGGGCAAGGCGGATCCGCTGAGCGGAACGAAGCGCCGGTCCGGTGTATCCGTCGCCGGCGCCAGCCGGATCAGGCGGGGGCGGGTGGTGCGGTTCAGGTAGACGAGAAGTGAGGCCAGCACGCCGACGAACACGGCGAACTCGAGCTGGATGGCCAGCGTCGACAGGAACGTCACCGCGAGCACTCCGAAATCGCCGCGGTTGGTCCGCGCAATACGCCGCATTTCCTTGAAGTCGAGCAGGCCCCAGGCCACGATGAAAAGCAGCGCGGCCATGACCGACAGCGGCAGGTAGGCGGTGAGCGGTCCGATCGCGAACAGGACCACGACAAGGGAAAGGGCAGAGAACACTGCCGACAACGGCGTGCGCGCGCCGGACTCGAAATTGACGCCGGTGCGGTTGAACGATCCGGACGACGGATAGGCGGAGGTGAATGCCCCGGCGATGTTCGAAAGCCCCTGGCCGATGAATTCCTGATTGCCGTCGATACGCTGGCCGGTCTTCACGGCGATCGCTCGGGCGATCGAGACTGCCTCGGTGAGCCCAAGAACGGTCAGCGCGAGCGCTGCCGGGGCAAGCTTGCGCCAGTCGTCCGGATTGAGCGACGGAGCCGAAAGCTGCGGCAATCCCGATGGCAATCTGCCGACAGTGGGGATGTTGCCGATTCCGGCAAGCGAGAGCGCCCACGCGAACAGGCTGCCCGCCACCATTGCCACGACCATGAACGGCACCCGCGGCAACTTCTGTTTGGCGATCAGCGCCGCGATGAGCGTGACCACACCGGTGATGGTGATCCAGGGGTCGGCCGTCGGCAGATTGGTTCCGAAGGCGAAGAGGTTCTGAAAAAACGCCGTGTGGCTCTCGGCGCGCACGCCGAAGAACGTGCGCAATTGTGCAGCGATGATCAGCAGGCCCGCGCCGGCGGTGAAGCCGACGATCACCGTGTGCGAAATGAAATTCACCAGGGTGCCCATTCGGGCCAGGCCTGCCGCGAACTGAAACAATCCGACCATCACCGTTAACGTCAGCACCAGCGACACATATCCATCGGACAGGGGCACGGCGAGCGGCGCGACGGCCGCGAATACCACCAGGGACAGCGCGTTGGTGGGGCCACTGATCTGGTGCCATGACGAGCCCCAGAGTGCCGCCACGATCACGGGGACGATCGCACAGTACAGGCCGAATTGAGGCGGCAGTCCGGCCAGCGTCGCGTAGGCGACCCCCTGTGGCAGCACGACCAGTGCGCCGGTCAGCCCGGCGATGGCATCCGCATGCAACGAATCCTTGGTGACGCGCGAGCGCCACGCGAGAAACGGCAACAGTTTGATGACGACTGGGGACAAGGGGGAGGAAGACTCGAACCGGAAACATCAATATGATGCCGGTACAATGCGTGCATGCGCAAATGCGCATGAATCATCCTGCATCTGCCCGCGGGGCGGACGGTGTCAGACGGTGACGCTGCCGGCACGCTCCAGCGGTTCGGTCGCCGCCGCAACCGGCACCGGCGCGGCGTATTCCGGGAGCGTGGCGCCGAGGAGCGAGGCAAGCACGCAGGACGCGATGCGCACGTCGATCGGATCATTGCGCGCGGGGACGACGATGGGAACGCGTGCCCCGAGGATCACCCCGGCGGCGAGGCAGCCGGTCACCGCCTGCAGGGTCCGCAGGACCATTAGCGAGGCCTCCATGGTCGGACCGAACAGAATATCGGCACGGCCCGCGACCTCGGAGGTGATGCCGTTGGCGCGGGCCGCCTCGGCGGACAACGCGCTGTCGGGCGCCAGCGGCCCGTCGGCGATGGCCGGACCGAAAATCCCCTGCTGGGCCATCGACTTGAGGGCAATGGCTTCCCTGGTCGATGGAAACGCCGGCGCCGGACCATTCATGGCCGCGAGCAGGGCCACGCGAGGTGTGGCGATTCCGATTGCCGCGGCGAGCCGTACGGCGTTGTGCACGATATCCCGCTTGGCAGCGAGATTCGGCGCCACGTTCATGTAGGCGTCGGTCAACACCAGGCCACTGGCGCGTCCGGGCAGATCCAGGAAATACGCATGTGAAAGTCGGTGGTCGCCGCGAAGACCGTCCTCCATCGCGACGACCGGCTTCAGCAGATCATCGTTGCCGAGCATCCCCCGGACCAGGGCCCGAACCACGCCAATGCGCGCCAAATTGGCGGCGCAGAGGCCTGCCGCCTCGGAGTCGTCGGCGGTATCGACCACCGGCAGTCGTGCGATCTCGAGTCCCGCGCTGGCGGCGACGTCGCGAATGCGGGACTCCGGGCCGACCAGCACCGGCGCGAGGAATCCGGCAAATGCTCCGGAAAGCGCCAACTGCAGGGAGTCCCTGTCACAGGGATAGACGATCGCCGCAGGCAGTGGTGGCAACAGCCGGGCGCGGTCGGCAAGCTTCTGCAGGTGCGGTCGGGCGACCATGGCCACCAGCGTGGGCAGCGGGTCGCGATTTGTCAACGGCGGGCCGACAGGAGGCCGCGCCAGCAGAACGCCCGGTCGGCCCGACCCTATAGCGACTTGAGCGTCGCGCGCAGGATGTCCGCGATCATGTCGATATGCGTTTTCTCGGCGATCAACGGCGGCGCGAGTATTCCGCAGTCTCCGGTGGCCTTCAGGTGCAGTCCATTGTCGAACAGCCGCTTCTGCAGCAGGTGCCCACGCGCGCCGGCCGCTCCGGCCGGATGCACGTCGATCGCGCCGATCGACCCGAAGCCGCGGATGTCCGCCACGGCGGGCAGGTCGCGTAGCGAAAACAACGCATCGAGAAAGTAGGGCGACAGCGCCCGACCGCGCGCGAACAGTTCCTCGTCGCGGTAGATGTTGAGCGCGGCGATGCCGGCGGCGCAGCACGCCGGGTTGCCGGAATATGTGTAACCGTGGAAGAACTCGACGGCGCCTTCAGGTGCGGCGTCCATGATGGTGTCGTGAATGCACTCGGAGACCGCGACCGCACCCATCGGCATCACGCCGTTGGTAAGGCCCTTGGCCATGGTCATCATGTCGGGTGTTACGCCAAAGGTTTGCGCAGCGAAATTCTGGCCGGTGCGGCCGAATCCGGTGATCACCTCGTCGAACACCAGCAGGATGCCGTGCTGGTCGCAGATCTCGCGCAGTCGCGCTAGATAGCCCCTTGGCGGCACCAGGCAACCGGTGGATCCCGCGATCGGCTCGACGAAGCACGCAGCGATGTTCTCCGCCCCATACAGCGCGACCATGCGCTGCAGGTCGTCGGCGAGTTCCACGCCGTGCGCGCCTTCGCCCGCTGTGAACAGGTTTTCCTTCAGGTGGGTGTGCCGCATGTGCGCGATGCCTGGCAGCGTCGGACCGAATTTGCGTCGATTGTTGGCCATGCCGGACAGCGAAACGCCGCCGAAATTGACGCCGTGATAGGCGCGTTCGCGTGCAACGAACATGTTGCGGCCACCTTGTTCGCGCGCCTGGTGATAGGCAAGCGCAATTTTCATCGCGGTGTCGACCGCCTCCGAACCTGAACTCGTGAAGAAGATGCGGTTCAGGTCGCCCGGCGTCAGTTCCGCGACACGGGTGGCCAGCTCGAACTGTTTCGGGTGCCCGCGGGTGAATGGCGCGACGAAATCGAGTTCGCGCAGTTGGGCGCCGACCGCGTCGGCGATCTGTGTCCTGCCGTGGCCCGCCGCGCAGCAGAACAGCCCGGACGAGGCGTCGATGATGCGTTCACCGCGGTCGTTCCAGTAGTACATGCCTTCCGCACGCACCACCATCTTCGGTTCGAGCCTGAAATCGCGATTCGGCGTGAACGGCATCCAGTATTCGTCGAGCGATATCCGGCGCTCCGCGATTCGGTCATGCAACGTCAACTCGGCCTTGCCCATCCCGATCTCCTCGAGGGACGACCTCCGGCAGACGCCGGATTCCGTCGATCGGATATTATGCCTTTGAAGTCGCGCGAGGATAATTCACCTCGGGACGGATGGGGCCAGGTGGCTGACCGGGACTGTTCACGGATCCACATCCGACATTTGTCCATTCGCGCCTGTTCGCCCATCCAACGATACTTTCAGGAGACTGGACATGCGTGTCGGTGTGCCAAAGGAAATCAAGGTTCTCGAAAACCGGGTGGGACTGACTCCGGCGTCCGTCCGCGAATTCGTCGCCCACGGTCACACGGTCGTCGTCGAGCGTGACGCCGGTCGCGGCATCGGCATGGATGACGAAGCCTATGTCGCCGCCGGCGCGTCGATCGCCGCCGACGCCGACGCGGTATTTGCGGCTGCCGACATGATCGTCAAGGTGAAGGAGCCGCAGCCGGTGGAATGCAGGCGGCTGCGCAAGGGGCAGATTCTGTTCACCTACCTGCATCTGGCGCCCGATCCGGAGCAGACCAGGGCGCTGGTCGCCAGTGGCGCGGTGTGCATCGCCTACGAGACCGTGACCTCGCCGTCGGGCGGCCTGCCGTTGCTGGCGCCGATGTCGGAAGTGGCCGGGCGCATGTCGGTGCAGGCCGGCGCGCATTTCCTGGAAAAGCCGCATGGCGGCAAGGGCATCCTGCTGGGTGGCGTGCCGGGCGTGGCGCCGGCCAAGGTTGTGATTCTCGGCGGTGGCGTGGTCGGCACGCACGCGGCGATGATCGCACTCGGCATGGGCGCCAATGTCACCGTGCTCGATCGCAGTCTGGAAGCGCTTACCACGCTGTGGCGGCAGTTCGGCGCGGCGCTGAAGACCGAATTTTCGTCGCACGACTCGGTCGAGCGGCACGTGACGCGGGCCGACCTGGTGATTGGCGGTGTGCTGATTCCAGGAGCTTCGGCGCCGAAGCTGGTCACCGCTCAAATGGTGCGGGCGATGCAGCCCGGATCGGTCGTTGTCGACGTGGCCATCGACCAGGGCGGCTGCTTTGAAACGGCGCACGCAACTACGCATGCCGAGCCGACCTATCTGGTGGACGGCGTTGTCCATTACTGTGTGGCCAACATGCCCGGCGGCGTGCCGCGAACCTCGACCTTCGCACTCAACAACGCGACGCTGCCCTATGGCCTGGCGATCGCCGACAAGGGTTGGAAAAAGGCGCTGGGCGAGAACACGCACCTGCGCAACGGCCTCAACGTCGCGCTCGGCAAGGTGACCTGCGCGCCGGTGGCCGAGGCGCTGGGCTATGACTTCGCCGAGCCGATGTCGGTGATCGGCTGACAGCGCCGGCAGTCGCCGGCGGCTGCTAGGACTGCAGCTCGGTGAAACGCCGGAAGATGTCGGACTCGGTGATCATGCCGGCGAGCACGCCGCCTTCGACCACCGGCAGGCCGCCGACCTTGTGCTCCAGCATCAGGTGTGCCGCATCCTTGAGCGTAGCGCCGGGCGTGACCGTCACAACGCGCTTTTTCATGATGTCGGAAATCTCGACCCGTGACTGCAGGAAACGGGTCGCCGCCAGCAGCAGGTCGCGCTCAGCGACGATGCCAACAAGCGCGCCCTTGCCGTCGACGACGGGAAGGCGGCGGAGCTTGCGCCGTTGCATCAGCGCCAGCGCGGTCTGAAAATCGGTATCGGCCGGCACCGTGACGACCGGACTCGACATGCGTTCTGAAACAATCATGATGACACTCCTGTTGACCGTGTCTCCCCGGCCTTGTCCGAACGCCTACGCTAGCGCGGTCCGACTCGGCCGGCCTTGACCTTGATCAGCGGTCGCGCTTGGCGCCGGCCGGCTTGCCCGAAAACCGCCGTCGCGCGGGTTTCTGCGCTTGCCGGGGCCGCTGCGCATGGCTCGCGGCGGTGCAGGTGGCAGGATCCTAAGGTGCTGTTGTGAAAAGGAATGGCCATGGCACCCGGTGGGAAGGCTGCGATCGTCGATCTCGCAGTTGTCATCGCGCTGTAACAATGGCACCGGATACTTCGGGGCGTTGAAACACACTTGGGACCGACCATGATCCGAAACGCGATCTTCCGTACATTCATTGCTGCTTCCACAATGGCCTTTGGCATCCAGGCCAACGCCGTCGACATCACCGGTGCCGGCGCGACCTTTCCCTTCCCGATCTACGCCAAGTGGGCCGCGGCCTACAAGCAGAAGACCGGCTCTGGAATGAACTACCAGTCGATCGGCTCGGGCGGCGGCATCGCCCAGATCAAGGCGAAGACCGTCGACTTCGGCGCCTCCGACATGCCGCTGAAGGCGGAGGACCTCGACAAGGCGGGCCTGATGCAGTTCCCGGCGATCATCGGTGGCGTCGTGCCCATCGTCAATGTGGAAGGTTTGGCACCCGGTGCATTCAAGCTCACCGGTCCGGTGCTGGCCGACATCTATCTGGGCAAGGTGAAGACCTGGAACGACAAGGCGATCGCCGAGCTCAATCCCGGACTCAAGCTTCCGGCCGAAGCGATCACCGTGGTGCGCCGTTCCGACGGCTCAGGCACGACCTTCCTGTGGACCGACTACCTGTCGAAGGTCAGCCCCGACTGGAAGAGCGCGGTCGGCGCATCGACCGCGGTCGCCTGGCCCGCGGGCGTGGGCGGCAAGGGCAACGAGGGTGTGGCAGCCTATGTGCAGCGGATCAAGGGCTCGATCGGCTATGTCGAGTACGCCTACGCCAAGAAAAACAAGATGGCGCACGTCAGCGTGAAAAACCGTGACGGCCAGTTCGTGCAACCCGACGATTCATCGTTCCAGGCCGCAGCGGCCGGTGCCGACTGGAAAGGCACGCCCGGCTTCGGCGCAATCCTGACCGACCAGCCCGGCAAGGCCAGTTGGCCGATCACCGGTGCGAGCTTCATCCTGATGTACACGCGCCAGGACAAGCCGCAGAACGCCATGGAAGTAATGAAGTTCTTCGACTGGGCGTTCAGGAACGGCCAGGCGATGGCCACCGAACTCGAATACGTGCCGCTGCCGGAACCGCTGGTGCGCCAGATCGCCGACGCCTGGAAGGCGCAGGTCAAGGACTCCTCGGGCAAGGCCATCTGGAACTGATTGCGCGTTCCGGAAGTCAGCGGGCGGGCCCAGTCCGCCCGCTGCTGCTTCCGACCGGGGGCCGGGGTCGCGGCCGGAACTCGACGACGGGGTAACATGATGACTTCTCCCGTCCCGACCATCCTGCCGCTACCGATGTCCGGCGCCGCGCACGAAGTCCAGCGAGAGCCGGGTCCGCCGGCGCCGCGCCGCTCGGCCAGCCGCTGGCAGGACTGGCTGTTCGAGCGCATAACGCAGTTCTTCGCGCTGTCGGTCCTGTTGACGCTGCTCGCCATCCTTGGCGCGCTGACCTGGGCGGCGCTGCCGGCGCTGGAGAAGTTCGGTTTCGGATTCTTCACGACCAACGTCTGGAATCCGGTCACCAACGACTACGGCGCGTTGGCGCCGATCTACGGCACGCTGGTCACCTCGGCCATCGCGCTGCTGATCGGCGTTCCGGTCAGCTTCGGCATCGCGCTGTTCCTCACCGAAATGTGCCCGCCGGCGTTGAAGCGCGCGCTGGGTACCGCGGTGGAGCTGCTGGCAGCGATTCCGTCGATCATCTACGGCATGTGGGGACTGTTCGTATTCGCGCCGTTCTTCGGCGACCACATCCAGCCTGTTCTGCAGTCGGTGTTCGGCGACTTCTGGCTGCTGGGGCCGCTGTTCGAGGGCGCGCCCAACGGCATCGGCATGCTGTCTGCCGGCGTGATCCTGTCGATCATGGTGATTCCGTTCATCGCCTCGGTGATGCGCGACGTGTTCGAGATCGTGCCGCCGGTGCTCAAGGAATCGGCCTACGGCCTCGGCGCGACCACCTGGGAGGTGGTGTGGAACATCGTGCTGCCCTACACCAGGGTCGGCGTCATCGGCGGCATCATGCTGGGCCTTGGCCGCGCGCTGGGTGAGACCATGGCGGTGACCTTCGTCATCGGCAACGCCTACCGGATCAGCGCGTCGCTGTTCGAGCCCGGCAACTCGATCGCCTCGGCGCTGGCCAACGAATTCAACGAGGCGGCGGACCCGGTGCACCGTGCTTCGCTGATCGCACTCGGCCTGGTGCTGTTCGTGCTCACCTTCGTCGTCCTCGCGCTGTCGCGGCTGCTCGTCGCCCAGCTCGCCAAGGGCGAGGGCCGGAAAACCTGAGGGCCGCCGATGACGACGCACTATCGCAAGCGCCTGTTCATCAACCGGTTCAACCTGGTGATGTCGCTCGCCACCATGGCCTTCGGCATGGCCTTCCTGCTGTGGATCCTCGGCGTGCTGTTCTACAAGGGCTTCGGCGCGCTGTCGCCGGCGCTGTTCACCCAGATGACGCCGCCCCCGGGTTCGGCGGGCGGACTGCTGAACGCCATCGTCGGCAGCCTGTTCATCGTCGGCGTGGCCACCTTCATCAGCACGCCGATCGGCATCCTTGCCGGCATCTATCTGGCCGAGTTCGGCAAGGACGGCTGGCTCGCCCGCGCCACGCGCTTCATCAACGACATCCTGCTTTCCGCGCCGTCGATCGTGATCGGCCTGTTCATCTACACGGTGTACGTGGCCCGGGCCCAGCACTTCTCCGGTTGGGCCGGCTCCTTCGCGCTCGCGCTGATCGCCATACCGGTGGTCGTGCGGACCACCGAAAACATGCTGCACCTGGTGCCCAACAGCCTGCGCGAGGCCGCCGTCGCGCTGGGTGCGCCGATGTGGAAGGTGATCCTGCTGGTCACGCTCAAGGCGGTTCGCGGCGGCGTCATCACCGGCGTTCTGCTCGCCGTGGCGCGCATGTCCGGCGAAACGGCTCCGCTGCTCTTCACCGCGCTCAACAATCAATTCTGGAGCGCGGACATGAACGGGCCGATGGCCAACCTGCCGGTGGTGATCTTCCAGTTCGCCATGAGCCCGTTCGAGGATTGGAAATCGCTGGCCTGGGCGGGCGCGCTGCTCATCACGCTGGCTGTTCTCGCAATCAACATTCTCGCCCGTTCGGTATTCCGGCAGGCGACCGTGCGCTGAGGAAAATGGAATGAATCAGACTGCAGTGGAGGCGCGGCCGGAGACGACGATGTCCGATCTCCCGCCGACCGCGCCGAAGATGACCATCAGGAATCTGGACTTCTTCTATGGGGATTTCCACGCGCTGAAGGACAACAGTCTGGACATCGCCGAGCGATGCGTCACCGCCTTCATCGGCCCATCCGGCTGCGGCAAGTCGACGCTGCTGCGCACGCTCAATCGCATGTACTCGCTGTATCCCGGCCAGCGGGCAACGGGCGAGATTCGCTTCAACGGGCAGAACATCCTCGAACCGGGTGTCGACCTCAACATGCTGCGGGCGAAGGTCGGCATGGTGTTCCAGAAACCGACACCGTTCCCGATGTCGATCTACGACAACATCGCCTTTGGTGTTCGCCTGTACGAGAATCTGGGCCAGCGGGCTATGGACGAGCGGGTCGAGTGGGCGCTGACCAAGGCGGCGATGTGGGGCGAGGCCAAGGACAAGCTGAAGCAGAGCGGCATGGCGCTGTCGGGCGGCCAGCAGCAGCGCCTGTGCATTGCGCGCGCGGTGTCGGTCAAGCCGGAGGTGCTGCTGCTCGACGAGCCGACGTCGGCGCTGGATCCGATCTCCACCGCCAAGATCGAGGAACTGATCACCGAGCTCAAGGCCGACTACACGATTGCCATCGTGACGCACAATATGCAGCAGGCGGCGCGGGTTTCGGACTTTACCGCGTACATGTACCTGGGTGAGTTGATCGAGTTCGGCGAAACCGACCAGATCTTCCTCAAGCCCAGGCGCAAGGAAACCGAGGATTACATCACCGGGCGCTTCGGCTAGGCAGGCGAAGGCGGTGGGGAGGACGAGATGACGGAACACACGCACAAGCAATTCGACAACGAAATGGAAGCGATCCGCAGCGGCGTCCTGACCATGGGCGGTATTGTGGAGACGCAGCTCTCCCGCGCCATCGTGCTGCTCGAAGGCGAGGAAAACCAGTCGGAACTCGATCAGGTCCGGGCCGATGAGCGGGCGATCAACCGGATGCAGGTCGACCTCGACTATCAGTGCAGTCAGATCATCGCCAAGCGGCAGCCTGCGGCGATCGATCTGCGGATGGTCCTGACCGTGACCAAGATCGTCAACGATCTGGAGCGCGTCGGTGACGAGACCAAGAAGATCGCCCGCCGCGCGGTCCAGGCCGCCGGCCACCAACGGTTGGCGCAGGTGCTGAATTTCGATGTCGCCCGCGCCGCCGAGCGGGGGAAGGCGATGCTGCAGCTGGCGCTGGACGCCTTCGCGCGTCTCGATGTCGACGCCGCCACCGAGGTGATCGACCTCGACGAGGAGATCGACGCCGCATTTGCCGCCGTGATGCGCCAGCTCATCAGTTACATGATGGAAGACCCGAGGACGATCTCGCCCGCACTGGAAATCGTGTTCATCGCCAAGTCGATCGAGCGCATCGGCGATCACGCCAAGAACATCGCCGAGGCCGTCGTGCAGGTGGTGATGGGCAAGGATGTGCGGCACGCGACCGCCGAGGAAATTCGCGCCGGGGTCGATCACGAATGACGCCGACCATCATGGTCGTCGAGGACGAGCCGGCCATTGTCGAATTGCTCAGGATCAACCTCGTCGATGACGGCTATCGGGTGCTCGCTGCCGGCGACGCCGAGACAGCGCAGGCGATGCTCAAGGAGGCCTTGCCCGACCTTTTGCTGCTTGACTGGATGTTGCCCGGGCTCTCGGGCATGGCGCTGGCGAAATTGCTGCGCGGGGATCCGCGAACCAGGGAATTGCCGGTGATCATGATCACCGCCCGCTCGGATGAGGCAGACCGGGTGGCCGGGCTCGAGGCCTGGGTCGACGATTACGTCACCAAGCCGTTTTCGCCGCGGGAACTGAAGGCGCGCATCAAGGCTGTTCTGCGCCGGCGCGCCCCCGAGGCTGCGCAACTGGTGCTGACCGCAGGCCACCTCAGTCTGGATTCAACCACGCACCGCGTGAGCGTCAACGGCCGGGCAGTCGCGCTGGGTCCGACCGAGTTCCGTTTGCTCCAGTATTTCCTCGCGCGGCCGGAGCGCGTGCACACACGCGCCCAGTTGCTCGACCAGGTCTGGGGCGACCACGTTGACATCGTGGAACGCACGGTCGACGTCCACATCCGCCGGCTTCGGCAGGCGCTGGAGCCCTTCGGGGAATCCGGATTGATCGAGACCGTGCGCGGGGCTGGTTATCGCCTTGTGCTGCCGGCCTGACGCCGGGGAAAGCATTGTCCGAATCGACGACACGCGTGCTGCAGGGGATGTTGCCGCCGGCCGTGGTGCTGGCCGGCGCGCTGCTGCTGTGGGCGCTGTTTGGTGCGGTCTGGGCGCTGCCCGCGCTCGCGCTGGGCTGGGGTGCGTTGTGGTTGCGCGAGGCGCGCGCCGTCGACCGATTGACCCGCTGGGCGGGTGGACCGCTCGACGCGACGGTACCCGAAGGTACGGGCGCGTGGGACGGCGCGTTCGCCGCGCTGCACCGGCGCACGCGGACGCGGACGGCGACCGAGCGCGACCTGTCGCACACCATCCGCCGCTTCCAGAATGCCGCGGAGGCGATCCCGGACGGCATGGTTGTGCTCGACCGCGCCAATCGGATCCGGTGGGCGAACGCGCGGGCGCAGGCATTGCTCGGGCTCGACGTCGAACGCGATATCGGCGCTCCGCTGGTCAACTTCGCCCGCCAGCCCGAATTCGTGCGCTATGTCGAAGCCGAGGATCAGGCGGACGGCATCGTCATCGATTCGCAGCGCGAGGCCGGCATCACGCTGTCGCTGCAGATCGTGCCCTTCGGGATCGCGGAAAAGCTCCTGATCGCCCGCGACGTCACGCGACTGGAAGCGGTGGCGCGGATGCGCCGCGATTTCATCGCCAATGTCTCGCACGAACTCAAGACCCCGCTGACGGTGATCAGCGGCTTCATCGAGACGTTGCAGGAACTCGAACTCGACGAGCGGCAGAGGCAGCGCTTCATGCAGTTGATGGCCGAGCAGGCCAACAGCATGCAGCGGCTGGTCGACGACCTGCTGGCCCTGTCGGCGCTGGAAAGCGAACAGAATCAGCTGGTGGACGATGACTTCGCCATCGAACCACTGCTGCTGGAAGTTGCCTCGGACGCCAGAAGCCTGGCGCACGGCCAGCACCAGGTCTCGCTGGAACTTCGCGACGCGGCGATCGTGACCGGCAGTCGCGACGAGTTGAAGAGTGCGTTCGGCAACCTCGTGTCCAATGCGGTGCGTTACACGCCGTCAGGCGGGTCGATCACTTTGTCCTGGCGCATCGAGCCGGACGGCTCGGGTGTCTTTGCGGTGATCGACACGGGCATCGGCATCGCCGCCGAACACCTGCCGCGGCTCACCGAGCGCTTCTACCGCATCGACCGCAGCCGCTCGCGCGCGACCGGCGGCACCGGCCTGGGTCTGGCCATCGTCAAGCACGTGCTGTTCCGGCACCAGGCCGAACTCGAGATCGTCAGCGAGCCGGGCAAGGGCAGCAGCTTTGCAGTGCGGCTGAAGCCCACGCGGGTACGCGCCGTCACCACCGATCCTGGCAAGCCGGATGCGGTAATTACCAGTACCGCATCGCCGATCCGAACAGACTCCTGAGTTCCTCGCGCCCGACGTCGGCGGGCGCGTTCCTGATCACCCGGTACTGCGGCTCGGCGCCGGTGGCAAGCGCGTCGACGTCGCCCGGGCCGAAGCCCAGCGCCGACAGGCCGTTGGGCATGCCCGTCGCCCGCATGAGCTCGATCACCCGCTTCGCCAGCACCTCGCCGGCATCCTCCGGTGCGGCGCCGCGGGTGTCCGCGCCCAGGCAGCAGGCACAGTGCAGGTGGCGTTGCGGATGCGCCGGCGCGGTGAATCGCCATACCGACGGATTGTTGAGCACCACCGCCATGCCGTGGGGCACCAGCGACTTGCCCTCCGGATAGCCGTTGACGTGCCAATCGCGCGTCTGGGCCGAGACGGCATAGGACAGGCCATGCGGCAGATGGCAACCGGCGGCGTTGAAGGCAACGCCGGCCAGCATTGCCGCGTACATCATCTCGGTGCGCGCCTCGGCATCGTCGGGGTCGTTGACCGCGCGCACCAGGAACTTGCCGACGCTCTCCAGAGCCTGCCGCGCCAGCATGTCGGAAAAGGGATTGGCGCCTTGGGAGACCGGGCGGTCGACGCCGCGCAACGGACTCAAGCGGCGCGGATAGGCGCGCGCGGTGATCGACTCGAGCGCATGACTCATGCAGTCGAAGCCGGTCGCGGCCACCGCCGCCGAAGGCAGGGTCCGGGTCACGTCGGGGTCGACCAGGGCGACGGTCGGGATCAGTCGGCGCGAGATGATGCCGGTCTTGGCGTTGATCGACTGCAGGGCAAAGATGGCGATGCCGGTCATCTCGGACCCGGTCCCTGAAGTCGTTGGGCAGGCGATGTGCGGTTTGACCGGACCCGGCACCTTCTGCCCGGCGCCGATGGGCGCGTTCACATAGGTCATGAAATCGGCCGGGTGCGCGGCGTAGAGATTGGCGGCCTTGCAGGTATCCATGACCGATCCCCCGCCCACCGAAACATAGCCGTCGACCGCCGCCTCGCGCGCGAAGCGCGAGGCGTTCTGGAACGATGCGTCCGTGGGCTCGACCTCGACCTCGTCGAAGATCACTGCGTCGATACCGGCCGCGACAAGGGAGGCGGCGACGCTGGCATACGCCTCGGACGCCCGGACGCGCCGGTCGGTGAAGACCGCGACCCGGCGCAAGCCCAATTCTGCAGCCTGTGGCCCCGCCTCGGCGAGAACTCCGGCGCCAAAGGTGAATGTGGGCATTCCCACCGTGAAGCCGCGGTCGCTGCCCTCCAGCAGGGCGAAATCGGCGTGACAGCAGGGCATGGCGTCTCCTTGAGAAGTTGTGGGCCGGGAAGCCGACATTATTGCCGATGGCAGATCCGGGTCTCGAACAGGTATTCAAGCCATTGAAAATTATGATAGAATGTCCGGTTCCCCGGGATCGAGGGCCGGGCGTCTGCCGTTTGACCAGCTTCGAGAAAACCTGCTAGAATCGCGCGTTTCTGCGGTCGTAAGGCGCGGAGGGGTTCCCGAGCGGTCAAAGGGAGCAGACTGTAAATCTGCCGGCTCTGCCTTCGAAGGTTCGAATCCTTCCCCCTCCACCAAGGATTTTTCTCGGCGGGTGTAGCTCAATGGTAGAGCAGAAGCCTTCCAAGCTTACGACGAGGGTTCGATTCCCTTCACCCGCTCCAATGCACGGCAGCACAATAGGAAAGACGCACGGCACCTCGGATTGTTAAGCGCCCATGTAGCTCAGTGGCAGAGCACTCCCTTGGTAAGGGAGAGGTCGCGTGTTCAATCCACGCCATGGGCACCAATACCGACAGCCGGATACTTGAGAATTTGGGTGGGAAACGAGGGTCGAAGCCAGACCCTTGCCTGCGCCCGACTGTAGTCAGTCCCGATTCGCCGGCAGAGCTGGAGAATTCGGGAGGCAAAAACCGACGGAAAAGCTGGAGATAGCGATGGCTAAAGGCAAATTTCAACGGACGAAGCCGCACCTGAACGTGGGGACGATTGGTCACGTTGATCACGGCAAGACGACGCTGACGGCGGCGATCACATTGGTGATGTCGAAGCTGTTTGGTGGTGAGGCGAAGGGCTACGATCAGATCGACGCGGCGCCGGAGGAGAAGGCGCGGGGGATCACGATCAACACGGCGCACGTGGAATACGAGACGAAGAACCGTCACTACGCGCACGTGGACTGCCCGGGGCACGCGGACTACGTGAAGAACATGATCACGGGCGCGGCGCAGATGGACGGGGCGATTCTGGTGGTGAGCGCGGCGGACGGCCCGATGCCGCAGACGCGGGAGCACATTCTGCTGGCGCGCCAGGTTGGGGTTCCGTACATCATCGTGTACATGAACAAGGCGGACATGGTCGACGACAAGGAGCTGCTGGAGCTGGTCGAGATGGAGGTCCGCGAGTTGTTGAGCAAGTACCAGTTTCCCGGGGACGACACGCCGATCGTGATTGGCAGTGCGAAGCTGGCGCTGGAAGGCGACAAGGGGGATCTGGGCGAAGGTTCGATCCTGAAGCTGGCGGAGGCGCTGGATACCTATATTCCGCAGCCGGAGCGGGCGATCGACGGCACGTTCCTGATGCCGGTGGAAGACGTGTTCTCGATTTCGGGCCGGGGGACGGTGGTGACGGGCCGGGTGGAGCGCGGGATCGTGAAGGTTGGCGACAATCTGGAGATCGTGGGCCTGAAGCCGACGCTGCAGACGGTGTGCACGGGCGTGGAGATGTTCCGCAAGCTGCTGGATCAGGGCCAGGCTGGGGACAACGTCGGGGTGCTGCTGCGGGGGACGAAGCGTGAGGAGGTTGAGCGTGGTCAGGTGCTGGCGAAGCCGGGGTCGATCACGCCGCACACCGAGTTCAGCTGCGAGGTCTACATTCTGAGCAAGGACGAGGGTGGTCGGCACACGCCGTTTTTCCCGGGCTACCGGCCGCAGTTCTATTTCCGGACGACGGACGTGACGGGCTCGTGCGTGCTGCCGGAGGGGACGGAGATGGTGATGCCTGGGGACAACATCGGGATGACGGTGACGCTGATCCAGCCGATCGCGATGGAAGAGGGGCTGCGCTTCGCGATTCGCGAGGGCGGCCGTACGGTCGGCGCCGGTGTCGTCGCCAAGGTCATCAAGTAGGGCGCGAGTCCGGTATCAGAAGGCCAGTAGCTCAATTGGCAGAGCGGCGGTCTCCAAAACCGCAGGTTGGGGGTTCGATTCCCTCCTGGCCTGCCACCTTCAGGGATCAGGGATCAATGATCAGGGTCTGGATGGTGGCGGCAAACAGTGAAGCTGAAGCGAAAGGTTGAATGCGGAAGGCGGAGTCATGAATCGAGATGCGCAGGAAAACGCGTTGTTCTCTGATTCCTGATTCCTGATTCCTGATTCCTGACATGGACAAACTGAAGATTTTCTTGGCGGCGGGGTGCGTGGTAGCCGGCGTATGGGGCTACTACTACTTTTCCGAGTTGGCGCAGGTGCTGCGTGTGCTGATGGTGCTCGGCGGCCTGGTTGCGGCGATGGCGGTCGGCTGGCTGTCGGCGCCCGGCAAGGAATTCTTTGCCTTTGCACAGGAGGCGTGGGCCGAGGCGGGTCGGGTGTCATGGCCGACACGCAATGAGACGATGAAGACGACGGCGATCGTGTTTGTCTTTGTCGCGGTCATGTCACTGTTTCTGTTCGCGGTCGACACGACGCTCGCGTACATCATCAAGTTGCTGACAGGCAGGACCGACGGATGAGCAAGAAATGGTTTGTGGTCCACGCCTACTCGGGTTTCGAGAAGAGCGTCCAGCGCGCACTGCTCGAGCGCATCAAGCGCTCGGAGATGCAGGACCTCTTCGGCCAGATTCTGGTGCCGGTCGAGGAAGTGGTCGAGATGAAGAACGGCGCCAAGGCGATATCCGAGCGCAAGTTCTTTCCCGGCTACGTGCTGGTGGAAATGGAGATGACCGACGACTCCTGGCATCTGGTGAAGAGCACGCCGAAGGTCACGGGTTTTGTCGGTGGTACCGCCAATCGGCCCACGCCGATCACGCAGCGCGAGGTCGATGCGATCCTCCGGCAGGTGCAGGAAGGCGTCGAAAAGCCGCGTCCGAAGGTGCTGTTCGAGTCCGGTGAAGCGGTTCGCGTCAAGGATGGTCCGTTCACCGACTTCCACGGCAACGTCGAGGACGTGAACTACGAGAAGAGCAAGCTGCGCGTGTCGGTAACCATCTTCGGTCGATCCACGCCTGTCGAGCTGGATTTCAGTCAGGTCGAGAAGGCCTGACGCTTTGCAACGGGGAGGACGCGTAGCGCGTCCGCTTGCACCCACATAGGAGCTATCAATGGCGAAGAAAATCGTCGGTTTCATCAAGCTGCAGGTACCTGCGGGCAAGGCCAATCCCAGCCCGCCGATCGGTCCTGCGCTCGGTCAGCGCGGCCTCAACATCATGGAGTTCTGCAAGGCGTTCAACGCCCAGACGCAGAAGCTCGAGGCCGGCCTGCCGATCCCCGTGGTCATCACGGCGTACGCGGACAAGAGCTTCACCTTCATCATGAAGACGCCGCCGGCGACCATCCTGATCAAGAAGGCGGCGAAGGTGGAAAAGGGCAGCGGCAAGCCGCACACCGACAAGGTGGGCAAGCTCACGCGCGCGCAGGCCGAGGAAATTGCCAAGACCAAGATGCCCGACCTCACGGCGGCAGACATGGATGCGGCGGTCCGCACGATCGCCGGCAGCGCCCGCAGCATGGGCATCACGGTTGACGGAGTGAAATGATCATGGCCGAACAAAAGACTCCGCGCCTCACCAAGCGCATGAAGACGGTCCGCGGCAAGGTGGATCGCAGCAAGTTCTATCCGGTTGACGAGGCGCTGAATCTCGTCAAGGAAAACGCCATCGCCAAGTTCGACGAATCGGTCGACGTCGCGGTCAATCTGGGCGTCGACGCCAAGAAGTCCGACCAGACGGTGCGCGGCTCGGTCGTGCTTCCCTCCGGCACCGGCAAGACGGTGCGCGTCGCCGTGTTCGCCCAGGGCGACAAGGCGGCGGACGCGACTGCTGCCGGCGCCGACATCGTCGGCTTTGAGGACCTTGCGGCGAAGATCAAGGGCGGCTTC